>NZ_WIEU01000015.1:0-156439 GCF_012276115.1 Rhizobium leguminosarum bv. viciae | reverse complement strand
TGTCCTTCGGATAGCCCATTCAAGTCAGCAAGCGATGCGAAGCTGGAGCGGCAAAGTCCCTTCATGAAGTCGGTCGTTGACACCTATTCCTGTACGGGCGCTTTGCCGCGCGAACCCCGGGATGGCCATCCCGGGGTTCGATCCCAGCTTCCCAAACATTAAAGCATAGATTTGAGAGACAATTCCTGTGCTCGTCACAGGAATCCAGCCACCGCGCTTCTGCGCGGTGAATGGCTCTTACCAAGGGAGGGTCTTCCGCGCCCAGGGACCTGGGCGCACTGGATTCCTGTGACGAGCACAGGAATGAGGGAGGCTTGCTTGGGCGATATTGAAGCGACGTCGAGTGTGCGGCACCGTAATGGCTCTGTGTTTGCCGCACCGTATCCCGGCCCTTCGCTTGGGCTCAGGGCGTTCGCAACTGCAATCGATTCGCCGGATCGATTGCTGGCGCTCTGCGCCACCGTTGCTCACCCCCCAGCAATCCCTAGAAGCTCAGCATCCAGCGCCTTCAGATAATCGCCGGCGATTTCGGCGCTGAAGCCGAGGTCGTGTTGGCCGTAGCGGGAGGCGACGCGGATGTCGACGAAGGTGGTTTCGGCCTCTTCGCGGAGCCGAATGATGAAATCGAAGCGCAGGCCGAGGATCAGCGTGCGGGTGGTGCCCTGCAGCGTCACGCCGTTGACGCCGCGGATCAGCTTGGCGACGTCGTCGTCATAGGGGCGCGGCGTCGGCACGGGGATGGTATCGGGCGCATCGGCCACGGCATCGTCGCCAGGCTGCGGCGGCTTGACCGGCCTGTCCTCGGGGTCGCGGCCGGGCTCGGTGTCGCCGCTGCTTTTGGTGATGGTCATGCCGCTCAGCTTGGCGACCTTGCGCACCGCCTCCAGCACGCGGTCGAGCGCGCCCTCATAGCGTCGGCCGGTGAGTTCGGGATAGGCGGTGAGCTGCTTTTCGCGATCCTCCGGCGTCACCTGCACCTTGCGCTTCAGCCAGATCTGGTCGAAATACGGATAGGAAAGCCAGTCGGGTGCGGTGACCGGATCGGTGGAAACGTCGTAGATATCGGGCAGCGTCATGTAGCGCTCGGTGGCATAGGCGCCGAGCCCCAGCGGAAAGGCGGCATAGATCAGCGCCGCCAGCGCCGCCAGTCCGCCCTCGGCCCCTGATATCCAGAGGCTGCGCAGTCCGATGGCTGCCAGCATCGCCGCGAGCAGTGCGCAGCCGGCAGCGGCAATCAGCAGCAGTACCAGATAGGGTGTGGCGAGGCCGCCGAAACGATGGGCGATCATCACGGCCAGCGCCAGCACCAGGGAAAACGCCCCGATGAGCCGCGAAGAGCGGGCGGCGCTGGAAACGGGGCGGTCGAAGCGGATGGCCATCAAATTTACCGGTTGCTCGTCAGCGCCCGCGCGTTCGACCACGCAAATCGCCTCAACCCTGTTTAGAGCATGATGCCGAAAAGTGTGAAGCGGTTTTCGGACGACATCATGCTCTATTCTTGATTTAGATCCGGATTCAGATTTTAGGCCGGCCCGACCTCAAATCATCCGGATCTGGGGCAAGATTCGGCTAAATTGAAACGATTGTCTGAGGCATTGCGTTGGAATCCACGGCGAAGGCCATGGTGAAACGGCAGCTTCTTCATAAGCCCTTGCTGATATGTCAAAAAAAGGCCATTCTGCCGCGGTTTCATCTCCAGATATAAAGGAGAGACGGGATGATTTCACCCGAGATTGCAGCAAGGCCGCAGGCGTCTGCGCTTGGCGGGATCGACCATCAGTCCGAGCCGACGCTGCCGATGGAGCTGCTCGAACTCGAACTTTCGCTCGAAGGTTATGCCGGCGGCGATGCCGGCTTCTGCGAGGCGGTGCGCCAGGCGGCGGCACGCTCCGGCGGCGAATTGCTGTTCGATCTTCCGGCCGGCGGCCTCATCGACGATTGCCGCCGCATTGCCGTGCTGCGCATTCCTGAAGACGGCCAGCAGATGCGCGTCGTGCTGGCGCTGCTCGACGGCAACGGCACCGAAATCCGCATGCAGGCGCCCGACGAAGAGACCGCGCCGCTGGTGCGTTTCGCCGATGCCTTCATCGAAGTTCTGGAGCGAATCTGAATTCTAGATCAAGATCTTAGCGGCGCTCGGCCGCGGCTTCCGCGACGCTGCGGAAGGGGAATTTTCGCCCGCATTCGCATTTGATCACGAAATTTTCCTGATGGTTGGAAGGCCGCTGCACGCCAAAGCCGCGCGGCAGCTGATCGACCTTGAAATCCGGGTGCTTGCGCTTGGGATCATCGACTTCCGAGGCTTCGGCAAAGCCCTCATTGCCGCATTGCGGACAGTTCAGTTTTTTCGAAAATCGATCGCGAAGGGCCATGCTCGTTCCAAGGTTTGCCGGCCTCTCAGAGAGAGACCATGTTTTCCTCATACATAGGAATGGCCCTCATGCATAGAAAGGTTGGCCGGCGAAAGTGGAACCATGTGCAAAGCCTGCCGTTCCTTTTTCGAAAAGGAGGCACTCATGCCGAACAGAGACCCGATCCCGACACCCAATGCCGATACGCCACGCGGCCCGACGCCGACATCCGGCATTCCCGACCGCATCCAGGAAAAACCGCCGCTGACACCGGCTCAGGACCCGGGCGACACGAAGAACCCGCAGGATCCGCCGCTTAATCCGGCGCTGCTGCCGATTGGAGATCCGGCTGGGGCGGCTTGAAGTCGTGAGAGCGTCACCCCCAATCTCCCTCATTCCTGTGCTCGTCACAGGAATCCAGTGCGCCCAAGTCCTTGGGCGCAGGAGACCTGCTTCACCTATGAGCGTCATTCACCGCGCAGACGCGCGGTGGCTGGATTCCTGTGACGAGCACAGGAATGAGGAAGGAGAGGTTGGGTGCAGGAGGCTGTAAGGAATGGCAGACCCGGCCCCCTTCCGCCCTACGGGCACCTTCTCCCCGAGGGGAGAAGAGGCAAGCGAGAGGTTGCGGCCTATCCCCTTCGCCCCAACGGGGAGAAGGTGGCCCGAAGGGTCGGATGAGGGGGCCGCACGGTAAACGGCTCACGTAGTCACCCAGCACTCAGCGATCTCCTGGACCAAGAGCGGCTTGACGCCCTCGCCCGAATGGCCTTTCCTCAGGAAAAAGCATTCCAAGGAATACACCGATGCGCATTCGTCTTCTCATCACCGTCATGGCCACCATCGTCGCCGGGCTTTCCGCCTGCCAGACGATGACGCCGGAGGAGCGGCGGGCGGCGGATGAGCAGCGGTGCCTGAGCTATGGCTTCCGGCGCGGCACGGATGGTTTTGCCACCTGCCTGCAGCGCATCGATCTCGACCGGCGCGCCGAATCACGGGCGCAGAGTGCGGAGATGATGAACCGCATGGCCTGGGATCTGAACGGGCCGTATACCTACCGCGATCGTTGGCGCTATCGTTACTGAGTGCCCAGGGCGCCCTGCCCCACACCGAATATCCTACACGGTTGCCCGCCGGTCTTTCGGACCGCGCCGGATCTCTTCCAGACTGCCTGCAATCACCGCCTGCGCTGCCGCCAGCCTGGCGATCGGCACGCGGAAGGGCGAGCAGGAGACGTAGTCGAGGCCGATCGTTTCGCAGAAGCGGATCGAGGCCGGGTCGCCGCCATGTTCGCCGCAGATGCCGAGCTTCATGTCGCTGCGGGTGCGCCGGCCGCGTTCGGCGGCGATGCTGATCAATTCGCCGACACCATCGAAATCCAGCGAGATGAAGGGATCGTGCTCGATGATGCCCTTGCGCTGATAGGTGGGGATGAAGGCCGAGGCGTCGTCGCGCGAGATGCCGAAGGTGGTCTGCGTCAGGTCGTTGGTGCCGAAGGAGAAGAATTCGGCGGCTTCGGCAATCACATGGGCGCGGAGGGCCGCACGCGGCAGCTCGATCATCGTGCCGACGAGATAATCGATCTTCATGCCGGCCTCGCGCATGACGTCGCCGGCGACCTCATCGATGCGCGCCTTGACGTAATCGAGCTCGGTGCGCAGGCCAACGAGCGGCACCATGATCTCCGGCACCACGGCTGCCCCGGTCTCCTTGGCTGCGGACACCGCCGCCTCGAAGATGGCGCGGGCCTGCATCTCGACGATTTCGGGATAGGAGATCGCCAGCCGGCAGCCGCGATGGCCGAGCATCGGATTGAACTCATGCAACGCATCGACGCGCTGGCGAAGCACGGAGGCTTCCATGCCCATGGCGAAGGCGACTTCGGCCACCTCGTCGTCGGTTTTCGGCAGGAATTCGTGCAGCGGCGGATCGAGCAGGCGGATCGTCACCGGCAGGCCGTGCATGACGGTGAAAAGGCCGGTGAAATCCAGCCGCTGCATCGGCAGCAGCTTGTCGAGCGCCAGCCGCCTGCCCTTCTCGTCGACGGCAAGGATCATCTCGCGCATCACATGGATGCGCTCGCCCTCGAAGAACATGTGCTCGGTGCGGCAAAGGCCGATGCCTTCGGCGCCGAAGGAGCGGGCAGCCAGCGCATCGGCCGGCGTATCGGCATTGGTGCGCACCGTCATGCGTCGGGCGCGGTCGGCCCAGCCCATGATGCGGCCGAAATCGCCAGACAGCTCCGGCTGGATCATCGGCACCTCGCCCTTCAGCACCTGGCCGGCCGAGCCGTCGATGGTGATGATATCGCCCTTCTTGAGCGTCACGCCGACGCCGAGCAGCCGCTCGTTGCGTAGGTCGATGCGCATGGTGCCGGCGCCGACGACGCAGGGGATGCCCATGCCGCGGGCAACGACTGCCGCATGGCTGGTCATGCCGCCGCGGGTCGTCAGAATGCCTTCGGCGGCATGCATGCCGTGAATATCCTCGGGGCTGGTCTCGACCCTCAGCAGGATGACCTTGCGGCCTTCGGCTTCCGCTTCGACAGCCTCTTCCGCGGTGAAGACGATGCCGCCGGTGGCAGCGCCGGGCGAAGCCGGCAGCCCGCTACCGATCACCTGGCGGGTGACGCGCGGATCGATTGTGGGATGCAGCAGCTGGTCGAGGCTGGAAGGCTCGATGCGCAGCACCGCCTCGTCCTCGGTGATCACCCCCTCGTCGACCATATCGACGGCGATCTTCATTGCCGCCCGGGTCGAGCGCTTGGCCGAGCGGGTCTGCAGCATCCAGAGCTTGCCGCGCTCGATGGTGAATTCGATATCCTGCATGTCTCGGTAATGGATCTCGAGGTCGGTGCAGATGCGGCAGAGCTCGCGGAACGCCTCCGGCATCAGCTTTTCCATCGAGGGTTTTTCGGAGCCGGAGGAGATCCGTCCCTCCTCGGTGATGCTTTGCGGCGTGCGGATGCCGGCCACGACATCCTCGCCCTGGGCATTGACCAGGAATTCGCCGTAAAGCGCCCTCTCGCCGGTCGAGGGGTTGCGGGTGAAGGCAACGCCGGTGGCGGAGCTATTGCCGAGATTGCCGAAGACCATCGCCTGGATGTTGATCGCCGTGCCCCAAGCTTCCGGAATATTGTGGAGCTGGCGATAGGTGACGGCGCGCGCGCTCATCCAGCTGGAAAAAACGGCGCCGACCGCGCCCCAGAGCTGGACTTCGGGATCCTGCGGGAATTCCTGCTCCAGCTCCTCCTCGATCAGCCGCTTATAGAGAGAGACGATATGCTGCCATTCCGAGGCGCTGAGTTCGGTATCGAATTCATGGCCGAGCTTGGCCTTCTCGTCTTCCAGGATCTCCTCGAAGGCATCGTTGCCGAGGCCCATGACGACATCGGCATACATCTGGATGAAGCGGCGGTAACTGTCCCAGGCAAACCTCGCATCACCGGCATCATGGCCGAGCGCCTGCACCGTCTCGTCGTTGAGGCCGAGATTGAGCACCGTGTCCATCATGCCCGGCATGGAGACGCGGGCGCCGGAGCGCACCGATAAGAGCAGCGGCTGGCTGACCGAGCCGAAGCGGCGGCCGGTGATTGCCTCGATCGCCGATATGCCGGCGCGCACCTCGGCCTTCACCGCATTCTCGATGTGGCGGCCATTCTTGTAATAGGTGTTGCAGGCGTCGCTGACGATCGTCAGCCCCGGCGGCACCGGAAGTCCGAGCGCGCACATTTCCGCGAGATTGGCGCCCTTGCCGCCCAGAATCCCGTGATCGCGCGCCCGGCCCTCAGCCTGCCCGTCGCCGAACCTATAGACCCACTTGGTCATCTTCCCCCCAACACCAAATCGGGGTTAGCTTAATCCGTTGGTGTTGAAATGAAAATCGACAAATGCGGCAGAATGTTGCGCTGCACAATAAATCTTGGCTGCGGCCGGCGTTGAAACGGTTGAAAGGTGCCCAAACAGAAAACAAGACACAAAAAAAGCTTTGCGGGACTGCAACAATGTCCCGCAAAGCCTTGTTTCCGTCCGGCCAGGAAAACCGGACGGGGGGTCCCTCAACCCAGGAGCGGCTCAGCTTTTTTGTAAAGCAGAACCGCTCTGACCTCGTCTTACGCAATTCCTGGAAAATAGATCGCTACGTCCCAAGATTTGCTCTCGGTTTCCGGCTCTTGCCCTCGCCCGGAAAACCGCACGCAAATTCGACAATGCGCAACCTCTGGTCGCCCGCTTTCCAGCAGAGTAATTAGGTTGCGTTGAAACAACTTCTAATGCAAGTCAGCGAAAAGAGCATCACCCAAATGGGGTACAGACGGCAAGAGAGCCGACCTTTTTTGGTGTTTATTTCTTGGTCCTTGATTTTACGCAATTTCCGGACGCAAACCCGCGTCATAACTTTACGGAAATTGCGTCGGCGCGGGCGGCGACGTGGATGCTCGGTTGGCGCCAATGGCTGCCCCTCACCCTAACCCTCTCCCCGTTCTGACGGGGCGAGGGGACGTGCCAAACGCAGCGTCGAGATTGGGGGAAGCCGGTGCGGCATGTCCCCTTCGCCCCGTTTACGGGAGAAGGTGCCGGCAGGCGGATGAGCGGCTGCTCTCGCCAATCCCCTCAATCACCCCTTCCCCGACGCAGAAACGCGTTCGTCGAAAACCTCAGGCAATCTCGCGCAGGCGCTCGGCCATTTGCAGGTCGACGGAGACGAGTTGGGAGACGCCCTGCTCGGCCATGGTGACGCCGAAGAGGCGGTTCATGCGGGCCATGGTGATCGGATTGTGGGTGATGATGACGAAGCGGGTTTCGGTCGAAGCCGCCATTTCATCCATCAGATTGCAGTAGCGCTCGACATTGTGGTCGTCGAGCGGCGCATCCACTTCGTCGAGCACGCAGATTGGCGCCGGATTGGTGAGGAAGACGGCAAAGATCAGCGCCATTGCCGTCAGCGCCTGTTCGCCGCCGGAGAGCAGCGTCATGGTCTGCGGCTTCTTGCCGGGCGGGCGGGCGAGGATTTCGAGGCCGGCTTCGAGCGGATCGTCGGATTCGATCAGCTGCAGCTCGGCGGTGCCGCCACCGAAAAGATGGGTGAACAGCCGCTGGAACTGGGCGTTGACAATGTCGAAGGCGGCGATCAGCCGTTCGCGGCCCTCGCGGTTGAGGCTCTGGATGGCGCCGCGCAGCTTGCGGATCGCATCAATGACGTCGTCGCGCTCCTTGATCAGCGCTTCGAGCTTTTCGCTCAGCTCCTTCTGTTCCTCGTCGGCGCGCAGGTTGACGGCGCCGAGCCGCTCGCGCTCGATCCTCAGGCGCTCCAGCTCGCGCTCGACTTCGCGCGGATCGGGAAGCGCCTGCATGGTCGGGCGCCCGGTCAGCTGCAGCGCTTCGTGCGGGGCGACGTTCAGGACCTCGCGGATACGGCTTTCGCTTTCCTGCCGCTTCTCGCGGGCCGAAACCAGGCGCTCCTCGGCGCGGCCGCGGCGTTCACGGCATTCGGCAAGTTCCGACAGTGCGGTCGTTGCCTTCTGGTCGGCCTCGCGCTGAATGCGTTCGGCCTCGGCCAGAAGGTCGCTCGCCTGGCGGCGGGCCTCCTCGGCCTTCTGCAATTCGCTGAGCAGAGCGCGGCGCTTGTCATCGAATTCATCCGGCGCCAGTTCGAGCTCGGCTGCCTCATCGCGCGCCTCTTCCTCGCGCTCGCGCAGTGTGGCGACATGGTCTTCAGCACTTGCCGCCCGCTGGCGCCAGGTCTCACGCTCCTGGCCGATCGCCATGATGCGGCGCTGGCGGGCCTCGTTTTCCCGGGCGAGGCTCTCATGGCGGGCGCGGCTTTCGGCCAGCGCGCCGCGATCGGTCGCAACTTCCGCCTGCTGGAACCGCAGCCGCTCGTCGATCGCAGTCAGATCGGGCGCATCCTCCAGCTCGATGCGGGCATTCTCTTCCTGGATGGCGATCTCCTCCAGCTGCGACCGCAACTGGCTTGAAGCCTCGCTGACGACATCGCGGCGGCGGATGAGATCGCCGGAGGCACGCTCGGCGGCAACAAGCGCATCGCGCGCTTCCGCGAGATGACGTGCCGAAAGACGGCTCATGTCGCGCGCCTCGGCAAGCCGACGCTCCTCTGCACGGATCGCTTCGGCAGCGGCTGCCTGCCGCTCTTCGGCTTCGGCAAGCACGTCGCGGGCAAGGGCCGCTTCACCTTCGAGTTCGGCCAGGCGGTTCTTCTGGGCAAGGCGCAGTGCTGCAGCACTCGGGGCGTCGGCACCGGTGACATGGCCGTCCCAGCGATAGACCGCGCCCTCTTTCGTCACCAGCCGCTGGCCGGGCTTCAGCACCGCCATCAGCGACTGCGCATCGCCTTCCGCGACCAGGCCGATCTGGCGCAGGCGGCGGGTCAGTGCCGCCGGCGCGCGGACATGGGTCAGCAGCGGCGCAACACCGGATGGAAGGGCGGGATCGGCGGCGCCATCACCATTGTCCGACCAATGGGCCGGCGCCTCGGCATCGAGCGGCGATTCCAGATCATCGCCGAGGGCGGCACCAAGTGCGGTTTCGAAGCCGCGATCGACCTTCAGTTCGTCGGCAACCGGCGGAAATTTGCCGGCCGCAGCACCAGCGGCGAGCATGCGGGAAATGGTGCGGGCCTCGGTTTCCAGCGCATTCAGGCTCGAGCGGGCCTGCTCGACCGGCGCGCGCGACAACGCCTCGGTCTGGCGGGCGCTAGCCAGCGCCTGTTCGACCGCCTGGACCGCGGCTTCCGCGTCGGCGACGGCGATCTCTCCGGCCTCGACGATGGCGCGTTTCTCGTCGGGATCGGGCAGTCCTGATATTTTCTCACCGATGGCGGACAATTCGTGGTTTGCCTCGTCCATCTGCCGTTCGAGGCGCATCCTGCGGTCGGCGAGATCGCGGATGGCGCGTTCCAGCTGGTTGCGGCCGGCGGCAGCCTCGGCGCGCTCAGCCGTCAGCTGGGTGAAGATCCGCTCGCTGTCGGCCAGTTTCGCCGCCGCGCCCTCGAAGGCCTCGCGGGTCTCCTCGGCATAACGGCCGGAATCGGCGAGGATTTCCGAAATCTCCGCCTCTTCGGCATCGAGCCGCGCCAGGATGACGGCATTGTCGGCGACCAGCCGCTCTTCGCGGCTTATATCCTCGGCAAGCTGGGCGAGACGGCGGGTCAGCTCGTCGCGGCGGCGCAGGATGCGGCCGGCATCCTCCTCCAGCTGGCTTCTGGCGATCTGCAGGCGCTGCAGCGCGGCCGCCGCACGCGCCTCGCCCTCGCGCAGCTCCGGCAGCTTCAGGCTGGCGACAGCCTGGTTCTTCGCCGCCTCCATCTGCATCTGCGCCTTTTCGGCGACGACGGAGGTCGCCTGGTTCAAGGCGCTGTCGGCCTCGGCCTCGGCTTCCTTGGCCTGCACCCAACGGATATGCAGCAGCATTGCCTCACGGGCGCGGATATCGGCAGACAGCGTCTTGAAGCGGTTTGCCTGGCGGGCCTGGCGCTTCAGGCTCTCGATCTGGCTTTCGAGCTGCGAGGTGACGTCGTCGAGGCGCTCGAGATTGCCTTCGGCAGCGCGCAGCCGCAGCTCGGCCTC
This sequence comes from Rhizobium leguminosarum bv. viciae, assembly GCF_012276115.1. Classification (GTDB taxonomy): domain Bacteria; phylum Pseudomonadota; class Alphaproteobacteria; order Rhizobiales; family Rhizobiaceae; genus Rhizobium; species Rhizobium leguminosarum_T. The sequence continues at coordinate 146,506 of NZ_WIEU01000015.1, read as the reverse complement.
GTGGCGGCGCGAATGCAGGCCCGAAATGCCGGCCGCCTCTTCGAGCAGCTGGCGGCGGGCCTGCGGCTTTGCCTGGATCAGCTCGCCGATACGCCCTTGCCCGACCATCGAGGGCGACCGCGCGCCGGTCGAGGCATCGGCAAACAGCAGCTGCACGTCCTTGGCGCGGCTTTCCTTGCCGTTGATGCGATAGAGCGAGCCCTGTTCACGCTCGATGCGGCGGGTGACCTGGATCTCGTCGCTGTCGTTGAAGGCGGCAGGCGCGGTGCGCTCGGCATTGTCGAGATAGAGTGCCACTTCGGCGGTATTGCGCGCCGGGCGGTTTCCCGAGCCCGAAAAGATCACGTCGTCCATGCCGGAGGCGCGCATGTTCTTGTAGGAATTTTCGCCCATCACCCAGCGCAGCGCCTCGACGAGGTTCGACTTGCCGCAGCCGTTCGGCCCGACGACGCCGGTCAGCCCGCGCTCGATGATGAATTCCGTCGGCTCGACGAAGGATTTGAAGCCGACCAGGCGCAGCTTGTTGAACTTCATGCAGCCGCTCCGGGGCGCAGAGAGGGTGTGGCACCCCCCTCTGCCCTGCCGGGCATCTCCCCCACAAGGGGGGAGATCGGCAAGTGGTTAGGGCTTCCCCAAACAAGGGAGCGCTTCCGCAGGGCATTCATGAAGGTCGAGACATTCCTTCCAGCTGATCTCCCCCCCTGTGGGGGTCCGAAGGACGGGTCGAGACCCGTGGCTCGACCCCGGGTCCGGCAGGACAGAGGGGGGTATTCCCCACGCACCCACAAAAAAACGGGCGCACGGCTTTCGCCGTCGCCCGTTCTATCGAAACGATCCGGTTCAGAGCAGGCTGTCGATGAGCTTCGACAAGGTGTCAACCGGCATGTCTCCAGAGTAGCGCTTGCCATTGATCAGGAAAGTCGGGGTGGCGTTGACGCCGAAATCCTTGGAACCTCTTTCCCGCGTGGCGTTCACTTCATCCAGAAGCTTCTGGTTCGTCAAGCATTTCGTGAAGCTATCCTCAGTAAATCCGGCAAGCTTCGACATCTGCAGCAATGCGGCGCGGCCATCATCGGCGGCGGCCCAGACCTGCTGCTGCTTGAAGAGCATCGAAACCATCGGGAAATACTGTTCCGGCGTGCTCAACTGCTCCGGATTGGAAGAATTGCAGCGGGCGAGCATGAAGGCGGCGGCGGCGCGCGGGTCGAAGGGGAATTCGCGGATGATGAACTGCACCTTGCCGCTGTCGACATATTTCTGCTTGATCGTGTCGAAGACGGTGTTGTGGAAATGGGCGCAATGCGGGCAGGTCATCGACATGTATTCGACGATCTTGACTGGGGCATCGGCCTTGCCGAGCGCCATTTCCGGCAGCACGCCGGGCTTCAGCACCTCAGCCATGTCGACATCGCCGTCGGACTCCGGCATCTCGGTCGCCGAAGTGGCCGCCGTCTGCATGGTGTCGACATTGGTGCCATCAGCCATAGTCTTGCCGGAGGACGAAGCATCGGCAGCGTCCTTGCTGTCGTTGCAGGCGACAAGCGCTACGGCAGCTGCGGCGATGGCGATACCGCTGAGCAGGCGGCGTTTCGTCAGTTGCATTTCGGACATCTGCATGGATTCCCCATAGATAATGAGATTGACGGCATGACTGTGCGATATAACGGCTGGCGGCCACTCACAAGGCACGGTTCGCCAACTTCCTTCAAAGAATTGTGACCGTGATGGGACCGATACCGTTGAAAGACATGCGTTCGCCATTTAATCGATCAAGTTCGCATCTCAACTGACGCTAGGCAAAGGTGCCAAGGCAATGGGGTAAGGCTCGCCGTTGACGAGCCAGCTTCAAGCATTATCGGTTGTTGGCAGATTCCGTGCTTCCAATCTACCATCTCTCCGCTTCCAACCTACATAAGCCAAATCCGGGGGTGCATCGCTGCTATCTGGGCAACACCCGCTTCACAAGCTTGGCACAATTCGATTTCAGTATCCGGTTTAAGGTTGCTTGAAATCGGAAAACCGCTTCTATGAATCGGCGCATGAAAGGAAGACTGCAATGAACGAACCGCTCAAAAATCTACTCGAAGCCGCGAGGAAGATGCAGCCGTCGCCGCGTGAAATCGAAGTTCAGCGTCGCAGCTTCGCTTATGGGAATACGCATTTCGAAAACGAGATGATCACGCGCGAGATGATTGATCGCGTGGCTGACGAGATGGCAGACAAACAGAAAAATGACTGAAGGCACCCGTCGACACAGCGTCGCTACGGAAGCGTATCTGATCAAGGACGAGAGGGAACGCGCCGAGGCGGAAGCCCGCAACGGCCTTCGCCAGTTCGATGCGGCGCGCGATATGATCATCGACGCCATAGACAAGGGTGTGAAGTGGAAGCTTCGGCCCTCTTTGCTGCTGGCGCTGCATCGCGAAGCTTTGCAGGGAATCAGTGCTTATGCCGGCAACTTCCGGCCGGCGGATGTGGCGATACAGGGAAGCGAACACAAGCCACTTGGTGCGCACCGTGTGCCGGAGTTGATCGAAGAGCTTTGCGACTACGTCAACGACAATTGGGACAAAACTCCCGTCCATTTGGCATCATACGTTATGTGGCGGCTGAATTGGATTCATCCCTTCAGCGACGGCAATGGCCGCACCTCCCGGATGGTGTCTTATGTCGTTCTATGCGTGAAACTTCAGTTGCCGCTGCCTGGCATCAGGACGATTCCTGATCAGATCGTCGACAACCGGAAGCCCTATTTCGACGCCCTCGAAGCGGCAGATCGAGCGGCCGAGCATGGCGCCTGCGATCTCTCGAAAATGGAAGAGTTGATCGAGGGAATGCTCGCCACGCAGCTCGCCAGCGTCATGGAAACGGCAACAGGAAAGCAATTCCTTTCGCACGAGTGACGTTTTCCGCATTGCCAAGGTGCATCTCCCGATTCGGCCCAATGCATGTCGTCCGGAAGTGTGCAGCGGTCCCGAGATAACGGCATGCATAAAAACAAACAGCTCTATAGGCGCCACTAGCTGGAGCCCCCGCTCATGCGGGCTTGCGTGCAAACAGCGCGCGGATCGCCTGGCGACGTTCTTCGGCCGGCTGATCCTTGGTCTCGGCGAGGAGCTTGCGCATGCGCGGGCTAAGAACCGGGCCGTCAACCGCACTGATCTTTTCGGCGCTGGCTTGACCCAGGCCGTCGGTCTTGGCGTTACCGGTCAAGTTGGGCGTTTTGCTCATCAGCGTTGATTTCCCCGCCTCCCCATCACTGCGGTCCCCAAGCGCTGAATCGCCTGGCGCAGCTTGTCGTTCTCTATCCCCTCCATCATGCCTTCGAGCTTGCGGGCGGCTTCGCCTCTCAGCGGCGGCGGGGTTCGGGAGCGGCGGATGCCTTGTGAGACCGGCTTCTGCACGATGCGGATCTGGTGGACGGCGGCAAAGCCGAAGAAGCTGTTGATGCGCTGGATGAGTTCTCCCTGGGCATGGGTGAGGAAGAGCGCACGCGCGCCTTCGCAGGCAATGGTCAGAACGCCGGGGCGGAAGCCGCCGGTCTCATCGCCGCCGCGGGCCCAGGCGATCTTTTCCGGCCGGGTGCAATCGGCGAAATCCTCGCCGGCAATTTCGCTCCACGAGCCGAGCAGAGCCGTGTTGATGCCGGCCCGCCTGGCAAGCACGGGATCGATCAGCCCGTTCGCCAGCTCGGAAATCTGCTTTGCACCTTTACGTGGATAACTCATCGAAACCCTTCAGCGACGCCGCCAATTCGCATGCCAATTCGCACAGGCGACTTGATCGCGCGGCATTGCTTCGCCAAGTATAGGCACTTCCCCTCATCGCGGCAAATCATGACGATCACCACACTCGACACGCCCTCAGCAAAGCCCCTGCTCGACTGGTATGATCGCCACCACCGCGACCTGCCCTGGCGCGTTTCGCCCGGCATGGCGGCCCGCGGCGTAAAGCCCGACCCCTATCGCGTCTGGCTGTCGGAGGTGATGCTGCAGCAGACGACGGTGCAGGCGGTCAAACCCTATTTCGAACGGTTTCTTGAGCGCTGGCCTGAGGTGACCGATCTTGCCGCGGCCGAGACCGACGCGGTGATGGCAGCCTGGGCGGGGCTTGGCTATTACGCCAGGGCCCGCAACCTGAAGAAATGCGCCGAAGCGGTGGCGAAAGAGCATGGCGGCATCTTTCCCGATACCGAAGAGGGTCTCAAATCGCTCCCCGGCATCGGCGACTATACGGCAGCCGCCGTCGCGGCCATCGCCTTCAACCGGCAGGCGGCCGTCATGGACGGCAATGTCGAGCGGGTGATCTCCAGGCTCCATGCGATCGCCACGTCGCTTCCAGCGGCAAAGCCCGCGATGAGAGAGAAAGTGGCGCTGTTGACGCCTGCCGATCGGCCCGGCGACTTCGCCCAGGCGATGATGGATCTCGGGGCGACGATCTGCACGCCGAAGCGGCCGGCCTGTTCGCTCTGTCCGTTCCGCGGTGCCTGCGCGGCGCTGAAGCTTTCCGATCCGGAGTTCTTTCCGGTCAAGGCGGCGAAGAAGGAGAAGCCGGTCAGATACGGCGCGGCCTTCATCGCGGTGACCGGTGACGGCGAGATGCTGCTCAGACGGCGCATCGACAGCGGTCTGCTCGGCGGCATGACCGAGGTGCCGACTAGCGCCTGGACGGCGCGCATCGACGGTGAGACCTCGGCTGATGCCGCGCCCTTCGAGGCGGCATGGCAGGCCTGTGGCACCGTCATCCATGTCTTCACCCATTTCGAGCTCAGGCTTTCGATCTGGCGTGCGGCGATTGCAGCCAAAGTCGCCCTGGATGACGGCCCGAATGACGGATGGTGGGAGCCGGTTACAAATCTTGAAGCCCAAGCCTTACCAACAATCATGAAAAAAGCGATCGCAGCGGCTATTCCTCTCGCGTTTAAAACATCCAAGGGATGACCATGACCACCGACATAAGACATATCGTTTTCGATATCGGCAAAGTCCTTATTCATTACGATCCGCATCTTCCTTTCAGCCGTCTCATCCCTGATGAGACCGAGCGCCACTGGTTCTTCGCCAATATCTGCACCCATGACTGGAACATCGAGCAGGACCGCGGCCGCACCTGGGCGGAGGCCGAAGCGCTGCTGATAAAACAGCACCCTGCCCGCGAGGAGCATATCCGCGCCTTCCGCAAATATTGGCATGAGATGGTGCCGCACGCCTATGACGACAGCGTCGCGATCATGGAGGGGCTGATTGCCGAAGGGCGCGACGTGACGATGCTCACCAACTTCGCCTCCGACACGTTCCGCGAGGCGCAGGCCCGTTTCCCCTTCCTGACCAAACCGCGCGGCGTCACCGTTTCCGGAGACGTCGGCCTGATCAAGCCCGATATCGCCATCTACGAGACGCATACGAAAAGCTTCGGCCTCGATCCGGCAGCGACGATCTTCATCGACGACGCGCCAGTCAATGTCGAAGGCGCCAAGGCCTTCGGCTGGAATGCAGTGCTGTTTTCAGGTGCGGAAAAGCTGCGCAGCGATCTCGCCGGCTATGGGGTGAAGGTCTGAGAACCATGACTTTCGACCCTGCAAAGCAAATCGAACGCTTTCACGCTGCCATCAACGCCCTCGATTTTCCGGCGATCGAGGCCTATTTCGCCGAGGATGCGACCTATGTCTCGAACGGCGTCGGCGATCTCACCGGCCGCGCCGAGATCATGGCTGCCTTCCGGCGTTATTTCGACGACTATCCCGACCAGACGGCGGAAAATTCTATGGTGGAAACGTTGACGCCGCTCTCCGGCCGGTCGGTCTGGTCGGTACGCGCCACCCACAGCAAGACGGGCAAGCCGCTGATCCGCGAGGGCGAGGAGACGATCACCTTCAACGCGGAAGGCCGCGTCACACGGGTCGAGGTCACCGATTACCAGGAGTTCTGATCAGAAGTTCTGACTGGAGCAATTCCAGCAAAAGTTTTGCGTCCGGAATTGCGCAAAAACAAAAAGAGGACGCCCGGGTTTGACCCCGGGCGCCTTGGTCTTCTTCCGCAACTGGAGGGAAATCGGAAGAAGGTATCTCGATCTCGCGAAGGTGGTGCTCACTCCGCCTTTGCCAGATCACTGCGGATGACGGACCTGAGATCGTCGATCGGGCGCAGGGACTGCCCGTCTTCGAAATGCCAGAAGGTCCATCCGTTGCATGCATCGAGACCCTGCACCTTGGCGCCGAGACGATGAATGGAGCCGGCCTCGCCGCCGGATGCCACCGTGCCGTCGGCGCGGACAATCGCGCTATAGCGGCGCTTGGCGTCGGTTAGCACCTGGCCGGGCTTGATCAGGCCGCTTTCAACCAGCACGTTGAAGGCGACACGGACTTCGGCCTTCTTGCCGGTCATGACGGTCAGTTCCGCCTTGCCGAGCGGCTCGACGGCGGCGATGCGGGCCGAGGCCGCATCGATATAATCCTGTTCGCGCTCGATGCCGACGAAGTGACGGCCGAGACGCTTGGCGACGGCGCCCGTCGTTCCCGAGCCGAAGAAGGGATCGAGCACGATATCGCCGGGCTTGGTCGAGGCCATGATGACACGGGCAAGCAGCGCTTCCGGCTTCTGCGTCGGATGCGCCTTCTTGCCGTCCTCGCCCTTCAGCCGCTCGCTGCCGTTGCAGATGGGGAAGAGCCAGTCGGAGCGCATCTGCACGTCGTCATTGGCGGCCTTCAGCGCATCGTAATTGAAGGTATAGCCCTTGGCCTTGGCGCTGGGGCTTGCCCAGATCATCGTCTCATGGGCGTTCTGGAAACGGCGGCCCTTGAAATTCGGCATCGGGTTGGTCTTGCGCCAGATGATGTCGTTGAGGATCCAGAAATTCAGATCCTGCAGCGTGGCGCCGACGCGGAAGATATTGTGGTAGGAGCCGATCACCCAGATCGAGCCTGATGGTTTCAGCACCCGGCGGCAAGCCAGCAGCCAGGCGCGGGTAAAAGCGTCATAGGCCTCGAAGGAGGCGAACTGGTCCCATTCGTCGTCGACCGCATCGACCAGCGACTGGTCGGGACGATGCAGCGTTCCGCCGAGCTGGAGATTATACGGCGGGTCGGCAAAGATGATGTCGACGGAGTGGCTGGGCAAAGCTTCAAGGGCGCTAACGCAATCGCCCTTGATGATCGTGTCGACCCAAGACCCGGCCCTGGAATCCTGCCGGGAATCCGACTTGACGGAAGCCTTGAGGTCGGCAAGCGGAAAAACTGATGCCATTTAAATACTCACTCACGCTCTACGCTTAACTGTCCGTTATGGTTACGCAACTTAGTTACCAAAGCCTGAAGCGCTGGCCGATTTCGGGAATTTATTCGGGCGGCCGATGAGTGAGCGGCAGACTTTGCCGACGCCGGCCGGCTGCCGAGCGGCGGCAAGAATGCCGTCGTCGGCGATCACGCCGCATCGTGAACCTTGCGGCTGTCGGCCGGTGCTTCGTCGCGTTCGAACATGCCGTAATCGCGGACGACACTGGCGATCCGCAGGCGATAATCGGCGAAGATACCGCCGCGTCCGGCCTGCTGTGCTGCCCGGTGAGCCTCGAGATTGCGCCATTGCTTGACGGCCTCTTCGTCGCGGAAAAAGGAGAGCGACAGCAGCTTGCCGCGCGTCGTCAGGCTCTCGAAACGCTCGATCGAGATGAAGCCGTCGATCTTTTCGAGCTCGGCGCGCAACTCGCCGGCGAGATCCAGATATTTGTGGCGTTCGCCCATATAGGGCACGACTTCGAAGATGACGGCGATCATGGCAGCACCAGCTTGGCGTGAGGAGCGGAGACATTTTTGAGGAAGATGCGATCCTCCTTGAGGATGAAGCCTTCGCGTCTGGCAAATTCGTAATTCTCACAGCCGAGTGGGTCGGCAGCCAGCCTGGCGCGATAGGCTTCGTAGGCGGCGAGGCTTTCGATATTGTAGACGCCGTAAGCCGTCGTTGCCGATCCCTCGTGCGGGCCGTAATAGCCGATCAGGTCGGCGCCGTTTTGCGGAATTGCCTGGCCCCAGTTGCGGCCATATTCGGCAAACGCCTCTTTCTTGAAGGGGTCGATCTGATAGCGGATGAAGCAGGTGATCATATCGTTTCTCCTGTGGCTCTTCACCCGTTTTCGCACATTGCCCGACGGCGATGCTTCGGTTACGATCGAACTATGAAGGAAGGCCCTGACATTGCGCAGATCGGCGCGCTCATCGGCGATCCGGCGCGCGCCAACATGCTGGCGGCGCTGACCGGCGGTCGGGCGCTGACCGCGACCGAGCTTGCCGGCGTCGGCGGCATCACCTTGCAGACGGCGAGCACGCATCTCGCCAAGCTCGAAGCCGGCGGACTGCTAACCCAGCGCAAGCAGGGGCGCCACCGCTATTTCACCCTGGCCGACGAGGCCGTCGCCCGGCTGATCGAAAGCATGATGGGCTTTGCCGCCGGACGCGGCCATCTGCGCCACCAGCCGGGACCGAAGGAGCCGGCGCTGCGCAAGGCGCGCATCTGCTACGATCATCTTGCCGGCGATTACGGCGTGCGCATGCTCGACAGCCTGATTGCATCAGGCGCGATCGACGCGGTCGGAGACGGCCTGGCGCTGACGGAAAAGGGCGAAAGCGATCTCAAATGCATCGGCATCGATGTTAGCGACCTCAGATCCTCGCGCCGGCCGCTCTGCCGCTCCTGCCTCGACTGGAGCGAAAGACGCGCCCACCTCGCCGGCAGCCTCGGCAAGGCTCTGCTGTCAAGCTTCCTCGACAAAGGCTGGGCGCGGCGCACGGCCGAAAGCCGCTCGATCATTTTCTCCCCGGAAGGCGACCGGCAGTTCCTGATGCTTTTTCCGGTCGATGCGTAGGTCGGGACGGATCTAAAAAATGTTGGAGCGCGATCCCGGCTCTAGCTCTTCACCACCCATCCGGCTCCCATTGCGCCAACGCCCCAGAACGCCAGCACCCAAGAGAGCCTCACCCTGAGGTGCCCGCAGGGCCTCGAAGGGCGAGGCGGGTGCACCGGCGTTGATAGAGGCAAGGAGCAGCGTCTCGGCGTGTCCTTTGAGGCTTCGCCCTGCGGGCTGCGCACCTCAGGATGAGGTCTGGTGGAGCGTGCCGCCCGCAGATGAGCAGCATCCTGCCGCATAACAGCTCGCCAGCCATACTTTCACAAATTACGAATAACGGAAGCGTGGCGTCAGCCCCGGGCAGCTTGCCTGAGGTGGTGCAGCCAGGGATCCGGTCATCATCGGATGATGCATCTTCTATTGGCAGGCGTTGGCGGAATCCGGCTTGTTTGTCGTCGTGCCTGAGGGTGCCGAATTGCCGGGCTGGCCTGCCTGCTGGCGCTGGCAATCATCCGGATCGCCGCCGGAGTTGTTGGCGCCGTTCATTCCTCCTGCGCCTCCTCCATCTGTCGAATTCGCGCCCGAATTGCCGGATCCCGTGCCGCCGGATTGTGCGATGGCGGCCGTTGTCAGGCCAAGTGAAAGCGCTGTTACTGCGAGCAGTCTCAGAAGCATTGGAATCTCCTTTTTGCTTCACCGGGGATGGTGGGCGAACCGGGATTCCTTCGATTTGTTCCGATGAAAATGCGCGGGATCTTGCCGTCTTATAACGTTCTCAAGCGCGCCGCTCAACCTTCCCCAGCCCTCACGCACCTGCCCTCTTTTCATCTTCCTGCCGCACATGCGCCCGCAGTGCCGCCAGCGCCGCGTGATTGCTCTCGGCTTCACCGAGGATGCTTTCATCCTCCTTGATTTCGCGCAGCTGCGCACCCGTCGCCGGCTCTCGTGGATTACCCGGCGCTTAGCAGCCCTTCTTCCTCATCTTCTTTTCGAGCTTGGCTCTCTTTTCGGGCCCATCCCCGACATGTTTTCCGCCGGTCAGACCATGATCCATCATCGCCTGCATCTGGGCGCAGGTTCGCTTGTGGTGGTGTTTGCCGCCCTTAGCGATAACGTCGGTGGATGTGGAGGCAATCAGCAGCGCTACGGCTGCCGCCGGTCGGACGAAAGCGGAAATCCTCATTGTCCCTCTCCTCTTGCCTTGCATGCTACGCCCGAGCCGGTGAGCCCGCAATGAGGATGGTGTCGCGCCAGCCAGGAAATGCCGGGGTTCCCGAACACCCGGGCGGGCGGGAACGCGCTCCCGTCACGCTCGATCGTCAACCATGGCGGCGTGGATCGGACGAAGGTCCCGGGGCCATCCGACTGAGGGCCTAAGACAGGTACAGTGGTGAGAGCCAAGTTTGTCAGACAGCTATCCATCCATTCCGGATGCGACGGCACGTTAGAAACAAACGGAGGAATACACCATGATGAAGGCAACACATCTGGCCTTGGCGGCCGCCCTTCTGGCCGGCACGGCTGTTCCCGGCTTCGCCCAATCGTCTAGCACCGTCGGCACCGGCGGTTCGTCGGCCGGCGGCGGAACTGCGAGCAGCACCATCGGTACTGGTGGCAGCTCTGCCCGGGGCACCTGCCCTGTCGACCGGCCTTGCCGAAGTCAACACCGCCGTCAACTCAATGGACCAGGTGACCCAGCAGAACGCGGCAATGGTGGAGCAATCCACCGCGGCATCCGGCCAGCTTGCCGAGGAAGCTGCCAAGCTGCGCGAGCTCGTTTCCCGTTTCAGGCTTCGGGCGACAGCTTCGACGCCATCTGCAGCTGGACGCCGGAGTGGGCAGCTGGCGGCCTGACGGCTTCTATCGGCTCGCCATTGTTCATTCCCAAGTCAACCCGACACGACCGATCCGGCAGCGATGCCGGAGCCGGTCGCTTGCCGCATCGCAGCCATGCTTGAGATCAGGTTGAGCTTTGGCCGGGCATCGTGTAAAGCCGCAGCATTCCCGGACAAGACCCAGACTTCCAGCCCAGACTTTCAGCAAGGCGTGAACATATGGACGGCTTCGACCTCATCATCTTCGACTGCGACGGCGTTCTCGTCGATTCGGAAATCATCGCGGCGGAAGTCGAATCCGCGCTTCTGACAGAGGCCGGATATCCGATCGACGCCGAGGAAATGGGCGAGCGCTTCGCCGGCATGACGTGGCGCAACATCCTGCTGCAGATCGAGCGCGAGGCAAGCATCCCGTTTTCGGCCTCCCTGCTCGACAAGTCGGAGCATATGCTCGACCTCAGGCTGGCGCAGGACGTCCAGGCCATCCCGGGCGTCGAATTCGCCGTCTCCAGGCTGCCGATCAAGCGCTGCATCTGCTCGAATTCGAGCACCAAGCGGCTCGACATGATGCTCACCAAGGTGGGCCTGAAGCCGCTGTTTGCGCCGACCATTTTCTCCGCCAAGGATCTTGGCCCCGACCGCGCCAAGCCGAAGCCCGACATCTTCCTGCACGGCGCAAGCCAGATGGGCGTTTCGCCTGACAAGGTCGTTGTGGTCGAGGATTCCGTGCACGGCGTGCATGCGGCCCGCGCCGCCGGCATGCGCGTCATCGGTTTTACCGGCGCCTCGCACAGCTATCCCGCCCATGCCGACAAACTGACGGATGCCGGCGCCGAAACGGCGATCTCCCGCATGAACGACCTGCCAGGCGTCGTCGCCGCATTGGCGGCCTGGGACAACGTTTTCTGAGGCGCCTCAGGCCCGCGATCCGCGGGCTATGCAGAGAGCATTCTGGTTTCTCCGAGTCACAGACTTCGAGCTGCTACGCCAACGGCAGGTATCGATCGGATTCCGTGCGATCGATTTCGCGCGATTGAGGTTGAAGATAATTGCTATTATATTGGCAATTATGTTCGATATCTGATATAAGTGCTATTATGTTCACATTTAATATGACCTCTCCCGCTGAGGTGATCGGCGGCCTGTCGGAACGGATGAAGCGTCGACGTATTGATGTCGGCCTCACGCAGAGGGAGTTGGCCGCAAGAGCTGGCGTTTCCTACGGATCGCTAAGACTGTTCGAGGAGGCGGGAAAGATTTCGCTCGAAGCTCTTGTGAAGATTGCCTTTGTTCTGGAAGCCGAAGCTGAGTTCGAGCACTTGTTTCCGCCGCGTCCGCCCAAGACAATTGACGATGTCATTGGCCGTCCTGTCAGACAGAGGGTGCGCAAGAGATGAAATTCAAGCCGATCCGAAAAATGAGCGTTGTTCTCGATATCGAGGGGAGCGAGAGAAATTTGGGAACGCTTGCCTGGAGCCGTGACGAACGCCGGGCCTATTTTGAATATTCTGCGGAATTCCTCGCTGCCCCTTTGCCGGTGTCCCCCTTCAATTTAAAAGAATATCCGGGCCTGATCGCGGCGCCGCGGGATCCGTTCGACGGACTCCACGGTTTGTTTAACGACAGCCTACCCGACGGATGGGGCCGCCTCCTGCTTGATCGCCGTCTTCAAAAGGCTGGGATCGACTATCACCTGCTCACCCCGCTGGATCGCCTTTCCGCGGTTGGAAAGACGGGAATGGGTGGGCTTTCATATATCCCCGAGCTGGCTGACGACGAAAGGAAACCGGCCGACGACATCGATTGGGATTGGTTCGTCGAGCAGGTCGACCTCGTCCAAGCCGAGATGGATATTGCCGACATCGACACTCTGCAAGGCGCGCAGGGCGGTTCTGCGGGGGCACGTCCAAAAATCATGATTGGATTTAACGAGGTCCAAAAGACATTCGCTCTGGACTACGGCCAGGACATGGAGCCCGGTTTTGATCGATGGATGGTAAAGGCGCGTGGCGTTGGCGACCCCGTCGATATCGGGGTCGAGGAGCAGGCCTATGCTTTGATGGCACGCGCCGCAGGGCTGGAGATGGCAGAGACGCGGATATTCGACACCAGGAAAGGGAGCCGTCTTTTCGCCACCAAGCGATTTGATCGGACACCGGCTGGCCGGCTGCACATGCACACTGCCAGCGGCATCTTGAACGCCAGCCATCGACAGGCGTCGCTGAACTACGGACAGCTCCACAAGCTGACACTCATGATGACACGTGACAGTTCCGAAGTTCTACGGATGTTTCGGCGCATGGTGTTCAACGTGTACGCCAGGAATCGAGACGACCACGCCAAGAACCACGCCTTCCTCATGAACGCTGACGGGCGATGGATACTCTCTCCTGCTTACGACCTGACCTTCTCTTCGGGACCAGGAGGAGAACACAGCGTGGATATTGCAGGCGAAGGAAGAAACCCCGATATAAAGCACCTGCTGACAGTCTCCAGGCAAGCATCTATCTCTGATCAAGACGCGAGAGATGTCATCGATCAGGTTCGCACCGCTATCGAAGGCTGGCAACAATTCGCAGAAAAAGCTGGCCTATCCAAATCCCGTACAACCGAGCTTGACCGGATTCTGAACTAGAAGGCCTGCTTCGTACGTTTCCTGGAATAACTCAGCTGCTCTTCTTCGTCTTCGCCGGCTGGGTGTCGAAGCCGATATTGACGCGCACCAGGGAGCCGGAGCCGACCGGCATCGTGATGCCGTCCTTGCGGAAGATGACCTGGGTGCCCGGCGCGCCCGGCGGGATCTCGGTCGGGAATTTGGTGACTTCGGAATAGAGCACGGTCTCGCCATCGACGACGGAGATGCGGATCGGCAGCGTCACCGGGCCTGGCGTGCCGGCCGGGCCGGTGATCAGGCGCAGCTGGGCAACAACCGTCATCGTCAGGTTCGTGTCGTTCAGCGTGCACTGGCGGGTGTAGTCGCCGACCGAGGCCTGGAAGACGATCTGCTGCGGATCGTCCTTCTTGCCCTTGGCATAGGTGCGGAAGATCGCATCCTGGTCACGCATGAAGATCTGCGGGCAGGCGCCCTGGACGACGGGAGCGACCGTGCCCTGCGCCGTCGTGGCCGTGCCGATCGAAGGATTGTTCGAGGACGGGTTGGCCGGCGCCAGCGGCATGATCTGGGCGGTACCGCTCGGCTGGGTGGCCGGCGCAGCCGGCTTGCTGTCGCCGCCGATACCGAGCGAGTTGCAGCCAGCGAGCAGGGCAAGAATAGATGCGGAGACGATGAGACGCGAGACCTTGCCGAGCACCATATTCCATCCCTTGTATAAGCGCTTCTTGGAGGCCCCATGTCTTTTCCGTGGGGCCTTTCACGACGGTTTGCGATGGTCTATATCAGCGGCGCAAACAAAAATCGATTGGGTAAGCGCCGTTTTGATGCACTTTTCGACGCCGGATGCGGGCAAGTTCAACAAGATAACGGCAATGGTATGGCCTGAAGGCACCCGCTTGCCGATTTGCGGCAGACCGCACCAGGGCCGCGCCCGGCCGGATTCCCTCCAGCGATAGATCAAGGATGATGAACGTGGACTATATCTCGACCCGCGGCGAGGCCCCTTCCCTCGGCTTTTGCGACGCCCTTTTGACCGGGCTGGCGCGCGACGGCGGGCTCTATGTTCCGCGCAAATGGCCGAGCTTTTCGAAGAAGGAGATCCGTGCGCTCCGCGGCAAGACCTATCAGGAGATCGCCTTCACCATCCTGTCGCCCTTCACCAATGGCGAGATCCCCGACGACACCTTCCGGGCGATGATCGACGAGGCCTATGGCACCTTCCGCCACCCGGCTATTGCACCGCTCGTCCAGACCGGGCCGAACAGCTTCGTCATGGAACTCTTCCACGGCACGACGCTCGCCTTCAAGGACGTGGCAATGCAGCTGCTCGCCCGGCTGATGGACTATGCGTTGGAAAAGCGCGGCGAGCGGGCGACGATCGTCGGCGCCACCTCGGGCGACACCGGCGGAGCTGCGATCGACGCTTTTGCGGGCCGTGAGCGCACCGACATCTTCATCCTCTTCCCGCACGGCAAGGTCTCGCCGGTACAGCAGCGGCAGATGACGACCTCGTCGTCAGCCAATGTGCATGCGCTTGCCGTCGAGGGCAATTTCGACGATTGCCAGAACCTCGTGAAGGCGATGTTCAACGACGTGGCCTTCCGCGACAAGGTCCGACTTTCCGGCGTCAACTCGATCAACTGGGCGCGCATCATGGCCCAGATCGTCTATTATTTCACGGCGGCCGTGGCGCTTGGCGGGCCGGACCGGAAGATCTCGTTCACGGTGCCCACCGGCAATTTCGGCGATATCTTCGCCGGCTACTGCGCCAAGCGCATGGGCCTGCCGATCGACCGGCTGGTGATCGCCACCAACGAGAACGACATCCTGGCGCGGGCGCTGAAAACCGGCCGCTACGACATGAAGGCGGTCAAGGCGACGAGCTCGCCGTCGATGGACATCCAGATCTCGTCGAACTTCGAACGGCTGCTGTTCGAAGCCTATGACCGCGACGCATCGAAGGTGCGCGCGGCGATGGAAAGCCTCAAGCAATCCAACGGCTTCGAGATCGGCGCGCAAGCGCTGAAGGCGATCCGCCGCGACTTCCGCTCCGGGCGCGCCAGTGAGAAGCAGGTCGCCGAGACGATCCGCAAGACCCATGCCGAGACCGGCTATCTGCTGGATCCGCATTCGGCGATCGGCGTCTTCGTCGCTGCCAAGAAAGAAAAGCCGAATACGCCGATGGTGACGCTTTCGACCGCGCATCCGGCGAAATTCCCGGTCGCCGTAAAATCCGCCTGCGGTATTGACCCGGCGCTTCCGACGTGGCTTGCTGATCTGATGCAAAGGGAGGAGCGTTTCCAGATCATCAAACCGGAGCTGAAAGCCGTTGAGACTTTTATCGGCAAGCACGCCCGCGGCGAGACGACAGCAGGCGCAGAAAGATAGCCAATGACAGTTGAGTGCACCCGGCTGAAATCCGGGCTGACAGTAGTCACCGAGACCATGCCGCATCTTGAAAGCGTTGCGCTCGGAGTCTGGATCAAATCGGGATCGCGTAACGAGACGGATAACGAGCACGGCATCGCTCACCTGCTCGAACACATGGCCTTCAAGGGCACGGCGCGCCGCACGGCCCGCCAGATTGCCGAAGAAATCGAGGATGTCGGCGGCGAAGTCAATGCCGCGACCTCGACCGAGACGACCTCCTATTACGCCCGCGTGCTCAAGGACTACGTGCCGCTCGCCGTCGACATCCTCGCCGACATCCTGACGGAATCGGCCTTCGAGGAAGAGGAGCTGGAGCGCGAAAAGCAGGTGATCCTGCAGGAGATCAACGCCGCCAACGACACGCCCGACGACGTGGTGTTCGACCGGTTCTCCGAGGCTGCCTATCGCGACCAGACGCTCGGCCGGGCGATCCTCGGCACACCGGAGACCGTCGTCTCCTTCACGCCGCAGCAGATCCGTGGCTATCTCGGCCGCAACTACACGACCGACCGCATGTTCGTGGTGGCCACCGGCGCCGTCGAGCATGAAGAATTCCTGCGCATGGTCGAGGATCGTTTCGCCAGCCTGCCGACGACCCCTTCCGCGCCGCCCGTCATGGAACCGGCGCGTTATATCGGCGGCAGCGTGCGCGAACCGCGCGACCTGATGGACGCGCAGATCCTGCTCGGCTTCGAAGGCAAGCCCTACCACGCCCGCGATTTCTACTGCTCGCAGATCCTCGCCAATATCCTTGGCGGCGGCATGTCGTCCAGGCTCTTCCAGGAGGTGCGCGAGTTCCGCGGCCTCTGTTATTCGGTCTATGCCTTCCACTGGGGCTTTTCCGACACCGGCATCTTCGGCATTCATGCCGCAACCGGCGGCGAAAACCTGCCGGAACTGGTGCCCGTTATCATCGACGAGCTGCACAAGTCGGCCGATGCGATCCACCAGAAGGAAATCGAGCGCGCCCGCGCCCAGATCCGCGCGCAGCTATTGATGGGTGCGGAAAGCCCGGCTGCCCGCGCCGGCCAGATCGCCAGGCAGATGATGCTTTACGGCCGGCCGATTTCCAATCCGGAGATGATGGAGCGGCTGGAAGGCATCACCATCGAGCGGCTGACCGACCTCGCCGGCCGGCTGTTCTATGATACGGTGCCGACGCTTTCGGCGATCGGTCCGTTGGAACAGCTCGCGCCGATGGAAGACATCACTGCCTCGCTTTCGGTCCCGGCGTCGAAGACGCTGCAGGCAAGCCGCTGAGCCGACGTCGTCCGGCCGGGAGTGATCGATGCCAAAATCGGTTTTTCGGTTCCTGCAGCGGCAGCCGGAAGCGGTGCAACTGGAGAACGACAGATATCTCCTGCGCCTGCCGCGCTACCAGGATTTCAACCAGTGGCACCGGCTACGTGCCGACAGCCGCAAATTTCTGGAACCCTGGGAGCCGACCTGGCGGCGCGATGAGCTGACGGAGGGCGCCTACCGCGCCCGCGTCGTCCGCGGCAAGCAGGAATATGCCTCGGGCCAGGCGGTGCCGCTGTTCATTTTCCTGAAAGACGACATGACGCTCGTCGGCGGCGTCACCATCGGCTACATCAGACGGGGTGCGGCACAAAGCTGCATGATCGGCTACTGGATGGGCGAACGTCATGCCGGCCAGGGGCATATGTTCGCCGCCCTTCAAATGGTTATTCCTTACATCTTCACCGGGCTTGAGTTGCACCGTATCGAAGCAGCCTGTATTCCAGATAACGCGCGCAGCATTCGTCTGCTTGAAAAAGCCGGGTTTCAACAGGAAGGCTATCTGCGCGGATATTTGAAGATCAACGGTCAGTGGCATGACCATGTGATGTTTTCACGTCTCGCCACCGATACGGATAAAGGCAGGAAAACCGACAGCTGATGACAAGAGACCGCATGCTGCCCAAGTCACCGTCCGGACGAGTGATCGCGGTGATCGCAGCCCTTTTCCTGGCAGCCTTCGCCTTCGTGGCGGATGTTGCCCAGGCGGCCGAACCGGTAAAAATTTCCCGTGACGATACCGCGCTCGATCTGACGGCAACGACCGAGATCTACGCCAGCCAGGGCGAAGCCTTCCAGGTTTCGACGGCGGCCGGCGCCGACGGCATCCGCCGCCGCATCGAAGTCAGGGCAAGCTCGGAGAACCATCAGGGCGACTGGGCAGTGTTTGCGCTTGCCAATGTTTCGGAAGAACAGCTCGAGCGCGTCATCGTCGCCCCGCATTTCCGTCTGGTCAATTCCAAGCTGTTCTGGCCGGATCTCGGCTCGCAGCGCATCAGCGCGATTACGCCGAGCGAAGGCTTCGCGCTCGATCGGCAGCCGAGCGACGAGGCCGACGTCTTCCGCATCACGCTGAACCCCGGCGCCGTCATCACCTTCGTTGCCGAACTGTCGACGCCGGAACTGCCGCAGATCTATCTCTGGGAACCGAACGCCTACAAGGACACGATCAACGCCTTCACGCTCTATCGCGGCATCGTGCTTGGCATTGCCGGCCTGCTCGCCGTGTTCCTGACCATCCTCTTCGTCGTCAAGGGCACCTCGATGCTGCCGGCGACGGCAGCGCTCGCCTGGGCGGTGCTCGGCTATATCTGCGTCGATTTCGGTTTTCTCGGCAAGCTGATCAGCGTCGCCTCGGCCGACCAGCGAATATGGCGCGCCTGCGCCGAGGTGGCGCTGGCCTCGAGTTTCGTCATCTTCCTCTTCACCTATCTCAACCTCAACCGCTGGCATGCGCATCTCGGCTACGCCACGCTTGCCTGGGTGCTCGGCCTTGCCCTGCTCTTCGGCGTCGCGATCTACGACCCGTCGATCGCCGCCGGCATCGCCCGACTTTCCTTCGCATTGACGGCCGCGACGGGGCTGCTCTTGATCATCTATCTCGGCTTCAACCGCTACGACCGCGCCATTCTGCTGGTGCCGGCCTGGGCGCTGACGCTCGTCTGGCTGTTCGGCGCGTGGCTGACGGTCACCGGACGGCTCGACAACGACATCATCCAGCCGGCACTCGGTGGCGGCCTCGTGCTGATCGTGCTGTTGATCGGCTTCACCGTCATGCAGCATGCTTTTGCCGGCGGCGCCTACCAGCAAGGGCTGTTTTCCGATCTCGAGCGGCAATCGCTGGCGCTGACCGGCTCCGGCGACATGGTGTGGGATTGGGACGTGGCGCGCGACCGCGTCGTCACCATTCCCGACGTCTCGATCAAGCTTGGCCTGTCGCCGGGCGCCATGCATGGGGCGGCGCGCAACTGGCTGCCGCGGCTGCATCCAGACGACCGCGACCGCTTCCGCGCCACGCTCGACGTGCTGCTCGAACACCGCCGCGGGCGGCTGAACCACGAGTTCCGCATCCGCGCCGAGGACGGGCATTTCCACTGGCTGTTGATCCGGGCCCGGCCGGTGCTCGGCTCGAACGGCGAGATCATCCGCTGCGTCGGCACGATCGTCGACGTGACCGAGCAGAAGAATTCCGTCGAGCGGCTGCTGCACGATGCGCTGCACGACAATCTGACCGGCCTGCCGAACCGGCAGGTCTTCCTCGACCGGCTGCAGTCGGTGCTGGCACTGGCGCCGGGCGGCGATACGCTGCGCCCGACGGTGATGGTGATCGATATCGACCGCTACAAGCTGGTCAATGATTCGCTGGGCGTTGCCGCCGGCGACAACATTCTCATCGCGCTGACGCGGCGCCTGCGCCGGCTTCTAAAACCGCAGGACACGCTGGCGCGGCTTGCCGGCGACCAGTTCGGCCTCATCCTGGTTTCCGAGCACAATCCGGCCAAGGTCGCCGATTTTGCCGATGCGATCAGCAAGGCGATCATGGTGCCGATCAACTTCGCCAATCGCGAGATCATCCTGACGGCCTCGGTCGGGCTTGCCTCCTGGGTGGACCGGCAGGAGAGCGCCACCGGCCTGCTCAGCGATGCCGAGCTTGCTATGTACCGGGCAAAACGGGCCGGCGGCAACCGCGTCGAGCCGTTCCAGCCGGCCTTCCGCGACTTCGGCACCGACCGGCTGCAGCTGGAAACGGATCTCCGCCGCGCCATCGAGCGCAAGGAATTGTCGATGGTCTACCAGCCGATCGCAAGGCTGGAGGATGTCGAGGTCGCCGGCTTCGAGGCGCTGATGCGCTGGGAACATCCCAAACGCGGCAATATCCCGCCATCCGAGTTCATTCCGATCGCCGAGGCCTCGGATCTTATCGGCCCGCTCGGCATGTTCGCACTGGAACAGGCGACCAACGATCTGATGAGCTGGCAGCACCAGACCGGCGAATTGCCGATCTTCGTCTCGATCAACCTGTCGAGCGTGCAGCTGCTCAACAACGAGCTCTACGACGACGTGCGTTCGGTTCTCGCCAAGACGCATTGCCAGCCCTCGCGCCTCAAGCTCGAACTGACGGAATCCATGGTGATGGAAAATCCGGAACAGGCTCGCCTCGTGCTGCAGAAGCTGAAGGAAGCCGGCATCGGCCTGGCGCTCGACGATTTCGGCACCGGATATTCGTCGCTCGCCTATCTCACCCGCTTCCCCTTCGACACGATCAAGCTCGACAAGGCCCTGGTGCGCGACAGCAGCGACAAGAAGGCGACCGTGCTCCGGTCGGTGATCGCAATGGCGCGCGAGCTCGACATGAAGGTGGTGGCCGAGGGGATCGAGTCCAACGAGGACGCCATCGAACTCGCCAAGATGGGCTGCAACTACGGCCAGAGCTACCTTTTCGGCCCACCGATCCCTTCGGAATCGGTGCTGCGGCTGCTTCGCGACCGGTTTCCATTGACGAAACGGGCTTGAGCGGAGCCGCCGATCTCATCGGTGAGTTGAGCGAGGATATCGTCGACGACACTTGGGACGGTACCCGTCGTGTCGATATTGATGCCGATGGGAAGATATTCCCGGGTATGATGATAGCGGAGCACCAGCGCCCGCTCGGCCGGCTCGAAGCCCGGCTCATTTGGCCGCCCATCCAACCGTCGGTTCAAGGTCTCAACGTCTATGTCGAGCACGAAAACCTTATCGAAAAGGTCCAGGAATTTGTGGAAATTGCGCGAGCCGCCACAGAAGAAAGTGACAGGATGGGTGGTGTCGGCAGCAATAGCGCGGACCTTGTCGACACGCCAGATCCAGTGGGCGTATCCCCAAACGATGCGGTCGGCGCCTTCGGGTGGTCCTGCGAGTGCCTGGCCCGTCTCGGGATCGCCGACATAGGCCAAGACCCGGTCACCATGGACGACATGGTAGCCCCGCCGCTCCAGTTCGGTAGCGACAGACGTTTTCCCAGTCCCGGAACCGCCTTCGATCAGATAGTTCTTGATTCCCATAGGCGCCGCTTATCATGGACTTCGATCTGGTGAGAAGACGCTCTACCTGGGAACGCTTCGCCAAAGAAATGACGGCCCCTCCCGCAAGTTCTATGTGCGTCACGCCCGACTCGCCCGAACGCTCAGCCACCGATCATGGGGCTTTCCGACGCACCGACGTACCTCGCTGACGATCCAGCCGGCGTCTGTGAGGGCGGACCGCAGGGCAGCCTCGCGCCAGTACGTCTCGACGTAGCGCCGGGGCGCTGCAGCACTGCCGTGTGTGGACACATCCTCTCCTTCGCCCTCTCTCACCGAGGCGTGCAATCGGCCACCGGGCCGGGTCGCCTCGGCAAGCCGTCCAAGCACCGTGCCGAAATCCTCGCGCGCGACATGAATCAGGCAGGCACAGGCCCAGATCCCGTCATACGGCGTGCCGGGACGCTGCGGGTCGGCCAAGTCATCGGTCAGCGGGTCCAACAGGTCGGCTTCGAAGCCACTTTCGCGAAGCAGTTCGACGAAACCCTTTGCAATGTCGGTGCGCCGGACGCTCATTCCCCGCTTCTCAAGCTCAAGTGCATCTCGCCCGCCACCGCTTCCGATCTCCAGCACCCTGCCCGAGCCGCCCAGCTCGGTCACGAACGCATCGATCTCTGTCGCGACCCATTCGGGCATCGCCGCGGCCTCGGCAGCGTACTCCGCCGCGACCCTATCATAGGACCGCACGGTATTCAGGTCGGTGCTCATCCTAGCGCTCCTCCTTCAAGACAAGAGGCCTGATGAGCGAGAGGCCCATCAGCCCGTTGCGCCCTTCACACTTCCGCAGTTGGTGACATCGCGGGCGATTTGCTTCCGAGCTTTAGCAGAAATGCGGTCAGAGACACCACCGACCGAGCGAATGCTGCCGGGCGGCGATGCGCCCACATTTCGGTTGTAAGCGGTGCCCTGCTTTTCCTGAAAGCGGACGCGGATCGCGCAAGCTCTGCGTTCTCTTTGCGACAACTAGGGCTGTCGCGCTAAGCCCTATACCACCGGCAAAAGGCAAATGTGGAGGACAACGCTGCATTGGACTTTCGTCAAGTCGATTAAACTGTTGCGATCCTACCAGCCTAACCGCAAAGGTTGCGTGCCGCGCACCGACTAGACCGTTGAGGGCTCGGCATAAGACGAGACAGTAACTTCCAATGCTTGGTGCGTGGGGCTGGCAAAAGCTAGTCCATGATGGGGATCGCTGAATGAACACTGTAAAAGTCGGATGCTCGTAAATATGGCCATTTTCAACCGGTGACCGCTATTCTAGGTTTAAAAAGGCGGCGGGTTGAGGGGGCTACCTTGGTTGAGTACGAATACGTCAAACTTGATCGACGCCTTGCGGAGATCAGCACTGTGCATCCGAGTGAGCTTAGCAGCGCCATGACTATGGCAAACCTAAAATCGCGGGATGAAGGGTGTTCCTGGGCCAAGCTTACAGAGCTGGATTGTGCTATCGTGCTCGGCTCCGCAGGTGCAGGAAAAACGCGGGAGCTTCTAGAGCTTGCAAAGCAGCTTCGCGCGTCTGGGACCCCTGCTTTCGTGCTTCGAATCGAGGCACTTCTTCGACTGCCGCCGGAACAGTCCTTTTCCCATTCTGATGAAGGCGCCGCCTCAGCCCACGCGAAGTGGAAGAGTCGGGGAGGCCCCGCAGTCGCCTTGCTGGATGCATTGGACGAGGCCCGTTTGCCGGACGCGCGCAACACCAGCGCACTTGCTGACGCATTGACCAAGCTCTCGGCTTCCGTAGGCAAGGCCGGCAAGGAACTGAAGGTCATCATCACATCAAGAGCCAGCGAATGGCAGGGCGACAGCGACCTCCAAGCCATCAAAGCTGTGATCAGAGGCCTCAGACCGCCCACCGCCGAAGACCGTCCGATTGAGGTCAAGACCTTCCGCCTCCTGCCTCTTCGAGCCGACGATGTTAAGGCCATCGCTGCCAGCAGGAACATCGATGCTGCAGAGTTTGTCGGGGCAATCGATAAAGCGAAGGCGGCCAATCTGGTCTCCCAACCGCTCGACGCGCAGCTCCTGATCGATCTTTGGCAGGAAGCCATCGACAATGGCCGTGAGCCGACGAGCATCTTCCGTTCAAGATTGCGGGTCTATGACGACATCGTGGGATTTCGTCTGCGCACAGAGAGCGGCCAAGAGCGCCGATCAAACCTTGATCCCCTTCTCGGGCGACGCGCATGTGAGAAGCTTGCTGCCGTTTCACTTCTGACCGACATCCAGGACTTCACCATAGATCCGTCGACACCGCACGCGATCAATGCACTATCCGCGCTGTCCACGGACACCGAACGCTGGTCCGTGGTCGAAGTGCGCCAACTCCTCTCCTACGGCATCTTTCAGCCTTCTGTTTCCGGCCGCGTGCGCTTTGCCCATAATGAGTTGCGTGATTATCTTGCAGCATGTCACTTCCGCGACGCGATCAGTCGAGATGCAGGTTCACTCGATGTCGTGAAACCGCTTTTGGCCCAGGGATTTGGTAACATCGAAATTCCTCAATCCACCGAGCACGTCTTTGGATGGCTTGCCGCGCTCGATCGGATCGCTCGAAATCGGGTGACGGAGCTTCGCCCTTCCCTGTTGATCGAAACGGGTGATCCAACCGCGTTGACGGTGGAGGAGAAGTCGCAGGCTATCCGGTCACATGTCGCCGCATATGAAGATCGAACTTACCGGGGAGAGTGGTTTTCAAACCAGGATGTCCGTGATTTTGTCACGCCGGACCTGGCCACAGCAATACGAGAGCAGCTTGCGATCGCGGCCTCCCCCGAGGTTCGCGAGTTGCTGATCGAGATGATCCGGTTTGGCGGGATGTCGACGTTGGTTCCCGAGCTGGGGACGATCGCTTGCGATCAGGGCGAAAAACTTCGGGTGAGAGCGGAAGCATGCTTTGCCCTGTCTGACCTCAACGACACGACTTTCGCGCAGGCCGTGATGGATGCAGCTCTCCTGGCTGATGCACCCGAGCATGAGGATACGCAAAGCGCCCCTTCATGGAATCTGTTTGTCGCGAGTGCCTTATCTTATACAATGCCGGCGGGCGTACCCATCTTGGACGGGATCGCGCTGACTGATCGCTTGCGCCGTGAAGCCAGAAATTACGCCTCCGCGACGTCTCACTACTTGGAAGAGTTTGTCGAGCGGCTAACCGTTCCGGAGATTGGCAACTGGCTGCAGATATTTCTCCGGTTCGCCAAAGGCCAGCGCGACCTGAACCGCGACATGATGCCGGCACGCATCCCTCGCTTTATGGCTCTTGGACAAGCAATATGTCATTGCATCAATACTCTCCTCGGAAAGGACCCCGCCGGGATCCCGCGATCCCTACTTCTGGAAGCGCTGGAATTTGCCTTTTCAATCGCCAAAAACCCGGACTACTCCCCGCGGGAGACCGGGCTTCCAGCACTGGCGCGCACATTGAGAGCCCTCCCGGATCTCAAACATGATCTGATTACCATGCGGATGGCGCTTTTCTCGCAAAATGAGAAGAACGAATACTGGATTGCCCATCAGGCAATAGATCCGCTCAAATTGGGTAGAAGCGGTGATGGCTACGAGATCTTCACGGCCGAAGATATTCGAAGGCTTGCTGATCTCATGGCGAATCGCCCGACTAGCAGGGAAAGGGAGCTGGCATTTACGTGCGCGCGCCAACTGGCGGATCAAATTCGGTCGCAATCCGAGCGCGACGAGGCACGATTGATCTTGAGACGATATGCCCGCCGGTACGGGGGACGCGATCTCAAACGAGCGTATGGGAGACTAGCTCCGCTTTGGCGGTTCGCGAGCCGATTCCGGCACAGTCACCAATATACGATACGCCGATGGGCACGTTCACATATCGAGACATTCTCTAGCGGCTTTTGGAGGGTCTACAACACGTTCGTTTTCCTGCGGCGGTGGCGACGGCTGTCGAGTGGTCTGGAGAAGGGTATGCTTATATGGGCCGTTCATAGAAGCTCCAACGACCTCGGGACAAGCGTTGTAGACGGCATGAGGGCTCGCCACGGAGAGTGGATCGCCAAACTTTTCGCTGCGGGCTTCAAGCGCTACTGGAGGGACAATGATATTTCCTATGCCGATCGCGATACCTACCAGGCATGGGTCGGACTAACAGGTCTCGCACTCGAAGCTCCAGAAGCGCTGGCGCAACTTCCTGATCATCTTGTTGAACGGGCTTTCCGGTACGGCTTTGCTAACTTGAACAGTTTTCCGGACTGGTTACTTCCGCTTGCCCTTCTGAAGCGCCAGCTTTTCACGGGTGTCGCGACCGGTATTCTTGAAGAGGACATAGGGAGTGGCGGCGATAAGGAGTCCACGTCGGATGGCTTCAGCAGGATCGCTTATTCCAGCAGTGATATCCGTGAACTGATTGCCCCGCCGCTGTTTCAACTCTTGCTTACCTCTGGCTTGCCAGAAAATAGGCGCGATCTTGAAATTGCCGTGAACCTCGTCGCGCGCTCTTCTGCAGTCAGCCCAACGGTCCTGACACCCTTCTTGCAGCAAAACTTTACCGCTGCCGTGTCGAGCTTCAGGATGTCGGACGCATGGATATGGCTCGACGCGCTCTTTTGCGTGGAGCCCGCCTCTGCTTGGGCTGGGTGGACGACGGCATTCGGTTACTATTGGAGCCCTTCAAGCAAAGCGCTTTTCTTGAGATTTATAGGACGGGAATCGCCTTCGTATTCCAGAGCGGAGGAGCGCGATGCAGAGCGCGACAATCTAGCCACCGATGCCGCGGTGTTGCGCGCTCTGGCAAAAGCAACTTACCTTGTATGGCCGCCGGCCAATGATCCCGTCCACGAAGATGCCTATTCACCGGATATTGCGGACAAAGCAACGTCAAAGCGCTCATATTTCTTAAATGCTCTGACCGCCCTTGGATCTGAGCAAGCGCTGGCATCCCTCGACGCACTCGCAGTTGACCCCGATTTGAGACGGCATCGCGACACGTTCCTGTACCAAAGGGACAAGCTGGTCAGAACATCTGTTCGGCGTGACCTGCTCCCGGCCAGCGAGGCCATCGCTTTCCTGAATTCATTCTCCAAGACACCGACTTCGATCGAGGAATTCCGAGCGCTGGTAAAGCGCCACCTAGTGGCGCTCCTAGAGAAGCTGCATCATTTCGACGACGACGAAGGCTTCCTCTTCAGAAGCGGACGAGGCAAGGAAGACGATATTCGGAACTGGCTATCGGGTAGGATGCGCGAAATTGGAGCGCAGCATTACGAGGTCATCCGTGAGCAGGAAGTCGCGGTCGAGAACCGGCCAGATCTGAGAATTCACTCACGAAATGCGGAGCTCGGGCTAATCTCTGTAGAAATCAAAATGGCCGAAGAGCCTCATTGGACTGGTGACATCCTGATCGACAAGATACAGACTCAACTCGCAGACCAATACATGTTCGAAAATGGTTCCCACACTGGCTTTTATCTCCTGGCCAATGGAGCCAATCCACGGGTCAAGGTCATCCATCGAAAGACAGGGGCAGTTCTGCGGAAAGCCTTTGCGAAAAGGATAGCAGGCAAGGCAGTCAATTTTCTGGGCCTGATCGAACAGGCCAACTCGAAGGCCCTTGCGGTCACCGCTACGCTGTCCGGTAACAAGGTTGTCGAGGTAATCTCAGTCGATCTATCGGAGAGATGACGGGGCCAGGGCCGCCGTCGATCTACCCCGAAACGACCTGTACCCGTGCCACCAGTGTATGGCCCCCTGCGCGGCTTCGAGGAGGCGCATGAGCGCCGGGTTTGCCGGATCACGCAGGAACAAACGGTAATCGGGCGATCGGGGGAGGAAGCTTAATCTGGCCACTATGTCGCCAAGGCAGAGAAGAAGGGACGCACGAAGACGGAGGTCGATGACATCATCTGTTGGCTGACGGGGCATAACCAGCAGAGCCTGGACGACCAATTGGCTGCGAAGACCAACTTCGAGGATTTCTTTGCGCAAGCGCCTCAGATGAATCCCTCCCGATCGTTGATTACAGGCGTGATTTGCGGTGTCCGCGTGGAAGACATCCAGGAAACGACGATGCGGGAAATCCGCTATCTGGACAAATTGATCGACGAACTCGCGAAAGGGAAAGCGATGGAAAAAATCCTGCGGAAATAGCCGGGAGCCGTGTCGCGGCAGCGCGCGCCCACCCGCGGCAGGCGCGCAGAATCCGGCACCCTCTCGTCCAGGAATGACGAATGTTCACTGTCTCGGAGCGAGGCCATCGAGCAGGAAGTCGAGGCCCTTCCTGAAGGCGCCGTCCCAATCATTATCCAGCAGCAGACGAGAGCGTTCGATCGTCGGATAGTGTTGGCTGAGACCCGTCAGGCGCTGCTGCGCGGCCGCCCTGTCGTCATCCGAGAGATCGAAGTTCGCCCGGGTGATGGTCGCGCCGATCACATAGTTCCAGAGCGACCAGATGGCGACGTTCAAATCCGCATCACGGACACCGGCTCCGGACAAGGTCTTGCTCAGCAGTTCCAGGCGAATGAGGATGTTCGGGCCGAGCGCCCGGCGCGGCAGCAGCGAGGCCGACCAGGGATGGCGCAGCATGCTGGCGCGCCAGTCTTCGAGCATATGTACGATTTCCCCGCGCCAGTCTCGAGACTCGACGATATCAGGCGGGCCGCGATATTCGAGCACCGAATCCAGCGCCAGATCGAAGACCTTTTCCTTGTTGTCGACGTGCCAATAGAGGCTCATCGCGCCCGCGCCGAGACGATCGGCCAGCCGGCGCATCTTCAGTCCGTCGACGCCCTCGGCGTCCAGCAGATCCACCGCAGTCGCCACGATCCGTTCCAGCGAGAGAGGCGGTTCACTGCGCGGCTCCTGCCCGGACTGAGGTGACGCACCTCTCCGTCCAGACCCTTTACTCTCAGCACCGCTGCGTTTGGCTGCCATTCGTCTTCCTTACCGATCCAGACGTCGATCTAAGCCGACAATACTGGGAATGTCGATGCTGACCGATTGACTCGTACGACGTACGATGCAATTTAATCGTACGTCGTACGAGTCGTATCGTGTGGCGATAAGATTCCATCCTGCAGGCCGCGAGGATCGGTCGCTCGCAGCCCTGGGGAAGCCAGGAGAAGCCATGTCACGTGCAATCAAGCATCTCATTATCGGAGGACTCATCATCATGACCATCAGCGTTCCAACTGCGGCAACAGCCAATGAGGACGATCTCAAGCTTGATATCGTCAATCCGAAAAACCTCTACGACCCCTCGCCGAACGGTTACAGCACGGCGGTGATCGTGCCGCGCCAGGGCCGGCTGGCCTATATCTCCGGACAGGGCGGCCAGGACAACACGGGGGCCTTGTCGCCCGACTTCGCCGTCCAGGTGAAGCAGGCCTATGCGAATTTGCGCACCGCCCTCGATGCGCTCGGCGCAAGGCCGAATCAGGTCGCCAAGCTGACGGTCTTCGTGGTCGATCACGATATGTCCAAGCTCGAGGTGCTGACCAGCAATGTCAAGGACATGTTCGGCGAAGCACTGCCGGCGCAGACGTTGATTCCCGTTCCCAAGCTTGCCATCGACCCCATGCTCTTCGAGGTCGAAGCCGTGGTCATTCTGGAATAGCGGCGGCGACGGATCGACACAATTTCGGATTTTCCCGGTGGCGCGCCAACATCTGCTTGGCGCGCCACCCTTCCCTTTTGCGAGTGGCCATTGACCAACGGCCTGCGATGTGCGTCTCTCATGGCTTGCACAAGGAAAATCCCATGCTCAAGTTTCTGCTCGCCCTCTCGATGGGTGTTTTTTGCGTCTCGCCGCTTCAGGCCGGTGACGTCACTCCCGTTACCAAGAGCTGCCAGCCCGGGGCAAAACAGGCGCAATGCGAGCGATGGGTCACGGATATCAAGAAAGCCGTCGCGCTGGCCTATAAAGGCGACAACGGGGCGCAGAGGACCATTGCCTTCTGCCTGTCCACCGGTTGCCATGGTGCCGTCGCCATCGACAAGGTCGCCTCCTGCAGCTGGCATCTCGTCATCGCCAATTCCGGCTCTACGACCGTGCTCGACAGTTCAAACACCAGGAACACCTGCCGGCCGATGACGCCGGCTGAAAAAGACGAAGCCCGCGCGCTGGCGAGCGATCTCGTCCAGAAGATCTACAAGCGGCCCATGGTCAAGACCGACCAGATGTAATCTGCCGGCTTGCGGCGCAACGCCTGCGTGAAAATAAATCTCATTGCTCTCCCGGCTTTCGCCGCTATTCTCCAGCCAAAGAAAATCGGGCCAAAGAAAATCGGCCAAAGAAATCGGGAGGACCACTGATGATCCTGCACTGCGTGTTCCTGCGGCTGAAGACCGCGATGACGAACGACGACAAGCAGTCGCTGTTCGAAGCGATCGCCGCCCTGAAGCAGCTCATTCCCGGCATATTGGATATCAAATACGGGCCGAATGTTTCGCCCGAGGGACTGCATGGCGGCTTCGTCGACGGGTTTGCCGTGACCTTTGAAAGCGCCGAAGCCCGCGACGCCTATCTCATCCATCCCGAGCATGTGACGGTGGGCGAGCGCATCGTCTCGTCGACGGATGGAGGCCTTGCCGGCATCCTGGTCTTCGACCTCAATATGTGAGGGCCGCAGGTTAGGCCTGCAGCCCTCGATTCCTCAGCTCGACTTCGCCATGGCGGCGGCGAGCTGGTCGACATTGTATTTGAACATCTTTTCATAGGTCGGCGCCGGCCCCTTGGCGTCGGACAGGGATTCGACATAGAGCTCGCCTCCCGGCTCGGCCCCGGTTGCCTTGGCGACCTGCTTGACCAGGCGCGGATCGTTGGAATTCTCGAAGAAATAAGCCTTCACATGCTCGCCCTTGATCTGCTCGATCAGCTTGGCGACGTCGGCGGCCGAGGCCTCGCTTTCGGTGGACAGACCAAGCGGCGCCAGGAAGCTGACATTATATTCACGGCCGAAATAGCCGAAGGCGTCATGGCTGGTCAGCACCTTGCGGCGATCGTCGGCCACCTTGTCGAATTTCGCATGGGCGTAGGCGTTCAGCTCGTCCAGCGTCCTGGTGTACTTCTCGGCATTGGCCTTGAAGGCGGCGGCGTCCGTGGGATCGGCCGATGACAGCGCCTTTTCGATATTGGCGACCCAGATCTTGACGTTGACGGGGCTGTTCCAGACATGCGGATCGGTGATTTTTTCGCCGTCCTCTTCCATGGTGCGGGTGTTGATGCCTTCGGAAACGGTGACCGGCTTGCCCTTATAGCCCGAGGCGGTGATCAGCCGGTCCATCCAGCCTTCCAGCCCCTCGCCGCTGACGAAGGTCACCTGAGCGGCGTTCAAATTCTTCGCGTCGGCCGGCGACGGCTCGAATTCGTGGGGATCGCCGTTCGGCCCGACGAGGCTCGTCACCTTGACGTGTTCGCCGCCGACCTGCTTGACGACATCGGCAAGCACGGTGAAGGAGGCCACCACCTTCAGCGTTTCGGCGGAGGCGGGCATGGCCGACAGCGCCATCAAAGCGGGGATTGCTGCGGAGAGAAGCAGTCTGTGCGGTGTCATCGAAGTCTCCTTGGGATCAGCCCTTCAAATGCGGGCGGGGAAAGAAGCGCCGGGCCAGGCCGGAGGGCGCGAAAAGAATAGAAAAGCCGTAAAGGACCGCCGCCGTCATGATGATCGTCGGGCCGGAGGCAAGCTCGAGATGGTAGGAGGCGATCAGGCCGAGATAGCCGGAGGCGGCAGCACTTGCGGCTGCTATCGCCATCATGACAGGCAGACTGCGCGACCAGAGCTGGGCGACGGCTGCCGGCAGCATCATCAGGCCGACGGCCATCAGCGTGCCGAGCGCCTGGAAGCTGGCGACGAGGTTCAGCACCACCAGCAACAGGAAGAGCACGTGATAGACCGGCCCGCGCCCGCCGACGGCGCGCAGAAACCCCGGATCGAAACATTCGGCCACCAGCGGCCGGTAGATGAAGGCGAGGATGACGAGCGTCAGCGAGGTGATCGCGCCGATCAGATAAAGGGCGGGCGCATCGATCGCCAGGATGGTGCCGAAGAGCACATGCAGGAGATCGATATTCGAGCCGCGCAGCGAGACGATCAGCACGCCGAGCGCCAGCGAGGCGAGATAGAAGCTGGCAAAGCTCGCATCCTCCTGCAGCACGGTCATCCGGCTGACGGCGCCGGACAGCAGCGCCACCGACAGGCCGGCGATCAGCCCGCCGAGGCCCATCGCCGTCAGCGACAGGGAGCCGGCGACGAGGTAGCCGATCGCAGCCCCGGGCAGCACGGCATGGCTCATCGCGTCGCCCATCAGGCTCATGCGCCGCAGCATCAGGAAAACGCCGATCGGTCCCGAGCCGAGCCCGAGGCAGAGGCAGGCGACGAGCGCGCGGCGCATGAAACCGTAATCGGCAAAGGGTGCGAGGAAGAGATCGTAAGCCGTCATGCCGCCGGCGCCTCTTCGGGTGCGCAGGCATTCGCATCCTCATCCCAGCGCTCGGCCATGGCGCGGGCCTTCAGGAGATTGACGGAGGACATGACATCTGCGGTCGCACCCCAGCCGACCAGTTCGCGGGCGAGCAGCAGGGTTTGCGGGAAATGGGCGCGAACCAGCTCGAAATCGTGCAGCACGGCGATCACGGTGCGGCCTTCGCCGTGCCAGCGGGTGACGATATCGACGAGATCCCTGGTGGTGCGGGCATCGATTGCCGTAAACGGCTCGTCGAGCAGGATGATGCCGGCATCCTGCAACAGCAGCCGGGCAAAAAGCACACGCTGGAATTGGCCGGCCGAGAGCGAGCCGACATGACGACGGCCGAAGCCTTCGAGGCCGACGGCTGCGAGCGCCTCGCCTGCCCTCTTCACCTCACTGGCCGCGATGTGGCCGAAGGCGCCCGTCTTCTTCCAGGCGCCGAGCATGACGGTATCGATGACCGAGATCGGAAAGCGCCGGTCGATCTCGGCCGCCTGCGGGAGATAACCGAATTCCGCCCGCCCCAGCCGGTGCTCGACCCGGCCTTCGGCGGGGCGAAGCTCCCCCATGATCGCCTTCAGCAGCGTCGACTTGCCCGCCCCGTTCGGCCCGGCAATCGCCGTCAGGCTGCCCGAGGCAAAGGCGCCGGAGACATGATGGACGGCGGGGTGCCGGTTATAGGCGACGGTCAGATTCTCGAGACGGATCAACGGCGTCATGGCAGCAAAACCGCCCAGTGGATCGCCAGCCAAAGGACGGCAATGACCAGCGCCATGCCGATCACCCTTGAAAAAGCCGACTGTCCGAGCAGGCTGACGAAGGGGCGGTCGGGGCTCGGGGCCATGGTGCATCCTACAATGTAATAACATTACGGTTATGTTATAACGATTGCGGCGAGATTGAGGCGGGAGGGAGCACTTACTCGCAGAAATGAAAAAGGCGACAAACGGCCGCCGGCCCATTCCAAGGCGCGCCTTCTCTCCAGCCTCATCTTGAGGTGCCCCGCAGGGGCCTCGAAGGACGGGGCTGGCCACAGGCCCTCACAGATGCGGATCGCTGGTGTCCAATTACCCGCCCCCGTGGTTCGAGACGGCCCTTCGTTTGTCACTGCAATCGATTCACTGGATCGATTGCTCCGCTCCTCACCCTCACCATGAGGGCTGATCGGCGTACAGCGCCGTCGCCCACCGTATTCCAGTGCTCGCCACAGAAATGAGCCCTCTGGCCGCTACATGCCGAAACGACTGTGGAAATCCTGATCCCGTGCATCGTGCTCCGAGAAAGCGCAAACTGCCCCTAGGCCCAAACCCTCAGAGCCCGTTCCATCCGGTCGGCGGCGTATGTGACGATATAGGCGATCACCATGTAGATGACGACCGCGATCAGGAAGGCTTCGAGGTAGTAGAAGTTCAGCGCGGCGGTCAGCTGCGACTGCGCGAAGATGTCGACGACCTCGATTGCAAATCCCAGCGACAGCGCCTTCATGATCACCATGATGGAGTTGGCAAGATCGGGGA
Organism: Rhizobium leguminosarum bv. viciae; assembly: GCF_012276115.1. Lineage (GTDB taxonomy): Bacteria > Pseudomonadota > Alphaproteobacteria > Rhizobiales > Rhizobiaceae > Rhizobium > Rhizobium leguminosarum_T. The sequence continues at coordinate 113,484 of NZ_WIEU01000015.1, read as the reverse complement.
TGGCCGCGACGATAACCTGAGGCAGCATCACCCGGCGGAACACCTGGCTGCGCTTGTAGCCCAGGGAGTAGGCCGCATCGGCCTGACCGTTGTCGAAGGAGTTGAGTGCGCCCTTGATGACCTCAGCCTGGAAGGCTGCGACGCAGGCGGTCAGGGCGACGATGAGCGTGATCCAGTTCGGCGTCGAGTGACCGTTATAGTCGATGCCGACGAGCGAGGTCAGGAACTGCAGCGTCGGCGGCAGGCCGTAATAGGCGAGGAAGATCACGATGACCATCGGAACGCCCTTGAAGACCACCTTGTAGGCGACGACCAGTTCCCGAAGCAGCGGGACCCGCCGATATTCCACCATCGCGAAAAGACTGCCGACGATCGTCGAGAAGACGAAGATGCCAAGCGCCATGGCGAGCGTCACCGGAACCGCGCCGAGGATGTCCCAGAGATCGGGAAGAAGGACTTCGGAATCGAACATGTGATGACCTCCTATTCGATCAGACGCTTGCCATGATGGTGGCCTTGGCCGGTGCGGTATTGGGCGTAAACTTTGCGTTTCGGGTTTCGAAAAAGCGCACGACCATCCATGCCACCAGGCATAGCAGCGAATAGATCACCGCCAGCACAAGGTAGGTCTCGAACTGGTACTGGTTGTAGTCGCGCTCCATGACGAGATGGGCGGTCGCCATGACATCAGCGGCGCCGATGTACATCACCAGTGCGACGTTGTGGATGAGGTAGATGATCGAGTTGCCGTAGCCTGGCAGGGCAATGTGCACCGCCTGGGGTCCGACGACCCGAAGGATCTTCTGAAGGAATGTGTATCCGAGACTGTCGGCAGCATCGTGCTGGCCGCGTTCTACGGCGAGGTAGGCTGGCCGCAGAACCTCGGAAAGATAGCCTCCATGGTAGAGGCTGAGGCCGACGATGGCCGCAACGTTCGGGGACACGAAGTCCTCGACCTCGAACAGAGCGACGACCAGCGGCAGTCCGTAGAAGGCAACGAACAACTGGAGCACGACGGGGACGCTCCGGGCGTAGGAGACGTAGAGGTCGGCCAGTTGGCTCACAACCGGTATCCTGCGCACCCGGAACGTCGTCGCAATCAGGGCCAGCAGGAAGCCGGCGATCATGGCCGTGAACGTGATCGCAAGCGTCAGCGGCAGCGCCTTGAGCAGCTCAGGGATCATGATGGATAGGTCCACTTCGGAACACTCCTTGTTTCGGTCTTAGCCTGATCGCCGATCGTTTCCCGGCGTTACTTCATGCCGGCGTTACTTCATGTACGTGGTGATGTCCTCGCCGAACCATTTCTGCGAGAGCTTTGCCAGCGTGCCGTCGGCCTTGAGCTCCTTCAGAGCCTTGTCGATGTCTGCGGAGAGCGCCTTGTTCTCCTCGGAGCGATGGATCAGGACGAAGGTGTTGTTGATCGCGACCGGCTCGCTCGCCTTGACCTCGAGCTTCTGCTGGTCGATGACCGTCTGCTCGCCGAGGTTCGACGGCAGAACCAGCGCGTCGTACTTGCCGTTCTCGACCTCTTTCAGGCGGTCCGGATAGGGAATGCCGGCGCTGGAGGCGGTGATCTCGATTTTAGAATCGGGGTTCTTTTCCTGCCAGGCAGTGGCGAACTTGTAGATGCCGCCACCGGCCGTCACCGGCACGATCTTCTTGCCGACCAGATCCTTCATCTCGTTGATACCGCTGTCCTTGCGGCTGTAGATCTTGATCAGGCTGGCGCCGATCGGGCTCTCCGGAATGAGGAACTGCTTTTCGCGCGCGGGCGCCCGGTAGTAGCCGCCGGTCGCGATGTCGTACTTGCCGGTGGCGAGGCCGGTCTCCTGAGCGATGTCGGCAGCACCCTCCATCTCGAATTTGTACTGCGGCAGCTTGGCGTTGATCGCCTTCAGCACGTCGGGCTCGTAACCCTGCGGCTCGACGCCGATGGCACCCCACGAGAGCGGCTTGGATTCGGCAGCCGTCGCGATCTTGACGGTGCGCACGTCCTCGGCATGGGATAGGCCCGCGGTTGCGAGGGCAAAGGCAACCCCGGCGACAGCGAGGCCGAAGGTGCGGCGGGAAGTCGACTTGATGGAAGACATGTCAGGCATCCTTTCTTTACTGGATGGAGTGTTCGGAACTCAGGAACTGGGCAAGGCGCGGGTTGGAGGGCGTGTCGAAGATCTCGGCAGGGCTGCCTTGAGCGGCGACGACGCCCCGATCCATGAAGACGATGCGGTTCGAGATATTCTTGGCGAACTGCATCTCGTGGGTGACGAGGAGCGAGGTGATGCCTGACGACGTGACGTCCCTGATCACCTTCAAAACCTCGCCGACGAGTTCGGGGTCGAGCGACGACGTCGGTTCGTCGAAGAGCATGACGTCAGGCTTGACGGCCAGCGCCCGCGCAATGCCGGTCCGCTGCAGCTGGCCGCCGGAAAGCTGGGACGGGTAGCTGTCGACCTTGTTCGAAAGGCCGACCCGCTCAAGCTCCTGCAAAGCGATCGAACGCGCCTCGTCCTTCGACTTGCGCTGCACGACCACGAGCGGATCCATCACGTTCTGGATGACGGTCATGTTCTTGAAGACGTTGAACTGCTGAAAGACCATCGCCGTCCGCAGCCGGATCGCCTGGACCGCGGTGTGGTCCGGTTTCCGGTAGTCCATCCTGACCTGATCGAAGGCGATCGTGCCGGAGGCCGGCTTGGCCAGATAGTTGATGCACTTCAGCAACGTCGTCTTGCCGGTGCCGCTGGGGCCGATGATCGACACCACGTCGCCGCGGTTCACCGAGAGATCGACGCCGTTGAGGACCTGGGTGTTTCCGTAGGACAGCTTTAGGTTTTTGAGCTCAAGCATTTCGGGTCGGTGTCCTTTCGGCAGATAGGTCGGAAAACGTCGCGGTTTCGTCGGCCCACTCGTCTCCGAGCAATTCGGGCGTGTCGAAGGCCTGGAGATCGGCGAAATGACGCTCGCGGTCGGCAACGAAGAGCGCCCTGACGATGCCGCGCGCGAGCCGGTCGGCGCCTTCGCTGATTGCGGGAATGTCGCCCGTGAGCTTGCCGTGGCTGAGCGTCGCCGGGAAGTTGAAGCAGTGGATGCGGGCCAGCGCCGGGCAGGCGCCGGGCTCGGCCTCGAGGAACTCGAACGCGTCGCCGAGGTCGGGCGAGGTTTCAAGCTCGTCGTTTCGCATGTCTGCGGGCACGGGAAAACGGTCGCGCCAGAGGCGGATATGGGATGCGACGGCAGCGAGTTCCGGCCGGTTCGTCAGGTCGACCGTGAAGCCGGTGCCGAAGATCAGGAAATCGACGGGATAGCTGCCTTTCGGCGTCGTCACAACGATATCGTCGCCTTGCTGCTGCAATCGATCGATCGGGCTTCCGAGATGGAGGTGGGCCTGCGGGAATGCGCTGACACGCAGGACGCTCGGGCGCGGAGGCGGCGTCTGCGCGCGCATGGCGTAGTCGAGAAAGCGCCACTTCCAGTCATCCGGCAGACCGGCAAAGCCATGCACCACGCCCTGGCTGCCGATGCCGGTGAATTTGTTGATCCGTGGCAGGTCGCTCCTGCGCACGAACAGGTCAAGCCGGGCGGCGCCGGCCTCGAGCGCGGTGGCGGCGTTGTCCATCGCCGAGGCGCCGGCTCCGACGACGCCGACCCGCTTGCCGCGCAATGCGGCGAAATCGATAGGGTCGGCGGTATGGGCCCAGAACTTGCGCTCGATGCCGTGGGCGATCGACGGTACGAAGGGACCGCCGAGGCCGTCGCGGCCGGTCGCCAGAACCACATGGCGCGCGATCGTCGTTTCGGACCGGCCATCATGACGACAGACGACATCGAGCAGGCCGTCGGCGCGCGGACGAATGGCATCGACGGCGATCCTATTACGCACCGGCAGGTCAAGCACGCGCCGGTACCAGACCAGGTAGTCCATCCATGTCTGACGCGGCGCCCGGTCGAGCGCGACCCAGGCATCGCGGCCATGCAGCGCCTCGTAATAGGCGCGGAACGTCAGCGCCGGCAGCCCCATTGCCGGCCCGGTCAGTTGCTTGGGAGAGCGTAGGGTTCGCATCCTGGCGAAGGTGACCCACGGACCCTCGCTTCCGGCGGGCGCCTTGTCGAGAAGGATGTGGTTGGCAACGCCGAGCCGCTTCAGCATGGCGGAGGCCACGAGCCCGGCCATGCCGGCACCGATGATCACGACGTCGACGACCGCTTGGCCGTCGAGGACGCGAGGCGGAACCCATGACTTGGCCGGCAGCTCCAGCCAGGCAAGGTCCTGGCGCAGGCGTGCCTCGAGCGCTTCGAGACTGTTCGGAAACGTCGAGAGATCGCTCATGACGGCACGTCCTCGGTGATCGGGCTGCCGCCGTAGACGGTGTCGGCCAAGGCTTCGACGCCGCCTGCGTCATGCAGCCGGCAACCGGGCATCGCCAGCGCCACGGCGCGCGCCGCATCGATCACGGCGGCGACCGTCAGGGTCAGCGGCATCGCGGCAGGCGAGATGGCGCCGAACAGGAAGGGGATGGTGTGGTCGAGAACGCGCATCACGATCCCCTCGAGCGGAACGCCGCAGACCGTCGCCGGCTCGACGATGGCGACGCCCAGTCCGGCCCGAACCATTGTCAGGGCCGTCAGCGAGGCGTTGACGTCGATCATCCGTTGCGGCGCCACACCCGCCCGCTCCAGGGCCTCGTCGATGCGATGCCGCAGGCGGTAGGGATTGGCGAGCGTGATGATGCGGCGCTCGGCGAGATCGGAGAGACGCACCACGTCATCATTGGCGAGCGGATCGTTGGCGGCGAGAGCGACGACGCAGGGCGCTTCGGCAATCCAGTGCACGTCGAGGCCGGGATGTTCCAGCGGCAGGCTTGAGATCCCGAAGTCCGCCGAGCGGGCGAGCACCGCCTGCACGACGTTCTCTGCTGCCAGCGCCTGTACATGGAGATGACGCGGTATCAGGTCCGGCGCGACGGCCGAGATCGCCTGCGGCAGAACGCCGGCCGCAAGCGACGGGGTGGCTGCGATCGTCAGCGACGGCGGCTCATCGAGACCGATGGCGTTCGCCCGTTCGCGGATGTGGGCGAGGCTGGCGAGATGGCGTTCCACTTCGGCGTGAAAGAGCAGACCGCGCGCGGTCGGGCTGATGCGCGGGCCGCTTCGATGCAGCAGCGCATAGCCGATATCGGCCTCCAGATCCTGGATCAGCCGCGTGACCGCCGGCTGCGACCGGCCGAGCAACCTTGCCGCCCCGGTCACGCTGCCGGTCGACATCACCGCTGCGAAGGCTTCAAGTTGCCGGATATCGAACGAGTTAGAATGCATGCTGGACATCAAACACTCTCCTTCATGTCAGTAAAGCATGACAATTCTCATTTGACGACTGTCAATAAATAAAAAATTCACATCAAAACCTGTTTAGCATTCTAATTTGACATAGTGAGAGGTCCGACCTACCTAAGACTTGTGTCCGCTGACGTATTGAGGAGCTTGTTTTGACACTCATCGAAACTCTTGCCTCTGTGAGGCCGGGTTCCGCGCTCGCGGAAGCCATGGAGAAACGCGCCGAGATCCTGCGCCTCAGTGAAGCGGCCCACGACGCAGTGCTTCTGCCACGCGATCCCGGCGGATTGTCGCACGGGCTGAGGGCTGCGCTCGCCGCCCGCATGGCGCGCCACAACCGCAGCCCGGCGCTCACAAGCCACTACGACACGCTCGTTGCCCGCGCCGACGAACCGGCGACGGCCTTGCTCGCCGAGCCGGACACAAACGTGTCGGATCCGCGCACCGCCGAGATCGTTCGTCATGCCGACCGGCTCACGGTCGCGCCGCGCGATGCCACGCGCGCCCATGTGGAGGCATTGCGCCAGGTCGGCGCAACCGACGCCGACATCGTCCGGCTCGCGGAGCTTGCGGCTTTCGTCAATTACCAGGTGCGGGTTCTCGCCGGCCTGAAGCTGCTGGGAGAGATGCGATGAGCGAGGTCGTCCACACCTTCACCACCACGGTGCCGCGCTGGCAGCCCTATGTCGTTCCGGTCGATTTCGCGACCGCCACCGACGAGCAGCATGCAGCGATGCAGACGACGCCGTCGAACAAGGGCATTTCGCCCTATGTGCTGACCCTGGCGCACGACCCCGAGACGCTCGCGGTCCGCTCGCCCCTGTTCAACCTGATCATGTACGGCAAGGACGGACTGGCAGCCAGCGAGCGTGAGCTGGGTGCCGTCGCCGCCTCCGTCGTCAACCGCTGCGTCTACTGCGCCGCCGTCCATGCATCCCGGTTCAACAATCTGACAAAACGCACGGATGTCATCGAAGCCGTGTTCGCCGATGGTCTCGAGGCGACGCTCGACGAGCACCTCCAGGAAATCTTCAACTTTTCGGCCCGACTGTCGACCACGCCGCCCGAAGCGGTCGCGGCCGACGCGCAGGCGCTGGCGGACGTCGGGCTCGACGAGCTGGAGGCTCTCGATCTCGTCCTCTCCTCAGCGATCTTCGGCTGGGCGAACCGCCTGATGCATACGCTCGGCGAGCCGATGCAGGACTAAAGCGCGTCGCGACTATCAGATGGAACCCTGCGAGGACTGCTCCGGGAGCTACTCACGCAAATAAAAAGGGCGACCGAACGGCCGCCCACTTCATCCATCAGGAAGGAACGCTCAGAGCTGTTCCAGCATCGCGGCAGCACCCGAGACGGTTGCCTGGCCGGGGCTTTCCTCGACGTTGAGGGCTTTGACGACGCCGTCTTCCACCAGCATCGAATAGCGCTTGGAGCGAAGACCGAGGCCGCCGGCGGAGAGGTCGGCGTCGAGGCCGACGGCCTTGGTGAAGCCGGCATCCCAATCGGCGAGGAAATGGATCTTACCCATGCCGCCTGATGATTGCGCCCAGGCGCCCATCACATGCCAGTCGTTGACGGCGACGACGGCAATGTCGTCGACGCCCTTGCCAAGGATGGTATCGCGGTTTTCGAGATAACCCGGCAGGTGGTTCAGCGAGCAGGTGGGCGTAAAGGCGCCCGGCACGGCAAAGAGCACGACGCGCTTGCCGGCAAAGAGCTGATCGGTGGTGATTTCGACGGGGCCGTCAGCCGTCTTTTCCTTGAAGGTGGCGGCAGGAAGCTTGTCGCCGATCGCGATGGTCATGGTCTTCTCCTTGAGTTCTGAATTGGGGGTTCTGTCTTTGGGAATTCCGGCTTGGCGGCGGTGGACGCAGCAGGGGATCGGAGGCGACTATAGGAGCCCATCATTGAAAGGCAAGGCCGGCCATTGAAAGGCAAGGCCGGTCATTCGAAGGCAAGCGTGGTCTCCATCGCCCTTTCACCGTCGATGACCAGCACGCGCCAGCGCTTGCCTGCTATGTCGTAATCCTTTGGCAGCTTGCCGATAGATATATCGACCTTGAAGGTGGCGCCGTCGCGTTTGCCGCCGATCTGCTTGGTGAAGGCATAACCGCTCGGGCCGGTGACGATGATGTCCGGCGCGGCCTTCCCCTCGCCCTGCCCTCCGCCCGGCAAGACAAGATCGAGCGACAGCGTCTTCCTGTCGGGCGACATCGCATGCGCCGTCACGTCGAAATCCTGCGATGGCGGCTTCGGCAGCCTCGCATCGGCGGCCTGAAGGATCGCCTCCTCCTGCGGGTGCGACTGGATGGCGGGGCCAAGCTTCAGATGCAAATTCGCCTGGAAGGGAATGCAGATATCCTTGCAGATGCCGATGAAGGCGGCGGCGTCGATCGTAACCGGGCCTTTGCCGGCCGCCGTCAGCGACAGCGGCAGCGTCACCGGCGCGTCATAGGCGATATCCTCGATCGCGCCGTTGAAAAAATGCTTCGGAACGGGATAGGCGATGGCATCGAGCGTGACGCCGCTTTCCGCCGCGATGGTGATCTGGGGCGGAATGCCGCTGTTGCCGGGCTCTTTCCAATAGGTGATCCAGCCGGGCTTCGGCTCGATCTGAAGGGCGGCGCGGATTTTGCCGCCGGCATCGGGTGCGAGCGCCACGAGGCGCATGCGGCCGCCCTCGCTGTCCGCCCAGGCGCTCATTTCCGCATGGGTGGAAGAAAACGGCACAAGGGCTGTGACCACCGACACAACCGCGATTAAAAGCCTGCGCGGACCTGAGGAAATAATCATCATGGAACAAAGGTTTACCGAATGTGCAGTTTGGCCGCCAGAAGTGGCGGCAATTTAATTCTTCATTTTCAGTTGATTGATGTGTGACATTGGCCCATGTTTCTTTTGTCGAGGCCTTGGTGCGGTCTAGCAGCAGGAGGAACGATGTCCTTATTGACCCTGAAGAACAGACGGGAACGTGGCTTCTTCGATGGCCAGTTCCTCATCGCCATGCCGGGCATGGAAGACCGCAATTTTGCGCGCGCTGTCATCTACATCTGCGCGCATTCGGATGCCGGCGCCATGGGCTTCGTCATCAACCGTCCGCAGAGCCTTACCTTCACCGATGTGCTGCAGCATCTCGACATGATCAAGCCGGAAGACTCGATCGTGCTGCCGAAGCGGGCGCGCGAATTCCCGATCCAGACCGGCGGCCCAGTGGAAAGCGGCCGCGGCTTCGTGCTGCATTCGGACGATTATTCCAGCGACTCCAGCATCCCCGTCAGCGACGATATCTGCCTGACGGCGACGCTCGACATCGTGCGCGCCATTTCCAAGGGCGACGGGCCGACGCGGGCAACGATGCTGCTCGGTTATTCCTCCTGGGCGGCCGGCCAGCTCGAAAGCGAGGTCGTCAACAATGGCTGGCTCACCTGCCCGGCCAACGAGGAGTTGATCTTCGACCGCAGCCTCGACGACAAATACGAGCGGGCGCTCGCCGGCATGGGCGTGACCGCTGCCATGCTTTCGGCCGAAGCCGGCCATGCTTGAGAGGCTTGCCTGACAGCAGCTGACCTGACGGCAGCGGGAACGAATAGCCGCGAGTGACGTTTCATTTCGGCGAGCATGGCCAAGAGGCCCATGCCGACCAAGGAGACATCACAAGATGGGTAGCACCAGCGACAAGATTTCCGGCAAGGCAAACGAAATTGCCGGCAAGACCAAGCAGGCCGTCGGCAAGGCGACGGACGATCGCGACATGCAAGCCAAGGGTGCCGTCCAGGAAGCCAAGGGCAAGGGACAGGTCGCAACCGGCAAGGTCAAGGACAAGCTCAAGGGCGCCGTCGACCGGCTCTGAGCGACAGCGTCTCTTCACACACGCAAAGACGCTGTGATTCCGATTTAAGGAATGCGCAGTAGACGCTCATCCTTTATCACCATGCCTGCTGCGCAAGCGCGCGGCAGGCATTTTCAATCCCCCACCCTCATGCTCTGCAGAGATAGACAAGATGAAGCTTTTTGCCTGCGACAATTGCGATCAGGTCGTCCACTTCGACAACCGACGATGCGTGCGCTGCAACCATCGCCTCGGCTTCCTGCCCGGCGATCTCGCCATGCATGCATTGGAGCCGCGCGACGAGACGCTCTGGCAGCTCGTTTCCAATCCCGATCGCGACGTCCGCTTCTGCGCCAATGCCAGCCTCGACATCTGCAACTGGCTGGTGGACGGCGATGGCGAGAGTGAATTCTGCGTTGCCTGCCGCCATAACCGGCTGGTTCCGAACACCGATACCCAGGACGGCATCGATCGCTGGCGGCGCATCAGCCAGGCGCAGCGTCATCTGTTTTATTCGCTGCTGCGTTGGAAGCTGCCGCATCCGGATCGGGCGCAAGACCCGCAAGGCGGCCTGGTCTTCGATTTCCTCGAGGATTCGATCGAGAGCAACGGCTTTATCGTGCCTGCTATGACCGGTCACGAGGAAGGCCTGATCACCATCCGCGCCGCGGAGGCCGACGATGCGACGCGCGAACAGGCGCGCAGCTCGATGAACGAACCCTATCGCACCCTGCTTGGCCATTTCCGCCACGAGGCCGGCCATTTCATCTGGAACAAGCTGGTGCGCGACCGGGGCGGCCTTGCCGATTTCCGCGCCGTCTTCGGCGACGAACGGCAGGATTATATGGCAGCCCTGCAGACCCATTATGCCGGCGGCGCACCCTTGGGATGGCAGGACAATTTCATCAGCGCCTATGCGGCGTCGCACCCCTGGGAGGATTTTGCCGAATGCTTCGCGCATTACCTCCATATCGTCGATACGCTCGAAACCGCGCGCGCCTTCGGCATCGCCATCGATCCGAGCGGCCATGAGGAAATATCAGGCGAGGTGGATTTCATCCCCTACAGGGCAAGAAGCGCCGAACAGCTGGTCAGCGCCTGGGTGCCGCTCAGCATCGCGATCAACGCCATCCAGCGCAGCATGGGCCAGCCCGACTCCTACCCCTTCGTGCTGTCCTCGCCGGTTGTGGCAAAGCTCGAATATCTGCACCGGCTGATCCAGGGCGCGGCTACGGCGCCGCAGCAGCGGGCGGCTTGAAGAGGTTCGGGCGAGCTGCTTGCTCCCTCTTCTCCCCAGCGGGGAGAAGAGACGTGTGGCAGCGCCGTATTCTTCTCTCATCCGTCAGGAGCCGAACTGACTTAAAACGAAACCGCCTTGCCCTTCTTGAAGGGCTCCATGCCCCGGCGGGCGAGTTCGTCGGCGCGTTCGTTTTCCGGGTGGCCGGCATGGCCCTTGACCCAGTGCAGCGTCACCTTGTGGCGATCACGGGCCGCCTCGAGCGCCTGCCAGAGTTCGGCATTCTTCACCGGCTTCTTGTCAGCGGTCTTCCAGCCGTTTTTCTTCCAGCCGAAAATCCACTTGGAGATGCCGTCCTTGACATAGGCGCTGTCGGTATAGAGATCGACCTCGCAAGGGCTTTTCAGCGCCGACAGCGCCGAGATTGCCGCCAGCAGCTCCATGCGATTGTTGGTCGTGTCCGCCTCGCCGCCGCAAAGCTCCTTTTCGACATCGCCATAACGCAGCACCGCGCCCCAGCCGCCGGGGCCGGGATTGCCGGAGCATGCGCCGTCGGTAAAAATATCGACGTGTTTCATAGGCTCAATCCATATTCGGCGGGCGATTTGATCTGGCGGTGGAACCGCAGCTTGCGGAGATATTCGAGCGGGTCCTTCTTGGTGACCATGGCGCCCGCAGGCGTCGTCAGCCAGTCATAGAGCCGGGTCAGGAAGAACCGCAGCGCGGACCCACGCGACAGCACCGGCAGGGCTGAGATTTCGGCATCGCTCAGCGGCCTGACGCTTTGGTAACCTTCGAGCATCGCCGTGCCCTTGGTGATGTTATAGGCGCCGTCCTTCTCGAAGCACCAGGCATTCAGGCAGATCGAGACGTCATAGGCGAGCAGGTCGTTGCAAGCGAAATAGAAGTCAATCAGGCCGGAGAGCTGGTCGCCGAGGAAGAAGACGTTGTCGGGGAAGAGGTCGGCGTGGATGACGCCGGCCGGCAGGCCACTCGGCCAGGCGGCCGAGAGGAAATCGAGTTCGCTGCGGATCTCGGTCTGCAGGCCGGGCTCGACCTCGCCGGCGCGCGCCTCGGATTTTTCCCACAGGCCCCGCCAGCCGTCGATCGACAGCGCATTCGCCCGCTTCAACTGGAAATCATCGCCGGCCACATGCATCTCGGCCAGCGCCCTGCCGACCTCGCGGCAATGTTTCGCCTCCGGCTTTCTCAGCCACATGCCTTCGAGGAAGGAGATCAGCGCCGCCGGACGACCGGACAGCGAGCCGAGCAGCGCGCCGTCGCGGCGCGGCAGCGGCAGCGGGCAGGACAGGCCGCGGGCGGCAAGATGCTGCATCAGGCCGAGGAAAAACGGCAGGTCGCTCTTTTCCACCCGTTTCTCATAAAGCGTCAGGATCAGCGGATCCTTGGAGGTATGAAGCAGGAAGTTGGAGTTTTCGACGCCTTCGGCAATGCCCTTGTAGGAGAGCAGCGTGCCCGCGTCATATTCCGTCAGGAACCACTTCAGATCGTCTTCGGCGATATCGGTATAGACTGCCAAGTGAGGTCTCGCCTTCATGCCTTGTTGATATTGGATTTGCCGGAGTGGACGCCTAGGCCGAAGGCCGATCTAGCCGTTGACGAAGGCCATGTCGGCCGCCGTCAGCTCGATACTGCGCAGCTCGCGGTTGACCAGGAAGTTTTCGGTTTCCTGGACCGTTTCAGCCAGTTCGACGCGGGCGTCGAAGCGAGCGCGGAAAGCCTCGATGATCTCGTTGACGATGACCTCGGGGGCCGAGGCGCCGGCGGAAAGGCCGAGCGTCGAAATCGCGCCGATCTCGTCCCAGTCGAGTTCGGCGGCGCGCTGCACGAGGATCGATTTCTTCGCCCCTGCCCTGAGCGCCACTTCGACGAGGCGCTTGGAATTGGACGAATTCGGCGCGCCGACGATGATGAAGAGATCGCAGCCGGGCGCTGCCTGCTTCACCACTTCCTGGCGGTTGGTCGTCGCATAACAGATCGAGTCCGCCGCCGGCGCCGTCAGGTTCGGGAAGCGTTCGTGCAGGCGGGTGATGACGCCGGCCGTATCGTCGACCGACAGCGTCGTCTGGGTGACATAGCCGAGATTGTCGGGATCGACGGGGACATAGGCATCGGCATCCTCGATCGTCTCGATCAGCGAAACGGACCCCTCCGGCAGCTGACCCATCGTGCCGATCACCTCGGGATGGCCGGCATGGCCGATGAGGACGACATGGCGGCCGAGGCGATTGTGGCGCATCGCCTGCTTGTGGACCTTGGAGACCAGCGGGCAGGTGGCGTCGAGATAGAAGAGGTTGCGGCTTGCCGCATCCTCCGGCACGGATTTCGGCACGCCGTGGGCGGAGAAGACCACCGGCTGGGCGCGATGTTCGGCCGGGATCTCGTCCAGTTCCTCGACGAAGACGGCGCCCTTGGCCTCCAGCCCCTCGACGACATAGCGATTGTGGACGATCTCGTGGCGCACATAGACCGGCGCGCCATAGGATTTCAGCGCCAGCACGACGATCTGGATGGCGCGGTCGACGCCGGCGCAGAAGCCGCGCGGGCCGCAGAGCCTGATCGTCAAAGGAGGTTTCGCCGCAATATTCATGTCTGTTCCACAAATTCCTCATTCCTGTGCTCGTCACAGGAATCCAGCCACGGCGCGTCGGCGCCGTGAATGACTGTCAACATCCTCGCCCCTCTTCCGCGCCCAAGGACTTGGGTGCACTGGATTCCTGTGACATCCCTCGGGTTAAACCCGAGGACAGGAATGAGGGAGAACTTGGTAACGTCCAGCTTCAACAGCAACGTCCCGCGTAGGGCTAAGCGACCTCTAGCCCAATATGGTCGAGAATTGAAGTGATACTATTGCTGAGGTGCCTTGGCGCCCTTGCGGAACCAGGAGATCGCCACCACGACGAGGAGCACGGCGGCCAGCCCGTACCAGGTGAAAGCATATTGCAGATGGTCATTCGGCAGATCCACCTGGGTGACGCCGCCGATCGGCAGGCCGGCCGGATTGGGGGTGGAATCGGCATCGACGAAGAAGGCAATGACCTTCGCTTTCTCCAGCCCGACGCTTTCGGCCATGACGTCGAGATCCTTCCAGTAGAAGATGTTCTTGGCGACGTCGTTATCGGGCACCACCCAGGAAGGCTTGCGGGCGAGCTTTTCGCGCGCCAGGCCGGTGACGGTCTGCTCTCCCGTCAGCTGGCCCTGCATGCGCATTTCCGGCTCCTTATTGTCATAGGGAACGAAGCCGCGATTGACGAAGAGAATGCGCCCGTCGGCAAGCTCCAGCGGGGTATAGACGTAAAACCCGGTCTGGCCGCGCCAGGTGGCGAAGAAGTGCCGCTCCTTGTTGTTGATGTAGCGGCCGGTGGCGGTCACCTTGCGGTATTCGATATCGCCGCCTGCAGCCGCCATCGCCTCGATATCGGCAAGCGGCACGGGGCTTGCTGCCTGCCGCGCGGCGATATCGGCGATCAGGCCTTCCTTCCAGTGCAGGCGCTCCACCTGCCAGGTGCCGAGCGAAATCAGGATGGCAAGAGCGATCAGCACCAGGATGCCGGTGAAAACCGGCAGCCGGCGGCGCGGCGTTGCATGCACTATTTCAGTCACTCAGGCGTCCTTCGCGGGCATTATGGCGGTATTGCATGGCGATCAGGATGCCCTTGAACCAGCGCAGCGTCAGCAGCGACAGGATAATCGTCAGCGGAGCGAAGAGCAGGATATGCACCCAGATCGGCGGCCCGTAATTCACCTGCAGCCACAGCACCATGCCGATGATGATGAAGCCGACGATGAGGATGACGAAGACGGCCGGGCCGTCACCGGAATCGGCAAAGGAATAATCAAGGCCGCAGGCGGCGCAGCGCGGCTTCACGCCGAGCAGGCCATCGAAGAGTTTGCCCTGGCCGCAGCGCGGGCAGCAGCCCTTGATGCCTGTCTTCACCGGATCGACGGGGGGAAAATGGGCGCTGTCCTCGTTCATGCTGTTCCTTTGAGCGGCCAGTTGCAGCCGCGGCTTTTTCGATGCTGCCTTAACTCTCCCATAAAGTATTCGCATCCCAAATGGAAATGCTTGCGCGGTCTCTGCCGAGCGATTCGCGCCAAACAGAAGAAGAAGACTGATGACCAAAGACAGCCATGCCGGACAGATCATTATTTTAAACGGTGCGCCCAGAAGCGGCAAATCAAGCATCGCGCGCGCAATCCAGGAACACTTCGAGGGGCCGTGGATCAACCTCGGCGTCGACAGCTACAATGCCATGACACCGAAGCGCTACCTTCCGGGCATCGGACTGCGGCCGGGCGGCGAGCGGCCGGATCTCGAGGAACTGGTGCCGTTCTTTTATGCGGCGCTCTACGAATCGATCGCCATCCATGCCAGCCTGGGGCTCAATGTCATCGCCGATCTCGGTCACCACGACAGCTATTCGCAGCCGCTCGGCATCCTCGGCGATTGCGCCCGGCGACTGGAAGACTTTCCCGTGCTGTTCGTCGGCGTGCGCTGTCCGATCGAGACGATCATGCAGCGGCGCGACATTGTCCAAGAGGGGCGCGAGACGCTTTATCTCAGCGCCACGGAGGAAGTGCCCATTCCAGAACCGGTGCAACGCTGGCAGGACGAGGTGCATCGGCCTGGCATCTACGATATGGAGGTCGATACGTCAGTGCTGACACCGCTCGAATGTGCCGAAGCGATCCGCCACCAGTTGGATCTCGGGATTCCCGAGTCTTCGGCTTTCGAACGGATCGCCGGGGCGCGCTGAGGCGATAAAAAGCAGGCACGGGGGCTCTTACCTCGGCCCGGAAGTTTGCCGAGGCCAGCCCCTCATCCGCCTGCCGGCACCGACCGGGGTCGAGCCACGGGTCTCGACCCGTCCTGCGGACCCCGCTCGCGGGGCGAAGGGGATGTGCCGCGCCCTTCTCCGTTCCCCGCCGACCTCTCGCAGGGCATGTCCCCTCGCCCCGTTTTTACGGGGAGAGGGTTAGGGTCATATGCGCTAGGTTTAGCGCTGGACATAAGGAATCTGGTTGTGATTCAAGCTTTGGATGAAGATTCGTCCTGAGATTTTGGATCATTGGCCGGAAGTGCGCGAGCGGCTTCCGGCGGGTTTTGACTTGGAAGCAACGGCGCGGTTGCGCGGCGCCTTCACGCGGGTGCGGGAAATCAAGAATGCCGAGACGCTGTTGCGGTTGGCACTTGCCTATGGCGGCCTTGGCATGTCGCTGCGCGAGACCTGTGCCTGGGCCGAAGCGGGCGGGATCGCCCGCTTGTCAGACCCATCGCTGCTCGAGCGACTGTGCAAAGCGGCGCCTTGGCTTGGCGACATCGTCGCCGCGCTGATTGCCGAACAGACCAAAGTGCCGGCGGGGCGCTTTGCGGGATATCGTTTGCGTGTGCTCGATGGAACGTCGATCTGCCATCCGGGCGCTGACCGCACGACATGGCGGTTGCATGTCGGCTACGACCTGGCAACGGCTCAGGTCGATCAGCTTGAGTTGACCGACATCCATGGTGCCGAAAACCTTCAGCGCCTTACCTACGCACCCGGCGATATCGTGCTGGCCGATCGCTATTATGCAAGACCGCGCGATCTACGGCCCGTGATCGAGGCCGGTGCAGACTTCATCGTGCGGACCGGCTGGAACTCGTTGCGCCTGTTGCAGCCGAATGGCGAGCCCTTTGATCTGTTTGCCGCGCTCGCCGCTCAGCAAGAGCAGGAAGGCGAGGTGCAGGTTCGTGTCCACGAAGGTATGACGGGGACGCCGCCAACGCCGCCGCTGGTCCTGCGCCTCATTGTCCGGCGCAAGGATCCGCAACAGGCGCAAGCCGAGCAGGAGCGTCTGCTCAAGGACGCCCGCAAGCGTGGCAAACAACCCGATCCGCGCAGTCTCGAGGCGGCGAAATACATTCTGCTGCTGACCTCGCTGCCGGCCGCCACCATTGCACCGGCCGATATCCTCACCCTCTATCGCTTCCGCTGGCAAATCGAGCTGGCGTTCAAACGGTTCAAGAGCTTGGCCGGCCTCGACAGCTTGCCGGCCAAGAAGCCTGAACTGGCCCGGGCATGGCTCTACGCCAGGCTGATCGTCGCCATCATCGCCGAACAGATTGCCGGGCAAGTCCCGGACTCTCCCCCCTCTGGATGCGGCAACCCCACTGGCTAGCCCCCCATTGGCAAGTCCCTCGCGCTGGCGTCTCATGAAGTTAGCTCTGGCCACCATTTGCGCCGCCATCCGCGGACCACCTCTGTGGCAGGCCATCTGTAATCTCGTCACGCGAAGTCGTCGCCACCTCTGCGAGCCGCCGCGACGACGCCGAAAACAATGCGATTGTCTAAGCGACCGCCTAACCTAGCGCATATGAGGGTTAGGGTGAGGGGCAGCTTCCGCGCAAACCGGACATCAGTGGCACCAGGCGAAGCAAAACGAGATTCGCCAACAAAAAAGGCGGGCATGAGGCCCGCCTTTTGCTTGAAGATCGTTCCGGTCAGCCGGCCGCGACAGGTGCGCCCCAGCCGCCCCAGACGTAGATGCAGAAGAACAGGAACAGCCAGACGACGTCGACGAAGTGCCAGTACCAGGCTGCCGCCTCGAAGCCGAAATGCTGTTTCGGGGTGAAGTCGCCGCGCAGTGCCCGGATCAGGCAGACAGCCAGGAAGATCGTGCCCACGAGGACGTGGAAACCGTGGAAACCGGTCGCCATGAAGAAGGTCGCGCCGTAGATCGAACTCTTGAAGGCGAATGGAGCGTGAGCATATTCGTAGGCCTGAACGGCAGAGAAGAACATACCCAGCAGCACGGTCAGCGTCAGGCCCTGGATCAGGCCCTTGCGGTCGTTGTGCAGCAGCGCATGGTGCGCCCAGGTGACCGTGGTGCCCGACAGCAGCAGGATGACGGTGTTGTAGATCGGCAGGTGCCAGGGGTCGAGAACCTCGATACCCTTCGGCGGCCAGGTGCCGCCGGTATAGAGCAGGCGCGAGGCCTGGATCGCTTCATTCGGATAGAGGCTGGCGTCGAAATAGGCCCAGAACCAGGCGACGAAGAACATCACTTCCGAAGCGATGAACATGATCATGCCGTAGCGCAAGTGCAGCGAGACGACACGGGTGTGGGCGCCCTCATGGGCTTCCTTCACCGTATCTGCCCACCAGCCGTACATGACGTAGAGCACCAACGCGAAGCCGATATAAAAAACCCAGGGATTGGCAAGCTCGAAGCCGGCGACCTTGAACGAACCGCCGTTCAGGTAACGCATGTAGGAGACGCCGCCGAGCGCCATGATGAAGGCGCCGAGCGAGGCGAGAATCGGCCACGGGCTCGGATCGATGATGTGGTAGTCGTGATTCTTCTGATGAGCATCGGCCATGTCGCTATCCCCGGATGTCTTCCTTCACTCCGCTCCCGGCATAGCCGGAAACGAGCCTTGATCAAAGTTTCTTTTCAATCTTCTCCGCTCCACCCTCATTCGAAGCCACCGGCTTCTGACCCTCTTTCGGGTAGAACGTATATGACAGCGTAACCGTATGGATATTCTTCGATTCCACCGCCTTGACGATTTCAGGATCGATGTAGAACACCACCGGCATGTCGAGCTTCTCGCCCGGCTTCAGCTCCGTTTCCGTAAAGCAGAAACATTGCACCTTGTTGAAATAGACTCCGGCTTCGCCCGGCGTAACGTTGAAAACCGCCTGGCCGCGCTGGGTCTCGTTCGAACGATTCTCGGCGGTGAAATTGACCTGGATGGTCTCGCCGATCTTCGGATTGACCTCGCGCTGGACCGGCTTGAAGTCCCATTGCAGCCCGGGGGCGACATTGGCGTCGAAGGTGACGCGCATCGTGCGGTCGAGCACGACGCTCGACACCTGGTCGACGCGCTGCGTCGTGCCGTTATAGCCGGTCACCTGGCAGAAGATGCGGTAGAGCGGCACGGCGGCATAGCTCATCGCGCCCATGCCGAAGACGAAGCTCAGGCACATCATGACCACGGCGCCGTTGTTGCGGCCCTGCTTCTTCGGTGCGGCGGCGTTTTCGCTCATCCGGCCGTTCCCCCGCCGATCTTCACGATTGCCATCACGTAGAAGAGAACGACGAGGCCGGCAAGCACCAGCCCCAGCGCGATGTTGCGGTTGCGGCGCGACTTGAGCTGCTTTTCCGTGAGCTTGACCAATTCCATCAGAACCAACCTCCCGTATGCGAGACCAGCACCGACGTCAGCCGGTCGATCATCAAGGCGGAGAACACGGCGAAGAGATAAAAGATCGAGAAGCCGAAGAGCTTCTTCGCCGGGATCATCTTCAGATCGCCGTCGGGCATGCGCCAGACGGCGATGGAACAGTATATGAAGATCGCGCCGAGGACGGCGGCAACGAGGCCATAGCCGAGGCTCGCGAAACCGAGGAAGGATGGCAATACCGCGCAGGCGGCGGTCAGCGCCGCATAGGCGACGATCTGATGCTTGGTCACCCGTTCGCCGGCAACGTTCGGCAGCATCGGCACGCCGACGGCCTCGTAATCGCGCATCTTGAAGAGGGCGAGCGCCCAGAAATGCGCCGGCGTCCACAAGAAGATGATGAGGAAGAGAACGGTGCTCTCGATCGTCACGCTGTTGGTCACGCAGGCCCAGCCGATCATCGGCGGGAAGGCGCCGGCAGCACCGCCAATGACGATGTTCTGCGGCGTCGAGCGCTTTAGCCACATGGTGTAGACGACGGCATAGAAGAAGATGGTGAAGGCGAGGATGCCGGCGGAGAGCCAGTTGACCGCCAGACCGAGGATCACCACCGAAAAGCCCGACAGCACCAGGCCGAAGGCGAGAGCCTCGGACGGCGCGATGCGGCCGGCCGGGATCGGACGGTTGGCGGTGCGGCTCATGATGGCGTCGATATCGGCGTCATACCACATGTTCAGCGCGCCGGAGGCGCCAGCGCCGACGGCGATGCAGAGGATGGCGATCACGCCGAGGACGGGATGGATATGGCCCGGCGCCAGCACGAGACCGGCAAAGGCAGTGAAGACCACGAGCGACATGACCCGTGGCTTCAACAATTCGAAATAATCGCGCGCACTCGCTTCCGACAATTCGCCGTCCTTTGCAAGCACCTCGTGATTGTCGATAACCGTCATCATTCCGTCCTGAAGTCTTACGATCAGGACGCCGTATCGAATGCGGCGTCCTGATATCAGCGCAAATTACTTGATGCGCGGAAGCTGTTCCCACTGGTGATAGGGCGGCGGCGAAGGCAGCTGCCATTCGAGCGTCGTTGCACCCTCACCCCACGGATTGTCGCCGGCGACACGCTTCCTGGCGAAGGCTTCGAAGACGCCATAGAGGAAGATCAGCACACCGAAGGCCGAGATGTAGGAGCCGATGGAGGAAACATAGTTCCAGCCGGCAAAGGCATCCGGATAATCGATGTAGCGGCGCGGCATGCCGGCGAGGCCGAGGAAGTGCTGCGGGAAGAACACCAGGTTGACGCCGACGAACATGATCCAGAAATGCAGCTTGCCGACCAACTCGTTGTACATGTAGCCGGTCATCTTCGGGAACCAGTAGTACCAGCCGGCGAAGATCGCAAAGACGGCGCCGAGCGACAGAACGTAGTGGAAGTGGGCCACGACATAATAGGTGTCATGCAGCGAGCGGTCGAGACCGGCATTGGCGAGCTGGACGCCGGTGACGCCACCGACCGTGAACAGGAAGATGAAGCCGATCGCCCAGAGCATCGGCGTGCGGAACGAGATCGAGCCGCCCCACATCGTCGCGATCCAGGAGAAGATCTTCACACCCGTCGGAACGGCGATGACCATCGTCGCGAAGACGAAGTAGCGCTGCGCGTCGAGCGACAGGCCGACCGTGTACATGTGGTGGGCCCAGACGACGAAGCCGACGGCGCCGATCGCGACCATGGCGTAGGCCATGCCGAGGTAGCCGAAGATCGGCTTCTTCGAGAAGGTCGAGATGATGTGGCTGACCATGCCGAAGCCCGGCAGGATGAGGATGTAGACCTCGGGGTGACCGAAGAACCAGAACAGGTGCTGGTAAAGGATCGGATCGCCGCCGCCTTCCGGAGAGAAGAACGCAGTGCCGAAATTGCGGTCGGTGAGCAGCATGGTGATGCCGCCGGCCAGAACCGGCAGCGACAGCAGGAGCAGGAAGGCGGTGATCAGCACGGACCAGGCAAACAGCGGCATCTTGTGCAGCGTCATGCCGGGAGCGCGCATGTTGAGGATCGTGGTGATGAAGTTGATCGCACCGAGGATCGACGAGGCGCCGGCAATGTGGAGCGCGAAGATCGCAAGGTCGACCGCCGGTCCCGGCGTGCCGCTTGTCGCCAGCGGCGGATACATCGTCCAGCCGCCACCCGTGCCATAGGCGCCTGCCGGGCCTTCGACGAACATCGACAGCAGCAGCAGCGCGAAGGCGGGAACGATCAGCCAGAAGGAGATGTTGTTGAGGCGCGGGAAAGCCATATCCGGCGCGCCGATCATGATCGGCACCATCCAGTTGGCGAAACCGCCGATCATCGCCGGCATGACCATGAAGAAGATCATGATCAGCGCGTGCGCTGTCGTGAACATGTTGAACATCTGCTTGGCGCCGTCGATCGCGGCATCGCCCTCATAGCCGTAGACCATCGAGGCCAGGCCGTGGAAGATCTGGATGCCCGGTTCCTGCAGCTCCATGCGCATGGCAACCGACAGCGCGCCGCCGATGATGCCGGCAATGATCGCGAAGATCAGGTAGAGCGTGCCGATGTCCTTGTGGTTGGTCGAGAACAGCCAGCGATTGGCAAAGCTCGGCTTGTGCCCGTGATCGTCATGCGCGTGGTCATGATGGGCGGCGTGATCGCCATGCGTGCGATCGTGATCATGAGAATGATCGTCGTGAGCGGAAGGTCCAGCCATTGTCCCGATCCCCTTTATTACTGTGCTTCGGCGACGTTGACGGTCTTTGCGGGACCATCGGTTGCGGCCATGAGTGTCTTGTAGGCGCCGGGCAGGTCGCTGGCGGCTGCGGTCAGCCACTGCTTGTACTTGTCCTCGGAGACGACGCGGATGGCGATCGGCATGAACGCATGGTCCTTGCCGCAGAGCTCGGAACACTGGCCGTAGAACAGGCCTTCGCGTTCGGCCTTGAACCAGGTCTCGTTCAGGCGGCCCGGCACGGCATCGATCTTGACGCCGAAGGAAGGCATGGCGAAAGCATGAATGACGTCGGTGGGTGCTGCGGTCACGAGAACGCGGACCGTCTTGTTGACCGGCAGGACCAGCTCGTTGTCGACGGCGAGAAGCCTGGGATAGATCGACTTGTCTTCCTTGCCGGCGGCTGCGCGGTCCGGATCCTTCAAGAGGTAGGAATCGAAAGCCAGCGGGCTTTCGCCCGAACCTTCATATTCGTAATTCCACTGCCACTGGGTGGCGGTCGCCTTGATTGTCACGTCGGGGTTTTCAGGCAGCGTCAGCTGCGCCGTCAGCAAATTGAACGAAGGAATGGCGAGAAGAAGAAGCACCAGGACCGGCCCCACGGTCCAGGCAATCTCGATCAGGGTGTTGTGGCTCGTCTTCGAGGGAACCGGGTTCGCGCTGGCGCGGAACTTGAAACAGACGACGATGAGCAGGACCAGAACGAAAAGCGTGATCGGAACGATAAACCACAGGGTATATTGTTCGAACCAGTGGATTTCCCGCATGATCGGCGTTGCCGCCGGCTGCAGCGTCGCCTGCCACGGCGTGGGCTGGTCGGCATATGTGCCGGAAGCAAAAAGCAGACAGACCAGCGTGGTCAGGGCTGCATAAGCCTTCTTCATCACCTTATTATCTCCCTCGAGCGCTTGACCTGCAAAATAGAACGCAGAATCCTTGCCATCTTCAGCGCTTCAAACCACAGTTTGGCATTTGCCGCAACAGGTCAGAGCAATTGTCTATGCGGCATTTTTGCTCAAAGCATAGGCAGGCTCGAACGGCAAAACATCCCAAGTTTTTCATCAGCATATGAAAAATCGGCTTTCCGGCCAATCCGCGCGCGACACATTATTTCGCAAAGGTCCAATTTCCGCCGCAGTCCCCCGGTTTTCACGGGGTGGGGCTTTTCATTTTTGGTGGGCAGCTTCAACAATAGCCGCAATGATTCGATATCCAGAGGTTTCCATGGGTTTCCGTTCCCTCGCGCAGTCGCTTCTCCTGACTGCCAGCATCGCGGCCGCAGCGACGACGCCCGTTTTCGCCCAGCAGCAACCCACCCCGTCACAGGCCGAGCCCCCGGCTTCCGCGCCGGCGCCGGCCCCTGCTCCGGCGCCGCAACAGCCGAGTGCGGCCAAACCGAATGTCGAACCGGTGCCTGGCCAGACACAGCCGCCGGCGCCGGGCACGGTGAAGTCCAATCATGGCGCATGGTCCGTCGTCTGCGACAAGCCGGCGGGTGCGGCGACCGAACAATGCGCGCTGATGCAAAACGTCATCGCCGAGGACCGGCCGGAGGTCGGGCTTTCCGTCGTCGTCCTGAAGACGGCCGACCGCAAGTCGAAGATCCTCCGCGTGCTGGCGCCACTTGGCGTGCTGCTGCCGAACGGCCTCGGGCTCAATGTCGACGGCAAGGATATCGGCCGCGCCTATTTCGTCCGCTGCTTTGCCGACGGCTGCTACGCCGAGGTCGTGCTCGAGGATGAGCTGCTCAAGACCTTCCGCAGCGGTGCGCAGGCAACCTTCATCGTCTTCCAGACCCCGGAAGAAGGCATCGGCATCCCCGTCGACCTCAAGGGCTTCGCCGAAGGCTTCGACGCCCTGCCGTGATGCGGGGGCTACGAGTTCCGTGTTTCGGCCCCGAAGCGCGTTTCGAGTTGCGCGGGCGTTGTTAGCCGGCTGAGGCGGTGGTAAAGGCGCGAATTGGGCGGTGAAAGCACGCACATATGCGCTCACCTCCCTCATTCCTGTGCTCGTCACAGGAATCCAGTGCGCCCAAGTCCTTGGGCGCGGGAGACATTTTAGCTGTTGCAGAGATTCATTCACCGCGCGAACGCGCGGTGGCTGGATTCCTGTGACGAGCACAGGAATGAGGGTGGGATACGGCGGCGCCTCACCACAAAGCCATTCCATTTCCAATATCGCCCTGCCCAAAAAAGAATAATTCGACGGCAGGGCTTCACTCCTTATGATGTGGAGCCCTATCTAAGGAGTAAGTGCACTCCTGAACGCATGCCCATTGGAGCCCTATCATGAACACCGATCTCCTGACGCTTTTCGATGCCGACGAAGCCACGATGCGTGACCTTGTCGCCGAAGCCTTGTCCGGCGCCGATGACGGCGAATTGTTCATCGAGCATGCGCAGGCGGAAGCGCTGACCTTCGACAATGGCCGGCTCAAGGGCGGCAGCTTCAACACCGAACAGGGTTTCGGCCTGCGTGCGGTTGCCGGCGAAGCCGTCGGCTATGCCCATGCAGGCGATCTTTCGGTGGCGGCGCTGAAGCGGGCGGCCGATGCCGTCGGCGCGGTGACGCGCGGCTATTCCGGCTCCTATGCGGCAGCGCCCCAGGGCACCAACAAGAAATTCTACAGCGACGAGAACCCGATCGGTCAGCCGAGCTTCGAGGAGAAGGTCAAGGTCCTGCAGGACATCGACGCCTATCTCAGGGGCAAGAATGACAAGGTGCGCCAGGTGACGGCCTCGGTTGCCGCAAGCTGGCAGGTCGTCGATATCCTGCGCGCCGACGGACACCGCGTGCGCGACATCAGGCCGATGACACGCATCAACATCTCGGTGATGGTCGGCGAAGGCGATCGGCAGGAGAGCGGCTCTTACGGCCACGGCGGGCGCATCGGCTTCGGTGATTTCATCGCCGAGGGCAGTTGGCAATACGGCGCCGACGAGGCGCTGCGCCAGGCGCTCGTCAATCTCGAGGCGATCGATGCGCCGGCGGGCACGATGGACGTGGTGCTCGGCTCCGGCTGGCCGGGCGTGATGCTGCACGAGGCTGTCGGTCACGGGCTGGAAGGCGATTTCAACCGCAAGAAGACCTCGGCCTTTGCCGGTCTTCTCGGCCAGATGGTCGCCGCTCCCGGCGTCACTGTCGTCGATGACGGCACGATCGACAATCGCCGCGG
Organism: Rhizobium leguminosarum bv. viciae; assembly: GCF_012276115.1. Lineage (GTDB taxonomy): Bacteria > Pseudomonadota > Alphaproteobacteria > Rhizobiales > Rhizobiaceae > Rhizobium > Rhizobium leguminosarum_T. Next base: position 88,971 of record NZ_WIEU01000015.1, on the reverse strand, counting down.
CTCGATCACCATCGACGATGAGGGCACGCCCTCGGCCTATAATGTGCTGATCGAGAACGGCAAGCTCGTCGGATATATGCAGGACCGGCAGAATGCCCGGCTGATGGGCATGGCGCCGACCGGCAACGGCCGCCGCCAGGGCTATTCGCATGTGCCGATGCCGCGCATGACCAACACCTATATGCTCGGCGGCGACAAGACGCCCGAGGAGATCATCGCCTCGGTGAAGAAGGGCATCTATGCCGTCTCCTTCGGCGGCGGCCAGGTGGACATCACCTCCGGCAAGTTCGTCTTCGGCTGCACCGAGGCCTATCTGATCGAGAACGGCAAGGTCGGTGCGCCGATCAAGGGCGCGATGCTGATCGGCAACGGCCCGGATGCGATGAAGCGGGTGTCGATGATCGGCAACGACATGAAGCTCGATACCGGCATCGGCAATTGCGGCAAGGCCGGCCAATGGGTTCCGGTCGGCGTCGGCCAGCCGCATCTGCGCATGGATCAGGTGACGGTCGGCGGCACGCAGACCTGAGGCGAAAGGACCCGTCATGGCGGATGTCGAGATCAGAACCTTCACCGCCGATGACGCCGATGCCGTGCTTTCGGTGATCCTGCCGATCCAGCGCCAGGAATTCGGCATCGATATCACCGCGGATGAGCAGCCGGATCTCAGGGTCATCCCGGATTTCTATCAGTCCGGCAAGGGGCAGTTCTGGGTCGCCGTCAAGGATGGCGCCATCGTCGGCACCGTCGGGCTCAAGGATATCGGCAACAATCAGGCGGCGCTGCGCAAGATGTTCGTCTCAGCTGCGGTTCGCGGCCGCGAGCATGGCGTCGCGGCGCGGCTTCTCGATCGCCTTTTTGCCCATGCCAGGGATGCCGGCCTCACCGATATCTTCCTCGGCACGACCGACAAATTCGTCGCCGCGCACCGTTTCTACGAGAAGAACGGCTTTAGCGAGATTGCCAAGAGCGCCCTGCCCCGCGCCTTCCCGCTGATGGCGGTGGACAGCAAATTCTACCGCTATAAAGTCGGCTGACTTAAGCTGCGGGAGAATCCTGGTGCGGTTGACGAGGGACAGTCTCGCCTAAAGCGCGTCACATCGAAATGCCGTCGCCCGCAAACACACTGCGCATTTTCGGCGCCTTGCATCAGCTCTTCGACGTTTGCGCCGGCTGAAACAGCCATTTGCGTTCGATCGCGGCGGCAAGGTCGATACCGTTGTGTCGGGCGAAGAGCAGGAGGTGGCCGAGGACGTCGGCGGTCTCGTCGGCAAGGTCTTGCTGCATATCTTCCGGTGAACGCCCCTTCGCACGACCGCGCCCGGTCAGCCGATTCCAGGCCTGTGTCAGCTCGCCCATTTCCTCCTGCAGTTTCAGAAGGAACCAATCGGCATCACGCTCGATGCCGTGGGCCGCGACATGGGTGGAGGAAGAAATTTCGAACTGATCGGCGAGACGGCGCAGCATAAACGTTCTCCTTTTGTTTATGGAGGAGACGCTGATTCCCAATGATTGTCCAGAACTGGATTGTCCAGACTGCCGGGCGGCGGTCAGCCGTGGTCCGGCAGCAGCATGCAGTCATAGGAGCGCTGCTTCAGCGCGTCGCAGGCCGAGACGGCGGCATCCTTGCTGGCGAAGCCGACGAAGCGGGCGCGATAGATCTTGTTGACCCCCTGCCCGACCGCCTCCGTATAGGGCGAGGCGGACACGAGCGGTGCGCCGCCTTCCGACTTCGCCTGGGCGAGAAGCGCACGCGCCGCATCGGCACTTGGTGCGGCCGAGATCTGGATCTGCCAGTCGCCATTGGTCTTCTCTGCCGATGTCTTCGGCGTCTTGCCGGCGTTCAGGATCTCGTCCATCGCGACGGGACGCTCCAGCGGCACGACGGTATCGTCGGCATAGGCAAGGCTTTTGGCTGCGAGATCGTCGGCTGGGCGCGGTGCGTTGAGCGGCACCGGAACATCGGAGGCCTCAGCGGCAGACGCGACTTCGACGGGTTCCCTCGCGCCGACACTCGCGACGAGCTTTGCGCCGCCGGAGGACGAGGCACGGCCGAGATAACGGTCGAGCAAACCAGCCATCTTGGCGTCGCGGCTGCGGGCCGTGCGGCCACCGAGCACGACGCCGACGACGCGGCGGTTGCCGTCTCTGACGGCGCTGACGAGGTTGAAGCCGGAGGCGTTGGTATAACCGGTCTTGATGCCGTCCATGCCCTGGTAGCGGTACATGAGATTGTTGTGGCCGCGCACCGTCCGGCCGCGGAAATTGAAACTGGCCGTCGAAAACAGCCGGTATTCGTTCGGATAATTCTTCATCAGCGCGATGGCGAGCGTCGACATGTCACGCGCCGTCGTGACCTGTCGACCGTCCGGCAGGCCGGAGGCATTGACGAAGACGGTGCGGCTCATGCCGAGCTGGCGGGCTCTGGCCGTCATCACCCGGGCAAAGCCGCTTTCCGAGCCGGCGAGCTTCTCACCCATGGCGGAGGCGGCATCATTGGCGGACTTGACGATCATGCCATAGACCGCCTCGCGCACGGTGATCGTGCCGCCCGCCTTGACGCCAAGCTTGGTCGGCGGGCGTGTAGCGGCGTATTTCGACATCCGGATCGGGGTGTCCCAGGCGATCTTGCCGCGTTTCAATGCCTCGAAGGTGAGATAGAGCGTCATCATCTTCGTCAGCGAGGCCGGATGGTTCAGCGTATCGGCGTTTTCGGAGGCGAGAACCTTGCCGGTCCGGGCATCGAGGATCAGCGAAGCGTTGCCGGCAAGGGCCGCAAGCGGCGCCGAAACGGCAAGCGTTACGGTCAAAACAGCCGCCAAAAGCTTTCTCATGCACTTTCCCCTCATACCCTGGCCCCTCATACGCTGGCCCCCGATGCGCAGCCATTGATGCCGGCTCTCGGTCAGACCGGCATTTGTGCCGTAATGTGACAGAAGCCGTAAGTTTGGCGCGACTTTGAGGCAACGCCTATCATTTTTCTAGTCTTTTCATCGTCTTGGTAAACAGGAAATGAAAGACCCGTGCCGGATCGGGATTCAGCAAGGCTTAAGTCGCACTTGCTAGTTTCCTGAAAAGGCAAGGGATAGGCGCCGCATGACGGGACAATTCAAGCGATTGGGCAAACGACTGGCGATCGGCGCCGGGCTCGAATTTTCCTGGCTGCTGGCGTCAGTCGGACTGATGCGCGAAGCACGCGGGCGCGGCGTTGTCTTCACGCTGCATCATGTCCGCCCGCACCTGCCCCAGGCCTTCGAGCCGAATGCGCATCTCGAAATCACTCCCCGTTTTCTCGATGCGGCGCTGCGGCGGCTGCGGCGAGAGGGCTACCGCTTCGTGCCGCTCGATCAGGTGCCGGCGCTGCTGGCGGAGCCCGAGGGCGCAAAGCCTTTTGCGGCCTTCACGCTCGACGACGGATACAGCAACAATCTGGAGCATGCGCTGCCGGTATTCGAGCGGCATCAGGCGCCGTTCACGGTGTTCGTCGCCAAGGGTTTTGCCGAAGGCTCTCACAGCATCTGGTGGGAGACGCTCGCCGTCCTCCTGCGCCGGCCAAGCGAAATCTACTTCGATTTCGGCCGCAGCAGAGAGCGCCTGGTGCTGGACAGCCCGCAGCAGCAATGGCATGCCTTCGACCGTTTTGCCTGGTATATCCACGGCTCCGACGAGGCGCGCGCCGTTGCCGCCATCGATCTGCTGGCGCGCGAAAACGGCATCGAGCCGACGGATATCGTCCGCGAGCTGGTGATGGGGCCCGGCGAATTGCAATGGCTGGCGGCACACCCGCTCGCAACGCTCGGCGCCCATACGATCAGCCATCGCGCGCTCGCCCGCCTGCCGGAAGCCGAAGCCCGAATCGAAATGCAGGTTTCGGCGGATTACGTCGAAGCACTGACCGGCATCCGTCCCGAGACGATCGCCTATCCCTATGGCACGCCGGAGGCTGCGACCGCCCGCGAGGCGCGCATCGCTCGCAATCTCGGCTTTACCCTTGCGGTCACCACGCAGCCCGGGCTGCCGTCAGCGCAATTGACCGGCTATCTCCCGCGCATTTCGCTCAACGGCTTCTACCAGAAGCGACGCTACGTCTCGGCGCTCGCCTCCGGCATACCGCTGAAGCTGATGGGCAGGTAAGCCCGTTACGGATACATTCGCACCTTGTCCCATTCGCCCTCCGGTGACGGCCGGCGAAATTCGACGCGGTCATGCAGGCGGAATTTCTGGTCCTTCCAGAATTCGATCGAGGTCGGCCGGATGCGGAAGCCCGACCAGTGGGCTGGGCGCGGAATCTCGCCGATGGCATAACGGGCGGTATATTCGGCCACGGCTTTCTCAAGCGCGAAACGGCTTTCGAGCGGGCGTGATTGTTTTGAGGCCCAGGCGCCGATGCGGCTGCCGCGCGCCCGCGTCTTGAAATAGGCGTCGGCTTCGGCGTCGGTGACGATCTCGACCGGGCCGCGCAGCCTGACCTGCCGGCGCAGGCTTTTCCAGTGAAAGCACATGGCGGCCTTTTTCTGGCCGAGAATTTCGCGGCCTTTCTGGCTCTCGAAATTGGTGTAAAAGACGAAACCGTCGTCGTCGAATCCCTTCAGGAGAACCATGCGGACATTGGGAAGACCATCCTCATCGACCGTTGCCAACGCCACCGCATTGGGGTCATTGGGCTCGGAAGCCTCGGCTTCTTTCAGCCATTCGGCAAAGAGCTTGAAGGGCTCGCCACTTTCGGTAAAGTCACCGCTTGTTAACTCGTTTGCCGACATATTGGTTCAAATGCCCCGGATTATTCAAAACTCGCCCAGCTTTTGATAACTGGACAGGATGCAGGGTGGAAGTCATAGCAAAGTCATCTCGCCATACAAAGGGCCTGCGGCGACGCAGCAGTGTGTTCTTCGTCACCGGCGTCGCGATATTGTCGCTATCCGGCTGCGTCGGCGGCGGCATGGATTTCCTGAGTGAAGCCAAGGTCGACCGGTCGGTGGCAACCGGCACCGTGCCGCAGACGCCGCCGAGCACCGACACGCTTTCCGACGAAATGACCGTGCGCAACGCCGTAACCTCGGCCGATGTGCAAAGGCTCGAGGGCCAGCCGCTTCCCTGGGCGAACGCATCGACCGGCAGTGCCGGCGTCATCGATACGATCGTCGAGAACAATGAGTCCGGCCAGGTCTGTCGCCAGTTCCGCACGACCCGGCATTCCTATGTCGGCATCGCCAAATTCTACGGCAAGACCTGCCTCGTCGGCGGCGGCAACTGGCAGCTTCTGAGTTTCCAGCCTGAGAGCTGATCTTCCTGAGGTCGTTCAAATATTACAGCGTCCTTTGCGCGTCGAAAAGACGCGAGGCGCCCTCCCCAACAGGTTAACGTGTGACCGCTTTCTGCCGAATGCTTAGCAAAGAGCTAACCATTTACCGCGAAACACCCCACATCTCTTCACAGAAATAACAGGTGATTAGCAACTCGGCCCGCAGGATCGGCGTTGAGAGTGGCTGTTCCTGCCTTTGCGGCGGGTGACGCCACACACGTTTTATTGGACGGGGATGCCGGGCAAGGACGAGGCTTGCCGCATCGCAACACCGGCGGTTTTAACATGCGCGATCCTTACAAAATTCTGGGCGTCAAGCGCGACGCGGCAGCAGACGAGATCAAGGCCGCCTGGCGCAACATGGCCAAATCAGCCCATCCCGACCACAATCAGGACGATCCGACGGCGACGGCCCGGTTCGCCGAGATCGGCCGTGCCTATGAAACCCTGAAGGACCCGCGCAAACGCAGCCTGTTCGACAATGCCGTGCGGATGGCCGAAGCCAAGAAGCACGAACAGACGATCATGCAGCAGCGCCAGGCTGCCCGCGAGGCGGCCGTGCGCGCCAAGGCGGCGCAGGCCAATGCCGAGCGCCTGATGGAAGAGCTGGCGCGCGCCGCCCAGAAGGCGGCCGCCGACGGCAACAGGCAACAGGCAGGCGCTACCGAGGCCGCCGACGAGATGGTGGATCGCATTTTTGGCGCCCAGGCGCGCGCGGCCGGCGGCGGCCAGGCGCAGGGTCGCGCCCAGCAGACACAATATCAGCACGCCCAAAATCAGCAGACACAAAACGCTCAGGGCGAGGCAGGCAGGCGCGTGGATGGCGATGCCGCCGAGACCGACACCAAGGGCGACGAGGAAGCGGGCGAAGCTGGGCCAAATGCCGCCGCCAACCTGTCGCTGCCGCTCAGCATCCTGACGAACCTGGTGCGCCGTTTCACCGGTGCCAAGGATACCGGCCTCGAGAAAGCACCGGACGAGGTGACGACGGCGACGGTCACGATCGACGACGTGTTGAAGAGCAGCTGGATCACCGCATCGTTGCCGGAGGGCCGCGAAATCGGCTTCGCATTGCCGGCAGGCACGACCGACGGTCACGAGATCAGGCTCAAGGGACAGGGCTTCAAGCTGCCTGGCATGCAGCGCGGCGACGCCGTCATCAACATTCGCATCGCACCCGATCCGCGCTTTACGGTCGACGGTTTCGATCTGCACGCCGTGCTGCCGCTCAGCATCGAAAATGCCGTGCTCGGCACAGAGGCGCGTATCGAAGGACCGAGCGGGCCGCTGAACGTGACGATCCCCGCATGGTCCGGCTCGGACAAGACGATTAGAATTCCCGGCCAGGGATTGCCTCGCGAAGAGGGCGGCAGAGGCGATCTGGTCGTCGAGTTGCGCATTATCTTGTGGGAAAAACCCGACGACAAAATCACCGATCTCATGCGGAGCATGCGCGAAGGCCTGTTCCTATGAAATTTTTATGACATTCGCACCCTTTATTACGATCCCTAACAGTTGATGATCCAGGCCAAGCTTGAACCGATTAACGGCCTATGCCATAGGCAGGATCGATCAGAATCCTAGGGAGCGAAATATGGCTCAAGCATCCGGCCTCATGGCAGGCAAACGCGGCGTCATCATGGGTGTCGCCAACAATCGTTCGATTGCGTGGGGTATTGCCAAGGCCATTCATGCGCAGGGCGGAGAAGTCGCGTTCACCTATCAGGGCGATGCGCTGAAGAAGCGCGTCGAGCCGCTCGCTGCCGAAATCGGCGCGACGCTCGTCGGCCACTGTGACGTCGCCGATGAAGCCACCATCGATGAGGTTTTCGGGAACGTCGAAAAGCTCTGGGGCAAGATCGATTTCCTCGTGCATGCGATCGGCTTTTCAGACAAGGACGAGCTGACCGGCCGCTACGTCGACACCTCGGCCGACAATTTCGCCAAGACGATGCAGATCTCCGTCTATTCTTTCACCTCGGTCGCACGCCGCGCCGAGAAGCTGATGACGGATGGCGGCGCCATGCTGACGCTGACCTATTACGGCGCCGAAAAAGTGATGCCGAACTATAACGTCATGGGTGTCGCCAAGGCCGCGCTCGAAGCGAGCGTCAAATATCTCGCAGTCGACCTCGGGCCGCAGAACATCCGCGTCAACGCGGTTTCGGCCGGACCGATCAAGACGCTTGCCGCCTCGGGCATCGGCGATTTCCGCTACATTCTGAAGTGGAACGAATATAACGCGCCGCTGCGCCGCACCGTCACCATCGAGGAAGTCGGCGATGTCGGCCTCTACCTCCTGTCGGACCTGTCGCGCTCCGTCACCGGCGAAGTGCACCATGCCGACAGCGGCTATCATGTCATCGGCATGAAGGCGGTCGACGCGCCCGACATTTCCGTCGTCAAGGACTGATTTCTCCATATGGATGCGAGACCGTGCTTATCTACGTGATCAGACACGGCCAGACCGCCTGGAATGCCGAGCGCCGCCTGCAGGGCCAGAAGGATATCCCGATGAATGCCACGGGCCTGGAACAGGCCCGGCAGAACGGCATCGCGCTTGCCGGGATTCTCGGCGACACGATCGACCAGTTCGATTTCGTCGCAAGCCCGCTCCAGCGCACACGCGCGACGATGGAAATCATGCGCACCGCCATGGGCTTGGCGCCGCTGGCCTATCGCACCGATCCGAGGCTGGTGGAAATTTCCTTCGGCGACTGGGAGGGCTCGACGATCAAGGAGCTGAAGGCAACGCAGCGCGAGCGGGTGGCGGAACGCAACGCCTCGAAATGGGATTTCATCCCGCCTGGCGATGACGCGGAAAGCTATGAAATCCTCTCCTGGCGCACCGGCTCTTGGCTAAACTCCGTCGATCGTCCGACGGTCTGCGTGACCCATGGCGGCGTCATCCGAACGCTTTTCCAGACGATCGCCGACCTGCCGAAAAGCAGCGCTGCGGAAGGCGCGATCCCGCAGGACCGGATCGCCAGGATCGAAACCAATGAGCGGACGATCGTCTGGCTGTAGCCATTGCCAGCCTGCCATGCGCTCAGTAGGTCGGATTGGGGATGCGAACGAGCTGTTCCGCCATGATGTGGACGGGGATTTCCGGCAGGCTCGAGGTGAAGCCGTTCAGCTCGAAAAGGTCGGTTATAACAGCGACGACTTTGGGCTCGAGGGTTTCGAAAGTATCGGCCTCGACGGCCAGCCCTTCGATATCGTCGCTACTGGCAACCCAAACACCAGCCTCTTCATCCCAATCCGCGCGCACTATGATCGAGGCGTGCTTCATCCGGTCATTCTCCAGAGAACTGCCTATTTAACGATATCGAGATCGTTGATGACGCGCTTGCCGTCGACCTCGGTATAGAAGACGATCACCTTCACGCCGGCTTCGAGGCCGTCGAAATTGAATTCCTCGGGCGCCTGATAGGTTTTTCCGTCATCGAGCGTCAGCACGAGGTTGGCCGTGTCGACCTTCTTGATCGTCGCTTCGACATCGGCGCTCTCGGCAAAACCGCTCATCGGTGACAGGAAGCTTGCTGTTGCCAAAAGCGTGGCGACGACGAAACGCATGGCGACAATCCTTTTAAGACGCTGCACGAGAACATGACTGGCCACAGATAAGCTCCTGAATATGGCGAAAATTGCCCTTAAGAATGGCTTTTCCCGCCCAATTGATGAATAGGATTTTAAATATAATCAAGATGGTGCGGTAATCCGCGGTTTTCCCTTCCCGCGATCTCTCGGCATCGCCGGCGGGCAATCGTAAATTAACCCGCGCGCCCTACAGTTGCTCGTCAACATGGGGGTTTCATTTTGTTATCCAGGCTCAGCGACAGCAAGCAGTTGCGGCGCGTGTTGAAGAATAGCCGCGTCTCGTTTCTGGTTTCGTCGCTTGTCGCCCTGGTCGTCATCGTGGTCGGCTTCGGGCTCGACCAGGCCAATACTGCGTCTCATGTTCGCGAACTTCATATCCGCACCGAAAACGAGACGAACCTGATCCGCGCCCGCGTCATGGCCGAGATCAATATGGACCTCAGCGTCGTGCGCGACCTGACGAACCTGATCTCCGTCAGCACGGCAAACGGAGAGGAGATGGAACGCCAGATCAACTGGCTGCTGATCCAGAACCCGTCTTTCATTCATATCGCCATCGCACCTGATTTCATCATCCGTGACATTCACCCCGCGCAATCCGGCAACGAGCGGATCGGCCGCGACGTGCGCGAGGCTCTCTTCTTTCGCCAGGCGATGACCGGTGCGGCCGGCGACCAGTCGGCGCGCTTCTACGGCCCGATCAGCATTGACAGCCGCGACGCCTTTGCCATCTTCTTCCCGGTTTTCGTCAGGGAGAACGGCGAACGGCGGCTCTGGGGGGCGGTCGAAGTCGCCATCGACCAGACGATGTTCTACCAGGCGACCGGGCTGATGCCGGCGCGCGACCGCGAGAACCGGGAACGCTATCCGCATCTCGGCCATCTTTCGATCGCTATCCGCGATATCGGCGCGGCCGCGACCAATGCTGCTCTGCCGGCGCCGTTCTTCGGTTCGTCCGATATCGATGACAAGCATCCGATGCGTCAGAAGATCGGCTTTGCCGGCGGCAAGTGGGAGCTTTCCGCGGTCCCGAACAGCGGCTGGAACGCGATACCCGAAAACCGCACCGAGCTGCGCCTGATCATCCTTGCCGCGGGCTTCATCATCATCGTGCCGATCTTCTTCGCGACCCTTCTGCTCGGCGAGCGCAATCGCAATATTACCGCGCTGGAAACGCGCGAGGCAAAACTGCTGGAATTGTCGCAGCGGCTCAATCTGGCGCTGGAATCCTCGAATATCGGCATTTGGGAGCTGCAGGATGATTCGAGCAGCCTGCTCTGGGACACGCGCGCCGCGGCCCTGCACGGCAAGCCGGCTGAGGAAGGAAGCTGGGCGCTCGACGAGTGGCTGGCGGCGGTCCTGCCCGAGGACCGCGACGTCGCCGAAGTGCATTTCTTCAGCTGCAGCATTGCCGGTGCTGCCTGCACGGCGCAATACCGCATCGTGCTCGCCGACGGCCGGATCCGCCACCTGCGCTCGGTCGGCGCCTTCTATACGGATGCCGGCGGCGTCAGCAAGACGATCGGCATCGTCTGGGATGTGACCGCCGATGCGGAGATCACCGATACGCTGCGCAAGGCCAAGGATACGAGCGAGGTCAAGAATGCCGAGCTGGAGCTGGCGCTTGAAGAGCTGTCGAGCCGCGAGGGGCAGCTCGCCGAGCTTTCCAGCCGGCTCGACCTGGCGCTCAATTCCTATCAGTGCGGCATATGGGAAGCCCGGCCCGGCCTCGGCGGCTCGATCTGGAACGAGCGGATGCACGAGCTCTATGGCCTTGCGCCGCGCAACGGCTTCATGACCGAAGAGACCTGGCTTGGCTGCATCCACCCCGAGGACCGGGCTCTCGCGCTCGAAAGCGCGCGTCACTTCAAGCAAAACGGCGATACACACACCCTCGTCTGCCGCGTGCTCGTCGACGACGGCTCGGTGCGCTATGTACGCTCGGTCGGCAAGGTCCACCAGACGGGGACCGGCGAGATGAAGATCATGGGCATCGCCTTCGACGCCACCGAAGACGTGCTGATGACGATCCGGCTGAAAGCGGCCAAGGACGAGGCAGTCGCCAAGAATATCGAGCTCGAGCTTGTCAAGAACAGGATCGAGCACAATTCGCTGCACGACCCGCTGACCGCCCTCGCCAACCGCCGCAAGCTCGACATCGCGCTCGAAAATCTCACCCAGGACGGCCGCCGGGAGCGGCAGAAATTCTCGATCCTGCATATCGATCTCGACCGCTTCAAGGACATCAACGACACGCTCGGCCATGCCGCCGGCGATGCGATGCTGGTGCACGCCTCCAAGATGCTCGCCAAGAACGTCCGTGGCAGCGACATCGTCGCGCGCATCGGCGGCGACGAGTTCGTCATCCTCGCCCTTGACGTCGGCGACAAGGAGATGGCGCAGCTTTCGGCGCGGATCATCGAGGAGATGCGCCAGCCGATCGATTTCCAGGGTTTTTCCTGCCGCTGCGGCGTGTCGATCGGTATCGCGCTTGCCAACGGCATCCATGTCGATGCGCGCAAGGTGCTGATCAATGCCGATATCGCGCTCTACCGCGCCAAGAGCACGGGCCGCAACCGCTTCGAATTCTTCAATCATAATCTCCAGGCCGATATCATCAACACCAAGCGCACGGCCGACGAGATTCTCGCCGGCATCGAGAATGGCGAATTCACCGCCTGGTATCAGCCGCAATTCTGCGCCCGGACGATGGAGCTGACGGGCGTCGAGGCGCTGGTCCGCTGGAAGCATCCCTCCAAAGGGTGGCTCGCCCCCGACAAGTTCCTGCGCATCGCCGACGAGATCAACGTCGTACAGATGCTCGACCGGATCGTGCTGGAAACGGCGCTGCGCGACAAGATGCGCTGGACGGCGCGCGGCATTGTGGTGCCCAAAGTCTCGGTCAATGTTTCGGCGCGGCGGCTGCATGACGGCAGCCTGTTGGAATCGCTCGCCGACCTGCATATCCGTCCCGGCGAGATCTCCTTCGAACTGGTGGAATCGATCTTCCTCGACGAGAGCGAGGACGTCGTCTCGCAGAATCTCGAGCGCATCAAGGCGCTTGGCATCGATATCGAGATCGACGATTTCGGCACCGGCCATACCTCGATCGTCAGCCTGTTGAAGCTGAAGCCCAAACGGCTGAAGATCGACCGCCAGCTGGTGCAGCCGATCGTCAATGCCTCGCAGGAGCGGGCGCTGGTCAGCTCGATCATCGAGATCGCCCGCTCGCTCGGCGTCGAGACCGTGGCCGAAGGGGTGGAGACGGCAGCCCATGCCGCACTGCTGCGCGATCTCGGCTGCGATATCCTGCAGGGTTATGCCTTCTCGCGGCCGCTCTCCTTCGACGATTTCACCAACGAAGCCACAGGAGCGGGGTGGCGGCTGGCGTCGTGATCGCGGCCTGCCGATGCTCTCGCCCTACCCCTCCCCGCCTGTGCGAAGAGAGTGGCGGCAATATGGGCCGCCCGTCCCCGGCACCGAACGGAAACAGCATTTCCTGAGCTGCCGGTTTGGTGCAAAGAAAGGCTTTTGCCTCGGCGGCTTTTTGGCCTATGAGTGTCGCGCCTTTTCAAGCAATGGCGCGGCCAGCTTTGGCGCGCCACCGTGGGAACACATGTCGCACAATACATTCGGTCACCTCTTCCGCGTAACCACCTGGGGCGAAAGCCATGGTCCGGCGCTCGGCTGCGTCGTCGACGGCTGCCCTCCGGGGCTCAGCTTCAAGCTCGAGGACCTGCAGGTCTGGCTCGACAAGCGCAAGCCCGGCCAATCCCGCTTCGTGACGCAGCGGCGCGAGGACGACCTGGTGAAGGTACTATCAGGCGTCATGCTCGATGCCGATGGCGAGACGATGACGACCACCGGCACGCCGATCTCGATGCTGATCGAAAACACCGACCAGCGCTCCAAGGATTACGGCGAGATCGCCCGGCAATACCGCCCCGGCCATGCCGATTATACCTACGACCTCAAATACGGCATTCGCGACTATCGCGGCGGCGGCCGCTCCTCGGCGCGCGAGACTGCCGCCCGCGTTGCCGCCGGCGGCATCGCCCGCCTCGTCGTGCCTGGCGTCACCGTGCACGGCGCGCTGGTGCAGATCGGCAAACACAAGATCGACCGCCGCAACTGGGACTGGGATCAGATCGGGCAGAACCCGTTCTTCTCGCCCGACGCCGCGATCGTGCCGGTCTGGGAGGAATATCTCGACGGCATCCGCAAGAACGGCTCCTCGATCGGCGCCGTCATCGAAGTGATCGCCGAAGGTGTGCCGGCCGGCCTCGGCGCGCCGATCTATGCCAAGCTCGACCAGGATATCGCCTCGCTGCTGATGTCGATCAACGCCGTCAAGGGCGTCGAGATCGGCAATGGTTTTGCCGCCGCCGAAACGTCAGGCGAAGACAATGCCGACGAGATGCGCATGGGCAATGACGGCACGCCGATCTTCCTTTCCAACAATGCCGGCGGTATTCTCGGCGGCATCTCCACCGGGCAGCCGGTGGTGGCGCGTTTCGCCGTCAAGCCGACCTCGTCGATCCTGACCGAACGCCAGTCGATCGATGCGGAGGGCAAGAACGTCGATATCCGCACCAAGGGCCGGCACGACCCCTGCGTCGGCATCCGCGCCGTGCCGATCGGCGAGGCGATGGTCGCCTGCGCCATCGCCGACCATTATCTTCGCGACCGCGGCCAGACCGGCCGTCTGAAATAGGAGTTCTCGCCCCATGTCTTATGACCAGAAGCGCGTCGTCGACGCCATCCGGGCCTTCGAGGCCGGCGAGATCGTCGTCGTCATGGACGACAACGACCGCGAGAACGAGGGCGACCTGATCGTCGCCGCCGTGCATTGCACGCCCGAGAAGATGGCCTTCATCGTGCGCCACACCTCCGGCATCGTCTGCGCGCCGATGCCGAAGGAAGAGGCCAAGCGCCTCAACCTCAACGCCATGGTGGCTGAAAACGATTCCGCCCATACGACGGCCTTCACCGTCTCGGTCGATTTCAAGCACGGCACGACGACCGGCATCTCGGCCGACGACCGGACGCTGACGGTGCGCAACCTCGCCAATCCGAATGTCGGCGCTTCCGATTTCGTCCGTCCCGGCCACATCTTCCCGCTGGTTTCCCGCGAAGGCGGCGTGCTGATGCGCTCCGGCCATACGGAAGCCGCCGTCGACCTCTGCAAGCTTGCCGGCCTGCCGCTGATCGGCGTCATCTCCGAACTGGTCAACGACGACGGCACGGTGACGCGCGGGCCGCAGGTGGTGGAGTTCGCCGAACAGCACGGGCTGAAGCTCGTCTCCGTCGCCGATCTCATCGCCTATCGCCAGCGCAAGGAAACGCTGATCGAACTCGGCACCAGCTTCGATATCGAGACGCCGTTCGGCAAGGCCAAGGCCCATACCTATTCCCTGCCCTGGGACCCGATGCAGCATCTCGCCGTCGTCTTCGGCGACATCCGCGACGGCGTCGACATCCCGGTGCGCCTGCATCCGGAGAACGTCGCCGAGGACCTCTTCGGCAAGAACAGCCCGGTCGATTTCTACATGCAGAAGATCGCCGAGCAAGGCCGCGGCGTCATCGTCTATCTGCGCGAGGGCTCCGTCGGCGTCGGCCACACCGACAATGGCCGCAAGGCCCGCAACCAGGGCCGCGAGGCCCATGCCGAAGCCCAGACCCGCGACAGCGAATGGCTGGAAATCGGCCTCGGCGCGCAGATCCTTAGGGATCTCGGCGTCAGCTCGATCAAGCTGCTCACCAGCCGCGAGCGCCACTATGTCGGCCTGGAAGGTTTCGGCATCAAGATCAGCACGACGGAGATCTGCTGAAGGAGCTTAGCGGCTGCCGCCAAGCGATATTCATACGTAGTTTTTACGACCCGGAGATGTTATTCTGGGCAAACAAAATTACTTATAATCTGCCCAGAAAGAACGATGGAGCATGCAAAAGCAACCAATGCTGAAACAGCCACGCTAACGGAAAACCGATTCCTTGCCAAAAGGAAAATACATATGTAGGCAACACAAAACGATACTATTGCTGCGACATGTCTAATGAAGTGCATCTTAATATCATTATAACAAACACCGTCGCCGAGAAAATTACCATTTAATACTAAATAATATTGATTGAAATAATTATACACAAACAATACAATAAATAATAGTGGATATACTAATATAATACACATATTTGATAAGCGTCTGCTTTGCAATGTTTTCTCCTTGGATTTTCTTATCTTACATCGTTCGAGATTGACCGCAAGTGCCGCAACCAGGGCCGAGAAGCCCATGCCGAAGCCCAGACGCGCGACGGCGAATGGCTGGAAATCGGCCTCGGCGCCCAGATCCTTAGGGATCTCGGCGTCAGCTCGATCGAGCTGCTCACCAGCCGCGAGCGCCACTATGTCGGCCTCGAAGGGTTCGGCATCAAGATCAGCACGACGGAGATCTGCTGAGGGGAGCCCGCGGTCGGCAAGGCAGAGACAAAGACCCCTCCCCAACCCCTCCAGAAACACGACCTTCTCCACACCGGCAAACCGCGCGACCCGCTCCAGCTCGGCTTCCAACCTCTCCAGCCGGCCGGCCGACGGCTTGACGCCCGGCTCCAGCCAGAGCCGTTTGACATCGAGCGTCGATTTCTTGCGATCCGCCTTCATGTCGATGCGGCCGATCAGACGGTCGCCTTCGAGCAGCGGGAAGACGTAATAGCCATATTCGCGCTTCGGCTCGGGCACGAAGACTTCAATGCGGTAGAAGAAGCCGAACAGGCGTTCGGTGCGATTGCGGTCGCGGATCATCGGGTCGAAGGGGCTGAGCACGCGGATGCGGGGCGGAGCATCGGGATAGCTGTCGAGCGTCGACGGGAAATCGGCAAAGGCCCAGGAGGGTCGCGCCTTGCCGTCGAGCGCCGGTTCGATCAGCACTTCGACCAGTTCGTCGCGATGGGCTGATACCCAGGTCTTGGCCTCATCGGGCGAGACGAGGTTCCAAAAAGCTGCGATCTCGCCATGGGTAGCAAAGCCGAGGCGGGCAAGCGCGCTGCGGCAGGCCCAGTCGACAAACTCCTCGCGGCTCACCTCCGGCTCGCGGAATTCGGCCGGAATGACCCGCTCGGTTAGATCATAGATCTTCTGGAAGTTCGAGCGGCCGGCGATGGCGAGCTTGCCGGTGTGCCAGAAATATTCGAGCGCCGTCTTGTTCGGGTGCCAGTTCCACCAGCCGCCGGAAATGTGTCCATCGGCCTTGATGTCGCGCGACAGGATCGCGCCGTCGCGTCGCACGCGCTCATAGGTCTCCTCGAAAGCCGCCTCGAAGCCCTCGCCGCGCCATTTGCGCCAGCGTTCGATGATCACCCTTTCCTGATGAAGGAACTTGTGCTTCCAATAGACGAAGAAGGCGCTCGGCAGGATGGAAGCATCATGTGTCCAGTGCTCGAACAGCGCGCCGTCCTTTTCGAGCAGCGCCTTCAGATGTTCGCGCCTATAGGTCTGATTGCGGGAAAACAGGATCTGATGATGAGCCCGCTCCACCGTCTGGATGCTGTCCACCTGGACGAAACCCAGTTCATGGATGAGCTGCAGCAGGCCTGCCTTGGTCAAGGCGCGGTTCGGCGGGGCGCTGAGTCCCTGCTTGGCAAGAAAGACCCGGCGGGCGTCGGAATTGGAAAGCAGATTCGTCATGACCCCATCATAATCCGGAAAATCTTCCTAGCCACCCGATATCGACAGCGCACTTTGCTCTTTCATCACCCTCGATTACCCGTATAGAAGCGGGATCGCGTGGATGCGAGGGATTGGTTTGGATATTCGTTTCGAAGGTGCCGGGGTCAGTTTCGGGGCACGGGTGGCGCTGCAGCCGCTGACGCTTGGCATCAGCGGAAAACGCATCGGCGTCATCGGGCTGAACGGCTCGGGCAAGACGACGTTCGCGCGGCTCATCAATGGATTGGCCAAACCGTCGGTCGGCCGTGTCACCGTCAACGGCCGCGACACCAGCGGCGAAAAGACTGCGGTGGCCGATGTCGGCTTCATCTTTCAGTCGCCGCAGAACCAGATCATCCTGCCGATCGTCAAAGACGACATCGCCTTCGGGCTGAAGCGGCGAGGCTTCACCAAGGCTGAGATCGAGGCGAAGGTCGAGGGCGTGCTGGCCCGCTTCGGCGCCGAGGCGCTGGCCGATCGGCGCGCGCATGAGCTTTCCGGCGGCGAGCTGCAGGTGGCGGCCCTTTGCTCGGTGCTGGCAACGGGGCCAGGCATTCTGATCCTCGACGAACCGACCAACCAGCTCGACCTCAAGAACCGGGCGCTGGTCGAAGGGATTATCGCCGGGCTGCCGGAAAGCGCCATCATCATCACGCATGATCTGGAGCTGATCGCCGATTTCGAGCGGGTGCTGCTGTTTCATGAAGGGCGGCTTGCCGCCGATGCGCCGGCTACTGAGGCGATCGCCCGCTACAAGGAGATCGCCGCCTGATGCAGTCGCTCTATGTCGAAGGCAACAGCGTGATGCACCGGCTCTCGCCGCGGCTAAAGCTGTTGTCGCTGACGATCTTCGGCGTGGTGCTGTTCGTCAGTGGGAACCTCATCCTGCTTTCGATCGCCGTGCTGCTGACGGCGGCTCTCTACCGGATGATCGGCCTGCCGTTTGCCGATGGCCTCAGGCGGCTGCGGCCGATCTTCCTGACGATCGCGGTCGTCGCACTCTTCAACCTCATCTTCAATCCCTGGCAGGAAGCACTCGTGCCCCTGCTGCGGCTGACGGCACTGATGCTGCTTGCCGCTACCGTGACGGCGACGACGTCGATCGCTGAGTTCATCGACGAGGTAACGGCGCTTGCCCGCCCACTCGAACGCACCGGCTGGGTGCAGGCCGACGATATCGGCCTGGCGCTCGGGCTGGTGCTGCGTTTCGTGCCGGAGATCGTCGGCCGTTATCAGGCGATCCGCGAGGCGCATAAGGCACGCGGGCTGAAGGTCCGGCCGACGACGCTGCTGGCGCCGCTGATCATCCTGACGCTCAGGGATGCGGATAATATCGCCGCGGCGATTGACGCGCGCGGCATTCGGCGGCATGTGAGTTAACGATTGATAAACACGGAATTCATGATGAGCACTCGCGACCTCGTTCTTACCGCCCTCTTTGCCGCAATCATCGTGGCGCTTGGCCTGCTGCCGCCGATCTCGCTCGGCTTCATTCCTGTGCCGATCACTGCGCAATCCCTCGGCGTCATGATGGCCGGCGTCGTGCTCGGCGCCCGGCGCGGCGCGATTGCCGTGCTGATCGTGCTGGTGCTGGTCGCCATCGGGCTGCCAGTGCTTTCCGGCGGCCGCGGCGGGCTTGCGATCTTCGCGTCGCCAACGGCCGGCTTCCTGATCGGCTGGATCTTTGCCGCCTTCGTCACCGGCTATCTCAGCGAACGGTTGGTCAACGATCAGCAATCCGGCCTGGTGCAGACGGTGAGCTTCTTCCTCACCGCCATGGTCGGCGGCATCGTCGTGCTCTACGCCTTCGGTATCACCTATCTGGCGACCGTCGCCGGCCTCGGCTTCACGAAAGCTTTCGTCGGCTCGATGGCCTTCATTCCCGGCGATGTGATCAAGGCTTTCGTCGCAGCCCTGCTTGGCCGCGCCGTCATGGTCGGCTATCCCCTGCTGCCGTCACGCGCCTGACGCAGAGGTCGATCTTGTCTGGCCAATGCCCAACGGCTCCTTCGAGGGCCGTTGGGCTTAAAGACATAGAACCTATGCGAAAGCCTCACCAGGCGTTCCGCCGCATGAACGGGAACTTCCAAACCTTCTTTTCATTTTTCTACAATGACCGTCCCTGAAGGAGAAACCATGCCAGGCGACCAGCAGGAGGAGATGGCTGCCTGGTTCCGGTCGCTGGAGCCCGTCCAGCCAAAGGACATGGTCGGCCTTTGGAGCGGCGTCGGCATTCCGTCGGGTCATCCACTGGACGGCGTGCTCGAGAATCTCAACTGGTTTGGCAAGCGCTTCCATTCCGACATGCGGGCGGACGCCCTGCTCTTCACATGGAGACCGGGCCGGCTTGTTCCGATCGAGCCAAGTTTCTTCCCTGTTCGGCTGGCGATCAAGATGGCGCCCTTTGGCCGGACGTTCGTCGCCCGCCACTGGTTCTCATACCTGCAGAAGATGCTTCGAGCGAGAGGCACGACAGCTTCATTGAAGCTTCAGGCTCTCGACGGCATCGAAACGGCCGCGATGATCTACGACAAACAGCCGATCGTGGACTACTTCCACAGGATTGACGATGACGGGATTGCCGGGATGATGTGCGTGCACGACGACCCGCGGCGGTTCTTCTTCAAGCTCCGGAAAGTGACGGGCTGAGCAGGGAAGAGGGCGAGATGACCGTCATCGATCGAAATCATGTTCAAGTCCGGGCGATGGCCAGCGTGCGATGATCTTTTCGCATGGATTCGGGTGCGACCAGAATATGTGGCACCGAACCGTCCTTCGTCCGATGGATGAGAACATAGAGAATGCCGTTCGATCTCCATTTCAATGACCCTGGATCATCGCCGGGATGGACCGGGCATTGAGCCGATGGGAAGGGCGATCACGATGGCTGCAAGCAGCGCTGTGACGAGCACGCCGACACAGGCCGGCCAGCTCACCTGATCATAGATCTGGCCGAGTACGAGGCTGCCTGCGAGACCCCCGGTGTAATAGGAGGCGAGGTAAATTCCGCTGGCGCCTGCCTTGTCCGTGACTGCGCGTCGGCCAACCAATCCGGTAGCGATCGCTTGGGCGAGAAATGTCCCTATTGCCACAAGCGCCAGTCCGGCCAACACCAGAGGTAAACTGAGGCTTAAAAGTGCCGCGAGGCCGGCAATGGCGAGCCCAAGCGTCGAAATGATCCCGAGTTTTGCCCCTATCCGGACCGCAAGCTTGCCTGCCATCGGCGTGGTCAGCATCGACGGCAAGAATACCAGATAAACGAGGCCGAGCGTCATCGGCGACAGGCCGAGAGCCACGAGTTGGAAATTCACATAGGTGAAGGTTCCGATGAAGACGAAAAGGATGAGGAAGCCGATCGCGAAGACGCGGCGCAGCTCACCATCGGCGAAATGATAAGTCCAGCCGCGCATGTTGAATGATCCGTCATCGCTGGTTTGCATCATGGCCGACGTCTTTTTGAGGGTGAGCCAGACAAGCAGCGCTCCCGCGATGTTGAGGGCCGCGAAGGTGAGGAAATTGATTTCGAGCCCACCGAACCCGGCCACCATTGCGGACAGGATGCGACCAAAGAAGTTGCTCGCGACATTGCCGGTGACATAGGCCGCCAACGCGCCTGTCGCCTGGGTTGGCGAGAAGTGTTCCGACAGATAGGCAATGGTCAGCGTGAAGGCTGCCGACATGCAGAGGCCCTGGACGATCCGGAGGGCGGCAAAAACTTTCAGATCGTGGGTAAAGGCGAGAGCTGTCGTGGGAAGGGAAAGCAGCGCAAGGCTGATCCAGATACCGCTGCGGCGATCGATCCTGCGACCGAAGAAGGCAATGCCAAGGCCGGCGACGGCCATGCCGAAAGTACTGGCATTGACGGCAAAGCCCATGGCGGCGCGGCTGACCTGGAATTTCTCGACAAGCGCGGGCAGGATCGCCTGAGCCGCGAAGAGGTCGACCAGCGTCAGGAAGGAAATCAGCGCGATGACGGCAAAGCGCCGGCCATCGGCGGCGGTAGCGCCGAGGGTCGTTCTCGGCGGATTGAGGACATGCTCGATGCCGGTCATGGCGATCGCTCCAACGGTTGAATGAAGTGGTGCGGCATCTCCGATCTGGCGGGACCGGAGACGCCTTTCAGCGAGCCTGGGAGCAGCTCACATGGATTCGTGCTTTTGCGCTTCCGAGGTCAGGATGTCGGCGGAGTAGAGGACAGCCGGCTCGCTGCCATTGTTCTTCCACCAATGCGACAGCATGCCGAATTCGGCAGTCACGTCGCCGGCCTTGTGCTCGATCGGCACTTTGCAAGTGCTGCGGTATTCGGTGATCGAGCCCGAAACGATCAGGATGTTGGCCGGGCGAGCCTCATGCGAATGCCACGGCACGACGCCGCCGGG
Source organism: Rhizobium leguminosarum bv. viciae (assembly GCF_012276115.1). Taxonomy (GTDB): domain Bacteria; phylum Pseudomonadota; class Alphaproteobacteria; order Rhizobiales; family Rhizobiaceae; genus Rhizobium; species Rhizobium leguminosarum_T. The sequence continues at coordinate 67,985 of NZ_WIEU01000015.1, read as the reverse complement.
CTGCACGACGAGCTTGCGCATGCGTAGGGCACTGTTCTTCCAGGCATCGCCCTTGGAGGCGAGATCAATCGAGGAAATGACCTCGTCGATCACGTTCTTCGGCATCATTTCGCCGGGCTGCATGCCGTTTTCGGCGACCTGATCGGCCGGGCATTCGCCGGCATAGGCATAGCCGGTCGGGATGGCGGTGAAGGATGCGAGGGTGAGGACGGTGGCGAGTGTCATGCGCTTGGCATTGAGGTCGAATTTCATCAGAGTTCTCCTTGTTGAGCCCGGATGAAGCGTTCGCGCCGGGCATGACAAGGAGCATGGAGAGTTCGATGGCGAATGAGAAATGCCGCCTTATTCTCAATTCCATAGCCTGAAGCTATCGTGAAACGCAGGACGTACGGACGCCTCCGCATCGCCAGAACACGGAGCACAAATCATTGCATTCGTTATGCTTTCAGTGCGAGCGGCCTGGCAGCGTGGCCCAACCGTAAGATTTGACCGCGCTGACGAAAGTCGAGACGGCGGGGGAGAAGCGGCGGCCAGTTACGGTTACAAGGCAGACTTCGCGGGTCACCTCCGGTTCGGCGACGGGCCGGACTTGCAGGCCAGGCACGACCGCGCTGTATTCCGGAATGAAACAGATACCGAGCCCTCCGGCGACAAGATTCTGAATCCAATCCTCCCGTTCGCTCGAATAGGAGACGATCGTGCTCACGCCCTGGGCGTCGCAGAGATCTGTCAGGTAGTCCCAGTACTCGCAATTGACACGGCGAAGATAGATCTCGCCATCAATCGCGGCGATCGGAATGGCATCGTATTGACTGAGCCGGTGCCCCGCCGGAAAGGCCAGCATGAACCGTTCCCGAAACAGCGGCGTCACATCGAAGCGCTCCGGAAAATTGTCGGCGCTCGACATGATCGCGATATCGAGTTCGCCCTGCTCCAGCAATCCCGACAACTTGGCCGGAATGCCCTCGACGAGCTGGAGCTGGATACCCTTGTGGCGCATGTTGAAATCGGTGAGCAGGCCGGTAAAACGCCGCGGCCCGATCGTGCACATGATGCCGACCTTGAGATGCGCATCGTTGAGGCAGAGAAATTTCGATGCTTCGGTTTTGACGCCCAGGAGTTCGTCCTGCACTTGCTGGAAACGCGGACGCAAGAGATTGCCGAGATCGGTGATGTGGGTGAGGTTCCGTTCGCGACGGAAAAGCAGCCCGCCCACCTCGTCCTCGAGCTGCTGAACGGCGCGGCTCAGCGCGGGCTGGGTGACGTTACAGTTTTGCGCGGCGCGCGTGAAATTGCGCGTTTCGCAAACAGCCAGAAAATACCGGATGTGATGGATATCCATATCCGCCCCCAACAATTCAAATGTATGCCCATGTATCTATTCTGGTCCCGCACGCTATCTTCCGCCAATGCCCCTGAATTATCAATTCCATTAGTGAGCGGCATTTCTCTTATAACTGCGACCGCGCCATTTTGAACGGGAAGCTACACGTCGTAGCGCCTAAAAATGGAGAATGCGATGCTCAATCTACTTGCTACCGAAACCGAATCCCTGGCTGGCCGGAAGATGCTCGAAGGTCGTACGGCGATCGTGACGGGCTCGACCAGCGGCATCGGCCTTGGCATTGCCCATGCGCTGGCAAGGGCGGGCGCCTCGATCATGCTCAATGGTTTCGGCGATCCGGCCGAGATTGAAACGTTGCGAGCCGAGATGGCCGAAGGCAACGATGTCGATGTCGCCTATGACAGCGCCGATATGTCGAAGCGCGACGCTATCCTGATGATGGTGGAGCGCGCACAGGCACGGTTCGGCCAGGTCGATATCATCGTCAACAATGCCGGCATCCAGCATGTTTCTCCCATAGGCGAATTTCCGCCCGAGAAGTGGGATGCGATCATTGCGATCAACTTGTCGGCCGCCTTTCATCTTGTCCAGGCCACTTTCGACGGCATGCGCGAGCGCGGTTATGGCCGCATCATCAATGTCGCCTCAGCTCACGGCCTTGTCGCCTCGCCCTTCAAGTCGGCCTATGTCGCAGCAAAGCACGGCATGGTGGGGTTCACCAAGTCGATTGCACTTGAGGGTGCCGAGTTCGGCGTGACGTCGAATGCAATCTGCCCCGGCTATGTCTGGACGCCGCTTGTCGAGAAGCAGATCGACGCGCAGGCGAAGTCGCATAACATCGCACGTGACGCAGTGATCCGCGACGTTTTTCTCAAGAACCAGCCGACCAAGCGTTTCGCAACCGTCGAGGAAATGGGCGCCCTCAGCGTCTTTCTCTGCTGCGACCTGGCGAGCTCCATCACCGGCACGGCCATTCCGGTCGACGGTGGGTGGACGGCGCATTGATCTCAACACGAACAAATCGGGAGTGAGGACCATGAACAAACACGCAGGTGTGAAGAAAATAATCGCCGATAGCGCGGTTGTCGCCTCCTCTGAGCGAGAGCCGCGGACGCTCAATCTGGCGCTCCAGGGCGGAGGCGCGCATGGCGCCTTCACCTGGGGTGTGCTCGATCGGCTGCTCGACGAGCCGAATCTGTCGTTGGAAGGTGTCGTCGCAACCAGCGCCGGCGCAATGAATGCCGCGGTATTGGCCTATGGCCTGGCCGAAGGCGGGCGGAGCGGGGCGCAGACCGCGCTCGCCAATTTCTGGCGGCGCGTCAGCCATGCGTCGGCGTCCGGGCCTCTGCAGCCGACGATCTTCGACAGGGTGACCGGATCTCGGGCGCTGGAATTCTCGCCGGCCTTCATGATGTTCGACATGGTGACGCGGCTGATGTCGCCCTACCAGTTCAACCCTTTCAATTTCAATCCGCTCCGGCAGATCTTGGAGCAATCGGTCGACATGGATGCGATCCGGATGGCGCGCTGCCCGGTGAAGCTCAGCATCTGCGCCACCAATGTCCGGACCGGCAAGGTCAAGGTGTTCGGCAATGACGAACTGTCGATCGATGCCATCATGGCTTCGGCCTGTCTGCCTTTCCTGTTTCAGGCGGTCGAGATCGACGGCGAGTCCTACTGGGATGGCGGCTATATGGGCAATCCGGCGATCTTTCCGCTGATCTATGGCTGCGACACGCCGGATGTGCTGGTCGTCCATATCAATCCGATCGAGCGTGCCGAGGTGCCACACACCGCCTCCGAGATACTCAATCGCATCAACGAGATCAGTTTCAATTCGTCGCTGCTGCGGGAAATGCGGGCGGTGGCTTTCGTCACCGATTTGATCGATGCATCTCCGGAAAGTACCGGCAATCTCAAGCGCATCTTCGTGCACGGCATCTCCGATGACGAGACGATGAAGAGCCTCTCCGTGTCGAGCAAGCTCAATGCCGATTGGGGGGCGTTGGTCGATCTGCGCGACCGCGGCCGGGAATGCGCCGACATGTGGCTGCTGGCCAACTACCAGGACATCGGCAAGCGATCGACAGTCGACATTCGCGAACGATATCTCTGATTTTCCAAGGAGTTCCTTCCGCGTCGCCGGTTCCGTCCCGCGCCCTCCCTCGCTGCATGCCACTTCCTCCCCCCGGTCGCCCCGGGGGGTATTTTTTGCCTTCTCGCCAGCCGCTGCCGCGCATAGCGCCAGTCTATGAAAACCATGCCGCAACAGCATTTCAAACATCACCGGCAATGCGGGAAAGTAATTCCAGTCAAGCCGGAAACCGGTTTGATCCAACCTCAACCAGGAGACATTTCCATGAACTCGACCTGCATCCTCATCGGTTCCGCCCTTGCTGCCATCACCTCCATGGCTGCCTCCAGCGCCTTTGCCGGCCCGGCTGCACAACCCGAATTCTCGTTCGAGAAGTGCTACGGCGTCGTCAAGGCCGGCCTCAACGATTGCCAGACGGCCACCCATTCCTGCGCCGGCACCTCGACGGCCGACAACCAGGGTGATGCCTGGGTCTACGTGCCGGCCGGCACCTGCGCCAAGATTTCCGGCGGCGCGATCGAACCCAAGGCCTGAGGCCTCCCAAGCTTCATTCAACCCATATGAAGGAGTGACCAATGTCCAAGATATTTCCCAATCTTCCAGTACCGGATGCCGCGGGCATTGGTCTGCGCTCCCCGCATATTTCCGATATGATCTCCCGCCGGCCTTCGGCGGGATGGCTGGAGGTCCATGCTGAAAACTACATGGGCGATTCCGCCGCCGTCGATGCTTTGGAAAATTTGCGCGAGACCTATCCGCTGTCGGTGCATGGCGTCGGTCTCTCGCTCGGCAGCGCTTCGGGCCTTGATCGGGACCATCTGGACCGGTTGCGGAGCGTGTGCATCCGGTTTCAGCCAGCATTGGTCTCGGAACATCTCGCCTGGAGCGTTGCCGACGGCGCCTATCTCAACGATCTCCTGCCGCTCCGCTACGACGAAGATACGCTCGATATCGTTGCGGTCAATGTCGGTCAGTTGCAGGACAGGCTGCAGCGCCGCGTCTTCATCGAGAACCTGTCGGCCTATATCGCCTTCGCCAATTCCACCATGACCGAGGCGCAATTCCTCGCCGAGCTCGTCAAGCGCACTGGCTGCGGCCTCCTGCTCGACGTCAACAATGTCTATGTCTCGGCCTGCAATCTCGATTTCGACGCCAGGGCCTTCATCGACGACCTGCCCGCCGATGCCATCGGCGAAATCCATCTCGCCGGCCATGCGGTCAACGAGGTCGAGGGCGACATCGTGCTGATCGACGATCATGGCTCGCGCGTGCCGCCGGCCGTCTGGTCGCTCTATGCGCATGTGCTGCGCAAGATCGGCCCACGCCCGACGCTGATCGAATGGGACACCGAAGTTCCCGCGCTCGATGTGCTGCTCGGCGAAGCAATGTGGGCCGACATGATGGCCGCCTCGATCGGTTTCGAGAAGCGTGGTGCGCCACAGATCGCCCAGCAGCCGGACCGCCGGTTCCACGGCATCGAGCTGCCCTCCACGAGCAATCTCGCACGCGGCGCCATGCCTGCGATCTCGGCCTTGACGACGATCACACCGTCGGTTTTCGCGAGCAACTCCGTCACACGGAGGGCGCGTTATGCTGTCTGAACTCGAACTGCAGCACGCCGTCGCGGATTCTATCCTTAGCCGTGGAGGGCCGGATCTCGGCCCCTCATTCGATACGGGCGGCCGCTTCGATCCCATGCGCCGCTTCAACATCTACCGCAACAACACATTCGCATCGCTGAGTGCCACGCTCGTGTCGGTCTTCCCTGTTGCCGTCAGCCTGATTGGAGAGCGGTATTTCCGCCATATTGCCGCAAGCTTCATTCGCGTGAGCCCGCCGTCCGAAGCGCGGCTGGTACGCTATGGCAGCGACTTCGCCGATTTCCTCGGCCGCCTCGAAGACCTCAAGCCTATGCCCTTCATCGCCGATACGGCGCGGCTTGAATGGTTGATCGCCGAGGCGCTCGATGCGCCGGCGCTGCAGCCTGCGAATATGGCGGAACTCTCCCGGGGTGGCGAAGGCACCATGCCCGACCTGATCCTCCAACGGTCTTTGCGACTGCTCTTTTGCCGCTGGCCGGCGCTCGACATCTGGTCGGCGCACCAGGCAAGCGGCGATCTGGATCAGCTTAGCGACATCAGAAGGCAACCGCAGCGGATCGCGCTGTGGCGGAACCAGGACAGCGTTCGCTTTCTCCGCCTCAACGGCGCCCATTACGCGTTTCTGCAGGCGCTGAAGAACGGCCGCGGACTTGAACATGCCGTCAAGAAAGCCGCCGCGCGCGATCCGAATTTCGACCTCGTCGCCTCGCTCGGCGGTCTCTTTGCCGACGGACTCGTTACGCGCGTCCGCCACCAACCTGCAAACATCAACTGACAAGGAATGGATCGATGACCATGATGACCCCGACATCCATGCCCGAACGGGGCGGTTTCGCTGGCCTTTATTCGCAGGCACTCCGGCTGGCCTCATCCGTGCCGCTTTCGGCGGTGCAGTTCGTCGCGCGGCTCGCCGTTGCGAACGTGTTCTGGCAATCGTCGCAGAGCAAGCTCGCCTCCTGGCCCGTCACGGTCCAGCTCTTCGCGTTCGAATACCGCCTGCCGGTGCTCGATCCCGGTGTCGCGGCCCTGCTCGCCACGGCCGCCGAACTGTCGGGTGCAATCCTGATCTTCTTCGGCCTCTTCTCGCGTCTCGCGGCACTGATACTGCTTGGGGTCGTGGCGACCATCCAGATCTTCGTCTATCCCACCCATTGGGGCGAACATCTGACCTGGGCGGCTCCGCTGCTGCTGATTTTCGCGCGAGGCGCGGGCGTCATTTCGCTCGACCATCTCGCCGGCCGCTTTTTCTCGCGGGAGCGCTGAGCCATGCGGATCGAAGCCGAGGGCGCGATGACGGGCGGTGCGCCGAACATGATCCGCCCAATGCCCGGGAATGGCCGCCCACGCGTGGTCATTCTCGGTGCCGGCTTCGGCGGGCTTGCCGCAGCCGTAGCGCTCAAGAGCATCCCGGTCGATATCACCGTTATCGACCGTCGCAATTATCACCTCTTCCAGCCGCTGCTCTACCAGGTGGCGACTGCAGGCCTATCCCCCGCTCAAGTCGCGATGCCGATCCGCCGCATCCTGTCGCGCCAGAAGAATGTGACGGTATTGATGCAAAGGGTGGAGCGGATCGAGAAATCCATGCAGGTTGTTCACACCGCCGAGCGCTCTATCCCCTACGACTATCTTGTTGTCGCGACCGGCGCCCGTCATGCCTATTTCGGCCATGAGGAGTGGGCCGAAAGCGCGCCGGGCCTGAAGACGATCGGCGACGCGACGGAGATCCGTGCCCGGATTCTCTCCGCTTTCGAACGCGCCGAAGTCACTGAGGATGATCAGCGGCGCGAGGCGTTACTGACCTTCGTTGTGGTCGGCGGCGGCCCGACAGGCGTCGAAATGGCCGGTGCAATTGCCGAACTTGCCCGCAAGGTCGTGGTTCGCGACTTCCGTCACATCAATGCCGCTTCGGCACGCGTCGTCCTGGTCGAAGCTGGCAACCGTATCCTGCCCACCATGCCGGCCTGCCTTTCGGCAAAGGCGCAGCGTCAGCTTGAAGGCCTGGGCGTCGAAGTGTTGGCCACGGCTGCCGTCACCCATTGCGATGGCGAAGGCGTCATGCTCGCCGACGGCCGCCACATCGGCTCGGCATGCGTGCTTTGGGCCGCAGGTGTCATGGCATCCAAAGCGGCCAAATGGCTCGGCGCCGCGGCCGACCGCGCCGGCCGCACGGTGGTCGACGAACGGCTGAATGTCCCCGGCCACGACAACATCTTCGTCATCGGCGATACCGCTGCGGTGAAGAGCGAGGATGGCCGCCCCGTGCCAGGCATAGCGCCAGCTGCCAAGCAGATGGGCGAGCATGCCGCGCATGCCATCCGGGCGCTCATCGCGGGCAATCCTGTCGAGCCGTTCCGTTATCGGCATTTCGGCAATCTCGCCACGATCGGCCGCAAGGCGGCGGTCGCCGATTTCGGGCGGATCAGGTTGTCCGGGTTTTCGGCCTGGCTGGTCTGGAACCTCGCCCATCTCTGGTTCCTCGTCGGTTTCCGCAATCGGCTCGTGGTTTTCATGGATTGGGGCCTGGCCTATCTTCGCTATGAGCGGAGCGCCCGCCTCATCACCGACCGCCATGAGCGCTGATTTCCTTCCCCGCGTGAAGATGGGCCGCGCAGTCACCATGCTGCTGCTGCTTGCCGTCATCTCGACCGCGGTCCTGGTACATCTGATCTGGCAACGCACCGCGAGTGCCAATGTCGATAAAGTCGTGGCGGCCCTGGATGCGCAGAGCACTGGGGCCGTCCGCAACGAACTCGCCTCGCAACTCGCACTCGTATCGAGCACGGCGGAAATAATCCGCTCCGTCTTCTTCCAGGGCGCCATCAAGCCCGACGACGAGGTCAAGCGCGAGTTCTTATTTCTCTCGCTGCTGCGTGAGCAGCCGGCGATCGCCTGGATTGGGTTCGGTTTCACCGATGGGCGCTTCTTCGGCTCGCATGCCGCCCCCGATGGCCGGATCGAGATGGTTGAAATCGGCAAAGCCGCGCCCGGCAAACCTCGAACATTGCGCCGTGACCGATACAAGCCGATCCCCGGCGATATATTCTTCGAAGAACGCGTCAAGACCGAGAGCGCCTATGTGACGGAGGGCGCGTCCTGGTATCGCAAGGGCAAAGACAGCACCGGTCCGGCATGGACCGTCGTGGACATATTGCCAAGCGGTTTCGAGCCTTCGATCGTTCTTTCCAAACGGGTCGAAGCCTTCGGGCGGCTCGAAGGTGTCGTCATGGTAGCGGTCAGCCTGCGACAGCTGTCGCTGACATTGCAGGGCCTCAACATTCCTTCCGAGAGCAAAGTCTATGTGCTCGCGAAGGACGATGTGGTCCTCGCTACATCCGAACCGTCGGACGGCGTCATGGCCGCCCATCTCGCGGATTTTCCGAAAACCGACGTGCTTTCTGCTGCCGTCGCATCCGCGCGCCGAACCCATCCTCAAAGCGTCTTCCGCACGCTGCAACGGAGTGACGCTCTCGGGCCGGTCTTCATCTCGTCCAGTGCGCTGCCATTTGAAGACTGGCGGCTGCTGACGGCGATTCCGCGCTCCACCTTCGCCGGCGATATCGATCAGAACACCAAGCGCGTGCTCTTCATCGTTGCTGGCATCGCGCTGCTTGCCGCTGTCACCGCGATTATTTTCGCCCGCCTGCTTTTCGCCCGGCCGCTTGCCCGCCTTGCCCGACAACTGCATGCGGTCGAACGCTTCGAACTCGATGCCGTCAGCCACACGCCCACCGTGCTGGTTGAACTTAATGACTTCTCCGTCGCGCTGAAACGGATGTCTTCGGGGTTATCGGCCTTCGCCCGCTTCATGCCGCTCGATGTCGTCAGGCCGCTTGTCAACGGCGGCATCGAGCCCAGGCCCGGCGGCAAGCTTACCGACATCACGGTTCTCTTCGCCGACCTGCCGGGCTTTACGGAGATGACCGAGGAACTCGGCGCCGGTGTCGAACCGCATCTCACCCGCTTCCTCACGCTTTCCATCGCCGCGATCCACGCCGAGGGCGGCACGGTCGACAAATTCATCGGCGACGCTGTGATGGCGATCTGGAATGCCCCGAACGACGAGCCCGATCACGCGTCGCGTGCCTGCCGTGCCGCGGCCGCGATCCGTGACGCGATGCATGCCATCCCACCGCTCGCGCCCCAGCATGACGCAGTGCGGGTCAGGATCGGCATCAACAGCGGGACGGCACTCGTCGGCAATATCGGCTCGGCCGAACGCCTGAGCTACACGGCGATTGGCGATGCCGTAAACCTCGCAAGCCGCCTGGTCGGCGTCGCCAAAGACAAAGGCGTTGAAATCGTGTTGAGTGGCGAGACGTGGGAACGAGCAGACCGGCGGCTCGATGCCCGCTCGCTGGGAGAGACGGTGGTGCGCGGCAAATCGCAACCGGTGCCGATCTTTACCCTGGACCGGAAATCGCCCCCGATTTGAGGGAGGAAGGATCATGGAAAGTGCATCTTTCCTTATTGGCCTACTCGCCTGGCTGCAAGTCAAGCATTTCGCCGCCGACTATCTCTTGCAGCCGGCCTGGATTCTGCAGGGCAAGGGCGACATCCGCCATCCGGGCGGCTATATCCATGCAGCGATCCACGTAGCAGGCACCCTTCCGGGATTGTTTTTGTTCGGGCTGGATGGCGTGACGGTCGCGGTCTTGGCGCTAGCCGAATTTCTAATTCACTTCACCGTTGATCACTTAAAGGCCGTTCACTCGCGCCGCCATCCGGCTGCCGTGACAAGCCGTTCTTACTGGGCCGCGCACGGAGCCGACCAGCTGTTGCATCATTTGACCTACACTGGGATTTTGGCTATTGCGATGTGACAGAAGACAGACGTTTAGTCGATCCTACAGATCATGCGAATGTCCGCTGTCAGCGCAGACTGCCCTCTCCTACCGCCGCCAACCAGGCTCGAATTCTGCGCTGCCTTGGTTACAGCGCAGGGTCGCTGGTCTCGGCTGCTTCCCTTCACGTTGCCGCTCTCTGTGGAAAGAGGACAGCTTGCGGAGCGGCTTTGACCCCGCCCACGATCAAGGGGTCGCGATAGAGGCGAGGAGACGGTATTCCAAGCCTCGAATGCAGCGTTGCGGCCGAACTTGGCAGGAACGGCAGGAGGCAGCGGGCAATGATCGCAAGGCCATAGACCTGCTCGGCCAGGGAGGCGCCGAGACGAGCTGCGGTCGCCTTCCGATCTTCCGGCGTGAGATCGGCAAGCAGGGCTTTTGCATCCGCCCACGGCGCGCATTGTGTAAACCGCCTGTTCGCCTCGCCGATAAACGCAAAAATTTCGGCGAGGCCGACATGGAGCTCGTAGGCATCGAAAGCCTGGGCCACCTTCCCCGGAAGGCGGGCAGCCTCGTCCACGAACGCGCTGTCCGGCACGGGCGGAACGATTCCGTCGAATGACGTGGACAGAAGCGCAAGCACCCGGTTGGCGAGGTTTCCGAGCTGCCCGGCGAGCTCGCCCGACCACGCGGCTTCGAGACGCTCGGCGGAGAAATCGCCATCGTCTCCCGAGCGTATATGCCGGAGCAGGTAATAGCGCAGTGCGTCCGGCGTTCCATAGGATTGGATGATGCGTTCCGGATCGATGCCGTTGCCGGCCGACTTGCCGATCTTCCTGCCGTCCACCGTGACGTAACCATGCACGAGGATCGAGGATGGTGGCGGCAGGCCTGCCGACAGCAGGATGGCCGGCCAGTAGATGGCGTGGAACTTGGAGATGCCCTTTCCGACGACATGGATGCGTTGGCCGCCGTTCCAGTAGCGCTGCAACAGGGGTTCATCGGACCCGAGGCTGAGACCAGTGAGGTAGTTCGCCAAAGCATCGAACCAGACGTAGACGACCTCATCTCCATCGGGGATGGGAACGCCCCAGCCTCGCGCCCGCTCCGCACTGCGCGACACGCTGATGTCGGTTAGGCCGCGCCGCAGCAGGGCAAGGATTTCATTGCGCCGATGAGCCGGGACGATCCGAAGCTCGCCGGTCTCGACCAACTCGATGAGCCGGTCGCCGTAACGGGAGAGACGGAAGAACCAGTTCTCCTCACGGATGGTCTCAAGGGCAATGCCATGTTCCGGGCAGCGCCCGTCATCGAGTTCCGACGGCTCGTAGAACTGCTCGCAACCGACGCAATAGAGACCCTCATAGGCCTTGCGATAAAGGTCACCCTTTTCAGCGCCTGCCTTCCACAAGGCGTGGACGCAGGCGATATGCCTTGGATCGCGGGAGGTGCGGACGAATTCCTCGTTGGAGATATCGAGCAGGCTGCCAAGGTGCTCGAACCTGTCCGCGTTCGCATTGACGAAGTCCTTGACCTGCACTCCCGCGGCTTCCGCCGACCGGACATTCTTCAGGCTGTTGTCATCGGTTCCGCACTGGAACCTGATGTCGTGGCCGAGAAGCCGGAAATGGCGGGCATAGGCATCGGCCTGGACGAGTTCGAGGGCAAAGCCCACATGCGGCGCGGCATTCACATAGGGGATCGAGGTGGTGATGTAGATCGTGTTCATCGGTGTTTCCTTTCGAAGGCTGTTTGCCCCGCGAGACGGATCGACCCATGAAAAGACCGCCTCGAGGGCGGTCGCTGGTGCATTCTGGACGCACGAAACCCGCCACGCTATGAGCGCGGCATCATCATCACGAAAGTGCTGATCAGGGTGTTGTCCATGCGATTTTCTAGCATCGCGGGCCATTTCGAACAAGCGTGCCGCCGCGGGCCGTGACCTGCGGCGGAAAGCGATGGTTTCCTGGCCCGCCGTCACACCAGCCCGGGCACGACGAACACCAACCAGGCGACGACCGGGCCGATGATCGCGATCAGCGCGCTGTAGATCAGCAGCTGTCGCAGCACCTGCTCTCGCCAGTCGTCCGGCGCATTGGCGACGACAAGCGCGCCATTGGTGGAAAACGGGCTGGTATCGACAATCGTCGTCGAGATGGCGATCGCCGCGACCACACCGATGGCGCTGACATGTCCTTGCAAGAGGAATGGGACTGCAAGCGGGATGATCGCGCCGAGCAGCGCGGTCGAGGATGCAAAAGCCGAGACGATAGCACCGGTAAAGCAAAGCAGAAGCGCCACCAGCAGCGGCATGCCGAGACTGGATATGCCATTCGCCACGTAGTCGACAGTCCCGGCCTTCTCCATGACGCCGACATAGGTGATGATGCCTGATATCAGCAGCACGGTCGACCAGCTGACCTTGTCGATTGCCGCCTTCTGGGTCTTCGGTGACAAGAGCGCCAGCGCGACGGCGACGGTCATGGCGACGAGGCCGACGTTGAACTTGAAGACCAGGGCGCCGATGCCGAGCGCCGTCAGGCCGATCAAGGTGGTAATTCTCTCATTGTTCAGGCGCAAGGTCGTCGCGGTATCCGCCGCCGTACCATAGGCATGCTCCCTGATCGCTTTTGCCGGCGTGCCGCCGTGACCTCTGATCGACTCCGATACGCCCTCTGGATGGAGTTCGGGCAAGGGGCCAAGTGACGCGGGATCTTGCTTCATCACTTTTGCGCCGCCGAAAACGAAGAACACCAGCACCGCGATCGCCAGGTTGAAGAAGAAGCTGGAGAGAAACAGCGAGGTCGGGGCGAAAGGCAGGCCGGCCTTCGCAACGATCTGGTTGGTGATACCGCCATAGATGCTGATCGGCGAAAAGCCGCCCGCCTGCGCGCCGTGGATCACCATCAGGCCCATCATGACCGGGTGGATGCGGTACTGCACGGCAAAGCTCAACGCGACGGGTGCGAGAATGGCGACCGCGGCAGGCCCAAGCGCACCGAAACCGGTAATGATGGCGGCGACCAGGAACATCACCCAGGGAATCAAGCCGATCCGCCCGCGCACCAGGCGGACGGCACATTCGACGAGCCAGTCGATCGTGCCGTTGATCTGCGCTATGGCGAAGAGATAGGTGACGGCGACGAGTGTCAGGAATAGATCACTCGGAAAGCCGGCAAAAATATCGCTGGTTTTCATCCCGATGATCATCGAGCCGAGCACGAAGGCGCCGGCAAAGGCGAGCGCACCCATATTGATCGGCTGGATCGTCGCAATGATGAACATCGCGACCAGCAGGCCTATGGCCAATAGTTCAATACCCATGATTCCCCTCCCTCCGACGCCTCCAGCGCCGTCGTTGTTGTGTTCAAGATTGATGCGGGATGTCGACGCACCCTCCTCCCAGAGGGCGCAATCGCCTTTACGTCTTGGTGTAGAGATCGGCGTATTGCTGCCGCAGGATGTTTTTCTGAACCTTACCCATGGTGTTGCGCGGCAGGTCGTCGGCGAAGATGATGCGCTTGGGTTGTTTGTAGCGTGCAAGGCGGTCCTGGAGGGCGCTGACGATGGTCTTCTCATCCAGGGCGGCGCCGGGCTTGCACACGACGACGGCCGTTACGCCTTCTCCGAAATCGGGATGCGGCACACCGATTACAGCGCTCTCAACCACACCCTCGATCTGGTCGATCTCGCCCTCGACCTCTTTCGGATAGATGTTGTATCCACCCGAAATCACCAGATCCTTGCCGCGACCGACGATGTGGACATAACCTTCCCGGTCGATCTTGCCGAGATCGCCGCTGATGAAGAAACCATCTGTCGTGAACTCGGCCGCCGTCTTTTCCGGCATGCGCCAATAACCCTTGAAGACGTTCGGTCCCTTGATCTCGATCATGCCCGTCTCTTCAGGCGGCAGCACCAGCCCGGTGGCGGGATCGGTGACGCGCACCGTCACATCAGGCAGCGGGAAACCTACCGTTCCGGCAATCCGTTTCCCCTCATAGGGGTTGGACGTATTCATATTGGTTTCCGTCATGCCGTAGCGCTCGAGAATGGCGTGACCGGTGCGGGCCTGGAACTCGGTATGGGTTTCTGCCAGCAGGGGAGCGGAACCGGAAATGAAGAGGCGGATGTTGGCGACCGCCTTTCTATCGAGGCGCGGGCTTTGCAGGAGGCGCACATAGAAGGTCGGCACGCCCATCATCATCGTTGCCTGCGGCATCAGCGACAGGATCTCCTCCGGATCGAACTTCGAGAGCAGGAACATCGAGGCGCCGGCGAGCAGTGTGACGTTTGTGGCGACGAACAGCCCATGCGTGTGGAAGATCGGCAAGGCATGGATCAGCCGATCGTCGGCGGTGACGCGCCAATAGTCTCGCAAGGTCAGGGCGTTCGAGAGCAGGTTCCCATGTGTGAGCATCGCCCCCTTGGAGCGTCCGGTCGTTCCCGACGTGTAGAGGATCGCAGCCAGATCATCCGCGGTACGCGAGGCATCGACAAAGTCGGCCGGCTCATCGCGTGCGAGATCCAGCAACGAGCCGCTGCCGTCGGCATCGAGCGTTTCAACGATCGCGCCGTGAAGCTTGGCGATTTTCTCCACGCCCCCTCTCGCAGCCGACGCGACAACCACCAAACGCGGCTCCGCATCGCCGATAAAATAATCGAGCTCAGCCAGCGTATAGGCGGTGTTGAGCGGCAGGTAGACCGCACCGGTTCGAAGACAGGCGAGATAGAGGATCAGTGCCTCGGCACTTTTCTCGACTTGCACCGCCACCCGATCGCCGGGGCGAATGCCGAGCGTGTCCATCGCGCCGGCAACGCGGCCGGAAAGAGCGAGCGCGTCATCATAGGTCCATGTACGCTTGCTATCGATCCGGATGAACGGTGCGTCACCGGGCGCAGCCGTCCGCATGGCGTCGAAAAGATGGTTGCTCACTTTCGCCCTCCTCCAAGCGTCGAGTTCATTATCTGTGCGAATGGCCGGGAGCCTTGCTGGCCATTGCCGCCGCGGCGGCTTTCGTCGTTCTGGTTGAGCAAGCTCTTGACGGCAGGCGAGGCAATCACCTCGCCGCGCTGCGCTAAGGCCTCGTGGTTGGCCACGATATCGTCGAGCTTGTAGAGATAGTTGACCATCAGGCCGTGGGCCTGCTGCATCGCCTTGGCCGAGCGGTCGCCGAGAAAATTCAGTCTTTCGAGTCGAGCGCCGTTGCCGAGATGGAAGCGGGCGACAGGATCGATGGGGCGGCCCTCCGGCGTCCGTTCGGCCAGGAAATAGCGCGCTGCAAGAGGCAGCAGCACACGCTCCACTTCGCTCGCCGTATTCTCGTTGTCAGGCCAGCTCGGATCGTTGAGCAGCATCAGCGTTTCGCGGGCCGCTTCCGGCAGCAACCGGTCGGCGGCCGAGGCGCGCGCCTTGGCAAGCCAACGGGCAAAGCCCGGAACGGGCGATAGCGTGACGAAATTCTTGAGGCCGGGCAGGTCTCTGCGCAGGTCTTCCACGACTTGCTTGATCAGGAAGTTACCGAACGAGATGCCGCGCAGGCCATCCTGGCAGTTGGAGATGGAATAGAAGACAGCCGTCGTCGCCTCGTCGGCATTGATCTGCTCCCTGCCCTCGACCAGCACATCTCCGATCGCGCTGGGCACGGATCGTGTCAGCGCCACCTCGACGAACACGAGCGGATCGTCGGCCAGTCGGGGGTGGAAGAAGGCAAAGCATCGACGGTCGGCCGGCGCCAAACGACTGCGCAATTCCTCCCAGCCGGCGATCTCGTGCACGGCCTCGTATTTGATGATCTTTTCAAGGATGTAGGCCGGCGTCGACCAGTCGATGGGTCGCAGCGTCAGGAAGCCGCGATTGAACCAGGAGCCGAACAGATGCGTGAAGTCGGCGTCAAGCGCGTGATATCCTGTGGATTGGTCTTTGGAAGCAAGCAGATGCTCACGCATCCGGACAAGCTTGGCGGTGCCGTTCGGCGCGTGATTCAATCGGCGCAGAAGCTCCTGTCGCCGCGGCTCGGCTGCCTGGTGGAGCGCGATGATCGCGGCAGAGCTTTTGTCGGTGCGGTAATTTTCAATCGCCTGGTCGAGCTTGGTCGTGTCGGGTCCGAACTTTTCATGCAGCATATCGAGGAATGCCTGCGCGCCCTCGCTGTCGAGCGAGCCCCAGCGATCGAGTATCTCGGCCGCAAGTGCCATGCCCGAGGCTTCACCTCGGCTGGACAGCAGCATTTCACAGAGTGTCTGGAGATCGGCCTTGGCTGCGACCTGCGTGGCGCGGGAGCCGGAAAACAGGAGCTGGCGTCCGCGATCCGTGATGCTCTGCAGCATGTCGGTGAAGAAGGAAGCCTCAGACATGCCATTATCCTCTCTTCTGGGTGCGGACCGTTTTTGACGGCTGCTTCCCATCGTCGGGTTTCACCGGTAGTATGTAGAATGCCACTCTTCGTACACAAGGTCAATGATCGTGTATACAAGAAGTGACTTTGTGTATGAGGAAATTGAAACGGATGTCCGAGAATGTCGGCCGATGGCTTCGCGATGAGATTGAAAATTCCATTCTTTCCAACGAGTTCTCCCCCGGTGAGCGGCTCGACGAAATGGTGCTTGCGACGCGTTTCGGGGTCTCCCGCACGCCGGTGCGCGAGGCGCTGATGCAGCTCGATGCGATCGGCCTCATCGAAATTCGACCGCGCAGAGGCGCAATCGTCATCGATCCGGGGCCGCACCGCGTCTATGAGATGTTCGAGGTGATGGCCGAGCTGGAGGGCCTGGCCGGGTCGCTCGCCGCACGACGGCTGGACGAGGCCTCCCGGGAAGCGATCACGGCCACCCACAGCCGCTGTGAGAAATCAGCCGCTGCCGGTGACAGCGATGCCTATTATTACGACAATGAGGAGTTCCATAAGGCCATCTACGCGGCCGGCCGAAGCGAATTCCTCGAGGAGCAATGTCTGCAATTGCATCGACGCCTGCGGCCTTATCGCCGCCTCCAGCTGCGCGTGCGCAACCGCCTGTCGACCTCCTTCTCAGAACATTGCGCCATCGTCGATGCGATCTTTGCCGGAGACGGAGATGAAGCCCGCCGCCTGCTGCGGACGCATGTCGGCATTCAGGGGGAGAGGTTCAGCGATCTGGTCGCAAGCATGGCGGTCAGATGATTTGACAGCGCGACCGAGCTCAGGCTGCAGGAAAGCCCCACACCCGCGCGATGGAAGCCGTCATCCGATGCGCGCGGGTCTCCATCAGGAAAAATTCTCCAGCACGGCCAGGAATGTGTGCCGGTCGCCCTGCCCTTCGGTCAGTCGCACGCGACCCTCGATGTCGGCGAGATGGTGGTCCATCAGCTGTTGCGCCTTGGCGAGGTTTTTCTCCTTCAGGGCGGCAACGATCATGCGATGGTGGTCCGCGCCGCAGTCGTCCTTGCGGTCCTCTTCGTACAAAGACATGACCAGCGAAAGCCGGGCGACGATCTTGGCGAGCACTTCCGTCAGCACCGGGTTGCCGGCGATTTCGGCAAGCACGATGTGGAACTTGCCGGACAGAACCGTCTTCGACTTTTCGTCGCCATGGTGGTGGATGTGCTCTTCTTCGTCGGTCAGCTTCTGCAGCGCATCCAGCTGCTCCGGCGTGACGCGGGCGATGACGAGTTCCAGAAGCAGGCCCTCGATCTTCCGGCGCGCCTCGAAAAGGCTCTTGGCCTGCTCGACGGTCGGCTCGGCAACGAAGGTGCCGCGGTTTCTCTTTCGCTCCAGCAGGTGGTCGCTTTCAAGCACGCCGAGCGCCCCGCGCACCACCGTTCGGCTGACACCGAAATGCTCGGCGATCGCTTCCTCCAGGATCTTGGTGCCGGGCTTCAGCGCCCCTTCACCGATGGCGGCGGCAAGCGTGGCGCGGATGCGTTCCGAAACATCGTCATTGGTATCGGTGCTTTCCACAGGCCCACTGGCCGCGGTCATCACCTTGGCACTCTGACGGCGCATCTTCCTCATTGCGGTCTCCAAATTGCCTCTGGCGGCTCGGCGTGGATTCGATCGATCACCAGATATCCAAGCACGATAATTATTTCCATAAGAATATTTTTGCGTAAATAATTCCGGCGCCAGCGTTTCGATAGGCGGTGCCGATGGAAAAACGCCGGCACCGCCTCGGGACTCAAGCCGCTTTCTGCTTCTTTTCCGGCACCGACAGGGCAATGCCCTTTTCGGCGCAAACCGTCTCGACATGACGCGCTGATTGCTGGATGAAGGCGATTGCCTCGTCGAAACCGTAGGATTGCACCTCATAGGTCGGATAGCCGTAGCGGCGGCTCTCATAGGCCTCCCAGTCGAGAACAGCCCCGGAGGCGACCCGTTTCTCATAGGCATCCACCATCGCCATGTAGGCCGCAAGCTCATCCGCCGTCAGGTCGGGGTGGCCGGCGCGCCAGATAGGATCGTCGATCTCGATGGACTGGCGCGGATTGGCCTTGCGGGGCTTGTCGGCAACGGACTGGGCAACCTCCAGCGACAGGTTCAGCGTCGGGTTGGCGTCCGCAAGAATGGGGAGGATCGTGGCGAAGTCGACGATGCCGCCGCCAACGGGTCTGGTCTGGAAATCGAGACCACCCGGAGCGCGCCCGACATAGGCATCCTTGATATGGGTCTGGCGGATATAGGGAGCCAGGCGCTTGGCGGCGAAGACCGGATGCTCGCCCCGCTGCAGGCCGTTGGCGGTGTCGAAGACGACGCCGACACAATCGGCGCCGACCTTCTCGATCAATCGCAGGATCTCGAAGGAGGTGATTTCGTCGTGGGTTTCGATGTTCATGTGCGCGCCATTGGCGCGCGCGACGGGCGCGAGCTTGCGGAGGACCTTTTCGATCCCGAGCAACTGCTCTTCCCAGGTCACGTCGGTGCGGAAGCGGTCATTGGCCAGCCGGCCACGATATTCACCCTTGAAATTACCCGGAGCAACCCAGAGCTCATGGCAGCCGATCGCGGCACTTGCCTCGATCATGCGCGTGAAACCGGCAATGATATCGCCGCCGCCGGCTGCCCGCAGGGTCGGTTCCTCGGCGCTGCAATAAGGATTGATCTTGCCGATGCCGCTTTCGAGATAGAGGCCGAGGTCGTCGGCCTTCGCCCTGATCTCGCGCAGCAGGCCGCTGTCGAGGTCGGGGCTCATGTCCAGCGCCGTACTGAAGAAAATGCCTGCGAGCCCAAGTTCCTTGACGCGATCAAGGCTTGCCAGAGGCCCCCGCTTCTTTGCCTCGGGCAGCTTTATGCTGTCGATTCCCAATTTCATGTCATGCTCCTCTGCTGTTTCCTGATGGGGCGCGCTGCACTGGCGACCCCTTCGTTGTTGATCTCAATTCACGTCGATGGATCGGCGATCACCCCCGTCCGGGAGCGCGAGGCTTCTCTGCTGTCCGGCCTTTCGGAACGAGACTCTTTTCGAGATAGTGCTGGCCTATGGATGCGACGCTCGTGATGGCGAGGTACCAGATCGAGACGACGAACAGCAGTTCGATGACGAGGAAGTTCCGGGCGTAGATCGCCTGCGCCTGCGTCAGCAGATCCTGCATGCCGATGACCGAGACGATGGCACTGGCCTTCAGCATGCCGATGGCCTGGTTCCCCGTCGGCGGCACGATGATACGCGTGGCCTGGGGCATGATGACGGTGAAAAAAGTCTGTGTCTTTTTCAGCCCGAGCGCCGTGGCCGCTTCGCGCTGGCCGCGATCGACCGCGATCAGGCCTCCGCGGATGATCTCCGACATGTTCGCAGCTTCATGCAGCCCGAGTGCGAGGAAGCCGGCCAGGGCCGGCGTCACCAGATCGTTGATCGAAATGGTGAAGCTTCCCATCCCGACCTGCGGGATGAAGAGGGCGATATTGAACCAGAAGAAGATCTGGACAATCAGCGGCACGCCGCGAAACCACCAGACGAAGCCGGCGGCGATCACCTTGAGAACCAGGTTCTGGCTCGTCGCCATCAGCGCCAGCAGGCATCCGAGCACGATGCCGAACACCATGGCGCCAGCGGTCAGTTCAAGCGTCAGCAGCACGCCGCGCAGGATCGAAGGATCCACCAGGTAGCGGGGGATCTCGGACCATTGGATACTTTGGCTCCGCCCGACGACGAGCGCGAAGAAGGCCAGCGCTGAAATCGCGATGGCACCGGTTGCGATCTGGCCCCAACGCATCGGTCTTCCGACCGATGGCGCAAGGGAGAGCGATATGGGTGACGCTTGAAACAGGGCCATCGGCGTCAATCCGCGGGCATGCTGGCGGCATCGTTGACCTTGACGGTCTTCACGGCCAGCGGTCCGAGGCTCCACTTCTTCATGATGGTCTCGTAGGCGCCGGAGTCCACCATCTGCTGCAAGGCGGCAACGACGCTGTCGCGCAGCTGCGGATTGTCCTTGGCGGTCAGCATGCCGAGATAACCGACGGCAAGGCGGATATCCGGCAGCGCCTGCAGCCCCTTGCCGTTTCCGGTCTGGTGCTCGGTCGTGTAGACACTGGTGGCGTAACCGTTGACCGTGGCGTCAGCCCGCCCGGTGCGGACGGCCTGCAGCACATCCGGCATTTTCGGGATCGACATGATGTTGACCGGGGTCGCGCATTTGGCCGAGGCGGCTTCGACCATCCTCGCCTGGAAGGTACCGACGGGAACGGCGACCTTCTTGCCGCACAAATCCTCCAGGCCTTTGATGGCGAGAGGATTGTCCTTGATCGTCATGATCGTCGTCGCGTCATACATATAGTCGATGACGTCGACCTGCTTTTCCAGCTCCGGATCGTCGTTGATGCCCGAGATCGAGAGGTCGAAGCGCTTCGCCAATATGGAGGGCACGATTGCGGCACCCGCGCCGACATCGGTCATCTCAACATCGACACCCAGGATGACGCCGAGTGCGGCAGCGATATCGGCATCGATGCCGATCAGCTTGCCGTCTTCGCCATGAAAGCTGATCGGCGGCGTCAGGTCGGTCGCGACCTTCAGCACGCCCGACGACTTGATGGAGGGTGGCAGCCCGTCGGCCAGTTTCTGCGTGAGGACGACACCGGAAAGCTTGGCGACATCGGCATCGGCCGTCATCTTCTCGGCGGCACCTCCGGCAGCGTAAGCAGAGGCCGCGATCAAAGTGACCATCGCTCCGGCGACTCCGGCCTTCAAGATTTTCTGGATGCGCATCATGGTGATCCCCTGTCATTTTTGTATCGGTGAATTCTCGGGATCATCCATGCAATCGCCGTGCCACTTGCAGCTATTTGTCGATAAATACCTGATATTAAAATGATTTTTGTTGATGACGATATTTCGGATAGAGTTTCGCAATAGAATTCGCATAAAGTTTCGAACGCATAATGCACAATTTTTACGCTCCCAGGCCCCGCAGCATCGTTTTTGACCGCCTCATTCGCCCCCAAGACCCAAAAACACCTATTCAGAGGCCAAAACCCGCACTTTTCGGCGCTTGATCCCCGCTCAGGGGCCGTGGCTACTTCTATCCGATGCCCATTTAATATACTTAGCTGGCGAAAATTTATACAAAAGCAAGTGCGAATTTCAAATCTAATAATAATTATTATAAAGTTTCGAAACTTTATAAGTCACAAATATCGATTTATTTTCATTGGCTTGGCACATTCGTCAACGACGAGCGGCGAAACTGGCACGCCGCTTGCAATCCGTTTCTCATGAACAAGCTCGACGCAAAATTTCTCGCCGGACCGCATCTCCGTCTTGTGCCGGAGACCGCGCAGCAATCCGTGACCCCGACCCAGAACCAGGGAGGCCCTATGCCCATACCGAATATGGCTGAACGCAAACGGCTCAGCGTTCAGGGCCTCACACACAGCTATAGTGGCCAGAATGCCATCAGCGACGTGGCCTTCGATATCGAGGCCGGCGAGATCGTTGCCCTGCTCGGGCCGAGCGGCTGCGGCAAGTCGACCGTGCTGCGCGCCATTGCCGGGCTGATCCAGCCGAAGACCGGCAGGATTGTGCTCGGGGAGAAAGACTTGGCCGATGTCTCGGCCCGCTCACGCGGCGTCGGCATGGTCTTTCAGAACTATGCTTTGTTTCCGCATCTGACGGTCGCAGAAAACATCGCCTATCCGCTCGCCTGCCAGAAGCTTCCTCGCACTGAGCGCAAGGCGCGCGTCGAGGAGATGCTGTCGCTCGTCAGGCTCAAGGATTATGGCAACCGCCTGCCGCGGGAACTCTCCGGCGGCCAGCAGCAGCGCGTCGCCGTCGCCCGCGCAATCGCCGGGCGCCCCTCCCTTCTGCTTCTCGACGAACCCTTCGGCGCGCTCGACCGTGCCCTGCGTTTCGATCTGCAGGTGGAGCTGCTTCACCTGCAGAAGACGCTCGGCATCACGACGCTGATCGTCACGCATGATCAGGAGGAAGCCCAGAGCCTCGCAAACCGCCTGGTGCTGATGAACAAGGGCAATGTCGAGCAGATCGACACGCCGATGACCGTCTACGATCGCCCGAAGACGCTTTTCGTCAACACCTTCATCGGCCAGGCAAACCTGCTCAACGGAACGGTGCTGCGCCTCGATGCCGATAGCACGCTGATCGGTCTTGCCAATGACCGGACCCTGCTCCTGCCGCGCCGGTTGAATTTCACCCTCGGCTCGAAGGTGACGATCACCTTCCGGCCGGAAGAGGTTCGCCTGTCGACGCAGCCAGGCGAGAGCACCCTGCCGGTTCGCATGACGGTTTCCGTGCCGCTTGGCCCCTCCCTCGTCCATGACCTTGTTCTGGAAGACGGCACGGGCCTGCGCGCCTCCGAGGTCAGAGGCCCCACCACATTCATTCCCGAACCGGGAACGCAGCTATTTGCCGAGATCGACACCGCAAGGTGTCACGCCTTTCCGGCCGAACCGGAAATCATGAGTGAAGAAACAATTCAATAGAGGTGAACGTGATGAAGGACTTTCAGATTACCCGTCGTGGGTTCGGTTTCCTGGCGGCCGGTGTTGCCGCATCGGCCATGCTTCCATTTGCCGCCCGCGCTGCCGGCGGCGGAGCCGTTGCCGCCACTTTCCCAGGCAGCTGGGAAGACGCCTACCGCACAGTGCTGACGCCGATGGTCAAGGATGCAGGCTATGACCTGACCATTGCCCCGGCGATGGCGCAGGACCAGCTTGCCAAGATCATGGCGAGCCCCGGCAACCCGCCCTATGACACGCTGCTGATGTCGCCCGGCCAGATGGCCGTCGCCATCGAGAAGGATCTCATCCAGAAGATCGATCCGAGCAAGCTCAAGAACTGGGGCATGCTCGATCCGTCCTTCCAGGGCGAATACGGCCCGACCGTGACCATCGAAGTCAACGGCATCGCCTACAATCCCGATCTCGTTCCGAAGCCGAAGGGTTATCGCGATCTCTTCGAAAACCCGGCCTATAGCGGCAAGGTTTCCTGGACCGGCTTTGCCTCGAACACCGCCGTCATGGCCTATACCGAGATCGCCAGGATCTTCGGTTCCGGCCCCAACGACATGGACGCCGTCTTCAAGCTGTTCAAGGATCATCCGGAGCATCTGAAGGGCGTGGTCGACAGCACCAACCATCAGATGACGCTGTTCCAGCAGGGTGAAATCGCCGTTTTCATGTGCTCGACCGGCAACGTCGCCCGCCTGAAGAGCCTCGGCCTCAACGCCGAGTTCGTCCAACCCGAAACCGGCTCGCCGGCAGCCCCTGTCAATATCCACCTGACCAAGGGCACGGCCAATCTCGACGCGGCCTATGCCTATATGGATGCCGCCATCTCCAAGGCCGCCCAGGACCAGCTCAAGGAGCCGCCGACCGAGATGTTCCCGACCAACAAGGACGTGGCGCTGACGCCGGGCATCGAAGCCTATGTCACCCGCGACCAGATCAAGACCATGGTCTATCCGGACTGGGTCGCGATCAATAAGAACCGCGACGGCTGGATTCGCCAGTTCGACGCCCTCGTTGCCGGTTGAGGTGATGTGATGAAGGCGAGCGGCTTCCCATACGTGCTACCGATGCTGTTGCTTTCCGTGGCGTTCTTCGCAACGCCGCTCGCCGTCCTCGTCGGTTTCAGCTTCGCCGGTCCCGGCGGAGCGACCCTCGACCATTATGCCCGCTTCTTCGGCGACGCGTTCAATTTCCGCGTCCTCGTCAATACCGCAAGGCTCGGCCTTGAAACCGTCATCGGCACGACCTTGCTCGGCGTGCCGATCGCGCTTCTCTACTGGCATGGCGGCCGAAACCTGCGGCAGGTGCTGATTTTCCTGACGCTCATTCCGATGCTGACCAGCAATGTCGTGCGCACCTTCGCCTGGATCGTCATCCTCGGGCGCCAGGGGCCGATCAGCGAAGCATTGGTCGGGCTCGGCCTGACGGGAATGCCGACCAGCCTGCTGTTTACCGAACTCGGCCTGGTCATGGCCATGTGCCAGATCGACCTGCCGCTGATCATCCTGCCGCTGATCGCCATCCTGTCGCGTACGCCGGTGCAACTGACAGAAGCGGCCCAGGTTTCCGGTGCCGGCCCCTGGCGCATCCTTGTCACCGTGCTTTTGCCGCTGATGCTGCCCGGCCTGCTGGCGGGCTGGATCCTGGTCTTTGCCAGCACCAGCAGCTCCTTCGTCACCCAGGCCGTCATCGGCGGTGCGCGCAACGTCTATGTGCCGCAGTTGATCTATCGCGAAGTCGGCACGCTGTTCGACTGGCCGCTGGCCTCGGCCATCGCCGTCGTCCTGCTGCTGTCCACCGGCTGCCTGCTGGTCGCCCTTACCATGATATCCCGTCACCGGAGGTTGGTCGGTCATGCGTGATCGTCGCGAAAATCCCATTCCCGTCATGCTCTACAAGGCATTCGTCTACGGTTTCGGCGGGCTCTGCGTCATCTATCTCGTGGCACCGATCGTGATTGCGCTGACGATGTCGTTTACCTCGGGGCAGACATTGAAATATCCGCCGCAGGGCTTTTCGCTCAGGTGGTACGCGGCGCTGCTCGATCCCGTGCGCTCGGCAACCGAACATATCGCCGCCTGGAACTCGCTGAAGATCGCCGGCCTTGCCGTCCTCGGATCGCTGATCTTTGCGGTTCCGGCAACCATCGGCATGACGCGCATGAAGCGCAGCGCGGTCGGCACGATCGAGCCGCTGCTGCTCGCCCCGCTCGTCCTTCCGAGCCTGGTCTACGGTCTTGCCGCCTTGATCGTCGCCAATTTCATCGGCTTCAAGCCGTCGCTCTGGCTGACCGTATCAGGCCATGTCGTGGTCTTCGGGCCGCTGATGTACCGCGCCGCCTCCGTCGTCGCCCAGGGCCTCAACCCCTCGCTTGCCGAGGCATCGACGACAATGGGCGCGAGCTGGTTCATGACGCTGCGGCGCGTGACCCTGCCGCTGCTGATGCCCGGCATTCTGGCCGGCGCATTTCTTGTCTTCATCCAGTCGCTCGACAATGTGTCGGTATCGCTTTTCCTCGCCGACGCCCGAACCACCGTCTTGCCGCTGCGCATGTTCGCGCTGATCGAGGAATCGCTCGATGTGCGCGTCGCGGCAATCTCCGGAATTCTGATCGCCGTGACGCTGGTCGGACTGCTGGTCGCCCGGCGCGTTCTCGCGCCGCCCCGGCAGGCCTGAACGATCAGCTATTTGACCTATGCCTGAACTTGGAAGGAACAAACTCATGAATATGTGCGCGACGAACGCAGGCGGCTATCGGATGGGATCGCTGATGGCTGATTTCCAGCCGGATTTCGACTTCTCCGCGCCCTTGCCGCTTCCTGTCGAAGAGTTCGAGGATCGCCTTCGCAGAATTCGCCGTCAGGCGGTCGAAGCCGGTCATGACGCACTGATCGTCCATGCCGGCAGCGTCGGCTGGTTCCACGCCTCGAATGCCTATTTGCGCTATATCTGCGACTGGATGCGCGAAGGCGTGCTGATCATCCCGACCGATGCCGGCAAGGCGATGGTGCTTCTTTCCTTCTTCACGCAGTCCGTTCTGCTGCCGCCGGGCGGCGAGCCTGTGCTCGTCGACGAAATCTGGCAGATCGGCCCGATCGGCCGCGAATATGCCGACCGCCCCGGCGATTCCGTCTTCAAGACCGCCGAGAAATGCGCCGAGGTTCTCGCCAGTCTCGGCCTCGCCAAGGCCCAGATCGGCAGGATCGGCGACCGCACGTCGCTGACCTTCTGGTCTGCACTCGACGAGTTGATGCCGAAGAGCAAGTTCGTCGCCGACAACGCCATTCTCGATCGCATGCAGAAGGTCCGCTCACTGCCCGAGATCGAGATGTTTCGCGCCGCCGCCCAGCTGATCAGCATCGGCACGCAGGCCGCCTATCATGTGGCGAAATCGGGCGTCACCGACCATGAAATCCTTGCCGCCTTCACCTATGCGCAGATGGCGCTCGGCGGCGAAACCGGCGACGGCTACCAGATCGGTATCAACGAATTCGGCACCCATTGCGGCAAGCCCTATGGCCACATCGTCCGGCCCGGCGACCTCATCAACCTCTATATTTCCAACGTCACCTATCGCGGCTATACCGCCCAGACCGCCCGCATGATCGCGATCGGCGATATCACCAGCCGTCAGGAGGAGGTGCTTGCCGCCTGCACCGAGGGCGTCAAGCGGGCCGAAAAGCTGATCAGGCCCGGCGCATTGATGCGGGATATCAACAACGCCGCCTTCGAACCTATGATCGAGCGCGGCATGCTTTCGTCACCGGAAGCGCGCACCATGCCCTATAACTGGTCGCCGATGGAAGACGGTGGGGCACGCCTGATCCCCAACCAGTATGTCAAGGACATCGACTGGGAGGCGCAGGGCCGCAAGCTCATGCACGTCTATCCGGCAACGCACGGACCGCACAATCCGAACCTCGGCCATTCGGTCGGCATGGCTGGTGGCCAGAACAGCTTCAACATCTCCTCGCATAACTACGACAGGATGGAAGAGGGCATGGTCTTCGTGCTGCACACGCAGTGGCTGGAGCCGCTGTCGGCCGGCTGCAACATCGGCGACATGTATGTCGTGACCAAGGACGGTTTCGAGAACCTCAGCCACCATACCCCGCTTGAAACCCACCGCGTCGCTGCCGAGGCCTGACA
The DNA here is from genome assembly GCF_012276115.1 of Rhizobium leguminosarum bv. viciae. GTDB lineage: Bacteria > Pseudomonadota > Alphaproteobacteria > Rhizobiales > Rhizobiaceae > Rhizobium > Rhizobium leguminosarum_T. The sequence goes on along the minus strand of NZ_WIEU01000015.1, from coordinate 41,070 downwards.
TGACCCATCATAAACAACACACGCATTTCGATTTCGCCAAGCTGACCGAGCGCGAGCGTTACAAGATCCTCATCGGCACGGTCATTCCGCGCCCAATTGCGCTGGTCACCACCTTGAGCAAGGAAGGCCTGCCGAATGCCGGCCCGTTCAGCTTCTTCAACGTCCTGACCCACGACCCGGCAATCGTTGCCATCGGCGTCGAGAATTATGCCGACATGCGCTTCAAGGATACCGCCCGCAACATCCGCGAGACCGGCGAGTTTACGGTCCATATCTGCGATGACGCCCTTGTCGACCAGATGGAGGTCTGCGCTATCAAGTTCGGCCCCGAGGTCGATGAGCTCTCCGAAGCCGGACTGGCAACGGCGCCGGGACAGATGGTCAGAAGCCCGCGCATCCTGGCCGCGCCCGCAGCGCTCGAATGCCGCCGCCACACCACCCTGCAGGTCGGCCCTGCCCGCGAAATCATCCTCGGCGAAGTCCTCGGCGTCTATGTCAGAAGCGATGCGGTCAATCCGACCAACCTGCATATCGACCAACAACTGATGGACGCCGTCGGACGAATGGGCGGCCATACCTACACGAGGACGCGTGACCAGTTCGACATCAAGACGCAGACCAAGGAGGAGTGGAGTTCGCGAAAGAGCGTTTCAGAGCCGGTCATCGCATAGTCAGGCTTGGCATACGCTCAAGCCGGAGGTGGTTTCCGTTTCCGGCGTAAAACTCCCGGGAAAACCCTTTGCATTTGGAATCCCCTAATTCAAAAACCGATAAAGCCAGTCCCGCGTTTCCTCCGGCAACGGAGCCGGCGATTCGTCTTCGGGGGCGTGGGCCTGCCAGATGATTTCCACCTCGGCGGCGCGCTCCTCGCCCGTCTCGATCGAGATGAGGAAGCCGATGGAGCGCACGCCGATCTTGTCGACGGTGGCGGTGAAGGTTGCCGGCTCGTCGTAGTGCAGCGGGCGGTGGAGAAAGCAGGAAACCTTGCTGGGGCTATAGATGGGTTCGTCGTCGACAGCGGGCCGTGAGGACCAGAAGCTCGCAAGCACGGACTCGGCATAGGAAATATAGGATGCCAGAAACATCCGGCCGGTCATATCGACATCGCGAAACGGCACGCGTATTTCCGCCACATCAGGACGTTTCGACTGACTCATCAACAAATCTGCCCTACAGAGTTCCCATGGCAACACTACTTCATAATTGCTTATACCGGAACCGGCTTAAGGATAAAATTACGCAATAGTTCAAAGTGTTACAGTGCCCTCCACGTACCGGAAAGATGCGGGCCGTTGCAAGGGACCTGATCGACGGGAACGGCGCAAATGAGACCGTTGTGATGGGCGAACGGTCGGAAGGCGCGGCAAGGCCGCTTGTTGAAATCGTCAGGCGATGCCCCATCTGCTGTGGCACATGACATAAGCGACCGATAGAGTGTCTTCATGAGCACCCGTCTTTATGAACACCCGATCTTCCTGGAACATGTGACCCCCGCCGGCCATCCGGAGCGATCGGATAGGATCCGCGCCATCAATGTCGCGCTGGAACATCCGAATTTCGAGCGGCTGGAACGCCGGCAGGCGCCGCAGGCGAATGAGGATGCGGTGCTGCTTGCCCATCCGGAGGAACATCTGACCGCCGTCATGCGGGAGATTCCCGAGGAAGAGGGCGAGATCAACCAGATCGAAGCCGACACCTATGCCAGCAACAAGAGCCTGCAGGCGGCGCTGACCGGCATTGGCGGGGCGATGGCGGCGGTGGACGACGTCTTTACCGGCCGGGCCGACAATGTCTTCGTCGCCGCCCGCCCGCCGGGGCACCATGCCGAGAAGATGACGGCGATGGGCTTCTGCTTCTTCAACAATGCGGCGATCGCCGCCCGGCATGCGCAAAAGACGCATGGCGCCGAGCGCATCGCCATCGTCGACTGGGACGTGCATCACGGCAACGGCACGCAGGATATCTTCTGGGACGATCCTTCGGTGCTGTTCTGCTCGACGCATCAGATGCCGCTCTATCCCGGCACCGGCGCCAAGGACGAGAAGGGCAAGCACAACACCATCGTCAATGCGCCGCTATCGCCGAATGTCGGCAGCGACCACTTTCGCGAGGCGTTCAAATCGCGCGTGCTACCCGCCCTTGACGATTTCCGGCCGGATCTCATCATCATCTCCGCCGGCTTCGACGCGCATCACCGCGATCCGCTGGCGCAGATCAATCTGACCGGCGAGGATTTCGACTGGGCGACCGGGCGCGTGCTGGAACTGGCGGACCGGCACGCGAAGAACCGGGTCGTCAGCCTGCTCGAAGGCGGTTATGATCTCGAGGGACTCGCCGAATCGGCGGGCATGCATATTCTGAGAATGATGAAGGGTTGAGAATGACTGACAGCGCCAAGCCGGAGGTGTCCGGCCTTTCCTTCGAAAAGGCGGTCGCCGAACTCGAAAGCATCGTCGCCCGGCTGGAACGCGGCGATGTGGCGCTGGATGAATCGATCGAGATCTACGAGCGCGGCGAAGCGCTGAAGAAACATTGCGAAACGCTGCTTTCGGCCGCCGAAAACCGCATCGAAAAAATCAGGCTCGACCGCGCCGGCAAGCCGCAGGGCGTCGAGCCGCTCGACGGCGCCTGAGGCAGCAAACTCCCTTTTGAAGATGCTTGGCTATCGGCTTCGGACCGATCTATGATCCCCATCCAAAACGATGAGGGGACAAGGACATGACGCACAGGTTGAAGGGCAAGGTCGCCATTATCTCGGGCGGCGCGACCGGCATGGGCGGTGCCGCCTCGAAGCTTTTTGCGGCGGAAGGCGCGCGGGTTGCGATCATCGACCGCAATGGCGATGCAGCCGCAGAGACCGTGAAGCAAATCCGTGACGCCGGCGGCGAGGCCGATTGCTGGACGGCCGATGTCTCCGACGAATCCGCCGTCAATGCCGCCGTCGCGGGCGTCGAAGAACGCTATGGCGCAGTCACCGTGCTCTTCAATCACGCCGGCACGATCGTCATCAAACCTTTCCTGGAAACGACCGTCGAGGAATGGGACTGGCTGCACGCGGTCAATGTACGCTCGATGTTCCTGATGACCAAGGCCGTGCTGCCGAAGATGATCGCGAGCGGCGGCGGATCGATCGTCTGCACCTCGTCGATCTCGGCGGTCGCCGCCACGCCGATGGAAGTGCTTTACGACACGACCAAGGGGGCCGTGCATATGTTTGCCCGCGCCATCGCGGTGGAGTTCCGTGACCGCAATATCCGCTGCAACGCCGTCTGCCCCGGCTTCATCCGCACGCCGCATGGCCTTCGCGAGGTGGCCGACCTGCAGGCCCTCGGCGTCGATGTTTCGGATGCCGCCATTGCCGCCCAGCAGGGGCGGATCGGCGAGCCGGAAGACGTTGCGCGGGCCGCGCTTTATCTCGCCAGCGACGAGTCGAGCTTCGTCAATGGCGCCCATCTCTTCGTCGACAATGGCTTTACCGCGATCTGAACCAATCGCGACGTGCTTTCCAGTGCCGGAGCGTCCTTTGCGCGTCCGATTGGACGCGCGGCGCGCTTTCGAGTGTTGGAGCGTCCCTTTGCGCGTCCGATTGGACGCGCGGCGCTCCAGGCGCTATCTGTGGGCGATGACGCTCGGCACTGTAGCGATCGGAGATCCCTCATGTCCTTCTTTCCCGGTAAAGATCCCCTGCCCGGCGATGCCTTCGCCTGCGACGCGATCGAGAACCTGATCATCCCGCGCACCAGCGATATCGGCGGTTTCCAGGTGCGCCGAGCGCTGCCCAGCCGGCAGCGGCGGCTGGTCGGGCCGTTCATCTTCTTCGACCGCATGGGGCCGGCGATCCTGAAGCCGGACGAGGCGCTCGACGTCAAGCCGCATCCGCATATCGGGCTGTCGACGGTCACCTATCTGTTCGACGGTGAGATCCGCCATCGCGACAGCCTCGGCACCGAAAAGGTCATCCGTCCCGGCGATATCAACCTGATGACGGCCGGCCGCGGCATCGTCCATTCCGAGCGCACGCCCGACAATCTGCGCGGCCACCCGCTGCTGATGTCGGGGCTGCAGACCTGGCTGGCGCTGCCCGACGACAAGGAGGAGATCGATCCTGCCTTCGCCCATACGGAAAAATCCGCCATGCCGCTGATCGAAACGGCGGGCGTGCGCGGGCGTGTGGTCATCGGCTCGTTCGAAGGCATGACATCGCCGGTCGGCGTTTTCTCCGACACGCTCTATGTCGATCTCGACCTGCAGGCGGGCGCAAAATTTCCCTTTGGCGCGGGCCATGAAGAGCGTGCCGTCTATGTGCTCTCGGGCGAAGTCGTCATATCAGGCGACCGCTTCGCCGCCGACCAGTTGCTGGTCTTCCGGCCGGGCGACGCAATCACGCTGGAAGCCGGCCGTGACGGCTGTCACCTGATGCTCTTCGGGGGTGCGGCGCTCAATTCGAAACGTTATATCTGGTGGAATTTCGTCTCTTCCTCGAAGGAGCGGATCGAACAGGCCAAGGAAGAATGGCGCACCGGCCGCTTCGATATCGTGCCGGGGGATGAAGAGGAATTCGTGCCGTTGCCGGAGGGCTGAGCGACACGAAATGAGAGAAATAGACCAGGGTATACTCCGAAAACCGTTCACACTTTTCGACACCATGCTCTAAGGTGAAAAGCTTCGGTTCCTGAAATGCACTTGTTTTGCCGCAATCTAATCGAATAAAGCGGAACAAGGAAAAGCAAGAAAGAGCGCCCGCCCGTGACACAACTGCCGAAGACCCCCCTGCTCGACCAGGTCACCTATCCCGCCGACCTGCGCAAGCTTGAGGATCGCGACCTGCCGCAGCTTGCCCGCGAAGTCCGGGACGAAATGATCGATGCGGTGTCGCGCACCGGCGGCCATCTCGGCGCCGGTCTCGGCGTCGTCGAATTGACGATCGCCATTCACAGCGTCTTCGACACACCTGATGATCGACTGATCTTCGATGTCGGCCATCAATGTTATCCGCACAAGATTCTCACCGGCCGGCGCGACCGCATCCGGACGCTGCGCCAGGAAGACGGGCTGTCCGGCTTCACCCGCCGGGCGGAAAGCGAATATGATCCCTTCGGCGCGGCGCATTCCTCGACCTCGATCTCGGCCGGTCTCGGCATGGCGATTGCCGCCGACCTCGACAAATCGGACCGCCGCGTCATCGCCGTCATCGGCGACGGGGCGATGTCGGCCGGCATGGCCTATGAGGCGCTGAACAATGCCGGCGCGCTCGATGCGCGCCTCATCGTTATCCTCAACGACAACGACATGTCGATCGCGCCGCCGACGGGCGCCATGAGCGCCTATCTCGCACGCCTTGCCTCGGGGCGCACCTATATGGGCTTCCGTGACTTCGGCAAGAAGCTGACGGCCTATCTCGGCAAGAACATCGACCGGGCGATCACCCGCGCCGTCGAGCATGCGCGCGGCTATGTCACCGGCGGCACGATGTTCGAGGAGATGGGCTTTTATCATATCGGCCCGATCGACGGGCATTCCTTCGACCACCTGCTGCCGGTGTTGCGCAATGTGCGCGACAATGGGCGCGGACCGGTGCTGATCCACGTCGTTACCCAGAAGGGCAAGGGCTATCCGCCGGCGGAAGCCGCGGCCGACAAGTATCACGGCGTCAACAAGTTCGACGTCATCACCGGCGCCCAAGCAAGGGTCAAGCCGAATGCGCCGAGCTATACCAGCGTCTTTGCCGAAGCGCTGGTGCAGGAAGCCACCCTCGACGACAAGATCGTCGGCATCACCGCCGCCATGCCGAATGGTACCGGCCTCGACAAGCTCGCAGAGGCCTTTCCGTCGCGCTGTTTCGACGTCGGCATTGCCGAACAGCATGCCGTAACCTTCGCCGCCGGACTGGCAGCGGAAGGCTACAAGCCGTTTGCCGCGCTCTATTCCACCTTCCTGCAGCGCGCCTACGACCAGGTCGTGCATGACGTGGCGATCCAGGGATTGCCGGTGCGTTTCCCGATCGACCGTGCCGGCTTCGTCGGCGCCGACGGGCCGACCCATGCCGGTTCCTTCGACACCACCTTCCTCACCACCCTGCCCGGCTTCGTGGTGATGGCAGCGGCCGACGAGGCCGAACTCAAGCATATGGTGCGCACCGCCGTCGCCTATGACGGCGGGCCGATCTCGTTCCGCTATCCGCGCGGCGAAGGTGTCGGCGTCGACATGCCGGCGCGCGGCGAAATCCTGCAGATCGGCAAGGGCCGCATCGTCAAGGAAGGCAGCAAGGTGGCGCTGCTCTCCTTCGGCACCCGGCTTGCCGATTGTCTGCTGGCCGCCGAGGATCTCGATGCCGCGGGGCTTTCGACGACGGTCGCCGATGCGCGTTTCGCCAAGCCGCTCGACCGCGACCTGATCCGCCAGCTTGCCCGCCACCACGAGATGGTCATCACCGTCGAGGAAGGCTCCATCGGCGGCTTCGGCAGCCATGTGATGCAGTACCTTTCCAGCGAAGGTCTGCTTGATAACGGCCTGAAGATCCGCTCGCTCGTGATGCCCGACATCTGGATGGAGCAGGCCAAGCCCGAAGCCATGAACGCCCACGCCGGCCTCGACCGCGCCGGCATCGTCTCGACGGTGTTCAGGGCGCTGGGGCGCGGTGTTGCGGTTGGGGTTGGGGTTGCGGGATAGGTGATTTGCGAGGGTGTGCCGTGTAGCCCCTTTGAAGGTGTGCTGTGTCAGCCCCCTTATTCACCCTACGGGCACCGACAGGACTCGAGTCCTTAAGAAGATTGAGGAGCACGACCGGCAGGAGGCGCAAAGCCTCATTCTACTCTGCCCATCGCTATACTTGCTCCAGGAGCCACCCCATCCTCCGTCATCCTCGGGCTTGACCCGAGGATCTACGCTGACCTCCACACCAGCAGCGGGCATGGATCCTCGGCTCAAGGCCGAGGATGACGGAGAGTGAGGAGATTTCCCAGCCAAACTCGCCGTCGAAACAGCGGATAACGTTTCGTTTCTCGTGCTTATCATAGCGGTCCATCCAATAAAAAAGGCGGCGCATCACTGCACCGCCCTGTTCATTTAACGTCCCTGCGAAGGGCGCTCTCTCAGAACTCCGTCCAGTCTTCCTTCACGGCCGCAGCGCTCGCCTGTCTTCCACCGAAGGCCTTGGCGACGGTGCGGGTCAGGGCGTGAGCCGGCGAGGCGACCGGGCGGGAGCTCGTGCCGGCAACAGCTGCGCGCGGCGCCGGGGCCGTCTGGCCGAGCTTGAACTGACGCAGCAATTCTTCGAGGGCGTTTGCCTCCTGGGCGAGCGCATGGCTTGCTGCGGTCTGCTCCTCGACCATGGCGGCGTTCTGCTGCGTGCCCTGGTCCATGTTGTTGACGGCGGTGTTGATCTCCTGCAGGCCGATCGACTGTTCGCGCGTGGCGGTGACGATGGCGCTGACGTGGTGGTTGATCTCCTGCACCTCAGAGACGATGACCTCCAGCGCCTTGCCGGTCTCGCCGACGAGGCCGACGCCGGCAACGACTTGTTCGCCCGAGGTGGTGATCAGCGCTTTGATCTCCTTGGCGGCCTTCGCCGAGCGCTGGGCGAGCTCGCGCACTTCCTGGGCGACGACCGCAAAGCCCTTGCCGGCATCGCCGGCGCGGGCGGCTTCAACGCCTGCGTTCAGAGCCAAAAGGTTGGTCTGGAAGGCGATGTCGTCGATGACGCCGATGATGTTTGAGATTTCGCCCGAGGACTTCTCGATCTGCTGCATGGCGGAGACGGCCTTGCGGACGACTTCGCCTGACTTTTCGGCGCCGAGGCGGGCGCGCTCGACGAGATTGCCGACATCCTCGGCGCGCTTGGCGCTGTCGCGGACGGTGGTCGTCACTTCCTCGAGCGCTGCGGCGGTCTGTTCGACGGCGGCAGCCTGCTGCTCGGTGCGGTGGGCCAGATCGTCGGCGGCGGAGCGGATTTCGCCGGCGCCGGCATTGATCGCCGAGGCATTGCGGCCGACCGATTGCAGCGCCGCCTGCAGCTTTTCGACGGCATGGTTGAAGTCATTGCGCAGGCTGTCATATTGCGAGGCGAACGGCGTCTGGAGACGACCGGCCATATCGCCATTGGCAAGTTCGGCAAGGCCGCCCGCCAAAGCGTCGATGGCATAGCGGATCTCGCCTTCCTCGCGCGCCTTCTGCTCGTCGCCTGCCCGGCGCTGGCGCTCGGCGTCATCACGCATGCGGTCGGTTTCGCCGGCAAGGCGCAGCTTCTCAATCGCCGCCTGCTTGAAGACCAGGACGGACTGGGCCATGCGGCCGATTTCGTCGCCGCGCTCGACTGCCGGAACCTCGATGTCGTTCTGACCGCCGGCGAGGCGATCCATGGCGCTCGTCATGCCGACGACCGGACGGACGATGATGCGCGACATCAGCCAGGCGAGCATGGCGGCGGCGAGCGAGGCGACGATGCCGCCGGCAATGAGCGTCGTCTTCAGATGGCTGTTGGCATCGGCCCGGATTGCGGCGAGCGCATTCGACTTTTCCCGCGCGGTGGCCTTGATCTTGGCGGAGGCCTGGCGGAAGCCGTCGAGCTGGCCCTTGGTGGCGTTGACGCCGATTTTGACGACCTCTGCGATCGGCATGTCGGTTTCCTTGCGTGCCTTGGTCTGCGGCTCGGCAAGTTCATGGAAGTAGAGATCGGCGGCCTTCTGCATGCCGTCGATCATCTCGACAAGCTGCGGCTCGCCGGCGGCCGTCTGTTTGGCGGCGGCAATCGCCTTCAGCATGCGCTCGCGGTTGGCGAAGACATCGCCATAGGTGCTGTCGCTGCGGAATAGGATGAAGCCGCGCAGGTTGACGGCCTGTTCGAGCATCGCCTGCAGCGCATCGTCGATCTGGTTGACGAGCAGCTCGGATTTTTCCTGCTCGGCAGACGCTGCCGCGGACGCCGTCGCCTTGGAATAGACGAAAGCGGAAACGGCGACGAAAATGAGAATGAGGGCTGCGAACGTGGCCGCAAGCTTACCGTTCAAGGATATGTTTTTGGCGGACATCGGTGATTTCTCCTGACGACAGTCGACGCGGCGAGAGGCAGGTTGCGCAAGACGCAACCGCCGGGATGTTTGAATCTGAGAACATGATCGGCGTGGAAACGCGTGCGCCGTCATGGCGCCGAGCGGCTCGAATGAACCGCTGCAATCACGCCGACCCTACCCGGGCAGGCTTTAAATTTGTTTAAATTTGTGCAGCGCAGCAGCGGCCAAACCTGCGGATTATTGTGCCGTTTCCGGAGGATTGAGGATCAGGATGTCTAAATCCTTTGAGGGATCGAAATCCTCTGATGTCATACGAAAGGTCGTCGGGCCGATCTTCTCGACATTGCTGCCGCAAAAGCTGATGAGGCTGCCGGGTTTGCCCTTGTCGATCGTCAGCTGGAAGCGCTTGATCGGCCCCGCCCAGTTGGCGCCGGTCGACAGCACATAGGAGATCCAGCTTTCGGTATAGTTGGCGCCGCCGGTCTCGGCTTCCCGGGCACGCTGCTGGGCAACCCTGACGAAGTCGCCGTCGAGGCAGTATTTGCGGGAATACTCCTCGAAGCGCTCCCCCTTCGGCTCGCCACCTTCGAGAAAGCTGATGGCGACGGTGCCGCCGACGGCCGGCTTGTAACGGTGCGCTACGCTGACCTTCTTCTTTGCCGGAAAGGTCGTGCGCCACCAATAGGTCGAGCGCAGCGTCCAGAGCGGCACGAGATCAATCTCGGCGTCGCCGGCGCCCATGGGATAAACGAGGCCGCGGGCGATCCAGTCCTTGCGGACGGTTTCGGGAAGCTTGGCCAGCGCCTCGGTGGTCTTCTGGCTATAGGGCAGAACGGGAATGCCCTGTTCGGCGAACTCGTCAGTGACGTCGATGCCGAGAGAGACGACGCGCTGCTGCAGCTTGGCGGTGATCGGCCTGCCATCCTGCTGGGTGGAAAAATGCAGGAAATTGTCGCTGTCATAATCGGAAATGGCGGAATTGTTGTCCACCTGACCTGATATGTCGGGCATCGGGAAGGCGACCAGGCTCTCGACGTCCTTGTCGGAGCTGTTTTCGAAGACGTAGTCGACACGCACTTCCGAAGCGGAGATGAAGAGATCCTCTTGCGCCATGCTGACATCGTCCGATTGGGCAAAGATCAGTCCGCCGGTCTTGATCTCGGCCAGAGTATCGTTCGCCAGCGCGGGCGATGCGATCCCCGCGGCGACTAGAAAAGTGAAGAGCTTCAGCATAGAGCACCCCCATGCGGCTCGCCCCGCGATCGCCGCGGCAGGATTATCGCCGAAAGCTTTCGAGGGTCAATGACGGTCTGGGGAACAAAATGCTTGCAACCGGCGGCTTTGCCGGTCATGCACAGCCGATGTCAGATCAAAACACTCAACGTCTCGACCAGCTTCTCGTCTCCCTCGGCCTCTTTGCCAGCCGTTCACGCGCCCGCGACGCCGTGCAGCGCGGTACCGTCAGGATCGGTGGCCAGGTGGTCACGAAGGCCGGCGCGCTGTTTAGCGCAGACGCGGCAATCGAGATCGACGATCCGGCGCAGGACTATGTCTCGCGCGCCGCACTGAAGCTTGCCGCCGCACTTGACCATTTCCGGCTCGATCCCGCCGGCCATCACTGTCTTGATGTCGGTGCTTCCACCGGCGGCTTCACCGAGGTGCTGCTGCAGCGCGGCGCCGCGCATGTCACCGCGATCGATGTCGGCCATGGCCAGATGCATCCGCGCATATCAGGCGATCCGCGGGTGACGAACAGGGAGGGCCTCAACGCCCGCAACCTGACGGCAGACGATATCGGCCATCCCGCCACCTTTATCGTTTCCGACGTCTCCTTCATCACGCTGAGACTGGCGCTCGCGCCGGCTCTTGAGATCGCCGAACCCGGCGCTGTCGCCGTGCTGCTGGTCAAGCCGCAGTTCGAGGCCGGGCGCGAGGCGATCGGCAAGGGCGGGATGCTGAAGGACCCCTCGTCCGCTCCCACCGTTGCTGCGGAACTGGAGCGCTGGTTCATCGAGGATATGGGCTGGAAGAGCCTCGGCCTCATCCCCTCCCCGATTTCCGGCGGCGATGGCAATCAGGAATTTCTTCTGGCAGGATTGAAACCGTGAGCACCGAAACCGTCAAGATCGAGAAGCTCGGCGCCCAGGGCGACGGCATCGCCAGCAGCGCCGGCGGACCTGTTTATGTACCCTTTTCCCTGCCCGGAGAAACGGTGGCGATTGCCCGCGTCAAGAGCCAGGGCACGATCATGTCGATCACGACGCCCTCGCCCGACCGGCAGGAGCCGCCCTGTCGGCATTTCGGGCTGGATGGCGTCAACGGCACCTGCGGCGGCTGCACGCTGCAGCATATGGCGGATGCGCCCTACCGCGCCTTCAAGCGCCAGCTGGTCATCGACGCACTGAAATCCAAGGGGCTGACGCCTGACGTCGGCGAGATCGTTCCGGCCCGGCCGGGTGAACGGCGGCGTCTCGTCTTTGCGGCGCGCAAGACCGAAAAGGACATGCTTGTTGGTTTCAACCAGGCCGAAAGCCACCATATCGTCGCCATCGAAGAATGTCCGATCTCGTCGGCAGGGATCATCGCCCGGCTGCCGGCGATCAGGGCGATTGCTGCATCGCTCGCGATCAGCGCCGAACCCTTCCGCGTCGCCGTGCTCGAAACGCTTTCCGGCCTCGACATATCAGTCGACGAGGTGAAGAAACTCTCCGATCCGCAGCGGCGCAAGGCGATCGAGACCGCGCTCAGCCTGCGCGGCATCGCCCGTGTTTCGCTGAACGGCGAAATCCTCGTCGAGCCGTCGAAGCCGATGGTCGAATTCGGCGGCGTCCAGGTTTCACCGCCGCCGGGCGGCTTCACCCAGGCAACCAAGCCCGCGGAAGAGGCGATGGCGGAGCTGGTCATTGCCCATGCCGGCAAGGCGAAGCGGATCGCCGATCTCTTTGCCGGCTCCGGCACGTTTTCGCTGCGGCTGGCGCGGATCGGCCGCGTGCACGCCGTCGAAGCCGAGGCAAAGGCGCTCGCCGCACTCGATCATGCGGCCCGCAACACCCAAGGGCTGAAACCGGTCACCGTCGAAAAGCGCGATCTCTTCCGCCGTCCTTTGATGACGCAGGAATTCAAGCCCTTTGACGCCGTCGTCTTCGATCCGCCGCGCGCCGGTGCCGAGTTCCAGTGCCAGGAGCTTGCCCGCTCAGGCGTAAAGAGGATCGTGGCCGTCAGCTGCAATCCGCTGACGCTGGCGCGGGATCTCGCGATCCTCGTCGAGGGCGGCTACCGCATTACCGGCGTGACGCCGATCGACCAGTTCCTCTGGACCTCGCATGTCGAGGTGGTGGCAACGCTGGAGAAATAGGCGTGCCTGTCGGAAAGACCAAAAAACGCAACCCCTACTATAATGGTCCAGTGTCCGATCATTTCGACGGCACGCATTTCTTCAATCCCGAAGGTATTGAGCCCCTTGGTTTCCGCGATCTGCTGCGCTGGCAATTGGGCGGTGGCCGCGAGCGCTGGCCGAGGTCGGTCCCAAGTCCGTACGTTGCGGCCAAGCCAGATCCACGCGTCGACGGCGAGGATCTCAGGGTGACCATGGTTGGTCATGCAACAATGCTCGTGCAGGTCGCTGGGCTCAATATCCTCACCGACCCGGTGTGGTCGGAGCGCGCGAGTCCCTTGGCTTTTGCCGGACCCAAGCGCGTCGTCCAACCGGGCATCGCATTCGATGATTTGCCGCCAATCGATCTCGTGCTGGTGTCGCACAATCATTATGATCATCTCGATATCGCAACGCTCAGGAGGTTGAGTGCGAAGCATCGGCCACGTGTCGTGACGCCACTCGGCAATGACACGATCATACGCCGTGCCGCGCCCGATATAGAGACGACATCGATGGACTGGGGCGAGCGCATTTCGCACGCCGGAATAAGCATTGATGCGGAGCCTGCCCACCATTGGTCCGCCCGCGGAACCGCCGATCGCCGGATGGCACTCTGGGCGTCGTTCGTTTTGTCGACTCCTGCCGGAAAAATTTATCACGTCGGAGATACGGGCTTTCACCAAGGCATCAATTACAAAGCGGCACAGCAGAAGCATGGCGGCTTTCGCCTGGCCATTTTACCCTTCGGCGCCTACGAGCCGCGATGGTTCATGAAAGGGCAGCACCAGAATCCGCAGGAGGCAGTGATCGGGATGAAGTTGGCAAATGCGGCCTATGTGGCCGGGCATCACTTCGCCACGTTCCAACTGACAAATGAAGCGGTCGACGCGCCGGCAAGAGCCTTGCAAGACGCAATGCGCGAGCATGATATTCCCCCGGACCGGTTCCGGCCGCTCAGGGCCGGCGAAGTATTCGATGTGCCGGCGGCCTAATCGCTATCCGTTTGCTCCGGGTGTTGGTCGGCCTGCTGACCGAGATCGCCGCGAAGCGACGCTCAGCGGCGCATGAAGGCTTCGAAGGCCGCCCGGGCCTCGGCACTTTTCAGCCGCGCGGAGAAATAGCGGGCCTCCTCGTCGATGCGGGCGATGATCTCGCCGCGATCGCCGCGAATGAGATCGCGGGCGATGCGCAGCGCCTCCGGCGGCTTGGCGGCGAGCTTTGCGGCGAGGCCAAGCGTCATGGCATCGACCTCGCCTGACTCAACGACCTTCCAGACCAGGCCGGCTTCCTTCGCCTCCTCGGCCGAAAAGGCTTCGCCGGCGGCAAGCATGGCGAAGGCGCGCTGATGTCCCATCAGCCGCGGCGCGACGAGGCTGGAACCGGCCTCCGGCACCAGCGCCAGATCGACGAAAGGTGTGCGAAACTGGCTGCGGCTGGACGCGACGGTCAGGTCGCAATGCAGATGGATCGTCGTGCCGATGCCGATCGCCAGGCCGTCGACGCCGGAGACGACGGGTTTTTCGGCGTTCACCAGCGCATAGAGGAAATCAAGGATCTCCTGCTCCAAGCCGCGGCCGCCCATTGCGGCAGCGAGAAAATCGTTCAGGTCGTTGCCGGCCGAGAAGCAGCCTTCGGTGCCGAGCAAAGCGGTTGCGCGGATGCCGGGGTTCGTGTTGGCCGCGTTCAGCGCATCGGCCATGGTTCGGTACATGGCGCGGGTGATGGCGTTCTTCTTCTCCGGCCGGTTGAAGCGGATCAGCTGCACGCCTGGATGGGCGGAAGGCTGCTCGACGATGATGTGATCGGTCATAAGGTCTCCTCAGGCAAGCAGGATGCGGGCGGCAGCAAGGCTTGCCGCACCATTGACGACCCGGTCGCGCAGGGCTGCGGTCTCGGCAAGCAGGTTTTCGGCAGCGAAGCGGCAAAGCGCGATGCGGTTTTGGGCCGCACCATCGGCACTCTCGGCGAGACCGCCCTTGGCAAGATAACAGCCGGTGAGCACCAGCCCGAACAGGCGCTGATAGGGGGTGGCACCGGAGAGCGCCTCGGCGGTCTTGTCATCGGCAAGCGTCTTTATCAGCCAGGCGGTCGCCTGTTCCAGATCGGTGATCGCAGCGTCGAGCCTCACAGCGGTCTCGCCGAAACCATTGAGATTGGAGCGGCGGACGCCATCGGCGATCTCTCTAAGCTCGGCGATGAAGCCCTTCACCTGATCGCCGCCGGAGAGCGGCAGCTTGCGGGTGACGAGGTCGATCGCCTGGATGCCGTTGGTGCCCTCGTAGATCGGGGCGATGCGGGCATCGCGGAGATAACGCGCCGCACCCGTCTCCTCGATGAAGCCCATGCCACCATGCACCTGAATGCCGAGCGAGGCGACGTCGACGCCGGCATCGGTCGAAAAGGATTTGGCAATCGGCGTCAAAAGGGCGGCGCGCTCCTGCCAGTGGCGACTGGTGTCACCTGCCCGATGGGACATGTCGATCGCATGGGCGCAGGCATAGGAGATGGCGCGCGCCCCTTGCGTCAGCGCCTTCATGGTGAGGAGCATGCGGGCGACATCGGGATGTTCGACGATCGGGCTCATGCCGGCGACGCTTGAACCCGGCGCCCTGCCCTGCGTACGCTCCCGGGCATAAGCGATGGCCTTCTGGGTGGCGGCCTCCGCGATCGCCACGCCCTGCATGCCGACGGCAAGGCGGGCATTGTTCATCATCGTGAACATGCAGGCGAGCCCCTTGTTCTCCTCGCCGACCAGCCAGCCCACAGCGCCCTTTTCACCGCCGAATTTTCCGTCGCCGTAGATCATCGTGCAGGTCGGCGAACCATGGATGCCGAGCTTGTGCTCCAGCGAGTGACAGAAGAGATCGTTGCGGGCGCCAAGCGAACCATCGTCGTTTACCAGGAATTTCGGCACCAGGAAGAGCGAGATGCCGCGTGTGCCGGCCGGCGCATCCGGCAGGCGGGCCAGCACCAGATGGATGATATTGTCAGCCGCGTCGTGTTCGCCCCAGGTGATGAAGATCTTCTGGCCGAAAAGGCGGTAGCTGCCGTCATCGCGACGCTCGGCGCGGGCTTTCAGCACGCCGAGATCGGAGCCGGCATGCGGCTCCGTCAGGTTCATGGTGCCGGTCCATTCGCCGGAGACCAGCTTTTCCAGATATGTGTCTTTTAGCGCAGCACTGCCATGGGCGCTGACGGCCTCGATAGCGCCCATCGTCAGCGTCGGGGCGAGCGCAAAGGCCATGGAACCGGAATTCCACATTTCAAGTGCTGCGACATTCAGCATATGCGGCAGGGCTTGGCCGCCGAAAGCCTCGGGCGCCGTCAGGCCGTTCCAGCCGCCGGCAATCCAATGGCGGTAGAGATCACGCCAGCCATCCGGCAGCCTGACCTCGCCACCCTCCAGACGGGCGCCCTGGCGGTCGCCGATTTCGGCAAGCGGCGCCACTTCCTCTGTGGCAAAACGTCCCGCCTCGGCGAGGATCGCGTCGACCAGATCCTCGCCGAGATCGCCGAGCAGTCCTTTCGAAATCGCCTCGCCCATGCCGGCGACATGCTTCAACGTGAACGCAATTTCCTCGACGGGCGCCTTGTACATGGTTTTTCCTCCGCAGACCGGCCTCGCGCGCGGCAAAGCCCCTCCGAGGCAAGGGCTAATTGATTTTTACGTAAACGTCAATTTCGATTTCCTCGGCGGCGATGCGATAATTTGCCTGATATGCCGCTTTGCGCTTGCACCGTCGGCCAAATGGACGTCATGAACAAACTCTAAAGCGCGTCGCGATCTTTCAGATTCGCTCGTCGCGCTTTAGATCTTTGTTTTTACGCATGTCGTTATCGCAAAACCGCTGCACACTTTTGCGCGACATACTTTAAGGGAAGACCTCGCCTTCGCAAAGGATCGGCGAACAATGGACACATTGCCCGTCAACATACCCGGTTTCGTCTGGGCCTATCGCTTCTCGCCGGATGAAAAGACCGCGGTGCGGCTGAACAATGGTGCGACGGTGGCGGAGCTGACCGCCGATAACTGTTTCTACTGGCTGCACCTCAACCTTGTCGACGCCCGCGTGCCAGCCTTGCTTGAGACGCTGGAGGGGCTGACGGAGGACGCGAAGTCGGCCCTGACGACGCGGGATACGCATGCGGCCATCACCGTCGACGAGCAGATGCTTTATGGCACGCTTGTCGATTGCCAGCGCGATTTCGCTGAGGATACCAACAATCTCGGCTGGCTGCATTTCGCCATGTCTGATCGCTTCCTCATCACAACAAGGCTGCAGCCGCTGCGCAGCGTCGAACGGGCACGCGCCCTGATCGAGAAGAATCCGGGCAAATTCTCGCGGCCGGTCGATCTGTTCGAACTGCTGGTGACCGAATTCCAGCGTACGTTGATCGCGATCGTCATCGAACTCACCGAAGAGCTGAACCAGATCGAGGATATCGTCTACGACAGCGCACAACGCGATGAACGCCGGCGCCTGGCGCCGGTGCGGCGCACCGTGGTCAGGCTGCATCGGCACCTGCGCACCGTGCTGGCGCTGATGCGCCGGGCGGCGGCGGCCGACGACGACGAAATGCCCTTCGGCTTCGACGACGTGGCACGGCGGCTGACGGGCCGGCTGGAAACGGTCGACCACGATATCTATGCGCTGCAGGACCGGGCACGCCTGCTGCACGAAGAAATCGATTCGAAACAATCCTCCGAAACCAACCGTCACCTCTATCTGCTGTCGATCATGACGGCCTTCCTGCTGCCGCCGACCCTGGTGACGGGCTTCTTCGGCATGAACACGGCAAACCTGCCCTTCTCCGTCGGCGATTACGGCACGGAATACGCCATCGTCCTCATCCTCGCCTCCGTTGCCCTTGCCTGGTGGCTGCTGAGGCGGGTGGATATTCTTTGAGGCAGGGCGGCCGGGCATGCCAAAACCGCAGGGCGGTCTGGGATCAGAACGCCCGTGAATCTGTGCGTCCGGCGGACCCACCGCGCCTTCCGCCACTTCTCCCGCTGAGGAGAAGTGGGGAATCGAGACGTAACCCGGGCACGACGGAGGATAGTTGGGCGGAGGGACACATTCGCAGGCCACCGCTGCCGCGAGGCATCCCCTATCCCTCCCTTATTCCTGTGCTCGTCACAGGAATCCAGCCACCGCGCGTCTGCGCGGTGAATGAACCGATACCTCAAACGAAAAGAGTCTTTTGCACCCAAGGACTTGGGTGCGCTGGATTCCTGTGACAAGCACAGGAATGAGGGAGGTAAGCGCCTGGCTGATGGAGCACCCGAAGCAGCGGATGGGTAGCGCGTCTCCTAGACCCGACCTCAATACGGCGAATAGCACTGCTGGCGCGGGCCGTTATAGGGCTGGAACGTGTTGTCGTAGGCGCGATAGGACCGGTAGCGGTTGGCGCACCAGGCGACGTGGCTCGAACCCATGCTGGGCGCAGGTGCGACGTAACGCGGCTGCGCGGCAATGGCGCCGCCGATGACCGCGCCGGCGCCGAAGGCGGCGAGCGGATACCAGTAGCCATTATAGCGGCGATAGCCCGGGCGGTAATAGGAATAGCCGCGATAGCCACCGTAATAACCGGGCCGGTAATAGGCGCCGGGACGATAGCCAGGTCGGTAGCCCGGGCGGTAACCGGGGCGATAATAGCGGCGATACTGGACGTTCTCGACGTCAGAGGATTTTTCCACCTGCGGGGCGGTGGGCATCTGGATTGCCTGCGACGGTACAAAACCCGTCAGAACCACGGCGGCAGCCAGAACTGCAGTCGCGATCTTATTTCTCAGCCCTATCATTGCTCATCTCCCATTCGACAGCGATCACCGCTTGCCCAGCAACGCTTTCGCGCCAGAATGGTTCCGAAGCGGCCGGGGCCGGCTGTCTCCCTTTTAAAGAGTCTGAACTGAACCGGAGATTAACCGGCGCGGCAAAACGCTCTCAGGCAACGGCCGAGATTTTCGCCTGGTCGCCCTGCAGACGGTTCACCATGAAATTCGAATACCATTCGAGGAACTGCATGACGCCGCCCTCATGCAGGGAAGAATAGGGGCCTGGCTCATAGGCGGGCGAGCGGATGCCGAAGGCGTTTTCCTCGACGATGCGGCGATCCTGATCGTTGGTCTCGGTCCAGACGTGGGTCAGTTCCTCGATATTATAATCCACGCCTTCGACGGCATCCTTGTGGACGAGCCACTTGGTCGTCACCGCCGTCTCATTGGCGCTGAGCGGCAGCACGCGGAAGGAGATGGCGTGGTCACCGAGCAGGTGGTTCCACGTCGTCGGATAATGGAAGAGCAGCATGGTGCCGATGTGGCTGATCGAGATATCCTCGGAGAGCGGGCGCTTGACGGCGCTCTTGCCCGACATGGTGTAGCTCTCGGCATCCTCGATCAGCGGCATGCGGGCGGTGCGGAACTGACCGTCCGGCGAAATCTGGAACTTGCTCGGCAGGCCGGCCGCCTCGCAGCGCGCCCAATGGCCGGCGATCTCCGGATCGTCGGCGCCGCCATCCGTGCCGGTGACACTCGGGGCTTCGGGATAGGTGCGGCAGAGCTCGGGGTGATTGGCGGCACAGTGATAGCACTCGCGGTTGTTTTCCCAGACAAGCTTCCAGTTGCCCTTCTCGATGATCGTGCTCTGGAAGGCGACCTTGCTCTCGCTGATCCGGTGCGGCGCGACATAAGGTTCGATCTTGTCGCGCACCGGCTGGAAATCCGGAGCGGCATTGGCAAGGCAGATGAAGACATAGCCAGCGACGATTTCGCAATGGACGGGCTTCAGGTTGAAGCCGGTCTTGTCGAAATCATCGCCCATGTGGCGGGCGAAGGCGAGCTTGCCTTCGAGATCATAGGTCCACTGATGGTAGGGGCAGACGAGACGCACGGAGGAGCCATGCTCCTTGGTGCAGACGCGCGAGCCGCGATGGCGACAGCTGTTGTGGAAAGCGCGGATGACATTGTCGCGGCCGCGGACGATGACGACGGGATAGCTGCCGATCTGAACGGTGAAATAGGCGCCCGGCTTTGGCAGCTCGCAATCATGGCCGATGAACAGCCAGTCGCGATAATAGATCATCTCCATGTCGAGCTGGAAATAATCCTCGTCGATGTAGAACGGCTGCTCGAGGCTGAAGCCCTCACGGCGGCTCTTGAGCTGACGCAAAACGTTGCTGCGAATATCCATCTTCATGTCCTCGTGCATCCGGCTGCCGTTCCGGCAAGAAGGCCGGCGGAAGCGCGCCCGCTTCCTTCTCCTTCGGGGAGAGTTGTTCATGCATTTAATCACCGAGCTTGCCTGCCGCTTGGTTGTAATGCGACATCGGCTTCGAAATTGACGACAGGATGCGGCAAGCCGCAAGCTGCCGATCCCGGTCGATGACATCGCCCGACTCTCCAAGCGATTATCGTCAATTGCGACATGGCGTAAAGACCCACTCCGCAAAGAGGTCGGCTGCTTGATATCGATGTCAGTCGCGTTTGCGACATCTGCCGGTATTTGCCTCCCAGCCGGCCGGTTAAGGGCCATTTTTTAACATCGCCTTAAGCATACGGTCCTATCCTCCTGGTGATCACCGACCGACCGAAGAACGCGAACCATGGCCAGACTCCGTTATTTCGACGCGAAAGATGCGAGCAGATCGCAAGAGCCGCAGCTGATTGCCGCCCATTCCGAATTCCTGCGCACCGGCCGCATCCCCCGCGAGCGGCGGCATTGGCTGGCCGAGGAAAAGCGGTATTTCACCCATGACGAGGTCGCCGCGAAGACCGGACGCAAGCTGCAGGTGGCCGGCGAGAAGACGCATCAGCATATCAACGGCTTTCACCACTCGATCCAGTTTCCGAAGATGATCTTCCACCGGACGCTGCAGGACAGCCCGCATCTCGGCTATTGCCACGTCACCGCCGCGCGGACGAAGTTCGCCCATTACGAAGAGGTGAGCTGGGCCTTCTACATCGCCAATTTCTATTCCGACATCGGCGACAACGACAATTTCTTTGAGCGCATCGACGTCGGTTATTCCCGCATGTATTTCGCCGTCGCCATTAAACCCGGCGAGGACTCCGCGGAAAAGATGACCATCGACCGCTCGGTGCGCGGCAACGGCCTGCTCTTCCGCACCCACGACCCGCAGGCGGCGATCCGCAACATCCTGCTGCTCGGCGCCCGCAACGAACAGCTGCGCGAAATCATCCGGCAGCTCTAAAGCGATTGATCGCAGGCGGCGGAAAGCCTAATGACTGCCGGAATTACAGCGCCGCGCGTCACTTCAGACGCGCCAAGGGTGCAGTCGCAAGTACCGGGCAGGACATGGCACGCACGATCGATATCACGACAGACAGGCAGGCAGCGCTGCAGGCGGCCTCAGCCGCTCTTGCCGACGGCTTTGCCATCGCCATCCCGACGGAGACCGTCTACGGCCTTGCCGCCGACGCCACCAATCCTTTGGCCATTGCCCGCATCTACGAGACAAAAGGACGGCCGCGCTTCAACCCGCTGATCTGTCATATGGCCGACCTCGCCATGGCCGAAGAACATGCCGAGTTCGACCCGGTCTCGCGAGCGCTCGCTGAAGTCTTCTGGCCCGGCCCGCTCACCCTCGTGCTGCCGCTGAAGCCTCAGAGCTCGATCCATTCGCTGGCGACCGCCGGACTCGACAGCGTCGGCATCCGCGTGCCGAAGGGTTTCGCTGGCGCTTTGATCGGCGCCTTCGGACGGCCGCTCGCAGCCCCCAGCGCCAATACGTCGGGCGGGGTCAGCGCCACGAGCGCTGCCCATGTCGAAGCCGATCTCGGGGCGAAAATCCCGCTGATCCTCGACGCAGGCCCGAGTGCCGTCGGCGTCGAATCGACGATCGTCAAGGCAGAGGGTGGCCAACTCAGGCTGCTTCGGCCGGGTGGACTGGCGGCGCGCGAGATCGAGCGTGTTGCAGGCCAGCCACTGCTGCGGGCGAAGGCGGCATCGGCGGCCATCGAGGCGCCGGGCATGCTTGCCTCCCATTACGCGCCGGGTGCTTCCGTGCGCCTCAATGCAACGGCAGTCGAATCCGGCGAAGCGCTGATCGCCTTCGGCAGCGCTGTGGTCTCCGGCGCGGACAGTGCGCGGATCGTCCTTGATCTCAGCCCGCGAGGCGACCTGGCAGAGGCTGCCGCCAATCTTTTCGACTATATGAAGCGGGCCGATGCCAGCGGCGCTCAGAGCATCGCCTTTTCGCCGATTCCCGAGGAGGGGCTCGGCGAGGCGATCAACGACCGCCTGCAACGGGCAGCCGCACCCCGCGACTGAAAAACCGCGCATCACGATGGAGGACCGAGCCCGATGAGCAATTCCAGCATTTCCACCGAACTCCTCGATCGCTTCAGGGTGATCGTCGGCGACAGGTATGCGCTAAGCAGCGAAGCCGATCTCGCGCCGCATCTGATCGAAAACCGGGGGCTCTATCATGGCTCCTCGCCTCTCCTCTTGAAACCCGGCTCGGTTGAGGAAGTCTCGGATATCATGAAGCTTGCAACGGAGACCGGAACGGCGATCGTGCCGCAGACCGGCAATACCGGCCTCGTCGGCGGCCAGACGCCGCGTCAGGGCAAGTCCGATATCATCCTGTCGCTCGAACGCATGAACAGAATTCGCGATGTCGATCCGGTGGCGAATGTGCTGGTGGCCGATGGCGGCGCTATCCTGGCCGAGGTGCAGAAGGCAGCCGAGGCGCATGGGCGGCTGTTTCCGCTGTCTCTCGGCGCCGAGGGCTCCTGCCGCATCGGCGGCAACCTTTCCACCAATGCCGGCGGCACGGCCGTGCTTGCCTATGGCAATATACGTCAGCTCTGCCTCGGCCTCGAAGTGGTGCTGCCGACCGGGGAGATCTGGGATGGCTTACGCCGCCTGAAGAAGGACAATACCGGCTACGACCTGCGTGATCTCTTCATCGGCGCCGAGGGCACCCTCGGCATCATCACCGGCGCGGTGCTGAAGCTCTTTCCCCAGCCGCTCGGCCATCAGGTCGCCTTCGCCGGCCTGAATTCGGTGACGGACGCCCTTGCCCTCTTTAACCTCGCCTCCAGCCTCTGCGGCGCCTCGCTCACCGGTTTCGAGCTGATGCCGCGTTTCGGCGTCGAGATCACCACGCGCCATATCGACGGCGTGCGCGATCCGCTGGAAACGGCTTATCCCTGGTATGTGCTGATCGACATTTCGACGTCGGATTCGGCCGAGACGGCGGAACGGATGATGAGTGGCGTGCTGGAACAGGGCTTCGAGGCCGGGCTGGTGCTCGACGCCGCAATCGCCTCATCGGTAGCCCAGCAGAAGGCGATCTGGCACATGCGCGAGAGCATGTCGGATGCGCAGAAGCCGGAAGGCGGATCGATCAAGCACGATGTTTCCGTGCCCGTGTCGAAGATCCCGCATTTCATGGCCGAGGCCGAAGAAGCGGTGATGGCGGCGATGCCCGGCGCCCGCATCTGCGCCTTCGGCCATATGGGCGACGGCAACATCCATTACAATATTTCCCAGCCGCTCGGCGCCGACAAGGACGCCTTCATCGCCCGCTGGCATGAGATGAACCTTATCGTGCATGGACTGGTGCTTGCCCATGGCGGCTCGATCTCGGCCGAGCACGGTATCGGCCAGTTGAAGCGCGACGAACTGGCGGCGATTCGCCCGGCAATCGAAATCGAGTTGATGCGCCGCATCAAGCGCGCCTTCGACCCTGCCGATATCATGAACCCGGGAAAAGTGGTCAGCCTCGATCCGTGAGGTTGACCGGCACGTCATCAGGCCTACTGCGTACCGCCGTTGGTCAGGATCATCAGCGCCGGCGACTGCTGGGTGGCGTTCTGGACGTCGTACATCGCGGTGAACCGGCGCAGCAGCTTGTCGACCTTCTTCGGATCCTGGAGATCCTCGAGCTTGACGAAGCGGTTGATGAGATCGGCCTGTTTGGCGACATCCATGCCCGAGATCTGCGATGGCAGACTGTAGGCTGTGGTGATGACCTGATAAAGCGCCCTGTCGCCGAGGATCCCATAGATCGAGGTGATGCTCGAGGCCTTGCGGCTGAAATAGAGCGCCAGGCGAACGCCGTCATTGCTTTCGCCTTCCTGGGCTTCCATCGTCTGCTGGACGTAGAGCTCCTGGGTGTGTTCCTCGGCGGCCTTGTTCTGGATGGTGCCGATCTTGGCACGGGTGAGATTGCCGTCCTTATCGAAGTTGAAGGCGGCAACGATATCCTTGAAGCGCGCATCGGCGGTGGCGTTGAGGTAGCTCTTCTTGTCGTCAGGATCGGAGGTGAAGATCTTCTTCAGCGTAGCCTTGTCGTAATTCTTCGGGTCGAGGTTGTTCGCCTTCAGCACCAGATCCGTCAGCCGGCTGTCGTTCAGGAAATCGTCGAGCGACTTCACCTTCGCCATGCCCTTGGCGAAATAATCAACTTCCGCCGTCGCATCCTTCGCCGCCTTGTCCTTTACCGGACCGTCCTTCATCAGCATGGTCATATGCGATCTATAGTCGGTGGCGTATTTGGCCATTGTCGCGTCAGGCAGCGCCTGGAAGGGTGATGCCGCCTTGCCGTCGGGGCCGAAGTTGAAGGCGCGGGCAAGGTTGGTGATGCGTTCATCCTTGAGCGAAGCGACATAGCCGTTCGGATCATAGGCATCGCTGGTCAGGATCTTGCGCATCATCGAACGCGAAACCTCCTGGTCGGTCAGGCCGAAAGCCTGCAGCGCCACATGGAAGAGATCCGGCAGATTGTCGTTGCTCTTGCTGAAATCGGCCGACGAATTGCTGCGCAGGAAATCATTGACGCTGTCGACGTCGGAGAAATTCAGCAGGCTGCTGCTGTCGGCCATAAGCTTCTGGTAGTTGGATGCGACCTCGTCGATCGCCTCGTCGCGCTCGTCGTCATAACGCGCCGCGTAATTGTCGTTGGTGGTCTGCGCCTGATCGGCCGTCTGGACCGAACTGACGACAGGAAGCGATCCATCGGCGGCGAAGTTAAAGTCGGCATTGAGATCCGCGTGGCCGGCTGCTGCAGCGGCCGTCGAATCGGTCAGAATGCTCTTCAGGTCGGCGTTCGAGATATCGAACGGCAGATTGTAAGTGCTCTTTAGGAAATTGGTGATGCCGTCATCGGCAATAAGATCATCGACATTGGCGATCTCCCCCATCCGTGCTGAATAGTCGTTGGTCCGCGCTGTCGCACTAATTTTCGTATTGCTGATCTGGGCGGCCGTCTGCGCCTGCATACCATCTTCAAGCGTGCCGTCCGCCTTGAAGTTGAAGGCAGCAGCAACGTCGGCATAAGTGCCGGTGCCGCTCTGGTCAGTCAGGATATTCCTGAGATCGAGATCGCTGACCGTCGACGGGATGCCGAAGGCGTTGCGGACGAAATTGTTCAGTTTCTGGTCCGCCAGCAACTGATCGACGTCCGAGATGCCGGCGATGGTCGCCTGATAGTAGACGGCGGCATCATTGGCCTTGCTGGTGGTGCTCGCGCTCTGCGAGGCACTTTGCGAGGCGTAAAGGGTGGCGACAGAACCGTCCGTCTTGAAATTGAAAAGATCGTGGACGTCGCTATAGCCCTGGGCGCTGGCAGCCGCGGGATCGACCAAGAAGGTCCTCAACGTCGCATCAGAGACGCTGTCTGCGATCTGCATGCTGTTTCTGATGTAGCTGACGGCAACGGCATCCGACATGATGCCATCGACATTGGTGACATTGCCGATCATGCCTTTGAAATGCGCTGCGTTCGCCGCCGACTTGTCGGTGGTCGACTTGCGCTGCGCTTCGGTCTGTATCACCGAACCGTTGATCGAACCGTCCGCCTGGAAATTGAAGTCGGCATTGATGCCGGCATGGCCCTGAGCCGCGGCATAGGCCGGATCCGTCAGAATGCTCTTGAGGTCGGCATTGCTGAAATTCGTGCCGAGACCATAGGCATCCTTGATGTAGCGCGCCAGCACGTTGTCGGCGAGCAGGTCGTCGACATTGGTGATGCTGCTCGATTGCGAGGTCAAGGTATAATAACTGCCGGTGTTCGACGCAGCCGACTGCAGATTGTTCGCCTGGGCGATAGACTGAGCGCGCGCCGTGTTCGACGTCGAACCGTCCGCCTTGAAATTGAAAGCATTGTAGACGTTGGTGAAGCCCATCAGCTGGGCATAGCCGGGGTCGGTCAGCACCGTGCGCAGCGCTGCGGCGGTAAAGTCGGCGCCCATGCTGTAGGCTGTCTTGATATAAGAAGTCAGCCGGTTGTCGGCGACCAGATCGTCGACATTGGTGATCGTGCCGATCTTGGCGGTGTAATAGGCCTTGTTGTATTCGGCCGCCGTCTTACCGACGTAGTAGACGTCGGAGCCGACCGAATTGTCGATGATGACCGATTGGGAATTCAGCGTGTAGGACTCGATGACCGAGGCCTTTTGCGCGGCGGTCTGGGCCGTGCCGGTGACGGTGCCGTCGGCGTTGAAGCTGAACTGGGCGGCAAGCGCCTTGTACTTGTCGCCGCCCTGCGTATTGACGAAGCTCGTGGGGTCGCTGAGATCGCTGGTCAGCACCTGCCGCAGAAAATCCTTCGACGCATAGGTGGGATCGATCTTGAAGGTCTTCAGCACATAGGTGCGCAACCGGGTGTTGTTGACCAGATCGTCGACGCTCTGCACGCTATCGATATTGTTGCTGTAATAGGTGCTCTCGGCGTTCGCGGCCTTTTCGGCGTCGGCGAAGGATTGCTTGTAGAGACCGATGAGCTCGTCCTCCTGCGCATCCGTCTGCACGTCCTTCTCCGGCGCGTTGAAATTGAAGGCGGCGGCGAATTCGCGGTAGCGCGTATCGGAAAGCTTGTTGGCGTAGCTGTTGGGATCGGTGAGATCGCTTTCCAGCACCTTCTTCATGAAGGCCTTGGCGTAGGTCATGTCCTCGAGGCCATGGGCCTTCATCGCATAGCTATAGAGCTTGTAGTCGCCAAGGAAGTCGTCGACGTCGGTGACCTTATTGATGTTGTCGGCGTAGTACTGGGCATCCTTCTTGACCGTCGTCTGCGACGCGACCCTGTTGAGGCTCGACGTCATGTCCCGCGACAGGATCGTGTAAGCGAGGGAAGCCGTGATCATGGAAAGCGCCCTTTTCGGCAAAATCTCTAAAAGAACGACGAAATGCTGGTGAGCACATTTTGCCATGGAAAGCTTACCTGAGGCTTACCTCCGGATGCATCATTCCAGGACACCACATCGTTCACCTTCCGGAAACCCTGCCGGATTCGGTTTTGATAACCATCAGAGGAGGCAAAGTTTTCTTAACCGCAATTTTTAAGCTGTACGGAACGGCGGCTGCCTATTGTCGGCCATAGAGGACGAAAAGTCCCAAGGAGAAGACCGGAAATCGGCTCTCAGGTAAGACAAGGGTAGAATGAAATGAACAATCCCGTTATGAAGCCCGCCTGGGCTGGCACGACGTTACGCCTCGATCCGTCCCGCTTTCCCCAGCAGGTCAGCTACGCCATCCACGATTGTTCGGATGACGTCAATATCACCATAGACGAACGCGGAGCGGTCCTGCGCAAGATCCTTCCCTCCAGCGGCCTGCCGCTCTCGATTGCGCTGCCGAAGCGCGTTTTCAAGGGCGTCGCCGCCCGCGCCATCGACCATGGCGACGGCGATGTCACGGTCACTCTCGAACTCCATCACACCGATCCGGAGCTCTGCATTCCGCTGCTCGTCGCCCATGATCTCAGCGACATTGCTGCCGACTGGCGAAGCTGGTCGGAGGCCTTCCGCATTCCGATGCTGATGGTCGAGGCCGACGGCGTCGCCCGGCCGCTCGAAGATCACATCGGCGCCTTGCGCACCAGCGACCTCAAGCCGCGCCGCCGCCATTCCTACTTCGCCAACCGCCGTCCGCGCTTCCTCGTGCGCCGCACTACCGGTCGGCTGGGCGTCGCCATGAAGATCGAAGGTAAGGAAATCATCGCCCGGACTTAAGCGAAATCGCAAAAGTCCCGATTTGGCAATACCATTTTGAACCCGGCGCCCGCGCCGGGTTTATTGTTTCATCCACCGTCCCAATCAGGGAATGGCAAACAGCAGCGAGACGAAGAGGCCGAAGAAGATGATCAGGCCGACGCGGTTATTCGATTTGAAGAGCGCCAGGCACTGGTCGGGATCGTTGATATCGAGCCGCACGATCTGCCAGGCGAACATGCCGGCGGCGCCGAGCAAGGCCAGGAAAGCGATGAGGTTGGCGCCGGCGAGAGCGAAAGCAATAAACATCAGCACCAGCGTCAGCCCGTAAAGGCCGATCAGCCATTGCCGCGTCCTGTCGCCGAACAGGCGCGCGGTGGAGCGGACGCCGATCAGCTCGTCATCCTCCTTGTCCTGATGCGCATAGATCGTGTCATAACCGATCGTCCAGGCGACGGAGGCGGCATAGAGCAGGATGGCGGCAAAGGAGAGGCCGCCCATAATCCCGGCCCAGCCCATCAGCGCGCCCCAGGAAAAGGCTAGTCCGAGGTAGAATTGCGGCCAGTCGGTGAACCGTTTGGCATAAGGATAGAACGCCACGATCCCGAGCGAGAGCACGCCGAGGAAGACGTTGAGCCAGTTGAACTGCAGCAGCACGATGAGGCCGACCAGCGCCTGCAAGCCGATGAAGATTTTCGCGTGGGCGCGCGTGACGCGGCCGGAGGGCAGCGGACGCGACCGCGTGCGCGCCACTTCCATGTCGATCTCGTGGTCGACGAGATCGTTATAGGTGCATCCGGCGCCGCGCATGGCGACCGCGCCGATGAAATAAAGGAACAGGTGAGACACCAGCAAGCTGCCGGAATAGATCCCCTCGCCGATCGCCGCATTGGAAGCAAGTGTCGCCGACCAGAAGCACGGCCACATCAAGAGCTGCCAGCCGATCGGGCGATCCCAGCGTGCGAGCTGCGCATAAGGCCAGAGCCATCGCGGCAGGATCCGGTAGACCCAGTTGTCGGAAGGTGCGTCGGAGACGCGATCGTTGAAGTCGCCGGTGTCGTGCATGCCGCTCATCTAGCGGCGGGCCGTCGATGCGGTCAAGAAGTGATCATTGCGCCGCCATTTGTTCATTCCTTGGATCGGAATCGATCCAAGGATGAAATTATGCGGTAATTCAAAGTGTTACAGCGCTGCGCATCTGAAAGAGATGCGCAGCCGCGTTTTCACTGCAGTGAGAAATTGAACTTGTAGGTCGCCGAGACGCCGATGAGGACCTGGTTCTTCGAGCCGCGCTCGCGCACGAGGCTGCTGTCGGCGGCAGGGCCCGCCAGCCGCTTATATTCGAGGAAGGAACTGGCCGAGAGGTTTTCCGTCGCCTTCCAGGTCAGCGCCGCGCCGGCGCCATAGGACTGGATGCCCGACGACGGCTTGTAGGGATCAAGGCCGCTTGCCGCCGCTTGCTTGGCGTTGACGCCGTAATAGGCATCGTAATAGCCGCTGGTGGCAAACGTCGCGCGCGGACCGCCAGATAGTTGCAGGTCGGGGGCGATATCGGTGAAGGCATCGACCGCGAGATCGGCGACGATGCCGTCATGGGCGCGGATGCCCTGGCGGACTTCGGCGCGGGCGCGAAGGAAGTCGGTCGGGTAAACCTCGACGAAACCGCCGGCTTCCGCCCCCCATTTGACCTTCTTCAAACCCTTCAGCTCGTTGCCGTCGCCATCATCGCGCGACGGCACAAATTTACCGACGATGCCGGCACGAAAGGCACCCTTGTCGATGAGGGCGAAGGAAGGATTGTCGTTGCGCGAGGAAAAACGCGGGCCAGCACCTTGGCGACCGACCGAGATCAGCGGGCTGAACTTGAATTCATAGTGCGACGAGCCCTCGAATTTCGGGGCGGAGAAGCCAGCGACGCCGACGCTCAGATACCAGTCGCCGGACCAGAAATGCTGGCCGCTTTCCTAGGCGGCCACCGAACCAGCGGATAAAAGGGCAATAGCCAGAGAGATCGATACGACTGATCGATGAGACACGTCCGCACTCCAGAAAACGCAAAAACAAAGCCGCGGAGGGCGGCGCTCGCTACATCTATCCTGATGTCGTTACCCCAATGTTAACCACGGCGAAACAAAGGGCGCTAATGAAAGGCTGATGGCATCTGCTATCGAACTCGGCAAACCTGCTCCCAACCTATCTCTGGTTCCAGCGGCGGATGACCGGCTCGGTCAGATCGTGCTCGTAGCCGAGCACGCTGATACTCGTCGTATCGAGCGAGAAATGAGCGCCGCCTTCCGGCGGCAGACCGAGCCAGCGGGCGGCGAGGACGCGCAGGAAATGCGAGCTGGAAAAGATCAGGATGGTGCCGGCCGTTTGGCGAAGCGCATGGATGACGGCGTCTGCGCGGGCGCCGACATCGGCGGCGACTTCGCCATTCGGGCAACCATCGCGAAAGAGATGCCAGCCGGGGCGGTCGGCAAGGATCGCCTTGGTGGTGATGCCTTCATAAGCGCCGTAGTCCCATTCGGCGAGATCGTCCTTGATCACCGCGCCCGATCCGAATCCGGCGAGCGCGCAGGTCTTGCGGGCCCGCTCGGAGGGGCTCGACCAGACGGCGGAGAAGGTAAGGCCCGTCAGCCGGTCGGCGAGTTTGCGGGCGGCGGCCTCGCCGTTCGCCGTCAAGGGAATATCGCTGCGTCCGGTGTGGCGCCCGGACAGGCTCCATTCGGTTTCACCGTGGCGGACCAAGTAGATCTCGGGAAACGCATTGCTCATCGGCACGTCCTTTCATGAGAATCCGTCCCTCGGCAAAAGCGCCAGCGGAAGCGGCACTTCCGCGGGATCAGAACGTCACCTTTTCCAGCGGTGCGCGCCTCGCCTCGAATTCCTTCAGCTTCGCTTCGTTGCGTGCGATGTAATTGCGATTGTCGGGAACGGCGAACTGGTTCTTGGCGATCTGGATCTGCAGGATGAAGAGCTCGTCCCAGCGGAAGCCCATTTCGGAACCGGCCAGATAGAATTCCCACATGCGGAAGAATTGCTCGTCGTAGAGCGCCACCGCTTCGGCCTTGCGCGCCACGAAACGCTCGCGCCAATGGCGTAGCGTATAGGCATAATGCATCGGCAGGATTTCGATATCCTTGACCAGCAGCCCAGCCTTTTCGAGCGGCGGCACGACCTCGCCGACGGACGGGATGTAACCGCCCGGGAAGATATATTTCTCGATGAAGGCATTGGTGGCAAGGCTCGGCTTCGGGCGGCCGATCGAATGCAGCACCATGACGCCATTGTCGTCGAGGAGATCCGATACCTTGCGGAAGAAATTGCCGTAATGGCCGATGCCGACATGTTCGAACATGCCGACCGAGACGATGCGGTCGAACTTCCTGCCCGTCATGGTGCGGTAGTCCTGCAGTTCGAAACGCACCCGGTCGGCAAGGCCGCGCTTTTCTGCGCGCTTACGCGAGACCTTGAGCTGCTCTTCGCTCAACGTGATGCCCGTGAATTCGGCACCTTCGGTCGCCTCCGTCAGGTACATGCCCATGCCGCCCCAGCCGGAGCCGATCTCCAGGATGCGCAGGTTCGGCTCAAGCAGAAGCTTGGCGGCGATATGGCGTTTCTTGGCGAGCTGCGCCTCATCGAGACCAATGCCCGGCGGCTCGAAATAGGCGCAGGAATATTGCCAGTCCTCGTCGAGGAAAAGATCGAAGAGCTTGGCCGACAGGTCGTAATGATGGGCGACATTGTGCTTGTTGCGGTTGACCGGCACGCGGCTCTTCAGCTGCTGCCAGGCAATGCGGCCGAGGAGCAGTGCCGCCATCTTGAAATCGAAAATCTCGTTGGTGGTGTTCTGTTTCACCAGCGACAGGAAATCGTAGATGTTGCCCTGTTCGAGAATGAACCGGCCTTGCATGTACATTTCGCCGAGCTTCATGGTCGGGTCGCGCCGGATGGCGTCCTCGGCCTCCTGATCGGCAAGGCGGGCGACAACGGTTTCACCGGTGCCGTCGCCGATCGTGTGGGTCTCGCCATTGGCAAGGGTCAGTTTCAACGAACCCTTGCGGATGATTTGCTGGACGATCGATAAGAATGCCGACGCCATGGACGCCTCGCAAATGTGACAGGATAGTCACATCAACTTAATAGCTCTCTTTCGCCTTACAAGCGCCGGATTTAGCACTCCGTTCAGAACGCTGCCAAACTGTTGCATTTTTGCCGAAATGCCCACTAAACCCTTATTTTCGCTTCATGGCTTCGGCCAGTGCCGCGCCGAAGGCGCCCTGGCTCTCCGGTTTCTGAGCCGCAGGCCGGCGCTCGTTCTGCGGCCTCGACCCTTGGTTTGGACGAGAATCACCACGCGGTGGCGGCGCTGATGAGCCGTCGTCGCGGCGCATGGAAAGACCGATGCGTTTGCGCTTGGCATCGACTTCGACAACCCGCACCTTGACGACATCACCCGCCTTGACGACCTCGTGGGGATCCTTGACGAAGCGATCGGCAAGCTGGGAGACGTGCACCAGACCATCCTGGTGCACGCCGATATCGACGAAGGCGCCGAAGGCGGCGACGTTGGTCACCGTGCCTTCGAGCACCATGCCGGGCTCCAGGTCGGAAATTTCGTTGACGCCCTCGGCAAAGGTCGCGGTCTTGAAGCTCGGACGCGGGTCGCGGCCGGGCTTTTCCAGCTCTGCGATGATATCTTTGACCGTCGGCAAACCGAATTTCTCGTCGATGAACTGGCGCGGATCAACCGATTTCAACACGGCGCTGTCGCCCATCAACGCGCGCAGATCCCGGCCGCAGGCGGCGACGATTTTCTTGGCTACGCCGTAAGCCTCCGGGTGCACCGAGGAGGAATCGAGCGGCTCCTTGCCGTTGGGGATGCGCAGGAAGCCGGCGCATTGCTCGAAGGTGCGGCCGCCGAGTCTGGCGACCTTCAGCAGATCCTTTCGCGTCTCGAAACGGCCCTCGCTGTCGCGGTGGCGGACGATGGCATCGGCGATCGACGGGCCGAGGCCGGAGACGCGCGAGAGCAGCGGCGCAGAGGCGGTGTTGAGATCGACACCGACGGCATTCACCGCATCTTCCACCACGGCATCGAGCGAACGCGACAGCTTCTGCTGGTCGACGTCATGCTGATACTGGCCGACGCCGATCGACTTCGGCTCGATCTTGACCAGTTCGGCCAGCGGATCCTGCAGGCGCCGCGCGATGGAGACGGCGCCGCGCAGCGACACGTCGAGATCGGGAAATTCCGCCGCTGCGGTCGCCGAGGCGGAATAGACCGAGGCGCCGGCTTCCGACACGATGACCTTGGTCGGCTTCGGCGCCGGCAACTCGGCCAGCATGTCGGCCACCAGCTTTTCGGTTTCGCGGCTGCCGGTGCCGTTGCCGATCGAGATCAGCTCGACATTATGCTTGCGGATCAGCGATGCGAGTTCGACCTGGGCGCCGCGCACATCGTTCCTCGGCTGGAAGGGATAGACGGTCGATGTCGCCACCACCTTGCCGGTGCCGTCGACGACGGCGACCTTGACGCCGGTGCGGATGCCGGGATCGAGACCCATCGTCGCGCGCGAGCCGGCGGGCGCTGCCAAGAGCAGGTCCTTGAGATTGCGGGCGAAGACATGGATCGCCTCTTCTTCGGCCCTTTCGCGCAGTTCCCGCATCAGGTCGAGCGAAAGCGACATGGAAAGCTTGACGCGCCATGTCCAGCTTGCGACCTCCATCAGCCAGCGGTCGCCGGGACGGCTCGCACCGATCTCGTAGGCCGCCACGATCATGCGTTCGACCGGCTTGTTCGGAGAGATCGTCTCGGCGTCGGCCTCGATCGTCAGCGTCAGCACCTCCTCGTTCCAGCCGCGCAGCATGGCGAGCGCGCGGTGGCCCGGCGCAGTCGCCCAGCGTTCGGAATGGTCGAAATAGTCGGAGAACTTCTCGCCCGTCGCCTGCTTGCCGTCGACGACTTTCGCCTTCAGCAGCGAGGCCTGGCGCATATGGGCGCGCAGCTTGCCGAGCAGGTCGGCATTTTCGGCAATGCCTTCGGCGATGATGTCGCGCGCGCCTTCGAGCGCCGTCTTCACATCGAGCACATCCGCTGTGATGAAGCCTTCGGCCAACACCGCCGGTTCCCTGGCGCGGTCGGCAAGGATCGTCTCGGCGAGCGGGCCGAGGCCGCGTTCGCGGGCGATTTCGGCCCGCGTGCGGCGCTTCGGCTTGTAGGGCAGATAGAGATCTTCGAGCTCGGCCTTGGTTTCGGCGCCTGCGACCTTGGTCATCAGCTCGTCGGTCATCTTGCCCTGGCCGGTGATCGATTCGACGATCGCGTCGCGCCGGGCTTCGAGTTCGCGCAAATAGACCAGCCGCTCGGCGAGGTTGCGCAACTGCGTATCGTCAAGCCCGCCCGTCACTTCCTTGCGGTAGCGGGCGATGAAGGGCACGGTTGCGCCCTCGTCGAGCAGCTCGATGGCGGCTTTGGCCTGTTCGGGCCGGGCGCTGATTTCGGCCGAGATGCGGGCTGCGAGAAAACGGAGGTCTGCGGCCATGGGGTTCCTGGGGATTTCCTGTTTCGACAAAGGTGGCGGGACCATAGCGGCGAAAAGCGGCAAGGCAATGTTGGAGTTTACGGCCGAGCGCCGATCCACAGGATAAGCATGCCGGAAAGACGGCGATTTTGCGGTTGTGCAGATGCGCCATTCTTTGCTAGCAGAAGCAACGTTTTTGGATCGCCCTGCCCGCGGGCGCAAGGAAAAGATTGACATGCCAAACCTTCTTCTCGAACTGCGCTCCGAAGAGATTCCTGCCCGCATGCAGCGCAAGGCTTCCGGCGACCTGAAGAAGCTCGTCACCGATGCGCTTGTCGAAGCCGGCCTGTCCTACGAGGGCGCGCGTGAATACTGGACGCCGCGGCGGCTTGCGCTCGACATCCATGGCCTGACGGCACGCTCGGCCGATGTGCGCGAGGAGCGCAAGGGACCCCGCACCGACGCCAACGAGAAGGCGATCGAAGGTTTTCTGCGCGGCGCCGGCCTTTCCTCGGTTTCCGAGGCGCAGGTGGTGAGCGATCCGAAGAAGGGCGATTTCTACGTCGCGGTCATCTCCAAGCCCGGCCGCGCGACGGAAGAGATCGTCACCGATATCATGCCCGGCATCATCCGCGATTTTCCCTGGCCGAAATCGATGCGCTGGGGCAAAGCCTCGTCGAAGCCCGGCGCGCTGCGCTGGGTGCGGCCGCTGCAGTCGATCGTCTGCACCTTTGGCCCGGAGCATGAAGAGACCACCGTCATTCCCTTCGAGATCGACGGCCTCACCGCCTCCAACATCACCTACGGCCACCGTTTCCATGCGCCCGAGGCGATCACGGTGCGGCGCTTCGACGATTATGCGGCGAACCTGGAAAAGGCCAAGGTCATCCTCGACGCCGAGCGGCGCAAGGACATCATCCTGCACGATGCCCGCGACATCGCCTTTGCCAACGGGCTCGAGCTGGTGGAAGACGAAGGTCTGCTGGAGGAAGTCTCCGGCCTCGTCGAATGGCCGCAGGTGCTGATGGGCAGTTTCGAGGAGGATTATCTCTCGATCCCCTCGGAAATCATCCGGCTGACGATCAAGACCAACCAGAAGTGTTTCGTGACGCGCGCGAACGGCAGCGAGACGCTGTCGAACAAGTTCATCCTCGTTTCCAACATCCAGGCAAGCGACGGCGGCAAGGAAATCGTCCACGGCAACGGCAAGGTGGTGCGGGCCCGGCTTTCAGACGCGCTGCATTTCTGGAAACGCGACCAGGGCAACCTGCCGGATCTCGAGACGCTCACGGCTTCGGCGGCAAAGTTCGGCCTCGACATCAACAAGCCGCTCGACCAGCGCATGGCCAAGCTCGATGCGCTTGACGTGACGTTCCATGCCAAGCTCGGCACACAGGGCGCGCGCGTCGCCCGCATCCGCGCGCTCGCCAAGGAATTGGCTGATATCACCGGCGCCGACGCGGCTCTCATCGATCGCGCCGCCGTGCTCGCCAAGGCCGATCTGCGCACCGAAGCGGTTGGCGAATTCCCCGAACTGCAGGGCTTGATGGGCCGCAAATATGCGGTGCTGCAGGGTGAGAATGCCTCCGTTGCCGCCGCGATCGAGGACCATTACAAGCCACAGGGTCCGTCGGACCGCGTGCCGGAGGACAGAGTGGCGATCACGATCGCCCTTGCCGACAAGCTCGATACGCTGATCGGCTTCTGGGCGATCGATGAAAAGCCGACGGGGTCGAAGGATCCGTTTGCACTGCGGCGTGCCGCCCTCGGCGTCGTCAGGATCCTGCTGGAGCGAAGAATCCGCCTGCCGCTGCTGGCAACGACCAGGGATGGCGACCTGCTCTCCTTCTTCCACGACCGTCTCAAGGTCTATCTGCGCGACCAGGGCGCCCGCCACGATCTGATCGACTCCGTGCTGACTTCAGATGCCGACGACCTTTTGATGGTGGCGCGCCGCGTCGAAGCCCTGACGGCCTTCATCACCTCGGAAGACGGCAAGAACCTGCTTGCCGGCACCAAACGCGCGACGCAACTGCTCGTCGCCGAGGAAAAGAAGGGCACCGTGATCGCCGACGGCGTTTCGCCAGCGCTTCTGAAGCTCGACGCCGAGAAGGAGCTCTTCACCGCAATCTCCAGCGCCTCGAAGGACGCCTCGGACGCCGTTGCGGGTGAGGATTTCCGCTCGGCGATGGAAGCGCTCTCCAAGCTGCGCGGCCCGGTCGACCGCTTCTTCGAAGAGGTGCTCGTCAATGACGAGGACGCCGCCATCCGCGCCAACCGCCTCGCCCTGCTGCGGCTGATCCGCGAAGCGACGGGAACAGTTGCGGACTTCTCGAAGATTTCGGGGTGATGTTGCCAGCACGAACGGGGCGCTTGCCACGTGGGTGCTGGGATTAAATACGTTTGGCGGTCGCACCCATCATCAATGGATGCAGTTTGAACATGCAAGGGGCGGTTCGCTGTCCCTTGAAGAGCGGTTATCCAACGCTGGCATTGCCGCGACTCCGGCTGTATTCATGCAGACATGCAGAGCAAGATTCTCGTCAGCGCCTGTCTCATGGGCCACGCCGTCCGCTATGACGGGCGGGCGAAGCCGTTGCTTCACCCTGCGATCGAGACATGGCGGGCCGAGGGCCGGCTGGTGACGATCTGTCCCGAGATGTCGGCAGGCATGACGGTGCCGCGGCCGCCCGCGGAGATCGCAGAGGCGGCAACCGGCGAAGAGGTGCTGGCCGGCAAGGCGCGGGTTGTCGAGCTGACGGGCGCCGATGTGACGGAAGAATTCCTGCAGGCTGCCAAGAATGCCGTGACGCTTGCACTGCAAGCCGGCTGCCATTATGCGCTGCTCATCGACGGCAGCCCGTCCTGCGGATCCGGTTTCATTTATGATGGCACGTTTTCCGGCCGCAAGCAGGCCGGTAATGGCGTGACGGCGGCGGCGCTAAAAGCGGCCGGTGTCGAAGTGTTTTCCGATCACGAAATCGAGCAATTGATCGACCAGATCGGGGAGTAGGGGTCCAAATGGCACGGCCGCCGGAGAACCGACGGCCGTTAAGAATTTCGTGATAAAATATCTTATTGTCCCCGCGCCGTTTAAGCGGCACGGCGACCTTGATGCATGGCCGGGGCAGCGCTTTCGCCACTGACGCGGAAGCCGCGGATAAGGTCGATCAGCTCGTCGGTATCGCTGGCCAGCGTCTCTGCCGATGCCGTGGTCTCCTCGGCCATGGCGGCATTCTGCTGGGTGGCGGCATCGAGCTGGTTCATCGACGACGAGATCGAGCGCAGCGTCGTATCCTGCTCGGAGGCGCTGTGGGCGATCTTGGCGACGATCTCGTTGGCGGCCTTGATCTGGTCGGAGATGCGCTTCAGCGCCTCGCCTGCCTCGCCGACCAGACGGACGCCGTGGTCGACCTGGCTGGAGGAGCGGGCGATCTGATCCTTGATCTCCTTGGCCGCAGCGGCGGAGCGCTGGGCAAGCTCACGGACTTCCTGGGCGACAACCGCAAAACCCTTGCCGCTTTCACCGGCACGCGCCGCCTCGACGCCGGCATTCAGCGCCAGCAGATTGGTCTGGAAGGCGATCTCGTCAATGACGCCGATGATCTTGGTGATCTCCGACGACGACTTCTCGATGCCGCTCATCGCCTCGATCGCCTGGGTGACGATCGCATCGCTATGGGTGGCTTCGGTGCTGACCGCGTGGACGCGCTTGCTCGCCTCATGGGCGCCGTCGGCCGTCTGGCGGACAGCGACTGTGAGTTCATCGAGTGCGGCCGAGGTTTCCTCGAGACTGGCGGCCTGGCGCTCGGTGCGCTGCGACAGCTCGTTTGAAGCGCGGCGGATCTCTTCCTTGCTGGTGCCGATATCGGTGCCCTTGGCGCTGACCTTGGCCATGGCGGCTTCGAGATGCGACAGCGCATCGTTGAAGTTGTCGCGAAGGGCGGCGTATTTCTGGCCGAGATCGGCGCAGCGGACGGTGAGATCGCCGCGGGCGATCATCTCCAGCGCCTGGCCGATCGTCGTCACCACCCGCGCCTGCAGCGTTGCCTCGTCCTGCTGCTGGCGCAAGTTGTTTTCGCGCTCGCTTTCCAGCGCCAGCTGCTGGGCCGCCTCGCGATCCGACATCTGATGGCGTTCCCTGATCTTTTCCTGCAGCGAGAGCGTCGCCTTGGCCATCATGCCGACTTCGTTGTTCATGCTGATATGCGGGATGGCGATGGAAACGTCCTCTTCCGAGACCGCCTTCAGGGCGGCATGGACGTTGTTGAGAGGTCCCGATATGCCGCGAATGACGAAGTAGGCGGCGGCCATGGCAAGGAAGAACAGAACGATGCTGCCGGACAGTGCAGTCAGGATCGTGCTGTTTATCTGCGCATCGAGATCGTCCATATAGACGCCGGTGACGACGACGACCTTCCAGGGTTCGAAGGCCTGCCCATAGGCCGTCTTGCGGTAATCGCCGGCCGGCTGGCCCGGCTTGCTGGTGGAATAATATTCAACGAGACCACCGCCCTGCTGCCCGAGCTTAACCAGCTCTTCGCGATAGAGCTTGCCCTTGCTGTCCGGCTGAGCCTTCAGGTTCTGCCCGACTTTCGCAGCATCGTAGTGGAACATCATCTGGACGTCGTAGCTATAGCCGAAGAAATAGCCGTCCGGATCGTATTTCATCCCGTTGACGGTGGTGTAGGCCTGCTTCTGGGCATCCTCCAGCGTCATTTCGCCTGATGTGACCTTGGCCTGGTAAAGCTTGAGAACGGAGACCGCCGACTGAACCTCGGCGCGCAGCATGTCGTAACGCTCCTTGTAGATCGCATCGACCGAGGAGCGGATCTGCAGGGAGGTGGCGATCGCAAAGGCGATCATCAGGCCGACGACCAGCAATATGAGCTGCTTCGATATCTTCAAATTTTTCATAACGCCTCGCAACGGGAATGGATGGCTGCATTCCGGTGCGGTTTTCTACCGCCTGTGCGAGCGCGCCAAAAAGAGGACGCGTCTACCGCTGCTAAAACAAACATGCTGCGACCGGGTAAGGAACAATTGATGCTCACCCTATAAAAAAGCTTTAACTTTATTGTTCGCGGCGCGAGTTTCCCTAAAAATCGAGGGGTAAATTACAAAGCAAAACCGCCGGATCTCAGCATATCAAAACAAGAATGCACCCTCGCTGCTCATCGAGGGTGCATTCGGTCCACCGGTGGTGGAACCCCAATCGATCGAAACCTTGATCAGGCAGGGGCAGGGAATTTTGGTTTTAAAGCGCCGCGCACTTTTGCGCGACATGCTTTAGAAACGCAGCTTGAATTCGGAAACGTTAAGGGCTGCCGGTTGTTCCGCCATGCCGGCGGCAACGGGCTTGGCGTCGCCGCCGATGACAGCCGCCGTCGTCGCATTCATGTCGATGCCGTCTGCAGGCGGGGCGGAAGGCACCGCGGCAAGCATCGCTTCCGGGGTCGCCTTGCTGACGAAGACGACGGGCGAGCCGCCCATCCAGCCTTCGGTGCGATAGATCTTCTTTTCGCCGCCGACATCGCGGATTTCACTCGCCTGGAGGACGCCGGGCTTCAGCTCCGGCACCGTATAGTCCTTCTTGGTCAGCTCGGCCTGGAGCGGCGGGCAATGGGCGCAGGTTTCGGTGACGATGCTGCCTTCAGCGGACGGCGCGGTCTTGCCGACCACCTCGATCGAGGACGCCATCGCAGAACCTGCCATCAGCAGGATTGCCGCACCGAGGAAAATCTGACGCATCAAAGTTACTCCGTCTCATCTTCGGAGCAAATTAGCGCAGCTTTGTTTCCATCCCGTCAGGGGAAAGGGTAAAAATTTATAAAATGCGGCGGTTTATGCTCATTCCGAGCCGGTTTCGCGCTCGATCGCGCGCCAGCCGATGTCGCGCCGGCAGAAGCCGTTTTTCCATCTCACCCTGTCGAGCAGCGCGTAGGCGCGGTCCTTGGCCTCGGCGACCGTGCCGCCTGACGCGGTGACGCTCAGCACGCGGCCGCCGGTCGCAACCAATGCGCCATCCTTCAGACCCGTGCCGGCATGAAACACCTTTTCGCCCTCGCCTGCATCCGGCAGGGAGAGGATCGGCGTGTTCTTGTCGTAGGCGCCGGGATAACCCTTCGAGGCCATGACCACCGTCAGTGCCGGATCGTCGCTCCATTCGGCCTTGACCTGATCGAGCGTGCCGTGGGCGGTGGCGAGCAACAACGGCAGCAGATCGCTCTTCAACCGCATCATCAGCACCTGGCATTCGGGATCGCCGAAGCGGACATTGTATTCGATGAGCTCCGGCCCGTTCCTGGTGATCATCAGCCCGGCGAAAAAGACGCCAGAGAAGGGATGGCCGCTCTCGGCCATGCCGCGCATCGTCGGTTCGATGATCTCTTTCATGGTGCGCTCGACCATTTCGGCAGTCATCACAGGCGCCGGCGAATAGGCGCCCATGCCGCCGGTATTGACGCCGGTATCACCCTCGCCCACCCGCTTGTGATCCTGCGCGGTTGCGAGCGGCAGCGCATGTTTGCCATCGCAGAGACAGAAGAAGCTCGCCTCCTCGCCATCGAGATAGGCTTCGACGACGACTTCAGCGCCGGCAGCGCCAAAGGCGCCTTCGAAGCAGTCGTCGACCGCGGCCAGCGCCTCGTCCAGCGTCATCGCGACCGTCACGCCCTTGCCGGCGGCAAGGCCGTCGGCCTTGACAACGATCGGCACACCCTCGGCACGGATATAGGCTTTCGCCTTCGGTCCATTGTTGAAGCGCTGGTAGGCGCCTGTCGGAATATCGTAGCGGGCGCAGATATCCTTGGTGAAGCCTTTGGAACCCTCGAGCTGGGCTGCGGCAGCGGAAGGACCGAAGACCGCCAGGCCATTGGCGCGCAGCCGGTCGGCGAGGCCGGCAACCAGCGGCGCCTCCGGGCCGACGACGACGAAATCGATCGCCTTGTCCTTGCAGAAGGCCGCGACCGCTTCGTGATCCTCGATATTCAAGGGCACGAGGATGGCATGTTCGGCAATGCCGGGATTGCCGGGCGCGGCATAGAATTCGCTCATCAACGGCGATTGCGCCAGCTTCCAGGCGAGCGCATGCTCGCGTCCGCCCGATCCGATCAACAGAACCTTCATGCGCCACCCTTTCCTTTTCTGTCTGGCGGTTAAGGGCCAGGGGCTAAAAGGTCAAGCGAGAAAGCTTACCAGCCC
>NZ_WIEU01000014.1:0-167664 GCF_012276115.1 Rhizobium leguminosarum bv. viciae | reverse complement strand
CCGGCAAACCCAAAATGGTCATCCGCATCGCGCTCGCCCGAAAACTCCTGGTCATTCTCAATGCAAAAGCACGAGATGCGCGAAGAGAATTCGAATATGCAACTTGACAACCCAGATAGTCGCTCATCCGACCCTTCGGGCCACCTTCTCCCCGCTGGGGAGAAGAGGGAGTATGCGGCGCTCTCAACGATCCCATCTGCGCTCTTACGTGTGGTGCCTGCTGGTGCGGTGGCGGACTGCTTTGACAAGGCATACACGTCCCGCTCCCTCTTCTCCCCAGCGGGGAGAAGGTGGCCCGAAGGGTCGGATGAGGGGGTATGGTTCAAGCGCATTACTGTTTCACATCCTCGGGACGAACGATCGCAGGATAGAAGCGAAGAATATCATCTCGCTGGAATATCCGCCTTTCAAGTGCGGCAAGGATCGTCTCAAGGACCGCTCTTCGTTCTTTGGTTATTTCATGGTTCCAAAAACGCAGGACGGAATATCCAGCACCATTCAGCCATACGGTTCGTGCTTCGTCAGGCATGTTTCCAGCATGATGAAACCCATCGATTTCGACAATCAGCCGTTCTTCCCGACACAGAAAATCGACGATGTAGGTCCCGAGTGGGACTTGTCGCGCAAATTTATATCCATTCAGCCGCCGGTCTCGCAGATTCCCCCAGAGCCGATATTCTTCCTCTGTTTCGTTCCTCCGCAGCTTGCGCGCCTGGCCGGTTTTGCCCGGCCGCCTTTTCGTGATGTCAGGTTCATCTTGCTGTGACATCGGGTTGTGTGTCGTTAAGCCTTGGCCTTCATCCGCTCGACCGCCATCAGCACCCGTTCCGGCGTCGCCGGGGCGTCGAGCCTCGGGCAGACCTTGTAGTTGGCCACACTTGCTACCGCCATCGACAGCGCTTCCAGCACCGAGATCGCCAGCATCAAGGGTGGTTCGCCGACGGCCTTGGAGCGGCCGATGGTGGCCTCAGTGTTCTCGGACCATTCGGCAAGGCGCACGTTGAAGATCTTCGGACGGTCGGACGCGAGCGGGATCTTGTAGGTCGAGGGAGCATGGGTGCGCAGCCGGCCCTTGTCGTCCCACCAGAGTTCTTCCGTCGTCAGCCAGCCCAGTCCCTGCACGAAGGCCCCTTCGACCTGGCCCATATCGATCGCCGGATTCAGCGAGCGACCGACATCGTGGAGGATGTCGGTGCGATCGATCAGATATTCGCCGGTCAGCGTGTCGATCGACACCTCGGTGCAGGAGGCGCCGTAGGCGAAATAATAGAAGGGCGTGCCGCGGCCGGCCTTGCGGTCCCAGTGGATTTTCGGCGTCTTGTAGAAGCCGGCGGCGGAAAGCTGGACACGGGCGAAATAGGCCTGCTTGATGAAATCGGGGAAGGGGATCTCGATCTCGCCGACGCGCACGCGGTTCGGTAGGAAGACGACATCGGCGGCCCCAACATCCCATTTCTCGGCGGCAAAGGCGACCAGCCGTTCCTTGATCTGGCGAGCGGCGTCGAAGGCTGCCATGCCGTTCAAGTCCGAGCCGGAGGAGGCGGCGGTGGCCGAGGTGTTCGGCACTTTGGCCGTCGTCGTCGCGGTGATCTTTACCCTGTCGATATCGACCTGGAAGCTGTCGGCCAGCACCTGCGCCACCTTGGTATAGAGGCCCTGGCCCATTTCGGTGCCGCCATGGTTCAGGTGGATCGAGCCGTCCTGGTAGATGTGGACGAGGGCGCCTGCCTGGTTGAAGGCGGTCATGGTGAAAGAGATGCCGAATTTCACCGGCGTCAGCGCGATGCCCTTTCTTATGTAGCGGCTGTCGCGGTTGAAGGCGATGATGGCGTTGCGCCGCGCCCGGTATTCGGCCGTTTCCTCCAGTTCCTCGACGATGCGGGCGATGATGTTGTCCTCGACCTCCTGATGGTAGGGGGTGAGCGTACGCCCGGAGCCCGGCTGACCGTAGAAATTCAGCTTGCGGACATCGAGCGGATCCTTGCCGACGGCATAGGCGATCTCCTCGATGAAGCGTTCGGCGCCGAGCATGCCCTGCGGCCCGCCGAAGCCGCGAAAGGCGGTGTTGGAGACGGTGTGCGTCTTCAGTGGCTTCGAGGTCAGGTGCACATGCGGATAAAAATAGCTGGAATCGGCATGGAAGAGGGCACGGTCGGTCACCGGTCCCGAGAGGTCGGAGGAGAAACCGCAGCGCGCTGCATAGGTGGCGTCGACCGCATGGATGCGGCCTTCGGCGTCGAAGCCGAGTTCGTAATCGACGAGGAAATCGTGGCGCTTGCCGGTGGCGCTCATATCCTCGTCGCGGTCCGGACGGAATTTGATTGCGCGGCCGAGCTTCTTGGCGGCGATCGCTGCAAGTGCTGCGAACTGATTGCCCTGCGTTTCCTTGCCACCGAAGCCGCCGCCCATACGGCGCACGTTGACTGTCACGGCGTTGGAAGGAATATCGAGCACGTGACCGACGATGTGCTGGATCTCGCTTGGATGCTGCGTCGAGGACCAGACGGTGACCTCATCATCCTCGCCGGGGATTGCCACGGCGATATGGCCTTCGAGGTAGAAATGCTCCTGTCCGCCGATGCGCATCTGACCTTTCAGACGCATGGCAGCATTCGTCATTTCCGTTTCCGGCTCGCCGCGGTGCAGCGTCATCGGGGTGATGACGAGCGGGCTGCCATTGGCGAGCGCGCCGTCGATATCGCTCCAGTGCGGCAGGTCGCGATAGTCGATCTTTGCCAGCTGCGCGGCGCGGCGGGCGGCATCACGCGTCTCGGCGATGACGGCAAAGATCGGTTGGCCATGAAACTGAACTAGAGTTTCGGCCAGCAGCGGCTCGTCATGGCTGCCGTTGGAGCTGACGTCGTTGATACCGGGCACGTCCTTGCCGGTGAAAACCCAGACGACGCCGGGATGCGCGGCGACCGCGGAAAGGTCGATGCTGAGGATTTCGGCATGCGCCCGGTCGGAGAGGCCGACGGCGCCATGCAGCAGACCTGCGGGTTCGGGAATATCGTCGATATAATCAGCGGTTCCGGTGACATGCTTATGCGCTGAATCATGCCGCAGCGAGCCGTGCATCGGGCCTGCGATGATGGCCTTGCGGTCTTCGAAGGTGGACTTGTCCATTAGCGGTGTCCTCCGCGAAGGGAGTGACGGGAGGCGGTTACTCCGCACTCCCTCATTCCTGTGCCTGTCACAGGAATCCAGCGACCGCGCGTCTGCGCGGTGAATGACTCATATGACGCGGAGGAAAGGTCTCCCGCGCCCGAAGACTCGGGCGCACTGGATTCCTGTGACAAGCA
The DNA here is from genome assembly GCF_012276115.1 of Rhizobium leguminosarum bv. viciae. Classification (GTDB taxonomy): domain Bacteria; phylum Pseudomonadota; class Alphaproteobacteria; order Rhizobiales; family Rhizobiaceae; genus Rhizobium; species Rhizobium leguminosarum_T. The sequence goes on along the minus strand of NZ_WIEU01000014.1, from coordinate 164,362 downwards.
CAGGAATGAGGGAGGGGAGGAGAACGCGACTGTTCCCATCAAAGCTTGCAGTCTGGGAGCAGAGGTCGATCTCTTCATCACGCCACCTCCTCAAACCGCTTCAGCTCCGCCGGCGCTCCAACCGTTTCCAGATAGAACCGCGTCAGTAGGTTCTTCGCCGTCAGTTGCCGGTATTCCGCCGTGGCGCGCCAGTCGGTCAGCGGCTGGTAATCGGCATCGAAGGCGGGTCGGGTCGCCTCGATCGTCGCTTCCGTCCATGGTTTGCCGATCAGTGCCATCTCCACCGTGCGGGCGCGTTTCGGCGTTGCCGCCATGCCGCCGAAGGCGATGCGGATGTCGGTAACGATTTCGGTCTCATCGAGCGTCAGCAGGAAGGCGCCGAGCACGGCGGTGATGTCCTCGTCGCGGCGCTTGGTGATCTTGTAGGCGGCAAAGCGGCTCATTGCTGCCGGATAGGGAACGAAGACGCTCTCGACGAATTCGCCGGGCTTTCGGTCCTGCTTGCCATAGGCGATGAAGAAATCCTCGAGCGGCATTCTGCGCTGGCCTTCCAGGGACCGCAGCGTGAGCGTCGCGCCGAGCGCGATCAGTGGCGGCGGGCTGTCGCCGATCGGCGAGCCGTTGGCGATGTTGCCGCCAATCGTGCCCATGTTGCGCACCTGCTCGCCGCCGACGCGATCGATCAACCGGCCGAGCGCCGGGATTTTCTGAGAGATTGCTTCGAAGGCCTTGGTGTAACTGACGCCGGCGCCGATGGCGACGCCGTCCTCGCCTTCCGTCACCGACTGCAATTCGCTCAAATGATTGATGAAGACAACCGGGCTCAGCCTGCGCATCTGCTTCGTCACCCAGAGGCCGACGTCCGTCGCGCCGGCGACGATAATCGCGTCGGGTTCCTGCGAAAGGACCTCGGCCAGCGCCTGCATCGAAGCCGGCACGATCAGCCGGTCTTCGCCATTCGCGATCCTGATCGTGCCACCCGCCTGCATTGCCCAAAGCCGGGCGACGATTTCCGAACGTCTCCGTTCAAGCGGGTCGAAGAGGGTGCTCGGCCGCATCAAGCTCACCTGCTCGGCGGCCTTGACGATCGGCTCATAGCCCGTGCAGCGACAGAGATTGCCTTGCAGCGCCTTTTCGATTTCCTGGCGGCTCGGCTTTTCCTTGGCGAGCCAGAGACCATAAAGCGACATGACGAAGCCTGGGGTGCAGAAGCCGCATTGCGAGCCATGACAATCGACCAATGCCTGCTGGACGGGATGCAGCGCGCCGTCCCTGCCGGCCAGATGCTCGACCGTCACCACGTGGGTGGCGTGCAGCGAGCCGATGAAACGGATGCAGGCATTGACGGATTCATAGGTGAGCTTGCCGTCCGCCAGCCGGCCGACGAGCACGGTGCAGGCGCCGCAATCGCCCTCGGCGCATCCTTCCTTGGTGCCCGTCAGCCGTCGCTTCAATCGTAAAAAATCGAGAAGCGTCTCGGTTGGCCCGACATCGGTAAGCGTGATGTCCTCGCCATTGAGGATGAAGCGGATGCTGTCGTTCATGATGTTCCCGGTTGTTTTTCCAAATGGTTAAGCCGCTGTCCATCCACCGTCAATCGAGATGTGCGTTCCGGTCACCTGCCGGGCGGCATCGCTGGCAAGGTAGAGCGACAGCGCGCCGATCTCCTCTGCCTTGACGAATTCATGCGTCGGCTGCGCCTTGAGGATGACTTCGCTCTTCACCTGCTCCTCAGTCATGCCGCGGGCCTTGGCGGTATCCGGTATCTGCTTTTCGACGAGCGGCGTCAGCACATAGCCTGGGCAGATGGCGTTCACGGTTACGCCGAACTCGGCAAGCTCGAGTGCTGCCGTCTTGGTAAGACCTAATATACCATGTTTTGCCGCGACATAGGCGGATTTGAAGGCAGAAGCGACGAGCCCGTGGGCCGAGGCAATGTTGATAATGCGGCCATGCTTCTTCGTCTTCATCAGCGGGATTGCGGCGCGCATGGTATGAAACGAACTCGACAGATTGATCGCGATGATCTGATCCCATTTCTCGATCGGGAAATCCTCGATCTTCTCGACGTGCTGGATGCCGGCATTGTTGACCAGGACATCGACGCCGCCGAAGGTCTTCGCTGCCGTTTCGATCAGGTCGGCGATCTCGGCGGGCTTCGTCATGTCGGCCGGATGATAGAGCGCCCGGCCTTTGGACAATGATTCAAGCCGGTCAACGATCGCATTGATTTCATCAGCCTTTCCGAAACCATTGATGACGACGTTGTCGCCCGTTTCGGCGAAGGCAGTGGCGATCGCAAGGCCGATGCCGCTGGTGGAACCGGTGACGACGACTGTTCTGCTCATGCTGTTCTCCCTGAAATCGCGATGCTGCGTTGCAGCGTTGACTGCGAGGTTATGCCCAAAGCCGGCGGGCTGGCAATTCCGCTTTATTCGCTTTTCTCGCCCGCATCCGTGGCCTATTGATTTGTCACGATAATCCACATGTTAAGGGAGGGATTTCATGAGCGGATATGTTCTGGCGATCGATCAGGGAACGACGTCGACGCGGGCGATCGTCTTCGATGGCGACATGCATGTCGCCGGCAAGGGCCAGAAGGAATTCACCCAGATCTATCCGCGCTCCGGCTGGGTCGAGCACGATCCCGAGGAGATCTGGGATTCGGTCGTCTCCACCGTCCACATGGCGCTGCGCGATGCCGGGATCGAGGCTAGGGATCTTGCAGCGCTCGGCATCACCAACCAGCGCGAGACCGTCGTCGTCTGGGAGCGCGAGACGGGCCGGCCGATCCAGAATGCCATCGTCTGGCAGGACCGGCGTACGGCAAGCTATTGCGACAATCTGAAACGACAGGATCTCGAGCGGCTGTTCACGAAGAAGACCGGGCTGATCCTCGATCCCTATTTTTCCGGCACCAAGCTCTCATGGATGCTGGCTAACGTGAAGGGCGCGCGGGCGCGCGCCGCCAGGGGCGATCTCTGCTTCGGCACGATCGACACCTTCCTGATCTGGCGGCTGACGGGTGGCAAGAGCTTCGTCACCGATGCCACCAACGCCTCGCGCACGCTGATGTACAACATTGCCGAAAACACGTGGGACGAGGATCTGCTTGAGATTCTGAGGGTCCCCGCCGCTATGCTGCCGGAGGTCAAGGATTGCGCCGCCGATTTCGGCACGGTCGATCCTGATATTTTCGGTGCTGCTATCCCGATCCTCGGCGTGGCCGGCGACCAGCAGGCAGCGACCATCGGCCAGGCGTGTTTTGCGCCGGGCATGATGAAATCAACCTACGGCACCGGCTGTTTCGCGTTGCTCAATACCGGCGCCGATATGGTGCGGTCCAAAAACCGGCTATTGACCACCATCGCCTACCGCCTGAACGGCGAGACGACCTATGCGCTGGAAGGTTCGATCTTCATCGCCGGCGCCGCGGTGCAATGGCTGCGGGACGGGCTCGGCATCATCGGCAGCGCCGCCGAGACCAATGCCCTTGCCGAAAGGGCCGATCCGACCCAGGAGGTTTATCTCGTGCCCGCCTTTACCGGGCTTGGTGCACCGCACTGGGATGCCAAGGCGCGCGGCGCGATCTTCGGGCTGACGCGCAACAGCGGGCCGGCGGAACTCTCCCGGGCGGCACTGGAAGCCGTCTGCTACCAGACCCGCGACCTGCTCGACGCCATGCAGAAGGACTGGAAGAACGGCGCCGAGGACACGGTGCTGCGCGTCGATGGCGGCATGGTCGCCTCCAACTGGACGATGCAGCGCCTTGCCGACCTGCTCGATGCCCCGGTCGACCGCCCGGTCATTCTCGAGACGACGGCGCTGGGGGCCGCCTGGCTCGCCGGCAGCCGGGCAGGAGTGTGGCCGGACCGGGACGGTTTTTCGGTGACGTGGAAACGCGATCGGCGGTTTGAGCCCGAGATGGACGAGAAAGTGCGGGCGGCAAAGCTCAAGGGTTGGAAGAATGCGGTCAAGCGGACGCTGAGCGAGGGGTAAGGGGGCGGATGTAGCCGCGATAAACTCCGCTCGTTTCTGCGAGATACTCGGCTATTTCTGCAGCCACGGCGTTGCCGTGTTCGAGAAGATTACGAATTTCCCATCAATAATTTTTTGATGCGGCCTGTCGGGTAAGCGGTTACTCCTTCGTCATTCAAAGAGAGGAGTGAGCAATGCTTTATGCAATCCTTTGTTACGCCCATGAGGAAACCGTCTTCGCCTGGAGCAAGGAGGAGGAGGCTGCCGTCATGGAGAAACTCTACGCCGTGCAGGAGCCGCTTGCCGCATCCGGCAGACTGGGCCCCGTCGGCCGGCTGATGCCGACCACGGCTGCGACCACGGTGCGCAAGGGCAAGGACGAGCCCTTGGTCATCGATGGGCCTTTTGCGGAAACGAAAGAGGCGCTTCTCGGCTTCTATGTGGTCGACTTTGAAACGCTCGACGAGGCGATCACCTTCTCGAAGCAGCTTTCATCCGTCAATCCAGGTTCCACCTCTTACGAAATTCGGCCTTTCTACGTCTTCAGGCCCGGAGATGCTTCATCATGACAGACATTGCCTGGATCGACCTCGCGCTTGCATCGGCCCGCCCGAAGGCGCTCGGCGCGCTGCTGCGTTATTTCCGCAATCTCGATACCGCGGAAGAGGCGTTTCAGGAAGCGTGTCTGAGGGCGATCCGGACATGGCCGGAGAAAGGGCCGCCGCGTGATCCCACAGCCTGGCTCATCTTCGTCGGCCGCAACAGCGGCATCGATGCGGTGCGCAAACGGGCGAAGATCCAGGCTCTGCCGGATGAGGACGTCATTTCCGATACCGAGGATGCCGAAAGCGATATTGCCGAGCGGCTGGATGATTCCAATTATCGCGACGATATCCTGCGGCTGCTGTTCATCTGCTGCCATCCCGATCTGCCGGCGACCCAGCAGATTGCGCTGGCGCTGCGCATCGTCTCCGGTCTTTCGGTGCCGCAGATCGCGCGTGCCTTCCTGGTTTCCGAAAGCGCCATGGAACAGCGCATCACCCGGGCCAAGGCGCGCGTCGCCAAGGCTGGGGTGCCTTTCGAAACGCCGAGCCCGCAGGAAAGAGCCGAACGGCTCTCGATCGTCAGCACGATGATCTACCTGATCTTCAACGAGGGCTACAGCCAGGCCGATCCCAGGCATGAGGCGGCTGCCTTCAGCGACGAAGCGATCCGGCTGGCGCGATTGATGCTGCATATCTTCCCATCCGAACCGGAGCTGATGGGGCTGCTTGCGCTCATGCTCCTGCAGATCTCGCGCCGGCCGGCACGCTTCAATGCCGGAGACGAGATCGTGCTGCTCGAAGATCAGGACCGGTCGCTCTGGAACCAACCGTTCATCAATGAGGCGGTCGCGCTGCTCGACAAGGCACTGCGCCATCGTCAGCCCGCTCCTTATCAGATTCAGGCAGCCATCGCCGCTGTTCACTCCCGCGCAAAACGCGCCGAGGATACAGATTGGGTGGAGATCGATCTGCTCTATCGCGCGCTGGAGCGTCTCCAGCCATCGCCTGTCATAACGCTGAACCGGGCCGTCGTCGTCTCCAAGCTCCAGGGTGCGCAGGATGCGCTCGACCTCATCGATCCGCTTGGCGAAAAACTCGGGGGCTATTTCTACTATCACGGCTTACGGGGCGGACTGCTAAAGCAGCTTGGCTTGACCAGCCAGGCGCGCGAAGCCTTCGACCGCGCCATTGCGCTCGCCCATTCGGCGGCCGAGGCAGCCCATATCCGCCGGCAGATCGACAAGATGCAGGAAGAGGCCACGCAGCCGATCGCAAAATAAAATGCGAAAAAGCCGGTGCGTTGTCGGAACGGCGAACCTCGACACGTCCTTGTAATAGCCTGACAGTAAACAGGTTTCATCAAATGGAGAGATGTCGACATGACCGCCAGCACGCAACATGAACTCGTCCTCGTTCGCGAATTCGATGCCTCGCGCGAGAAGATCTACAAGGCATGGACCGATCCCGCCTTACTGAAGCAGTGGTTCGTGCCGCGTCCCTGGGGTGTGACCGAAGCAACGCTCGACGTCCGCCCCGGCGGTTCCAGCGTCGTCGTCATGCATGACCCCGAGGGCAATCAATACCCGAACCGTGGCGTCTATCTCGAAATCGTCGAGAACGAGAAGATCGTCTTCACCGATGCCTATACCAGCGCTTGGGTGCCTTCCGAGAAACCTTTCTTCACCGGCCTCATCCTGCTCGAAGATCTCGGCAACGGTCGCACGAAATATACGGCCAAGGCGCTGCACTGGCGCGCCGAGGACAAGGAAGCACACGAGAAGATGGGTTTCCACGAAGGATGGGGCAAGGCTGCCGACCAACTGGCGGAGCTGCTGGCGAAGATGTGAGCGGCGCGGTGAGACCGCGTCGTCCTGACGCTTCAAGCAAGGTTTGAGGCGGTTCGAAAGATGATTCCGCCGGTGCTTCGAAGTCGTTGAATTCAGATTCGAATTCGCGGTTTTTGGCGTCTCTGACGAAGTAGGATTTCCCTATGCGTTCCACAGCACCATGTGTCATGCTTCTGGCATGAAGGGGTACGTCTACATCCTGGCATCCGCACGCAACGGCACGCTCTATACCGGTGTGACACGGGACCTTGCCGGCCGGCTATACGAACATCAGAACGAGCTGACGCCCGGCTTTACATCGAAATATGGCGTCAAGACGCTTGTGTGGTTTGAGGAGCATGACCTGCTGACGACTGCAATTACGCGTGAGAAGACAATCAAGAAATGGCCACGGCAGTGGAAGCTCAATCTCATTGAGATGGAGAATCCCGACTGGGAGGATATTTCATTTCACCTCTTGGGTCTGTGAAGAGGTGAGTCTCTCGTCGCGCGGACGCGCGACTGCTGGATTCCTGTGACAGGCACAGGAATGAGGGAGCAAGAGGAACGCATCCTGCCACTCATGCCCTTTATCATCAGGTTTTAGACTGGATGAAGTTGTTGTTGTTGAACTCCCGAGTGCCAAGAACTCCCTCATTCCTGTGCCTGTCACAGGAATCCAGCAGCGCCGTGTCCACGGCGCAGAGACTCTTTAACATCCAAATGATCTCCACCCATCCAACCTGGTTGACGGCGGCCATCGACCGCCTGGGACATCACGCCACTTATCGAAATTCTCGAACATTTCGTTCCAGAGTTTGTATTTGCGCTCCATCCCCGGCATCCTTATCTCAGCCGAGAATTCAACAGGATGCCGATGATGGAACTGGGGCTTTACACATTCGCCGACGTCAATCCCAACCCCTCCCGCAGTAAGGGCGCGGAAGGGGCTGAGCGGCTGAAGCATCTTATCGAGGAAATCGAGCTTGCCGATCAGGTGGGGCTCGACGTCTTCGGGCTCGGCGAACATCATCGGCCGGACTATGCAGCGTCTGCTCCGGCGGTCTTGCTGGCGGCGGCTGCCGTCAAGACCAGGAATATCCGGCTGACCAGTGCGGTCACCGTGCTCTCCTCCGATGATCCGGTGCGGGTCTTCCAGCAGTTTTCAACGCTCGATCTGATCTCCAACGGCCGGGCCGAAATCATGGCAGGGCGTGGCTCCTTCATCGAGTCCTTCCCGCTGTTCGGCTACAATCTCGAAGACTACGACCAGCTTTTCGAGGAGAAGCTCGATCTGCTGCTGGCGCTGCGCGACAGCGAGGTTGTGGAGTGGAAGGGCGAGCTTCGCGCGCCGATCAACGGGCGCGGCGTCTATCCAAGGCCGCTGCAGGATACGTTGCCGCTCTGGGTCGCGGTCGGCGGTACGCCTCAGTCGGTGGCGCGCGCCGGCGCGCTCGGCCTGCCGGTGGCGCTGGCGATCATCGGCGGCGAACCGCGCCGTTTTGCGCCGCTCTTCGATCTCTATCGCGAGGCCGCGCGCCGGGCAGGGCAGGATCAGTCAAAGTTGAAGACCAGTATCAACGTCCACGGCTTCATCGCCGACACGACGGCGGCAGCCGCCGACCAATTCTACGGGCCGCAGGCGGAGGTGATGAACCGCATCGGCCGCGAGCGCGGCTGGGGGCCGACGAACCGGGCGCATTTCGACATGTCGCGCGGGCCGAACGGCGCGCTCTTCGTCGGTGATCCCGAGGCGGTCGCCGAAAAGATCATCGCCCATCATGCACTCTTCAAAAACGACCGCTTCCTGCTGCAGATGGCGATCGGCCTGATGCCGCATGCCGAGATCATGCGCGGCATCGAGCTTTACGGCACGAAAGTCGCGCCGATCGTGAGAAAGGCATTGACTGGCAGCGGCGAAGGGGCGAAAGCCACGGCTTGAAAGGCGGCCACGACCGTCCTGCGCAAGGCCGGAACAGACGAATGGTTATCGCAAACGACGATGAACTGGTAAAGCTCAAAGAGATCGGCCGCATCTGCGCCAACGCCATCCAGGTGATGGCGGCGGCGATGGAGCCCGGCATGACGACGCTGGAGCTCGACCAGATCGGCCGCAAGGTGCTCGAGGATTCGGGCGCGCGCTCGGCGCCGGAGTTCTGCTATCAGTTTCCCGGCGCCACCTGCATCAGCATCAATGAGGAAATCGCCCACGGCATTCCCGGCCCGCGCGTCATCCGCGCCGGCGACCTCATCAATATTGACGTCTCGGCGGAAAAGGATGGCTTCTTCGCCGATACCGGCGCCTCCTTCACGATGCCGCCGGTCAAGCCGAAGATCGAGCGGCTCTGCCGCGACGGCAAGCGGGCGCTCTGGGTCGGGCTCAACCAGGTGAAATCGGGCGAGCCGCTTGCCAAGATCGGCGCAGCCGTCGGCGCCTTCGCGCAGAAGAACCGCTATACGCTGGTCGCCAATCTGGCGAGCCACGGCGTTGGCCGTTCGCTGCATGAGGAGCCGGCCGAGCTCTCGACCTGGCCGGACCCTTCCGAAAAACGGATGATGACGGAAGGTCTCGTCTTCACCGTCGAGCCGTTTCTCTCGCTCGGCGCGACATGGGCCGAAGGCGGCGATGATGCCTGGACGCTCTATGCCGATCCGAAGGCGCCGACCGTGCAATACGAACACACGGTGGTCGCGACGCGCAACGGGCCGGTGGTTCTGACCTTGCCGGATGAGCGGGCGTAGGGCTGGGACCGGTGTTATTCCGGCTGGGTGGGAGCACCCGCCTCGCCCTTCGAGGCCCCGGCGGGGCACCTCAGGGTGAGGCTCTCTTGGAGGCTTCACGCGTTGGCAGCAGAAGCCGTGCATTCTCCACACCTTTGCGGCATCTTCAAACGCACCTCACCCTGAGGTGCGAAGCCCGCAGGGCATAGCCTCGAAGGGTCCTGCCGCAACGCCGCTTCTTGCCTGCCTCCTGGCACGAGCGCTCGCCCCACCATTCGGCTCTTGTCCTCAGCCCCGCGTTCCCGGCCGCCGCCTTGCAGGATTTCGGTGGCGGCGCGTTCGAGGATGCCGGCGATGCGGGCGGCTTCGGGTTTCGACCAGGAATAGCGCATCCTGAGCGCCGAGCGCAGCAGCATGCGGGCGGCGCGGATATCGCCGCCGTCCTGCATGAAGTCGCCGTCATCGCCATCGTCGGCGCCGTGACGGTCGGTTTCGAAGACACGCTTCACATAGGCCATCTTCTCACCGATGCGCCCGAGACCGGCGAGCGTGAGCCGAGAATTTTGAAGTTTCGGGAAATTGATCGATTGATCAGAATTACTTGATTGTGGTGCCGGTGCTGCGGCGCGATAAGCGCTGCATGCTCATGCGCACCGGTCACTCCCCGCCGAATCTTGTCTCCACCGCCGCTGCCGGCGCCGTTGCCTTGGCCGCTGCCATGGGCTTCGGGCGCTTCTCCTACACGCCGATCCTGCCGGGCATGATCAGCGGCGTGCCGCTTTCGGCAGCGGATGCAGGCTTTATCGCATCGGCGAATTTCGTCGGTTATCTCGTCGGCGCCGTGCTTGCCGCCTATGGCTGGGCAGCGGGTCGGGAGCGGCTGGTGTCGCTGCTGTCGCTGCTAGCAACTGCCATCCTGCTTGCCGCCATGGCCGCCACCGATTCCGTCGCGACCTTCGCGGTCATCCGCTTTCTGGCGGGCATCGCCAGCGCTTTTGCGATGGTCTTCACCTCGTCGATCGTGCTCAGCCACGGGGCTGCCGCCGGCAACGATCATGTGCAGGCGGCGCATTTCGGCGGGCCGGGGGCTGGCATCGCCCTGTCCTCGGTCATGGTGTTTCTGATCGGCCTCGGCTTTCACGACGGGCCGGGCGGCTGGCGCGCCGACTGGATCGGCGGAGCGCTTTATTGCGCGGCAAGCCTCGTCGCCGTTTTCCTACTGCTGCCGTCGTCGCCGGCGCAATCGGCGCAGTCGGGCAAGGAGCCTGCACTGGTCTGGAACCGGCCGATGGTGCTTCTGACGCTGTCCTACGGCCTGTTCGGCTTCGGCTACGTCGTCACCGCGACCTTCCTCGTCACCATCGCACGTCTTTCTGCAACGGGACCCTTCGTCGAATTCCTGTGCTGGTTCATTGCCGGCCTGACGGCTGCGGTGGCGCTGTTTGCCTGGAAGCCGCTGGTCAAGCCGCTCGGGCTTGGCGGCGTTTATGTTGCAGCCCTTCTGGTCGAAGCCGCCGGCGTGCTAGCGACCGTAGCGCTGCCGGCTTCTGCTGCACCGCTGATCGGCGGGGCGCTGTTCGGGGCAACGTTCCTGGCGATCACCGCCTACGGTCTGCAGATTGGCCGCAAGCTTTCGCCTGAGAGCCCGCGGCGGATCCTGGCGATGATGACGGCTGCTTTTGGTGTCGGCCAGATCGTCGGGCCTGTTGTTGCCGGCTGGATCGCCGAGCGCAGCGGCAATTTTACGGTCCCGACAGTGATTGCCGCCGTGGCACTCGTCGCCTGCGCAGCGCTGGTGATGCCGGTTATCAGGAAAATCGCTTAAGCGATTACATCTCCGTAACAATCGGCTGAACCCATTGCTGCTTCCTTGGAACTGCCTTAGTTTCCGGCACAATCAGTGTTGACGACACTCCCGAGACTCACAGTTCAGGAAAGCAAAGCCCCCCGTGTTTCATTCCTTCTTCCCTCAGCCAAAAGCGTTCTTTACTTCGCTCGCAATCTGGACGCTGGCTGCGATTTTTGGCTGGTATTTCTTTGCCGCTGGTCTTGGTGCTTCCCTCGGTTTTGCACCGGTTCCTGAAGAACAGCAGCCGATCGACCTTTCGTTCTTCCTGCTGCCCGAGAATGTCTGGTTCTACAGCTATTTCCTTCTGTCGGCGGTAATCTTCTGCGGTGCATGGCATTTGAAGGCGCTGAACCACCCCTGGAAGATTTGGTCGATCTGGGGTTCGGCACTGATCATCTTCGTGACCTACTTCGGCGTCCAGATCAGCGTTGTGATCAATAACTGGCGCCGGCCGTTTGGCGACCTTCTGCAGAACGCATTGTCGAAGCAGCCGGGAATTTCCGTCGACAATTTCTACAGCCTGATGTGGGTCTTCTGCCAGATCGCGTTCCTCAGCATGTTCGTATCTATCATGACTGACTTCTTCACCAGCCATTACATCTTCCGCTGGCGAACGGCGATGAACAATTTCTACATGTCGAAGTGGGAAAAGCTTCGTCACATCGAAGGTGCCTCCCAGCGCGTTCAGGAAGATACGATGCGTTTTTCGAGCACGCTTGAAGGTCTTGGCATCAGCCTGATCAACTCGGTGATGACGCTCGTCGTATTCCTTCCGATCCTTCTGGCGCTGTCGCATTACGTGACCGAACTGCCGTTCATCGGGCCGGTGGCGAATTCGCTGTTCTGGCTGGCGCTGTTCTGGTCAGCGTTCGGGACGCTCCTGCTGGCGATCGCTGGCGTCAAGCTGCCGGGGCTGAATTTTCGCAACCAGCGCGTCGAAGCGGCATATCGCAAGGAGCTCGTCTATGGCGAGGACCATGCGGAACGGGCTGAGCCGCTGACCGTCAGAGAGCTCTTCGGCAATGTTCGCCGCAACTATTACCGCATGTATTTCCACTACATGTATTTCAATGTCGCACGCTATTTCTATATCCAGGCCGACGCGCTCTTCGTGGTCTTCATGCTGGTGCCGACGATCGTGGCGGGCACGATCACCTATGGTATCTTCCAGCAGATCTCGACCGCCTTCGGACAGGTCAGCAATTCGTTCCAATATCTCGTCAACTCCTGGACGACGATCATTGAACTGCTCTCGATCCACAAACGCCTCAAGGCCTTCGAGGCGGCAATCGACGACGAACCGCTGCCAGAGATTGATCAGCGCTACCTGGAGCGTGAGACGGGCGTCGTGCACGCTGACGGTTGATGGCTGAGGGGTAGGGGATATTCTGCGAGCAATCGGAACGTTCGCGCTCGGGGCGCCCCCTTGCATGTTCAAACTGCATCCATTGATGATGGGTGCGACCCCTGGGGGATGGCCATCCCCCAGGGGTCGGACGGGCGGGACCGTAACCCCCTTGGCTTGAACCGGGGATGAGCCTGGTCCGCCCGTCCTTCGCGTTTGTCCTGAACAGATAGTGGGGAGCAGGTCCCGTATGCAAGGCAAGGTATCGTCCGAACGCACCGCGATGGCGACAGTTTATGTCGGCATCGATGTCTGTAAAGAGTGGCTGGACATTCATCTGCATCCTCTCGGCCGCAGTTTTCGGGTGACCAACGACACGGCCGGCCTGCGCCGCCTCAAGCGGGAGCTCGATGCGCTTGGTCAGATGCCGCGCTCGGCGCTGCATATCGTCATGGAAGCGACCGGCAAGTGGCATCGCGCCGTCCAGCGCTCGTTGCATGCCGATGGCTTTTACGTGTCGGTCGTCGATCCGCTGCGCGCCCGGCTCATCCGCCCTATCGGGCACCTTCTCCCCCGCCGGGTAGAAGGGGGAATCGCAGCGTCGCAACGAATCTCTTCTCCCCAGCGGGGAGAAGGTGCCGGCAGGCGGATGAGGGGGCCGCACGGCACGTCGGTTCGTCCAGATAATTGGCTCTTCAAAGACCTGACGTCTGCAGTTTCCCACGCGCCTCGATCATCGGGATCGCTTCCGAATAGCTGACGCAGGCGACGTCAGTCCGATGGCAGACGTCGCTGACCAGTCGGTCGAGGGCGCGCCAGTAGGCGCCGCCGTTCATTTCGACGAAGTGGAAGCCGAGCTGCAGCGGGATACGGGCGCCGGCATATTGCTTGTCGAAAGCTTCCTTGAAGGCGGCATAGGCGCGATCCTCGAATTCCGCGGAATCGGCTGTATCCTCCTCACCCTTGGAATGGCGGACGAAGAGATTGTAGTCCATGCCGATAATCGGCTTGTCGTTCGGGCCTTCGGGGATCAGCGGCAGGCCGAAGCGGATGATGCCGTCTTCCTCAACAGGCATGGCGGGCCCTTTGGTGACGAGGCTCGCGTCATAGGTGAAGCCCGCCTTCGTTTCGGCGGCGATCATGTCGGCGCCCGCAGTTGCCGAGAGATAGGGGGCGCGAAAGCCCTTGATGCCATGTTCGACCAGATCCTGCCAGCCGGCCGGCTCCCGGAGACCGATGCTCTTCCAGGCATTCTCAAGCGTCGCGTGGAAGGTGGCGTACTCGGCCGACCAGTCGGCCTCGCTCCAGAGGCGGCCGTCGAAATGGCCACAGGCATGGCTCGATATGTCGTGGCCTTCGAGATGGGCGTGCCAGATATTGCCGAGGCGCTCGCGGATCTCGTCGTCGCTCTGGGCGAAGCCGACATTGGATTTTCCGCGTTTCTGGTGCGGCGCCTGGTAGGCCTTCTTCGCCGCCTCGTTCATCAGGAAAGTGCAGGAAAGGAAATAGGTGAAATGGGCGCCGTTTTTTGCCGCCATCTCGCGGCTCTTCAGCCACAGCGCGTTGTCGTGGGCGCCGTCGAAGGAAATGATGACGAGCTGTTTCGGCCGGTCGGCGGCCTCTGCAATTGCCGGAACGAGGAGCGAGACAGAAAGGCAGGTGGAGAGGAGGGAACGAGACATGGGCACCGCGACAATTTGTTCGCGGTTTCCCTCCGATAGAATTGCGGCGAAGCTGCGGTCTCGCTGGCATTTTTTCGCGCCAGCCGGTAAGCCATGACAAACGGCACGGAAGGGATCCGCAATGACATTGCTTATCGTCGGCATCATACTTTTCCTCGGGGTGCATTTGGTGCGGGTGCTGTTGCCGGATTTTCGCCGTTCGATGATCGCAAGCCTCGGCGAGAAGGGCTGGCGGGCGGCCTATTCGATTGCCAGCATCGCCACGCTGATCCTTTTGATCTACGGCTTCGGGCAGGCGCGTGATGTGACCGGCGTGCTCTACAGTCCACCGATCTGGATGGCGCATATAGCAATCACGCTGATGCTGATCGCGATGATCTGTCTCGTTGCCTCGCTGCTGCCGGCGGGGCATATCGCGACAAAGACCAAGCATCCGATGGTATTGTCGGTGAAGATCTGGGCGCTGGCGCATCTGCTCGCCAACGGCGAGACGTCGTCGGTGCTGCTGTTTGTCGCCTTTCTCGCCTGGGGCGTCATCTTGCGCATCGCCTTGAAACGGCGAGAGAGGGCGGGAGAGATCACGCTCCGACCGTTCGTCTCGGCCAAATACGATCTCTATGCCATCATCATCGGCATCGTCGTCTGGGCGCTGATCATCTGGAAGCTGCACGAATGGTTGATCGGGGTTTCGCCGCTCGTCATGTAACCTGAGCATAACCCCAAAAATCGATTCCGGTTTTTGAACAGGATTATGCGCGGATTCAGAGTGTTAGAGCGTCCTTAGCGCGTCCTGTTGGACGCGCCGCGCTTTAGAGCGGTTCAGCTTTCATGGAAGCTCAGAACCGCTCTAACTTTTTGTTTCTACGCAACTCCGGACGGAAAACCGCTTCGCACTTTTCCTGGAATTGCTCTAATCTTTCACATCCCCCTTACAACGGCGGCAAAATGGAGTAGAAGGCCCGACAATATGCGTTTTGCATGGTGTATGGGTATTTTCCGCGGCCGGAGACGAGAATGGCATTCAACGACGACAGCTTCATCCGTGAAGTCAATGAGGAATTGCGGTCTGACCAGATGAAGGGCGTCTGGCGCCGGTTCGGCCGCTATATCGTCATCGTCGCCATCCTGATCGTCGTCGGTACCGCCGGCAAGGTTCTCTACGACTATTGGGACGACAACCGCTCCTCCGGCACCGGCGACCAGTTCCTGGCGGCGATGAAGCTAGCCGACGAGAACAAGAACGACGAGGCGCTGGCCGCGCTCGACAAGCTCGAGAAGGAAGGCCACGGCGCATATCCGGTGCTGGCGCGCATGCGGGCCGCGACCGTTCAGGTGCAGAAGGGCGATACCGCCGCGGCAATCGCCGCCTTCAACGAGATCGGCAAGGACAATGCCGTTTCGGCTGCCGTGCGCGATGCCGCCAAGATGCGCGCTGGCTGGCTGCTCATCGAGAACGGCACTTACGAACAGGTTTCGGCCGCAATCGAGGAAATGGCCGTTCCGGGCAACGCCTTCCGTCATTCGGCGCGCGAGGCACTCGGCCTTGCCGCTTACAAAGCCGGCAACATGGCGCAGGCGCGGCAGTGGTTCCAGTCGATCGTCGACGATACCGACAGCCCGCGCAATGTTGCCAATCGTGCCCATATGATGCTTGATCTGATTACCGCATCCGGCAAGGCGCCCGCCGCTCAGGGCTGATCGCGTTAAGGACAAGATATGAGTTTCACGGTCGCGATCGTCGGTCGTCCGAATGTTGGCAAGTCGACACTTTTCAACCGGCTGGTAGGCAAGAAGCTGGCGCTTGTCGATGACACGCCGGGTGTTACCCGCGACCGCCGGCCGGGCGATGCGCGGCTGATGGGCCTGACCTTCACGATCATCGACACGGCTGGTCTGGAAGAGGCCGACGCGGAAAGCCTGCAGGGCCGGATGCGGGCGCAGACCGAAGCGGCGATCGACGAGGCGGATCTTTCGCTTTTCGTCGTCGACGCCAAGAGCGGATTGACGCCCGTCGATACCGACCTTGCCGAAATGCTGCGCCGGCGCGGCAAGCCGGTGGTGCTTGTCGCCAACAAATCCGAAGCGCGCGGCTCCGACAGCGGCTTCTATGACGCTTATACGCTCGGCCTCGGCGAGCCGACGCCGATTTCGGCAGAACACGGGCAGGGCATGCTCGACCTGCGCGATGCGATCGTCGCGGCGATCGGCGAGGACCGTGCCTATCCCGAGAAAGAGGATGTGGCGGTTACCGACGTCGACATTCCGCAATCATCAGACGAGGGCGACGAGGACGAAGAGCCGACCTATGACGATACGAAGCCGTTGCGCGTGGCGATCGTCGGGCGGCCGAATGCCGGCAAGTCGACGCTGATCAACCGCTTCCTCGGCGAGGACCGGCTTCTGACGGGACCGGAAGCGGGCATCACCCGCGATTCCATCTCGGTCGAATGGGACTGGCGCGGCCGCACCATCAAGATGTTCGACACGGCCGGCATGCGCCGCAAGGCACGGGTGATCGAGAAGCTGGAGAAGCTTTCGGTCGCCGACGCATTGCGCGCCATCCGCTTCGCCGAAACCGTCGTCATCGTCTTCGATGCGACGATCCCCTTCGAGAAGCAGGACCTGCAGATCGTCGACCTGGTGTTGCGCGAGGGGCGTGCCGCCGTGCTCGCCTTCAACAAGTGGGACATGATCGAGGACCGGCAGGCGGTGCTTGCGGATCTGCGCGAAAAGACCGACCGGCTGCTGCCGCAGGCGCGCGGCATCCGCGCCGTGCCGATCTCCGGCCAGACCGGCTGGGGGCTCGACAAGCTGATGCAGTCGATCATCGACACGGACAAGGTCTGGAACAAGCGCATTTCGACGGCGAGGCTCAACCGCTGGCTGGAGACGCAGCAGATCCAGCATCCGCCACCGGCCGTTTCCGGCCGCCGCATCAAGCTGAAATATATGACGCAGGTCAAGGCCCGCCCGCCGGCTTTCATGATCTCCTGCACCCGGTCGGATGCGCTGCCGGAATCCTATACGCGCTATCTGATCAACGGCTTGCGCGCGGATTTCGACATGCCGAGCGTGCCGATCCGCATCCATTTCCGCTCGCCTGACAATCCGTTCGAAGGCAAGAAGCGACGAACGTAGGGTGCAGGGGTCTCGTAGTGGGAGCACCCCCTCTGCCGGGCATCTCCCCCACAAGGGTGGTTCTGGAACGCCTATCTGCCCGACGAGGCCAAGCGCAAGGAGCCGACGGCCTCAACGCTGCAGGCGTCGCTGGAGCAGTTGAACGGGTTGCCGCCGGCGCTGGTCATCGTCGACGAGAACGACGTGCTGCGCAACGAAGGCGAGGCCTATGCCCGCAAGCTCAGCCAAGCCGGTGTCGCGTCACGTCGATGCGCTATAACGGCACGATCCACGATTTCTTGCTGCTGAACGCCATTGCCGAAACGCCTGCCGCGCGCAGCGCGATTGCGGTCGCGAACGACACGCTTCGCAGCGCGCTTCACAAGTAAAACCAATCAGTCTGCGGACGAGAGAGGCCCGGTGGTTTCACCGGGCTTTCTGCTTCTTGGAAGCGATTTGGCAAATTGCCAAGCCTTCTTCCATTTCGGCGTGATCACGCCGTTGGCAGCGCGGATATTGTTGATGAACTGCAGCGTCGCCGCTTCCCAGGAATATCGCATGGCAAGCTCACGCGCCTTGCCGCGCGAGGCGGAAAGGGCGGCAAGGCAGGCGGCCTGCAGGTTCTGGTCGAGCGCCCCGACTTCGCTAACCTCACCGATGATGTCGAGCGGGCCGGTGACCGGATAGGCTGCGACCGGCACGCCCGATGCCAATGCTTCGAGGATGGTGTTGCCGAAGGTGTCGGTGAGCGAGGGAAAGACGAAGACATCGGCCTGGGCGTAGGTTTTCGCCAGATCCTCGCCGAACTGCACGCCGGCGAAGAAGACGTCGGGGTATTGCTTTTCAAGCTCGGCGCGGGCAGGACCGTCGCCGACGACGACCTTGGAACCCGGCAGATCGAGATCGAGGAAGGCCGGCAGGTTCTTTTCCAGCGCCACGCGGCCAACGGTCATGAAGATCGGGCGCGCCAAGCCGAACGGGTTTTCCTCGAGCGCCATCGGACGGAACTGCGTGGCGTCGATGCCGCGGCTCCAAGGCATGAGGTTGCGGATGCCCTTTTCCGACAGTTCGCGGGCAAGGCTTGGCGTCGCCACCATGCAGCCGGCGCCGCCATTGTGGAACCAGCGGACGAAGGAATAGAGCCAGCTCTTCGGTATCGGCAAGCGCGCGGAGACATATTCCGGGAAGCGGGTGTGGTAGCTCGTCGAAAACGGCATGCGGTTCTTCAGGCACCAGCGGCGCGCCGTCAGCCCCAGTGGGCCTTCGGTGGCGATATGCACGTAGGAGGGATTGTGCTTTTCGATCTCGCGGGCGATGCGGCGGTAGTTGGCGATCGACAGGCGGATCTCAGGATAGGTCGGGCAGGGGATGCTGTTGAAGCGCTCCGGCGTCACCATGGAAACCTCGACGCCCATCCTCGCCAGTTCGCGATTGGTGTTCTCGATCGAGCGCACGACGCCGTTCACCTGCGGGTGCCAGGCATCGGTGACGATCACCAGCCTCTCGGGCAGGTTTCCCGCGGCTGCGGCATTGGCCCAACTCTCGCCGCTATAAGTGTTTGCCGGACGTTGCAGCATGTCACGATTTCCATCCGCGTCGCAGTGATATGCCAACGCTCAACCCCTCAGCGGGGTTCCGGAACGGCGATTCCCGCTTGCCTATTTTGAGGCATGACTATGATGGAAATATTACAGCCCATATTGCGGAGATTGCAGGGCTTTCGCCGGCCTGATCGCCCGATTATGTCAGTGGCTGGCGGCGGTTCTTCATTTGAAACAAGAAGGTCGCGGCGCCGGTCGTGGACCGGCGCCGCTTGGGAGGTCAGGCGGCAGCAGAAGCCGAGCTTGCAGTCGGAACTTCCGAGATCGTCTTCAGAACCTGCGAAGCGATCTGGTAGGGGTCGCCTTGCGAGTTCGGGCGGCGATCTTCCAGATAACCCTTATAGTCGTTCTTGATGAAGGAGTGCGGCACGCGGATCGAAGCACCACGGTCGGCAACGCCATAGGAGAACTTGTTCCACGGAGCAGTCTCGTGCTTGCCGGTCAGGCGCTTGTCGTTATCGGGACCGTAGACCGCGATGTGGTCCATCAGGTTCTTGTCGAACTGCGCCATCAGCGCTTCGAAATATTCCTTGCCGCCGACTTCGCGCAGGTACTTGGTCGAGAAGTTGCAATGCATGCCCGAGCCGTTCCAGTCGGTGTCGCCGAGCGGCTTGCAATGATACTCGATGTCGATGCCGTATTTTTCCGTCAGGCGCTGCAGCAGGTAGCGCGCCATCCAGATCTGGTCGGCAGCTTTCTTGGAGCCCTTGCCGAAAATCTGGAATTCCCACTGGCCCTTGGCCACTTCGGCATTGATGCCTTCGTGATTGATGCCGGCAGCGAGGCAGAGATCGAGGTGCTCTTCGACGATTTCGCGGGCAACGTCGCCGACGTTCGAATAGCCGACGCCGGTGTAATAAGGGCCCTGCGGAGCGGGGTAGCCCTGCTCAGGGAAACCAAGCGGACGGCCGTTCTGGTAGAAGAAATATTCCTGCTCGAAGCCGAACCATGCGTCTTCGTCGTCGAGGATGGTCGCGCGAGCATTCGATGCGTGCGGCGTGACGCCATCCGGCATCATGACTTCGCACATGACGAGCGCGCCGTTGGTGCGGGCCGGGTCCGGATAAATGGCGACGGGCTTCAGCACACAATCCGAGCTGCGGCCTTCGGCCTGCTGCGTCGAGGAGCCATCAAAGCCCCAGAGTGGAAGCTGTTCCAGCGTCGGAAATTCGTCGAATTCCTTGATCTGCGTCTTGCCACGCAGGTTCGGTACCGGTGTGTACCCATCGAGCCAAATGTACTCGAGCTTATATTTTGTCATCGTGACTCTCTCAATGCTACGAAGGTGAGCAAATCCGGAGGTGATCTCGGCGCGCAAGCGCATCCGACCGCCAGGGGATGACACTCTAAAAGCATGTAGCGTGCCAGTTTTGGCGCTACGCGAAAGAAAAATCGCGAATCGGCGTGCCGGCGGGTTTTTTAACTTTCGGAAAATCGGGCTGTTTTTAACGTTCATAGACAGTATCGCCCATGAAAACGCACTTCTCCCGTCTGGAACCGGATGAAAATTACGGCGTTAGTCTGAAATGATGAAGTGTTAAACAAATTATCGGAAGCTTTTGGTCGAGGCAGCATGCCGACCGATTACAATTGCAACATTGCCCTTATTTTATGCAATTTGCATAAACTATGTGCATTGTGCTATGTAGATGGTCCTGAAATGTTGATGCGCCGAACTGAATGGAGGCGATCTCATGCCCACCGGTTTCCATCGTGAATCCGCAACGATCTACCAGTTTCCCGTTAAGGCGACACGAAACGCCAACCGGTTCGAACGCGCCAGGCTGATGGAGCGCGAGGCCGCAGACGTCTGCGATGCTGCGCTCGACAGCTGCTGGTACCATGACGAGGCGGTTCGCGACGCCGATCGGCCGACAAAGTCCTGATTTCCCCTGGATCAGGATGTTTTTAGGCCCGATCGGCCTGAAATCCCTGATCTAGATCAAAGAAATAGAGCATGATGTCGTCCGAAAACCGCGCACACTTTTCGGCATCATGCTCTAGCAACGGGGCGAACGATGCCGACAAGGCGGAGAGCGCTCGCACATGGCGTTCAACCTGCGTCAGCATGTGCGGCCTAAAAGCATGTCTCGCTAAGCGAATCTGTAAGATCGCGCCGCTTTAGCCGCCATCCAATCCAAGCTTTTCCTTTATGACCAATGCACCATGTTCGCTGACGACGCGGGCAGCGACCTTTGCTGCGAAGCGGGCGGCGGCAGGTGCATCGCCGGCTTCAAGATATCGTGCGAGAAAAGCGCCGTTGAAGCTGTCGCCGGCGCTGGTCGTGTCGACCACCTTCTTCACCTTTTCGGCCGGAACGAAGGTTTGCTCGCCGGCAAAATTCAGCGTGACACCGTCAGCGCCGTTCTTGACGACGATATGGACGGCGCCCAGTGCGCGATAGCGGTGGATCGTCGCCTCGATGGAATCATCGCCGAAATGGGCTGCCTCGTCGTCGAAGCTCGGCATGACGAGCACGGAGGAGCGGGCGCCTTCGCTGATCGTCGTGTGCATCACGTCGTAGCTCGACCAGAGCCGCGGGCGGATGTTCGGATCGAAGACGACGAGCTTGCCGGCGGCCTTGGCGCGACGGACCTCGGCAAGCAAAGTCTCAGCATCCTCATGCGGCAGGATGGCAAGGGTGATGCCGGAGAAATAGACGACCTCAGCGCTTTCCACCGCCTCGCGCAGGCGGTCCGGATCGGCGGCCAGGCTGCGGGCCGCCGAACTGTCGCGCCAGTAGCTGAAGGAGCGTTCGCCATTTTTCAGGTTGATCATATAGAGGCCGGGCGTCCTGCCCCTGATGCGGCGGATGAGGCTGGTGCCGATGCCCGCCTTGTCGATGAAGCCGACCATTTCGTCCGACATGGCGTCGTCGCCCAGGGCGGTGTAGTAGTCGACCGACCAGTCGGCGGCAAGGCAGGCGCGTGCATACCAGGCGGTGTTGAAGGTATCGCCGGCAAAGCCCTTGCGCAGCAGGCCGTCGCCTGCCTGCGAGAGTTCCACCATGCATTCGCCGATCGATAGAAACCGTCTGCTCACCTTGTCCTCCCGGCATTTGAGGGCCGCGTCCAACGAGACGCGCTATCACTTTGAATTGGCGCATAATCCTTTCCGAAAATCGATCCCGATTTCCGGAAAGGATTATGCGCCGGTCTTCATTCGCTGATACGCGGAGCTAGGCTGAGTGACAAGCGTCGATATCACGAGAGAGATGAAAGCCCGCCTTCACGGACGATGCGAGGGCGGCTTCCCAATTCTTATTCGTGGATGGTGTAGCTGCCCATCGCGCAAAGGTCCTGCGCATCTTCAGTGGTTGCGAGGTTGGAATCTTCCTCGAATTCGAAGCGCATGTCGTATTTGCAGACGGTGCGGCCGTCGGCGATGGTGATATTCATGGTTTCGCCCGGATCGAGAACGTTGTCGCCGAAGACGTCTTCTTCCCAGTCGTCGACGCCGGTCGGCGAACTATAGAAGTGCGTCAGGACGGAGTTTGTTCCGTTGATGAGCTTGAAGGTCAGATCTTCGGCATGCGATGAAACCGCGGAGACGGCAATCATGGCCGCGGTTAGTGCGATTACACCTGATATTTTCGATTTCATATATGCGTTCCCCTGGCTTACGATTAGGCCGAAATGGGATAGCACGCGCTCATAAAATCTTTCTTATTGGGGACTTTGGAACCAAAAATAGTCTGCTTCCATCCGAGAATGAATGGGGCATGGGGCATTTAAGGCGAAGGCCGCTTGCGCGGCCTTCGTTCCGTTTATGGCCTGTCCATATGATAACAGGCGGCCGACTGGCCGGGGCGAACGTGCTCGGTCGGCGGCATTTCGGTGCGACAGATGTCGGTCGCCTTCCAGCAGCGCGGCGAGAAGACGCAGCCTTTCGGCGGGTTGAGCGGCGAGGGTGGGTCACCCTGCAGGCGGATGCGGGTGCGCAGGCGCGCAAGCTTTGGATCCGGGATCGGGGCGGCGGAAAAAAGCGCCTGCGTATAAGGGTGTGCCGGATGATCGAAGACAGTGGCGCAGTCACCTGCTTCCACCACCCTGCCGAGATAGAGCACCAGCACATCGTCTGAGATCAGACGCACGACGGAGAGATCGTGGCTGATGAAGATCAACGTCAGGCCGAATTCCTTGCGCAGCTTGCGCAGAAGCGTGATGACCTGGCCCTGGATCGAGACGTCGAGGGCCGAAACCGGCTCGTCGCAGATGATGAGCTTCGGCTTGGTGACGACCGCGCGGGCGATGCCGATGCGTTGCGCCTGGCCGCCGGAGAATTCGTGCGGATAGCGGTTGATCATCTCGGGCACCAAGCCGACGGCGGTCATGATCTCGCGAACGCGCTCCGTGCGTTCGGCCCTGGTAAGCTTCGGCTCGAAGACGGTGAGCGGCTCGGCAATGATGTCGCCGACCGTCATGCGCGGGTCGAGCGAGGCGATCGGATCCTGGAAGATGATCTGCATGTCGCGGCGGGCGGCGCGCATTTCCTCGTCTGACAGGTCGAGCAGGTTGCGGCCCTGCCAGAGGATACGGCCCTTCTGCGATTTCAACAGCCGCAGGATGGAACGGCCGAGCGTCGACTTGCCGCAGCCGGATTCGCCGACGATGCCAAGCGTGCGGCCTTCGCTGAGGTCGAAGCTGACATTGTTGACGGCGGTGAGGAAGATCGGCGGCTTGAAGAGGCCCTTTGCTGGCAGTTCGAATTGGGTCGTCAGGTTCTCGACCCTCAGAAGCGATCGGTCAGCCATGGTTCAGCAACTCCTCACGACGCGGGAAGGGGTGGTAACAGGCGGCGCAATGTCGCGGCGCCAGCGTTTCAAGCGGCGGCGGGCGGTCGATGCAATCGTCCTGGACCTGCGAACAGCGCGGCGAAAAATTGCAGCCTTTCGGCAGGTGCTGCAGGTTCGGCGGACGCCCGGGAATGACGACAAGGTCGTCGACATCCTGGTCCGGCCGCGGGATCGAGGCATGCAGCGCCGCGGTATAGGGATGAGCCGGATTGTCGAAGAGCTCATCGACGGGCGCCTCCTCGACGATGCGGCCGGCATACATGACGGCGACGCGGTCGGCGAGGCCGGCAACGACGCCGAGATCGTGTGTGATCATGATCAGCGCCGTGTTCATCTCCGCCGTCAGATCGTTGAAAAGATCGAGGATCTGCGCCTGGATGGTGACGTCGAGCGCCGTCGTCGGTTCGTCGGCGATCAACAGCTTCGGCCGGGTGAGTAGCGCCATGGCGATGACGATGCGCTGACGCATGCCGCCGGAGAGCTCATGCGGATAGAGATGAAAGCGCCGTGTCGGATCGGGGATGCCGACGCGTTTCAGCATGTCGAGCGCTGCGGCGGATGCGGCGCGTGCCGTCAGCCCGCCGTGCACCTCGAGCTGTTCCGTCAACTGCCGGGAAATCTTCAGCGATGGATTGAGGGCTGTCATCGGATCCTGGAAGACCATGGCCATGTCCTTGCCGCGGATCTGGTCGAGTTCGCGCGGTTTCAGCGCCAGCACGTCCTTGCCCTCGAGCAGCGCCTGTCCCGTCGTTTTGCCGTTCTTGGCGAGCAGCCCCATGATGCCGAGAAAGGTCTGGCTCTTGCCGGAACCGGACTCGCCGACGATAGCGATGCGCTCTCCGGGCTTGACCGTCAGGTTCATGTTCGAGACCGCCTTCACCTCTCCATCCGGCGTCTTGAAGGTGATCGAGTAGTCTTTGAGTTCGAGAAGCGTGTCTTTTTGTGTCTGCTGGGACATTCTTAGCGATCCTTCGGGTCGAACGCGTCGCGCAGGCCGTCACCGATGAAGAGCAGGCTGAGCAACAGGGCCACGAGGAAGCTTGCCGGGAAGACCAGCAGCCACGGCATGCTTTCCATGGCATCGGTTCCCTCGGCGATCAACGTACCGAGCGAGGTCAGCGGTTCCTGCACGCCGAAGCCGAGATAAGAAAGGAAGCTTTCGGTGGCGATGATTTCAGGCACCGTCAACGCTGCGAAGATCACCACGGGTCCGACGAGGTTCGGGATGATGTGTTTGATGATGATCTTGAACGGCCGCTGCCCGGATGCGCGGGCCGCTTCGATGAATTCGCGATGCTTGATCGACAGCGTCTGGCCACGCACGATGCGGGCCATGGTCAGCCATTCCAGCGCGCCGATGGCGGCAAACAGCAGATAGACGTTACGGCCGAAGATCACCATCAGCAGGATGACGAAGAGGATATAGGGAAGCGCATACATGATATCGACGAAGCGCATCATGATCGCATCCAGCCTGCCGCCGATGTAGCCCGAGACCGCGCCGTAGAGCACGCCGATGAAGACGGAGACGATGGTCGCCGTCAGCGCCACGGCGAGCGAGACGCGGGTGCCGTAAAGGACGCGGGCGAGAAGGTCGCGGCCGTTCGGGTCGGTGCCGAAATAGTGGCCGGTTTCGATCGAGGGCGGTATGCGGAAGGCCGCCCAATCCGGATCCTCGTAGTTGAAGGGAATGAACCAGGGGCCGAGGAAGGCGGCGAGGATCAGAACCGTCAGAACGACGATCGACAGGACGGCTGCCTTGTTGCGCCCGAGGCGGCGCAACGCATCCTTGGTGAGCGAGCGGCTTTCGGGCGCAAGGCCCTCCGCCTCCAGAAGCTCCTGGGCAAGCAGCTCGCGTTTTGCGGGGTTGAGGATCATCGGTTTCTCACTTTCGGATCGAGCCACGCATAGGCGATATCGACGAGAAGATTCAGGAACACGATGAGCACCATGTAGAAAATGACCGTGCCGAGAACCATGCCGTAATCGCGGTTCAGCGCTGCGTTGACGAAATAGCGGCCGATGCCGGGCAATCCGAAGATGCTTTCGACAACCAGCGAGCCGGTGAGAAGGTAGCTTGCGGCAGGTCCCAGATAGGAGACGACAGGCATCATGGCGGGCTTCAGCGCATGGCGCATGACCGTCAGGCGGGGGCCGATGCCTTTGGCCTTGGCGGTGCGGATGAAGTTCTGGTTCATTACCTCGATCATTGAGCCGCGCGTGATGCGCGAGATACGGCCGGCATGCGGCAGGGCCAGAACGACGATCGGCAGGATGAGGTATTTGATCGAGCCATCACCCCAGCCGCCAACCGGGAACCATGCGAGATGGATACCGAAGACGAGCTGCAGGATGGGTGCAATCAGGAAGTTCGGCAGCACGACGCCAATCAGGATGAGCGCGCCCAGAATATAATCCGGCGCCTTGTTCTGATAGAGCGCCCCAAGACAGCCGACGGCCACGCCGACAATGATGGCAATCAGGAAGGCAGCCGTACCGATGGTGAAGGTGTAGGGCAGACCGATCATGATCTGCTGGGCGACGGTGAAATCCTCACTGGCGAAGGAGGGGCCGAGATCGCCCCGGAGCAGGTCGCCGACGTAGATCAGGTACTGCTGGATGAGCGGCTTGTCGAGATTGTAGTGGATGGCAAGGTTCTTCAAGATCACCGGCGGCAATGGCCTTTCGCCATCGAAAGGGCCGCCGGGGGCAAGGCGCAAAACAAAAAAGCAGGCTGTGACGGCGATCCACAAAACGGGGATCGTCGATAGCAGGCGACGGAGGGCGTATTTGATCATGATCGTGGGCCGGTCCTTCCCGCAATGCGCGGGAAGGACCGTTTTCCCTTACTCTTTCATCGACAGCCAGCGGGTGCGGTGGATGTCCTGGATATTGTCGACGAAGCCGTCGATCTTCGGCGAAACGACATTCTTCGAGACGTAGTAGTAGATCGGCAGGGCGGCGGATTCATCCAGCGCCAGCTGTTCGGCTTTCTTGAAGATCGCGGCACGTTTGGCGAGATCGGTCTCGGCGTTGCCTTCCTTGATCATCTTGTCGTATTCGGGATTGGACCAGCGACCGTAGTTCATCTGCACGCCTGTCACCAAGAGGTTCAGGAAGTTGTCCGGGTCGTTATAGTCGGCAAGCCAGCCGGCGCGGCCGATTTCGACCTGGCCGCGCTGCATCTGGTCGTAATGCACCTTGGTTTCGGCGTTAACGAGCTCGACATCGACGCCGAGCGGCTTCCACATGGAAGCGATGGCGACGGCGATGCGCTTGTGGTTGTCGTTGGTGTTGTAGCTGAGCACGGCGTGCAGCGGCTTATCCGGGCCGAAGCCGGCTTCGGTCAGAAGCTTCTTGGCTTCTGCGACCTTCTCGCTATAGGGCAGATCCTTCCAGCTGACATAGGCCGGCTCGCCGTAGTTCGCCGTGCCCGGCGGCACCCAGGAATAGGCCGGCAGTTCGCCGGTGCCGAGGATCTGCGGGCCGATGACTTCGCGGTTGATCGCCATGGAGAGAGCCTGGCGGACACGCTTGTCGCTGAAGGGCGGCCTCTGCGAGTTGACGACGTAATAGTAGAGGCCGGAGAAGGGGGCGACATGCGCCTGGCCCGGCAGGTTCTTCTTCATCCACTCGTATTGGTCGGTCGGGAAGTCGGTGAGGATATCGAATTCGCCGGCGCGGTAGCGTTTCAGCGCGGCTTCCTGGTCTTCGAGCACGAAGAATTTCGCGCCATCGATCTTCAGGTCCTTGGTGTCGTACCACTGGTCGTTCTTGACGGTGGTGACATGCGAGCCCGGAACCCATTCGACCGGCTTGTAGGGGCCGTTGGTGACGATGTTGCCGATCTTGACCCAATCCTGACCCTTCGCCTCGACGACATGCTTCGGCAGCGGATAGGCGGTGTAATGCATCAGGGCATTGATGAAATAGGGAGTGGAGTTTTCAAGTGTAATCTCCAGCGTCTTGTCGTCGATCGCCTTGACGCCGAGCTGGTTGAGATCGGTGATCTCACCCTTGTTGATCTTTTCGGCGTTCTTGATGGTGAACTGCAGATAGGCATAATCGGCGGCATTCTTCGGGTCGACGAGGCGCTGGAAGGCGAAGACGAAATCTCCTGCCGTTACCGGCTGGCCATCGGACCACTTGATGCCGTCGCGAAGCTTGAAGGTGTAGACCTTGCCATCAGGCGAAATCGTCCAGCTTTCAGCCTGGCCGGGGATCGGATTATCCTTGGCGTCTTCGGTGACGAGGCCTTCGAAAATGTCGCCGGCGATACGGTTCTCCCAGTCGCCGGAAAGTTTCTGCGGATCGAGCGACTGCGGGTCGCCACCATTGTGAATGTTGAGCGTGGCCGCATGGGCCGAAAACGCCAGCAATGTGCCAAGCATTGCAGAGGCGAGAAATTTTTTCGTGAAATGGTTCATGGTGGGTCCACCTTTCTAGGCTTTTCGCCTTTATTAGATCATTTGTTCCCGGTGTTTGACCTCTTACGTGCAGGTCAGCGCGCACATTATCGCAAAGGCTTTGCGTTGCAACCCCAAATCCGGAGGATGGAAACGGGTTGTGGACAAGCCTATATACGTCTCCCCCTTGTCGGATCGCGACGACGCATCGCGGCGTTTCGCAACGCCTTCATAACCGCTTCACATGGTTGTCTTTTGTTTCGTCCGCTTTAGTGTGGCGAGCGCAAACGAGGCAGGAGATGTAGCCGATGGCATTGCAGGCAGGCGGGAGTGCGGACTGGTGGCGCGGCGCGGTGATTTATCAGGTCTATCCGCGCTCGTTTCAGGACACTAACAGCGACGGTCTCGGCGATCTCAGGGGAATCACCCGCCGGCTGCCGCATATTGCCAGCCTCGGCGTCGACGCGATCTGGCTCTCGCCCTTCTTCAAGTCGCCGATGGCCGACATGGGCTACGACGTTTCCGATTATTGCGACGTCGATCCGATCTTCGGCACGCTCGCCGATTTCGACGAGATGATGGCCGAAGCTCACAGGCTCGGCATCAAGGTCGTCATCGACCAGGTGATCTCGCATACCTCCGACCGGCATCCCTGGTTCATCGAGAGCCGGTCGAGCCGGACCAATCCTAAGGCGGACTGGTATGTCTGGGCCGACCCGAAGCCTGACGGCACGGCGCCGAACAACTGGCTGTCGATCTTCGGCGGGCCGGGTTGGGAATGGGATGGCGTGCGCCGGCAATATTACCAGCACAATTTCCTGACCTCGCAGCCGGACCTCAAGTTCCACAGCAAGGCCGTGCAGGATGCGGTCCTCGATACGGTGAAGTTCTGGCTCGACCGCGGCGTCGACGGCTTCCGCCTGGACACGGTCAACTATTATTTCTGCGACAAGCTGCTCAGAAGCAATCCGCCGCACGAGCCCGACGAGGATGACGCAGGCCTCGATGCGCCCGATACCAATCCCTACGGCATGCAGAACCATCTTTATGACAAGACGCAGCCGGAAAATGTCGATTTCCTCAAACGCTTCCGGATGCTGCTCGATCAGTACGAGGATCGCACGACTGTTGGCGAGGTCGGCGATGGAGCGCGTTCGCTGAAGACGGTTGGCGCCTATACGAGCGGCGGCGACAAGCTGCACATGTGCTACACATTCGATCTGCTCGGGCCGGATTTCACCGCCGAGCATATCCGCGGCTGCGTCGAAGCCTTCCAGAAGGCGGTCACGGACGGCTGGGTGTGCTGGGCTTTTTCCAACCACGATGTCATGCGCCATGTCAGCCGGTTTGCGCTGACGGAGGAAGAGCGCCCTGTCATCGCCAAGCTGGCGATCTCGGTGCTTGCAGCGCTGCGCGGTTCGATCTGCCTCTATCAGGGCGAGGAACTCGGCCTGCCCGAAGCGGAACTCGCCTTCGAGGATCTGCGCGATCCCTACGGCATCCGCTTCTGGCCGGCCTTCAAGGGCCGCGATGGATGCCGCACGCCGATGCCCTGGGAAGCCGGCAAGGCGCATGCGGGCTTCACCTCCGCGGAAAAGAGCTGGCTGCCGGTGCCTTACGAGCAGGCCGCGCTTTCGGTGGATACGCAGGAGGCGAGCGAAAGCTCGGTGCTGCATCACTACCGCAGGACGCTCGCATTCCGGAAGAGCCAGCCGGCGCTGATCGACGGCGACATGACCTTCATCGGCACCAATCAGGATCTGCTCGCCTTCACTCGCGAAAAGAACGGAGAAAAACTGCTCTTCGTTTTCAACCTGACGCGCAAACCGGCGGAATTCCGCCTGCCTGATGGCATGGTGCTCGGGGAGCCGCTTGAGATGCCGGGCTTCGAGGTTGTGGCTGGCACGGGGCTCGTGAAGCTTGCGGCGCTGGATGGGTTTTGTGCGCGGGTTTGATACCTCGCGAGACCGGTTTCCGGTTGTGGAAATGGCGAATTTGACAGGGCTGTATTTTTTAACTTACAATTGATATGTTCATCTTGAAGCAGACAGCTACTTTTCGAAAGTGGCACAAAAAGTTGAAGGATGGAAAGGCCAAGGCGACGATTGCCTTGCGTCTTCAGCGTCTCGCGACCGGGCATGCCGGCGACGTCTCACCGATCGGCGAGGGGCTGAGCGAACTGCGCATTCACTATGGGCCTGGCTATCGGGTCTATTATTGTAAACGCGGAGAAACTATCATCGTGCTTCTCTGCGGCGGCGACAAAAGCACGCAGGAAACCGATATACGAACGGCAAAAAGAATCGCCTCGGAATGGAGCGACGATAATGGCTGAACAGATTTTCGACTTTGATCCGGCTGAGATGCTTGATTCCGACGAGGCCATCGAAGCCTTTATCATCGAGGCATTGCAGACGGGAGACGCGAAATTCATCGCGTCCGCTCTTGGTGTCGTCGCGCGTGCCAAGGGCATGAGTAAGATCTCCAGGGAAACAGGCCTTGCTCGCGAGCATCTTTATAAGGCACTGAGCGAAAACGGAAATCCCACCCTGGAGACCACGCTGGCGGTCATGAAGGCAATCGGGCTTGAGCTGACGACCAAGCATCACGCGGTCTGAGAGCGTCTGCCGCCGGCGATTGATCACATCACCCGATGAGCGCGAACTTGTCCACATCCACCATACCGCGGTCGGATATTTTCAGGTGCGGGATGACCGGCAGTGGCAGGAAGGCGAGCTGGAGGAAGGGTTCTTCCAGCGTGGCGCCCAGCGCCAAGGCGGCTTTGCGCAGCTGGTGGAGCGTATCGCGGACCGTCTCATAGGGCTCGAGGCTCATCAGACCGGCGATGGGCAGGGCGATTTCGCCGGTGACCTTGCAGTCTTCGACGACGACGAAGCCGCCCTTGATCTCGCCGAGGCGGTTTGCGGCACGTGCCATGTCGTCCTCGCTGACACCGACCACGCAGATATTGTGGCTGTCATGGCCGACGGTCGAGGCGATCGCACCCTTCTTCAGGCCGAAGCCCTGGACGAAGCCGTTGGCATGGTTGCCGTTCTTGCCATGGCGTTCGATGACGGCGACCTTGATGATATCGCTGGCAAGATCGACCGTCGTCTCGTTGCCCCTGACGGGCAGGCGATAGCGGCGATGTTCGGTGATGATCTTGCCCGGTATGACGCCGATGACAGGCGTTTCGCCTTCGGCGACCGGGACGCCGAAATGGGCGGCGTTGACGGGCCGGGCCTTGACGCTGTCGAGGCCGATTGGGGCAACCGGTCTGCGCGAGGAAAAGAGCGCATCGGTGACGCGGCGGCCGGCCGAGAAAACCATGTCTGCGCGGCAGTTTTCCAGACTGTCGAGCACCACCAGATCGGCGCGCCAGCCCGGCGCGACCAGACCACGGTCTTTGAGGCCGAAGGCGCGGGCGGCCGAGATCGAGGCGGCGCGATAGATCGCCAGGGGCTCGACGCCGCTTGCGATCGCCGTGCGGATCATGTGATCGAGATGGCCCTGTTCGGCGATGTCGAGCGGATTGCGGTCGTCGGTGCAGAGCGCGAGAAAGGGCGACAACCGCTCGGTGATGATGGGGATCAGCGCCGCGAGATCCTTGGAGACCGAACCCTCGCGTACGAGGATATGCATGCCCTTGCGGATCTTTTCCAAGGCTTCGCCGGCGGTCGTGCATTCGTGCTCGGTGCGGATGCCGGCTGAAAGGTAGCCGTTGAGGTCGTTGCCGGAGAGCAGCGGCGCGTGACCGTCGATATGGCTGCCCTGGAAGGCGTCGAGCTTGGCCATGCAGACGGGATCCTTATGGATGACGCCGGGGAAATTCATGAATTCGGCAAGTCCGATCACCTTCGGATGGTGGCGGAAAGGCAGGAGGCGCTCGATCGGCAGATCGGCACCGGAGGTTTCGAGATGCGTCGCCGGAACACAGGAGGAGAGCTGGACGCGGATGTCCATGATCGTCTCCAGCGCGGATTCGAGAAAGAATTCGATGCCGGCGGTTCCGAGCACATTGGCGATCTCGTGCGGATCGCAGATGGCGGTGGTGACACCATAGGGCAGAACGCAGCGATCGAATTCATGCGGTGTGACGAGCGAAGATTCGATGTGCAGATGCGTGTCGATGAAGCCGGGAACGACGATCCTGCCCGATATATCGATCTCGGTTTCGCCCTGATAATTGCCTGAGGTGCCGACGATGCGATCGGCGCCGATGGCGATGTCCGACTGGACGAGTTCGCCGGTGACGAGATCGAAGAAGCAGCCGCCCTTCAGTACGATATCGGCCGGCACGCGGCCGACGCCCTGGTCGATGAGACGTTCGAGTCTGCTGGTCATGGCATTGCTCACATTACAACCGATTCCGAAACTTATAGCCGATCTACCGCGACAAGCGAGTGCCGCAAAACGAAACCGGGCGCCACAGGGGCGCCCGGTCGGTGACGGTCAGCGATGGTTTACTCGGCGGCGACGATCTTGCCGGCTTCCCACTTGTAGAGCGAGAAGCTCTGCGAGGTCAGGTCGCCGGTTTCGCCGTAGGTGACCTTGCCGATGGCGGTGGGGATTTCTTCGCCGCCCTTCAGCGCGGTCGCGACGGCTTCCGCATCCTCGGCACTGCCGGCCTTCTCGATGCCGGCTTTCAGCACTTCGACGGCGGCATAGGCGTTCAGCGTGAAGGCTTCGGCGGGGATGTTCTTGGCGGCGAGCGCGTCGGCTGCGGCTTTGGAATCCGGGCTCTTGGTGGCGTCCGAGGCGTTGGTGAAGATCGTGCCTCCTGCCGCATCCGTGCTGATTGCCCAGAATTCGGTGTTGGAGAGTCCGTCGCCGCCGATGATCGTCGCGTTGGCGGCGAGGTCATGCAGCTGGCGGGCCAGCAGGCCGCCTTCCGGATGGTAGCCGCCGAAATAGACCACGTCGACCTTCTCGGACTTGATGCGGGTGGTGAGCGCACTGAAATCCTTGTCACCAGGCGTGATCGCGTCGTTGATGACTTCTGTGATGCCGCCGGCGTTCAGCGTCGCCTTGAAGGCGTCGGCGAGGCCCTTGCCGTAGGCGCCCTTGTCGTTGACGATGGCGACGCGCTTGTCCTTGAAATTCTTCAGCACATATTTGGCGGCGACTTCGGCCTGCTGATCGTCGCGGCCACAGGTGCGCAGCACGTTGGTCAGACCGCGCTTGGTCAGGTCGGGGGCCGTCGCGGTCGGGGTGACCATCAGTACGCCATTTTCAGCAAGCACGTCCGAAACGGGAATGGCGACGCCCGATGTCACCGGACCGACGACGAAGCGGATGCCGTCGCCGACGACCTTGTTAGCGGCGGAAACGCCCTGTTTCGGTTCGCCGGCATCATCGGCCAGTTCGAGGACGACCTTCTCGCCGAGAATTCCGCCCTTCTTGTTGATCTCGTCGACGGCGGTCTGCGCACCGTTCTTCACCTGGTCGCCATAGGCGGCGACGGGGCCGGTCAGCGGCGCGATCAGGCCGATGGTGATATCTGCATGGGCAAGCGGCGCAAAGGCGAGCGACGCGATGAGGGTCGCCGTCAATGTCTTGAGGGTCATTGTCTGTCTCCTTGGATGGGGTCATTCGACCCGCGATGAGGTGCCGCGCCGGATTTTCCGGACCGTTCAACGGCCCCGGGCCGTGCCAAGGACGATCGATATCGGCGCGATCGATGCGCCCTCCGGCCATATTTGGCTCGAATGGGTGCAACGGCAAGATTTCTAAGAATTTTGCTGAGATTTCGCAAGTTGATAACAAAATGAAACGAAAATCGAGCCGATCCAGCGCGAAATAATCCAAAATCGTCGATCGTGGCGCCGTCTGCAGATCTCCGGAGGGTGCTGTACCCGCATCTGCGCGGTGCCGATGAGCCGGCCGAATTTCGCGAAACTCTTCGTCTTTCTGAATAGTCGAATTCGGTTTCGAGATTAACACTTGATTCTACCAATTAGAGTAGAATTATTGTTCGTGCATATATTGCTGCGATGCAAAAGAACGGTCGATAATAAACAGAGAGATATTTCAGGAACAGAGATCTGGATGCTCAAGCGTATCGAAGCCAGACAGGTGCGCAACGGAATGTTTGTGGAGGCGATCGAGGGTGCATGGCAGGACCCTCTTCTGTCCAAGCGAAGATTTCTGCTGCGCCGTGAAGCCGACGCGCTGAAAATTCGCAAGAGCGGCATTGAAGGTGTTATCATCAACACCAGCAGAGGCCTAGACATTGACGGTCTGCCAGGCGGCAATATCGAGGTCGACACGAAGGCGGCACGCGAGACCATCCAGAAATCCGTGCAGGTCCTGGAAAGCGTTTTCGGCCGGCTCCAGCATGGGGATGGCATCAGCTTCGATCAGGTGGCGCCGGTGATTTCCTCGGTCTCCAAGTCGATGGATGACAATCCCACTGTCTTTCTGAGCGTTACGCGTCTGAAATCCAAGGACGAAGTGACGTTTCTGCATTCGCTTTCGGTGAGTGCGCTGATGATCCTTTTCGGCCGTCATCTCGGACTTGACGAGACGACCGTGCAGGTGCTCGGCACGGCAGGATTGCTGCACGACGTCGGCAAGCTCGAAATTCCGCTCAAGATACTCAACAAGGAAGGGCGCCTGGACGAGGACGAGATCAAGATGATCCGCGATCATCCGGAAAAGGGGCACGCAATCCTGTCACGCCAGGAAGGCATGCCGGAGATCGTTCTCGACGTCTGCCTCAACCATCATGAGCGTATCGACGGCAAGGGCTACCCCCGCAGGCTTTCCGAAGCGCAGGTCAGCTTCCATGCGCGTCTTGCTGCGATTTGCGACGTCTATGACGCCATGACCTCCGTGCGGCCGTACAAGGCGCCATGGAGCGCGAGCCAAGCCCTGAAATGGATGCTTGGCAATGAGGGGCAATTCGATCGCCGGCTCCTGAAGAAATTCGCCCTCTGCCTTTCCGTCGCCGCCGTGACCTGAGGCCCGTCGATTTCCCAACAAAAGGCCTGCGTGGACTTAGCCCCGCCGCAGGCCGTGATGCCGGAAGCCTTCAGAGCTTTCTCAGATGTTGTTCTGCAGGATGGTCCGCAGCTTGCCGAAGAGCTCGTCGATATGGTGCTTCTCGATGATCAGCGGCGGGGAGAGTGCGATGATATCGCCGGTGGTGCGGATCAGCAGGCCGCTTTCATAGGCTTTCAGGAAAGCGGTGAAGGCGCGCTTGGTGGGCTCGCCGGCGATGGGGTCGAGTTCGATCGCGCCAATCAGGCCGGTGTTCCTGATGTCTATGACATTGGGGCAATCCTTCAGCGAATGCAGCGCGTCGGCCCAATAGTCGGAAAGCTCGGCGGCGCGTGTCAGCAGCCCCTCTTCCTTGTAGGTGTCGAGCGTCGCGAGTGCTGCGGCGGAGGCAATCGGGTTGCCGGAATAGGTGTAGCCGTGGAAGAACTCGATCATGTGTTCCGGGCCGTTCATGAAGGCATCATGAATCTCGGAAGTGACGAAGACGGCTCCCATCGGAATGACGCCGTTGGTCAGTCCCTTGGCGGCGGTGATCATGTCGGGCTTGACGTCGTAATATTGCGCGGCAAAGGGGGCGCCGAGGCGACCGAAGCCGGTGATGACCTCGTCGAAGATCAGAAGGATGCCGTGTTTGGTGCAGATCTCGCGCAGCTTCTGCAGGTAGCCCTTCGGTGGGATCAAGACGCCGGTGGAGCCCGCCACCGGCTCGACGATGACGGCGGCGACGGTCGAGGCGTCATGCAGGGTGACGATACGCTCGAGCTCGGTGGCGATGTCGCCGCCATGCTCGGGCTCGCCGCGGGTAAAGCTGTTCTTGCCGGGCTGGTGGGTGTGGGGCATGTGGTCGACGCCGGTCAGAAGCGTGCCGAACATCTTGCGGTTGGTGACGATGCCGCCGACGGAGATGCCGCCGAAATTGACGCCGTGATAGCCACGCTCGCGGCCGATCAGGCGAAAGCGTGATCCATTGCCCTTCACGCGGTGATAGGCGAGCGCCACCTTGAGCGCGGTCTCGACGGATTCGGAACCGGAGTTGGTATAGAGAACGTGGTTCAGGCCTTCCGGGGCAATGTCGACCAGGCGGTTCGCCAGTTCGAAGGCCTTGGGGTGGCCGAGCTGGAAGGCCGGCGCGTAATCGAGTTCGCCGGCCTGCTCGCGGATCGCCTCGGTGATCTTCGGGCGGCAGTGGCCGGCATTGACGCACCAAAGGCCAGCCGTGCCGTCCAGCACCTGACGGCCGTCATGGGTCGTATAGTACATGTCCTTGGCGCCGACGAACAAACGCGGCTCCTTCTTGAACTGGCGATTTGCCGTAAACGGCATCCAGAAGGCGCGAAGATCGTTCGGTGCATTGAGGCGATTGGACATGCTGTTCTCCTGGCCGCCGACGGCCCTTTTCCGGGGCTTCACGCCCATATTTTTACTGCCGGTCAAATTATCAGGGCTTCCCAAGGCGTCAACGGGAAAAGTCCCCAGAGCCCCTCCTGACGGGAGGCTCAACTTGCATCGCTCGATCCGGAATATCCAGGGTCAGGCACTGCAGGCCGCCCGTCATCAATCCTTCGCCTCGGCTTGTTACAAAAACCGATGGCTCGCAGGGCGTAATTGCATTTCATCAATTCACTGAAATCAAAAGATATTTCGATCGGAGATACTGATGTCTGACCGCCAGAAGACAAGGGCGCGCCCCACGCGGCGCCATGCATTCGCGCCAAGTTACGGCGCCATTCTCGAAGAGGGCGTTCGCCGCCGCAGCGTGCTCAAGGGCTTTCTCGCAGCGATGGGCGCTGCGGCACTTTCGCCGGCGCTCGGAACCGCGCATGCCGAGGCTGCCGGCTCCAGCCTGACATTTCCGGAACTCAGGCGCGTGCGCGATACCGCCGACCACTGGCCGGAGGGCTATGAGCGCCAGATCCTGGCGCGCTGGGGTGATGCACTGTTTGCCGACAGCCCGGAATTCGATATCGCGACGCTTGATGGTAAGGCGGCCGAGCGACAGTTCGGCTACAACAACGACTTCACGCAGTTTCTGCCGCTGCCCTGGGGCGAGAAGAGTTCCAACCATGGGCTGATGGTGGTCAGCCATGAATATGCAACGCCTTTCCTGATGTTTCCCGGCCTGACGGACGAAAACTATCGCGAGAAGCTGACGGATAACCAGATCCGCGCCATCATGGCTGCCCTCGGTGTCTCGATCTTCGAAGTGAAGAAGACGGACGGCAAATGGGCGATCGTCAAGGACGGCAAATACAATCGCCGCGTCCACATGAGCACCGAAATCGACATCTCCGGTCCCGCCGCCGGCGACGACCGTCTGAAGACCAAGGCCGATCCGACCGGCACCGTCGTCTTCGGCACGATCTCGAATTGCAACGGCGGCATCACGCCCTGGGGCACGATGCTTTCAGGCGAGGAAGGCGCGATGGATGTCTTCGCCGGCGATTACAAGAAATTGCCGAACCAGGGGCTGGTCGAGCGCCAGGGCTGGGACGAGGACGAGAACGATATCTATTCCGTCAGCCGAATCGAGCCGCGCTTCAAGTTCGAGGAAGAGCCGAACGAATGGATGCGTTTCGACTGGGTGGTCGAGATCGACCCGCTCGATCCCTCTGCAAAGCCGGTCAAGCGCACCTCGCTCGGCCGCATGACGCATGAGGGCGCTCAGTGTTGCGTCGCCCCTGACGGCCGCGTGGTGGTCTTCATGGGCGACGACGACGACTTCGAATATATCTACCGCTTCGTCACCCGCGATCCCTGGAACCCGAACGACCGCGCCGCCAACAAGGACCTGCTCGACCACGGCACGCTTGATGTCGCCAAGTTCGAAAGCGACGGCACGATGCGCTGGATCCCGCTCATTGCCGGCGAGGGGCCGTTGAGCGCGGAAGCCGGCTTCAAAAGCCAGGCCGACGTCGTGCTGGCGACGCGCACCGCCGCCGATCTCGTCGGCGCCACGCCGATGGACGGACCGGAAGGCTTCATCCCGCATCTCGGCACCGGCAAGCTTTATGTCGCCATGACGGAGAACGAAGATCGGCTGCCAAAGGGGGAGGGCGATGACGAGACGGAGATGGTCAACATTGCCAATCCGCGCGGCCCCAATCCGCATGGCCACCTGCTGGAACTCGCAGCACCTGGTGGTCCTGAAAAGCCGGATTATGCCGCCGAGAGCTTCAAGTGGGACGTCTTCATTCTCTGCGGCGACCCTGCCAAGGCCGAGGATCAGGCGATGTTCCATCCGGCGACGACCTCCTCCGGCTGGTTCACAGACCCTGACAATCTCGCGGTCGATCCGGCCGGACGCCTCTGGGTCACTACCGATGGCCCGCCACCGGAAGGCATTGCCGATTCCGTCTATGTGATGGATACCGAGGGCCCGGGCCGGGCACTGCCGAAGCTGTTCTATATTGCGCCCGTCGGTTCGGAAACCTGTTCGCCGACGTTCACTGCGGATGGCAGCAGCGTCTTCCTCTCGGTTCAGCATCCGGGCGAATTGCGGATGGCCGACAACGAGGATGCGACTTCGATGGAGGATGCCGGCACCAGCTGGCCCGACTTCAAGCCCGGCATGCCCGCCCGCCCGGCGTTGGTGGTGCTGACCCGCTCCGATAACGGTGTGGTCGGCAGTTAAAGCGATACCGCCAAAACTGCGCGGCGGTTTTACGTCTGGAATGCACCAAAACAAAAGATCGATAGCGGGACGGGCGCTCCGGCGCGATCGGCCATCATTCTAAAAGTACGACCGGCAAATCGCAAATTTGCCGGTCGTGTCATAAGGTTCACGTGCTGAAATATCGGTGCCGAGCCTCCGGGAACATACCCTTGCAGCATGGCATCGGCCGACACTCATGTCAGCGCTATCATCAGGCGGCGGATCTATTCCGGTTCTGCA
The DNA here is from genome assembly GCF_012276115.1 of Rhizobium leguminosarum bv. viciae. Lineage (GTDB taxonomy): Bacteria > Pseudomonadota > Alphaproteobacteria > Rhizobiales > Rhizobiaceae > Rhizobium > Rhizobium leguminosarum_T. The sequence continues at coordinate 125,603 of NZ_WIEU01000014.1, read as the reverse complement.
CGAGGTAGATGTCTTCGAGCGTTGCCAGAATTTTGATGACCGGCTCGGAGGTGCTCGAATAATAAATGGTTTGTGCGTCCCGGCGGGTCTTGACCAGCTTTTGAGCGCGCAGTTTCGACAGGTGCTGCGAGAGAGCCGACTGGCTGAGCCCGACCTGCGTCGCAAGCACGCCGACGGCCACTTCGCCCTTCACGAGGCTACACAGGATCAGCAATCTCTTCGGATTGGCCATGGCCGACAATAAAGCTGCCGCCACGGTCGTGTGATCGGCCAAATCAGAGGTTTCCATATGTTATCTTCCTAATGCGAAACGTACATCAAGCGTGTTGGCGCAGGGCGCCAGCCGGGATTTTGACTGACACCAAAAGCCTACCAACTAGGCTCGAAGATTGTATATACCTAAATTTAAGGTATCGAGTATGCTATTTTAGTCATGTTTGAACAAATGTGATCGGCATCCACCGCGAGGGTTTCGAACTCGTATCGCAGCAGCAAGTCGCCGGAAATCATGTCAAAACCTGAGGAATCGATACCACAAATGCGCCAGGGACCCGATTCTGGCGCCTTTAGCCTGATAACGAGGGCTTCGGCGACATCGGGATGGCGTTCTACTAAATCTCGCACTGTCTCTGCCGCCTTAGCGGCGATCGCCTCATTCGCCGCTGACTGGATTACGAGATCATTCCCATCCAGCTGGTAGGCGCGGCCGAAGCCGCCATTGAGGCTGGCCTGTTCCGGCTTGAGACGGAAGAACAGGAAATCAGGAAAGTCGATATAATGCGTCGCCTTGGTATGGCGGGCGAGAAAACGCGTGCGGATACGCTCGTAGAATGGGTTGCTGCGCTCGACGGGTTCTGCCAGGCATTGGGTCGTCAGACGGGGATAGGCGAGGGGATCGCCCTTGCCGGGCTCGCCAGTCAGGAGGGAGGCGCGCGGGTCTCTGGCGAGCGCCCTGGTATGGGCCGACAGCCGAGAAACCAGGATGACGGGGCTGCCGTCGATATCGGTGGCGACGAGCACGCGGCTGGCGAAGGGGAAACCGGTCTCGGGGGTGAGAACGGCAATCGCCGCGTGCCGTGCGGAGCGCAGAAGCACGCGGGCGAGCTTGCGGGCATCGTCGTCGGTTTCGCGTAAGGGCGAGGGCTGATCTTTCATATCCGCTTTGTGACAAAGCGGATGGAAAACATCAAGCTTCCTCCTTGCGGCGATGGCGGGTGAGGCCGGCAACGATATCCTGAGCCGAGATGGTGCCGACGATCGCGCCGTTCTCGACGATGCCGATACTGCCCGGCTGGCGGGCAAGGGCATCGAGAATATCGATGAGCGGGGTCGCGGCGCGGGCCGTGGCGCTGACGCTCATGCCGGCGGCAGTCTGGCCGAGGCCTGGCTGCATAACGTCGGCTGCCGTCAGCATGTTGATCGGATTGAGGTTCTGCACGAAATCAGCGACATACTGGTCGGCGGGGTTCTTGACGATATCGTGCGGCGTCCCGCACTGGATGATGCGGCCGCTCTCCATGATGGCAATGCGATTGCCGATGCGGAAGGCCTCGTCGAGATCGTGGCTGACGAAGAGGATGGTCTTTTTCAGCCGCCGCTGGAACTCCAGGAGTTCATCCTGCAGGCGGGTGCGGATCAATGGGTCGAGCGCCGAGAACGGCTCGTCCATGAGCAGGATCGGGGCGCCGGTGGCAAAGGCGCGGGCGAGCCCGACACGCTGCTGCATGCCGCCGGAAAGCTCGTTGACCTTGCGATCGGCCCATTTCGTCAGGTTGACGAGTTCAAGCTGTTCGCCGACGCGGAGCTTGCGTTCGGCTTCCGGCATGCCGGCGAGCTCGAGACCGAAGCCGACATTGTCGGCGACTGTGCGCCAGGGCAGGAGGGCGAATTGCTGGAACACCATGGAGACGGTGTGGGTGCGCAGCTCGCGTAGCGCCTTGGCATTGCATCTATAGGGGTTGACGGGGCCGGTGGCCGCCGAGACCGCGACATCGCCACGCACCACGGGAGCGAGCCCGTTGACGGCGCGCAGCAGCGTCGACTTGCCGGAGCCGGAAAGACCCATCAGCACCAGGATCTCGCCTTCCTCGATCGTCAGCGAGGCGTTGGCCACGCCGAGCACCAGACCGGTGGCGGCGCCGATCTCGTCGCGTGTTTTGCCCTGGTCGACCATGGCAAGCGCGGTTTCCGGCCGATCGCCAAAGACGATGCTGACATTGTTAAAGCTTACCGCGGTCATGCAGCGCCTCCTTCACCCGCGGTGCGGAACATCCGGTCGAGAATGATTGCCAGGATGACGATGCAGAAGCCCGCCTCGAAGCCCTTGGCGATATTGACAGTGTTCAGCGCACGGACGACGGGCACGCCAAGCCCTGGAGCGCCGACAAGGGCGGCGATGACGACCATCGACAGCGACAGCATGATGGTCTGAGTGAGACCCGCCATGATCTGCGGCGTGGCGAAGGGAAGCTCGATCTTGCGCAGCACCTGTATCGGCGTCGCGCCGAAAGCCACGGCGGCTTCGACGAGGGACGGCGGCGTTGAGATGATGCCGAGACGCGTCAGCCGGATCGGGGCAGGAATTGCGAAGATGACGGTCGCGATCAGCCCTGGCACCATGCCGAGGCCGAATAGGATGAGCGCCGGGATCAGATAGACGAAAGTCGGTATGGTCTGCATGAGATCGAGCACCGGGCGCATGGCAGCGTAGACCCAAGGGCGGCGGGCGGCGGCAATGCCGAGCGGAATACCGATCACCATACAGACGAAGGTGGCGGCGAGCACGAGGGCGAGCGTCTCCGTCGTTTCCTTCCAATAGTCCTGGTTCACGATCAGCAGCAGCCCGAGACAGGTGAAGACGGCAACCGCGATCGACCGGCGCAGCCAAAAGGCGATGGCGGTGATGGCAGCGATGACGATCAGCGGATGAGGCTTCTGCAGCACGAAGAGCAGGCCGTCAATGGCGCTCGACAGCAGGAAGGCGATCTGGTTGAAGAACCATTCGCCGTTCGAGGTCAGCCAATCCACAAAGGATTTGGCCCAGGGGCCAACGGGAATCTTAAATTCGGTGATCCAATTCAAGGGCGCGCCTATCCAGAAAAACAACAATCGGACAAAAATGAAACGGGGCGGCGAGCCGCCCCGTTCATATCATCAGAGGCCGAGGCCGGTCTTGGCGGCCGCGAGGGCTTCGCCGCTGCCGTCGCGAGTCTTGACGCCCGCAAGCCAGGGCTCGAGCGCTGCGGGGTTCGCCTTCAGCCATTCAGAAGCCGCAGCTTCCGGCTCCTTGCCGTCGTTGAGGATCTTGCCCATGATCTGGTTTTCCATGTCGAGGGAGAACTTCAGGTTCTTCAACATCATGCCGACATTCGGGCATTCTTCGAGATAACCGGCACGGACATTGGTGAAGACCTTGGCGCCGCCGAAGTCAGGACCAAAGACGTTGTCGCCGCCTGTGAGGTAGGTCAGCTTGAAGTTGGTGTTCATCGGATGGGGTGCCCAGCCGAGGAAGACAACGGGTTTGCCCGATTTGTCGGCACGGGCGACCTGGGCGAGCATGCCCTGTTCGGATGACTCGACGACTTCCATATCCTTCAGGCCGAACTCGTCCTTCTCGATCATGTCCATGACGAGGCGGTTGCCGTCATTGCCGGGCTCGATGCCGTAGATCTTGCCGTCGAGATCGTCCTTGTGAGCGGCGATATCCTTGAAGTCCTTGATGCCGAGTTCAGCACCCTTGGCGTTGGTTGCGAGCGTGTACTTGGCGCCGACGAGGTTTGGGCCGAAGGATTCGACCGACTTGTCGTCGAGATAGGGACGGACGTCCTTCTCCTGCGTCTCCATCCAGTTGCCGAGGAAGACATCGATGTCCTTGTTCTTCAGCGAGGTATAGGTGACCGGCACCGAGAGAACCTTGACGTCGGTCTGATAGCCGATGCTCTTCAGGACGACGGATGCGGTGGCGGTGGTGGCGGTGATATCCGTCCAGCCGACGTCCGAGAAACGAACGGTGGAGCAGCTGTCGGGATCGGCAGCGAAGGCGGCGGTCGCAACGGAGAGGGCGGCGACGGCAGTTGCGGTAACGAGTTTGAACGTGCTTGTTGTTTTCATTTTAGACTCCCAGTCTTTAAGTTCCCAAGCCAACCATCATTAACCGAGTTTGACAAGCGACCTCAGTGCGTTTGCGCCGTATCGACCCATGCGATTGCGACGTCCGCGGTTTTTTTGGCAGTGCCTTGTTTTCGGGGCGTTTCGCGGTTTTCGAGCCGGATTCCTGTGATTATCGCTCACCCAGGGCTTTTCTTTGCCATTCCGAGCTTTCAATAAGCCGATCAAGGAGAAATCGGATGGCAAAACTCTATTTCAACTACTCGACGATGAACGCCGGCAAGTCGACGATGCTGCTGCAGGCCTCCTATAATTACCAGGAGCGCGGCATGCGCACGGTGCAGCTGATCGCCGCCTTCGACGAGCGCGCGGGCCGAGGCGTCATCGGCTCGCGGATCGGCTTGGAGGCGAGCGCCATTCCCTTCGAGCCGCAGGAGGATCTGTTCCGGTTGGTCGCGACGCTGAGCGGCGAAGGAGCGCCGATTTCCTGCATCTTCGTCGACGAGGCGCATTTTATGACGCCTGTCCATGTCTGGCAGCTTGCCCGCATCGTCGACAGGCTCGGCATCCCTGTGATGGTCTACGGGCTAAGAACCGATTTCCAGGGCAAGCTGTTTCCGGCCTCGCAGGAACTGCTGGCGATCGCCGACGAAATGCGCGAGGTGCGCACGATCTGCCATTGCGGACGCAAGGCGACGATGGTTGTGCGGCTCGACGCGGAAGGAAAAGTATTGCACGAAGGCGCCCAGATCGATGTCGGCGGCAACGAGAAATATGTCTCGCTCTGCCGCAGGCACTGGGACGACGCGATGAACGGTACCTGGATCGCCGAGCCCGTCTGAAGCCGGCGACGCTGCCTGTTTTCTTTGGCGTCGCAAGCGGCTAGCTTGCGGGCAGGAGATTCCCTGGAGAGGCTTGGTGCGCAAACCCCCGCCATTCGACAGCCAGTATGAAGCCGCAGGCAGCCTTGCCGAAAGGATTGTGGCCGAGGGAGCCTATTGCGTGGCCGCGATCGGCGCCTTCAGCGGCGACGAAACACGATCGGCCGACGAGGTCTTCCTCGAGCAGAATACCCGCTTCCAGGCCCATATCGCCGATGCTGCGGCGCTCGACGCCCAACTGGCCGAGCTGGTCTTTTGCCTCGATCGGTTGACGGCCGAGGTTTCGGCCGATCTCGACAGTTTCCGGGGGTTGACGCTGCGTGAGAAGATGGCCGGCTGGGTGTCGCGCCAACGGATGTGGCGCATGTATACCGAACGTGTGCGCGAAGCGCCCGTCATCGAGCGGCTGCTCGACCTTTTGACGAAATCGGATGCGCTCGCGGGACTGATTGCCGGCCAGCGCGCCGCGCTCACCGAACGGCACAAGGCCGCCGAACTCGGCCTTGTCGATATCGTCGAGCAGCGGCGCCGGCTGGTTGTTTCCATCGATATCGCCCGCCTCAAGATGAAGGAGCTCAATGCCAAGGCGCTGACGACGCAGGGCCGTATCGGCGTCTATGGCAACAGGGCGCATTGGGAGCAGATGGAGGCGGAGCGGCGGGCGCTGAAGGCGGAGGTCGAGCGGATTTCCGCCGGAGAGCACGAGATGCGCGACGACAGCCAGAGGCGTGAGCGCTTCATCGGCCTGTTCCAGGCCTTTGTCGATTCGCTGAACGGCCGGATCGCCGCCTGCAACGCGCTGCTGCGCAAGCTGCTGATCGACGTGGAAGAGCGGCTGATCATCTACCAGGCGCAGGTCGATACCGATCGGCCAGGCATGAAGGTGAGGATCAAGCCGGAACTCTTTCCCGATATCGCCGCACCGATCAGGCTGTTTGAGAAGGGCATGCTGGTCGCCCAGGATCTGGAGCGGCGCAAGAGCCGCGCCGATATCGAGCTCGCCAGAAGGTTTCCGACCTATGCCGAATCGCCGCCGGAAACATCGGGAGCGCCTCTGATCGACACGGCGCGCAGGTCTTTCCGTTTCAGCCTGCCTTTCCCGCGCTCCTGACCAGCAGGGCACCCCTCTTGCGCAATGCTTTCATTCCGAAAAATCGAAGGGCTCGTGTTGTGCTCGGCCCATCGAGCGCATATGTGGGATGCAGCGGGCGGCAATGTCCCGATGTTCGCCTCGCCTGACAGGAGACGACGATGCTTGACCGGATAGCCGGTTTTTTCAGGCTGATCGGCCAGACGATCGGCCGCTGGGCCCGCCTGTTTTCCGCCTGGGCCTTTTGGCCCTTTCTTGCCGCGCACGGCTGGTATCAGCGCCGGAGCTGGATGATCCGGCTGCCGGTGATCGCAGCCGTGGTTCTGCTTGTCGGGCTCTACGGCTATTTCTTCTGGCAGACGCAGGTCTGGACGAATTTCAACCCCGCCTTCGTGGACCAGTACCGGCTTTCGGAGCGCAAGGTCGCGGCCGGACAGGACGTGCCGGCGGCCGACGGTACCGCTGCGACGGCACCGAAGACCTGCCAGCGCTCGGCGATCGTCGACGTCGCGGCTGATCTGACCGATTTCAATGTCAACCAGAACGCATGGATCTCCTCCATGCTGCTCTACAAGATGGGCTTTTTCGGCGTCGACTGGGATCATACGCCCTTCCTCGACAACAAGGCCTCTTTCCAGCGCGGTATCAACCAGGCGGTGCGGCGGACTTCGGCGGAGCTTGTCGATACGCTCGGGCGTGTGCGCGGCACGTCGGGCATTAACAACGACCTGCAGAGCGCGCGCGGCAATCTGCAGTTCGACGAAAACAGCTGGTATTTCGGCCTCAACCCCTTCGGGCCGAAGACACCGACGCCCTCCTATTACCGCTCGGCGATCGAAAAGCTGCGCAAGTTCAACACCGATCTCGCCCTCTGCAACGTCGTTTTCGACGGCCGCGCCGACAATCTGATGCAGTTCATCGACCGCATCGCCAACGATCTCGGCGGCACCTCCGATATGCTCGCCGAGCGCTCGGAAAACCACAACCGCGGCTGGTTCGATACCCGCGCCGACGACCGGTTCTGGTTCGCCTATGGCCAGCTCTATGCTTACTACGCCATCCTTGCCGCCGCGCAGGCGGATTTCTCGCAGGTGGTGCAGGAACGTAATCTCGGTGCGATCTGGGGCGGAACGACGCGGCAGTTCCAGGCCGCACTGCGCATCCAGCCGGCGATCATCTCGAACGGGCGCGAGGATGGCTGGATCATGCCGAGCCATCTCGCCACCATGGGCTTCTATATTCTGAGGGTGCGCTCGAACCTCGTCGAGATCCGCTCGGTGCTCGACCGCTAAAACGTCCGGAGTCAGCGGGGTATCGTGTTGTCCTCGAAGCCGACGACGCGCAGTTTCTCGACGAATTCATAGGTGATGCCGACGATGCCGCCGCCGCTTTCATCGTTTCGGAAGCGGCCGACGCTGCGCACCAGCTTGTAGCCGCCAAGCCGGTTGTCGACGCGATAAACGAAATGGAAGCCGACGCCGTGACGGCTCGCCTCCTCGAAAGTTTGGGCGATCAGGCTGCGGTCCTCCTCGTGGATGCGCGACATCAGCTCTGTCAGGTTGACAGGGCCGTCGCTGTAGGAGAGGCCGAAGATTGCGTGGACATCCTCGCTTGCAAAGAAATGTCCTGTCTCTATGTCGATGCGCCAGAAGCCGAAAAGACGATAGGCAGCAAGCATCTGGACGACTTCCGCATCGGTGATGCCGATGTGGGCGCGTGATTGTTCTGTCTTGTCAATAACGGGCTGTTCGAAGTGAAGAGGCACGATTCCCCCAGATCACGGGACGACGTGCCGACTCTCTTCTGATTCCTCAGTTGATCAGCTTCAATCGAATTGCCTTAGCTACCAACTGGGTCCGGTTGACGCAATCGAGTTTTTTGATCGCGTTCGTCATATAGGCGTTCACAGTATGGTCCGAGAGCGTCAGGATCTGACCGATTTCGATCGAGGTCTTGCCTTGGGCAGTCCAGCGCACAACTTCTAGTTCACGAGTCGACAGCGCGTTATGCGCGCATTCCTCGTTGCGTTTGACTGCATTGTATGCATCCAGTGCATGGAGAACGATCATTGCCAGCTCGTTGATTTCGCTCTGGCCGAGTGCGGCGCGCTCGCCGCAGAACCAGAAGACCAGGCGCTGGCCGTCGGCTGCAATGGTCGGCATGGCAACGCCTGCCGGTATGGCATGGCGCAGCATCAGGGCACGCAGTTCAGCAGAGAAGGCCTGACCATTGGAGGCGTCGTTGAGGTGCCAGGCCGGCGGTACGGCAGACTTCCTCAGTCTTACGCCGAAAGGGCAGTCGCGCATCATGTGGGCACGGTCGAAATCCCTGACATAGGCGGTCGGAAGCGAGCTCTCGATCAGCAGGGGTTTCAAGAGAAGGTCTTCCGGGGAGGGGGCGTGCATCAATATTGCATGCGATAATCCGAAGGCTGTGGAGACCCTGCCAAGCGCCTGCGCAAACAGGCTGCGCGTTCGTGCGGTCGAAAGTTCTGCCGAAAGCAATGACTGTCTTTCAGAGGTAGTCATGTAAGACATTTGTACGCCCCCGGCAGCCTCATGTTACCGCTATCAAACACAGAAAATCGGCGGGATGCTAGCCCCAATTGACCTAACGCAAGCCGATTCATTCGAATTGTGAAAAATTAGCCACTGTAGTGCGCGCGTCGGTTGAGTTTCGACTTGCAAAAATAGCGTTGCGGTATCGTTGAGTTCTTTCATGGCGGCACAGCAATGGCCTCGCGCAGCCGGCAAGGAGAGAATCACTTGGGAGAGTTTCGGGGGAGGACTCGGCTCTCTCCGGCACGGGCGCAAAGGCGGTGGACTGGTTTACCTGCAGCGCTTTACGCTGGAGCAGGTGAACTGCGTGAACGTGGCCGCAGCGGGTCGCTGTTTCAGCCTGATTGCTGTGAGAGAACAGAGATAAGAAGGATGGCAGCAGGCGGCGAAATCCGACTTGCTGGCAGTCAGTCCAATTGCTAAGCGTATGCTCAGTACAACTGAGGCAATTTAATCGTGCGCTTTGCAATTTCCTTTTTGGTGAAGTGTCTATTTTCCAGATTATTACTTGTTTTTCTCCTTTTGACCTTGCCGATCGGAGCGGCAACCTCGCAAGCTGCCGGGGAGAAGAAGGCGGCACAGCCGCCGATGAATTTCATCCTCGTGCGTAGTCTCCTCTGCCGGGAAAACTGTCCGGAATGGATATCGGCGGAGGGCCGAATAACGTCCGATACGCCCGCGCGGCTTAGAAAAATACTCAAGAAGATCGGTGGCCGTAAATTGCCTGTCGTTTTCCGTTCGGAAGGCGGCGACGTCGATGCCGCCTATGCTATGGGCCGGATGATCCGCAAGGCCGGGCTGGAAACGGCGGTCGGCGGCACGCGGCTGAAGGGATGCCCCGTTGGGGACACGCGCTGCGAAGCCGCTATTGCAAAGGACGGTCCCTCGGGCGGCTACACTTATTCGGCTGGTGCATACTGTTTTTCCGCGTGTCCGCTGGCGTTGGCGGGCGGTGTGTCGCGTGTCTCGTCGCAATGGGCCTTTATCGGCGTCCACCAGATCACGACCGTCTATAACAAGGTGCGTGTTTCCTATCGCATCGAATACAAGATCGTGAACGGCAAGAAAAAGGAGATCTCCCGCAAGGAGGTTGGACGCAAGGTGGCGGGGCAGAGCAGTTCCACCAAACTTGGAAAGAAGGCTACCGCTGCTTTGACGGCCTATTTGAAGGAAATGGGCGTCAGCGAAGATGTGATCGGTCTGATGATGAGCGCCACGCCTGACAACATCAATATCGTACCGGCTATGGAGGCACTTCGAACAGGTCTCATCACGGACATGTTGTCCTACAATGAGTGGCCCGGCATGCCGCTCTGCGCCCCAGATGCAGTGGCCGAGGCTGTCTGTCACAGCCATCCGGTAGCCGAAGCCCCTGTGATGGCCAAGGCGCCTTTATCTCAGGCGCCCGTGCAGGATGCGGCCACAGAGACAAGCGAGAAACTACCGAAAACCCAGCCGATGGACTTCCTCCTGATGTCCAATGGCAACTGCCGGGAAGAGTGCACGCAATGGATTTCTGCGGATGGAGACATCACGCCGGATACGCCGGCTCGGCTGAAGGCGATGTTGACGACGCTCGGCGAAAGAAAGCTGCCTATCGTCCTTCAGTCTAATGGCGGGGACATGGATGCGGCATTCGTGATGGGGCGTATGATCCGTGCTGCAGGTCTGGAGACCTCGATTGGCAGAACGCAGTTACCGAATTGTCCAAAGCTGGATCCGCGTTGCAAAGCCAGCATCGCCAAAAGCGGACCGACCGAGGGAGAAGTCTTTGCCGGCCGTGCGTATTGCCTTTCAAGCTGTACTCTTGTCCTGATGAGCGGAACGCCGCGGATTGTCGGATATTCCTCGATCGGCCTCGTCAGGCCCACGACGGCTGAATATACGAGATTCTTCGCTTATTTCGACGAGATGGGCGTGAGCGCCGAGACATACGAGACGATGATGTTCGCGACATCAATTGAGCGAGGGACTATACTTCGTTCCCAGGCGCTCAAGTTTGGCATCGTCAATGGTATCATCCCTTATGATGAAAAGCCCGGCTTGCATGTCTGTGGGCCGGAGGCGAAGGAAAGCCTTCGATGCCCGAGAAAAGCTGAGGCAGAGACCGTTCCTGTTGCGGCTTCGGTCAATTGATCTCAGGACGCCAAAGAGCGTAGCTCGGCGTTTTTGCGCTGGGCTGCTGCTTGTTTAAGCTCCAAAGGCGCCTCGTGTTGCCCGTTTAGCGGCCGCAAGGCGTGGCGCTATTCACACCCCGCCGATATTTCGCTATCTCGATGAAGAGAAAAGCAACGACTCCGCTCCCGCGGAGCTCGGATGGGGGAAACATCCATGCCATCAATCAAATCCGATATCGAAATCGCGCGCGCCGCGGCCAAGAAGCCGATCTTCGAAATCGGGGCGAAGCTCGGCATTCCGGTCGAGCAGCTCGCTCCCTATGGTCACGACAAGGCGAAGGTCAGCGCCGAGTTCATCGCCGCGCAGGCGGGCAAGAAGGACGGCAAGCTGATCCTCGTCACGGCGATCAATCCCACACCGGCGGGCGAGGGCAAGACGACCACCACCGTCGGGCTTGGCGACGGGCTGAACAGGATCGGCAAGAAGGCCATTGTCTGCATCCGCGAGGCCTCGCTCGGTCCCTGCTTCGGCGTCAAGGGCGGGGCGGCCGGCGGCGGTTATGCGCAGGTCGTGCCGATGGAAGACATCAACCTGCATTTCACCGGCGATTTCCATGCGATCACATCGGCGCACAATCTACTGGCGGCGATGGTCGACAACCACATTTACTGGGGCAACGAAGAGAATATCGACATCCGCCGCATCACCTGGCGGCGGGTCATGGACATGAACGACCGGGCGCTCAGAAGCATGGTCTCATCGCTCGGCGGCGTCGCCAACGGTTTCCCGCGCCAGGGCGGGTTCGACATCACCGTCGCCTCCGAGGTGATGGCGATCCTCTGCCTCGCCACCGACCTCAAGGATCTGGAGCAGCGCCTCGGCGACATCATCATCGGCTATCGTTTCGACAGGACACCAGTGCATGCGCGCGACCTGAAGGCCGACGGCGCCATGGCGGTGCTGTTGAAAGATGCGATGCAGCCGAACCTGGTGCAGACGCTGGAGAACAATCCGGCCTTCGTGCATGGCGGGCCTTTCGCCAATATCGCCCATGGCTGCAATTCGGTGACGGCGACGAAGACGGCGCTGAAGCTCGGCGACTATGTGGTGACGGAAGCAGGGTTCGGCGCCGATCTCGGAGCGGAAAAATTCTTCGACATCAAGTGCCGCAAGGCGGGGCTGAAGCCGGATGCGGCGGTGATCGTCGCGACCGTCCGGGCGCTGAAGATGAATGGCGGGGTGAAGAAGGAAGATCTCGGCACGGAGGATGTCGCGGCGCTGAAGAAGGGCTGTGCCAATCTTGGCCGGCACGTCGCCAATGTGCGCCGTTTCGGCGTGCCCGTCGTCGTGGCGATCAACCATTTCGTCTCGGATACCGACGCCGAGATCGCGGCGGCCAAGGAATTCGTCTCGAGACTCGGCGCCGAGGCGATCCTCTGCCGTCACTGGGCGCTGGGTTCGGCCGGCATCGAGGAATTGGCGCACAAGGTGGTGGAACTGGCAGAATCCGGGCAGGCGAAATTCCAGCCGCTTTACGGCGACGATCTTTCGCTGTTCGAGAAGATCGAGATCGTCGCCTCGAAAATCTATCACGCCGGCGAGGTGACGGCCGACAAGGCGGTGCGCGACCAGCTACAGACATGGGAGGAGCAGGGTTACGGCAAGCTGCCGATCTGCATGGCGAAGACGCAATATTCCTTCTCCACCGATCCGAACCTGCGCGGCGCGCCGGAAGGCCACATCGTCACCGTGCGAGAGGTGCGGCTTTCGGCGGGAGCGGGCTTTGTCGTCGCCATCACCGGCGAGATCATGACAATGCCCGGCCTGCCGAAGTCGCCGTCGGCGGAACGGATTTTCCTGAACGATCAGGGTTATATCGAAGGGTTGTTCTGATCTTCAGAGCGCTGCCGAGGTGGGGAGTGTTTGGAGCTTAATCTAGTACGCGGAGCAAATTGTCGGCAGGTCGCAAGAGCCGTAATGAATTATCCCGTTTTGATTGTCTTACTCATGTTGACGCCGGTGACGCGAAAGCCGGTTCCCTCGTAGACATGTTTTGCGCGCTTATTATCCTCGGCAACACGCAACCTTATCTGCTCGAACCCCGTCCGCGCCAGTTCGGTTTCCAACGCATACAATGCCTGTTTACCGAACCCTTTTCCCTGATGTGCAGCGAAGATATAGAAATCTTTGATGAATGCAGAGCGGCTTGCCAAATCCGGTCGGTACCAAAGATAACCCACGACGCTCTCAGCTTCCGGCGTTTGGTTTACGACACAGAATATAAGCTCGCCGGGAGTATTGATGCCATGTGGCAGGTCGTTCGCGATTTCCTGTTTGGCCCGTGCCAAGGCCCGAGGGCCTGAAAGACCGTAGTTGGCCGAAATCTCGGTCGCATAATCAGTGATGAAATAATCGAGGTAAGCCGGATATTCGCTATCACGCATGGGTCTGAATGAGATCATCGTATTTCCTGGTTGTGAGCCTAAGTCCCAGCTGCATGCTAGGTAAAAAGAGATTTCCCAATCGAGATAATTGCTAGCAGTGTCAAATCTCAGGAAGCGCGGCGGCGAGATCGGCGAGCGACGGAATCTTTTGATTCCGTTGATCTAGACCCAAGCAATTGCCGAGCCATGTGAAGAAGGAGATCCGGAGTTTGCGAGTCATGATGGGCGCTCCGCCGTTTCTTCGCATTCAAGTCTAGTGGTTGGATGGCCCGATTCAAGAGGGAATCGCAAACCATTGAAATGATTAGTGACAGTAGCGATAGCCGCCCTTCCTCTCGATCACGTCGAGGTGGAAGTGGGTCTCGTGGGCGGCGTCGCTTTCGGGGTCGAGGACGGTGGTGAAGTAGAGGCAGCCGGCGGCGCTGACGGTGCGCTGGAAGGCGCCGGTCAGCGTCGAATCCTCGCGACGGGAGCGGACGGCGACATCCTCGCCCTTTTCGAAATGGAAGCTTGCGATATCGATAGCGTTGCCGCGGGCATGTTCGGAGATCTTGCCGGTTCCAGCGCCGTTGCGCAGGCGGCACATATAGGACGTTGCCTGGTTGACGGTGGTGATGCGGCCCTGCTCCGGCAGGGCGGCGGAAGCCGCCGGGATCACGCTGTCCTTCATCCAGCGGGCAAGGGCGAGTGCCGCCGGGCAGCGCATCGTTGCTTCCGGCTTCAGCCTGATGCCGGGAAGGGCTTCGGAGACGATGATCGGCTTGTCGATGCCGCAGCCGTTACCATCGTCGATGCGCGGCGTGTCCTTGAAGACGACGCCCAGGGACTGAAGGGCGGCAGTGCATTCGGCATGCTCGGCATCGCTTTCGGGTTCTATCGTCAGGTGTTGCTCTTCCAGTGTCTGCTCGCCGGGCGGCTTACCTTCTTCCGTCGGCGCCTGCGAGCTTTCAGGGCTGCCCGGCGGCCGTGGTGGACCTTGCATCGGCTCTGCCGGCTCGGGCTTTGACGGTGCGGCCTGCGGCGCTGGCGGCGGGTGCGGTACCGGTGCCTGCGGATCCTTTAGATCGGGTTTCGGCTGAGGGGTCGGGACCTCTTCGGGCGCGGGCGGATCCGCCTCCGAGGACGGGGAGGTGGGGCTGGTCGCCTGTCCGGCATCTGGCCGAGGTTCGGGCATCGGGCCTTGCGGGGGCAGACGGGCGCCGGCAAGAAAGGCGGTAGCGGCGACAAGGATCGCCAATGTCGAAAGTTTTCTCAACGCGTCCGATTCCTCGTATCCGTGGCTGAAGACAACGCATGAGGGCGTTTTTCGTTGCAATTGTGCAACGTCATTGAAGATCGCTAAAACTTGATAGATTTATTCAACATAAAGCGACGGCTTATGTTGACAATGCTCCTCATGTTTTTTATGCGGCGAAAAGAAGGCGGAAAACTACTTCGTCTTCATCCGTAAAAGCCCAGCCAGCCCCTCGAGCGTGCGACACGCCACGACCAGCCAGCCCGGTAATCATCATGAGAGGGTAGGTTATGATCGTCCGGCATTGGCGCTCGGTTCTATTGGTCTGCACGGCAGTTGCAGCTGTTCTTCCTGGTTCGCAGTCTTTCGCGCAAAGCGCTCCGGCCACCACGCCGGAAGCCACGCCGGAGGACAGCACCGTCCTGCAGAAGATCGTCGTCAAGGGCAAACGCGTGGCGCCGGGCAGCGTCGCCGATACGCCGCTTGCGACCGAGATCACCGCGACGCAGCTCGAAGAAAAGCAGGTCACCAATTTTGACGATATCGGCCGCAGCATCGATGCAGGTGTGAATTATTCGCGTGGTGACGCAGGCTTCAATCTGCGCGGCCTTTCCGGCGCTCGCATCCTGACCACGATCGACGGCATTCCGATCCCCTATATTTCGAACAGCTCGCGCCAGGGTGCCTTTGCGCCGGCCAACGCCAACGGCGGCGGCGACACCTTCGATTTCGATTCACTGTCCTCGCTCGATATCGTGCGCGGCGCGGATTCGAGCAAGGGCGGTTCCGGCATGCTCGGCGGCGCCATCGTTCTCAATACGCTGGAGCCGGAGGATCTTATTCCCGAAGGCCGGGATTGGGGTGCGATCGTCAAGTCGACCTATGACAGCGAAGACCGCAGCATTTCCGGCTCGGCCGCCGCTGCCAAGAAGATCGGCAACACGTCGATCCTCTTTCAGGGCGGCTACCGCAAGGGCCATGAACGCGACAATATGGGCGACAACGACAGCTACGGTGCTCTTCGCACCGAGGCGAATCCGGCTGATTTCGATCAGAACAACCTGCTCTTCAAACTGCGCCAGGAGCTGGAAGGCGGCCATCGCATCGGCTTGACAGCGGAACGATTCCGCCGCGATCTTAAGACCGACCTGCGCCAACTCCAGGGAGGCACCAGTCCTCGCAACTTCATGATCGACAATTATGACGGTCGCGAACTGCGTGACCGCGATCGCGTATCGCTCGATTATGATTATGAAGCGCAGTCCTCCGACGCGTTCTTCAGCAGTGCGCGTGCCACGCTCTATTGGCTGGATTTGAAGAAGGAAGCCGGCAGCAGGGGCCGTACGACCGCCAATGTGGCCTATGGACGTAACAACGAGATTGAAAACGAAACCTGGGGCTTCAGCGGCACGGCAACGAAGGATTTCGAATATTCCGGTCTCAGCCACTCCGTTCGGGTGGGCCTCGACGTCGGCGTTTCGAGCTGGAGCCAATATAGCTGGGCACTTTGCCCGACGCCCACAACGTGCCCGGCGCTAAATAACCAGGCGGAAGTGCCCAATGTCGACAGCCAGAATCTTGGGCTGACCTTCGAAGACAAGATCGAAATCGGCAATACCGGCTTCGCGCTGACACCCGGCTTCCGCTTCGACTGGTTCAACTACAATCCCTCGACCGGCGGGAGTTTCGCAAGCAATACCGGGCTTGCCCGTTTAGGGGACCTGAACGACCGAACGGAAGCCGGCGTGTCACCGAAGATTCTTGCGACATACGACCTGACGCCTGACGTGCAGCTCTATATGCAGCTGGCAGTCGGCTTCCGCGCACCCACCGTGGACGAACTCTACAGCCGCTTCTACAACCCGACGGGCCGCTACGCCCAGCTTGGCAATCCCGATCTGGAACCCGAAATCGGCCGCGGCGTCGAAATCGGCGCTAATTTTGACACGGGCGATTTTACCGGTCGGGTCGCGGCCTTCCACACCCGCTACCAGAACTTTATCGAGACGGTGACGAGCGTCGACGCGACCGGCTTTACGGAATTCAACTACATGAACGTGTCTGCGGCCACGATCTCCGGTATTGAAGCCAGCGCCGCCAAGACATTCAATAACGGCATAAATCTGCATGCGTCACTTGCCTATGCCTATGGCAGAAATGAAGAAACCACTCAGCGCCTACGCTCGGTGGCACCGTTCAAGGCGATCGTCGGCGGCGGCTGGAGCAACGAGACTTTCGGCTTCGACCTTTCCTCGACGCTGTCGGCCGGCATGCTCACCGACCATCTCGATACGCCCGTCAGCAACACCAACGACACGACCTTCGATGCGCCCGGCTACGCAATCGTCGACCTGACTGGCTGGTGGACGCCGGAACAGGTGCCGGGCCTGCGCGTGCAGGCAGGCGTCTACAACATCTTTGATCAGGAACATTACAACGCGCTCGCCGTGCGCGAGGTCAATCTGAGCTCGGCGACGGCGTCCCAGCCGCGGGAGTGGTATTCGGAGCCGGGCCGTACGTTCAAGGTGTCGATCACCAAGACCTTCTGACGCCAATCACGCCTTCAAGGCTGGGGAGGGGCGGCTTTCGGGCCGCCCTCTTTCATTCCCGCATTCGCCTCTTGCGCAATCGCTGATCTCAAGCTAACAATTTTCCCATGATCAAGTCCTTGAACATTGCTGTTTGGTGGTGGGTTCGCTAAGGCGGCCTCGACCAATCGTGTCCAAAGACGACGAGTGAGCCGCCCGAAACTTCGAGGCGGCTTTTTTTGTTTATGGCCGCCTGTCGTCCGGGCCCCGATAACGGAGTGGAACAATGGTAACGATCCTGCGGGATGATGGTGCGGAAATCTACGAGACCAAGGGCGGCATATCCGTCACGCGGCAGCGGCGGGCGATCCCCTACGGCGATGCGGTCTCTTCCTATGTCGACAAGCTCGACGAGCGCCGCGGCGCGGTGTTTTCGTCGAACTACGAATATCCGGGCCGCTATACGCGCTGGGATACCGCCGTCGTCGATCCGCCGCTCGGCATCTCTTCCTTCGGGCGCGACGTCTGGATCGAGGCCTATAATGAACGCGGCGAAGTGATCCTCGGCTTCGTGACCGAGCGGCTGAAGACCGTGTCCGACATCGTGCTCGGCGCTTCCTCGGCCCGCCGCCTCGACCTCACCGTCAAGACGCCGGACCGGGTGTTCACCGAGGAAGAGCGCTCAAAGATGCCGACGGTCTTCACCGTGCTGCGCGCCGTTACCGACCTGTTTTATTCGCAGGCGGATGCGAGCCTCGGGTTCTACGGCGCCTTCGGATACGACATCGCCTTCCAGTTCGACGCGATCGATCTGAAGCTGACGCGACCCTCCGACCAGCGCGACATGGTGCTCTACCTGCCGGACGAGATCCTCGTCGTCGACAACTACGCCGCCAAGGCCTGGGTCGACCGTTACGACTTCGAAAAAGACGGCGTGACGACCGAGGGCAAGACCCAAGATATCGCAGCGGAGCCCTTCAAACACACGGATGCCATTCCGCCGAAGAGCGATCACCGGCCGGGCGAATATGCCGAGCTCGTCACCAAGGCGAAGGAAAGTTTCCGCAAGGGCGACCTTTTCGAAGTCGTGCCTGGGCAGAAATTCATGGAGCGCTGCGACAGCAAGCCGTCCGACATTTCAAAGCGGCTGAAGGCGATCAATCCCTCGCCTTATTCCTTCTTCATCAATCTCGGCCATCAGGAATATCTGGTCGGCGCCTCGCCCGAAATGTTCGTGCGCGTTTCCGGCCGTCGCATTGAGACCTGCCCGATTTCGGGCACGATCAAGCGCGGCGACGACCCGATCGCCGACAGCGAGCAGATCCTGAAGCTCCTGAATTCCAAGAAGGACGAGTCCGAGCTCACCATGTGCTCGGATGTCGACCGCAACGACAAAAGCCGTGTCTGTGAGCCGGGTTCGGTCAAGGTGATCGGCCGCCGGCAGATCGAGATGTATTCGCGCCTCATCCACACGGTCGACCATATCGAAGGGCGCCTGCGCGATGACATGGACGCTTTCGACGGCTTCCTCAGCCACGCCTGGGCCGTCACCGTCACCGGCGCCCCGAAGCTCTGGGCGATGCGCTTCATCGAGAGCCATGAAAAAAGCCCACGCGCCTGGTATGGCGGGGCGATCGGCATGGTCGGCTTCAACGGCGACATGAACACCGGCCTGACGCTGCGCACCGTGCGCATCAAGGATGGTATCGCCGAAGTGCGCGCCGGTGCGACGCTGCTCAACGATTCCATTCCTGACGAAGAAGAAGCCGAAACAGAACTGAAGGCCTCTGCCATGCTTTCCGCCATCCGAGACGCCAAGACGGGCAATTCCGGCAGGATCCAGCGCGACGTCGCAAGCGTCGGCAAAGGCATCAGCATCCTGCTCGTTGATCACGAAGACAGTTTCGTCCACACGCTCGCCAATTACTTCCGCCAGACGGGCGCGACGGTTTCGACCGTGCGCACGCCGGTGCCGGAGGAAATCTTCGACCGGCTGAACCCGGACCTCGTCGTGCTGTCGCCCGGACCCGGAGCGCCGAAGGATTTCGACTGCAAGGCGACGATCAAAAAGGCGCGGGCGCGCAACCTGCCGATCTTCGGCGTCTGCCTCGGTCTGCAGGCACTCGCCGAAGCCTATGGCGGGGAACTGCGCCATTTGGCGCTGCCGATGCACGGCAAGCCCTCGCGCATCCGCGTGCTGGAGCCGGGTATCGTCTTCTCCGGCCTTGCCAAGGAGGTGACGGTCGGCCGCTACCACTCGATCTTCGCCGATCCCTCGACGCTGCCGCGTGAGTTCATCATCACGGCCGAAAGCGACGACGGCACGATCATGGGCATCGAACACGCCAAGGAACCGATCGCCGCGGTGCAGTTCCATCCGGAGTCGATCATGACGCTCGGCGGCGATGCCGGGATGCGGATGATCGAAAATGTCGTGGCGCATCTGGCGCGCAAGGTGAAGACGAAAGCTGCCTGAGGATTTCGACGGTTATTCGGCCTGCCCTTTCCCCGATTGCGGGGAGCGGCAGGCCGTTTTCGAAAGGCCGGTTGACTTCTTCAGGCAAATCAGAACATTTCAGGAACGATCAATCGGGATATCTCGCCGTGGCCAATGCTGAAAAGTTCATCGTTCTCCCTTACCGCAAGAACCGCGGCAATCTCGTGCCCGGCGAAATGCGCCAGGCATCGAACTCCGTCAGCGCGGAGAAAATCGCATCGGCGATGTCGGAGCGTTTCGTCGGCGTGGCGGCTTATGCCGTGATCGTCGATGAGGAAACCGGCGATATGTCGTCGCCGCGATTGCTTGCACGATATGGCGAGATTGCCGATCTCAACGCTGCCTGAGGCGCGGTTTTCAATATGGAGACATCGCTCTACCTGCCGGTCAAAGCTTTCCTGGAGGCGGCGGGTTATGTCGTGAAGGGTGAGGTCGGCGGGTGCGATCTCGTGGGCCTCAGCGATGCCGAGACGCCGGTCGTGGTGGTCTGCGAACTCAAGCTCTCCTTCAACCTCGAACTGCTTCTCCAGGCGGTCGACCGCGCGGCGATGAGCGATGAGGTCTGGATCGCGGCCCGCGTCTCCGCCAAGGGTCGAGGGCGGGAGACCGACAAACGCTATCGCGATCTCTGCCGTAGGCTCGGCATCGGCATGCTCGGCGTCTCCGATGCCGGCGAGGTCAGCATCATCGTCAGTTCCGTCTCGCCGATGCCGCGCACCAATCCCAAGCGGCGCACGCGCCTCGTCAAGGAGCATCAGCGCCGCCACGGCGATCCCGCCGTCGGCGGCAGCACGCGGGCGCCAATCATGACCGCCTATCGTCAGCAGGTGCTGCTCTGCGCCGCCGCAATCGAGCGTGGGGTCGGGCGGCCGCGGGATATGAAGGCTCAGGTGCCCAATGCCGGCCGAATCCTGCTCGACAACGTCTACGGATGGTTCGAACGCAAGGAGAAGGGCGTCTACGTCCTGACGCCTGCAGGGCGGGCGGCGCTCTTGCGCTGGCCGCAGACTATTCTCTCCGAGCTTGGTCCTTGAGTCACGCGGCAGGGGAACCTCATTGCCCTTTGACAAATCCGCCGTCTTCCCCCATATCACCTTCAACTGAACCGCCTGCGCGACATTCGCGTGGGCGGTTTTGCGTTTCAACGGCTTGAATTCTGCAATTCATTCGCAACCGCAGGGGAACGATATGAGTGACAACGGCGATCTTACGGTTCGTACGCTGGCGATGTGGGGGATTCCGCTGTCGCTCGGCGTCATGGGTCTGAAGATGGTGGCGTGGTGGGTCACCGGGTCGGTGGCGCTGCTGTCGGACGGGCTCGAATCGTCGGTCAACGTCGTTGCCGCCTTCATCGCCTTCTTCGTCATCCGCTATGCGCAGAAGCCGGCTGACCACGACCATCCCTTCGGTCATCACAAGGCGGAATATCTGTCTGCCGTCACTGAGGGCGTGCTGATCGTCGTCGCTGCCCTGCTGATCGTCAACGAAGCTGTTGGTTATCTCGCCGAGCCACGCATGCTGGATGCACCTGTGCTCGGCCTTGCGATCAACTTCGCGGCCGGTGTCATCAATGCGATCTGGGCGCGGTTGCTGATCCGGACTGGACGCAGACATCGCTCGGCAGCGCTCTCGGCGGATGGACAGCATATCATGTCCGATGTCGTGACCTCCGTTGGGGTGCTCGTCGGCCTGCTGCTGGCGCTGGCAACGGGATATGCGATCTTCGACCCGGTGCTTGCCATTCTCGTTGCCGTCAACATCCTCTATCAGGGCTGGAGGGTAATCTCGCAATCGATCGGCGGGCTGATGGACCAGGCGGTCGAACCGCAGGAGGAGGAAGCGATCAAACAGGCGATTGCCACCCACGCGGAGGGTTCGATCGGCGTGCATGATCTGAAAACGAGGCGGGCGGGCACCGTCACCTTCATCGATTTCCACATGGTGGTGCCTGGCGGGATGTCGGTGCGGCAGGCGCATGATATATGCGACCGCCTTGAGGATGCCATCAGGGCGGTGCACGAGGGCGCCACTATCGCAATTCATGTGGAACCGGAGGGTGAAAAGGCTCACGGCATCCGCGTCAAAGTCGTCAAGGAGGTATAATGCCGAGTACCGATGTTTCCAGCCTGTCGATGCTGGGTCAGCAAACCGAAACCGCGCAATCGCCGGAGGAGGCAATGCTTGAAAAAGTGCCGTCCAACCATGCCGGCACCGATTACGTCGTGCGCTTCACCGCGCCGGAATTCACCTCGCTCTGCCCGATGACCGGGCAGCCGGATTTCGCTCATATCGTCATCGATTATATCCCCGGCGAATGGCTGGTGGAATCGAAATCGCTGAAGCTCTTCCTGCATTCCTTCCGCAATCACGGCGCTTTCCACGAGGATTGCTCGATCTACATCGCCAAGCGCATCGTCGAACTGCTCGATCCGAGGTGGCTGAGGATCGGCGCCTACTGGTATCCGCGCGGCGGCATTCCGATCGATGTCTTCTGGCAGACGGGCACACCGCCGGAAGGCGTGTGGCTGCCGGAGCAGGGCGTCGCCACCTACCGCGGCCGTGGGTGAGCCGCGGTCGGGCGCAGCCCGAGCAATCGATCCAGTGAATCGATTGCAGCGGCGAACGCCCTGAGCTTAGAGCGAAGGGCCGGGCAACGGTGCGGCAACCGCTGCCCATCTCTACCCGCTAAATCTCACACATCCGTAACGTCATCGCCGGACGAGTCGTCGGTTGAATCGTCGCCGTCGTAATCGGCCTGCTGCAGGTTGGCGTCGTTGTCATCGCCTGTGTTGTCGGAGGCCTGGCGGGCGTCATCATTGCCGTAATAGTTGTTGATGACGGTTTCCTCGGTCGGTGCGCTGGCATTGCCGAGTGGATTGGCGCCGAAGGGCGAACCCAAGCCGAGCGCGGCCATGTGGTTGCCGAAGATGCCGCTCAGCGAATTGGCAAGCAGCATGCCGCCGGCCACGCCCGCTGCCGTGCCGAGCGCGCCGCGCAGGAAGCTGCCGCCGGCCGACGGCGCATCGGCCTGCTGGCTCCAGGGGCCGGTCGGCTGCTGCTGCGTCTGGCGGGCATTGCCGTCGCCGCGGGGATCGTCATAGCCGCGGGACTGCTGGCCCCAGGGGCCAGGATTGGAGGAGCCAGGATTGGAGGGGCCAGGATTCGAGGGAACTGGGGCCGGCTGCTGCGTCTGGGTATTGCCGAAGATCGAGCTCAGGAAGCCGCCGCCCTGTTCGGCCTGGTGGTGTTCACTCGCGCCGGCTTCCAGCTGGCGGACATGCTCTTCGAGTTCCTTGATATGATTGGCGGCCGCCTCCAGCCCCTTTTCCTGAACGATGACGGCCTGGGCCAGATAATAGGTGGCGGAGGGCTGTTCGCGCGTCGCCTGGTCGATCAGCACTTCGGCCTCGCGGTCGCGCGGTGTGGCCGCGGCGCTGCGTACGCGGTCGAAGAGGGCGGTCAGCAATTGGCGTTCTTCGGGTGACATTGTCCTGCCTCCTAATGATCTAGAGCGCCGCGCGTCCGATAGGACGCGCTAAGGACGCTCTATCAATTTAAAGCTGCGCATAATCCTTTCCGACAATCGATTCGATTGTCGGGGTTATGCGCTGGCGGCGTTTGCCGCGTGAAACTGAGGTAGGAACCGATTTAGGCTTTTCAAAGCCTTTCGCCGTTACAATTCAGTAAGGCTTGCAGAACGGCGTGCGGCTTCTTAAGGATATCTCCATCGCTTCGATGCCTTGTGTTTTTCCCGCATTGTTTTAGGCATTGAGTCGCACTATGTGCGAGGAACCCGAATTCATCTCCAAGAGGTTCGAATGAACGACGAAGACCAGGACGACAAGACGAAGGAACTGCCGCTCGGCAAGGAAACGGAGGCGAATCTTTTCAAGTCGCGTTCGATCTTCATCTACGGACCGATCAATCAGGAATTGGCGCAGAAGGTCTGCTCGCAGCTCGTGGCGCTTGCCGCGGCGAGCGACGAGGACATTCGCATCTATGTCAATTCGCCCGGCGGCCACGTCGAATCCGGCGATTCCATCCATGACATGATCAAGTTCATCAAGCCGAAGGTCTGGATGATCGGCACCGGTTGGGTTGCCTCGGCCGGCGCGCTGATCTATGTCGCCACTCCGAAGGAGCGGCGCCTGTGCCTGCCGAACACGCGCTTCCTGCTGCATCAGCCCTCCGGCGGCACGCGCGGCATGGCATCCGACATCGAAATCCAGGCGCGTGAAATCATCAAGATGAACGAGCGCCTGAACAGGATCATGGCGGAGGCCACCGGCCAGCCGCTCGACAAAATCGACAAGGATACGGATCGCGACTATTGGCTTTCAGCCGAAGAGGCGAAGGAGTATGGCCTCGTTTCACGGATCGTGACGTCGCAAGCCGAGATCTAAGTTTTCTCAGCCAAAGCTGCCAAGAACCCGCCCTTGCCTGCCGATCGCAGGTGAGGGCGTTCTGTTTTCGGATAGTGCTGAACGGAGATGATCTTCCAGCGGCAAGGTCCGAACGGAAAGCAATGAATCCGGACTTGCGCCTGGGACAACCATCATGCTCCATGCGCCATTCGCGCAGCTCGAGTCCCGCCATGCTCAAAGATTTTTCCGTCCAAGCCCTGTTCATGGGGCTGCTGACCGCCTTCGTCGGTTCCGCCAGTTCCTTCGCCGTTGTGCTGCACGGCTTGCAGGCGGTCGGCGCCACGGATGTACAGGCGGCTTCCGGGCTGATGGCATTGTCGATTTCCATGGGCGTCTGCGCGATCGTGTTGAGTGCGGTGACCCGATTGCCGGTCAGCATCGCCTGGTCGACGCCGGGCGCCGCGCTGCTGGCGAGCACCGGGACGATCGAGGGCGGCTTCAATGCGGCGGTCGGGGCATTCCTGATCTGTGCTGCGCTGATTATCGTTGCGGGACTGTTCAAGCCGCTCGGGCGAGCGGTTGCCGCCATTCCGGCACCACTCGCCAATGCGATGCTCGCCGGCGTGCTGATCGGCCTCTGCTTCGCGCCGGTGAAGGCGATCGGATTCAATCCGCTGTTCGGCCTGCCGATCGTCGTCGCCTGGATCGTTGTCGGCGCCTTCAAGCGGCTTTGGGCGGTGCCGGCAGCACTCGCGGCTTTCGTGCTGGTGCTCGTCTTCGGCGTCGATATCCCTGACGGTGCGCTAGTCTCGCTGGAACGATCATTGGTGCCGACGGCGGAGATCGTCCGGCCGGTGTTTAATCTTGCCGGCCTCATCTCGATCGCGTTGCCGCTCTTCATCGTCACCATGGCCTCGCAGAACATTCCGGGTATCGCGGTGCTGAAGGTCAATCACTACGATCCAAAGCCCGGTCCGCTCTTTGCCGTCACCGGCTTCTTCTCGCTGCTCTCGGCGCCGTTCGGCGGCCACGCGGTCAATCTGGCGGCCATCACCGCGGCGATGTGCGCCGGACAGGATGCCCATGCCGATCCGAAGCGGCGCTATTGGGCGTCACTGATCGCCGGCGTCGGTTATATCATCCTCGGGCTGCTCGCCGGCACGGTGACGGCCTTCGTCGCGCTCGCGCCTCCGATCCTGATCGAGGCGGTGGCGGGGCTGGCGCTGGTCGGCGCCTTCTCGTCCTCGGCGATGTCGGCCTTCCAGGCGCCGGCCTCGCGCGAGGCGGCGGCAATCACCTTCCTCGTCACCGCCTCCGGCGTTTCCTTCGGCGGTATTTCCGGCGCCTTCTGGGGCCTGATCGCTGGTGGGCTGATGCTCGCGCTGTCGCGGCTGGTAAAGATTTGGAAAGACCGGGCTCAGTCGAGGTAACGGAAGGTCGTTGTGCTCTCCAAATGCCGGATCCTGGCGCTTTCAGGCAACTCCGCCGGCAATAGGCTGGCAATTCGTCGACCGTTGGCGACGACCAAAAGCGGGCAAGGACTTGCCAGCGTCACCGCCCGAGGTTATAAGCGCGGTCATGAAGACCACTGGCGCCAGAATTTCTGACACGATTGCACGCGGCCGCATCGCCTTGCGTGACGTCTCGCGCGCCCTGACCTCGCTTCTTCTCCTCGGCCTTACGCGCGGTTGCCGGGTCCTTTGAGGAGCGCCCGGCGGCCGAAAGCCCGCCCGGCCATCGCTCCTCGCGACTCACTTTCAAAATTGACCTAACGACCGACAAGGTCCGCATTTGTTTATCGCCAAGCCCGACGTGATCGGCTAAGAGCGGGCAAATGCCGGGACGAGGAGACGATACGATGGACGCGAAGACGCAATCCCCCCGAGATAAGATGGCCTCCAAGAGCGAGATCAGCTCCGCAAAAGGCATGCCCGACGCCGCGGTGAAATACCGGGCCTATCCGCAGGTGAACATTCCCGACCGCACATGGCCGACGAAGGCCATTACCAAGGCACCGGTCTGGTGCTCGGTCGACCTGCGCGACGGCAACCAGGCGCTCGTCGACCCGATGGGCCACGATCGCAAGGCGCGCATGTTCCATTTGCTGATCGAGATGGGCTTCAAGGAAATCGAGATCGGTTTCCCCTCGGCTTCGCAGACCGATTTCGACTTTGCCCGCTGGTGCGTGGAGGAGGGCAATGTTCCCGACGACGTCTCCCTGCAGGTATTGGTGCAGTGCCGCCCGGAACTCATCACCCGCACCTTCGAAGCGCTGGAAGGCGCAAACCGGCCGATCGTGCACTTCTACAACTCCACCAGTGAGTTGCAGCGCCGCGTCGTCTTCGCCAAGGACGTGCAGGGCATCAAGCAGATCGCCGTCGATGCCGCCAAGATGATCACCGATATGGCCACGAAGGCCGGCGGCGGTTACCGTTTCGAATATTCCCCGGAAAGCTTTACCGGCACCGAACTCGATGTGGCGCTGGAGATCTGCAATGCCGTCATCGAGGTCGTCAAGCCGACGCCCGATAACAAGCTGATCATCAACCTGCCGTCCACCGTCGAGATGGCGACGCCGAACGTCTATGCCGACCAGATCGAATGGATGTGCCGCAACCTCGACAATCGCGAGAACCTGATCGTTTCGCTGCATCCGCATAACGACCGTGGCACCGGCATTGCCGCTGCCGAACTGGCACTGCTGGCAGGTGCCGACCGTGTCGAAGGCACGCTGTTCGGCAATGGCGAGCGCACCGGCAATGTCGACATGGTGACGATGGCGCTGAACATGTTCACGCAAGGCGTCGATCCCGAGATCGATTGCTCGAATATCGAGCGCATCAAGGAAGTGTTCGAATATTCGAACCAGATGGCGATCGGCGAGCGTCATCCTTACGTCGGCGAACTGGTCTATACGGCCTTCTCCGGCTCGCATCAGGATGCGATCAACAAGGGTATGAAGGCAGCACAGGTCGCCAACCATCCCGTGTGGGAGGTCCCGTACCTGCCGATCGATCCGCGCGATGTCGGTCGTTCCTACGAGGCGATCATCCGCATCAACTCTCAGTCCGGCAAGGGCGGCATCGCCTATATCCTGCAGCAGGATTACGGGCTGAACCTGCCGCGCAACCTGCAGGTGGAATTCCGCGAGGATATCCAGCGCATCACCGACGTAGAGGGCAAGGAGCTTCCGTCCCGGCGCATCTACGACCGCTTCATCGAGCGCTACGTGACGCAGCCGGAAGGGCGCCTGCGCTTCGTCGACCATCACACCTATCCCGACACTGAGCACAAGGGCCAGCGGATCGTCGCAGCCGAGATTACCGACAATGGCGAGATTAAGCGCATCGAAGGGCGCGGTAACGGTCCGATCGACGGCTTCATCAATGCGCTGTCGCATTATCTCGGCATCGAGATGTCGGTCGAGGACTATTCCGAGCATTCGCTCCAGCATGGCTCGAACGCGGCGGCGATCTCCTATGTCGAGACCTCCTATCCCGGCGGCAAACTCTTCGGCGCCGGCATCAATACCAACATCGTCGCGGCATCGCTGGAAGCGATCGTCTCGGCCGCCAACCGCGTGCTCGACGTGAAGGCCGGCAAGGCCTGATCGGAGGTCTCGATCGGATAGGTTTCAGGCCGCGATCGCATCGGTGCGGCGCGGCCTGACGATGCAGTGGCAATATCGCCGGCTTCGTTGCGCGCCTCTGCGTGGCGCTGGCCCCATTGGCAGAGCGCCAGCAGCACCGGTTCGAGACCGAGGCCGACTTCAGTCGCACTGTATTCGACGCGGGCGGGGACTTCGGCGAAGACTTGGCGGGCGACCAGCCCGTGCTGCTCCATCTCGCGCAGCTGCTGGATCAGCACCTTCTGGGTAATGGCGGGCATCATCCGCTTCAGCTCCGAAAGACGCTTCGGGCCGGAGAAGGCGTAATAGAGGATGATGGGTTTCCAGCGCCCCGAGATCACCTTCAGCGCACGCTCGACCGGTAGCTCGGGGAGTCTTTTCATCGGCTCAGCCATGGTCACCTCCTGGTGGGTATGGCACTAAAGAGTGTGTATTTTTATCTGATATTCTATTGCTAAACCTGCCCCACGCCAATCAGACGTGAGGTGCATCTGCCATGAAAGCCGTCCAATTCACTCGCTTCGGTTCGCCCGATGTTCTCGATGTCGTAGAACTGCCGGTCCCCGAGCCGAGGCCGGGTGAGGTTCTCGTCCGCGTCCATTCGGCGGGTGTGAACTTCTTCGAGGTGTTGATGCGGGCCGACCGTTACGCCGTAACGCCCGACCTGCCGATGTTTCCCGGTGTCGAGGTCGCGGGTACGATCGAGCGAGCAGGGCCTGGTGCCGACCGCTCGCTCATCGGCATGCGGGTTGCCATTCCTCTCTTTGCGATCGGGCGCGGTTCGGGCGGCTATGCCGAATTCGTCGCGGTCGACGGCGGGGCGGTGGTGCAGCTGCCGGATGCGGTTTCGTTCGAGGCGGCTGCCGGGCTGATGGTGCAGGGGCTGACAGCGTTGC
Organism: Rhizobium leguminosarum bv. viciae; assembly: GCF_012276115.1. Classification (GTDB taxonomy): domain Bacteria; phylum Pseudomonadota; class Alphaproteobacteria; order Rhizobiales; family Rhizobiaceae; genus Rhizobium; species Rhizobium leguminosarum_T. The sequence goes on along the minus strand of NZ_WIEU01000014.1, from coordinate 97,258 downwards.
ATCTGCTGCGCCGCAGTCCCGCGAAAGGCAAGAATGTTCTCGTGAGTGCTGCAGCGGGCGGTGTCGGGTCGCTGCTTGTGCAGCTCGCGAGACGTGACGGGGCGAAGATGGTGATCGCGGCGGCGAGCAGTGACGAGAAGAGGGCGCTTTCCCTGTCGCTCGGCGCCGATCATGCGGTCGATTATACGGCGCCTGGCTGGCAGGAGGACGTCAAGAGCCTGACCGGAGGGCTCGGCGCGGATATCATCTATGAAACCGTCGGCGGCGTGTTTTCAAGGGCGGCACTCGATGCGCTGCCGCCTTGCGGCGAGCTGGTGCTGGCGGCGATGGGGCGATTCGGGCTTGAGGCGGCCGATGTCGAGCACATGCTTGATGACAATCAGTCAATCAAGGGATTTTCGCTGTTGCCGCTGCTGACGCCTCACGGGGTGCTGGAGGATCTTGCCGCGCTCTTCGAGCTTGCCGCGGCGGGCGCCCTGACGGTTATCGATGGCGGTCGTTTCCCACTGCATCAAGCGGCGGAAGCCCACCGCGCCATCGAAGGGCGGCGGGCAGTCGGCAAGGTGGTGCTGGTGCCTTAAATCAAAGAAGGCGATGCACGATGTCGTGCGATACCGCTCGGCATCATGCTCCGCCAATCAGATCGCGGTAGCGATCTCCATGGCAAGCTGGCCGAGCGTTGCTTCGGCGGAGGGGCCGGCAAGCACATAGGATGTGCCGGCATTGTGCCAGGTCACGAGGCCGATCTCGTCCTTGATCGTTTCCTTGAAGTCGTCGGTCTCGGGCGGCTGCGCGTCCTTGCGGAAACAGATGGAGATAACGTCGCCGTCGGCGTTGGAATAAACGAGCTGCCCGACAGGGCGGCTGTCGCCGAGAATGACACGCGCGCCCTGGAAGGTCCAGGCTTCGGCGCTGAGATTAGGCACGCGGAAGGGCACGCCGATCGCGGTCGTCAGCCAGCTGGAGATTTCCTCGGCCTGCGAGGCGGGCACTTCGACGAGATGGCGGGGCTGGCGGATTAGCAGGCGCTGATAGGCGGTGACGTCGCCCAGCCAGTCGTTGGTATTGGTCGGTGCCGCACTGGTGGTGGCCATGGTGGCGATCTCGTCGGCATCGGGGCCTGCGCCGACGAAATAGCCGATACCGCAACCGACGACGAAGAGGATGAGGGCGGCGGCCAGCGCCTGCGGGCCGCTCGGCGCCAGTTTCACCTGCGGACGCGTGGCGCGCTGGACGATCGGCGTTTTCGGCGGCTGCGTGCTCTTGATCGAGCGGACGAGGGCGAGCGGTACAGGCTCTTTCAGAATATCGTCGAGGCGGCGGCGGCCGAAATCAGCCCCGTGGCGCAGCTTCTCATGCAGCCGGCGTGCATTCTCGTCGCTTGCCAGACGCTGCTCCAGTTCGTGCCGCTGTTCGGGCGAGACTTCGCCGTCGAGAAGGGCGGTAAGCTGGGCTTCGAGCGGCAATTTCCTAAGATCGAGCAAATTCAGAACCTGTGGATCGGGTGGGTGCCGGCAAGCCCGGCAAAATGCAGCCTCGCGGTCGCGAGCTGCGAGACGACGTTTGCCACTGGAATGCCCATGATGTCGGCCGCCTGCTGGTAGCTGTGGCCTTCGACGTCGACCAGCAGGAACATGCTGGAAACGCCATCCGGCATATCGGAAATCATGTGATGAATGGTGTCGGGATCGACCGCGGCCGAGCGTTCGCGCGCGGCCTCGCGAATATCGGTGACGTTGCCGCGGACGGAAGCTTTCGGCTTGCGCTTGCGGTTGTCGTCGGTCCATTGCTGGCGGGCAAGCGTGTAGATCCAGCTTTCCAGCCGGCCTTCGCCGTTCCATTGATGACCTTTGGAGACGGCGCGCTGACAGACGGCCTGAACGAGTTCATCGGCCACGGCAACCTCGCCCGCGAGCGTGATCGCGAAGCGGCGAAGGCGGGGCAGGAGGCCGACGAGATCACGCCGGAGATCGATGGTCGTTGCGGGCTGACGCATTGTCTATCCAAGAAGCATTCACAATGGTTTCGCGGACGAAGGGTTCGCCGTCGGGCGCGAAACCGACTTTATCGACGCCGTCGATGCATACGCTTTATGAAACAAGTCTCCTGCACTTCGCAAGCATCCGGTCGTCTTCATCCCTCTTTCCCAAGGGATTTTCGTATTGTGGCGTGCAAAGCTTGCGTCAATATGTCTTGTAGCCGTTCAAGCTTTGCAGCAGGGAGCGATAGGCCCAAGTGCCTTCGCCGCCGCGATCACGGATTTCGACAAGCTGGACGCGAGCACCCTGGATGTCTCCCTGTTCCACCAGCGCCATGCCCATATAGGAGCGGGCGAGGATATAATTCTCATCCGCCTGCAGCGCCTTGCGGTAGTAGAACATGCCGAGCTCCATGCGCCCGGCCTTGCGGTTGGCGTAGCCGAGATAATTGAGGACGCGCGGGTCGTTCTGGTTGCGAGCGAGATTGAGCATGGTGATGGCGTTGTCATACTGGCCGGCATAGGCAAACTCGCGGGCGAACTGATAGAGATCGTCGTCGTTGAAGCTGCTCTTCTTCGGGTTGACACATTCCTTCTTGGCCTTGTCCCAGACCTTGCCGCCGGTGCAGGTCTTGGTCGTCTGGGTCTTCGGCGGCGGATTGGTGTCATCGTTGCTGTCGCCGGCCGCGGAAGCGGCCGTGGCGATGCCGAAGGCAAAGCCGGCGGCGAGCGAAAGTCTGGACAGGTGGCGGAAAGAAAAAGTCATCGGCGCGCTCCGTTCTCAGGCAATGCAGTTGCTCGGATTGTACGCTTACCACTAAAAATACCAAGAGGGTAAGCAACCTCTGTGGCAAATGCTGCGACGGTGGACTGATGTCCTCGCGGATCGATTCAAGTGCTGCACAAAAAGAGTCTGGAACCAGCGCTAAGGCGCGAAAATATCGGCGCTTTCCGGCATCACCGCGTCGCCGGCCCTGTTGAGGCTGAAGCGCTCGCCGCTGAGCTCCCAGGCACCGGGAGAGCCATCAATGGAGAAGAGGTTGTAGGCAGCGGGCGGCTTGATGCTGCCCGGTCCCTGCGAGGCAGAGGCGATACCGACGACTGGCACCGGCTGCATCTGGCCGCGCAGCCAATTTAGCGTGTTCAGGTGCGTATGTCCGTGCAGCACGAGTTCGGCGCCGCCCGTCGAAATCACGGCGGCGAAGCGGCGGATGCCGATCATCCGTTTGTAGAAGGCCGTGGCGCCGCGGATCGGCGGGTGGTGGATCATGACGACGCGGAAGAGACCGGCTTCGCCAGCCGCACGCAGTATGTTGACGGTATCGCGGGCCTGTCGCGCGCCGAAAAAGCCAGAGGCGGCGAAGGGAGGGGTGGCGACCGCCGTCGAACAGCCGACAATCGCGACTTTGCCGCGAACTCGGAGATAGGGAAAGATATGGCGGTCGTCCTGCCATTGCGGTGGAGCGAGATCGCCGCGGACATAATCGTACCAGGCACGCATCGACTTCTCGTAGGAGCCGGGCACATAGGCGTCGTGATTGCCGGGAACGACCGACGTGTCTGCGGGATCGCCGAGCGCGCGCAGCCAGGCGGCGGCCGAGCGGATCTCGATGCCGCTCGCCAGATTGACGAGGTCGCCGGTGACGGCCAGGTGATCGGCCTGATGGGCGCGGATGTCGTCGAGCAGCAGATCCAGCGTGCTGCCGAAAAGGTGCTTGCGTCGATTTCGATGCCAGTTCACAAAGCCTGTTATGCGTTTTGAAAACAGCTCTTGAATGGAAAGACTGGGCAACGGCCCGAGGTGGACGTCGGAAATATGCGCGAGCTTGAACATGCTACGAGACATAGACCAGCTTATTGACAAATCAAACACATCCGGCGCGATGAAGAGCCGAAACGGAACGATCGTGGATAAAGAGAAGCGGCCCCCTCACATCCGGCTGGCCTTGCGCCTCCTGCATGTCTATTTTTCCTTTGCCCGCGGCATGACCATGGGTGTTAGGGCGGCCTGCTTCGATGCGGACGGTCGGATTTTCCTCGTGCGCCACAGCTATATCGGCGGCTGGCACATGCCGGGCGGCGGGCTGGAGCGCAACGAGACGGTCGAGGAAGCGCTCGTCAAGGAATTGCGCGAGGAGGGCAACCTCAGGATCATCGGCAAGCCGCAGCTGTTCCACGTCTATTTCAATACCACGACCACAAAACGCGACCATGTCGTCTTCTACCGTGCGACCGTCGAGCAGACGGCGCCGCGTCCGCCGGACTGGGAGATATCCGACAGCGGCTTCTTTTCCCTAGACAGCCTGCCCGAGGGCACGACTGATGCCACCCATCGCCGTCTTGCCGAGCTTCGGGGCGAGCAGGGGCCCGACCATCGCTGGTAAGTTCAGGCCGCGGCAAGCCCGCTGCACAATTTACTCTTAAATCGGAATCGATTTTAAGAGTAAATTAAGCAGCAATTTAAAGTTCTACAGCGTCCTTTGCGCGTCTAAAAAGACGCGCTGCGCTGTAGCGCGGCCATGCGGGCTGTCGAGATCGAGGGCCGGGCCGACGGGGACGATGCCGGTCGGGTTGATCGTCTTGTGGCTGCGGTAATAGTGCTGCTTGATATGTGTCAGATTCACCGTCTCGGCAACGCCAGGCATCTGGTAGAGATCGCGGAGGTAGCCTGGCAGGTTGCGGTAATCCGCGATGCGGCGGATGTTGCATTTGAAGTGGCCGACATAGACGGGGTCGAAACGCACCAGCGTGGTGAACAGGCGCCAGTCGGCCTCGGTCTGCCTGCTGCCGAAGAGATAGCGGTTTTTGCCGAGACGTTCATCGAGCATCTCGAGCGTTTCGAACAGCTTGGCCACATTTTCCGCATAGGCTTCCTGGGTGGTGGCAAAGCCTGCCTTGTAGACGCCGTTGTTGACTGTGTCGTAGACGGTGGCGTTCAGCGCATCGATTTCGGAGCGAAGGTCCTCGGGATAGAAATCGGCTGTCGAGCCGGTCAGCCCGTCGAAGGCACCGTTGAACATGCGGATGATCTCGGCGGATTCGTTGTTGACGATCGTGCCGGTCTTCTTGTCCCAGAGCACGGGAACGGTGACGCGGCCGGAATAGTGCGGATCAGCCTTGACATAGACCTGCCAAAGCGCGGACGCGCCGAAGAGGTGGTCGCCGGTGGCGCCGTCGCCGACCTTGAACTCCCAGCCGTTCTCGAGCATCAGTGGATCGACGACGGAAACCGAGATCAGCTCTTCGAGCTTCTTCAGCTTGCGGAAGATCAGCGTGCGGTGCGCCCAGGGGCAGGCGAGCGAGACATAGAGATGGTAACGCCCGGCCTCGGCCTTGAAGCCGCCGCTGCCGGAAGGGCCGGCCCCGCCGTCGGGTGTCACCCAGTTGCGGAACTGCGAGGGCTGCCGCTTGAAATGGCCCTTGCTCTCCTTCGTGTCGTACCAGGCGTCGTGCCAGACGCCGTCCACCAACATTCCCATGATCTTCATTCCCTTGATTGCGTGTTGGAGCGGAAGATATCGCAGATGGCAGGGCTTTACAGGCGGCAAAGATTGAACAGTGCGTCACATCGTTCGGGCACCGCATAATTCAGTGTTGCAGCGTCCTTTGTAGCTCTCGAAAAGATGCGCAGCGCTGTGGTCGTGCATTTTGCGTTGGACGACGGAAATTTTTCCTGCTATCGGGCTTTTCACGATTTTCGGACCCCTGCCCTGATGTTCATTTCCAGAAACCCGCGACGACGCTGATGCTCCCGAACGCCCAAGGCGTGTTCGAGACCCATCAATCTGTCCATCCGGTTTCTGTCATCATGTACAAGCACGATCTCGTCTACCTCACTGAAGACGCGTCTCATGACGCCGCCATCGAACACATCAACGAAGAAGCCTTCGGTCCCGGCCGCTTCACGCGCGCTGCCGCGCGCATCCGTGAGCAGGGGCCTCATGATCTGTCGCTTTCCTTCATCTGTACCGATAATGGTGAGACGATCGCCTCCGTGCGCATGACGCCGGTGCTGGCCGGCACGGTGAAGGGACATCTGCTCGGCCCGCTCGCCGTCCGCCCCTCCCACAAGAACAAGGGCATCGGCCGGGAACTGGTGCGGATTGCGGTGGAGGCGGCAAGACGCAAGGGCTCGGAAGCCGTCATCCTCGTCGGCGATCCACCCTATTACGGCCCGCTCGGCTTCGAGAAGGTTGCCTATAACGCGCTGTCTTTTCCAGGCCCGGTCGATCCCGGCCGTGTACTCGTCGTTCCGATCGCCGAGGGCGTACACGTGCGGCTGAAGGGCACGATCGCCTGGCGCGAATGATCTTGCAACCGCCCGCTATAGGCTTTTCCGGAGGAAGCTATGCGTGCGGCTTCCGGGTCACTTTGCAGTCGGTATCGCGGATGAGGACGGCGAGCGGGCCGCGATCCGAAGGCCGACATCGCTGGTGTTGAAGGCTGAGAGCGCATCGGGGATCACCGCCAGTTCCTCCGGCGAGGGCGAGGCGGTGATCTCGAATTCCGGCATGAGATTAGCGCCCTTCGCGCCACCACATGGCGCCGAAGGCGAGCAGCAGGATGCCGACGCCGGCGAAACCGGCAAAGAGCGGCAGCGTGTTAATGCCCTTCAAGACTGTCTCATTGGTCATGCGGATCATCATGCGATCGTTGTCGGAGACGCGGACCTGGCCGCGCACCGGCAGGATCGGCGGCACGGAGATCGCGCCATTTGCATTGGAGACGCGGGCGACGAGACCCTTGCTTCTGTCTGCGACCGGCTGCAGTACATCGGTCGTCGAGATCATCGCCTTGAATTCCGGTGCGTCGACGGCGCCGATATGGACAAGCGTCGACAGCCTGCCGTTGCGGATTTCGAAGAGACCGATTTCGTCCATCCTCTTCTCGGCCTTGTAGAGCCCCGGTTCGGACTGGGTGAGCGGCAGGGTTTCGGTCTTGCCGGAGGGATAACGCACGGTGGCATTGCCGGGATTGTCGCCGATCGTCTGGCGGGTGACTTCAAGGGTCCGGCCGGAGGCGCGCGCCGTCAGCGCTTCTTCCTCGAGCGCCGGCTCCTTCATCAGCCAATGGGCGATACGGCGATAGAGCGAAACATTCGGACCGCCGCCTTCGAAGCCGCGCGCCCAGAGCCAGCCCTGATCGGAAAGCAGCATGGCGACGCGGCCCTGGCCGGCGCGGTTCAGCACCAGCAGCGGGTGGTTGTCGGCGCCGAGCATGATGGTCTCGCCCTGCGGCCGGTCGACATCGACGCTACGGAACCAGCGGCCCCAATGCGGCGGATCCTCGCCCGAACCGTCCAGACCGCGCGTGACGGGATGTTTGCGGCCTTCCTCGGAGAGGCGGGGATAGAAGGCCTTCTCGATCATCTCTCCGGTGGGCGTTGCCGGCAGGACCGTGGAAAGCGGCGTCAGCGCAATCGAATCTGGGCCGGCATGCTCGGGACCGGCGGCGATCAACAGCGCGCCGCCATTGTCGACATATTGCGCGATGTAATCGTAATAGAGCAGCGGCAGCACGCCGCGGTGCTGGTAGCGGTCGAAGATGATCAGGTCGAAATCCTTGATCTTGTCGACGAAGAGCTCCCGCGTCGGGAAGGCGATCAGCGACAGCTCGTTGATCGGCGTGCCGTCCTGCTTTTCCGGCGGACGCAGGATGGTGAAATGGACGAGATCGACCGAGGCATCGGATTTCAGCAGATTGCGCCAGGCGCGCTCGCCGGCATGCGGCTCGCCGGAGACGAGCAGGACGCGGAGATTCTGGCGGATGCCGTCGATGACATGGACGGCGCGGTTGTTGGCGGTGGTGACTTCGCCAGGAAGTGCTGCGACCGAGAATTCGAGTACATTGCTGCCGCCACCCGGCACCTTGAAGGAGAAGGGCGTATCCTGCCCAGGCGTCGCCTGCAGGGTGGCGATCTCGTCACCATTCAGCTTAACCGTGACATCGGCCGTGCCGCCGGGGCTCGGGCCGTCGTCGAAGACGCGCAAGATTACCTGCTGCTCCTCGTTGACGATGCCGAAGCGCGGCCCCTTGATGACCTCGATGCGGCGATCGAATTCGTTGGCCTTGCCGGTGACGAGGCCATGGATCGGCGCGTCGAAACCGAGCGCCTGATTGGCGCCCGGTACATCATGGACTTCACCGTCGGTCAGCATGATGGCGCCGCCGATGCGGGCGGGCGGGACATCGGCAATGTTGGCCGACAGCGCGTCGAACAGGCGCGTCGACGGCACGTCGGAATTGACGTCGCCTTCGACATCGACGAAGCGGGGCTCTATCTGGGGGAAGCGGCCGAGCTGTCCCTTCAAGGCCGCAAGCGCATCGTCGGTCATCTTGACGCGATCGGGCGTCTGCTGGCTCTGGCTTCGGTCGACAAGAACGGGAACGATCGTCGACAACTGATCCCGATCTTCCTGCAGCAGCACAGGATTGGCAAGCGCGGTCAGCATGGCGAGTGCTGCCAGCGTTCTGATCCAGGCGCCGCGAATGCCGCGCAAGATCGCGAAGACGGCGATAACAGCGCTGACGACAGCCAATGCAGCCAGAACCGACCAGGGCAGGAAGGGCGAAAAGTCGAATGTCATCTCATTGTCCTAACCGTTCGAGGAGGTCGGGAACATGGACCTGGTCGGTCTTGTAGTTGCCGGTCAGCATGTACATCATGATGTTGACGCCGGAACGGTAGGCATATTCGCGCTGGGTTTCATCCGACGGCACGGTCGGCAGTATCGGTACGCCGTTGTCGTCGATCGCCCAGGCGCCGGCGAAATCATTGCCGGTGATCAGGATCGGCGAAACGCCGTCGGCCGTCGCCGCCGATTTTTCGCTCGGCCCCTGACCGCCTTGCCGGGCCTCGATCCAGAGAGGGCTGCCGGCATAACGACCGGGAAAGCTCGATAGGAGATAGAAGGATTTCGTCAGCACGTGATCGGACGGTACCGGCTCGAGCGCCGGAATGTCCAGATTGGCGAGGATTGCCTGCAGCCTCTCACCGTTGGCGCTGACATTGCCGCCATTGTCCAATGCGCTGATCTGATCGCGCGTATCGAAAAGCACGGTGCCGCCATTGCGCATATAGGCATCGATACGGCTGATCGCCGCCGACGACGGCATGGGCGCTGTTGCCGAAACCGGCCAGTAGATGATCGGATAGAAGGAGAGCTCGTCCTTGGTGAGGTCGATGCCGACGGGCGGTGCCGGCTCCAGCGTCGTGCGAAAGGTCAGGAACTGGGTCAGTCCCTCGAGACCGCGATCGGATATATTGTCCACATCCTGTTCGCCGGTGACGACATAGGCGAGGTGCGTGTTATCGAGCCTCTGCAGGATGAGGTCGTCGCCGGGCTTGGAGTCGTCGGCGTGAAGCGTGCCTGGTTGCATTAGGAAGCCGGCGCCGACGGCGACCGCGATCATCGCTGCAGTGCGGACAGCCGGGCGCAATCGCGAGAATGCACCATTCATGAAGAGGACGATCAGGCTATCGGCCAAGAGCAGCAGAAAGGCTGCAAGAAAGAGGGCGGGTTTTGCCGACCAGCTTTCGCCGCCGATCAGGCCTTCGCGCATGGCATTGGTCCCTGTTGTGTCGATCGGCTTCAGTTCGGCGTTCTCGGGCAGCACGTTGAGGGAGGTGAAACCATCCTCCGAACCGTAGAGCCCGGGAGGGTTGTCGAAATTTGCCGTCGGTTCGACTCCGGCCTGTGGAATGAGCGGTCGCGCCGAACCCGTCTCGGAGACGAGCGTGCCCTTGGCCGTCAGCATGCGGAATGGCGGCAGAGTTTCGGAGACACGCGCATTGCCGCGCGCCTCCGACGTCACGCCGCCCGAGCGCGATATCTGCAGGAGGTGACGCAGCATGTCGACGAAAGTGCCGGAGATCGGCAGATCGGACCAGGTTGCTTCCGCGGTGACGTGAAACAGGACGATCTGGCCGGAGGCGAGCTGCTTCATCGTCACGAGCGGCGTGCCGTCAGCCAGGCTTGCCCAGGTGCGTTCGGCAAGATCAGGCGTCGGTTCGGCAAGCACCTGCCGCTTGACGACGACATCGGCGGGACGCGCTATGCCGGCGAAAGGCCCGATACTCGGAAATTCGGCAAGCGACTGCGGCTCGCTCCAGGACAAGGTGCCGCCCAGCGCCCGTTCTCCCTGACGCAGGATGACAGGGATCAGCGGATCGTCCGCAGGGGCTGCCGCCATGCGCGGGCCGGCAAAACGCAGGAGCATTCCGCCATTCGATATCCAGCGCGTCAAAGGCTCGTAGCTCTCCTCCGGCAGCCGGCCGATATCGGCCATGATGATGATGGAGGGATTGCTGGCGAGAAGTTTTGGTATTGCGACCGAAAGATCGGAATCGGCAGGTTGGATTAGATCCGCATAGGGTTGCAGCGCCCGCTGGATATAATAAAGCGGCGAGAGCAGCGGCTGGAATTCGTCCCCTCCTTCACCTGACAGCAAGACGACGCGGCGGCGCTTGAATGCGTCGTCGAGAAGGTGGACGGCGCCTGCCGTCGCGCCATTGTCGACGCTGACGCGCGCGAAATCGTTGCGCATCTCGAAGGGGGCGCTGATCGAACTCGTCGCGACGCTCTGGCCGGGGCGGAAATCCGCCCTGCCATTGGCGATCGAGCGGCCCTGGGTATCGACGGCGTTCAGCGCTACCGATGCGGCCTGCGCACTGTTGAGCCGCGTGACCTTGACGGTCATGGCATCCGCCGCATTGTTGGCCGCCGTGATCGCGACTGTCCGCGCGGCATCGCCCTCGATCAGGCGCAGATCGGCGGGTTGGAGTTCGGCGAGCCTGCGCACCGTCGCGTCGTCGGGCTTGGCGGCGGCGCCGTCGGTCAGGAAGGCGAGGGTGCCGGGCTTGATGCCGTTCAGCGCGGCGCGCAGCGCCTGGAAGGCGCGTTCGCGGTCCGGCACAAGCGGTCGTGGCTCGGCGGCGCGCAGCTTGTCGCGGGCGGCAGCGGCGGTGCCGGGCACGGCGTCGTTGGTCGGATCGGCGGTGAAGGCGATCGACACAGGCGTGCCGGCGGATTCGGCGTCGTCTATCAATGCGTCGGCGGTCTGGATGCGGCGCTCCCAGTCGGGTGCCGTCGCCCAGCTGTTGTCGACGAAGAGGACGAGCGGGCCACCTAATGCGAGCGAACTGGTGCGTGGATTGAAAACCGGATCGGCGATCGCAAGGATGATGGCGGCAGCGAGCAGCATGCGCAGAAGCGTCAGCCACCACGGGCTTTGCGCCGGCGTCTCCTCGCGCTTCAGCACGGAGGCGAGAATTTTCAGCGGTGGAAAGACTTCGGTCTTCGGACGTGGCGGCGTCAGCCGCAGCAGCCACCAGATGACGGGCAAGGCAAGGAGCGCGCCGAGAATGGCGGGATAGGCGAAAGCGAAGGGAAGGGCGTTCATAGCTGCCCTCCATGGGTTGCCTTGGCCGGCATGCCGGACAGATACATGTGCACAGCGACCAGCGCCTCCGATGCAAGGTGATCGGTGCGGTGGCTCGCGAAGGTCCAGCCGAGATGGCGCAGCGACTGGCCGAGGCTGTCTCTGCGGGCGAGATAGGCGGTGCGATAGGCCTCGCGGATATGTTCGGCGCGGCCGGAGATAAGCTTGGCGCCGCTCTCGGGATCGGTGAATTCGGTGCGGCCGCTATAGGGGAATATCTCTTCAGCGGGATCTGATATCTCGACCACGTGGCCGCGCAGGCCGCGGCGGGCAAGCGGGCCGAGCCGTTCCATGATTGCCGGCGCATCATCGAGGAAATCGCCGATAAGGACGAGGTCGCTCCAGCCACGGATCATCGCCGTTTCCGGCAGGCCGCCGGTCAGCGGCGTGTGCATGAGAGCGGCTGCGAGGCGTTCGGCGGCGTTACGGGCGGAGGCGGGCTCCATGATGCCGGGGCAGCCGATGCGCTCGCCGGAGCGGGCGAGGATTTCGGCAAGCGCCAGCATGATGACCAGCGCGCGGCTTTCCTTGGAGACGCTGCCATAGCTCGACTTGTACATCATCGAGGGCGACATGTCGCACCAGAGCCAGATCGTATGCGCTGCCTCCCATTCGCGCTCGCGCACATAGGTATGGTCGTCGCGGGCGGAGCGGCGCCAATCGATGCGCGACAGGCTCTCGCCCTCGGCATAGGGACGGAACTGCCAGAAATTCTCGCCGATGCCGCGCTTGCGGCGGCCATGCCAGCCGGCGATCACCGTATTGGCGATGCGCTTGGCTTCCACCAGGCAGTCCGGCACCAGGGCGGCCCGCTGCCTGGCGCGGGAAAGGGCATCGCTGCCTGACGTCGGGTTGACGATCTGTCCGATAGATGCCACGCGTCCGGCTTCCTTATCCCTTTGCCTGCTTGACCAGTCCGGCGATGACGTCACGCACCGACATGCCTTCGGCGCGGGCGGCGAAAGTCAGCGCCATGCGGTGCTGGAGAATGGGTTCGGCGAGCGCGAAGATATCGTCCAGAGACGGGGCGAGACGGCCTTCGTAGAGCGCGCGGGCACGCGCGCAGAGCATCATCGACTGGCCGGCGCGCGGGCCGGGGCCCCAGGCGACATTCTTGTCGGTCGAGGCATTGCCCTGTCCTGGGCGGGCGGAACGCACCAGCGCCAGGATGGCATCGACGACCGTGTCGCTCACCGGCATCTGGCGCACCAGGGTCTGGATCTCGAGCAGCCGCTGCGCATCGATGATGGCTTCCGGCCGGGTTTCGCCCAGGCCCGTCGTCTCAAGCAGGATCTGGCGCTCGGCGGCGAGTTCAGGGTAGTTGACGTCGACCTGCAGCAGGAAGCGGTCGAGCTGGGCTTCGGGCAGGGGGTAGGTGCCTTCCTGCTCGAGCGGGTTCTGGGTGGCAAGCACATGGAAGGGCGCCGGCAGGTCATAACGCTGGCCGGCGATCGTGATATGGTATTCCTGCATGGATTGCAGAAGTGCCGACTGGGTACGCGGCGAGGCACGGTTGATCTCGTCGGCCATCAGGAGCTGGGCGAAGACCGGGCCCTTGACGAAACGGAAGGAGCGGCGTCCACTGTCGTCCTGGTCCATCACCTCGGAGCCGAGAATATCCGAGGGCATCAGATCCGGCGTGAACTGGATGCGGTTGGCGGCAAGGCCGAGCACCTCGCCGAGCGTCGTCACCAGTCGGGTCTTGGCAAGGCCGGGAACGCCGACGAGCAGGGCATGACCGCCTGACAGCACGGCGAGAATGGTGTTCTCGACGACGCTTTCCTGACCGAAGATCACTTTCGAGACTTCCCCGCGGATGGCGGCGATATCGGAGAGCGCCTTTTCGGCGGCGGCGACGATCGCCTTTTCATCGAGGCTGGCTTCGGTCTTCATCATACCCATGCGTATCTCCAACGGCTGAAATCATTCGGCAGCGAATCGGCGGACTTATACATGTGCCTCATACCCGATAGAGTTATGGAGATGTGACGGGCTGACAAGTTCGTTGCGAATGACTATCTCGTGACTTTACTTCGTTAAGGACAAACCGGGACGGAAGAATGGCAGCCGAGGAAATCAGCGGACAGGCGGATGCGGCGGGACTTGCCGCACTGATTTCGCGCGCGTTTCAGGAAAATGCCGGTAAAAAACGAGGATTACCGCCGGTAGAGCGGTGGAATCCGCCTTTCTGCGGCGATATCGACATGGAAATCCGGGCGGACGGTACCTGGTTCTACATGGGTACGCCGATTGGCCGACCGGCGCTGGTGCGGCTGTTCTCGACGGTTTTAAGAAAAGACGACGACCAGAAGACCTATCTCGTAACTCCTGTGGAAAAGGTCGGTATAAGGGTCGTCGACGCGCCTTTCATCGCCGTGGAGATGAGCGTGACGGAGGGGCAAGGCCAACAGGTGCTGACCTTCCGCACCAATGTCGGCGATGTCGTGGAGGCGGGAGGAGAGCATCGGCTGCGCTTTGCCATTGCAGGCGAGAATGCCGAATTGAAACCCTATCTGCATGTGCGCGGGCGGCTGGAGGCGCTGGTGTCGCGTGCGGTGATGTATGAACTGGTGGCGCTCGGCGAGACGCTCGAGGTCGAGGGACAGGCGATGTTCGCCGTCCGCTCCGCCGGAGAAGTCTTTGCGATGATGCCGGCCGATGAACTGGATGCGCTTTCCCGATGAATGATGCGATTACCCAACGTTATCCGCTGTTTTCCGCAGCCGAATTCCGCCGCCGCGCGCTCAACCAGAATGGTGGGCCGGTCGATCACGCCTGGCGCGATCACGGGGACCACATCCTCAATCCCGATATCGTCGCCGAGGTCGAGACCTTCGAGCTGCGCGACGCCGCCGTGCTCGTGCCCGTCGTCGACGACGGCGAGGAAGCGCATGTGATCTTCACCAAGCGCACGGCGACGCTGCGCAAACATTCCGGGCAGATCGCCTTTCCCGGCGGCTCGATCGATCCCGCCGATATCTCGCCCGAAATGGCGGCGATCCGAGAAACGGAGGAGGAGATCGGCCTGGCCGGTTCCTTCGTCGAAACCGTCGGGCGGCTGCCGAATTACCTTGCCTCGACGGGCTTCCGCATTACGCCGGTGCTCGGCGTCGTCTCGCCGGGCTTTGCGCTGGCGCTGAACCCGACCGAGGTGGACGACGTGTTCGAGGTGCCGCTTTCCTTCCTGATGGATCCTGCCAATCACACCCGCGACAGACGTGTCATCGACGGCATCGATCGGCATTTCTACCGCGTGCCCTATGAAAGCAGAATGATCTGGGGCATCACCGCCGGCATCGTCCGCACGCTCTACGAAAGGCTTTATGCATGACCGGCATCGCCGACCAAGCATGGTTTCTCGACCCGGCCCTCGGCCGGATCTTAGCGCTTCTCAACGCCGATGGCGGGGAAGGGCGGGTGGTTGGCGGAGCGGTGCGCAACAGCCTGATGGGCCTGCCGGTCAATGATGTGGACATAGCGACGACACTCAGACCGGAGGCGGTGATGGAGCGGGCGGCGGCGGCCGGCATCAAGGCAGTCCCAACCGGCCTCGATCACGGCACGGTGACGCTCGTCATCGATGGCAAGCCCTTCGAGGTGACGACCCTTCGCACCGACGTCGAGACCGACGGACGCCGTGCCAAGGTTGCCTTCAGCACCGACTGGAAGGCAGACGCCGAACGGCGGGATCTGACGATCAACGCGCTTTATGCCGATGCAAAGGGCGAGGTGGTGGATCTCGTTGGCGGACTTGCCGACATTGAGACGCGCAACATCCGCTTCATCGGCGATGCCGCGAAGCGCATTGCCGAGGATCATTTGCGTATCCTGCGCTTCTTCCGGTTCTTTGCCTATTACGGTTCCGGGCGGCCGGATGCGGAGGGGCTGAAGGCGTGTTCCCTCGCGCGTTCGAAACTGACGACGCTTTCGGCAGAACGCGTCTGGTCTGAACTGCGAAAGCTACTTGGCGCCGACGATCCTGGCCGCGCGCTGCTGTGGATGCGGCAGGTGGCGGTACTGACTGAAATCCTACCGGAATCGGAACGATGGGGGATCGATGCGATCCCTTCGCTGATCGCCACCGAAAAGGCGCTCGGCTGGACGCCCGATCCGCTGCTGCGTCTTGCGGCGATCGTGCGGCCCGATGCCGCGCGCATGGAGGCGCTCGCAGTCCGGCTCAAGCTCTCGAATGCGGAAGCGGCCACTCTCAAGGCCTGGGCAATGGCAGCGCCAGTCAAAGACGACATGTCGTCGGCCGCCTTCGAACGGCTACTTTACCGCAACGGCGCCGACGGCATCACGATACGGCTGAAGCTGGCGCTTGCGGTGGCGCGCGGCAAGGCTGAAGGTGATTTCGACGAAATGGCGCGGTCGGCGCGGCTTAGCAAGCTGCTGGACAGAGCAATGCACTGGAAGAAACCACAGTTTCCGCTGAACGGCGGCGACGTGATTTCTGCAGGAATCGCGTCCGGCCCGCGCGTCGGCGAACTGCTTGCCGGTCTGGAAAGCCAATGGGTGGAGGAAAATTTCGTTGCCGACCGGGCGGCGCTGCTCGCCCGGCTGCAGGAACGCGTGCAATAATCAGGCTGCGTTCACCTCGTCGCGAATGCGAGCCTTGATATTATCCACCATGTTCTCGCGGATCGTGGTTTCGCCGTGAGCATTTTTCAGGTGCTCGACGGCACGGCGGACCACCTCGGCGTCGCTATCTGCCCGTGTATGCCAGGCGCAGCCCGGAACGAGAGTGCCGCATTCGAAAAGTCGCATGGTCTTCTCCTCTGTTCGAAACACAACGACGATCGCGATCTTACGCGATTTATGAATGTGCGGGGGGAGGGAAGGTTCCGGCCGGCATCGACATGCCGGCCAGTACAGGCCGTGTCAGTCGGGCATCGCCCAGGCTTTGTAGGTATCCAAGAGGTGGTCGGGCATGTTGCTGTTGGCGGCCGCTGCTTCGTTCTGCAGCTGTTCCGGCGACTTCCCGCCGGCCAGTTGCAGCTTAACCTGCTCGATGAAGCAGGACAGCGGCAGATCCGAACCGCTCTTGGCCCGCAGTTTCTCGGCAATGCGCGTCAGAAATTCGGACGTGTCGATCGTGCGGGATGTTTCCTGGACATCCGTGGACGTTGGCGAGCCACTTTGTATCGTCATGACAATCCTCCTCCGATTGTTACGCACATACATATAAAGTTAGGACGCACTGAATTTTCGTGAAGGTCTGTCAACTCGAATTTATCGATAAGATCTCACAGTTTCATGGCCAGCGCACGACAGGGGGCAGCGATGAGAGAATGGATTCAACGTTGCCGCCGGTTTTCAGGCCGAAGATCGTGCCGCGATCATACAGCAGATTGAATTCGACGTAGCGGCCCCGGCGGATCAATTGTTCGTCGCGGTCGGCCTCTGTCCACAATTTATTGAAATTGGAGCGGACGATTTTTGGATAGACCATGGCGAAAGCCCGGCCGACATCACGCGTGAAGGCGAAATCGGCGTCCCAGCCGCCGGCTTCCTCGTTTGAATGCAGCCAGTCATAGAAGATGCCGCCGATGCCGCGGGCCTCGTTGCGATGTTTCAGGAAGAAATATTCGTCGCACCAGGCTTTGTACGCATCGTAATCGGCGACGGTATGATTGCGGCAGGCGATCTCCATGGCCTTGTGGAAGAGCTGGCTATCCTCGTCCTCCTGCGTGCGGCGGCGCGACAGCACCGGCGTCAGGTCGGCGCCGCCGCCGAACCAGCGGCTGGTGGTGACGACCATGCGAGTGTTCATGTGCACCGCCGGAACGTTTGGGTTGACGGGATGGGCGATCAGCGAGATGCCCGAGGCCCAGAAACGCGGATCGTCCTTGGCGCCGGGTATCTGGGCGCGGAAATCCGGGGCGAATTCGCCGTAGACAGTGGAGGTATGGACGCCGACCTTTTCGAAGACGCGGCCTTCCATCATCGACATCCGGCCACCGCCGCCGGCGCCGTTTTCGCGTGACCAGTCCTTGGCGACGAAGCGGCCGGGCTCCTGGTCGGACAGCGGCCCTTCCAACTCATCCTCGATGGCTTCGAAGGAGGCGCAGATCGTATCGCGCAATCCCTCGAACCAATTGCGGGCAGCAGCCTTCTTCTCTTCGATATCGTCAGGCAAGCCGATCGGCAGTTCCGGTCTTTCCATTTACGCCTCCAACGGTCGGCATCTCCTTCGGAGGCGACTCGCTCATTCTTGATTGCACGCCATGATTAGCAGTTGGCGCTGCATCTCGCCAAGCCGAGGCAAGCACCGCCGAGCACTTCCAAGATTCGACTCGCAAATCAAGAATTTCGATACTACCTTTTCCGAGGAGGTAGGTTTGATGAAGAAAGTTCCAGGGCCTCCGTCCTTCGACGGCCTGAAGCGCAGGATAGCAAGACATCGGGCGGAAAATCCCCCGAGCAAGAAAGACCATTTCGTGCGTGAGACATATTGCCTCGGCCTCATGGACGCACGCGCCAAGGCGCGCGAATGGTTCGACGAATATCCGAAAGCCGCTTACTGGACCGAGGTGGAAAGCTGGCGCCAGCTCGACGGCGACCAGATCGAATTCACCATGCGCCGCCTGCCTTCGGCCGACTGACCGTCACTTCGCAGTCGCCCGTACGCGGCTTTCGATCAAGAGGCCGTTTTCATCCATGATCGGATGCGCCACCGAGACGATGTGAGCGTTGAGGCGCTTCAGGTCGCGCAGCATGTCGAGATGCAGCGAACTCGTCTGCAGGCTGTCGGCGCGGCCGTCACGCAGGCGTTCGAGATGGCGCTCGGCAGACTGTTTCTCCATCCGGCGCACCTCGACCTTTACCTCCATCATCTGGCGCGCCAGATTGAAATCGCGGGTGACGAAGATCGTCTGGGCGACGCGCAGATTGTCGATCGTCAGATCGAACAGCTTGCGCAGTTCCTGATGACCGTCCTCGGAAAATTTCAAACCGAGAGAGATTTTCTTCGCCACCTGCTCCGCCAGGCCCTTCTCGATGATGTCGCCCATATGTTCGAGATTGATCGCGTAATCGATGACGACGATCGAGCGGCGGGCGTTTTCGTCGCTGAGTCCCTCGCGGCCGAGCTTCGAAAGATAGACCTTCACCGCCTGCTGCAACCGGTCGACGCGCTCTTCGAGAGCCGGAATCTCGGCAAGCTTGGATGCATCCCCCTGCTCGAAGCCTTCGGAGACCCGGATCAGCATGCGCTCGATGAGATCCCCGACGCCGAGCACTTCGCGTGTGGCGCTGGCAAGGGCAACCACCGGCGTCGAAAGCTCCTGCACATCTAAATATTTCGGGGCGCTCTCAGGCTCGGCTTGATCCGGCACCAGCCGGGTCATCAGGGCGGCGAGCGGCCGGGAGAATGGCCAGGCAACCGCTGCCAGCAGAAGGTTGAAGGCAAGATGCGCATCGACCGGCAGCTTGGCGGGACCAAAGGGCAGCATCTGGATGAGTTCCGCGCCATATCCCGCCAGCGGTAGAGCGATGAGGCAGCCGAGCGCGCGGACGGCGAGATTGCCGAGGGTGACGCGCCGCGCCGAAGCCGGGCCGGACAATGTCGCGACGACAGGTGGTATAGCGCCGCCGAGATTGGCGCCGAGGACGAGCACGATGACGAGTTCGGCGGAAATCACGCCGGCCGAGGCGAGTGACAGGATGAGCACCACCACCGCAAGGCTCGACGAGGATGCGAAGGCAAGTGTTGCCGAGACGATCATCGCCACGGGCAGGGCGCCGTCCAGCAGGCCGATGAAAGCGGCAAGGGCGGGAGAGGCGCGCATCGGTTCTGTTGCAAGGCCAAGCAGGTGCAGCGACAGTAGCATCAGGCCGATGCCGATCAGCGCTGTGCCACCACCCTGGCTGGTGCTTGAACGGCCGCGGCAAAGCACGATGCCGGCAAGAATCAGGAGGGGAGAGAGCCATTCGATGCCCGTTGCCACGATCCAGGCGGTGATCGCGGTACCGACATTGGCGCCGAGCAGGACGATCTGCGCCATGCGCGGCTTGATCAGGTCACGCTCGACGAAGGAGGCCGTCATCAGTGCCGTTGCCGTGGAGCTCTGCAGCGCGATGGTTGCGCCGAGGCCCGACAGGAAAGAACGAAGGCTGCCGCGTGTGCCGGTAGCCAGACCTGTTCTCAGGCGGGCGCCGAAGGCCCTGGACACGCCATCCTTTACCTGCGCGAGGCCGAACAGCAGCAGAGCCACGGCGCCGAACAGGTTGATCATGATGATTGTAGAGTCCATTTTGTTGTTTTATTCTTCTTTCACGTCCTAAGAGCGTAGTTTTTCTAAATAAACCTTTCCAAGCCGTTGGAATCTTAGAGGTCGTGGAGCAGTTTTTATTGTTCGGCTAATAAATATAAACCGGTTTGACGGCTTGGCAATGTCATTTTCCGACAATGCCAAGCTGATTTGCGATTGCGCCGGCCTATGCTCCGCCAGTCTGATGTCGCTCAAGCCCAGACGGTTTGGCGCATCGCCTCGCCGACGATCATCGCGGCCGAGACGGCGACGTTGATCGAGCGCTGGCCTTCGACCATCGGGATCAGGACGCGCGCATCGGCTGCTTCATGCACCTGATCCGGCACGCCAGCGCTTTCGCGACCGAAGAGCAGGATATCGTCCGGGCGGAAGGCAAGATCGGTATAGCGATCCGCCGCCTTGGTCGAGGCGAGGATCAGGCGGCGGCCGGTGCTCAGACGCCAGGCCTCGAAGCGGTCCCAGTTGACATGGCGGGTGAGGGCGGCGGCGGCGATATAGTCCATGCCGGCCCGTTTCAGGTTGCGGTCGGAGATGTCGAAGCCGGCGGGCTCGATCAGATCGACCGCGAAGCCAAGGCAGGCGGCAAGACGCAGGATGGTGCCGGTATTGCCTGCTATATCCGGCTGATAGAGTGCCAGTCTGAGTGAAGTCATGATGCGCCGTTTTCCCGCTTTCGCCGCTCAAGGCCTAATGCAACTGTGATTTCGGCGCAACAGGGCGCGTTTTGACCCGACGAGATGAAATTTTTGGCACAATAGGGCTGGAAAATTCCTCGTTTTCGCGTTATCGGTGCATATCTTCAATCGCCAGCAAGGAGCGCCAGAATGAATATTTTGCTGTATGTGCGCCTCCCGGCCGTGATGCCAAGCGGTGCGATTTTCCGCCGATAGGGCGGGTTTCTTCCCTGAATTTCCTTTTTTGATCCATTGTGCGGCTGTCTCAGCCTCGCCCCTTGAACGTTCGGTTCCCATATGTGCTTGCATGGCGCTGGGATGGCGCGAAGCCGGGAGCCGGAACGCTGACGTTTCGGAGCAATTTTATGTTTGGCTGGTTCGAACAGCGACTCAATCCCTTTCCCAGCGAGGACCCTGTCGCCCCGCCGAAAGGTCTCTTTGCCTTTTGCTGGCATTACAGCAAGCCGGCTGCGCCCTGGCTCGGCCTGATGGCCGTGCTGACGGCGCTGATCGCTATCGGCGAAGTGGCGCTCTTCCAGTTCCTCGGCGACATCGTCGACTGGCTGACCAATGCCGACCGCGCCACATTCCTGGAGAGAGAAGGCCACAAGCTTTTCTGGATGGCGGCGCTGGTGCTGGTCGGCCTGCCTGTGGTAGCCGGGCTCGATTCGCTCATCATGCACCAGATGATGCTCGGTAATTATCCGATGATCGCACGCTGGCAGATGCACCGCTTCCTGCTGCGCCACAGCATGTCGTTCTTTGCCAACGAGTTTGCCGGGCGTGTCGCCACCAAGGTGATGCAGACCTCGCTTGCCGTACGTGAAACGGTGATGAAGATCCTCGACGTCTTCGTCTATGTCGTCACCTACTTCCTGACGATGATCATCGTGATTGCGGCGGCGGACTGGCGGCTGATGATCCCGATCCTCGTCTGGCTCGCGGTCTATATCAGCATCGTCGCCTATTTCGTGCCGCGGCTTCGCAAGATCGCGGCGGCGCAGGCGGATGCGCGTTCGATGATGACGGGCCGCGTGGTCGACAGCTATACGAATATCGCGACGGTCAAGCTGTTTTCGCATGCGGGCCGCGAGGAGGTCTATGCCAAGGAGGGCATGGACGAGTTCCTGCAGACCGTGCACAAGCAGATGCGCAAGGTGACGCTCTTCCACATCTTCGTCTATGTGAACAACTGCGTTGCGCTCTTCGTCATCTCGGGCCTGTCGATCTGGTTCTGGCTGAACGGGGCGATCTCGGTCGGTGCCATCGCCATCGCTATCGGTCTTGCCATGCGCGTCAACGGCATGTCGCAATGGATTATGTGGGAAGTCTCCGCGCTGTTCGAAAATATCGGTACGGTCTATGACGGCATGGAGATGATGAGCAAACAGCACGACATCGTCGACAAGCCGGGCGCACCCACCCTGATGGCGAAGAAGGGCGCGATCCACTACGACCGCATCCGCTTCCACTACGGCAAGAGCAAGGGCGTCATCGACAACCTGTCGCTCGACATCAAGGCAGGCGAGAAGGTCGGTCTGGTCGGCCGTTCCGGTGCCGGCAAGACGACGCTGATGAACCTGCTGCTGCGCTTTTACGATCTGGAGGCCGGCCGCATCACCATCGATGGGCAGGATATCGCCGGTGTCTCGCAGGAAAGCCTGCGTTCGCTGATCGGCGTGGTGACGCAGGACACCTCGCTGTTGCATCGCTCGATCCGCGACAACATCGCCTATGGTCGTCCCGAAGCAACGGATGACGAGGTGATCGAGGCCGCCAAACGCGCCAACGCCTGGGAGTTCATCGAAGGCCTCGTCGACATGCAGGGCCGCGCGGGGCTCGACGCGCAGGTCGGCGAACGCGGCGTCAAACTGTCAGGCGGCCAGCGGCAGCGCGTCGCGATCGCCCGCGTCTTCCTGAAGGACGCGCCGATCCTGGTGCTCGACGAGGCGACCTCGGCGCTCGATTCGGAAGTCGAGGCGGCGATCCAGGAAAACCTCTTCGCCTTGATGGAGGGCAAGACGGTGATCGCCATCGCCCACCGGCTGTCGACGCTGACGGAGATGGATCGGCTGATCGTGCTCGACAAGGGCCGGATCATCGAGGCCGGCTCGCACAGCGAACTGATCGAAGCAGGCGGTATCTATGCCGACCTCTGGAACCGCCAGTCCGGCGGCTTCCTCTCCGATCACGCCGACGAAGCGGAAGTGGCGGCGGAATAAGATGAAATGAGGCCCTCCCTGCGAAAGCGGGGAGGGCCTCTTTTTCTTAGGATGGCTATAAGCTTGCCGGACGGTTGCTGAAGGCCTGACTGGCGTTTGCCTCTTATCCGTTCAAAGACTGTCGGCCCAATCGATCACGCGGTGATGTTCGACGACGATCATGGTGTTGGCGGCTGCGATCGTGCGCAGTGCGACGAGACGACGCTGCTCTTCCTGGTCCAGCCAGGCGGTAATGGCCTCAGCGACGATCTCGTCGCGCGGCAACCCCAGGGCGAATGCCAGAGCATCCAGCCTTTCTGCAAGCGGAAGCGGAATATGCGCATCGAGCACTTTCGTTTCCATGGGAATATCTCCGGTAAAGCGCGATCGTAACGTCAGATTGTGACCGGTTCGGGGGCATTCAATGGGTATGCCGCCGATGTTACCGATAATTACCAAAATATAACACTCTGTCCGCTTTTCATTCTCTTTGCCGGTCCGGCTATTCCGCCTATATCGCTTCTATGTTGCTGAAGCCCATCCTCCGCCGGTTCGAAACCTGGATCGATCCGTTCCGCCCCCGCGCCAATCTCCAGCCGCCGCGCTCGACGCTCGGATTCATCTGGTTTTATATCGGTCAGGCGAGGATGCCGTTCGTTGCCATGCTCGTCCTCGGCGGCACGTCGGCGGCGATCGAGGCTGCGCTCTTCTGGTTCGTCGGGCGGCTCGTCGATATCCTCGGTAGCATCACGCCGGGCGCCGGCTGGAGCGGCCTTCTCGCTGCCCATGGCGGCGAGTTGTTCGGCATGCTCGCCCTCATCGGGCTGGTGCGCTTCGTCATCGCCTTCCTGATCGCGCTGGTCGACCAGCAGGTGATCACGCCGGGCTTCTACAATCTCGCACGCTGGCAATCCTATCTCCACGTCTCCAGGCAGTCATTGTCGTTTTTCCAGAGCGATTTTTCCGGACGCATCGTCACCAAGGTCTGGTCGGCCGGGCAGGCCACCGGCGATCTCGTCACCTCGCTGATGGAAAGCGTCTGGTTCGTCGGCATCTATGCCGTAACGACGCTCGTGCTCGTCGCCCGGCTGGACTTTTCCCTTGCCGTTGTCGTGCTGTTCTGGCTTGGCGCCTTCAGCCTGCTTGCCCGCCACTTCGTCCCGCGGATCCGCCATCATTCTCGCGAAACGGCGGAAGCCGGATCGATGCTGAACGGCAGGATGGTCGATTCCTACAGCAACATGCAGACGCTGAAGCTGTTTGCACGCGACGAGGAGGCCGACCGCTACATGCGGCAAGGCTTCGATATCTATCAGGATACGGTGCTGCGCTTCACGCGGTTCATCACCGGCGTCAGGGCCTCGATGGCGCTGCTTTCCGGCCTGATGATCGTGACGATGGCGGGCCTGAGCGTCGATCTCTGGCTGCGCGGCCTCATCAGCTCGGGTGCGGTGGCGTTTTCGCTGGCGCTGGTGCTCAGGCTGAATTTCCTGCTCGGACGGTTGATGACGCAATTCAACGGCATCATGCGCAACCTCGGCACCATCCAGAACGCCGCCGAGCTGATCTCCCAGCCTCTGGGGCTCGTCGATCGGACCGATGCGAAGACGCTGGTGATCCGGCAGCCCGGCATCCGCTTCGACAATGTTTCCTTCCGCTACGGCAAGGGCCACGAAGCGGTGGTCGAGAATTTCTCCATGACCATCCGGCCCGGCGAGAAGGTCGGGATCGTCGGCCGTTCGGGCGCGGGGAAATCGACGCTGATGAACCTGCTGCTGCGCCTCTACGACATTCAGGACGGCCGCATTCTCATCGACGGCCAGGATATATTAGCCGTGACGCAGGAATCCCTCAGGATGCAGATCGGCGTCGTCAGCCAGGACACCGCGCTGCTGCATCGTTCGGTGCGCGACAATATCCTGTTCGGGCGGCCGGATGCCGGCGAGGAGGGGCTGGTCGAGGCGGCCAGGCGCGCCGAAGCCATCGACTTCATCGAACGCCTGCAGGATCAGCAGGGCCGCAGAGGTTTCGATGCGCATGTCGGCGAACGCGGCGTCAAACTGTCCGGCGGGCAGCGCCAGCGTATCGCCATTGCCCGTGTCATGCTGAAGGACGCGCCGATCCTCGTTCTCGACGAAGCGACGTCGGCGCTCGATTCGGAGGTGGAAGAAGCGATCCAGTCCAATCTCCACCGGATCATGGAAGGCAAGACGGTGCTTGCGATCGCCCATCGGCTGTCGACGATCGCCGCGCTCGATCGGCTGATCGTCGTCGATCTCGGACGGATCATCGAGGAAGGCAGCCATGACGCACTGCTTCGCCACGGCGGGCTCTATGCCGAACTTTGGGCGCGCCAGTCCGGCGGCTTCCTTGCTGCGGATGATGACGTGGGCTCAAGGGTCGACGACGAATTCCGCCATGAGGCCAAAATGATTTGATCCGAAGCCGTTTTCGATGCGGCGGACCGATTTCAGCCGCAGCGGCGCGCGGGCAAAGATATGATCGATCGGAATACCGAAGGCGCCGGCGCGGATCGGCCATGTCGCGGGCTCCAGCGATGCCGTGCCCAAGCCTTGAGTGCGCATGAGATACTGCACGTCGGGCGCGAGAATCGATGTATTGAAATCACCGGCCAGAACGAGCGGTCCCGAAAGGGTAGGGATGACCTCCGCGAGATCCCAGATCTCCAGACCGTGGAACTCGTCGTAATAAGGTTTGGTCAGGTGCGCGGCGAGGAAATTGACCTTCTGGCCTTCGAAATCGATCGTCGAGATCGTCAGCCGGTTGCGCCAGAGCAGGCCGAGATTGCGGATGCGGGGTTCGATCAGCGGACGCTTCGACAGCACCAGCGTATCGCATTGCTCCATGCCGACACCGCAGCCGATATAATAGGGATAGGTCTTCAACAACCGCGGCAGTTCCGACAGCAGCGGCTCGGCCTCCAGGATGTTGACGACATCGGCGCCTGAGGCGATGACCATGTCGGCGATGTCAGGGCCGTTTGCGAAATTATCGTTCTCGATATTGAAGGACATCAGCCTGAACAGGGCCGGGCGGCTCTCTTCAACTGATGGTTCGACGAATTCGCGCATCATCACGATGCCATGGACTGCAAGAACCACCGATACCGAGAGGGTCAGCAGGCCATACCAGTGCCGCTTGACGAGAAGGGCAGCAACCGAGGCAACCGCGCCGGCTGCCGCCAGATGAACCTGGAAGCTGTAAAAGAAGGACAGCAAATAGAAATCGGTGACGTATCGCAGGGAGATAATGGCGAGAACGAGCGTCGTGAGAACGCTGAATACGCAAAAAATCGTGTCTCTCATCCGCTCCGGTCCGGCTCACTTGCATGGCTCGGACTGCGCCTATCACGAGGGCATTTTTGTTGCAATGCAACATAATGGCAAGCGCGTGTTTGCCTTAAAAAATTCATCCCAAATTTCCCGCGACATTGTGCCCTCATCCCCTTGCCAAGGCTGGACATAATTTGCGATCAAGCATAGAACGCGCCGGATTGCTGGGGAATCTATGGCCGAATTGTGTCTAGAGAGATTCGCCGGTTGAGGGGTAGGGCGGAATTCCGCGAAAATTGCGCAGAGGATGTTAGCCGTGAGCGAACACGAAACGACAAGCGAGGGCACGGGCGAACCCACTCGCCGTGATTTCCTTTATCTCACCACTGGTATGGCGGGCGCAGTCGGCGCCGTCGCGGTCGCTTGGCCGTTCATCGATCAGATGCGTCCTGACGCTTCGACGCTCGCTCTCGCCTCAATCGAAGTCGACGTTGCCAGCCTGGAACCCGGCATGTCGCTGACAGTCAAATGGCGCGGCAAGCCGATCTTCATCCGCAATCGCACCCCGGAAGAAGTAACGGCCGCAGCCGATGTTCCGCTGTCGGATCTCAAGGACCCGATCGCGCGCAATGCAAACCTTCCCGCCGACGCTCAGGCAACGGGTGTTGACCGTTCGGGCGGCAAGGACAAGGAAAACTGGATCGTCATGATCGGCACCTGCACGCATCTCGGCTGCGTACCGCTCGGCCAGGCCGGCGAATACAATGGTTGGTTCTGTCCCTGCCATGGCTCGGTCTACGACACGGCCGGCCGCGTTCGCAAAGGTCCTGCGCCCGAGAACCTGCCGATCCCGACCTTTTCATTTGTGTCCGATACCAAAATCAAGATCGGTTGAGGGGAGACTGATATATGAGTGGCCATTCCAGCTACGAGCCATCAACCGGCCTCGAGAAATGGGTCGATGCGCGCCTTCCACTGCCGCGCATGGTCTATGATAGTTTCGTCGCCTATCCGGTTCCGCGTAACCTGAACTATGCCTATACTTTTGGCGCAATGCTCTCCGTCATGCTGATCCTGCAGATATTGACGGGTGTGGTTCTCGCCATGCACTATGCCGCCGAGACGACGATTGCCTTCAACTCCGTTGAAAAGATCATGCGCGACGTCAATCATGGCTGGCTGCTGCGCTATATGCATGCCAATGGCGCGTCTTTCTTCTTCGTCGCGGTCTACCTGCATATTGCCCGCGGCCTCTACTACGGCTCCTACAAGGCGCCGCGCGAAATTCTCTGGATTCTCGGCGTGGTCATTTATCTCCTGATGATGGCGACCGGCTTCATGGGTTACGTTCTGCCGTGGGGCCAGATGTCCTTCTGGGGCGCCACCGTCATCACCGGCTTCTTCTCGGCCTTTCCCCTGATTGGCGAATGGTTGCAGCAGTTCCTACTCGGCGGCTTTGCCGTCGAACAGCCGACGCTGAACCGCTTCTTTTCGCTGCATTACCTGCTCCCCTTCATGATCGCCGGCGTCGTCGTCCTGCATATCTGGGCGCTGCACGTCACCGGCCAGACGAACCCAACGGGCGTCGAGGTCAAAACGAAGACGGATACGGTGCGTTTCACGCCTTATGCGACGATGAAGGATGCGCTTGGCGTATCGGTCTTCCTGCTGGTCTATGCCTATTTCGTCTTCTACCTGCCGAACTTCCTCGGTCATGCCGACAACTACATCCCGGCCGATCCGTTGAAGACGCCGGCCCACATCGTTCCGGAATGGTACTTCCTGCCGTTCTATGCGATGCTGCGCTCGATCACCTTCAACGTCGGCCCGATCGATTCCAAGCTCGGCGGCGTGCTGGTGATGTTCGGCGCGATTATCGTACTGTTCTTCCTGCCCTGGCTCGATACCTCAAAGGTCCGTTCCGCCGTCTACCGTCCCTGGTACAAGCTGTTCTACTGGTTGTTCGTGATCAACGCGATCATCCTCGGCTGGCTTGGCTCGCAGCCGGCGGAGGGCCTGTTCACCACGATCTCGCAGATCTGCACGCTCCTCTACTTCGCTTTCTTCCTGGTCGCGATGCCGGTTCTCGGCTTGGTGGAAACACCGCGCCGCATCCCGAACTCGATTACCGAAGCGGTGCTCGAAAAGCGCAACAAGACCGTAGTGGTCAAGGCATAGCGAGCGACGGAAGGGAATAGAAATATGAAAACGCTTGTTACAAGCATTCTTTCGTTCGCATTCGCCGCCAGTTTCGGCAGTGCCGTGCTGGCTCAGGAGGCGACGCCCGCCAACGGTGCAGCTCCGGCCCATCACGAGGAAAGCGAAACGCCTCACTATCCGCTGAAGCATCCGAAGGAAGAGGAATGGTCTTTCGCCGGTCCGTTCGGCCATTACGACAAGGGCCAGCTCCAGCGCGGCCTCAAGGTCTACACGGAAGTCTGTGCAGCCTGTCATTCGATGAAGCTCGTGCCTTTCCGCACGCTCGACGAGCTCGGCTATTCCGAGGCGCAGGTGAAGGCCTTCGCCGCGAACTACGAGGTCCAGGATGGTCCCGACGCCAGCGGCGAGATGTTTACCCGCAAGGCGGTTCCTTCCGATTACTTCCCGTCGCCTTTCCCCAATGCTGAAGCCGCGGCTGCTTCCAACAATGGCGCGGCTCCGCCCGATTTTTCGCTGATTGCCAAGGCCCGCTCAGTCGAGCGCGGCTTTCCGCAGTTCGTTTTCGACATTTTCACGCAATATCAGGAAAGCGGCCCGGACTATATCCACGCACTGCTGACCGGCTATGAAGAGCCGCCGGCCGGTTTCCAAGTGCCGCAGGGGGGACATTATAACCCTTATTTCAATGCTGCCGCCGTCCTTGCCATGCCAAAGCCGCTCTCTGACGGCCAGGTGACCTATGACGACGGCGCGCCGGCGACGGTCGACCAGTATTCGAAGGATGTCACCGCCTTCCTGATGTGGGCAGCGGAGCCGCATCTCGAGGAGCGCAAACGCACGGGCTTCATGGTCATGGTCTTCCTGGCGATTTTCACGGTGCTGATCTATCTGACGAAGCGCTCGATCTACGCCAATAAGGAACATTGAGCGGTTCCCCGCCGGATTTCGAAAGGCGGCCTACGGGCCGCCTTTTTTGTTGGTTCCGCCCCTCGTAATTGGTAGGGTGCGGCCAGTTTCATGCGTTCGCAGATATGGATTTTCCATGAATAATACGACTTCGGAGCTCGCAGCCAGCATCCGCTCCATTCCTGACTATCCCAAGCCCGGCATCATCTTCCGCGACATCACCACGCTGCTCGGCAACCCTCGGGCTTTCCGCCGGGCGGTCGACGAACTCGTGCAGCCCTATGCCGGCACGAAGATCGACAAGATCGCCGGCATGGAGGCGCGCGGCTTCATCCTCGGCGGCGCGGTGGCGCACCAGCTTTCCTCAGGCTTCGTACCGATCCGCAAGAAGGGCAAGCTGCCGCACGAGACTGTGCGCATCGCCTACAGCCTGGAATATGGCGTCGACGAGATGGAGATGCATCGCGATGCTGTCCAACCCGGCGAGAAGGTGATCCTGGTCGACGACCTGATCGCCACCGGCGGCACCGCGGTCGGCGCGACGAGGCTATTGCGCCAGATTGGTGCGGAAGTCGTCGGCGCCTGTTTCGTCATCGACCTGCCGGATCTTGGCGGCCGCAGGAAGCTGGAAGAGCTCGGCGTCGTCGTGCACACACTGGTCGAATTCTCCGGTCACTGACCGGGTGCCATTCCGGCTGTGTCAGTCGAATTCGAGGACGCTGCTTTCGAAGCGGATAACGGCATCTCCGTTTTGATTGACGCCCTCGCAGAGGATGGTGTTGAGGTGCCATCCCGGCCGCGACGCGAGCGCGCGGCTGGAGAGGAAGGCGACGGAATAGGTCACGACGTCGCCTGCGAAGACCGGCCGCAGCCATTGCAGTTTCTGGAAACCGGGTGAGGGGCCGAGGTTCGGCGACGTCAGGCCGTTTTGCGCGAGTGCGGCGCTCTGTCTTTCCCAAAAGGCGAGGAAGGTTCGCATCCAGGCTGCGGTGGTGTGCCAGCCCGAGGCGCAGAGATCGCCGAAGAGGGTGCCTTTGGCGGCTTCTTTGTCGAGGTGGAAACGCTGCGGATCGTAGCGTGTCGCGAAACGGATGATGTTTTCCTCGGTAAAAGTATAGCTGCCGATCTCGGCCTTCTCGCCAACCGCGTAAAGCTCGGACATTCTCATGCTGACGCCTCCGGGCTCATGCTGACGTCTCCGGGCTTATGCCGATATCCGCGGGACGGGCGCGCATGCCGAACATGACCGAATTCTCCGAGACGCAGACAAGTTCGCCGCGCTGGTTTTCCACCTCGTGGCGAAACTTGACGATGCCGATGCCGGGGCGCGATCGCATCGGCCGGGCTTCAAGCACGATCGAGTGGCCGGAGAGCGTGTCGCCGGCAAGCACCGGCTTTCGCCATTCCATCAGATCGACGCCCGGCGCACGCTCGCAGAGCGAATGCAGCACATAACTGTCGGCCATCATGCGCATGAACATCGAAGAGGTATGCCAGCCGGAGGCGGCAAGGCCGCCGAGAATGCTGGCGCGGCCGGCAGCCTCATCGAGATGCATCGGTTGCGGGTCGAATTCGCTTGCAAACTCAATGATTTCCTCGGTGGTCACCGGCTTCGGGCCAAGCGCGAAGCGGCGGCCGGGCTGGAAATCCTCGAAGGAAAGCTTTTCTGCCGACATTCACTCCTCCCGCCATATGCAGCGCACAATGCTTACAATAGCATCCGCGCGGGCTCAATGATTCCGGGGAGATAAACCGGCATGACTGAACTAAGGTCGATACTCGACGAGGCCGTGCGCCAGGAGCTGATTTCGCCGGAGGCGGGCGGGCGGCTTTTGCCGTTCCTCATCGAGCGGGGCGTGGCCGTCGCTGGGGCGCCTGGAATGGTGGCCGAGGAGCAGGCCTGGTCGGATACGGAGACGCCGCGTTTCGTGCGAGGCTTCCACGACGTGCTGATCACCATCGGCGTTATCGTCGCGCTCGTCGGCCTCTGGGGCCTTGCGCCGCTTTACGCCGTGCCGGCTGCCATCATCGTGCTTTCGGAAATCCTGGTGCGGAGCCAGCGGCTTGCTTTGCCGGCCGTCAGCCTGACGATCGCGCTGTTCTGCTGGACATGGCCGCTGATGTCCGGCTTCTTCCCGCCGTGGGCACAGACCTCCGGATCCTTCGGAGCGGAGGTGACACAGCTCGTTGCCGGCTTCCCGATCATCCTCGGCGTTTACTATGCCCGCTATCGCGTGCCCTTGGCGCTGGCGCTCTCCATCATGTCGACGCTTGCCTTCGTGCTCACCCTGCTTTTGCGTTTGGTGCAATGGGTAAGCGGTAATCCGACGTTTTTCGCCGACCATCTTGCCGTGCTGGCTGCGGTCTCGCTCGTCTGCGCGCTCGGCCTCTTCGCGACGGCGCTCTATTTCGACCTCGGCGACCGGCTGCGCCGGACGACGCGCTCGGATATCGCTTTCTGGCTGCATCTCGGCGCGGCGCCGGCGATGCTCTACAGCACCGTTTCCTTGCTGTCGTTCGAGGAAAGCGGCCGTATCTTCGACCTGGCGAACATGTCGGCCCGGACGCCTGTGGTCGTCGCGACGGTGGCGGCGCTGATGCTGATCGGCCTCGTCATCGACCGCCGCGCCTTCGTCACTTCGGGGCTGTTGTCGCTCGGCGTTGCGATCTTCAGCGTCTTCCGGCACGGAAGTGCGACTGTCGACACCTACATCTACACGACGCTGATCGTCGTCGGCGCGATCGTTCTCATTATCGGAACGGGCTGGATGCCGCTGCGCCGGATGTTGCTTAGGGCACTCCCTCCGGCAATCGCGAACAGGCTGCCGCCTGGTTAGGGCGGCAGCGATTTGATCAAGTATTAAAGCGGAAGTGGATGACGTCGCCGTCTTGGACGACGTATTCCTTGCCTTCGTCGCGCGCCTTGCCGGCATCCTTGGCGCCGACTTCGCCGTTATATTTGATGTAGTCGTCATAGGCGATGGTGTTGGCGCGGATGAAGCCGCGCTCGAAATCCGAATGGATGACGCCGGCGGCCTGCGGCGCCTTGGTGCCGCGCTCGATCGTCCAGGCGCGCGTTTCCTTCGGGCCGACGGTAAAATAGGTGATGAGGTGGAGCAGCTTGTAGCCGGCGCGGATCAGCCGGTCGAGGCCCGCCTCGTCAAGGTCGAGGGCAGAGAGGAATTCCTTGGCTTCCTCCTCGGGAAGCTGGGCGACCTCCGCTTCGATCGCCGCCGAGATGACGACGGTTTCGGCACCCTGTTCCTTCGCCATGATGGCAACGGCCTCGGTGAATTCGTTGCCGGTCGAGGCATCGCCTTCGGCGACGTTGCAGACGTAGAGCACCGGATGCGAGGTCAGAAGGTTGAGGCTCTTGAGGATGACGATTTCTTCCGCATCGAGTGTCGACAGCAGCGTGCGCACCGGCTTGCCTTCGTTGAGCAGCTTCAGCGAGGCTTCCATGATCGGCAGCATCGCCACCGAATCCTTGTCCTTGCCGGTGGCGCGCTTGCGCGTCTGCTCGGTGCGGCGCTCCAGGCTTTCGAGGTCGGCAAGCATCAGCTCGGTCTCGATCGTCTCGGCATCGGCGACCGGGTTGATGCGGCCCTCGACATGGGTGATGTCGCTGTCTTCGAAGCAGCGCAGCACATGGACGATGGCGTCGACCTCGCGGATATTGGCGAGGAACTGGTTGCCGAGGCCTTCGCCCTTCGAGGCGCCGCGCACCAGGCCGGCAATATCGACGAAGGAGATGCGGGTCGGGATCAGTTCTTTCGACTTGGCGACGTCGGCAAGCTTGCGCATGCGCGGATCGGGAACGGCGACTTCGCCGGTGTTCGGCTCGATGGTGCAGAAGGGGTAGTTCGCCGCCTGTGCCGCCGCCGTCTTGGTAAGCGCGTTGAAGAGGGTCGATTTGCCGACATTCGGCAGCCCGACGATACCGCATTTGAAGCCCATGGCTTGATCCATATCTATTGGTAACTTTGCCCTGCCTATGCGGGAATGGCCGCCCCGGGTCAAGGGTTCGCAACATGAATTGAAAAAGCTGAGGCGCTCGGCTTGAAGGTAAGGCGGTTTAGCCTTACTTTTGGAGCAAAGGATACCATCATCATGGCAACTCTGACTGTGACGGCAAAGGGGCAGGTCACCCTGAAAAAGGAGGTGCTTCAGCATCTCGGGGTCAGGCCTGGCGACAGGATCGATGTCGATCTCCTGCCTGGCGGCAAACTCGAGGTCATTGCTGTTGAGAGGCGGCCGGTCGCCGGTTCGGTGGAAAGCTTCTTCGGGAGTTTGGAGAACAAGGAGAATATTCATGCGACGCTCGAAGAGATCGATGAGGCCATAAAGGCGGGCTGGGCAGGCGAGGTCGGCGTCGACAATGATCGTTGATACGAATGTGCTCGTACGTTCGGCCGTGCATGACGATCCGAAGCAAACTGAGCGTGCAAGGACGTTCATGCGCGAGGCCGAACGCCTGTTCATTTCCAATCTGACGTTTTGCGAATTCGTCTGGGTCGCCAGCCGGGTCTATCGCACGGGCGCTTCAGAGATATCAGCAGCCATCCGGCTGCTGATATCGGACAGGAAGGTTGTCTACGACAGAGTTGCCGTCGAAGCCGGATTATCCTTTCTCGATGCTGGCGGGGACTTCGCCGATGGCATCATCGTCTTCGAAGGTCGCAGGCTTGGCGGCGAAACATTCGTGACATTCAACAAGAAGGCTGCCGCAATCCTGGAAAAAGCCGGCCAGAATTGCCTCCTGCTCTCCGCGGAATAACACTCCGTCATTGAACTGCCGTGCTTACGGTGCAATATATTGGTGGTGGACGTTTCTCCGCCTTTTCCATGTCATCAACGGGTGGATTTTTCCGATGAGTGACAATGACATTGCCCTGAAACCGAAGGCCAAAGTGAAGCTCAAGCTGGACAAGCCGAAGCTCTACAAGGTCATCCTCGTCAATGACGATTATACCCCACGCGAACTCGTCATCATGATCCTGAAGGCCGTCTTCCGCATGAGCGAGGAGACGGGTTACCGGGTGATGATGACGGCGCACAAGCTCGGTTCCTGCGTGGTCGTGGTCTGCGCCAGGGATATCGCCGAGACCAAGGCCAAGGAGGGTATCGACCTTGCCAAGGGCATGGGCTTTCCGCTGATGTTCACCACCGAACCGGAGGAATAGGCGCTTTCCGAGGGCCGCCCCGATGGAGTCATGGCCGGCGGATCTGATAGCCGGTCTTTTCCTGCACGAAACCGCAATTCTCATAGAAGCGCAACGTTGCCGGATTCTTGGAGCCGGTAAGCAGCATCACCTTGTAGCATCCGGCGTTCCAGGCCTCGGCAAGCGCGTGGCCGATGACGGCGCGGGCATAACCGCGCTTGCGATGATCGGCATGGGTGACGACGTTTTCGATGAGCGCATAGGGCGCGCCGTTCCGTGTCAGGTTCGGCAGGACGATGCTTGTGACGGTGGCGACGGCGACCTCACCCGCAAGACCAATGAATATGGTCATGCCGGGCTGGGCCAGGATGGCGGAAAAGCGTTCTTCGGCAATGGCGTCGTCAAGAACCGGATCGGTGGGGTTCAGGTGACGGTAAAGCGTCATGAGACCGGCGAGATCGCCGCGGGCAGCCGGGCGGATGATGACGCCTTGATCCGGCATAGGTCTCAATCGCCCTTTTTGCCGAACATCTTTTTCAGCATGTCGGCCATCGGGCCGGTGGCCGGCAACTTCGGCTGATTGTGGTTGCGGGCCTGATGGATATGCGACTGGCTGGCCGGCTTCTTCTCGACATCCTTCTTTTCTTTTGCCGGTTTCTCCTCCTCGGCCTTTCCGCCGAGCGCCAGCGCAATCTTGTTCATCAGCTGCGAATCTTCGTTTCGCACCAGCATGTCGGCATTGTCGGCGAGCGTGTCGAGAAGCGGCTCCAGCCAGGCCTTGTCGGCCTTGGCGAAATCGCCGAGCACATGGTTCTGCACCATTTCCTTGATGCCGGGATGGCCGATACCGAGGCGTAGCCGCCGGTATTCCCTGCCGCAATGGGCGTCGAGCGACTTGATGCCGTTGTGGCCGTTGTGGCCGCCGCCGGTCTTCAGCCGCGCCTTGCCCTGGGGAAGGTCGAGCTCGTCGTAGATGGCCAGGAGATCGGCCGGCTGGAGCTTGTAGAAACGCATCGCTTCGCCGACGGACTCGCCGGAAAGGTTCATGAAGGTCTGCGGCTTCATCAGCAGCACTTTCTCGCCGCCGACCTCGCCCTCGGCGATCTCGGCCCTGAACTTCTTCGACCAGGGCGAAAAGCCGTGGCGCCGATGGATGGCGTCGACGGCCATGAAGCCGATATTGTGGCGGTTGCCGGCGTATTTGCTGCCGGGATTGCCGAGACCCGCGATGATCAGCATGGCCTGTCTTTCCTCGCTAAAGCATGTCGCGCAAAGTGTGCAGCGGTTTTGCGACAATCACATGCGTAAAAACAAAGACCTAAAGCGCGACAAGCGAATCTGAAAGATCGCGACGCGCTTTAAAACTTCCCGCCGTTCACCACCGCGAAATGAAAGCAAAGTCAAGCGGAAAGGGCAGTTGTCTCCGGAGTCATTCCGACAGGTTCATGCCGTATTTCAGGAAGATCTGCTTCTGGTCGCCATCGGCGATCAGCTTGTCGAGAGCAGCCTGCATCCTGGCGAGCAGATCGTCCGGAAAGTTCTTCTCGCAGGCGATGCCCATTGGCTGGGCGGAGAGCACGGTCACCAATTCCACCGGCTGGTCGGCCTTCAGTTTTTCGAAATAGAGTTCGGAGATCGGCATCATGTCGATGCGCCCGCCAAGCAGTTTGCGCAGCGTCGCATTGAAGTCGCTGGCGACATCGAGCTTGGTGAAACCCTTCTCCTTCAGGATCGTCTCGGTATAATCCTCGCGCTGCGTGCCGACCGTATATTTCTTCGCCTCGTCCAGATTGCCGGCGGTGACGCCCGAGCCCTTGCGGGTGATCAGGATGTTGCGGTCGATGAGCAGCGGCTCGACCCATTTGAACAACGGGTCGCGTGCGCCGTTGTGGGCGGTCGCAAAGACACAAGTCATCGGCGCCGTGCGGGCGAGGCTGAAAGCACGCGCCCAGGGCATGATCTCGATCGTGTAGTCGACGCCGATCGCGGCCATCACCTTTTCGACCTGCTCGACGGTCGCGCCCTTGATCTCCTTGCCTTCGCGGTAGTTGAAGGGGGCATAGTCCTCGGTCGTGAACGTCACCGTTTGCGCATGGGCGGTGCAGGGCAGCGCCAGGCATGCGAGAAGCAGGAGCTTTTTCATCCGTATCATCTCCTTGGTTCTTCGTTCACGAGGCACGTGCGACGGCCGATTGCGAGGCCGTCAGTTCGTCGATCAGCGTGGCGGCGTGCTGCGGACGATGGAAGAGATAGCCCTGGCCGTAGTCAAGCCCCATCTGGTGGAGCGTGCGGCATTCCTCTTCGGTCTCGATGCCCTCGGCAATAACGGTGCAGTTCATCTTGTGGGAAAGCGTGGTGATGCCTTCGATCAGCATCCGGCTCTTCTGACGCACGTCGTCGTCGCCGTCGTTGATCGCGCGGGTGAAGGACTGGTCGATCTTGATGATGTCGACGGGGAAACGGTTGAGGTAGCTCAGCGACGAATAGCCCGTGCCGAAATCGTCAAGCGCGATGCGGCAGCCGAAACGACGAAGCTCCGTGACGATCAAGCGGATCTGCGGGTTGTCGTGCATCAGCACGGCTTCGGTGATCTCGACGACGATGCGCTCGGGGCGGATGCCGTGGCGGCCGATGACGGCGGCAAGACGGGCCGGCAGCGCCGGCTCGAACTGCAGCGGCGAGAAGTTGATGGCGAGATAGGTATCCTGCATGCCTGATATGCGGGAAATCTTCGCGAGGTTGGCGATCGCTTTTTCCATGATGACGTTGCCGACGCGGACGATCTTTGCCGTTTCCTCGGCGACGCTGATGATCTCGGCCGGCGACATCATGCCCTTCTGCGGATGGTTGAGGCGCATCAGCGCCTCGAAACCGGCAATGCCGCGGCCGTTCAGGGTGACGATCGGCTGCAGGAAGGCTTCGAACCAGTTGTCGACCAGGCCGGCTTCGATATTGGCCTCGATTTCGGCGCGGCTGCGAGCGCGGTCGAGCATGGCATTGTCGAAGAGCTGCGCGCCGTTCTTGCCGTCGCGTTTCTTGGCATACATCGCCATGTCGGATTTTTGCAGCAGCTCGGCCGCGGTTGCAGCATGATGCGGATAGATGGCGATGCCGACGGAAGCGCTCAGATGCATGTCGGGGGCGAATGGCGTTTCGAAGATCGAGGCAATCTGCTCGCACATCACCTTGGCGCGGCTTTCGGCGTCCTTGGCCGGCAGCAGGATGGCAAATTCGTCGCCGCCGAGACGGGCCGCCTCGTCGGAGGGGGCAAGATGGGTCTTCAGGCGCTCGACTAGCTCGACCAGCGCCATGTCACCGGCGGCATGGCCCATATTGTCGTTGATCCACTTGAAACGGTCGAGATCGACGAAGAGACAGGCGAGTTCCTGGCCGGCGGCATCGGCGGCGGCGATCTTGTTGTCGAGCACGGCTTCGAAGCCCTGGCGATTGAGAAGCCCGGTCAGGTGATCGGTGATTGCCTGGCGGTGGTTGCGATCCTCGGACGCCTTGAGTTCGGTCACATCGGTCATGACCGATAGCGAGAGGCGGTCCTGAGCGCCAGCTCCCGCCTCCGATTCCATGATGAGGACGTCCATGGTGCGGCCATCCAGGCAAACGAACTTGACGGTGACGGTCATGCCGCTTTCGGCTTGGCGGCGCTTGACGAATTTGTCGCGGGTCGCGGGGGTGACGAGATTGGCGAAGTTGCGGCCGATGACGGCGGCGCGGTTATAACCTGTGGCAAGCAGCCAATAATCGCTGACGGCGGTGATGCGGTCTTCCTCGTCGAGCGAGAAGAGCATGGCGGGCGTCAGATTGTAGATGTCGGTGGCGCGGCGGTGTGCGAGCTTCAGCTCCTTTTCCTCGCTTTCGAGCTTGGTCTGCATCTCGTTGAAGCTATGGGCAAGCCGTCCCATCTCGTCGTTCGACTGCCAGTCGACATGATGGCGGGAGCCCAACTGGCGGGTGGCCTCGATTGCCGCCGTCAGCCGCATCAGCGGCTGGATGACGAAGAAGCGGTTGCCGATCAGCGCCGTGCCGAAAACGGTCAGCACCGCGAAGATGAAGATCGAGATGAAGACGACCTCTTCCTGCTTCAGGCCGGAAAACAGGCCGAGCGCAGGATAATAGACGCTGATGCTGCCGAGGTTCTTCGGACCGTCGACGTTGTTATAGATGATGGCGCGCGACACCTGCACCAGCTTGCCGTCGAAGGAGCGCGGAATGGTGGACTGGCTGACGTCGAGCTGGCCCGACTGGTCACGCACTTCGACCTTGACGATGGCGCCCTGGGAAACGACCGTCGCGCTGATCTGGGTGACGCTGTCCTCATCGAGGTCCCACAGGGGTTTGGCCAGCGCCTGGGCATTGGCGACAAGAAGAACGGAGATATGGTCGCGTATTTCCTTGTCGGCCCGTTCCGAGGAAAGAAAAAGGAAGAGAACAAAGAGGGGAGCGACAAAAACAAGCAGCGCTCCGCAAACTATCGCAAAAAATCTGTTCTCAACGGAATTGTTCATGGTTCCGTCTACTCCCCGGGCCGGCCGTATTTGCTGTCGCGCGTTGAGGCGGGCTTCTTCGCAGCTGACGGAGCATGCTTTCACGAATTTGTTAAATGTTGCTGAAACGGGGCGTTTCCGGGCAATGAAAAGCCCGCTTTCCAGGGGAAAGCGGGCCATATGCTTTACAAATTGGTCGAAGCGATCAGGCTTCGGCTTCGCCTTCCGCGGCGCTCTCATCGATGCCGGCAGCCGGAGCGATGATCGTCGCGATCGTGAAGTCGCGGTCGATGACCGGGGTGACACCCTTCGGCAGGGTGACTTCCGCGATATGGATGCTGTCGCCGATCTTCTTGCCGCTGAGGTCGATGTTGAAGAACTCGGGGATCGCATCGGCCGGGCAGTGAACTTCGACTTCATGGCGAACGATGTTCAGAACGCCGCCGACCTTGAGGCCCGGTGACTTCTCTTCGTTGACGAAGTGCACGGGGATTTCGACGGTCACTTGGGTGTTGCCGGAGACGCGTAGGAAATCGACATGCATGGTGAAGTCACGGACCGGATCGAGCTGGTAGTCCTTCGGCAGAACCTTGTGCTTCTTGCCGTCGACTTCGATCGTCGCCACGGTGGTCATGAAACCACCGGCGTGAATGCGCTTCGTCACCTCATTGGTGTTGAGAGCGATGGAAATGGGGGCCTGCTTGTCACCATAGATGACAGCGGGAATCAAACCGTTGCGGCGAAGTTCACGGGCGGACCCCTTACCAACCCGTTCGCGCGCCTCGGCCTTGAGCTCGTAAGTTTCCTGGCTCATGGCTATTCCTTTCGAGGTTATTTGGAGAGTTCGGCGGCGGGCAAAAGCCTTGTTCCGACGAACCGGAGGCGGGATGACCCGACCTCATCCGCGTTGCCTCCAAGGGTGTCTACACGGACCGGT
This sequence comes from Rhizobium leguminosarum bv. viciae, assembly GCF_012276115.1. Classification (GTDB taxonomy): domain Bacteria; phylum Pseudomonadota; class Alphaproteobacteria; order Rhizobiales; family Rhizobiaceae; genus Rhizobium; species Rhizobium leguminosarum_T. The sequence continues at coordinate 57,734 of NZ_WIEU01000014.1, read as the reverse complement.
GGCCTATATTATAAGTCGATCGGAAACGCAAGTTGCGGATTTGAGTTGTTTTTTGCCCATATACACGCTTTCGCCAAGGTTTAACCATCGAAAGCGAAATCGGCGGCGATTAATAAATCCTGCGTTTACCCGCCAATATAAGCAGGGCCGTCTCAATTTGCCGGTTGCCTCTCATGTTGCGCGTCCTTTCCTGCATCACAGTCGAACACAGCCTTCCGCATCTGATCTTCGCCACTGTTATCTGTGTGCTCGGATCGATGCTGTCGATGCGCCTCTTCACCCGGGTGCGCCGATCGCAGGGGCTGCAGAAAACCAACTGGCTGTTTCTCTCCGGTTTCGTTGGCGGCTCGACCATGGACGACGCATTTCATCGCCATGCTCGGTTACCAGACGCCGGTGGCGAACGGCTATGGGCCGACGCTGACGCTGCTGTCGCTGTTTGCCGCCGTCGCGACGACGATGATCGGCTTTGCCATCGCGTCAATCGCGCAGAAGAGCGCGCTTATCGAGGCAGGCGGCGTGATCGTCGGCCTCGGCATCGCGGTCATGCACTATGTCGGGATCGCCGGTTACGAGATCGAGGGTCGTCTCGAATGGCAGACCTCCTATGTCGTCGCCTCGCTGGTCTTGGCCGGCTTGTTCGGCGCAGTCGCCACCAATCGCGTCTGCCGGCCGATCACGCGTTTCTGCCGCCACGGGGCTGCCCTTTCGCTGATCCTTGCGATCGTGCTCACGCATTTCACCGGCATGGCGGGGCTGACGATCCTGCCGGATGCCACTGTTGCGGCACCCACCGAGATCATCTCTGACGGCATCATGACCGGTCTCGTCAGCGCCGTCATGATCATCATCCTGGCGCTGGGCGCCTCCACCTATATCATCGACATGCAGTCGACCCAGGCAGCCGTCGAGCGTTATCGCCATCTGTCGCTGCATGACCCGCTGACCAATCTTGCCAATCGCGCCGCCTTCAACGAGCATCTGTCGGCGCTGGTCAACAAGCCGAAGGACATGACGGCCAATATCGCCGTGCTCTCCTTCGACCTCGACCGTTTCAAGGAAATCAACGACGTTCACGGCCACGCCGCCGGCGATGCCGTGCTGCGCGCCGTCGCCGAACGGCTGTCCAGGATCATGCAGAACGGCCAGTTCGTGTCGCGGGTCGGCGGCGACGAGTTTGTGGCGGTCATGTGCGATTATTTCGTCCGTTCGGACGCCAAGGGACTGGCACAACGCATGCTCGACGAGATCGCCCGGCCGATCGAATGGAACGGCCATGCGCTGACCGTCGGCTCCAGTATCGGTATCTCCACCTATCCCGGACAGGCGAACACTTTGGACGACCTGCTGTCACAGGCCGATACCGCCATGTATCGGGCAAAATCGACAGCGACCAACAGCATATGCTTCTACGAGCCCTCGATGGACCAGGCAGCGCGCGAACGCAACGCGCTGGCGAGCGAGATGCGGGAGGGATTGGCACGCGGCGAATTCGAGCTGTTCTACCAGCAGCAGAATGACACGGTGACGCGCGACATCGTTGGCCTGGAAGTGCTCCTGCGCTGGAGACATCCTGTGCGCGGCTACATCTCACCCGTCGAATTCATTCCGATCGCGGAGAAGACCGGCTTTATCATTGAGCTTGGTGAATGGGTGCTGCGGGCCGCTTGCGCGGAAGCGGCGACCTGGAAGAACCCGTTACGCATCGCCGTCAACGTCGCGCCGCAGCAGCTCGGCGACAACCGCCTACCGCAGATCGTGCATCAGATCCTGCTTGAGACCGGCCTGCCGGCGGCGCGACTCGAGATCGAGATCACCGAATCCGGCATCATCGCCGATCATCAACATGCGCTTCAGGCCATCCGCCGGCTGAAAGCGCTCGGCGTAAAGGTGGCGATGGACGATTACGGCACGGGTTATTCGTCACTGTCGACACTGCAGAGCTTCCCGTTCGACAAGATCAAGATCGACCGCGCCTTCGTCGACGGCGTCGTCACCAACAAGCAGTCTGCTGCAATCGTGCGTTCGACGCTAATTCTTGCAGCAAGCCTCGACATACCGGTGCTTGCTGAAGGCGTCGAAAACGAAGACCATATCGACTTCCTGCGACGGGAAGGCTGTCTGCAAGTGCAGGGCTTCCTCTTCGGCAAGCCGGGACCGCGCTCGGGCATCGAGGCGATCGTCAACGGCGAGGTGCCGGCCGTACAGCAGGAAACGGTTCTTGCGCCGGTCGTGAAGAAATCCGCGGCCGCGTGAGCGGCAAATTGCCCTTCTCCGCCGCAGCTGAGGTTGACATCCGCGCGCTTCGCATCTTTGGATGGCCCGCATTCAAAAAAGCGGCTGAGGAGAAATCGGACTATGCGTCTCAAACTTGTCACGGCAACGAGCTTGCTGGCACTTTGCCTTGTCACCACGGCCCAGGGTGTCGAGATCAATCAGGATGGCGCCAATGCGGTCAAGGACACGCTGACGAAGCTGCTTCCCGAGGATTTGGCGAAGAGCGGCCTGATCACCGTCAATCCGGCGGGGGCGCGATATGAGATCATTTACGATCTGGCGAAGCTGCTTGCCAAGGCCGATCCGGCGACATTCGCGATCAACGGGCTGACGCCGTTCTCGATGTTCGCCACGCCGCTCGACAGCGGGCTCTGGAACATCGAGGGTGACAACAACCTCAACGTTTCCGGCCATTTCAAAGGTCCCGACCAGAAGCCGACGGACTTTTCCTACTCCATCGCTTCGCTTGTCTACACCGGCGTCTTCGATCCGGCGATCAGCTATCTGCGCTCCGGCACCTTCACCGGCAAGGACATCAAGGTCACCAGCAAGTCCGACACCGAGGAAGTCCATGCCAGTATCGCCGCGATCGACCAAAAGCTGAGTTCGACGGACAGCGCAGGCGGCAACGGGCGTATCGATTTTGCGGGCAGCGGCTCGATGTCCACTTTCGTGGAGCAGGTTTCCGGCCTGCAAATGCCGCCCGTTGAAATCCGTGCCGATTCGATCGATTTCGATGCCAAGGTGAACGGCCTGCCGGCCAAGCAAATCCGCGAGATCGTCCTTTTCGTTCTCGACCATCTCGAGGAGAAGGAACTGAGCCCGGAGAATAGCGACAAGATAAAGGGAATGCTCAAGCAAGCCTTCCCGATTCTTGCCTCTTTCAGCGAAACAATCGGGGTCAACAATCTGACCGTCAGCAGCCAGATGGGCAATGGCGGCGTCAAGGCGTTTGGTTACAACCTGGCCATCGATGGGCCGAGCGATGCCATACGTTTCGGCTTCGGCATCAATGCGCAGGACATCAGACTCGACAGCCCGCTGATGCCGCCAAGCTATTCGCCATTCATGCCGACCAGCTTCGAGCTGCAACTCGCCATGCCGAATCTGGATTTCGCCACCTTCGGCGACGCCTTCATGGCGGTGGATTTCAGCAGCGCCGAGGCGCCGGAGACGAGCGGCGAGGAGATGGCGAAGAAGCTCTTCCGCGATGGCCGGCTCGCCATCGAGTTTCCGAAGGTCAGCGCCAAGTCCGATGTCTATGACCTCGACATGACCGGCAAGATCGAGGGACGCGTCGATACCCAGAAGGACTATTCGATGGAGGCGACGATCCTTGCCCGTGATCTCGACAAGACGATTGCCGCGGTTCAGGAGCTTGCCAAGACGGATCCCGATCTCAATCAGGTCTCCTTCGGCATCATGATGGTGAAGGGTTTCGCCAAGACCGATGCAGATGGCCGCTCGCGCTGGGACATCAGCGTCAGCCGCGACGGCGCGATCGCCGTCAACGGGCAGGTGGTCAAGGGGCCGGATAGTCCGGATCAGGAGCCAGACCAGGAGCAGGAACCGGATCAGGATCAGGACGCGGTACCTGCGCCGCCGCAGCAGCCTTGAGCATTATCAAATTAGGATCAGAAATGAAAAAGCCGGCCTTGTGCCGGCTTTTTTGCGCCCAACGATCGCAACGGCGGTTTATTCTGGGCTTTCGTTGTCACCGAACGCGGCTCGGCGACTATCAACGGCCAGCAATTCATGCGGCTCGAAGAGCATGCCCAGTAATAGCTTGGTCCATCTGATGCAGAAATTGAAAGAGCCGGTCGAATGCCGGCTCTCTTTAATCGAACAGGCTGGAGACGGACTCTTCCTGAGCCGTTCGGCTGATGGCTTCGCCGATCAGCGGCGCCGTCGTTACGATGCGGATATTGTGCGCCGAGAGAACCGCCGTGGTCGGCTGGATCGAATCCGTGATGACGAGTTCGCGCAGCTTCGAAGAAGTGACGCGGGTGACTGCGCCGCCCGAGAGAACGCCGTGGGTGATATAGGCGGTGACGCTGGATGCGCCCTTGGCCAGCATCGCGTCGGCAGCGTTGCAGAGCGTGCCGCCGGAATCAACGATGTCGTCGATCAGCAGGCAGTCCTTGCCGGTGATGTCGCCGATGATGTTCATGACTTCGGAGTCACCCGGCCGCTCGCGACGCTTGTCGACGATGGCCAGAAGACAGTCCAGCCGCTTGGCAAGCGCGCGGGCGCGAACCACGCCACCGACGTCAGGCGAGACGACCACGACGTTGCTGAGGTCATAATGGCTCTTGATGTCGCGCGTCAGCACGGGCATGGCGAAGAGATTGTCGGTCGGGATATCGAAGAAGCCTTGGATCTGCCCGGCATGGAGATCGAGCGTCATGACACGGTCGGCGCCGGCTTCGGTAATGAGGTTTGCAACCAGCTTGGCGGAGATCGGTGTGCGGCCGGAGGCACGGCGGTCCTGGCGGGCATAGCCGAAATAGGGAAGGACGGCGGTGATGCGGCGGGCTGACGAACGACGCATGGCGTCGATCATGATCAGCAGTTCCATCAGGTGGTCGTTTGCGGGAAAAGCGGTGGGCTGTACAAGGAAAACGTCCTCGCCGCGCACATTTTCCTGGATTTCCACGAAGATTTCCTGATCGGCAAACCTTCGAACACTGGCTTTCCCCAAGGGAACGTTGAGATAGTTGCAGATCGCTTCGGCGAGTTGCCGGTTCGAATTGCCCGCGAAAACCTTCATTTTGGTCCGCCTGTTACGCGCTGATAGCCGCGCTTTTTAGTCAGCTTCCCCGTGAATGCAAGGGCAAAGGCGCCACAGGCTTCCATATTTGCAAAAAGTTTGTGACTAACCGCCCTGAGCCTGCCGCCAGGAAGAGAATTCCGCGATGGTTTTCGAGGCGATCTGCTGCATCACCGAGGCCGGAACGCCCGCCCAGGGATCGGCCGCGGCCGTCGGTACGCTTTCCTGTCCCTGGATGCGGTGCAGGCGGCCCCCGCCGCTGTCGAGAATGTCCCAGACATAGACCACGGTGACCTTGCCGTCGTCGCTGAAGGCGGAGAGGTAGCCCTTGAGGATGTAGTCGCTGCTCGCGTCGTTCGAACTCTTGATGGAAAGACCGTGCGCGCGCGCCTCGGCACCGAGCTGGCGCGAGAGCGGTGTCACGGCCTGCACCGGCGCGCCGATGATCGGTAGGAAGCGCACGGTATTGCCGTGGGCGGAGGAAGAACTGGGGGGGAGGGCGGCGGTCTGCTGCGGCTGTTGCGCCTCGGCCGGCGGAGCCGGCTGTGCGGCAAGCTCACCACTGGCCGCCGGCGGGGGCAGCGATTGTCCGTCGATCGCGGCAGAGGCGGCCGGTGAGGAGCCGCTTCTCGAAAGGGCATCTGCCTGTTCCTGCATCGTCGTCGGCGCCGCGCCGGTGCCGGGTCGATAGGCCCGCTGCGACTGATCATAGGCTGGATGGTAGCCGCCCTGCTGCGAGTTTCCCGAGAAACTCGGCTGGCGGCTGCCTGCCAAGCGCTCGGCTTCGCTCTGCGTCACCGGGCTTGACGGGGCGCCCCCGGAGGAATTGCCGATGTCGACCTGCGGCGTCAGCGCATCGGTCGTGTTGCAGGCTGTCAGTAAAGCCATGACGAACAGGAGCGTGGGCACAATCGCAGCTCGCGTCATCCCTTGGTCCGTCCTTCCCGCAATCGCAATCAGCCCCACCCGAATTTATGCGGGTGGGGACGGTCGTCTGTCAATTCCGGATTCTCACCGGTCAGAGCCCGATGAAATCGAGCGGATGACGGGATAGCGCGCGCGGCGCATCCGCTGTCGTCAGATAGGTCTGGCCGAGCGTCATCGCCGTTCCCGTATCGGAATCAGCGATGATCATGTGCACGAAGAGCGACATGTTCGGCTCGATCGGCTGCGGATTGCCGACATGGAACATCTGATGCTCCATCCAGGACGGCGAGAAGCGGGCGCCGAGCGAATAACCGCAGGCATTCAGCCGGTGGCGGGCCAGGCCGCGCTCGTCGATGATCCTGGCATGCATGTCGAAGACATCGCCGAAGGTCTGGCCGGGCTTGAGCACGGTCTCGATCGTCTCGATGGTTTCACGGCAGGCGTTGTAAAGCTCGCGGTGGCGATGCGTCGGCTCGCCGATGACGATCGTGCGCATCATGGCGGCATGGTAATGCGCATAGGTGCCGGCCCATTCGAGCGTCAGCTGGTCGTTGGCGTCGAGCTTGCGGCGGCCGGCCTTGTAGCGGCAAAGCAGGGCGTCGGCGCCGGAGCCGATGATGAACTCGTTGGCGGGGTAGTCGCCGCCGCCGGAAAAGATCGCGCCCTGCATGGCGGCGAGGATATCGGCCTCGTCGGCGCCGGGTTTTGTCAGCCGTATCGCGGCATCGAGCGCATCGTCGGCGAGAACGGCGGCGCGCTCGACATAGGCGACCTCCGTCGGGCTCTTGATCAGGCGCAGGCGGCTGACGAGGTAGGAGGCGTCGACGATCTGGCCGAAGGCGGTCAATTGCGCGTCGAGTAGCCGGGCGACGCGGCCGGTCATGCCGTGCGTGTCATATTCGATGCCGATGCGGGCGCCGAGCAGGTCCATCTCGACCAGCAGGTTCTTCAGGTCGAGCGTCGGGTCGGCATTGACCCGGTCGACCCAGATATGGATGTCCTCGAGGATCGAGGTATGCCTGGCCTGGCGAAGATCGGCCGAGCGGGTGATCAGCGCCATGGTGCCGTCGCTCTTGACGACCAGCGTCTGGAAGAAGCAGTAGCCGAAGGTGTCGTAGCCCGTCAGCCAGTACATGCTTTCCTGGGCAAAGAGCAGCAGGGCGTCGAGCTTTTCTTCCTTCATCTTCTCGGTGAGGCGCGCAAGCCGGCTTGCGAATTCGGCCTTTTCGAAGTGCAGTGCCATTCTGCTCAAGTCTCCCTGATTGATATCGCGGAAATCTGGCGGCCGTAATCCGGCTCCTTGCGATGTGTCGTCCTGCGGTAGGAAAAGAAGCGCTCGTTGTCCGGATAGGTGCAGAGGCTGAGGCTTTCCGCACGCACGCCGGCTATCGTCAACCGGTCGACGGTCAGCGCCGGCAGGTCGAACATGGCGTGGCCGGGCGTTGCGGAAGGCACGAAATAGCGCTCGTCCTCCGGGTTTTCGGCGACGAAACGCTCGACGAACTCAGGGCCGACCTCATAGCTCGCCTGGCTGATCGAGGGGCCGAGGCAAGCGACGATGCGAGCGCGGTCCGCACCGAGCGCCTCCATGGCGGCGATGGTATTTTCGAGCACGCCCGTCAGCGCGCCCTTCCAGCCGGCATGGGCGGCGCCGATGACGCGATTGTCGGGGTCGGCAAACAGGATGGGTCCGCAATCGGCGGCGAGCACGCCAAGCGCAATGCCAGGGGTGCGGGTTACCATCGCATCCGCGTCGGGGCGGGCGCCGTCGTAATCGGCGCCGATCGTCACGACATCGGCGGAATGGACCTGATGCGTGGTTGCCAGCCGCTCGACCGGCAAGCCGAACCAGGCGGCGACGCGACGGCGGTTTTCCAGGACCTTGTCGCGTTCGTCGCTGGAGCCGAGGCCGACATTGAGGCCGCGATACAGCCCTTCGGAAACGCCGCCGGCCCGAGTGAAATAACCGTGCCGGATCGTGGCGCCCGCTGCTTCGTTTAGCAGCGCGCTTTCGATCGGTGCGGGAGAGGCCGCGTCCTGCATCTGTGATTCCGGGGTTTTCGAGGGGTTTGTTATTATCCCAAGCGCATCGCCTACGCGGCGCGCTTCAAGTTCTTGTTTCGGGCGGATGTTGAACCAGCCGCGTGCGCCCTGTCAATCCATCGGACGAAAGGGCATGAGATCGAGGGCGGGATAGGAGACCGCCATCACCTTGAAGAGTTCGCCCATCCGGCCTTCACCGGCGCCGGCGAGCCTTTCGACCGCCGCCTGGATGACCTGCTGGGTTTGCGGCTCGCGATCGCGGCCGAGCGCGGTTGCGCGTTCGAGGATGCCGAGGCCGGTCAGGAAATCACCCTGATGCAGGGCGCCGTTCAGATGCAGGCCGGCCGCAAGCGCCGTTTCGGCGAGCTGCTGGAAGTCGACATGGCTCGTCAGATCGGCTTCGCCGGGATGGGCGAGCGGCGGGTCGAATTCATGCATGCGCACGGCCTGCAGCGTATCGCCGAAGCCGGTGACGAGATGGCCGTAGTCGATCGTAAGCGCCGTGCCGCCGAAGGCGCGCAGCCGCTCGCAGATCGCCATCATCACCGCCTGGCGGGCAGGCGAGATCTCGAAGAGGGTGCCAACCGGCACGTTCTGCACCGGTTCGGGCAACAAGGTGGGATCGAGGCCAGCGACGCCGGCGGCGAAAGTCAGCTCGCCATCGGCGTCGAGGCCGACCATGCGCTCACGGAACCCTGTGGGCATGCGGACGAACTGGCGGATCGGGATGGCGTCGAAGAGTTCGTTGGCGGCAATCAGCGTGAAGCCGGGCGGTACTTCGTCGAAGCCATCGTGCCAGGTGATCTTCTCGCCGTAAGGTTCGAGCGTCTGGCTCTGGACGTCGCGCAGGCGCTCGCTGGTTTCGACGAGATGCACGGTCATGGCGTCGAAAAGCGGTGGAGCGATGCGGGAGATGACGCGCAGCATGTCTGATATCATGGTGCCGCGGCCGGGGCCGATCTCGACGAGGCGGACGTCTGTCGGTGTGCCATGGCGCTGCCACGCATGGACGATGAACACGCCGATCATCTCGCCGAAGATCTGGCTGACCTCCGGCGCGGTGACGAAATCACCGGAACGGCCGAAGGGCTCGCGGGTGCGGTAATAGCCGTGTTCGGGGTCTGCGAGGCAGAGCGAGAAATAATCGGTGACGCTGATCGGGCCGTTGGCCTGGATAATCGCCTTGATCTTTTCGCCGAGAGCGGTGGTCATGTCGCGCGTCCCGCCGTTTCAGAGCTGCAGCGCAGCCTGGCGGCGAGCCCGCAGCATCGCCCAGAGGCCAAGCAGGATCATCGGGGAGGAGAGCACCATGCCCATGGTCAGCCAGTTCGTGCCGAGGAGGTAACCAAGCTGGGCATCAGGCTCGCGGAAGAATTCGACGAAGATGCGCGACAGCGCATAACCGCAGACGAAGACGCCTGTAATGAAACCGGGGCTTTTCAGCGCGCGCATGCCATAGACGAAGGCGGCCAGCACCAGGAGCAGAACGATGCCTTCGAGGCCGGCTTCGTAGAGCTGGCTCGGATGACGGGCGAAGGGACCGCCGGTCGGGAAGACCACGGCCCAGGGCGCGTCGGTCAACCGGCCCCACAGCTCGCCATTGATGAAATTGGCGATGCGGCCGAAGAACAGACCGAAGGGAACGACGGCGGCGACAATATCGAACAGGCTCCAGACCGGGATGGCGTTGCGGCGGGCAAAGAGGATCATGGCGATCGTCGTGCCGGTCAGACCGCCGTGGAAGGACATGCCGCCGTTCCAGATCTCGAGCGCACGGACGGGACTGCGCAGGACGGCGGGGAGATCATAGAAGAAAATATAGCCGAGACGACCGCCGAGGACGACGCCAAGCGCTGCCCAGACGATGAAATCATCGAGCTGCGTCTTTGATATCGGCGAGACGTTGCCGGGCCAGAGACTGTCATTGGCGGCGATGCGGCGCGCATAGGCCCAGCCGAGCAGGATGCCGGCGACATAGGCGAGGCCGTACCAGTGAATCGCCAGCGGACCGATCGAAAAAGCGATCGGATCGATATCCGGGAAAGGCATGATGGCAAGGAGATCGGCTGCTGTCGGCAAGGTTTTCCACCTGTTGAGTTGCGCGGAACATGCCGCTGCGATCCCGGACGGTCAAGTCCATTGTTCGTGATGGCCCGTTCCCGGCCGGTTCCCGGCAAGCTTATCCCGTGTAAAGCGCTTGCATCGTCGATGGCGAAGCCCTACCTCAATCCTCGATGCCCTGAAGGGCTGAAATCACCTCATGCGAAGGGAGAAAAACGCCATGACGACCGGAACGAACCGCATCATGGACGAATTCGCCAAGCTGATGACCGATGCGGCCGGTGCCGCCCAGGGCGTCCGCAAGGAGATCGAAACCGCCTTCAACGCCCAGGCCGAGCGTTGGCTGAACAGCATGGACATCGTCAAGCGCGAGGAGTTCGAGGCCGTGCGCGAGATGGCGATCAAGGCACGCGACGAGAACGAGGCGCTTGCCGCCCGCATCGCAGCACTCGAGGCGAAGCTTGCCGGCGAGGGCGCTTAAGTCCCGATACGACACAGATGCGGCGTTGCCTTCATGCCACACGCCGCATCTTCCGTAGAAAAAACCAGGTGAGTTTTCCACCTGTGGACACTGCCAAAAAAGCCAATTCGCAGAGTCGCTTATTCTCCCTTCTGAATTGAATTTCGAAGAGCCTTTCCACAGTGGCCGGTCCTATTTTCCCTTCAGGGGGCTGGCAGGGGGCAAGGGGCGCTATACACTGATTTTAAATGATGATTCGAAGCGACTTGGTAAGCTCCGGGCAGGTTATCTGCGTTAAGTCTGGCAGCGGTTCAACGATCATCCGAGTGGTGGTTCCGGTATTTTGCGTGTGTCTTTCTTGTGTTCGTACACCAAGTTAGGTCGCATTCGTTCCGGTCAAGAAGGTGCTGCATGAACCTGATGGAATTGGAAGTCGAGCGTCAGTCGAACCCGGTCGATATGATCGAGTACGTTGCCTCCAACAACGACTGGTCGTTCGAACGGTCCGGCGAGGACGAGATCGCGATGACGGTCGAGGGGCGCTGGACGGACTACCACGTCTCCTTCTCCTGGATGGAGGAGTTCGAGGCGCTGCATCTTGGCTGCGCCTTCGATATCAAAGTTCCCGACATCAGGGTCAACGAGGTGGTCAAGCTGCTCTCGGCGATCAACGGGCAGGTGCTGATGGGTCATTTCGACCTCTGGCGCCAGGAAGATGTCGTGATTTTCCGCCAATCGCTGCTACTTGCCGGCGGCGCGGAGCCCACCAATCGCCAGGTGGAGGTTCTGCTTTCCAGCGCGCTCGACACCTGCGAAGCCTATTTCCAGGCGTTCCAGTTCGTCGTCTGGTCCGGCATGGAAGCGACGAAGGCGATGGAAGCCGTGCTGTTTGAAACGGTCGGCGAGGCATAAGATGCCGACGATCCCTTTCTCCTCGACACATCCCGTCGTTCTGATCGGTGCCGGAAACATGGGCGGGGCGATGCTCTCCGGCTGGCTGAAAAGCGGCGTTCCGGGCTCGGCCGTCATCGTTGTCGATCCCGGCCCGTCGCCGGCGATGCTTTCGACGATCAACGAGGCTGGTGCGACTCATCTGACTGCGCTTCCTACGGATTTGAAGGCGAGCGTGCTGTTCCTCGCGGTCAAGCCGCAAGTGATGGAGACGGTGCTGCCGGCGGTTAAGAGTGCCGTCGGGCCGGGCACGGTCGTCGTCTCGGTCGCGGCCGGCAAGACGCTCGGTTTCCTCGAGAAACATCTCGGCAAGGCCGCCATGGTGCGGGCCATGCCGAACACGCCAGCCATGGTCGGGCGCGGCGTCACCGGCGCTTTTGCGAATTCAGGGGTCAGCGATCGGCAGCGTGAACGCGTGCATTCCCTTCTGCGCGTCTCGGGGCCGGTCGAATGGGTACCGGCGGAAGCCGATATCGATGCCGTGACGGCGCTTTCGGGCAGCGGTCCGGCTTATGTATTCTATCTCGCCGAATGTATGGCGGAGGCAGGCCGTAAACTCGGCCTGCAGGCGGACCTCGCCATGCGTCTTGCGCGGGAAACAGTCGCGGGGGCTGGTGAACTCATGCACCAGTCCCCCGACGACGCTTCGCGGCTGCGGGAGAATGTGACCTCTCCCGGCGGCACCACGGCGGCGGCGCTCGCCGTGCTAATGGCCGAAGACGGCATGCAGCCCTTGTTCGACGCAGCCCTTGCGGCGGCGCGCAAACGGGCCGAGGAACTGGCTGGCTGACGGAGACCATATGGCAGAAGAGATCACCTACGCCGATTTCGAGCGTGTGAATATCCGCGTCGGCACGATCATCGAAGCCAGTCCTTTTCCGGAGGCGCGCAAGCCTGCGTTCAAACTGCTGATCGATTTCGGTCCTGACATCGGCATCAAAAAGTCCTCAGCGCAGATCACCGTGCATTATACGCCGGAAAGCCTGATCGGCCGGCAGGTGCTCGGCGTCGTCAACTTCCCGCCGCGCCAGATCGGGCCGTTCCGCTCGGAAGTGCTGACGCTGGGTTTCGAGGATGAGAACGGCGCAATCGTGCTTGCTGCGGTCGAACAGCTGGTGCCGAACGGCCGAAAGATGATGTGAGCGCGAGCTTGCAGCTATTTGTTCGAGGCCTCGCCTGAGGTGCCGGCATCGGATCCTCCACGAGGTTTGATCTCTTGCAGGAATGGATTGCTTCGTCGCTCGTCGCCAATGCGGCTGCCGGGGCCGTGGCCGCAGATGAAGCCGACGTCGTCGCCGAGCGGCAATACCTTGTCGCGGATCGAATCGAGAAGCTGCTGGTGATTGCCGCCGGGCAGGTCGGTGCGGCCGATCGAGCCGTTGAAGAGGACATCGCCGAGATGAGCGAAATTCTGGGAACGGTTGAAATAGATGACGTGGCCGGGGGCGTGGCCGGGCGTGTGGTAGACCTCGAACTCATGGGTGCCGAAAGAGATCTTGTCGCCGTCCTTCAGCCAGCGGTCGGGCACGACGTCGCGCAATCCTGATATGCCGTATTTTTCAGCCTGCGTTTCGATCCGCTGCAGCAGCGGCAGATCGTCCTGATGCGGGCCGACCACATCGATGCCGAGGGCCTCCTTCAATTCACTGGCGCCGCCGGCATGGTCGAGATGGCCGTGTGTCAGCCAGATTTCCTTGATGGTCAGGCCGTTCTGGGCAATCGCCTGCAGGATGAGCGGCACGTCGCCGCCGGGATCGACGACGACGCCTTCCTTGGTATCGGGATCGAAGAAGATCGTGCAGTTCTGCTGGAAGGGTGTCACCGGAATGATGCCGGCCTGGAGCATACCCATAAGTGCCTCGCTTCGTGTCTCTGTTGCTTCGGGTATAGTCCGAAACCGCGGCAAGGACAGCCGGAATCTTCCGCCATTGCGGCCTGCCTCACGGCAAAGAGACGGACTGCAACAAGAGTTTATGCCTCTCTTCGCCATTGCCTTAGAGCGGAAAAATCGAATTTTCTTCAATTCTTCAAGGCACTTGGATGAAATCTCCGACAAGCGGCGTTTCGCTGGGCGGAGTGCCGGGGAACATCGTGGAACCCCGCGCGTTGTCAGCCCATCGAAACCAAGGAGACGCTCATATGACCTTGAAGAGAAACATTCTGTTGGCTGGAGCCGTGCTCCTGGCGAGCGGCGGCCTTGCGCAGGCGGAGATGATGGCGACGACGGTCAATGATCTCAACGTTCGCGCCGGTCCTGGTCCGCAATATCCCTCGGTCGGCCTTGCCACCCGCGGCTCGACCGCGGTGCTCGACGGTTGCATCGAAGGCAGCCGCTGGTGCCGTGTCGACGTCAACGGCATGCGCGGCTGGGTCTATGCCGATTATCTACAGGTCGATCACGGCGGCAGCTCTGTCATCGTCGAGCAGCACCGCGCCGAGATCGGCGTTCCCAGCGTGACTTACGAGTCGACCGCGAGTGTCGTTCCGGCCGATCCGCAGCCGGCGCCGGGCGACGAGTTGCTCGGCCCCGTCGGAGCGGTCGAGACCATCACCCCGCCGGAGACGGTCCGCACCTATATCGACACCAATCCGGGCGAGACGGTGCAGCTTGGCGGCGATGTCGTCGTCGGCGCGGAAGTGCCTGCAGACGTCACCTTCCAGACGATTCCCGACTACGAGTACCGCTATGTCAGGATCAACGACCGGCCGGTGCTGGTCGATCCCGGTACACGCCGGATCGTCTACGTCTATCAATGACGTGATCGACAGAAACTGAGGCGAGGCGGACGTCGGACCGCCTCGTTTCGGGGCGTTTCTTCCTGCCTTAATCCCGCATCGGTTGATTTTCCTTAACGCTTTCCTCCAAAAAACATGATAATATACTAATATGCCGAAGGTTCGGCATGGATCGGCGGTCGGGGAGATCGCCAGAGGAGGAAATCATGGAAGCGCTACTTCCGCTCATCACACAATTGATTGCCGGTGCAATCGGCGGCAACGCCGCGAGCGCCGCTTTGAAGCAGCAGGCGATCAATGTCGTCGCCCGTACGATCGCCGGTGCGATCGGCGGCGTTGCCGGCGGTATGCTGCTCAGCATGGTCGGTGGGGAAGCGGCTATGACCGGCCTGATCGCCGACGGCATCGGCGGCCTGATCGGCGGCGGCATTCTCTCTACGCTCGCCGGACTGGTCATGGCACGGGCGCATAGATAAAAAGGCCCGACGGGTCTGGATCTACAGCGCCGCGCGTCTTTTCGAGAGCCGCAAAGGACGCTGTAGCACTTTGAATTGCTGCATCCTAAAATCGATTCCGATTTTAGGAATTATGCAGTGGCCGGGCCAATTGCGTGAGGGCCTTATCCGGCGGCGATCGCCGGCGGATAAACTTCCTTCATGTCGTCGTTCATCAGCGTTTCGGAGATTGTCGACGGCGTGAAGCGAGGTCGATGACCGTCTGGCGGGTGATGCCGTTCAGGAAGCAATTCGGGGGTCGGCGTGTGAATGACGCCATCCTTGATGAAGAAGGTGTTGGCGCCGGTCGCCTCAGTGACCTGGCCGCGATAATCGAGCATCATTGCATCTGCGTAGCCCTTGGCTTCGGCGGCGTGCTTGGAAATGGTGCAGATCATGTAAAAACCGGCAGCCTTGGAGGCGCGGGGCGCCGTCTTCGGATCGGGACGGCGGTATTCGGCGATATCGAGGCGGACGCCCTTCAGCTTTTCGGTCGGGTTGAAATAGCTACCCCATTGCCAGATGGCGACGTTGATGCGGTTGGCCTGCGCCCAAACGCCCATCATCTCCGGCGCTTAACGCGCCATGCCTGTTGATTGTTGTCCCCATTACGTTTTATCCACAGACGCAAGAGGAAATCGCGTATCGCGTCGGAGTACCGGGACGGGCCTTGGTTTCCGGGGAAATGCCAGGGAAATGAGAGGCCGTGCGGAGCTCCCGCAGAGTTCGCGGAAGCTAATAGCGACCCAAATTTATGTCAATAAGGCTGACATATCTTCGCGAAAGCTTCCGGCAGCGCGCGGAAAAAGAAAGGAAATGCCGAGTGTCACGACAGACCGGCCCGAAAGCAGGCAAGCCAGAGCCGCTAGCCACGCCGATGGAAGATACTGATATCATCGATTTCGAGATCATCGAGCTGTTCTTCTTCGCCTATCGCGACTTCGTTTCCGATCCTGACACTATCCTCGAAAAGAGCGGCTTCGGTCGAGCGCATCACCGCGTCGTGCATTTCGTCAACCGCAATCCCGGCATGACGGTAGCCGATCTTCTCGAAACGCTGAAGATCACCAAGCAGAGCCTTGCAAGAGTGCTGAAACAGCTGATCGACTCAGGCTATATTCGCCAGGTGGCAGGTCCTGAAGACCGGCGGCAGCGCAAGCTCTATCCGACGAAATCGGGACGAGAGCTGGCGCTTGCCCTTGCCGAGCCGCAATCGCGCCGCATTGAGCGGGCATTCGAAGGGGCTTCTGCGGAGGTGCGGGAGGGCGTAAAAGCTTTCCTCAGCGGCATGCGGGACAGACAGAAGGCGGATTGAATGGCGGTCAAGACAGATATTTCCGATGATGCGGCGCACTTGCTGGTGGTCGATGACGACTCCCGCATCCGTGCGCTGCTCAATCGTTATCTCGCCGAGAACGGCTTCCGCGTCACCGTCGCCGCCGACGGCGCCGAGGCGCAGCGCAAGCTTGCGGGTCTCGACTTCGACCTGATCATCATGGATGTGATGATGCCCGGCGAATCCGGCATCGAGGTTACCCGCGGGCTTCGCGCCATCAAGAACGTCCCGATCATCATGCTGACGGCGCTGGCAGAATCGGGCAACCGCATCGAAGGCCTTGAGGCGGGCGCCGACGACTATCTTTCCAAGCCCTTCGACCCACGCGAACTGGTGCTGCGCATCAACAACATCCTGCGCCGCAACGCCGGCGGCGAGGGACCGAAGATCGAACAGGTGATGTTCGGCCCCTACACTTTCTCGCTGACCCGCAAGGAGCTGAAGAAAGCCAGCGAGGTGATCCGGCTCACCGACCGCGAGCAGGAGATCATGCTGCTCTTTGCGCGGCGCGCCGGCGACACGATCCCCCGCCATGAACTGATCGGCAACGATACCGAAGTCGGCGAGCGGACGATCGACGTGCAGATCAACCGGCTGAGGCGTAAGATCGAGGACGATCCCGCCAATCCCGTCTGGCTGCAGACCGTGCGCGGCATCGGATACAGGCTGAGCATCGACTAAACTCAAGGTTCGGGACCGGCGCTGATGGTGACGATCGACAGCTTGCGGCGGGAAGACCGCACTTCTGCGCCGGGCTGGCGCTCGATCGTCCGCTGGCTGCGCCGGCGGTTGCCGACCGGACTTTACGCGCGTTCGCTGCTGATCATCATCATTCCGATGGTGCTCCTGCAATCCGTCGTCGCCGCCGTTTTCATGGAGCGCCACTGGCAAATGGTAACGGAGCGGCTGTCGCTTGCAGTTACCCGCGACATCGCCGCGATCATCGAGATCATCGAGACCTATCCGCAGAATTCGGACTATAGCGAGATCATCCGCATCGCCCGCGACCAGCTCAGCCTGCAGATCTCGATCGAGCCGGACGGCGACCTACCGCCACCGCGCGTCAAGCCGTTCTTCTCGATCCTCGACGGCATCCTCAGCGACGAGATCACCGACGAGATCCATCGGCCTTTCTGGATCGACACGGTCGGCAACTCGAACCTCGTCGAGATCCGCATCAAACTCGACAACAAGATCCTGCGTGTGCTGACCAAGCGCAGCCAGACCTATGCCTCGAACACGCATATCTTCATCGTCTGGATGGTCGGCACCTCGCTGGTGCTGATCGGCATCTCGATCCTCTTCCTGCGCGGCCAGATCCGGCCGATCCTGACCTTGGCGCGCGCGGCCGAAAGCTTCGGCAAGGGGCAGAAGCCCGATAATTTCTATCCGCGGGGCGCCGACGAGGTGAGGCGCGCCGGCCTTGCCTTCATCCTGATGCGCGAGCGAATCGAACGGCAGATCGAGCAGCGCACCGCGATGCTCTCCGGCGTCAGTCATGATCTGCGCACCATCCTCACCCGCTTCAAGCTGCAGCTGGCGCTGGCCGGCGACAATCCCGATCTGCATGGCCTCAACGATGACGTCAACGACATGCAGACTATGCTGGAGGCTTATATGGCCTTTGCACGCGGCGAGGTCGAAGAGGATGTCGGCGAGCTGAGACTCAGTGAGATCTTCGCGAAGCTGGAATCCGATTTCGCCCTGCACGGCAAAAAATTCAGCTACTCCATCGAAGGCGATGACGATATCTCCGTCAGGCCGAACGCTTTCATGCGGCTCGTCACCAACCTTGCCTCGAATGCTCGGCGTTATGCCGATAGGCTCGACATCGAGGCCAAGCACAATGCCAAATGGCTGACCGTCATCTTCGACGATGACGGGCCTGGCATTCCCGAAAAGAACCGTGAGGACGTGTTCAAGCCGTTCTTCCGGCTGGATACGGCGCGCAACCTCGATGCATCAGGTACCGGGCTCGGCCTTGCGATCGCCCGCGACATCGCCCGCAGCCACGGCGGCAACGTCACGCTCGGTGACAGCCCGCTCGGCGGGCTGAGGGCCACGATCCGCATCCCGGCCTAACAGGCCTGCGCCAAATGGGCAGCATATCAGGTGGACTGCAGCGATACATTGAGCGACACGAGCAGCTGTCTTTTCGCGGCCTCGAACGACGCCGATGCCCGATCACGCTTCCTCGGCAGGTCGATGCTGATCTCATCGAGAATGCGACCCGGCCACGGTCGCATCACGATGATCCGGTCGGCGAGGACGAGCGCCTCGTCGATATCATGCGTCACCAGCACGAGCGTTGGGCGCGTTTCGGCCCATATGTCGAGCAGGTGATCCTGCAGATCGGCGCGCGTGAAGGCATCGAGGGCCGAAAAAGGCTCATCCAGCAGCAGCACCTCCGGTCGGGTGATCAGTGCACGGGCGATTGCCACCCTCTGGGCCTGGCCGCCCGACAACTCCTTCGGCCAGCGTCCGCCCAATTTCGCGAGGCCGACCTTTTCCAATGCGGCCTCCACCCGCTGCCTGCGATCATCGCCTTCGAGTTCGGTGAGGCCGAAGCCGACATTGTTGGCAACGCTTAGCCAGGGGAAGAGGCGGGGCTCCTGAAAGATCAGATTGATCAGCGGATGCGGCTTGGTGACCTGTTCGCCATTCAGCTCGACCGTTCCCTGCGTGGGAATGTCGAGGCCGCTGATCAAACGCAGCAACGTGCTCTTGCCGCAGCCGGATCCGCCGATGACGGCGACGATTTCTCCCGGAGCCAGCCCGAGCGAGAAACCCTCCAGGGCACGCACTCCATTTGCATAGGTTTTTCCCAAATTTCGCAGCGTCAGCATTGGCTTATCCCTCGCGCCTGTAGCTGTCCTGCCAGGTCAGGAAAGGTGTCGTCGTCGCAAGCAGCAGACTGTCCGTCAACTTGCCTGCGACCGCGAAGGTGATGATGGCAGCCATGATCTGGTCAGGCTTGCCCATTTGCTGGCCATCGACGAGGAGATAGCCGAGGCCCTCCGAAGCTCCCATGAATTCCGCTGCGACGACAAACATCCAACCGAGACCGAGGCCGGATCGCAAGGCAGTCACATAGGCCGGGAAGACCGCAGGCAGCATGACCCGCCGCAGCAGTGCGAAACCGGAAAGCCTGAAGATGAGCCCGACCTCGACAATCTTGCGATCAATCGAGAGAATTGCGCCCGAGACGCCGAGATAGACCGGAAAAAAGACCCCGACGGCGATCAAGGCCACTTTGGATGTCTCGAAGATCCCGAACCAGAGAATGAAGAGCGGCACCCAGGCGATTGAGGGAATGGAGCGGAGCGCCTGAAGCGACGGATCGATCAGTCGGCGGGCGAGCCCAAAATATCCAGTTATAGCGCCGGCGATCGTGGCCGTGACGGCGCCGATCGCAAATCCGAAGAACACCCGGACGATGGTGATGCCGATATGATCGAGCAGTTCGCCGGACCTCAAGAGCACCCATAGCGTCGCGGCGACCCTGGATGGCGGCGGCATGAGACGGCCTGAGAACCAGCCGGCCGCGACGGCAATCTCCCAGAACAATAGCCCGAGCGCAGGCAGCAGCATGGCCAGCGCCACCCTGTTGCTCACGCCATAAAAGATCGACGCCGCGACCAAGCGCGGCGTCCTCGTTTCCGTCTTGATACCGGTTTCGGTCAAGTCCGTCATAGCGATGTTCTATGCTCTGTTACTGGGTTTTCCCGACGGCAAAACGATCGTCGATCAGCTCGTTCGTGACTTCGGGAATGTCGACGTCTGCGGGCAGGACACCGGCGCTTTGCAGGGCGATACCCGCTTTCGAGATCGTATCGCGCTGCAGGTCGCCGATCGTCGATTGCGAGATGTCCGTCCGCTCCAGCTGCTTGGCGATCACTTCGTCCGGCAGCTTTGCCGCTTCCACCAGCACCGCCTTGAGTGCCGCAGGATCGGCAAGCGCCTCGGCCCGTGCCTGCTCATAGACGGCGATGACTCGCTTGATTATGTCGGGATGTTCGGCGGCAAATGTCTCGGTCGTATTGAGCACGCCCCAGCTGTTGTTTTCCGGCTTGCGATAGAAGAGCTTCGCCTTGTCGTCCACTTCGGCGGCCGCCATAAGCGGATCGAGCCCGGCCCATGCGTCGACATCGCCGCGCAGAAGCGCCAGCTTGCCGTCGGCATGCTGCAGCAGTACCAGCTTCACGTCCGATTGTTTCAGGCCGGCATCCGCCAAGGCACGGACGAGAAAGACATGCGGATCGGTGCCGCGCGTCACCGCGATCGTCTTGCCCTTCAGATCCTGAACGGTGGCAATCGGACTGTCGGCGCGGGTGACCAGAGCCGTCCATTCGGGGCGCGAATAAACATAAATGGATTTGATCGGATTGCCGTTGACCCGCGCGATCAGTGCCGCCGCACCCGCCGTCGAGCCGAAATCAATCGATCCGGCGTTCAGGAATTCCAGCGCCTTGTTCGAGCCGGCGGATTGTACCCAGCGAATGCTGATATTGTCCTTGGCGAATTCCTTTTCCAGCAGGCCTTCCTTCTTCAGAAGAACACTGACCGGGTTATAGGTCGCCCAGTCGATCCTGATTTCCGAAAGATCGGCCGCGTCAGCCGATGACAGCCCCAGCCCCAAGGCAACCGTGACACCGATCACCGCCGAACGAAACACGCCCATAATTTATTCCTCTCCTTACCATTGCCATCGATAGGTTGAGATAACCTACGGACACCGGAGACAGGCGGGAAACCTATAACGTCTATTTCTATGGAATTTGTGGAAATATTTTTCCTCTGCCGCGCGGTGCGGTGCGCAATATCAAGAAAGCGGATACGCCGGAGAGGGCCGGCTGACAGGTTGACAAAAAGAAAGCGCCGCTGAAGAGCGGCGCTTGGCATCAGGGACGATGGCGAAATCAGCCGGCGGTGCAGAAATGGCTGCGGCCGTCATAGCCGATATAGGTGCCGCTGCGCGGATCGAAGGAGCGGTAACGGTAGGAGCAGTAGCGCTGCCATTGCGGCGACCAGGGCTCAACCGCTGTGCGAACCGGCGCGTAATATTGCGGCTGGTCGACATAGACGCGGCGGGGCGCGCGATAGACCGGAGCGGGCTCGTAGTAATCCGGCTCGTAGGCTGGGTCGATGTAGCGGCGCTCTTCGTAAACCGGACCGTTATTGGCATTGGCGATGGCAGAGCCGACGATCAAGCCGGTCGCAAGGCCGACGGCGCCGCCGACCCACGCATCGTTGTTGCCGTGATTGCCATGGCGCCAGTGGCGGTCGCGGGCCGACGCTTCACCGATGGCGGAAAGCGTGAGTGCGGCAGCGGTTGCCGTCAGCAAAAGGGTCTTGGCGAGCCTGTTCATAAGCATAATCCTAATCCCGGGAACCGAACGCCGGTCCCTTTCTCGATGGTCACAGTCGTACAGACCTGTAGCTGAACGAAGGCTGAACGACAAAACCCGGCATTGCTGCCGGGCTTCAACTCGAATTCGCCAGCCTTGTTAAGGGTTCAGCCCGCAATCTGCAAATTGACGGCCTTCGGCCCCTTGCCGCGGCGATCCGGCTCCGTGTCGAAGCTTACCTTCTGGTTTTCCGTCAGACCGGCCAGGCCGGAGGCCTGAACGGCAGAAATGTGAACGAAGATATCGGCGCCGCCCCGGTCCGGCTTGATGAAGCCGAAGCCTTTATCGGTATTGAAGAATTTTACAGTGCCAGTCTCTGCCATGCCTCAGGTCCTTTTCTCTCTGCCCGCCATCCACACGGGCAGCATCATAGCATTGCCTCCTTGCGGGAGGTGTTGGCAGGCAATTCTTGAAATTTGAGAAAAAGGTCCCCTCTACCTCGGCCTGTCCCAGGCAGGACTTTCGCCCGCCATTTTCGGAACCGGCTGACCGGAATATTAGCGTTCCCGGCGCGCAAATACTTAAGGACTTCCCATGCTCGCAAAATGCCCGAACGCGCTGAGAGTGCTGCGTTTAAAGGATTTTGGCAAGCAAAAGTTTTTTAACGTGTCGTTCCGGGCACACCCCTGTCGATCTCCAATTTGCGCAAAAACGCAAAATTTCCTTCGCCGATAGGGAATGATTAACGTTTTATATCGTCTGCAATATAAGTTCCGAGCAGATTTTCCCAAAAATGCAACGTGAACGCGTCTCTTGCGGCAGATGAATTTTTTTCCGATGCGTGACTCGCCCATATTTGGACGCGTGTTCACGCGGCTGGCAGGTGCCGCTGGGTGAACCCGGGCACGAGCTCGACCACAAGCATAGCGATAAACACTAGCGCGCAACCTGCATAACCTGTTGCCGGCATCGTTTCGCCGAGCAGCAGGGCTGCAAGTGAGGCACCGAAGAGCGCTTCGGAAGAAAGAAAGATCGCTGCCTGCGAGGGTGTCGTGTAGCGCTGGCCGATCACCTGCAGCACGAAAGCCACGCCTGAGGAGAAGATGCCGACATAAAGGATCTCCGGCGCCGCGGCCCGTATCGCCGAAAGGCTGACCGGTTCGACGGCTGCGGCAACGGCCAGCGCACAGACCGCGGTGACGGCGAATTGCACGGCGGAGAGCGCGAGCGGCCTTCCGGTCTCCGAAACGGTCGTGCCGGCAAGGGTGATCTGGATCGCCCAGAAGACGGCGCAGACGACGGTCAGCAGATCGCCTGATGTCAGCGCCGAAAGATGGCCGCCGGACAGCAGATAGATGCCGGTGACCGCCATCAGCGCGCCCGGCCAGATGATCCAATGCGGAGCACGGCGCAGGAAGAACACGGCGATAACAGGCACGAAAACGACGTAGAGGCCGGTGATGAAGCTGGAATTCGTCACCGTCGTCGTCTGCAGTCCGACCTGCTGCGTGGCTGCGCCGCCGAAAAGGGCAAGGCCGATCAGGATGTAGAGCTTGGCATGACGTGCGCTGGTCTTCTCCGTTGCCTTGCGCGCTTCAAAAAGGACAAAAGGCAGCACGGCCAGGGTGGCGACGGCAAAACGCAGGCCGATGAACCAGAAGGGGCCGATCGCCTTCATCGCCGTCGACTGCGCGACGAAGCCGCCGCCCCAGATGGCAGCTGCAAGCAATAGGAGGAGGTTCGCCTGAACGCGCGTCATGTCGTCCTCGATGGGAAGGAGATGTGCCCGAGCGGTTAGCAGTTGCGTTTGCTTTCGGCAAGGGTGAAGACTTCGTGCCGGTTGACGGAGGTGAAGACATGCGACGCGAGGAACGGAAGCCGGCCGGCGATGCGGCGGTAGCTGGGACAGCAGGCTATTCCGGCACGCCGCTCGTCAGGAAACTCGGCCTCGCACAGGGGCAGGCAGCCGCTCTTCTCGGCATTCCCGAAACGATCGGCGACATCAATGGTTTCGCGGGTTTTGCTTCGGTCGTCCATGCGCTTCCCGAGACGCCTCAGCGTGCATTCGACTACGTGCATCTGTTTACGACAGAACGTGCGGCGCTGGAGGCCATCGCGCCAGCGCTTTTTTGTGCCCTGAGACCGGACGGTATGGTCTGGATCTCCTGGCCGAAGAAGAGTTCAAGGGTTTCGACCGATATCACCGAGGACGTGCTGCGGGATGTTCTGCTCCCAACCGGTCTGATCGACGTCAAGGTCTGCGCCGTCGACGAGATCTGGTCCGGGTTGAAATTCGTCATCCGCAAGGAACTGCGCGGCGCGTTGTGACGTCTCAGCCGTTACGGGCTTGGGCTCTCGAGATCCTGAGCAGCGCGCCGTCGTCCTCGTCCGTCACCATCAGCAGGGCGCCGTCGGGGGCGACGACGACGTCGCGGATGCGGCCGTATTCGCCTTTAAACAGGCGCTCCTCGGCGACGAAGGCGCCGGTTTCGTCACGCTGCATGCGCGAGAGCAGCTGGAACTTCAGCGCCGCGACGAGGAAATTGCCGTCCCATTCCGGGAACATGGCGCCGCGATAGACGACGAGGGCGCCAGGCGCGATCGAAGGATCCCAATAATGCAGCGGCTGTTCCAGCCCTTCCTTGGCTGTACCTTCGCCAATCTCCGCGCCCGAATAGTCTCGGCCATAGGTGATGATCGGCCAGCCGTAATTCTTGCCGGCCTCGGGCTGGTTGATCTCGTCGCCGCCGCGCGCACCGTGTTCGACGGTATAGAGCTTGCCATCCTTGGCGTCGAAGGTGATGCCCTGCGGGTTGCGGTGGCCTTTCGACCAGATTTCCGGCAGCGCCTTGCCGCCGTCCTTGAACGGATTGCCGGCAGGGATGCTGCCATCGGCATTGATGTGGATGATCGAGCCGGCATCGTCCTGCCAGTTCTGCGAGCGGTCGCCGTTGCCGCGATCGCCGACGCTGATGAACAGCGTACCGTCACCTGATATCGCGATGCGCGAGCCGTACTGGATATTGCCTGACGTGAAGCGCCGCATGCTGAAGATAGGCGTCACGGCGTCGAGTGTCTTCTCGTCAGTGGAAAGCGTGGCGCTGAAGGCTTCGGTGCCGGAGCCCTGCCTGTTGGCGATGGCGGCGGTGAAATAGAGTTTGCGAGATGTCGCAAAGTCCGGCGCGAGCGCCACGTCCATCAGGCCACCCTGGCCACGGGCACTGACCTTGGGCACGCCGCCAATCGGGTCGGAGACCTTGCCGTCGCGGATGATGCGCATGCGGCCCGGCCGCTCGGTGACGAGATAGGCGCCATCGGGCAAGACCTCGACCGCCCAGGGATGTTGAAGGCCATCGACGAGTTTGTCGACGCGGACGGCGAGATCCTGCGTCTTGACGGTATCGGCCGCATCCGCGGAAACGGCGCCGAACAGGGCCAGCGCTGCAGCGAAATGGAAGGCGGACACTCTCTTCATCTTGCTCCCCGTCGTCTCTTAATCTTGAACGTGGAGCGGACAGGGAAGGGCTTCAACCTCATTGGGTCTGCAATAACGGCTTTGTGTTTGCCGGTTGAACGGAGCCGGTCGCCTGGCTATCGACCAATTCTGCCTCGAGGATATAGCGCAACGGCCCGCGTTCGATGGCATTGAAGGGCCAGCAGGTGGTCAGCACCAGGCGGTGGCCATCGGAGGAGGGATCGATGCCGTTGGCATCCCACGGGGCGATGCGGCCCTCGCCGGCCTTGAAGGTCAATAGTTTGCCGTCGCGGCGAGTGACCTCGATCGTATCGCCGGGCCTTATATATTGCAGCCAGCGGAAATGCGTGTCGCGATGGGCGGCAATGACGGAGGTGCCTTCCTCGCCGGGCTGCGGCGTGTTGGCGAGCCAGGCCGGGCCGAATGCCAGAGCCTCGCCAGAGGCGCCGGAGAGCACGATCGCTTCCTTGCCGAGGCGCGGGGCGCGCACCTTGGCCTCCGTGGTGAAATCCGCCCAGGGCCAGGGTTTTGTCTCTTTCCCCTGCAGTTCCGCGGCAAAGGCGCGTTTCAGCAGGATCTGGGAGAGCTCGGCCTTCGCCTTCAGCAGGAAGCCGTCGCCGATCAGCGCCAAGCCATAGAGGGCAAGGCCGGCGATGGCAAAGGCGATCACCTTTTCGATCGAGGAAAGACGCCAGAGGAAGAAACCCTTCTTCTGGCGCATCTTCGGTCTGTCATAGGCCGTGGCGGCGGCCATGGCGAGTT
The DNA here is from genome assembly GCF_012276115.1 of Rhizobium leguminosarum bv. viciae. Taxonomy (GTDB): domain Bacteria; phylum Pseudomonadota; class Alphaproteobacteria; order Rhizobiales; family Rhizobiaceae; genus Rhizobium; species Rhizobium leguminosarum_T. The sequence continues at coordinate 32,094 of NZ_WIEU01000014.1, read as the reverse complement.
CCAGATAGCTCGGAAGCGGTTCGAATTCGGCCGCTTCCTCGTTCTGGCTTGCGGAGAGCCTAGAGACCATTTCGCTTGGCTCCGACCGCGATAATGCCCTTGAGGCGCCGCCGCCAGACGGCCAGCCCGCTTGCCGCCGTCAGCGCCAGGAGCAGCATGGTCAGCCCGCGGATGATCTGCTCGTCGGCGCGCGTCGCCGTCTGCGGCAGGTTCACGGTCGAGCTCTTCTGCGCGATCATGGTGGCCGCCTTGGCGGTCGGGGCTGCGGCCATCATGTTTGCGATCTCAGGCGATGCAACAAGTGCCTGTGTTTCGGCTGCAGCCTGCTCCGGTCCGGCGTTTCCTGCCGGCGTAGCCGAGCCATGGCGTTCTAGGCCGCCAAGAGGGGCAGCGTTTTCACCGAAGACTTTATCGAAATCCCAGCCATCCGGCAGATTGAGCGGCAGCTTGGCCGAGCCGAGCGGCTGATCGGCCGGGCGCGACGGGGTTACATCGACGGCAACCAGGCTGGTGACGCGGGAGACGAGATGGTGGGCGAGCGCCACTGTCTCAATATCCTTGTCGAGCGCGGCCGGATCCCGACGCTCATAGGCGCGGGCCTCGAAATCGTCGATCTTGCGGCGCGCCCAGAGCTTGGAAATGCCGCTGCCGTCGGCGGCATTGGCGATATCCATCTCGACACGCCAGGGCTGGTCGCCTGTCTTGCCGATGATCTGCAGCTTGCCGGCGGGCTTCGCCTCAGGCAGCTCTGCGGTCAGCACGACGGGCTCGCCGCTGTAGAGGTCCGGCATCGGGTTCGGCGTGATATTCTCGGCTTCGATGCCTTCGAAGGTGGCAGTGATATCGGTCATGGCTGGGTTCTGCAGCTTGGCGAAAAGCTCGCCCATGCGGCTTGCCACCTGGTCGGTCGAGCCGATCGCCGTGAAGGTGCCGCGGCCGATCTCGGCGGCCTTGGTCATGAAATAGGTGTTCGGCGCCGAGCCGATGCCGACGGTGAAGACACGGGCATCGCCGCGATTTGCGGTGATTTCCTGGAAGAGCTGCCGTTCGTTGCCGATCGCGCCATCCGTCAGGAATACGACCTGGCGCAATACTCCGCTTGCGACCGGTCCCTGGTTTCGCAACGCATCCTCAAGAGCAGGCAGCATTTCCGTGCCGCCGTCAGCGGTGAGGCCTCTGACATAGGCGATCGCCTTTTCGCGATTGTCAGGCGTCGCAGCAACGAGACCCTTGAAATAGTCAGTCATCGTATCGTCGAAACGGATGACGTTGAAGCGGTCGTCGGGGTTCAGCTTGGAGATGGCAAGCGCCAGGCTCTGCCTCGCCTGCTCGATCGACGGGCCGGACATGGAGCCGGAATTGTCGATGACGAAGACCACCTCGCGTTTTGCCGCCGGCGCTGCCGCATCTGGGGCCGTGGGCGGGGTGACGAAGGCGAGCAGATAGGTCTTACCATCAATCACTTCGCGGAAGAGGCCGGCACTCGGCATTTTGCCGGGAGCGGCCTTCCAGGTGAGCTCGAAATCCTTATCGGCGGGAACGGTGTCCGCCTTCAGGCTGATCGTCCTCGCCTGGTCTCCATGCTGGCTGATATCGACCGCGTGGAAGGACGATTTGACATCGCCGAGCGGGAAACCGGCCTGGAGGTCGACGGTCAGCGAAACCGGATTGATCCTGGCGTTCTCACGCGGATCGAGCACGGGGGCTTCGATCTTGTCGCGGTTTTCCACCGGGTCGCGCGGCGTGGCGAAACCGGCGCCATTGTTGAATTCGACAGTCTGGACGATCGGCGCCGGATTGTAGCGCGGAGCGACGACCATCGGGAAGCGCAGCGAGAACTCGCCGCCCGACTGGTGGATGGTCTGCTGGTATTCGATCTGGACGACGATGGTTTCGCCGGGACCGATATTGGCGACCTGGTTGGTGAAGATGTTCGGCCGCTGCTGCTCGAGCAACGCCGTCTTCTTGCCCTCCGCCTTGGCCTGCTCGTAGATCTCGCGGGCTTCCTGGCGCGGTTTGATCTGGCCTTCGATGAAGCGTTCGCCGATCTGCATTTTCAGCGCGTCGACGGCGGAACTGTCCGGTAGCGGGAAGACGTAGGTGCCTTCGACCCAACCCTGGCTCGGATTCTGGAAGCGCTGCGTCACCTTCACCCTGGCGATCGGGCCGGAGACATCGATGGCGACATCGGTCTTCAGCCGCGGCGCTTCGACATAGAAGCCCGGCTCCTTCGACGGAAAGAGCAGCGAGCCGCTATTGACGTCGTTCGGCCGGACAAGCGCTGTGAGCTGGGCGGATGCCTGCGGCGTCTGCCCGGCGCGGGCGGCGGAGGCAAGCCCCAGTATCGCGGCGATGCAGGCGGCAAAGGCGGTGACGGCAACAAGGACTGAAACGGAAATTCGGCGCGCACGAATGCGCCCTATGGCAAACTCATCTTCCAGAAACATTGGCATACCCTCAATAACCAATTTCGGATGCCGGATGATGCGGCTTCGATCTCGGCGCGCTCGCGACGGAATTGCGGCGTGGCGCGGCATTTGTTGCGGCTTATTCGTGGCAATGATCGAATTCGACGATGCCACTGATTTCAGCGGATAAATCCGGGTGACTTCAGAGATTGATTCAAGATCTGCGCATGGCGTTTCGACCGCGTGACGCAAGCTTCTCCAAAGGGGGCGGCATGCCGGGTGGGCGGCGTGGCGAACCGATCAATAAGAATCATGCCACCATGACGCCTTTCCGCTTGAAATGCCGTCATACATTGGACATAGAGCTAACCGCAGAACTCCGGTCCCGGCTTTCTGTCCGTTTCAACCATTAGGACCGTTATCATGGCTTTCCTTGCCGATGCTCTTTCCCGTGTGAAGCCTTCAGCCACCATCGCCGTCTCCCAGAAAGCGCGCGAGCTGAAAGCAAAAGGACGTGACGTCATCGGCCTTGGCGCGGGTGAGCCGGATTTCGATACGCCCGATAATATCAAGACGGCCGCCATCGACGCGATCAACCGCGGCGAAACGAAGTACACGCCGGTTTCCGGTATCCCGGAACTGCGAAAGGCGATCGCCGCCAAGTTCAAGCGCGAGAACGGCCTCGATTATTCCTGGGAGCAGACGATCGTCGGCACCGGCGGTAAGCAGATCCTTTTCAACGCCTTCATGGCGACGCTGAACCCCGGCGACGAAGTCGTCATCCCGGCGCCCTACTGGGTTTCTTATCCTGAGATGGTGGCGCTGTGCGGCGGCACGCCGGTTTTCGTTTCGGCCACCCAGGAGCATAACTTCAAGCTCCAGGCCGCCGATCTTGAAAAGGCGATCACGCCGAAGACCAAGTGGTTCATCTTCAACTCGCCGTCCAACCCGACGGGGGCGGCCTATACGCAGGACGAGTTGAAGGCGCTGACGGATGTGTTGATGAAGCATCCGCAGGTCTGGGTGCTGACCGACGACATGTATGAGCACCTGACCTATGGCGACTTCAAATTCGTCACTCCTGTGGAAGTCGAGCCGAAGCTCTACGACCGCACGCTGACGATGAACGGCGTCTCCAAGGCCTATGCGATGACCGGCTGGCGTATCGGCTATGCGGCCGGCCCGATCCAGCTCATCAAGGCCATGGATATGATCCAGGGGCAGCAGACCTCGGGTGCGACGTCGATCGCCCAGTGGGCAGCTGTCGAAGCGCTGAACGGCACGCAGGATTTCATCCCAGCGAACAAGAAGATCTTCGAAGGCCGCCGCGATCTCGTCGTTTCGATGCTGAACCAGGCCAAGGGCATTGTCTGCCCGGTGCCGGAAGGCGCCTTCTACGTCTATCCGTCCTGTGCCGGCCTGATCGGCAAGACGGCGCCGTCGGGCAAGGTGATCGAGACGGACGAGGATTTCGTTTCCGAGCTTCTGGAAACGGAAGGTGTTGCCGTCGTTCACGGTTCGGCCTTCGGTCTCGGCCCGAACTTCCGCATCTCCTACGCGACTTCGGAAGAGCTGCTCGAGGAAGCCTGCCGCCGCATCCAGCGCTTCTGCGGCGCCTGCAAGTAAGCGGTTCTCAAAAGCACCAATCGAAGGCCCGCTGGCGACGGCGGGCCTTTTCTATGCGAAGACGTTGACGATGTAGCTGCATGTAGCTACATTTGCCTCCATGAAGACCGTTTCGATCCGTGATGCGAAGAACCGCCTGACCGAACTCGCCCGTGAGGTCGAGGAAGGTGAAACCATTGTCGTGACACGCAACGGCCGGCCGGTGTTCGATCTCGTGCCGCATCAAAAACGCGGCGGTTTGAACCTGGAGGCCGGCGAAGCCTATCTTCGTTCCAAGGGTATCGCGCGGACGGAGATGTATATCGCCGACGACTTCGACGATCCTTTGCCGGAAGATTTTCTTCTCAAGCCGCTGCCGTGATCATGCGTGTGCTACTCGACACGCATATGATCATCGCAATCGTCCAACGAAAGCTGACGGACCGTTTTCCTGATGTCCAACGCGTGCTTTTGCACGCCGCGACCGAAGGTTTCGTCAGCGTCGCGAGCCTTTGGGAAATCGCGATCAAGACACGACTTGGCAAGTTGCAGCCGGGACTAACCCTGGACGTTATTCCAGCCTACCTGCAGGGCACCGGGCTGACGATCCTGCCCATCGATATCGCGCACGTCATCACCGCCGCCGACCCCGAGCCGGAGACGCGCGATCCCTTCGATCGCTTGCTGCTCGCTCAGTGCAAGGTCGAGGGACTGCAGCTTGCAACAGTCGACCGGCTGCTCGTTGATCATCCATTGGCGCTGCGGCTCTAAGTTCACGTTCCGATTCAACATGCTGCACATCCAAATCCGCTTTGTCTCGCAAGTCGTTGAATTCCGATTCAAATCGTGACGCAGAGTGACGGTCAGGCGGGTGATCTGCGGTTGCGGGTTGGCATTAAACCAACTAGATATCCGGCATCAGTTTAAGTCGCCGCTTCGGGAGGCCGGGATTTTGCAGCAGAGTGCCGTCATCGTCTGTTCGGATGTCAACATGCTGCCGGCCGCCTGCTGCACCCTGCTTTCCGTCAAGCGCAATCTCTCAAGTTCCACTGTGGAGTTCCTGCTTCTCGGCATCGACCTCAAGCCGAACGAGATCGCCGAGGTCGAAAATTTCGCTCGGCTGCACGGCATGGCAATCAAGGTGCTGCCCTACAATACGCCGGATACGGCGCTGCAGGCGCGGGGCCGCTGGTCGGGCGCGACGCTGGCGCGGCTCTACATGGATCTGCACATTCCAGAACATGTCGCGCGGCTGCTTTATCTGGATGCCGATGTGCTTGCGGTTGCGCCGGTCGACGACCTATTCGCCATGGATTTGCAGGGCAAGGCGCTTGCCGCCGTAGACGATTATGTCATGGCCTTTCCCGAGAAGGCCGGCGCACGGCAGCGAAAGATCGGCATGCGCGAGGGCGGCCGCTATTTCAATGCCGGCGTCCTGCTGTTCGACTGGTCGGCCTGCCGGTCGAGGGGGCTTTTTTCCGGGACGCGGAAGATCTTCGAGGAGCGGTCGCATCTTTTCGAGAATAACGACCAGGATGCGCTGAACGTCACTTTCGATGGCAACTGGCTGGTGCTCGATCCGCGCTGGAACACGCAGACCGGCCTTCTGCCTTTCGTCGGCCGGCCGGCAATCATCCATTTCACCGGCCGGAAAAAGCCGTGGCAGGCGACTGTGCCGTGGGTGCATCGTCGGATGGCCAGGCGTTATGCAGAGGATCTCGCCAATACGCCATGGGCTTTCTTCTGCAGACAGCCGTCGATGACGGGCCGGATTGCGGGGTTCCTTTCGCATTTGGGAAAGCGGATCGGCGGGCTGGCGCGGCTGGCGCGAACACGCGCTTATTTCAGCAACAGCTAGTGGGACGACCGAGCGCATCGTCCTTGGAAAGTGCATGTGAGCCGATATGGAAGCAATCCCCAGCGACACCCAGACCATGCCCGCCCCGGATAGCGGCTTCAATTTCCTGACGCCGGAGGCGTGGAAGGCGCTGTTGTCGCGCTATTCCCACGTCGTGCTGGTGGCAAACAGCGAAGCCGTCGATTTCGAGCGGCTGCGAAGCGAATTGCCGGAGACGGCGCTCTACGTTTTCTTCAACAAGGTCTACAAGGTGCTCGACGAACCGTTCGTCGGCCATTCCATGCTGGTTGCCCGCAGCGACGTGATGGGCGCCCATATCGTCCACCGGCGCGAGGTGGCGAATGTCTTGCGCTTCTTTGGCGGCGGCAATTTCCTCGGTGTCGTCAACATTCGCGTTTCCGTCGAGGAAAATCTTAGCGAAAAGAGCCGCTTCGAAGGCGCTCAGACCCGTCACCTTGATCTGACGCAAATGCTTGCCGATCTCTATCCGATCGGCAAGATCGCGACGAGCGGCTTTGCGGTAGCGATGTGGCTCGGCGATCTACAGTTGCCGGGCAAGATCCTACTTGCTGGCTTTTCGGCGAAGCGGAGCGAGAAGTGGAAGGTGTTCGACGTGCACGATTGGACGTTCGAGCAGATCTTCCTCCGTCTCTTTGCGCGCATGGGTTCGATCTCGATGATGGGCGGCGTCGATGCCAGCCCCTATGCGGCACTCGCCAAACGGTTTCCTGAGGTGCCGCCGATCGAGATCGCGATGACCGCGGCTGAGGTCTTGTCAGAGCGGCTCGACAATACGAACAGCCAGATCGACAGGCTGATGTCCGTTACTAAATTCATACGCGCCATCGACAATTTCTTTCGGCGGTTCAAACCGAAAACCCGCAAGCAGCGTTTTCTCGAAAAGTCGAAAGGATGACTGTCGCCGGCCGTTGCTAACAGGCGGGGGTGGCCAAGAAAGCTGCTTCCGATACCAATCAATTCATCGCTCTATACTGGCGATCACGGTGGACAATGAAGCAACAGAACGTCCGAATTTTCGTGGGATTCGATCCCAAGGAAGTGGTCGCCTACCACGTTCTCGTGCAGAGCATCATCGAGAAGTCGTCGATCCCTGTCGAGTTCTCGCCCATTGCGCTTTCCAATCTTGGCGGGATTTTCACCCGTGAGCGCAACGCGCTGCAATCCACGGAGTTCTCTTTCTCGCGTTTCTTGACGCCCTATCTCAGCGGTTACGAGGGCTGGAGCATCTTCATGGATTGCGACATGCTGATGCGTGCCGATATCGCCGAGCTTTGGGCATTGCGCGACGACCGTTACGTCGTCATGTGCGTCAAACACGATTACCAGCCGAAGATCGAGACCAAGTTCCTCGGCCAGACGCAGACCAAGTACGAAAAGAAGAACTGGTCGAGCTTCATCCTCTTCAACAATGACGAATGCCGCGCGCTGACGCCCGACTACGTCAATACGGCGACCGGGCTGCAACTGCATCAGTTCAAATGGCTGGAGAACGAAGACCTCATCGGCGAATTGCCGGTGACGTGGAATTACCTGGTCAATGAATACGACTACCGCGAGGACGCCAAGAACGTTCATTTCACCGATGGCGGGCCGTATTTCGAGGAATACAAGAACGACGATTACGCCGAGGAATGGTTCGCAGCCCGCGAACGCCTGCTTTTCGCCCGACAGCCCGCCTAAACAGCCTGTTCTTTCCCTTTCTTCGTGGGAAGGGAGGCGTCAAAGCCCCAGCGTCGTCAGCATGACGAAGGTGGCGAAGAGGATGAAATGCGTCATGCCCTCGATCGCGTTGGTCTCGCCGTCGTTGAGGTTGATCGCGGTAGTAATCAGCGTGATCGCCACCATCACCGTCTGTACCGGGGTCATCGCCATGAGGAAGGGCTGGCCCGTATAGAGCGCAATCGCCTCCATGACGGGGACCGTCAGGATGACCGTCGACAGCGAGGCGCCCATGGCTATGTTGACAGTCGCCTGCATGCGGTTCCTCAACGCGGCGGCGACCAGAAACCTTTCCTCTTTAAAGCGTGACGCGATCCCCAAGCCTCAGCTCCTGTCCCGATTCATGCGCTCTATCTAAGTCACTGATATCGCATATCAAGCAAGTCCTGATCGAGTGCCATTTGCAGTCTTCGGCGTTTAATGGAATACTGAACGTCATCGGGGCCGGAAAGCAGATCGCGGCGTCCTCGAATTCTCGTCAAGCGGCCGCGATGATCCGGATCTTTTCCGGAAGCGTGCGAACGCGCAACAAGAAGATGAGGAGACGGATGCATGATCAAGGTGGTCTACGAAGTCGTGCCGCACGACGGCGGCTGGGCCTACAGGCTGGGAGGTGTCTATTCAGAGGCATTCCCGACCCATGCCGAGGCGCTCGAAGCTGCGCGCATCGTCGCGGCCGAACAGCAGGTCGGCGGCGATTCCGCCGAGATCAGCTGGCAGGACGAGAACGGCAAGTGGCATGAAGAATATGCCGAGGGCGGCGATCGGCCGGAAACCGAGGTGGTGGACGGCCAGTGGAAGGATCGCACGGCCGAGGCCTCGCAAGGTATCGGAAGCTAACCATCTCCCGCCAATGCCCGCGCGACGATCGCCTCGACGAATTCGCGCTTATGCGCAGTATAGCCGTCGCCGTCCATCCGGAATTCGGCCGCCAGGTTGCGTTTGAGTGCGGCATAATCGGCCGCCGCCAGTGGATGCGCGATGAGATAATCCCGGAAAGCCAGCCTGTTTAGATGCGTGCGGTTGCCGGCCGGGCAAAGGTAGACCCGTTCCGCCGGCACCGAACCTTTCGATAGAAAAGCCCAGACATCGTCGTCATAGCGGTTGCCGCGCGGCTCGTAGCCTTCGGCCAGAAGCACGCGTGTGGCGTTCTCGATATGCCCAAGGCCGGGAAGAACGATGTCGATATCGATAAGCGGCTTGGCCATCATGCCCGGTATGGACGTGCTGCCGATGTGATCGATGGCGAGCGCCTGCGGCAGCACGGCCAGCAGCTTATCGCGGATGCGCTGGAAGGCTTGCAGCCATTGCGGATCATGGGGCACGAGTTCGACCGGGCTGTGCGTTCTCATTTCCAGTTCCGCTGGGATGCTCGTCCGAAAGGACGCGTTAAGGAGGCTCTATCGCTTCGAAATTTGCGCATGATTCTTCCCGAGAATCGATTCTGATTTTTGGGATTATGCGCTTGTCGAATATCGGTGATAGTCCTGAAGCCCCTTGACCAATACGTCAAAGGTTGCGCGGTAGCGCGGCGAAGACTTCAAGTTCTCATGCATCGCCACCCATGTGCCGAGCGGTATGCTGAAAGCATCAGGCAGGATGTGAACAAGGTCGAGATTTTCACGCGCGAGTCCTGTCTGGCAGATGCCGATGCCCACCCCGGCACGGATCGCCGCAAGCTGGGCAAGATTGCTGTCGGTTCTGTAGGAGAATTCGATGCCGGGCACCGCATAGCGTTTCATCACCATGCGGACATAGGCCGTCTGCCGGTCGAAACCGATGAGGCGGTGGTCTGCGAGGTCGGCCAGGGTTTGCGGCATGCCGTACCGTTCGAGATAGCGGCGATGGGCATGAAAGCCGAGGGGGATATCGCCGATGCGGCGCACGACGAGTGCAGCCTGCTGCGGCTCGGCCATGCGCACGGCGATATCGGCCTCGCGGTTGACGAGGTCCTCGATCGCATCGGAAGCCGAGAGCTCGATCAGCAGTTCGGGATAGGTCTCCTGCAGCGGTCCGAGAATCCCCGGCAGCACTTCGACGGCGATGACTTCGCTGGCGCTGACCCTGACCGTTCCCGCCACACGCTCGCGCTGGCCGGACGCCGTTCGCAAAAGGGCGGCGGCGGTTGCGGCCAGCGTTTCGGCATAAGGCTTCAGCGCCAATGCGGCATCGGTCGGCAGCAGCCCGTTCGGCGATCGGGTGAAGAGTTCGGCGCCGATCGCCAGTTCCAGTGCATCGACATGGCGGCCTATGGTCGGCTGGGTCAACCCCAGTTCGCGGGCGGCGGCCGAAAGCGACCCCTGCTGAAGCACGGTCAGGAAACTGCGGTAGAAATCCCAGCTCGGTTCCACACTCATATATTTTTGTATAACAGATGCATTTCTTTCGTCAATTTCGTTTATGTCATTCTAGTGGCATGATCCTCTCATCCGATCGAAGGAGATGATTGTCATGAGCAGCGAAATAAAGATGACGGCCCTCGTTCTTGGCGCGACCGGCGGTATCGGCAGCGCGGTTGCCCGCAAGCTGCTTGCACGCGGCTGGCGCATCCGCGCGCTCAACCGTGACGCCGCCAAGGCGTCGAGGAGTGAGCCGGCTTTCGAATGGGTTCAGGGCGATGCGATGAATGCCGGTGACGTCCTGAGGGCGGCTAAAGGCGTCGGCCTGATCGTCCATGCCGTCAATCCGCCTGGCTACCGCGACTGGGAAAAGCTGGTGCTGCCGATGCTCGACAATACCATCGCCGCTGCCCGCGCTGTCGGCGCGCGCATCGTCCTGCCGGGCAACGTCTATAATTTCGGTCCCGACGCCCTGTCGGCGCCGACGGAAGAAAGCCCGCAGCATCCGGTGACGAAGAAAGGGGCGATCCGCGTCGAAATGGAGAAGCGGCTGAAGGCGGCCTCGCAGTCCGGTGCCGGCGCCATCATCGTCAGGGCAGGGGATTTCTTCGGTCCAGGCACCACGGCCAACAGCTGGTTTTCGTCCGGTCTCGTGACCCCGGGCAAGCCGGTCGGCACGATCAGGAACCCGGGTCGGCGCGGCATCGGTCATCAATGGGCCTACCTGCCAGACATGACGGAAACCATCGCCCGGTTCGTCGAGCGGGCCGATCGGCTGCCGGCCTTTGCCGTCTATCACATGGAGGGCTTCTGGGATGCGGATGGCATGCAGATGGCCGAAGCGATCAAGCGCGTCGTCGGCGGCAAGGCGAAGATTGGTAACTTCCCGTGGTGGATCGTGCCGCTTGCCGCTCCTTTCGTTCCTGTGATGCGGGAGATCAAGGAGATGCGCTATCTCTGGAAGGCGCCGCTGCGGATGAGGAACGACAAGCTTACGGCCGAACTCGGCAAAGAGCCGCAGACACCGATCGACGAGGCGGTCAGGGCTTCGCTCGTGGCGCTCGGCTGCCTGCCCGAACCTTACCGTGAAGCCGCTACTGCCTTTATCGGGCATTCACCTCAGAAAACGGGTTAGCTTTCGAGTTCGGCCAGCGCGATCCGGGCGACCGTCAGGGCCGTTTCTGCCTGCTGAATATTCGGATCACCGAGGAACCAGGCGGCGGAAAGACCGGAATAGGCGGCGATCCATTGCAGTAGCCGCTTCGGCTGCAGCTTCGCCTCCGCTGAGACGATGGCGAGCTGGCGGCGGAAACGGGCGGGATTGGTGATGACAGGCAGTTCTTCGTTGGCGAAGATATTGGCGAAATCGAAGCCGCGCTCGCCATGGAGCCGCTTCGGATCGATCGCCAGCCAGCCGCGTGCCTCGAAATCGAGGATATTGTCGTGGTGGATGTCGCCGTGGAGGATGGTGAGATCACGCTGATCGGCAAGGAGGACGTTGGCGATCGCAGAGCAATCGGCAAGCGTGCCCCCATGTTTGCCTGCTGCCGGCTCCAGATCGCGGAACCAGCGGGTAAGGGGAATGGGGTCGGGAAGCGGTTTTTCGCGCGGCGCATGCAGCCGTGCCGCCGTCCCGCAGAGGATGCGGCTTGCCTCATCGTCTTCGCCGTTCATCGCCATGGCAAGCAGCGAGCGTTTTCCCGTCGCCCTTTCGAGCAGCACGGCATCGCCCTCATGGGCATAGACATAGGCTGCGCCGTCGCCGTCCCACCACTGCATTAGAAGCGCGCCATATCGTTCGTCGATATCGGCCGCCACTTTCAGCATGGCAGGCTTATCCTGCCAGAGGACCGGCAGGAGGCGGCTGGAGTGGGTGATGATGGGCTCGCCGTCTGATATCAGCGACCAGCGATCAAGATAGGGAGCAAACATGGTGGCACCCTACAAAAACCCGTCAAAGATGGAAATCCCGCCTTTCGGCGGGATTCGCGTTCGCGTGTGAAAGGTTCAGGCGACCTTTTCGAGAATGGGATAGTCGATATAGCCCTTGCCGGTGCCGCCATAGAAGGTCGACTGGTCGGGCGTGTTGAGCGGCAGGTTGTGTTCAAGGCGCTCGACGAGATCGGGATTGGCGATGAAGGGCTTGCCGAAGGCGACGAGATCGGCGCGGCCGCTTTCGACGGCGTCGATCGCCAGATCGCGATCGTAGCCATTGTTGACCATCCAGTCGGCCTTGCCGCCGGCCTTTTCATAAGTCTGGCACAGCGCCTTGTAATCGAAGGAGGGATTGTCGCTCTGCTTGTAGTCGCGGTCGCCGCCGGTCTGGCCTTCGATGACATGGATATAGGCGAGCTCGTATTTGGCCAATCCTTCGATGACATGGGTGAAGGTCGCTTGCGGATTGGAATCGTAGCTTTCGCCTGATGGAGTCACCGGCGAGATGCGGATTGCGGTGCGGCCGGCGCCGATTTCCTTGACCACGGCATCGACGACTTCGAAGGTCAGACGGGTGCGGTTTTCGATCGAGCCGCCATATTGGTCGGTACGGTCGTTGATACCGTCGCGGATGAACTGGTCGAGCAGGTAGCCGTTGGCACCGTGGATCTCGACACCGTCGAAGCCGGCGTCGATCGCCGCACGGGCGGCCTTGCGGTAATCCTCGATGATGCCGGGGATTTCTGCGGTTTCGAGCGCGCGCGGCTCGGAGGTGTCGGCAAAGCTGCCGGTGCCGTCGGCATTGACCAGATAGGTCTTGGCCTTGGCGATGCGGTTGGTCGAGGAAACCGGCTTGCCGTCGTTCGGCTGTAGCGTCGTGTGCGAGATGCGGCCGACATGCCACATCTGGACGACGATCTTGCCGCCGGCTGCGTGAACGGCGTCGGTGACGCGCTTCCAGCCGTCGAGAGCCTCTTTGCTGTAGAGGCCCGGCACGTTGGCATAACCCTGGCCCTGATGGGTGATCGCGGTTGCTTCGGTGATGATCAGGCCAGCAGTCGCGCGCTGACGGTAATATTCGACGTTGAGGTCGTTGGGGATTGCGCCCGGCGAGCGGTTACGGGTGAGCGGCGCCATGACGATGCGGTTCTTGACGGATATGTCGCCGACTTTCGTGGGTTCGAAAAGCTTGGCCATGATGGTCCTTTCTTTTGCGGGAGGATCACTCGGCAGGGGCAAGGGCGGCCCGGCCCCTGGCGGAGAGATAGGTGAGCGCCGTCGCGCCGAGGCCGATCAGGGCCATCAGGGCCGCGGCGAGCGGAACGCGGGTGAGATCGAAGCCGGCGTCGATGACCAGGCCGCCGACCCAGGCGCCGAGCGCATTGCCGGTGTTGAAGGCGCCGATATTGATCGTCGAAACCAGGTTCGGGGCGTCCTTGCCGAAGCCGACGACGCCGACCTGAAGCGCCGGCACGGCGGCAAAGCTTGCCATTGCCCAAAGGAAGAGGGTGATTTCAGCCGGGATGAAGAAGCGGCTCGTATAGCTGAAGGCGATCGAAGTGATGGCGATTGCGGCGAAGACGCCTGCAAGCGTTGCGCCGAGCCGCCAGTCGGCAAGCTTGCCGCCGACAAGGTTGCCGATTGTCAGCCCGAGGCCGATCAGGAACAGCGTCCAGGTAACGCCTTCCGGCGACACGCCGGTGACGTCGCGCAGCAGCGGCGCGATATAGGTGAAGAGGGCGAACATCGAGGCGGCGAAGAAGACGGTGGTGGAGAGCGCCAGCCACAGGCGGCCACTCCTGAGTGCTGCGATCTCGCGCAGGATGCTGCCGTTTTCCTGCTGCTTGTCCCTGGGCAGGATGGCGATCAGGCCTGATATGGTGACGATACCGATGACGGTGACGACGCCGAAGGTGGCGCGCCAGCCATAGGCCTGGCCGATCGCAGTGCCGAGCGGCACGCCGAGAACATTGGCAAGTGTCAGGCCGGTAAACATCAGCGCGACGGCGCGGGCCTTGCGATCTTCGGCAACGAGGCCGGCGGCGACCACCGAGCCGATGCCGAAGAATGCGCCGTGGCAAAGAGCTGTCACGACACGGGCGATCATCAGCACCCAGTAGTCGCTCGCCAGAGCGCAAAGCAGGTTGCCGGCGATGAAGAAGGCCATCAGCGCAATCAGGGCGGTGCGGCGCCTCAGCTTCGCAGTCGAAATCGCCATCACAGGGGCGCCGATGGCGACCGCCAGGGCGTAACCGGTCACCAGCCACCCGGCCTGCGGGATGCTGACTGAGAGATCGGCGGCGACCTCCGGCAACAGACCCATGATGACGAATTCGGTGGTGCCTATCGCAAACGAGCTCAAGGCTAGAACGAGGAGGGCGAGGGGCATTCTAAAGGTCCTGCGTCAGTTGCTTGAGGAAGGCGGCGATGGTTTCTTCGTTGCGCTTGTAAAAGATCCACTGGCCGACGCGTTTGGTGGTGACGAGGCCTGCACGATGCAGCGTCCCGAGATGGGCCGAGACCGTCGACTGCGACAGGCCGCAGCGCTCGAACTGGCTGGCGCAGACGCCCATTTCGAAAGGATGCTCCTGCGAGGGGAAATGCTCCTCGGGATTTTTCAGCCAGTTCAAAATGTCCATCCGGGTGGGATGGGCGAGCGCCTTGATAATTTCGTCTTTGTCCATCGTCGTTCGCCGAACTATAAATCGTCTCTGACCGATATATCGATCGTCAGGCTTCGATATGCAAATCACGGAGGCGTGAGGCGATGGATTTTATTGAATGAGCAAATTTTGGGCAAAAAAAGAGGGCCACCGGAAAACCAGGGCCCTTATAATTGTGAAGGTCAAAAAACCTCCAGAGGGGAACAGCTAATGCGGTGGTACTGGGAGAGAAACCACAAGATGCATCAGCTGAGAGGGATATGGTGCTTCCTTGAGCAGGTTTCAATGCTTTTTTGTGCATGTCTGCTATGCGCCGCACAAATTTTTTGCGGTGCGGCATTACGCTGAGGAAGAAAGGCAAAAAAAGAGGGCCACTGGAAAACCAGGGCCCTTATAAGTGTGAAGGTCAAAACCTCCAGAGGGGAACAGCTAATGCGGTGGAACTGGGAGGAAAAGCCACCATGTGCATCAGCTATAAGCGATATGGTGGTTTATTGGGCAAACGGCAACCCTCATTTGTGCATGCCAGTCATGCACGTTCTGCATAGTCGGCAATTCATCAATAAAACCGGGCTCAAAAGTTCCAGTTTCTGGCCTTGCTGACGATAAAATCGCGGAAGGCCTTCAGTTTGGCGGCGTTCTTGATCTCGTCGGGATAGCAGAAATAGGTGTCGAAGGAAGGGACGTCGGCATTGATTGCCAGCTGAATCAAGCCTGGGTCGCGGCCGACGATGTAATCCGGCAGGCAGGCGACTCCGATGCCGAGCAGGGCGGCGCGCTTGATCGAGGTCTGGCTGTTGATCTGCAGATGCGGAATACGCTTGTTGTCGGACGAGCGGCCGGCGACCTCAAGCCAGTTGACATCGAGCAGGTAACTCGGCGCCGGTTCGCCGAAGGTGATGATGCGGTGATTGTCGAGATCCTCGACCTTTTGAGGCTCGCCATGACGGTTGATGTAGGACGGGGCCGCATAGACGTGCATGTGCACGGTGAAGAGCTTGCGCTGGATGAGGTCGGATTGCTGCGGCTGGCGCAGGCGGATCGCGCAGTCGGCATGACGCATGTTCACATCCACTTCCTCATTGTCGAGGATCAGCTGGATCTGCACATCAGGATAGAGCTGCAGGAATTCCTGGATCTTGTCGGTCAGCCAGCCCTGGCCGAGGCCGACCGTCGTCGTGACGCGCAGCTTACCGGATGGCGTCTCGGTCGTCTCGGTGAGCTGCATCTTCACGGTTTCGAGCTTCAGCAGCACGTCATGGGCGGTGCGATAAAGCAGTTCGCCCTGTTCCGTCAGAATCAGGCCACGCGCATGGCGGTGAAACAGCTTCGTGCCGACATCCTGCTCAAGCGCGCTGACCTGGCGGCTGATGGCGGATTGGGACAGATGCAGTTTATCCGCCGCATGCGTGAATGAACCCGCCTCGGCAGCTGCGTGAAAAATACGCAGCTTGTCCCAATCCAATGGCATTCCCCCACCCCTCATGCCGATCTTACTCCGCGGCCACGGCGACGGGCATGTGGCCCGTCAAGTATCGCTCAGCTTCAAGTGCAGCCATGCACCCCAGGCCGGCGGCAGTGATCGCCTGGCGGAACGTATCATCCGTCACGTCGCCCGCGGCATAGACGCCGTCCAGGCTGGTCGCAGTCGAATCCGGCGCGGTCCAGAGATAACCATTGTCCTTCAGCTTCAGCTTGTCCTTGAAGAGCTCGGTTGCCGGCGCATGGCCGATGGCGACGAAGACGCCATCGATCACCATCTCCGTGATCGTGCCGCTGCGGGTGTCGCGCAGGCGCGCACCGGATACGGATTGCGGCATCGGCGGCTTGGCCGGCGTGCCGGTAATCTCAGCCACTTCGGTATTCCACAGAACCTTGACATTGTCCTTGGAGAACAGGCGTTCCTGCAGGATTTTCTCGGCGCGGAAGAAGTCGCGGCGGTGCACGACCGTGACCGACTTGGCGATGTTGGAGAGGTAGAGCGCCTCTTCGACGGCGCTGTTGCCGCCGCCAACCACGATCACATCCTTGTTGCGATAGAAGAAGCCGTCGCAAGTGGCGCAAGCCGAAACGCCGAAGCCCTGGAAATGCTGCTCGCTCTCGATGCCGAGCCACTTGGCCTTGGCGCCGGTGGCAATGATCAGCGTATCGGCGGTCCAGACCTGGCCGCTGTCGGTGCGGGCGACGAAGGGGCGCTGGTTCATGTCGACTTCGGTCACGAGGTCGTTGACGATCTCAGCGCCGACATGTTTTGCCTGCTGCAGCATCTGTTCCATCAACCAGGGACCCTGGATCGGATCGGCAAAGCCCGGATAGTTCTCGACATCGGTGGTGATCATCAGCTGGCCGCCCTGTTCGAGACCGGCGATCAAAACCGGTTTCAACATGGCGCGCGCGGCATAGACCGCGGCAGTATAGCCTGCGGGTCCGGAACCGATGATGAGCACCTTGGTATGGCGGGCGGGCATGTCATTTCCTTTCGACTGGCAGGAGGGCGGCGGCTAGATAGCGATTGCGGCCGTTTCGCGTCCCTGCGCCATTTATGAACGTCCAATGCTTTTATTCAAGGGCAGCCTTGCGTTACCAACAAGGCAAATCGCCCAGATGTGCAAGAATCCGTCATCGGCGTGAAACTTTCTTGCGTATTCCGCGGCTTTATATAGAAGCTCCCCGCGGAGAATTAAAGAAAGGCAATGATGTGGGTCGTGCGGAACTCGACGTCATCGACATAAAGATACTCCGGGAGCTGCAGGCCGATGGCCGCATGACCAATGTGGAGCTTGCCGATCGCGTCGGCATCTCGGCGCCGCCTTGCCTGCGCCGGGTGCGCAAGCTCGAGGAAGCCGGCATCATCGAGGGCTATCACGCGATGCTGAACAGCCCGAAGCTCGGATTCGACCTCGTTGCTTTCTGCATGGTCGGCCTCAAGCATCAGTCGGAAGGCAATCTCAAGGCCTTCGCCGCCGCCACCGCCGAATGGCCGCTGGTGCGCCAGGCCTGGATGGTCTCCGGCGACAGCGATTTCCTGCTGCATTGCGTGGCGGAGAATCTCACCCGCTTTCAGGATTTCGTCATCGAGGTGCTGACGGCGAACGAACATGTCGATACCGTGCGCACCATGCTGACGATCCGGCAGGTGAAGAAGCTGGGACTGGTGGAAGTCTAACACCACCTCGGCAGAGCAAACGTCATCGCCCATTACTTGCGCGATATATAGCCGCCCCGGTTGATGCCGTGGCGCTGGAGTTTGTCGTAGAACGTCTTTCTCGGAATGCCGAGCGCCTCGATGGTGCGGCGGACGTCGCCGTCATTGGCCGACAGCGCGTCGCGAATGATCTCCGCCTCGTAGCGCTCCAGCCGTTCGGGAAGCGTCGCATCCGTCGGCTGCGGAGGGACCGCTGCCGTTCCCCCGCCTTCCACGCCAAGCACCACGCGTTCGGCATAATGCGAGAGCTCGCGGACATTGCCCGGCCATGTGTGCGAGGCGAGATGCCGCCGCACATCCGGTGAAAGCGGCGGGACATCGCGACGGAAGCGCTCCGCGGCGCGAGCGGCGAAGTGGGAAAACAGCAGCGGAATATCGTCGCGGCGTTCTCTCAGCGGCGGAATGGAGATCGTCACGACATTCAGCCTGTAATAGAGATCCTCGCGAAAATCGCCGCGCACCGAGGGATCCCCGAGGTCGATCTTGGCAGCCGCGACGACGCGAAGATCAACCGGACGCACCTCATTGGTGCCAAGCGGCGTGATCTCGCGCATCTCCAGCACCCTCAGCATCTTGACCTGGGTGGCGGCCGGCATGCTTTCGATCTCGTCGAGAAACAGCGTACCGCCGCTTGCATGTTCGATGCGGCCCGTGCGGCGCTTCTGGGCGCCGGTAAAGGCGCCGGCCTCGTGGCCGAACAACTCGCTTTCGATGACGGTTTCGGGCAGGGCGCCACAATTCAGCGCCACGAAATTTCCCTTCCTGCGGTGGCTCCACTGATGCAGGAGCTGGGCAACCACTTCCTTGCCGCTGCCCGTTTCGCCGGCGACGAGCACGTCCACATCGGTATCGGCGATGTGCCGAAGAATGTTTCTGAGGTTTTCCATGACAGGCGTCTGGCCGATCAGCGGCAAATTCTCCTGCGCATCCTCGGCTGCTTTCCGCAGCATGCGGTTTTCCAGAACAAGCCGCCGCTTCTCGCTTGCGCGACGCACGCTCTGGACGAGCCGATCGGCTGCGAAGGGCTTGGCGATGAAATCATAGGCGCCGTCCTGGATCGCCTGAACGGCCATGGGAATATCGCCGTGACCGGTCATCAGGATTACCGGTAGGTCGGCATCGACGCTCTGGAGCGTGGCGAAGAGCTGCAGCCCGTCGATCTCCGGCATGCGGATATCGGTGACGACGGGGCCGGCAAAGTCCGCCGGCAGATCCGCCAGCGCGGCTTTCGCACCGTCATAGGCGGAAACGGAAAATCCGGCGAGTTCGAGCGTCTGGGCGGTGGCGCGGCGCAGATCCTTGTCGTCGTCGATCAGCGCAACAGGGGTCGGCGTTTCCATGATCTCAAGCCTTCTTTAGCTGAACGATGAACCGGGTTCCGCTGCTGTCGCTTAAAACCTCCATCCGACCGCCATAGTCGCCGACGATATCCTTGGAGATCACCAGGCCGAGGCCGAGGCCGCTTTCCTTCGAAGTGTTGAACGGCGTGAACAAGCCCTTGCGAATATCAGGCGGGATGCCGGGACCGTTATCGGCGACCGTCACGGTCACCGTCCCTGCATCGGTGGATGTACTGACCTCGACGCGACCCTCTCCTGCCTTCGGCGCCACCGCCTCAAGGGCATTTTGAAGCAGGTTGATGAGCACTTGCTCGAGACGGATCCGGTTTCCCATCACCTGCAGCTCGGCGGGCGGAAGGTCGATGTCGAGCGTATCCATGCGGCCGGCAAACCGGCTGCGCAACAGTATCACCGCGCCCTCGATGACGTCCTTCAATCCGGTTGGTTCGGCGCTGCCGCGGCCTTTGCGGGCAAAGGTCTTCAGCTCCTCGGTGATCGAACCTATGCGCTCCGTCAGC
The DNA here is from genome assembly GCF_012276115.1 of Rhizobium leguminosarum bv. viciae. Lineage (GTDB taxonomy): Bacteria > Pseudomonadota > Alphaproteobacteria > Rhizobiales > Rhizobiaceae > Rhizobium > Rhizobium leguminosarum_T. The sequence continues at coordinate 12,483 of NZ_WIEU01000014.1, read as the reverse complement.
GCCGCAATGCTTTCGAGATTTTCGCCGGCAGGCGCCGTCTGGCCGCGATCGAGGAAGGTGCGGGCGTTATCCGCATAGGCACGGATGGTTGCCACCGGCTGGTTGATCTCATGGGCGACGCCGGCGGCCACCTGACCCAGGATGGCCAGCCGGTTGGCCTGCACCAGATCCTGCTGCACCGCCTGCAGCTTCTGCTCCGTGCTCTTGTGGCCGATGATTTCAGCCTGCAGCCGGTCCCGCGCCTGGCTGAGATCCAGCGTCCGCTCGGCGACGCGCCGTTCCAGTTCCTCCCGCGCCCGCTGTTCGCTGGAGATTCGCAGGGTGATCACATGGCGACGGCGCAACAGGAAGGCTGCTCCGGCCAGCAGCGGCAGGAGTATCAGCAATGCCAGCATGCGGGCTTCACGAATCCCCGCATCGACGGATGGTCCGAGTGCGACGAGATGCTGCAAATGCCAACCGGTCGCCGGCACCGACGTTGCGACATCGAGAAACCTGGTTTTCCCGGCATCGCCGGGCATGACGATCCCGACGACATCGAGCCCGTCACCGAGGTCTCGGACCATGTCGAGGGGCAGGGGTTGAAGCGGCGCATCGCCGAATTGAAGGCTTTCACGGATCGCCGTCAGCCGGTCTTCGGCGATCCGGCCAATCGTCATGAACCGCCATGACGGAATACTGGTGATGAGGACAATGCCGCGCTCGTCAACGACGTAGGACGGGGTGTTCGAGGCATTCCAATCCGCCTCGACGTCGTCGAACTCGACCTTGACCACGACGACGCCCAGCAGGCCAGTGCTGCCCGAAATCCGCTGGGAGATATAGAGGCCCGGTTTCTTGCTGACCGTGCCGAGCGCGAAGTGCTCGGCCTGTCCTCGTTCGGCCGCCCCCTGAAAATACTCGCGGAAACGATAGTCATTGCCGACGAAACTCGTCGGTTCGCGCCAGTTGCTGGCCGAAACCGCCATGCCGTCCTTGTCGATGACATAGATGACGGCAGCCTTCGTGCCCGCAGCCAGCGTTTCCAGCTTCTGACTGAGCCGCTCGAACGCGCCGGCATCGTTTCCCGCCAGCGCCGCGGCGAGTGCCGCGTCCTGCGACAGCACGAAGGGAAGCGCCCGGTATTTTTCGAGAACCGTGCGCAGCAAAGCCGCATTCAGCCTCGCATCCATGCGGGCCTGTTCCTCGAGAGCAGCCTCCGCCCGGTGCCGGCCGATCTCGCCGCTGGCCCACAGGCTTGCCACGACAGCGAGGAGGGCGAGCACGGCATAGGCCCACCACATCCGGCGGATGCGGTGTTGCAAGGGCAGGGAAGGCCACAATTTCTGCGACACGGACATGGCGGATCTGTGCATTTTTCTGCACGAAACGCAAATTGATTTGTGCGGATTTCCGCATTGCTTAATGAGACATCAGAAGCCTCGTAAATTTTTATGTAATAAATTCAATGTGTTGATTGTCGACGCAAAACTGGCACGGCGATTGCGAAGAAGCTGGCAACAACGGCTGAGCTGTTGGACTTGAAGCGAACGGCTCGGGAGGCCGGAGTTCGTTCCGGACGAGCCATTAGGAGGACATCATGATCGCAGCACCACTCGATGCAGTCGCAGACAGCAAGGGCAAGAAGCCCTTTTATACCCATCTTTACGTTCAGGTTCTCGCGGCCATCGCCGCCGGTATCCTGCTCGGCCATTTCTATCCCGAATTCGGCACCCAGTTGAAGCCGCTCGGCGATGCCTTCATCAAACTCGTCAAGATGATCATTGCACCGGTCATCTTCCTGACGGTTGCGACCGGCATTGCCGGCATGAGCGACCTGCAGAAGGTCGGCCGCGTCGCCGGCAAGGCGATGCTCTACTTCCTGACATTCTCGACATTGGCGCTCATCATTGGCCTGATCGTCGCCAATGTCGTCCAGCCCGGCGCCGGCATGAACATCGATCCGGCCTCGCTGGATCCGACCGCCGTCTCCGGCTACGCCGCAAAGGCGCATGAGCAGAGCATCGTCGGTTTCCTGACCAACATCATCCCGACGACGATCGTCGGCGCTTTTGCCGATGGCGACATTCTGCAGGTACTGTTCTTCTCGGTGCTCTTCGGCATCGCGCTCGCCATGGTCGGCGAAAAGAGCGAACCGGTCGTCAACTTCCTCAATGCCTTGACGGCGCCTGTGTTCAAGCTCGTCGCCATCCTGATGAAGGCTGCTCCGATCGGCGCCTTCGGTGCCATGGCATTCACCATCGGTAAGTACGGCGTCGGATCGATCGCCAACCTCGCCATGCTGATCGGTACCTTCTACGTCACCTCGCTGCTCTTCGTCCTCGTCGTTCTCGGCGCCGTCGCCCGCTACAACGGCTTCTCGATCGTGGCGCTGCTGCGCTATATCAAGGAAGAACTGCTGCTGGTCCTCGGTACCTCGTCTTCGGAGGCAGCACTTCCGGGACTGATGAACAAGATGGAAAAGGCCGGCTGCAAGCGCTCGGTCGTCGGCCTCGTCATCCCCACGGGCTATTCCTTCAATCTCGACGGCACCAACATCTACATGACGCTGGCAGCGCTGTTCATTGCCCAGGCAACCGGCATTCAGCTTTCCTGGGGTGATCAGATCCTGCTGCTGCTGGTGGCGATGCTGAGCTCGAAGGGTGCCGCAGGCATCACCGGCGCCGGTTTCATCACGCTTGCGGCGACGCTCTCCGTCGTGCCCTCCGTGCCGGTCGCCGGCATGGCGCTCATCCTCGGCATCGACCGCTTCATGTCGGAATGCCGGGCGCTGACCAACCTCGTCGGCAATGCGGTCGCGACGATCGTCGTCGCACGTTGGGAAAACGAGCTGGATACGGCGCAGCTTGCCGCGGCACTGGGCGGCCAGACCGGAGAGCATATTTCGGCTGCCGGGCTGCAGCCGGCTGAATAACTGACCGGACTGTCCGCAGTCCTAAAATCCTGAAACGGCCCGTTATCCGGCGGGCCGTTTTCTTTTCCGATTTAGCCGCGGTTGCCGCCGAGAAGGCTGTTGTAAACGGCGCCGATCGCGCTTGCTTCCTTCTCCAGCGCAAAATTCGTCCTGACGTGCCGTAGGGCATTCTCGCCATGGGCGATCGCCAGAGCGGGCTCTGCGATATAGGGCGCGATTGCCCGCGTCAGCGCCTCGCCATCGCCGGCGGCGACGACCGAGCCCGTCTCGCCCGTGACGATGAGCTCGGCATAGGCGCCGGCGTCCGATGCCACCACTGCGGTGCGCGAAGCCATGGCTTCGAGCGGCGTCAGGCCGAAACCCTCGTTGCGGGAAGGGGCGACGTAAAGCGTCAGGCGGCGATACCAGACTTTGATGTCAGGCACTTCGCCGAGGAAGAGGATACGGTCGCTGAGCCCGGCGGCCGCGACATCCGCTTTAAGTTTGTCGCCAAATGCCGTGTGTTCGGCCGTCACCCGGCCGGAGACGATCGCCGTCCAGTCGGGATGCTGCGGCAGCAGTTCGATCATCGCCCTGACGAAAAGATCAGTGCCCTTCTGATGGCGCACGCGGCCGAAGCAGCCGATGAGATGGCGGCCCGGCAGGCCGGTGGCGGCGATGCCGTCCTCCGCTGTTTCCGGCGGATGGAACAAGGCAAGATCGACGCCGTGCTGGATCACCGTGTGCGGCACGTCGAGGAACGAGCCGGATCGATCGCTGGTCGCGATGACGGCGTCCATGCGGCGGATCAGCCATTTCGTATAGGCGCTGTGGCGGCGTTGCGCGGCCGAGGTGAAGAGAAGCTTCAGCGGCATGCGCATGAGATGGCGCAACAGGATACCGACGGCCATCTCGTTGTTGCGGCGGGCGTGCCAGACACGCTGGCGCCGGCGCGCCGGCGGGCACCAGAGGCCGAGGAGCTGCCGTACCTTAAGTTTCGGCAGGTTCTCCGGCAGGCCTGGGCCGAGTGTCGCGATCTTGATGCCGAGCCGGATCTGGCACGGGATGAGCTGGACGATAGTCGACGTGACGCCGGAGAGCCGGCGCTTGAAATTAGGCGCGATGATCTCGACGTCACGAATATCCGGCAAGGGAGGGGTCTCGCGGCTGGCGGGCGATCAGCCCCAGGAAACCTGGAGGATTTCGTAGGCCTTGGAGCCGCCCGGCGCGTTGACCTCGATGGAATCGCCGACTTCCTTGCCGATCAGCGCACGGGCGATCGGCGAAGAGATGGAGATGCGGCCGGCCTTGACGTCGGCTTCCTGGTCGCCGACTATCTGGTAGGTCTTTTCTTCCTCGGTGTCTTCGTCGATGAGCTTGACCTTGGCGCCGAACTTGATCTTGTCGCCCGACATCTTGGTGAGGTCGATGACCTCGGCGCGTGCCGTCAGGTCTTCCAGCTCGCTGATGCGGCCTTCATTGTGGCTCTGGGCTTCCTTGGCAGCGTGGTATTCGGCGTTTTCGGAAAGGTCGCCATGGGCACGGGCTTCGGCGATCGCCTCGATGATTCGCGGGCGCTCCTCCTGCTGACGCCAGCGCAGCTCTTCCTGCAGCTTGACGAAACCGCCCTGTGTCATCGGTACCTTTTCAACCATTTTTCTGTCCTTCAATCCTCGTATCCGCACAATCAGCGGCGAACACAAAAGAAAACAGGTCCCGAAGGGGAGCTTCGGAACCGTGCCACAATCTTAGTCGGACGCTTATAGCAGATCGCCAAGGCCGATTTCCAGAAAATTCGCATAAAAGAAACGCGGCCCGTCCCGGCATCAGGTGATGCGCCTCAAAATTGTGCAGGAGGCGGATGGTCCGACCCATCCTTGGCCGGCGCGCGGTCCGACCATGGCTCTATCGTGAAGCTTCCCTGCCGCGGCAGGTTCGGGGACAGATTTCCGCGATCGATCACCGACTGGTGGATGACCGCACCGTCAGGAATGAAACGGCGATCCTGGAGCGGCAGGTAGATCCCCTCCGTGTTGCCGCGCTTGCGCCAGGAGGTTTCGGGGACGCGGCGGGGAACATATTCGAGAAGCCGCCATCCGGCGGTCATAGAATGGTGAGGATTGGCTTGCGCGTTAGGGGCCACGTAGTTCTGGATCGGCCTGCTGTTGTTCCCGAGCACGACTGCCTTGACCGTCTGGTCGATATAGTCGAGGCCGGTCTGCCTGGTTTCACTGATCATCCATTCGAGCGGGATCTTGATGATGCCGCTTTCCTTTTCCGGGTAGCCGCCGCCGATGTCGCCGTGGACGCCGGCAAACCAGACTTCCTTGACGTTCTGCGGCACCGGCTCCTTCGGCCGGAATGGCCCGCCCCAATATTCCTGCCCCGGCGTCCAGGGCATCGGGTTGAACATCGTCCGCCGCTCGTCGATCGCCATGGCATGGCGCACCCATTCGACGCTCGGATTCTTCCTGGTGAAGGGCAGGGTCCTTAGCTGCGGCACCCATTTGCCCATCTCGATCACCGAGGCTACGGTATCGAAAAGCCCGAGCAGCTTGATCTTCGGCCGGTAGGTCTTCAGCGTCCTTTCATAGAGCCGCATGCTGGAAAAGGCCGATGGAGCATCATCGTCGGTCGCGCCGGCGAAGCCGCCGGCCTTCGCTTCATTGTCGGAGATGCCCTTGTAGGTCCTGTAGGCATAATCGATGAGATTGACATGGTGCCGGCTGACGATGCCGAGCGCATGGATGAAGCCGGCGAGAACCCGGGCGCTATAGGCGCCGCGGCTGAAGCCGAAGATATGGATGCGGTCGCTATCCTCACCGCTGCCGCGTGGCGCGTGCTCATAATTGTCGACGATGAAGCGGTAGGCTTCCTTGACGTTCTGGTCGAGACCCCACCCGGTCGCCAGGCCCCAGACTTCGATGCTCTTGCGATAGGCCCTGGACCAGGCATTGGCCGCGCCAAATGTGCCAACACCGGGATCGTAGTAGACGATTTGCGTCGACGAACGTTTTAAAACGCCGAAAAGCCTGAGGATATTGGTGCGGTCCGCCGCAATCTCATTCGACGTGCCATCGAAGAGAATGACGATATTCTTGCTCATGCTCGCCCCCTGTTTGCGGGAATGCTAACATGATCGCGGAAGATGTGCATTGGACGAAGCGCGAAGGCCGCGCCTTGTTTCTCATTCGAATTCGGGACAGGAGCAGGCGCGCGCGCTGCGCCCGCCTCTGGACCGATCTCAGGCGAAATAGCTCTGCAGCGGTCGCACTTCGAGATTGCCTGCCTTCAGCGCCTTGATCGCCTGGGCGGCGGCCTCGGCGCCTGCCATGGTCGTGTAGTAGGGCACCTTCTGCATCAGCGTCGCACGGCGCAGCGACTTGGAGTCCGAGATCGCCTTGTTGCCATCGGTGGTGTTGATGACGAGCTGGACCTGGCGGTTGCGGATCGCGTCCTCGATGTGCGGGCGGCCTTCGAGCACCTTGTTGATCTTGGTGGCGGTGATACCGTTTTCGGCGAGGAAGCGGGCGGTGCCGCCGGTCGCCAGCACTTTGAAGCCCTGCTCGACGAGGATGCGGATCGCCGGCAGCACGCGCGGCTTGTCCGCGTCGCGGACGGAGACGAAGACCGTCCCATCCCGCGGCAGCTCGACGCCGGCACCGAGTTGCGACTTGGCAAAGGCCAGCGCGAAATCGGTGTCGAGGCCGATGACTTCACCGGTCGAGCGCATTTCCGGGCCGAGCAGCGTGTCGACGCCGGGGAAACGGGCGAAGGGGAAAACGGCTTCCTTGACGGCGATGTGCTTCAGCTTGCGCGGATCGGGCTTTTGCCCATAGGCGGCGAAGGTCGCGTCGAGTTTCTCGCCGGCCATGACGCGGGCGGCGATCTTGGCAATCGGCGCGCCGATGGTCTTGGCGACGAAGGGCACGGTGCGCGAGGCGCGCGGATTGACTTCGAGAACGTAGACGGTGCCGTCCTTGATGGCGAACTGGACGTTCATCAGGCCGCCGACATTGAGCGCCTTGGCCATGGCTTTCGCCTGGCGTTCCAGCTCGTCGAGCATCTCGTTGGAGAGCGTGCGCGGCGGCAGCGAGCAAGCGCTGTCGCCGGAATGGATGCCGGCTTCCTCGATATGCTCCATGATGCCGGCGACATAGACGTCGGTGCCGTCCGAGAGGCAGTCGACGTCGACTTCGATGGCGTGGCTAAGATAGCTGTCGAAGAGCAGCGGGTTCTTGCCGAGCAGGGTGTTGATCTGACCGGTCTTGTCGTTGGGATAGCGCTGCTTGATATCCTCGGGCACCAGTTCCGGCACGGTATCGAGCAGGTAGCTCTGCAACTGGCCTTCCGAATGCAGGATCTGCATGGCGCGGCCGCCAAGCACGTAAGAGGGACGCACGACCAGTGGGAAGCCGATTTCGGTGGCGACCATGCGAGCCTGCTCGACCGAATAGGCGATGCCGTTGTTCGGCTGGTTGAGGTCGAGCTTCATCAGCAGCTTCTGGAAGCGGTCGCGGTCCTCGGCAAGGTCGATCATGTCAGGCGCGGTGCCGAGGATCGGGATGCCGTTCTTTTCCAACGCCTCGGCAAGCTTCAGCGGCGTCTGGCCGCCGAACTGGACGATGACGCCGACGACTTCACCCTTTTCCTGTTCTGCTCGCAGGATCTCGATCACGTCCTCGGCCGTCAGCGGCTCAAAATAGAGGCGGTCCGACGTATCGTAGTCGGTCGAAACGGTTTCCGGGTTGCAGTTGATCATGATCGCCTCATAACCCGCATCCTTCAACGCGAAGGCGGCATGGCAGCAGCAATAGTCGAACTCGATGCCCTGGCCGATGCGGTTCGGGCCGCCGCCGAGGATGACGACCTTCTTGCGGTCCGACACTTCAGCCTCGGAGCGGGCGGCGCCGACAAAAGGCGTCTCATAGGTCGAATACATATAGGCGGTCGGCGAGGCGAATTCGGCGGCACAGGTATCGATGCGCTTGAAGACAGGGCGGACGTTCAGGCTGTTGCGGAATTCGGCGACTTCCTTCGGGCGCTTGCCGGTCAGTGTCGCCAGGCGCGCGTCGGAAAAGCCCATGGCCTTCAACATGCGCAGGTTGGCGGCATCATCCGGCAGGCCGTGCTCGCGGATGCGGGCCTCCATCTCGACGATCGCCTTCAGTTCGGCGATGAACCAGGGATCGATCTTGCAACCTTCGTGGACTTCGGCCTCGCTCATGCCCTGGCGCAGCGCCTGGGCGACCATGCGCAGGCGATCGGGCGTCGGTGTGCCGATTGCAGCGCGGATGGCGTTCTGGCTGGATTCGCCCTCTTCAAAGCCGGGGATCTCGATTTCGTCGAGGCCGGTCAGGCCGGTTTCGAGGCCGCGCAGCGCCTTCTGCAGCGATTCGGCGAAGGTGCGGCCGATCGCCATGACTTCGCCGACCGATTTCATGGCGGTCGTCAGCACCGGTGAGGCGCCGGGGAATTTCTCGAAGGCGAAACGTGGGATCTTGGTGACGACGTAGTCGATCGACGGTTCGAAGGAGGCGGGCGTTGCGCCGCCGGTGATGTCGTTATCCAGTTCGTCGAGCGTATAGCCGATCGCGAGCTTGGCGGCGATCTTGGCGATCGGGAAGCCGGTGGCCTTGGAGGCGAGCGCCGACGAGCGCGAGACGCGCGGGTTCATTTCGATGACGACGAGACGGCCGTCTTTCGGGTTGACGGCGAACTGGACGTTCGAGCCGCCGGTCTCGACCCCGATCTCGCGCAGCACCGCGATCGAGGCGTTGCGCATAATCTGGTATTCCTTGTCCGTCAGCGTCAGCGCCGGGGCGACGGTGATCGAATCCCCGGTATGGACGCCCATCGGGTCGATGTTCTCAATGGAGCAGATGATGATGCAGTTGTCCGCCTTGTCGCGGACGACCTCCATTTCATATTCCTTCCAGCCGAGCACCGATTCTTCGACCAGCACTTCGGTGGTCGGCGAGGCATCGAGGCCGCCGCCGACGATCTCGAAGAATTCCGAACGGTTGTAGGCGATGCCGCCGCCGGTGCCGCCGAGCGTGAAGGAGGGGCGGATGATCGCGGGAAGGCCGACATGGTCGATTGCCTGGGCGGCAATCGCCATGGCATGGCTCATGTAACGTTGCTTGCGGTCGCTCTCGCCGAGGTTCCACTGATTTTCCAGCTCGTCCAGCGCCTTGTCGAGGTCGGATCCCGAGAGGCTTTCACGCAGCTTGACGCGCTCGGCCTCGTGCGTCTTGCGGTCGAGGTCCTTGATGTCGGTGGCGTTCGCCAGCATCGAGCGCGGAGTTTCCAGCCCAATGCGGGCCATTGCTTCGCGGAACAGCGCGCGGTCCTCGGCCATGTCGATGGCGGCAGGCTTGGCGCCGATCATTTCGACATTGTAGCGGTCGAGCACGCCCATGCGCTTCAGCGAAAGCGCGGTGTTCAGCGCCGTCTGGCCGCCCATGGTCGGCAGCAGCGCATCCGGACGCTCCTTGGCGATGATCTTGGCGACAACCTCGGGGGTGATCGGCTCGACATAGGTGGCGTCGGCAAGGCCCGGATCGGTCATGATCGTCGCCGGGTTGGAGTTGACGAGGATGACGCGGTAGCCTTCCTCCTTCAGCGCCTTGCAGGCCTGGGTACCCGAATAATCGAACTCGCAAGCCTGGCCGATGACGATCGGTCCCGCGCCGATGATAAGGATCGATTTGATATCTTGGCGCTTCGGCATGGGTGCTTCCGTTTTCTGGCTGCGCAGAAAGCCGGCCAGGGTGGGAGATCACCGGGTCGGGTCGCGCATGCTGGGTCTTTTCAGGCTAGAAGCGGCTTATAGGCAAATGTATTTGCAAACGGAACCCCATAAATCGCGGAATCGACAGGAATCCAACACGGCACGAGAGACTATTTCCCGTCAGGCACGACCATCAGCCGGATTTCGCCGCCGCCCTGCTTCCGGAAGTGCGAAAGCGGGAGTCCCATCAAGCGTTTGGCGCGACTTTTTTGCGTGAAGCGGCGGCGCACATCCTCGGCATAGCTGCGGCTGACCGGGATTTCCGTGCCGTCGCGGGTGAGGATTAGCAGCCTGCCATTGTCGCGTTTCAGGCTTTCGACATGGGCATCGGCCACCCAGTGCGAGCGATGGACGCGAAGGCCCGGCGTTGCGGCGGTTTCCCTCAGCGCATCGGCGAAACGCAAGAGCACCAGTTCGCGCCCGCGGCTGGTCACCACCTCGGTATAGTGGTCCTGGACGGAAAGGCGCAGCAGCGAGCCACGATTCTCAGGTTTCAGCCGGTCGAGGATCGTGGTTGCGGGGCTGGTTTCCTGAGGTGCTGCGGCTTCGGCGATTTTCTGGCTCATCGCCATATAGGTCAAAAGGCAGAAGAGGGCGCAGAGCGGCACCGCAAAAAGCGCGCGCTGCAGGCCGCTTTCGAGCGTGGTCGCTTCGCCGGCGAAGATATAGTCGACGAGGCCGATGGCAAAACCGATCGGCAGGGCGGCGGCGAGTGAACCGGCCATCATGCGGGCGAACATGGAAACGATCATTCCCCGCAGCAGTCTTTCGGCCGTGACCGCGCAGAGAATGGCGATCGTCCAGGCAAGGGCATGCAGGGTCAGCCAGTAGGCGAGGCGTTCGCCGAAGGCCATGTTTTCCATCGTGCCGTAGGGGCCGGTGACGGCAAAGAGCAGGACGACCGCGGCAAAGGTTCCCCAGAAGCGCCGGGAGTGGAGAAAGACCTGCAATTCGCGAAGCGTGGATTGCAAGAAGGGGTGAATCACGAAGTTTTCCTGCCGTTCGCGCGGTTCGGATTGAGGCAGATGGAGTCTTGGCGGAAACAGGGATCGAATTCAACCGGATGCCGCTCATGACCCTCGAACCGCTCCTCGACGCCCCGCTCGCCGTTCAGATCCATGTCACTGCTGTTGCGCCGGCGGCACTTCTCGGCGCCTATACCCTGCTGCGTCCCAAGGGCACGCCGCTGCACCGGCTGCTCGGCAGGATCTGGATGGCGCTGATGGTCGTGACGGCGGTATCGAGCTTCTTCATTCATGAACTCAATCTCTTCTATGGGTTCAGCCCGATCCATCTTCTGTCGATTGCAACGTTGTTCGGCAGCTGGAATGCGATCGCGGCGGCTCGTCGCGGCGATATCCGCCTGCACAAGCGCATCGTCGCCGGCCTTTATTTCGGCGGTATCGTCCTTGCCGGCCTGTTCACTTTCCTGCCTGGCCGGATCATGCATGCGGTCGTCTTCACCGGTGCGGAATGGCTGGCTGCGCTTGCCGCGGCGGTGATCGGCTCGATCCTGGTCGCGATCGTGCTGCGCCGCCGACGCGGGCGCCTGATTGCCCGATGAAGTCGCTGGAATTCCGGCCGCCGACGGATATATAGATTGCTTGAGTGCAAGCACGGGCCTTGCCGGGGAGAGCGAAAATGGAATGGAGAGGCCGACGTCAGTCAGACAATGTCGAGGATCGCCGCGGCGGTCCCTCCGGTGGCGGTTTCGGCCGCGGCGGTGGCTTCAATTTTCCCTCCGGCGGCGGCGTTCGCCGCGCCGGCGGGGGCTTGAGCATCGGCACGATCATCTTCCTTGTCGTCATCTATTTCATCTTCAAGATGATGGGCATCGATCTGCTGCAGGTGCTCGACAGCGGCGGCACGACGAGCGGTCCGGGCTACGAGCAGAGCCAGTCCGGCGGAACACGCACGCCCGCCAACGACGAGATGACTGCGTTTATGCGCACCGTCCTTGCCGAGACCGAGGATACCTGGCAGGGCATCTTCCAGGCGCAGGGCCAAAATTACGAGGAGCCACGCCTCGTGCTGTTCTCGGGCTCGACGGCATCGGCCTGCGGCTCCGCATCATCTGCAACAGGTCCGTTCTACTGCCCGAGCGACCACAAGCTCTATCTCGATACCGAATTCTTCCAGGAGCTTTCCGACCGCTTCGGCGCGTCGGGTGATTTCGCCGAGGCCTATGTCGTTGCCCATGAGGTCGGTCATCACGTGCAGAACCTGCTCGGCATCCTGCCGAAGTTCAACCAGGCCCGTCAGCGCATGAGCGAGGCCGACGCCAACAAGATGTCGGTGCGCGTCGAGCTGCAGGCCGATTGCTTTGCCGGCATCTGGGGCAAATATACCCAGCAGAAGGGCCTGCTCGAGTCAGGCGATCTGGAGGAAGCGCTGAACGCAGCCCAGCAAATCGGCGACGATTCGCTGCAGAAGCGGTCACAGGGTTACGTCGTCCCGGAAAGCTTCAACCACGGTACCTCGGAGCAGCGGGCCAGATGGTTCAAGCGCGGCTTCGACAGCGGCCAACTGTCGGCCTGTGATACGTTCTCGGGACCGATTTGAGGGCCCTTCTCTTTCATGGTGCCCTCTAAAAACGTTTGTGATGGAACCAGGAGTAGGAGGCTTTCTCCCTCTTCTCCCCAGCGGGGAGAAGGTGGCCCGAAGGGTCGGATGAGCGACTATCTGGGTTGTCAAGTTGCATATTCGAATTCTCTTCGCGCATCTCGTGCTTTTGCATTGAGAATGACCAGGAGTTTTCGGGCGAGCGCGATGCGGATGACCATTTTGGGTTTGCCGG
>NZ_WIEU01000013.1:0-193194 GCF_012276115.1 Rhizobium leguminosarum bv. viciae | reverse complement strand
TACAATTTTGGGCGCAGGCTCAAGACACTAAAGGGCCTCACCCCCTTCGAGTTCATCTGCAAAAGGTGGACTTCCGAGCCAGATCGATTCATCATCGATCCTATCCATCAAATGCCGGGACTAAACACCTAGGCCGTGTGGACTCTTGGGATTCCCAAGTTTGAGCAAATCAGATTCAAGACTGTCTTTTGGAGGCAGTCATGGGTGTTTTGGATCGATTGGTGCTGCGGGATGAACAGTGGGAGCGGATTGCTCCCCATATCATTGGTGACGAGCGCACGCGCGGTTCGTCAGGCCGCGACAACCGAATGTTTGTGGAGGCTGTGCTTTGGATCGTACGCACTGGCTCGCCCTGGCGTGATCTACCAGAGGTCTTCGGCGAGTGGAACAGTGTCTTCCGCCGTTTTAGCCGCTGGAGCCAGAAGGGTATCTGGTGGCGCATGTTTGCGGCGATGTCAGACGATCCAGATTTTGAATATCTGATCGTCGACTCCACCATCATCCGCGCCCATCAGCACGCTGCCGGCGCAAAAAGGGGGCTGAAGATCCGGCCCTTGGTCGCTCTCGCGGCGGTCTGAGCACCAAGATCCACATGGTGGTGCGCGGGTTGGGCTGCCCGGTTCGCTTCACACTCACCGCAGGCCAGAAAGGAGATGCGCCGCAAGCCGATGCCCTGATCGAGGGGCTTCCCGCCAAGGTCGTCATGGGTGATACCGCCTATGACAGCGATCGCCTGCGCGCCGAAATCGCCGGAAAAGGCGCAGTCGCCGTCATCCCCAACAATCCTTCTCGTGCTAAAAAATATCCGCTGGACAAGGACCTCTATGCTCAGCGCCATCTGATCGAATGCTGCTTCTCAAAACTCAAGCAGTTCCGAAGGGTCGCCACGCGCTTCGAGAAAACCGCCCGAAACTACCAAGCTGTCGTCACAATTGCCGCAACCGTGCTATGGCTCAGATAACTGTCCACACGGCCTAGTTGTTTAGTCCCGGCATTTGATGGATAGGATCGATGATGAATCGATCTGGCTCGGAAGTCCACCTTTTGCAGATGAACTCGAAGGGGGTGAGGCCCTTTAGTGTCTTGAGCCTGCGCCCAAAATTGTAGGCGTCGATGAAGTCGGCGAGATGCTTTTTCAGTTGTGCGTGATCGTCATAGTGGAAGCGCTTGACAGTCGCTTCCTTGATCGTCCGGTTCATCCGCTCGACCTGCCCATTGGTCCATGGGTGCTTAACCTTTGTCAGGCGATGCTCGATCTCGTATTCCTCACAGACTCGGTCGAAGATGTGCAGGAAAGCATTTTGGTCACAGGCCCGGTTGGTGAACTGGATGCCATTATCGGTCAGGATAGTATGGATGGTGTAGGGCACCGCCGCGATCAGGTTGCGCAGGAACTGGGCGGCATTCATCTTGCCAGCTTTGGCATAGAGCTCAGCGAAGGCGAACTTGGAAGTGCGATCAATCGCCACGAAGAGATAGAGCTTGCCCTCAGCCGTCTGCACCTCGGCAATATCGACGTGAAAGTAGCCGATCGGGTAGCTTTTGAACTTTTTCTTCGGTTCTTTGTCGCCTTTCACTTCCGGCAGGCGTGAAATGCCGTGGCGCTGCAGACACCTGTGCAGGGACGAACGCGTCAGATGCGGGATCGTCGGTTGAAGGGCATAGAGGCAGTCATCAAGAGGCAGCAATGTATGCCTGCGAAAGGCGACGATGACGGCTTCTTCTTCAAGGGAGAGGATTGTCGAATGCGGGTCCTTCGGGCCTGTCGGAAGATCGGCCAATGACGTCCGTCTCTTCCATTTGGCTATCGTCTTCTGATTGACCCCATACCGCTTTGAAAGCGCTCTCAGGCTCTCTTCACTATTTTGTATTGCTCGACGGATTGCCTCTGTCGTTGTGGCGCTCCCGTGTAGAACCTGGCCCATAGTGCCTCCCTCCATTCTAAGGAAAATAATGCACCATCAAATGCCGGGACTAAACACCTAGTCGGCAGGCTTTTTCGCCGACAGCACCGCTTCGGCGATCGCGCTCGCGGCGGCAACGTGATCCATCGCCGCACGATAAGCCCCCTCGCCGTCGCCGCGGCGGATGGCGTCGACGATCTTCGACATCTGCAGCGGCCCTTCTATGCCGCGTCTCTCCGTCTTGATCGTCATCGAGCGCAGGTGGTTTATACGCACGGTGAGGAGATTGACGACACCCCAGGCAACGTTCCTGTCAACCATCGTGAACAGCGTGTGATAGAAGGAAGAGGTGTTCGTCAGCACAGCCGCCATATCGTTGTCACGGTAACTGTTGCGGATCCCGGCCAGCGATTCCTCCAGCGCGGCGACGATCTCCGGGCTGCGGCGCTCGGCGCATAGCCGCGCCGCCATGCCTTCCAGCGCGCCGCGGATCTCATAGATCTGTTTGGCTTCGTCGATGTCGAGCTGCGCGACGATCGGCCCCTTATTCGGCAGATTGGCGACAAGCCCTTCCGATTCCAAATGCCTCAGAACCTCGCGCACGACTGTTCGGCTGACGCCGAGCTGGGCGCAGAGGTCACGCTCGACAAGGCGATCTCCAGGACGGAAATATCCGTTGACGATGGCTTCGCGGACCTTGTCGAGCGCTAATTCCCGCAAGGTCTTTGCAGGACGCTCGACTCGAATTGCGTCCTTCAGAGCACCGCTCATTGTCTACCTCAGTGTTGGACTTTGCACGCTCAACTTCCGCCGCGGCAGCCGAATGCAAGAATCGTATTATGGCGTACCAGATACTGTAGCTGTCGGCGTCCGGCAATTCAACAAGCGCCGTGCCGACCTATAGCGCCGCCCGTCTTTTCAGACGCGCAAAGCACGCTGTAGCACTTTGATCTGCTGCCTACATGTCGCAAGCTAGCCTCTTGAAACAATCTCCTCGGCCACGGCCTTGGCCTGCACCCGGATATCCGGAACGGCGGTGATCTCCCAGAATTGCCCCGCCGTCAGGGCACCGACCGCAAACAGCCGGGCAGGCGAGATCCGGGACGGGGCTATCACCTCGGACGCGGCATTCACCTGGATTCCGAGGCCAAGAGGACCGGGGACGATCAACTCATAGCGGCTCATTTCCTTCAATAGCGGTGAATGACTGATCCCGGCCCGCTCCATTCCCGTGCAGTTGCCGAGCCAGTCCGCCCTGATCTCGGCGATCTCGCGCGCCGCTCTGACCCTGTAGCCGGCAACGAGCCGGCCTTCCTCGGCCCTAAGCGATTTCAGGAAGCCCGCGTGGAAACGAACGGTTCCGTCCAAGACCAGCTTCTCAAACCTGTCGAATACGTCGGGCGCGACCCGGTGACGGTGGATGTTCCACCAGGGAAGCGCATGCCTGAGGAAGCGTGCCCGCTCCCTGCTCGAAAGCCGTTGCCAGAGAGCCTGCGTTGCAGGCCTCAGACCGTCCATCACGGCTCGCCAGTCGGCAACTGTCCTGCTCTTCGCCCGCAGGGTCTTCAATATGCCGCTGATCGTATCTGGAAGCGTCTCGACGTCGATCGGCAGAGGCGCTGGCGGCTTCCACGCGTGTCCAAGCGGCGCAAGCCCACGCCGCGAAAGCACATCGATCTTGCCGGCGTGGCCATGGGCGCGAAGCGCCAGCACCTGATCGATCATCGTGAGGCCCGATCCGAGGATACAGACCGCATCGGATGGTGCGACGCGCCTCAGCCACGAAAGCCGCCACGGGTTCTCGATGATCCGCGATCGCAGTGATGACGGGATGCCATCCGGAGCGACCGGCAGGGTCGCGTTCCCGACGCCGAGACAGAGCACCACGTTCCTGCCGGCAATCTCGTCGCCGTTGCCGAGGTGGAAGGCCAGCGTGCTGCTGTACCGTTCCACGCATCCCGCCGCCTTGGCCTTGATGAAATCGACCCGGCAACGGCCATCCCGATTTCGAAGCAGCCGTGCAAGCGTATCGCGGACATAAAGACCGTAATCGCTGCGCGAGGCAAAATCGCCGGCCTGCAGCTGGCGGCCATGGCTTTTCAGCCAGTCGACAAAGTCGTCGGGCTGATGCGGCAACAGGCTCATGCGGCCGGCGGGAACATTGAGGCGATGGAGATAGAGCTCCGTCCGGTACGCCGTCCCGCGGCCGAAGCCAGGATCGTCGCCGACGACGGCGACCTTCGCCGACGCCGGAAGCTGCTCGATGAGATTGCAGGTAACCGCGATCGCTGAAAAACCGGAACCGACCACGATAACATCATATGTCAAATGCATTCTCCCTGAAGCTCAGAACGTCATCGAGATATTTCGTCATTCAAGCCCCGTGTCGCTCACCGGTCCCTGCTGATCGCACGAGCGGCAGAATCACGAAAACAATTATCTCTATAGTCTATAAATATAGTTTGTTATTTCTCCCGCTAGCCCCTCCCCAACCATTACGCTTTTAAAGGTGAGATCAAGGGCCATGCGGCCCTGAACAAAGGGGCTCAAGATGAATTTCAGGAATTTGGTTGCCGCAATCGCCGTCGGCACTCTTGCAGCGGCTGTTGTTGCTGAAGCGGCGGACAAGAAGGTCGTCGTCGCCTATCAAACCGATGCCTTGCCGTCTTCCGTGGCGATCGCCAATGGCGAATTCGCCAAGGAGACGGGATACGAGATCGATTTCCGCAGGTTCAATTCGGGCGCCGAAATCTTTGCGGCGATTGCCTCCGGTGACGTGCAGGTCGGCTATGTCGGCTCCAGCCCGTTTGCGGCTGCGGTGTCACGCGGGCTCGAGGTCAAGGCCTTTTACCTCGCCTCCATCTCGGGCATCGACGAGGCTCTCGTCGTCCGCAACGGTTCCGGCATCGAAAGCCTGAATGATCTGAAGGGCAAGAAGCTTGCGGCCGCGCCAGTATCCACGGACCACTATCAGCTCCTGGCGCTGATCAAATCGCTGGGCCTGACCGAAAAAGACGTTCAGGTCTTCGCCATCCCTCAGCCCGAGATCGTCGCGAGCTATAATCGCGGCGACATCGACGGCGGCTTCGTCTGGGATCCGGCGCTGACCGAACTGAAAAAGAACGGAAAGGTTCTGGTGACCTCCAAGGAGGTGGCAGACAAGGGTGCGCCAACATTCTCGGCCTGGGTCGCAACCTCGGCGTTTGCCGCCGACAACCCGGACTTTCTGAAGGGCTTCGCTTCGGTCATCAACAAATACTACGCGTCCTTCGCGTCGGACAAATCCGCCTGGGGGTCCGACAGCGACAATGCCAAGTCGCTTGCCAAGCTTCTCGGCGGAACATCCGAGCAGCATGCCTCGGCCTTGAAGAACCTGACGCTGCTGACACCCGAGGCTCAGGCATCGGACGCCTGGCTCGGCGGCGGCGAAAAGGCGGGCGCCGGCAAGATCCTCAAGGACACGGCGTCGTTTCTGAAGGAACAGGGCAAGGTTTCCGACGTGCTGGCGAATTACGGCGCCTTCGTAACCGCAGATGCCCTCACCGGCGTCAGCAACTGATCCTCCCTGACGCCGGCGCAGTCGTTGCGCCGGCGTCGAACCTGCGAGCGGCAACATGCTTAAAGTCGATCACGCCAGCGTTTTCTTCGCAGCCCACGACGGACGGACCGTTCACGCGCTCGATCGCGTTTCCTTCGATATTCCCGAACGGGGCTTCGTCGTCGCACTCGGGGCGTCGGGATGCGGCAAATCAACCCTTCTCAACGCGATTGCCGGCTTCCTTCCGCTTTCGGATGGCCGGATCACGCTCGACGGCCGCGCGGTCGAACAACCCGGCGCAGACCGTGGCGTCGTTTTCCAGAAGGACTCGCTGTTGCCCTGGAAATCCGTTGTCGACAACGTCGCACTCGGTTTGAAATTCGCCGGGGTCAAGCGCAAGGAGCGCGAGGCGCGCGCGCTGGAGCTGCTCCGGCTGGTCGGTCTCGACGAATTCGCCGGCGCTTTTCCCTACGAGCTGTCGGGCGGCATGCGCCAGCGTGTCGGCATCGCACGGGCTCTGGCGACAAATCCCGACATCCTGTTGATGGACGAGCCATTCGGCGCACTCGACAGCCTGACACGCGAGCAGATGCAGGAACTGCTGGTTTCCATCTGGGATAAAACGGCAAAGAAAGTCTTCTTCATCACGCACTCGATCGAAGAGGCCCTGTTCCTGGGCACGCAGGTCCTAGTCATGTCACCTCGACCGGGACGCGTCGTGGCACGCTTCGATCTGGATTTCGTTCGCCGCTTCGCAGAGACCGGCGACGCCCGATCGATCAAGGCGTCGCCGCAATTTGCCGAGCTGCGCGAGGAAATCCGCGCCATTCTCCACAGCACCGAAGA
The DNA here is from genome assembly GCF_012276115.1 of Rhizobium leguminosarum bv. viciae. Taxonomy (GTDB): domain Bacteria; phylum Pseudomonadota; class Alphaproteobacteria; order Rhizobiales; family Rhizobiaceae; genus Rhizobium; species Rhizobium leguminosarum_T. The sequence goes on along the minus strand of NZ_WIEU01000013.1, from coordinate 186,906 downwards.
TCTGAGGAGCGCCGCATGAGCGATATAGTGCAGGCCCCGCCGATGGCGACGGGTAGAGAGGACCACCAGGTCAAGCTGGTGAAAATGGCGGGCTTCGGCGCCGGCGAGAAATCGACGGTGGCCATCAGCATTGCCACAGCGCTGGCCATAGTGCTGTTGTGGTGGCTGGTATCGGCGCTCGGTGTCGTCCCACACTTGTTTCTGCCGCGCCCGGACGAGGTGCTGACACAGATCGGCGCCATCTATCGCGACGGTTACGCCGGAGCGTCACTGTCCGAGCATGTTTTTGCAAGCCTGTTCCGCATCGTCGTCGCCGCCCTCATCGCCGTCTCCGCCGGCATTCCGCTCGGATTGCTCATGGGCCTGAATCGCTGGGCAAAGGGCGTGCTCGACGCGCCGATCGAGTTTTACTGGCCGCTTCCGCCGCTCTCCTACCTGCCGCTGATGATCATCTGGCTCGGCATCGGCGAAACGTCGAAGATCACGCTGCTGGTGCTTGCGATGTTCGCACCGATCTGCCTCTCGGCCCAGGCCGGTGTCCGTTCGCTGCCGATCGAACGCGTCAATGCCGCGCGTTCGTTGGGCGCGAGCCGGCTGCAGCTCTTCCTGGACATCGTCCTGCCATCCGCCCTGCCCGAGATTCTCACCGGCATCCGGATAGCGCTCGGTGTCGGCTGGGGCACGCTGGTTGCGGCTGAATTGATCGCCTCCACGCGCGGGATTGGTTTCATGATCATGTCGGCTTCACAGTTCCTGGCGACCGACGTCGTCTTCGTCGGTATCGGCATCATCGCGATCTGCGCGTTCACCTTCTCGGCCGCCATCCGGTTTCTGGAGGCGTTCCTCGTGCCGTGGAAGGGCAAGCTCTGACCAGAGGGCTGCAGGGAGGCCATATTCAATGGCTTCCCGCCGCCGCGTTCAGCCCGTGTATGGCGACGAGCTCGGCTGCGACCAGCTTCTGAAGCCGCCATAAATTGCGGTCCCGGATGCCGCGTTCCTCCAGATGTTTCACCGTCAGATACAGATATTCGGCGCAGGAGCCCATGTGTCCGCAGGCTCTTGCGAGCACCTGCGCCACCGTCTCCAGCGGCAATTTGCGGGAAACACGTTCGCCCTTCGGACCAGCCCAAAAGACCAGCGCGCGCACGAGCCCATGCGCGGTCGCGACGGGGATCCAGCGAACCGACGCAGCGTCTTCGATCGTGCCGACTTCACGGCGGATCAACCGCCGAATCTGGCCAAGGCGATCGTCATCGGCAAGCCTGAAGACAATGCCGTTGCAACGTCCACCGCGGTCAAGTGCCATCATCAGACCCGGCTGGGCGCGCGTTCCCCGCCAGCGGGTCATCTGCAGGCAGAAGGAGCGATGCCACCCTCTTGTTGCGCCATGCTGCGATTCAACGGCATCGAAGTCCGGCTTCCATATCAATGATCCATAGGCGAAGATCCAAAGCGGCGCGCCGATAGACTCGTGCAGAAGCCGGTTGGCGAGCATCTCCACCTCCGCTTCGGTCAGCGGTTTTCGGTGTGGTTCGGGGCCGACGTCGATCGCGGGGCGAAGGCTCAGCGATACGAGCTCGTCCGTCAGAGCCATTCTTGATCCGGTCATCAAAAGTTTGCTTTCGCGGACCGCCGACTGCTTATGCTCCCGGATCTCCGTCATGCGTCAATGCACCGTAAATCTGGCCGCATCGGCTTGGCGCCGCTGCAGGCTGCGTATCAGCATCGCGGCCTCCCTGACGATTGCCGAAAACGTCGCATCATCGGCCTCGGCGATCCTTCCCGTCATCTCGCGGATGATCGTCGTCAAATGAATGATGGAATGGCGATGCTGCGAATCTTCCGATCCCATTTGGGCATCGGCCATGGCGAGCAGCGTCTGCACCAGCCGCTCCATGGTGTGGCGGCGCCTGGTCTTCGGATCGGCATTCGGATCTTCGCTCAGGCGCAGCAGGTCGGCGACAATGTCGGACATTGTGGACCCACTCACATAGCAAAAGCCGGCGGCATGGAAACGACATGCCTTCGACCGCGCGTTTGCGTCTTCAAGCCCTCCAGCAATCGGTAGCCGTTGCGCCAGCGGCCAAAGCCGCTGGCGACATTGATGTGCCCGGCAAGGCCGATATTCCTGGTCTCGGCGTTCCACAGGCGACCGAACAGGGTCAACCGATCGACCGTCATGTAGGCATCGTTCATGCTGCCGACGACGATGCTCGGAAAGGGCAAAGGCGCCGTCGGCATGGCGCCAAACGAAATATGCCTGGGATGCAGGTTTTCCGTGGCCGGCAGATCGCATGGAGCAACGAGCAACGCCCCTTTGACGCGACGGGCAGCGCTTCGCCCGGCCAAGCGGGCAGCAAGCAGGCATCCGAGACTATGGGCAACCAGATAGGCCTCGCCGGCCTCTTCAAGCGCGCCTTCCAATCGCAACAGCCAGTTGTCAAGGTTCGGATGATCCCAGTCATCCTGAACGACGCAACGACTGCTTGGCTGATCCTGCAGCCAGTGCTGTTGCCAATGCCCTTCTCCCGAGCCGAAAAGCCCGGGAAGAATAAGTACATCGATCATCTGACGGCATCCTCTCTGAAGCTGCGCGTCGGTCTTTCTCCCGATCGGGGCAAACATCGGACATCACTCATCAGATCCACCCGATCACCAGGGCGAACAGGAATGTGAAGGAACTGACGATCGTGCAGATTCCGGCCGCATGCCTGAAATGCGACATGACGCTGCCTTCCGCTCTTCTCGCACCGTGCCGCCGCGGGTCGGTCTCAACGATAATCGCCATCACGCCGTTCTCCTCAATACCAAAGGCCGGGCATCGTGCCCCAATAATGGAGTTCGTATTCGCGGGCGGACCGGTCACGCTCTTCGTCCCGCGCGAACAATCCGTTTACCGGCTCCCGTGCAGCGGGCGGCTTCAGGCCGAGGAACCGGCCGATCGAAAGCTTCAGCCAGAACTGAAAATCAAGCTTCATGCGAACCTCCTGTCAGGAACCGGTATTCTTCGGTTAGAGCATTTCCGTTTTTCTTCGAATCACGGAAGTGCTCTATCTCTTTGTTTTCATGCAATTCCGGACGCAAAACCGCTGCGCACTTTTGCTGGAATTGCTCTACGAAATCAGCGAATGACGTTGTGCATTGGCGAGTAGAACGTGAAGCGATGCCGTCGGTCCGTAGAGCATCAGCAGGCGGTTCTCCTCGCGTTTGGCGAGACGATAGCGTCGGGCGAATTCGAAGACGCTCCATAATTGCTCGCTTGGCCCCGGCCTTTCCGCATCGGTGATCGTCGCTTCCTGAGATCGAGCCATGGTGACGATCCTTACTCGGCTGCCGCCAGGGCCGGGTTTGCGCCCGGAAAGAAGGCCGCCAATTCTCCGATCACTTCGTTGATGCGGGCCAAAAGCGCGTCGGATGAAACCGCATAGTCTGTGAAATCGCGGTCGGACGCATAGACGGCGGTCGGCAAGGTGTGGGCCATGAAAAAACCAAACAGCGGCCGAAGCTGATGTTCGACCATCAAAGCATGCCGGTCACCGCCGCCGGTCGCCGTGATGATGATCGGCTTGCCCCGAAGTTCGTGGGGGTCGATCAGGTCGATGAGGTGTTTGAAATGGCCGGGATAAGAGCCCTTGTAGGTCGGCGAGCCGATGATCAGGGCATCGGCCTGCACGATCTCGTCGACGACACGCCTGGCCTGCGCGTCGAGATCCTTGCGCCACAAGGCGCTGCCCAGTGACGGACCGACATCATGCAGATCATACGTCTTGCTCGTGAACGCGTAGCGAATGCTCGCACGTTCGGCGACGTGCCGCACAAGTGCCAATGTCTTCGATGGACGGTTGAAGCTGCCAGCGATGCCGACGAGTTTGAAACCTGACATGGTTTTTCCTCTCTTTGCGTTGCCTCAACTATTGTCTACAAAATTGATAGATTAAAGAAACATGCATCTCTCCTTGTTAGCCTGGTTGAAAAAAACGTTCGCCGCCGCTTCAGCACGCATAAGCTGCAAGGCGACCGCCATCGACATCTGCGACCTCGGGACGCTGCAATTCCAAGCCTAAGGCTTGTTGCCGTGAAGATGACGTTCGAGGAAGGGCAAATTGTCCTGCCCCCAATAGATCTCGCCGTCAAAGACATAGGTGGGAAAGCCGAAGACGCCGCTGTCGCGGGCATGCACGCGGTCCGCCGACCACTTGTTCTGGACATCGTCGTCGGCTTGTCGCCTGAGGAGCGCTGCGCCGTCGAAACCTGCTGATGTCACGATCGCCTCGCGCACATCGGGCTTGCCGATATCCCTCGCCTCGCTCCAGAAGGCATGCTGCAGGGCGCGGGCAACGCCGATCCAATCCTGTCCGTCGAGATAGGCGGCAATCACGAAGAGGGACGCCGGCGTCGGATCACTCAAAACAGGGCGATGTTCGAGCCGCAGTTCCTTGCCGCGTACGCGCGCCCAGCGCTTGAGGTCCCGCGTCCAGTAGGCGCGCCGGATCTCCGGGCGGTTGCGCGAAAAGATACCACCATTTTCCTCGACCACCGTCGTCAGATAGGGCGTGATGACGACGTCGTTCTTCGCCGCAAGTTCGGCGAAGGCATCGAAGCCGATATACGACCAGGGCGAGCCGATCGAAAAGAAATATTCTACCGATTTGGTCACTGATGAATGTTCCCTGTGAGGTGATTGTTCTGGCGTCGAATAGACGACGGCATTTTCAGGAAGCGGCGCGGATGTCGGATGGCGCTTTCCATCCCAGTTCCGGTGCGATCAGCGTCGCGAAGTCGTGGAGAATCTGGCGATACTGCTCGTGCTCGAACTCGTAAGGAAGCTCCAGCCTCAACTCGCTGACCTCGGGCAGGATCGGATCGGCAAACAGCTGCGCCAATATCTCGTCCGATGTGCCGACGATATCACGGGCGAACAAGGTGCGCCGCTCTCCCTGCGGTGAAAGCGTCCGCTCATGACGGCCATCGGCATAGTCTCGATACCGGCGGCGCGTTGCGGCATCGGCGCTGTCGAAAGGCACGATGACGCGGCCCAGCGCGACCCGGCGCTGCGTGCCGGCGGCGCGATAGGTTTCGATCAGCCGCGACTGAGCGATGAAGAAATCATCGGTCCTCTCACCCGTTATCACATTGCCGGTCAACAGATTGAAGCCATTGCGGCCGGCCCATTCGGCAGAGCGCTGCGACCCGCCGCCATACCAGATCCGGTCGATCAGGCCCTTGGCATAAGGCTGCAGCCGCGGCCGCTGCGGGCCGAAGGGCGTCTTGATCAAGGTTTGCTCGTCGCCGAGATAAGTGCCACGCAGATTGTCGGCAAAGCGCAGCACGCGGTCATGTGAGAAATCGTAACGCGTCCAGTCGCCGTCGAAGACAAGCGGAGCGATCAGCTCGGCGTGCAGCGGCCGGCCGGCGCTGACGCCGATGTTCAGCCGCCCGCGCGACAGAATATCGACGGTGGCGAGATCTTCGGCCAGCCGGTAGGGGCTTTCATAACCGATCGGGATGACCGCGGTTCCAAGCTCGATCCGGCTGGTGCGCTGCGTCGCCGCCGCCAGGAAGGCGCTGGCCGAAGAGATTCCGGGCTCCAGGTGCCGCTGGCGGACCCAAGCGCTGTCGAAGCCCAGATCCTCGCCAAATTGCAGCTGCTCAAGCGTCTGCTCCAATCCCGACAACGAGTCTTCGTCGGGATAATTGCCGGGGGTGAGGAAGCCGATATGGCTGATGGATATGTTGCCCACTCGTGCCATCCGATGATCAGTATTTCGGCAGGCCGGGCGGATTGGTCTCGGATACCGGCAAGGCTTCCTCGGAAAGATGCCAGTGGTCGAGGATTTTCGCGTAGGCGCCATCTTTGATCAGGCCGTTGGTGGCGACAGTCAGCGCATCGGCCAGCCCACTTCCCTTGCGGGTGGTGATCGCCACATCCGAGCGATCCGGCCAGCCGGCGCTCAGCGTGCCGACGCGCTTGATGTTCTTGTCGCGTGCGGCGATGAAGACGAGCTGTGCATGCGGCTGGACGATGACATCGGCCCGGCCGGACCGCAGCGCGAGGAGGCTTGCCGCCTCGTCGTCATAATATTGCAGCTCGATCGGTTTCAGGCCCGCGGCAACATCTTCCTCGCTCCACTTCACCAGGATCCGCTCCTGGTTGGTGCCGGCCCCGACAATGACCCTGAGGCCTGCCGCATCCTTGGGCTCCTTGATCGAGGTGACCGGACTGTCGGATTTGACGAAGAAACCGTGCAGGCCCTGGCGGTAGGTGGAGAAATCGAACTTCTCCTTGCGCTGCTCGGTGACCCCGACATTGGAGATGACGGCATCATACTTGCCCGAGGCGAGGCCGAGCGGCCAGTCGATCCAGGCGACCGGCACGATCTCCAGCGTCAGCCCGAGGCTGTCGGCGATGGCATAGGCATAATCGGGATCTGCCCCGACCACGGTCTTGGCGTCGGTGGCATAGGTGGCAAGCGGCGGGCCGCCCGGGCTGACGGCGATGGTGAACTTGCCTGGTGTGGCGAACTTGAATTCCCTAGGGATCGCAGCGATAGCCGCATCGTTCCTGGCGGCATGAAGCCGGCCCGGCTGCCCTGGGCTGAGGTCGAAATCCTCGGCTGCATGAGCTGCGCCGTAGGAAAGGGCTGACGCCATGGCGGCGATCAGCAGGATCCGGAATGCCGGAAAGGCAATCATCGTCTTTAATCTCCAAACTGTAAGGCAGGGTGGCCGGCGGCAATGCCGCCGGCCTATAGGAACTGATCAGGAGCCGCTCTTCGGCAGGCCCGGCGGGTTGGTCTGGGCCTTGTCGATCGCTTCGGGACCGAGGTTCCACGTATCGAGGATCTTCCGATAGGCGCCGCTGGCGATCAGATCGTTGACGACATCGGTCAAGGGCGCCGCCAGGCCGCTGCCCTTGCGTGTGGTGACGGCAATCTCGGCCGTGTTCGGCCAACCGCCGCTGACGGTACCGACGAGCTTGGTCTTGCCGTTGATCCCCGCCGAATAGGCCTGCGTCGCGTTCACGCTGAAAACGGTGTCTGCTCTGCCGGACTGAACGGCGAGATCCTTGACTGCGTCGTCGTCATAATATTGCACCTCGATCGGTTTCAGGCCGGCGGCGACGTTCTCACGATCCCACTCCAGCAGGATCTTCTCCTGGTTGGTGCCGGCATCGGTGATCACCTTCAGGCCGGCAATATCCTTCGGCTGCTTGATCGCCGTGATCGGACTGTCAACTTTGACGTAGAAGCCAAGCTCGTCCTTGCGGTAGGTCGAGAAATCGAATTTCTCCTTGCGTTCTTCCGTGACGGTCACGTTGGAGATCACCGCGTCAAACTTTCCGGAGGTCAGCCCCAACGGCCAATCGGCCCAGGCAACGGAAACCAACTCGAGCTTCAGTCCCAGGCTGTCGGCAATGGCCTGCGCCAGATCGACGTCGTAGCCGATGACGGTCTTGGAATCGGAGGCATAGTCATGCAGCGGAAGATTGCCGCTCGAGCTGATGCCGACGGTGAGGACACCATTTTCGACGAACTTGAAGTCCTTGATTTCGGCAATGCGCTTCTCGCTCTTTTCCACCCGCAGCCGGTTCGGCTGCTCGGGGCTGAGATCGAACTTCTGCTGCGCATGCGCGGAACCGAAACCGATAGCAGTAATGGTGACGGCTCCCACTATCAGAAGCCTTGCCCTATCTGTAAATGTCATGCCCCTTCTCCATTTCATCTTTAGGTTGTGATTGTTGTTATTCGGCCGGAGCAGCCCGTCGCGGCCCGGCATTTCGCCAGCGCAGTTTCGCGCTAGAGAACCTTGGCGAGGAATTCCCGCGTGCGGGGATGTTCCGCTTGTGTGAAGATGCGGGCCGGCGGGCCAGCCTCCAGAATGCGGCCGCTCTCCATGAAGACGACGCTGTCGGCGACTTCGCGGGCAAAGCCGACCTCATGGGTGACGATGACGAGCGTCGTGCCGGTGCGGGCAAGCTCCTTGATGACGTCGAGCACTTCGCCGACGAGCTCCGGATCGAGTGCCGATGTCGGCTCGTCGAAGAGCAGCACCTTCGGGCGGAGCGCCAGTGCGCGGGCGATCGCCACACGCTGCTGCTGGCCGCCGGAAAGCTGGCGCGGATAGGCGTTGATCTTGTCGCTGAGGCCGATGCGTGCCAGCAGCTCCTGCGCCAGTTGCACGGCGTCCTCGCGGCCGGCGCCGCGAACCTGGATCGGTGCCTCGATGAGGTTTTCGAGCACGGTCAGATGCGGGAAGAGATTGAAGCTCTGGAAGACCATGCCGATATCGGCGCGGCCTCTGAGGATATCCTTCTCCTTGAGCTCGTAGAGCGTGTCGCCCTTCCTGCTGTAACCGACGAAATCGCCGTCGACTGAGATGAAACCCTCATCGACACGCTCCAGATGGTTGATGGCGCGCAGAAGCGTCGACTTGCCGGAGCCGGACGGACCGAGGATGGCGGTCACGCTGCCGGCGGGCAGGCTGAGCTCGACATCATCGAGCACTTTCAGTGAGCCGAAGCTTTTGGAGATACCGTGGATGCGCACCGCGCCGCCTGCGGCCCGCAGCGTCGCCGCATCGCGGAAACCGATCTTGCGCACCGTGTCGGTCGCCGTATCGAGGACAGGCAGCGGACGGCGGAAACGCTCGAAAAATGCCTGGAAGGGCAATGGCGTCGGATTGCGCACGGCGCCTTTGGAAAAGTAGCGTTCGATATAGCGCTGAGCGATCGACAGCACCGTCATGATGATCAGATACCAGACGGTCGCGACCATCAGCAGCGGAATGACTTCGAGATTGCGGCGGTAGATCACCTGGACCGTATAGAAGAGCTCCGGCAGCGCCAGCACGTAGACCATGGAGGTGCTCTTCGCCAGTCCGATGAGTTCGTTGAAGCCGGTCGGCAGGATCGAGCGCATGGCCTGCGGCAACACGATGCGGAAGGCCTGGCGGCGGCGCGGCAGACCGAGTGCTGCGGCGGCCTCCAACTGTCCGTGATCCACCGAGAGAATACCGCCGCGCACGATCTCGGCGAAAAAGGCCGACTGGTTGAGCGTCAGGCCGAGAAAGGCAGCGGCAAAGGGTGTCAGCAATTGCACTGTGGGATAGTCGAGGAAGATGGTATCGGTGAAGGGAATGCCGATCTTGATCGTCTCGTACAGATAGCCGAGATTGTTCAGGATCAGCAGCAGCACGATGACCGGGATCGAGCGCAGCAGCCAGATATAGCCCCAGGAAAGGCCGGAGAGCAACGGCGACTTGGAAACGCGGGCAAGCGCCAGAGCCGTTCCGAGGATGGAGCCGGATATGGCGGCAAGCACGGTCAAAAGCAGCGTCCGGCCGAGACCGACGAGCACTGGTTCGGCAAAGAACCATTCGGCAAAGACGCCCCAACCCCAGCGCGGATTGGTGAAGATGGAATAGAGCACGGCGATGATGACGAGGGCAGCAAAGATCGTGCCTGCCAGGCGGCCCGGATGACGCGCCGGCACGATGCGGTAACGGGAATAATCCTTCGATCCTGCCGTCCTGCTGCCGTGGTCGATGCCGGCGAAATCCGTTGTCAGTGCCATTGTGCTTCCCTTTTATGATTGTCGGTCTTTGCCGTTTTCAGAAATTTGCGCCGGCCACGCGCAGGCGCGGTTCGGCATCTTCGTGCGCAGGCTGAGCGAGATGGCTGATGTCCTTCTCGAAGGGCAGGCTCTTGTAGATCTCGGGATCGGCGGAGGTGTCGAAGAGAGCGATGTAGCCGTAGCTCAGATAGAGGCCGACCGCCTCGGGCTGGCGAAACCCGGTCGTCAGGTAGATGCGGGAATAGCCTTGGCGGGCAGCCTGGGCTTCCAGTTCCACCAGCACCTTGCGGGCAAGGCCCTGGCGGCGCAGATCGGAGCGCGTCCAGATGCGTTTGAACTCGGCGGTGCGTTCGTCATAGTTCTTGAAGGCGCCTCCGCCGATGGTTTCGTCATTGCGGATCAACAGGAGAAAATTGCCGTTAGGCGGCGCAAAGGCTTCGGGAGGATAGCGGTTGAGTTCGGCCGCAGCCCCTTCGGCATTGAAATAATTGCCGTAGCGGCTGTCGTATTCGTGGATCAATTCATCGATCAGCGGCCTGGCGCGCGGGTCGAGAGGGCTGGTATAGAGAAACGTATCGCTCATATTCATCACCCGTTGTCATCAGTGAGGAAGGTTTCGGCGAGCCGCACCCAGTAGCGGGCGGCGGGCGCAATGATCGCGTCGTTGAAATTGTAGTGGGCGCTGTGGAGAGGAGCGCTGTCGCCGTTCCCGACGAAGAGGTAGCTGCCGGGATTTGCCTGCAGCATGAAGGCAAAATCCTCGCTCGCGGTTCTCGGCCGGAAATCCTTCTCGATCGCTGCGGGGCCGAGTGCGTCATGGGCGACATCGCGGGCGAAGGCCGTCTCCGCTGCATGGTTGACCAGCGCCGGAAAGCCGAGGCGGTAATTCACATCCGCCTCGGCGCCGAAGCTTTCGGCCTGGGCGCGGGCAAGTGCGGGAATGCGCTCTCGCAATAGCTGGCGGACCGTCTCGCTGAAAGCCCGCATGGTGAGCTTCATCTCGACGCTCTCAGGGATCACGTTCGAGGCGGAGCCCGCATGGATCGAACCGACGGTCGCGACCGCCATGTCCTGCGGGTCGACATTGCGGGAGACGACGCTCTGCAGGGCGGTGATGAAGGAGGCCGAGGCAAGCACCGGATCGACGGCGCGGTGCGGCTCGGCGCCGTGGCCGCCCTTGCCGATGATCTTGATCACCGCCTGATCGACCGAGGCCATGGCCGGGCCGTTGACGAATCCGAATTGTCCCGCGGGAACATCGGGCCAATTGTGCAGCCCGAAGACCGCGTCGACAGGAAACCGTTCGAACAGGCCTTCCGATATCATTTTGCGGGCGCCGGCGCCGATTTCCTCAGCGGGCTGAAAGATCAGCCGCAGCGTGCCGCTGAAATTGCCGCTTTCGGCGAGATAGCGGGCGGCGGCGAGCAGGATCGCTGTATGCCCGTCATGGCCGCAGGCATGCATGACGCCCGGATTGCTGCTGGCATAGGCAAGACCGGTCGCTTCCTCGATCGGCAGCGCATCCATGTCGGCGCGGATGCCGATCCGTCTTTTGCCGTCGCCGCGCCTGAGGGTGGCGACGATGCCGGTTCCGGCAATGCCCGTCGCCACCTCATAGCCCCAGGAGGAAAGGCGGGATGCCACGAGCTTGCTGGTCCTGAGCTCCTGGAACGCAAGCTCCGGATATTGGTGCAGGTCGTGGCGAAGCACGATGATCTCGTCGATGTAGGCGGCGATACCTCTTTCGACCGGATCGTTGCTGCGCGAGTTGTGAGCGACGATGTTCATGACGGTTCGTCGGCGCCTCAGGCGCCGACAGCCTTTCCGCGCTCGACCTGGTCCGCGTCCGCCGCATAGCGGCTTTCACGGAAAGGCAGGCCCAGATGGTCGCGCAGGGTCTCGCCCTTCAGAACCGGATCGAAATAGCCGCGCTCGGTGAGAATGGGCAGAACATATCTGGAGAAGTCGTCGAAGCCCTCGGCGATGACGGGAAAGCCGAGAATGAAGCCGTCGGCGGCGCCATGGTCCACCCAGCGGATGATCTCGTCGGCAATATGTTCCGCCGTGCCGATGAAGGCCGTGCGCGGCGTTGCCGAATCGAGCGCGACCTGGCGGAGCGTCAGGCCCTTCTCACGCGCCGTCTTCTTGATGCGGTCGGTGGTGGCGCGGAAATTGTTCCTGCCGATATCACCGAGTTCGGGGAACGGCTCGTCGAGCGGATAGATACTGAAATCATGATGATCGAAGAAACGGCCGAGATAGAGCAGTGCCTCGTCTGTCGTGACGAGGTTGCGGATCGCCTGATATTTGGCTTCCGCCTCTTCCTGCGTCGCACCGACGATCGGTCCGATACCAGGATAGATGCCGACTTCCGCGGCGCTGCGGCCATGGGCAATCACGCTGTCCTTGAGCTGTCGGTAGAAGGCCTGCGCCTCCTCGAACGGCCCGCCATTGGTGAAGACCGCGTCGGCATGTTTGCCGGCGAGCCTGATGCCGGAATCCGAGGCCCCTGCCTGGAACACGACGGGCTGGCCCTGCTTGGAGCGGCCGATATTGAGCGGCCCCTCGACGCAGAAGAAGCGGCCCTTGTGGTTGAGGCGATGCATCTTCGTCTTGTCGACAAAGACGCCGGTCTCGCGGTTGCGGACGAAGGCGTCGTCGTCCCAGGAATCCCACAGGCCCTTGATCGCATCGATATAATCCTCGGCGATCTCGTAGCGCAGTTCGTGCTCGGGATGCTCGCGGCTGTAGTTACGGCCCGAACCCTCGAGCGGCGAGGTTACCGCATTCCACCCTGCCCTGCCGCCGCTAATGAGATCGATCGAGGCGAACTGGCGGGCGATGGTGAAGGGATCGCTGTAGGAGGTCGAGACCGTGCCGACGAGGCCGATTTTCGAGGTCGAGGCGGCGAGCGCCGAGAGAATGGCGATCGGCTCAAAGCGGTTGAGGAAATGCGGGATCGACTGCTCGTTAATGTAGAGCCCGTCGGCGACGAAGGCGAAAGCGATACCCGCCGCCTCGGCCTTGCGTGCTGTCTTGACGAAGAAGCCGAAATTGACGCTGGCATCGGCCGGCCCGCTTGGATGCTTCCAGGCGTTCATGTGACCGCCGGGACCCTGCAGCATGATACCGAACGTGACGTGTTTTTGAGCCATGGGATCAATCCTTTTTGGAAACGGTCAGGCGACGAGGGAAAGCCGCTCCTTGGCGAGCAGCTCGATGGAGGCCAGGCGCTCGGCGACCGCAAGCGCCGGCGTGTCGAGCACGAACTCCTTGACCCCGTAGCGGCGATGAAGTTCGTCCAGTTCCTTGCGGATCTGCTCCGCCGTGCCATGCAGCACGCTTGGCACCTTTTCCTCGGTGCGGTAATCGGTGATGCCGGCCTGGCGGGCAAATTCTGCCGCCTGCTCCTCGCTGCCGACATTGACGGTCTGGCCGTTCGGCAGAAATATCTTGACGATGCGCAGCTTGCCGACGCGCTCGCGGGCATAGCCCTCGCTTTCGGCGGCAAAGGCGGCGAGCGCCAGGATCGGGCGCTTGCCGCCGGATGCCCGCTCATAGGCCTCAAAGGTCCTGCGCAGATTGTCGGGATCGCCGTTCAAATGACCGGCGAAAACAAGCTCCCAGCCCTTCTCGGCAGCGAGCTTGGCGCTTTCGACGCTGGCGCCGAGCAGGAAACGTTCAGGCGCAGTCGGCGGGAAAGGCGTCGCCTGCGCGCCGTCGTAATTCGGGTCAGCAGCGAGATAGATGTTGAGATCGGAAAGCTGGCTCGCGAAATCCGGCTTCCTGGCCGGATCGACGGCAAGCTGCAGGGCGCGCGTCGAGAGCGGAAAACCGCCCGGCGCCTTGCCGACACCGAGATCGACACGGCCAGGCGCAAGCGATGCCAGAAGATTGAAGGTCTCGGCAACCTTATAGGCGCTGTAATGCTGCAGCATGACGCCGCCGGAGCCGATGCGGATCCTCGAGGTCCTGGCGAGAAGATAGGCGATCAGCGCCTCCGGCGCGGAGCTCGCCAGATTGGACATGTTATGATGCTCGGCGACCCAGAAACGATGATAACCGAGTTCCTCGGCCCGGGCGGCAATCTTTACCGTCGCCCGCAGCGCATCCGCGGCCGTCAGACCCTGTTCGATCGGGCTTTTGTCGAGAAGACTGAGGAGGTAGGTCATGGCACCACGATCCGATCCTTGGTTGCAAAGTTTAGTCTATAAAATCAGTAGACAAACGTCATTATAAGAAATGGCATTCTCTTTCGAACGCCTTGGGTGAAAAAACCGGCCGCACTCAAGATGGAAAATGGGATGCCGGGAATGTGTGCCGCCGGCATCGAAAGGCTTCTTTCAATCGACCACTTGATGGTCTATATTCTGGTCGAAAGGGAGTAAGTGAATGAAGCTGTCAGAACAGGTCAAGCCGATCAGCTATCTCAAGGCGCACGCGCCGGAAATCATCCGGACGCTGAAGGATAATCCGCAACCGGTCGTCATTACCCTTCACGGAGAGGCGAAGGCCATCCTTCAGGACGTCGGCCAATACGAAGAAACACAGGAGACGCTGGCGCTCCTGAAGGTGCTGGCGCTCACCAACCGGCAGGTCGAGGAGGGCAAACTGCGCCCTGCTGCGGAGTCCTTCGCGCGCATCCGCAAACGTCTGGCGGACAGCCAATCCTGATGCCATGTCGTGTTCTTTTCGCTGAGGATGCGGAACGCGACATCGAGGATCTCTATCGCTTCATCGCTAGCCGCGACGGCGCCGAGACGACAGAAGGTATCCTGACGGAAATCGAGAGCGCGTGCACCGAGCTTGAAGAATTCCCCGCCCGCGGAAATATTCCGAAGGAGTTGGCGGGGATCGGAATTTCCGAATATCGGGAACTGCACCATAAGCCGTGGCGCATGATCTATCGCATTATGGGCACTGACGTCGTCGTCTACTGCGTCGTAGACGGGCGGCGCGACGTACAGAACTTTCTGGAGCGAAGGTTCATCCGCTGACGTCCGGCATATCGTACTTCAGCGCTTCGGATATGCGGCTTGTCCAAAACCACCCTACTCCCGCCTTTTTGATCACCTCTGCTCACGCTAGATCCTGCTGAAACATCAATGAGATAGCTAGATTGCGCACATTGCGCCCCGAGTTGAGGGCGGTCGGTCTCCTTTGATGGTCTGCCGGACGCGGCAACCTGCGCAGCTGGCTTCGACGGCGGCGCGATCACCTCGGATGCCGGTGCGCCGCCGCTTCGGCGACCACTGCGACGGAATCCTTGGCGGAGCTGTGCGCTCTCCGGGGCGGATGATGCCGGCGTCGGCTTGGCTTCAATAGGGCATGCCTGCTTTGATCACGACGAAGATGTAGGAAGCCAATGGGGTGGAAATTTACTCTGGCGCACGGCGCGTGTTGCTTGCAGCTTGCAACTGCGTCCGCTCAAGGCCCCAGCAGTGACAAGCAATGTATATGTCTGGTGCAAACGCCGTGTCGGGTCGCGCAGCCGATATCACAAATCATCGATCTTCGATGAATGTTGAACCATCTCATCTTATTCTGTCGCCATGCATTGGAAGTCCGCTCTCCATCGGCTACCTGGTCGTCTGACGCCATTAGGTCGGAGCCGTAATCTCCATTTCGGAAGAATTAGACGGCAAGACCTGGCGCTTACGATGAGTGCGACTTCACTGATGCTCGATAGAGTATAACCCGAACGCTTGGCATGAGCTGAGAAAGGAAGTCGAAATCCCGGACGTTGCCAGTCAATACGCTCGCCCCCAACTGCCGTGCCTGCAGGAAAATGAGGGCATCATTGACGAAGCGGCGCTCGTGTCCCTCCCCCTTTGGCAGGTTGCTCAAGCGAAAGAGGAGCCCTGCTAGCACACCAGCCTGTCCCCAGATGTCTGCATCGGCGGCATGGAGCCGATGGTCCGGAATGTCTTCCACGGTCGCCGCGATCGCATCCAGAACTGTTTCTGTCGAGGGGTGTTTCGGGTCCAGCCGGCCGAAGGCGTGGGTCAGTTCGGAAAGGCACACCGCGGAATGGTGGCAGAGGCGATAGGTCAAAAGCGTATCGACCTCCGCTGGCGAGCGACCCTGAAGCACGTCGAGATAGACACTGGTGTCCAGGAACAAAGCCCCGCCGATTGGCGGTTCGTCGGCAGCCCATGTGAGATCGTCATCGGATCTCCGTTCAAGCGTTCCGAGGTGCTTTCCGGGCTTCAGCGATCGCAGTGTTTCGGAGAGATTAAATCCCAAGATCGATATCCGCCGGGATGGTGCCCTTTCGACCCACCAGACGCGCGCCAAAGTCATCCTCGAGAGCCAGCCGGGAAAGTGCCAATTCCAGCAATTCGGTATCGGAGGTCACATGGGCGCGCTTCTTGGCCGCCTCGATCAACTCTGACGACACTCGTCCGGACAGACGAGTATTCTTTGCCGCGCCAAGAAGGCCCACGGCTTTTGCTTGCTCGAGCAGGAGCCGATTGCGGGTCAAGGCGATCCTCGCTTCGTTTTCCGCGGCAGTATTCAGTCGAGCGGTCATAGGGTTCTCCTGCGTTGAACAGAATATATACAACGTTGAACGCCGGGGCAAGCTTTTCGGGCGCGAAGGCAGAGGAAGGCAAACATGTGATGCTCCGGTTGCTTTCAAAGCGACAAAGCCGCTGCCCGACGAGACAGTTGACGTGGTGCTCGGGCTTGTCCATTCCTCTTCAGTAGCTTCGCGGCTTGTCGACGTCGCGAACCTACGATAGTTGAGGCTACAAGCTGATCATGCCGATTACTGCCCCAAATTTTGCATATAATTTTTGGACATTCGGGGATAACGATGCCTGATCCGACTTCAGATACGCTTGATCGAATCCGATCGCGAATAACGGATGCCGGTCCATCCGGCATGTGGTCGCGCGGGGATTTCCTGGATATTGCCAGCCCGAACGCCGTGGAAAAGGTCTTGCAACGCCTGACCAATCGCGGTGAAATCCGCCGAACCTATCGCGGCCTCTACGACAAGCCGGGCGTCAGCAAACTGACGGGTCTGTCCCAGGACAAAGGACAGCGAGTCCAAAGCTCTTAAAACGGCGCATTATCCTTGCACCGGAAATTGCGTCGCCGGTCGAGAACGACTATGCTGCAGTGCAGCGTCTCCCTGTCAAATGAAGGTGACCCATGCGTCCGATGCCTGTCCTCGCGAACGTGCAGATGGAGCGCACGGCGGCGCTGCCTGAAAAACTCGCCGACAATGCCTTCCGTACGATCACTCTCGATAGCCTGCAGCGGCGCAATGCCGTCCTCGACGCCGTTTTTTATGATGTGAATGTCATCACAGCCGAGGAAACACCAAAACTTGCCTTCTGGCTGGCCCGCGAGGGCGCAATCATCCTTGTGCCGCCAACCGGCGGGGGATCGCTCGACGTCTTCCTGACGGTCAACGACTATCTTAAAAAGACAGCGCCCGTCGGCGCGCTCGCCATTGCAGGCGTCGGCAGTTCCGCGCTTGGCGCTGCCGCCTTCGCGCGCAATATCGCCGATGCGCTCGGCGAGCCGGTCGCTGCCGTCGTTTCCGGCTATGGGCTTGCCGACATCTTGACCGAAGCGCTCGGCGGGTTTTTCTTCTTCGGGGCGCTGAACAGCATCCGTCACGCCTTCGAACCGCTCGACAGTTTCACCAAGCTGTTTTCGCAAAGCGAAGAACTGGAAAGCGGCTATCTCTGGGCCCGCACGAGCAAGGACACCGAGACAGTCATCGCCCTTCTCGAGGATCAGCGGTTTGCGCCACGTCTCCTCGTCGGTCACTCCAAGGGCAACCTCGTTCTGTCGGAGGCGCTCTACGCGATCGAAGGCGAGCATCCGCCTCTTGCCGAAGCGATTGCTGCCCGCTCGCGCATCGTCACGATCAGCGCCAAGGTCGGAATGCCCACGCTCTTCAAGGATGTCATCGACGTCATGGGGGCCTGGGACTGGTTCGGGGCTCTCAATTCACGCCCTGACATTCGCGCCGACATAGTTGTGCCGCATGCATGGCACAGCACCAATCCCGATTTTCCGTTTGGAACGGGTATTTCCGTCCCGAAAGCCATTACCCAGGCGATCACCATGGAGGGACGCAGGCCGCCTGCGCGCGCCGCCCGTTTCTCCGCAATTCTCGACGCCCCGCAGCGCACGATTGCGGCTTTGCGACAGACGTGACCGACGGACGTTCGGTAAGCGCGAAGAGCGCAGCCCCGTTTGGCGGAAGATGTCGTCCGACCGGAACGGTCACGCTGCGCACGTACCTCAGCCGGCGGACCTTCATGTCGCCAAATTCGCTGCCATGCGGGAAGGGCAGGCTGATGCGCAGATAGTTCTTCCTGCCACAGCTGTCACATTTGAACTTTGCGAGCAGGCGGTCGAGAGACAGGTCGCTGCCCATTCACTGGGGGGAGCAATCCCGCCACCGCTCAGTTCAACATGCCTCCAGCTATTATAACAACGCCGATCGGCGAAATGGGCCTGCTCGCGCCAGAGCTTTTCGCGGCAGCCTGCAGACTTTTGCCCGAGCTTAGCCTTCGGCGCCGCCCTCACGGAGCCGAAGGCCTATCCAACTTTTCGCCCGGCCGGCGCATTTGCCCGCAGAAGCGCCATCAGCATCGGGCCGATCGCGAATTCGCCCTTTTCGCTTCGCCGCGTTAGGCCACGAAGATAGCCACCGGCCGAATTGATGTGGCCGCCGCGCTCCAGGATGCATGCCATCACGGTCGCGGCATTTTCCGGCCCCATCACATTGGCGGCCTCCTCGTAGGCCGACGGACTGACGCCCAGCATCGATCGAACCGCAATCGCTGCGGTCATCAGATCGCGCCAATTGCGGATCGCACCACCCGGTCCATAGGCAAGGATTTCCGGGCAGGCCTGCAGAACGAGGCCGAGCGGGAAAGATTTCAGTCCGCCACCATCGTTGCGGCCGCCCGACTGCCGACTTTCCTCCTGCCGGCCCGGATGGGTTGTCTCCCCCCTCCCCTCTTCCAACGTCTCCGCCTCTCGCCCTTTGTCTTGCTCAGCCATCGCGCCCTGCTTCGTTTCGAAGCTTGGTTCAAGTTCAATGGTGGAGTCGGGGTTTGAATTCTGTATGTGACGCTCAATATAATCGGCATTGCCGCGCTGTTTTGTTGATTTAATCCGAGTTTCCAACCGGTTAAGGATATCTGCCCGCAGAACCTCCAATTCATGCAGCAGCAATTCAAGCTGCGCTGCCGTCGGCGATCGCGGCAGGCCTTCGATCAGGTCCCGGAATTCGCCGTAGAGGCCTTGCCAATCCCCGGGGATCTGTTCTTCGACGGCCGCTTCGATCAGTTTTGCAACGTCGCGGCGGCACAGAGTGATGCGTTCGCGCAGATGCTGGACATGCAGCCGCTCAGCCATCACTTCGGCGGCAAGCTGTTCGATCTCCTCGGCACGGGCAAGCAGCGGCGCCAGCGAGAAGCCGAAAGCTTCATTGATCTCCCCTGCCCTGTCTCTGCGGACATACCGCTTGCCATTGGGACTATCCTTGCGCAGCAGAAGGCCTGCCTCGACGAGCGCGGCAAGATGGCGCCGGACGGTCTGTTCGGCCATGCCATGCGTTCTGAGAGAAAGCTGGATATTCGACGGGAAGACGATCAAGCCGTTTTCCTGGGCCAACTCGTTCTTCGGGTAAAAGCTCAAAAGCGCGTTGAGCACGGCAAGCGCTCGATCACCGATGCCAAGCAGCGGCTTTGCTTCGCATAGCGCGCGAAATAATTTCCACTTGTCGACCGACTGATCCGGCTTGATCTCCCCGGCCATGACTTGGTTTGCAAGCATGCCAAGCGTCATCGACCGTCGCCCGAAGGGCGTCGTCACATTCCCGGTTTCCATATCTTCCACCTCAACGAGGCAAAAGAAATCCACTCACCAAAACGGCGCCAAAAACTCTTGACAGCGATTCTCGGAAGTGCGATTCTCGGAGGTGTTCAAGACTACGAGGAAAGCTTCCGTGACGGTGACGTTCGGGGGCTTTTTTCTTTTGCGCGTTATCTCCTATCCGGATTGTCAGCTGACAACCGGTCTAACTGCCTCATCTTCCCTCATTTTCCTCTTCGAACTCGGCGGCGAGGCCTATCAACCGCTGAGCCAGGAATTCCGAAAACGCCGTCGATTTGACGGTGATGCGAAAGCTTTTGCCGGAGCGGGCCACCAAAGCAAGTGCCGCGCCCCCTTGGGTCCGGAGCGTCTGCTCGACCCGCTGCGGTGCGCTCTTCTTCTCCAGTGCCTTCCAGATGATATCGAAGCGGCTGTTGGTCTCCAACGCGTCGAAACCGGCGGCACTGATTGCGGCCCGCGCCTTTTTCTGTCCGCCCGTCTCTCTGAACTTCTCGGCAAACGCCAACCAGCGTGGACGACCGACCTTGGGGGCCGGCCCGATGGCGAGAATGAGCTCGGGGTCGATCGTCTGAGCCACCTGCAGGAGCCTTGACGTTTCCGGCTTGTCCGTCGCCAGCGCCTTGGCAATCATGTCGCGGCTGAAGCCATGTTCATCCATGCGGCGTGCAAACAGTGCCCGCTCGATAAAACTCAAGTCGACACGGGGGCCATTTTCCTGACCCTGTGCGAGGATCAGCTCTTCATCCGTGAGCTTTCGCACGACGGCCTTAACAGGAACCCCGATCTCTGCGGCCGCCCGCAGGCGCCTGTGGCCATAGGCGGCCTGGTAGTGCCCGGCCCTTACCGGGTCCGGCCGCACCAGGATCGGAACCTGCTGTCCGCTTTCCTGGATGGACTGCTTCAATCGCTCGAACTCGGCATCCTTGTCGACCGGGATACGGTCGCGGATGAAAGACATTTCGACGGCAGCCGGATCGATCTCCAGCACCTTGTCACCGGAGGCCAGCGATTCGCGCAGCGCCTTGGCGGCGGCTGCTTCCTCTCCCAGCCGCCCAAGCGACAGGTTCATCGCCTTGACCGCCCCCGATGGCCGATGCGGCTGTTGCACGCTCGGCACCTCCGGCCGTGTCGGCTCGACGGCACCCACCATGCTCTTCAGGATGTCGCGTCCTTTTGGGCTCATGTCCTGCTCCATGCACTGCGAATGAGTTGCTCGACCTCGGCATTGACGCTGTCGACGGATTCCACCCCGCGGTCATAGGTCTGGCGATGCATCGTCTCGCGTCCCGCCTCGTAGATTGTCTGCTTGGACAGGCCTGCATCCGAGACCGCCGTCGACTTGACCATCATCGAGGTCAGCACGCGCTCGCCGAACAGACTGCGCAGAAAGGCGACGATCTGCGCCTGCGGTCCATCATTGGCCTCATAGCGGGTGATCAGATAGCGCATCCAATCATAATCGAGGTTGCCGCCTGCCTGCTTGACCACCGCCAGAAGGTCGGAGGTCATCGTCAGGAACTGGTTCATCGACGCGACGTCGAGCATCTGCGGATGGACGGTGATCAAGACGGAGGTGGCAGCGCAGAGAGCCGACAGCGTCAGGAAGCCGAGGGTCGGCGGGCAATCGATGATGACGACGTCGTAGCTCTGCTCCAGCGAATGCAGCGCGTTGCCGACCCGCATGAAGAACATGTCCTTGTCGTCGCGGTTGGTGTCGGCGAGCGCCTTTGGAGTATCGTGCTCGAACTCGTGCAGTTCGAGATTGCCGGGGATGAGATCGAGCCCCGGAAAATAGGTCTGGCGGACGATGTCGGCTACGTCGCGGCGCGTTTCGTCATATTTGATGGCACCGTAAAGCGTCTCGTTCTCGCCGACGTCGAATTCGGGCTGATACCCGAGCATCGCCGACATCGATGCCTGCGGATCGAGGTCGACGGCGAGCACGCGGTAGCCGCGAAGGGCCAGGAACTGCGCCAGGTGAATTGATGTCGTCGTCTTGCCGGAACCGCCCTTGAAATTGGTGACGGCGATCACCTGGAGATGGTCGCCCGGTCGGCGCATCGGCAGATAGGAGGGTTTGGTGCGCCCGAGATGGTGGCGCATCGCATGGATTTCCTCAAGCGAGAACACCCGTCGACCGGCCGCCGTCTTTTCCGGATTGATGCTTTCCACCTGGGCGGCGAGGTGGCGAACATAGCTGTCGGTGACGCCGAGCAGCTTGGCAGTCTCGGTGCTGCTGAACCGCCTTAGCGATTTGCGGGCGTCGGGCGAAAACAACCGCTCGAACAGCACCTGCAATTGGCTGCTGAGCATCGTCGAGTCCTGCGCGATCGTCTCGTCGATCGAGACTCGACTCGCTCTCTTGGCTTTCTCAACAATCGCGGCCTTGGTCGGCATTCACGCAAATCCTGATAAATCGGGTCATTTTGCGCAAATGATCGTGAGTCTGCCGATTCCGTCAAGCGATTTCTTGGTTAGCCAATGGATAACAAACCGGATTCGACGAAAAAATCATGTGGAATTCCGGAATCTTAGCGCCATTGTCAGCTGACAATGGCGACCGTGTCCGCCTCCATCGACGGCCACCCTTAGCGCATCTCAGCATATTTCAACACAGCAGAACGCATGACCGACTCACTGGAAGACAACATCCACCGCTTGGGGCATGCCGGATCAGGCAATCCGTTTCTCACTTATAGGCAGACGAACGGCACAGGCTTTCGGCTTCCAGCCCGCGGACGGATTCGCTGCCGGAGGCCTTGTCATTTGCGTCTTGGGTTTCGGCGACGCGGCGTGGCTGAGCAAGGCTCAGCATTTGTTCGAGACGGCTGGCATTGAGCGGAGCGCTTATTCCCTTGAAGTTCATGATCCATCTTTCGTCTGCGCATCGATTGCGTGAAGCCGTAGAGATAAGCGTAATTTGAACCTGCCGAGAACCGCCCGCCGGCGTTATCACCATCTTTTCCGATGCCACGCGGGAAAGGGGAGGGGAGACTTCCATCTTCAAGCGCCGATCAGAAATGCGGCCTTCGGCAGCGAGGCTCGCCGTCTCGGATCGCTTCGGCGCGCAGAGATCGAGTGGCGCGCAGGAGCGGCCTGCCATGCGAGACTGAATCTTCGCCGGCGCACCGGCGAACCGGCGCTGTCTCCGATCACGAGGCATCGCCGGAATTCCGAGATGCCGGTGTGGGGCTCACTTCAGCGAGCGCTGTTGCTGAGTGATATCGGGGAAGGGGAGGTGTGGCCGGGGTCTAGGTCGGCAAAATACTGAGGGCAGGGGCGTTGAAAGGTGGGGGATCGTTTGTCCGCAGATCCGATCGATCGCCAGGCCAAGCCGATGACACCAGTCCGATCAGATGCCGGCAGTTGTGCGCGAATAGGTTTCCGACATCCCGCGGGCGTCATTCTCCGCGAAGATCACAACAGCGCATGCTAGGCGAATCAGGTCGCGGCGGGTATGATCGATACTGCTAACCGGGATCATGCGTTGGTGTCGCAGACGTTTGCCGATAGCCTCGATCAACCAGATCTCACTCCTGTTCGGCAAAGCGGCTATCTTTCCTAGCGGAACTTATTGCCAAATTCGCTTCCGTCTGCGGAATTCCTTCTTGTTTACCTGCTATTTACCATAATGCTCCCACGGCCCGGTCGATCGTAAGCGGGGGCGTTCATTGCGTGCAGAGTTGCGCGAGACAGGCATTCCACTATCGCGCCTTCGTTCCCTCGCGATTCGTAAAATGCGCATTGCCCAACCCGGTGCCGATGGTCAGCACCGCCCATCTCGACACGTCGTTCATAAAAGGGATCTGCGACAATCCCTGCACGACGGCATCGTTGTGCATCATTACGAATGTGCTGTGGTCGCCGATCTCGGGAATGGCCTTGATCAGTGCGGCGGGAAGGTTGAAGCTATCACTTTCCCAATTTCCGCCCGGCAGGTTTTGTCCACCGCGTTCGATCGAGCCGTCCGCTTTGATGATGCCCGGACAGGCGATCCCGATAATGGGAGCAGGTTTCAGGTTGGCCTTTTCGGCCTTGTCGATCAGGTCCTGCAACATCGCCGCCAGCCTCTCTATCGTTCCGCTACGGCTTGGCTCGTCATCGGCATGGCGCCAGATCGCCGATTCCCAGACGCTCGCATCCGCAAAGTGCGGTGTTTTCTCCTTTCCGAACTCGACGACGCCGGCGCGCACGTTCGTGCCACCAATATCGACGGCGAGGATGGCCTCATAACCCTTGAACATCCACGGCGGCATGAGATGGACTGAGCCGATCAGCCCCGCCTCGTCGGGATGATGGGCGATCGGCACAACCTCGATATTGCGGCCGGCCGCCTTGAGAAGAACCATGGTCCTGGCGATCGCCAGTTCTCCGAAGCGACTTCGCCTGAAGCCTCCGCCAACGACGATGCGCTCGGTCTTGGACCAGCGCTCGTCCTTGAGGAACTTTCCGATCACCTCGGCAAAGTCCTGGGCAAAGTCCTCCACCGCTCCCATAACCAGCGCGGCGGCCTCCATGTCGTCGCCCGTCAAGAGGGCCTCGATCTTTTTCTTGGAAAGCTTTGCCGTCGCGGTCTTGCCGATCGGATCCTCCCCAAACTTGCGGATGCGTTTTCGCCAATCGTCGAGCTTCTGCTGGAAGGTCTTCTTATTGGCGTTGTCGCCAACGAAACCATTCTTGTCACGCAGTTCATTGTTGTAATCATCGATGGTCACCAGCGGCAGAACCATGGCGCCATGTGCCAATGGCGCATTGATCTCATCACGGGGTTCGGAACTGCCTTTGGCCATCAATGTACCTTTTCCGCGCGAGTCTCGAACAGGCGGCGAGATACAACGCGGACTAGCTCTGGATGTTCCGGAGTCTGAAAAGTCACCTTGCCCTTGTTGGTCGGCGACCTAGCTTCAATGATTGCAGAGTTTGGAGAATGCCGTGCAGGACGATGCCGCTACCCAGGAAATGCTTTCAATGGTCTTGGAGGAGCCGGACCGCTGGGCAATGTTTCTCGATATCGACGGGACGCTGCTCAATCTTGCGCCCACGCCGGATGCGATCGAGGTCCCGGAGGCGCTTCCCGGACAACTTCATCGCCTGTCGAACAAGCTCGGCGGCGCCTTGGCGCTGGTCACCGGACGGTCGCTTGCTTATGCAGACGCGCTGTTCAAGCCCTTTGCATTTCCGACAGCGGGCCTGCACGGCGCAGAAATCAGGAACGCAGCTGGAATGCAGACGATCGAGGCGACACCTGAATTTCAGGCGCTGAAGCATGCGCTGACCGCAGAAGCCGAGCACTACCCCGGCGTCTTGATCGAGGACAAGGGCGCGGCCGTTGCCGCCCACTACCGGCTGGCGCCCGAATATGAAAAGGTGCTCGATGAGCGCATGCGCCACTACGCGGAGATCGCCGGGCCGAACTGGGCATTGCAGCTTGGCAAGATGGTGTTCGAGCTGCGTCCGGCACGGTCGAGCAAGGGCGATGCGCTGGAGCGGTTTTTCCAGTCCGACCCGTTCAAGAACCGCTCCCCGATTACCATCGGCGATGATCTGACCGACGAGTCGATGTTTGCGATCGCCAATGCCCGCGGCGGCGTTTCCGTGCGTGTCGGTGCGATCGGCGCCCCGAGCTGCGCCACGAGCCGGCTGTCTTCTTCTGCGCTGGTCAGAAACGTCATTGCAGCCTTGGCCGCCTGAGGCCGGCCCTTGGACGATGTGCAAAGTGGATTACTGCCGTCTTTACACCGCTTCCGCAGCACCGATTGTCAAAAAAGTATCGGTTTTAACCGGGAATCGTGGTGGCGGGCGTGACACGAGCCCACTACACTCCCCTTAACAATAAAGCCAAAAAGGGAATTTGGCGGGCGGCCTGGAACCGTCCTCGGAGGAGGAAACAATGGAACCTGACTTGGAAGTCATTCAGATCCGCCCGGGCGAATCTTTCGCAACGAAGGCGCATGGCTATCCCTACCATACGGTTCGTTGGCATTTTCACCCGGAATACGAACTTCATCTCGTCGTGGCGACAACAGGACGGTATTTCGTCGGCGACTTCATCGGCGAGTTCGAGCCTGGTAATCTTGTGCTTGCCGGGCCTAATCTTCCCCATAACTGGATCAGCGATGTCCCGAAAGGATCGAGCATTCCGCTTCGATGCCAGCTCATCCAGTTCAGCGAGAATTTCATCATCGACACGATGAAGGTGCTGGCCGAACTCGGCCCCTTCGATCCGGTTCTCGAAGCCTCCCGACGCGGCGTGCTCTTCGGCGCCGAGACCAGCCGGCAGGTCGCACCTTTGATGAGCGAGGTGCAGCAGGCGCAGGGTGTGCGCCGTATCGAGCTTTTCATGATGATCGTCGGCCTGCTCAGCCGCGCACAGGATGCGCAGCTTCTCGCCAGCCCGAGCTATCTGCCCGATCCCTCCGGTTACATGTCGGCCGGCATCAACAAAGCGCTCGCCTATATCAGGGAACACCTGACCAAATCCTTCGACGAAGCCGATCTCGCGGCGATTGCTGGACAATCGACAGGTGCCTTTTCGCGCGGCTTCCGCCGCCATACCGGCATGTCGCTGGTGCAATATGTCAAACGCCTGCGCATCAACCTGGCCTGCCAGATACTGATGAGCGATGACCACGCATCGATCACCGATATCTGCTTCGAGGTCGGCTTCAACAACCTGTCTAACTTCAACCGGCAGTTTCTCGCGGAAAAAGGCATGACGCCTTCCCGTTTCCGACGGTTGTTGGGTGACAATATCAACGTGGCAAAGGCGGCCTAGAGGAGCCGAACGAGCACGTCCAAGGGACGAGGAGGACGAGGAGGAGGAACGAAAACTGACACTGACTTGAACGCGGGCACGCGATGAGCGGCTCGTGATCGGAGATGCTTGTCCTCAAAAACGTCAAACCGCCGGGACAGGCGCAGCCATTCGTTCGGCCGAACGGCCACAGCAGGCAGTGCAATCACGAACCTACATAATTTTTTCAACGGGAGGAGATGGAAATGATGAAATTCTCAACACAGGCGGCAGGCGCCGCGGTATTTGTCCTGTCCTTGCTGGGCGGTACTTCCGCCTTTGCGCAAACGGCCGTTTCGGATGCGACAGTGGCATTCCTCATGCCCGACCAGGGCTCGACCCGCTACGAGGAGCACGATCACCCAGGCTTCGTCGCGGAAATGAAGAAGCTTTGCGCGTCGTGCAAGGTTCTCTATCAGAACGCCGATGCCGATATCGCAAAACAGCAGCAACAGTTCAATTCGGCGATCACGCAAGGCGCCAAGGTCATCGTGCTGGACCCGGTGGATTCGGCGGCCGCCGCATCGCTCGTCCAGCTCGCACAGAGCCAGGGCGTCAAGGTCATCGCCTATGACCGCCCTATCCCGAAGGGGAAGGCCGATTTCTATGTCTCCTTCGACAATAAGGCGATCGGCAAGGCGATTGCGGAGTCGCTCGTCCAGCATCTGAAGGCACAGAAGGTGCCGACCGATGGTGGCGGCATCCTGCAGATCAACGGTTCACCGACCGATGCGGCTGCCGGGCTGATCAAGGACGGCATTCATGAGGGCCTGGCGAGCGGCGGATACAAGACGCTTGCCGAATTCGACACACCGAACTGGCAGCCCTCGAACGCCCAGCAATGGGCGGGCGGCCAGATCACCCGCTTCGGCAAGCAGATCGTCGGGGTGGTCGCTGCCAATGACGGCACTGGCGGCGGCGCCATCGCAGCCTTCAAGGCTGCCGGTGTCGATCCCGTGCCGCCGGTGACCGGCAATGATGCGACGATCGCTGCGCTGCAGCTGATCATATCAGGGGATCAGTACAATACGATTTCCAAGCCGAGTGAAATCGTCGCCGCTGCCGCTGCCAACGTCGCCGTGAAGCTCTTGGCCGGAGAAACGATCAAGGCCGAAATGACGCTCTACGACACGCCCGCACAGCTCTTCGTACCGGCTGTCGTTACCGCCGAAAACCTCAAGGCCGAGATCATCGACAAGAAGATCAACACCGCCGAGGAGCTGTGCACCGGCCGCTATGCCGACGGCTGCAAGAAACTCGGCATCACCAAGTAATCGAGTCAAGGGAAAGCGCGGCCGGCCACCGGTCGCGCTTCCGATTTTCGCTTTTTCGAAAGGCCAGGCGATGTCTGAAACCTCTCATACTCCTGACCCTTCCCGTCAGCCTGTCCTCAGTCTGCGTGGAATATCGAAGAACTTCGGAGCAGTGTCGGCGCTCACCGATATCGAACTCGATGTGTATGCCGGCGAGGTCGTGGCACTGGTGGGCGACAACGGCGCCGGCAAATCGACGCTTGTCAAGATCCTGGCCGGCGTGCACCAGCCAAGCTCGGGCACGATCTTCTTCGAAGACAAACCGGTCAACCTGTCGAGCCCGAGCGCCGCTCTCGACCTCGGCATCGCAACCGTCTTCCAGGATTTGGCGCTTTGCGAAAATCTGGACGTCGTCGCCAATATCTTTCTCGGCAAGGAGCTCAGCCCCTATCAGCTCGATGAAGTCACGATGGAGATCGCCGCCTGGAAGCTCTTGAACGAGCTTTCGGCCCGTCTTCCGAGCGTGCGCGAACCCGTCGCCTCACTCTCCGGCGGACAGCGCCAAACGGTAGCGATCGCCCGATCGCTGCTGCTCCAGCCGAAACTGATCATGCTCGACGAACCCACAGCAGCGCTCGGCGTTGCCCAGACCGCCGAGGTGCTAGACCTCATCGAGCGCGTGCGGGAGCGCGGCCTCGCCGTCATCATGATCAGCCACAATATGGAGGATGTTCGCGCCGTCGCCGACCGTATTGTCGTCCTTCGGCTCGGCCGCAACAACGGCACCATGCCGCCCGACGCATCCAACGAACAGCTCGTCAGCGCCATCACCGGCGCATCCAACAATTCCGTCTCCCGCCGCGCGATGCGCCGCAAGGCGCAAAGCCAACAAAACGAGGAGGGCAGGCCATGATGAAGACCATCCAGAATGAACCGGCAGCACCTGCGCTCCTCGACCGACGTGACGAAAGAGTGCACCACGACGATAGCCTTGCCGGCTCGATCCGCGCCTTTGGGGATCGCATCCGCTCCGGCGATCTCGGTTCGCTGCCGGTCATTGTCGGCCTGGCGATCATCTGGACGGTGTTCCAGGCGCTCAATCCGGTGTTTCTCTCGAGCAGCAACCTCGTCAACATGCTGTTCGACTGCTCGACCGTCGGCGTCATCTCGCTGGGTATCGTCTGCATCCTGATGGTGGGTGAGATCGACCTTTCCGTCGGCTCCGTCAGCGGCTTCGCCTCGGCACTGGTCGGCGTCTTCTGGGTCAACCAGGGCTGGCCGGTGGTTCTGGCGATCCTCGCCGCCATGATTGTCGGCGCCCTGATCGGCTCGCTCTACGCGTTTCTCTTCAACCGCTTCGGCATGCCGAGTTTCGTGTCGACGCTGTCGGGGCTGCTCGCGGTTCTCGGCCTGCAGCTCTATATCCTCGGAGCGACCGGCTCGATCAATCTTCCCTATGGTTCCTGGCTCGTGAGTTTCGGCCAGATCATGGTCATGCCGGACCCGGTCGCCTATCTGCTGGTGGCCCTTGCCGGCATTGCCTTTTTCTTCTCCAGCTACCGCACCTCGGCGCGCCGGCGGGCGGCCGGCCTGTCGGCGAAATCGGCCGGCGGACTGCTTGTCCGCGCTGTCATCATCACCGTCGCCCTGGAAGCAGTCGCATTCTATCTCAACCAGTCGCGCGGCATTCCCTGGATGTTCGGTCTTTTCGTCGGGCTCGTCGCCGCCATGAACTATGCGCTGACGCGCACGAAATGGGGACGCTCGATGCATGCCGTCGGCGGCAACAGGGAGGCTGCCCGTCGTTCCGGCATCAACGTCTCGCGCATCTACACGAGCGCCTTCGTCATGTGCGCCCTGCTTGCTGCCACCGGCGGCGTTCTCTCCGCCGCGCGGCTGGCGACGGCAAGTCAGCAGGCCGGCACGGGCGACGTCAATCTCAACGCCATCGCCGCAGCAGTCATCGGCGGCACGAGCCTGTTCGGCGGGCGCGGCAGCGCCTATTCAGCCCTTCTCGGCATCATCGTCATCCAGTCGATCGCCAGCGGGCTGACGCTTCTCGATCTGTCGTCATCGCTTCGATACATGATCACCGGCGCTGTCCTTGCCGTCGCCGTCATCGTCGACTCGCTGGCACGCCGATCGCGAATTTCGCACGGCCGAGCCTAAAGCAACCAGAAAGCAGAGGAAGAAAATGGGACAGGATCTGTCTGGAAAAGTCGCGGCTGTCACCGGAGCGGCGTCGGGTATCGGCCTTGAATGCGCCAAGACCATGCTTGCCGCGGGCGCTCGGGTCGTGCTGGTCGACCGAAATGAAGACGCCTTGAAGGAAATCTGCTCGAAACTCGACGCCAACGCCATTCCCTTGGTCATCGATCTCACCGATCCGAAAAGCGTCGAACGGATGATGCCTGAGATTCTGGAGAAAGCCGGCCAGCTGGACATCTTCCACGCCAATGCCGGCTCCTATATCGGCGGCGAGGTGCTGGGCGGCGACCCGGATGCCTGGGACCGGATGCTCAACCTGAACATCAACGCCGCCTTCCGTTCGGTGCATGCCGTTTTGCCGCATATGGTCGAGCGCAAGACCGGGGATATCATCCTGACGAGTTCCGTCGCCGGCATGATCCCCGTCGTCTGGGAACCGATCTACACGGCCTCGAAACATGCCGTCCAGGCATTCGTCCATACGCTGAGGCGGCAGGTGGCCAAGCATGGCTTGCGCGTGGGCGCCGTCGCTCCAGGCCCCGTGGTCACGGCCCTCCTCAGCGATTGGCCGCAGGAGAAGTTGGACGAGGCGCTCGCAGCAGGCGGCCTGATGGAGGCGAACGAAGTGGCCGAAGCCGTGCTCTTCATGCTGACGCGTCCACGCAACATCACCATCCGCGATCTCGTCATCCTGCCGCAGAGCGCCGACATCTGACGAAAGTGCATCCGCCTTCAACACTCGCGAAACCCCACTCAAGAGGAAACCGCCATGATCTTCGACAGATTTCGCCTGAACGGACAGGTGGCACTGGTCACCGGCGGCACGCGCGGCATCGGGCTTGCCATCGCCGAGGCGCTCGGCGAGGCGGGCGCCAAGATCATCATCACGGGCCGAACCCGCAATGCAGCAGCGGAAGACCGGCTCTCCAGGGCCGGCGTCGATTGCGATTTCATCGTCGCCGACCTGATGAAGGGAAGCGCTGCCGACGAACTCGTCACTGAGACCCTATCACGGGCGGGGCGGCTCGACATCCTCGTCAACAATGCCGGCATCGCCATTCATGGCGACAGCGGCGAGTTTTCCGATGCCATCTGGCGCGAGATCATGACCGTCAATGTCGACGCCGTCTTTCGCGCCTGCCGCGCCGCACTCGCACCAATGCGGCGCCAGGGCGGCGGCGCCATCCTCAATATCGGCTCGATATCCGGCATCGTGTCCAACATTCCGCAGAACCAGGTCGCCTATAATACCTCCAAGGCGGCGGTCCACATGATGACGAAAAGCCTCGCCAGTGAAGTTGCCGCCGAGAATATCCGCGTCAACGCCATCGCCCCCGGCTACATCGAGACCGATCTGTCGCGCGGCGGCATCGACAATCCCGACTGGTTCCCGACCTGGCGCAGCATGACACCGATGGGACGCGTCGGGCAGCCGGAGGAGGTGGCGGGTGCCGCATTGTTCCTCTGCTCGGGGGCGGCAAGTTATGTCACCGGCGAAGTGCTGGTTATCGACGGCGGGTATACGACGCGGTGAGACACGAACACTGGAGTTGGGGAGGGGTGGCACGCAATAGCTTGGTCGGCGGCGAGTTTCTCTCCTGCCATCATATGGACAGCACATGCTCACGCCAGGCAATCAAGCATCCACTGGACTCCAAAGCGATCACTGAGCTTACCATAATAGCTCCCCCATGGCTGGACGGCGAGCGGTGTCGTAATCTTGCCGCCCTCGGCCAGTCGTGCGAAGAGGCTGGCGGTACTGTCTCGGTCGTCCATGATCAGCATATGGGCGGAACCTCGCATCGGCTCGGCATCGTGATTGTCCGAGGCGAAGAACAGAATACCAGGTCCTTCGAAACGAGCGTGCATCACCTTGCCCCGCATGGCTTCGCTGGCAACGGGCATCCCGTCTGCGCCGTGGCGCTCCAATTGCGTGATCCGGCCAAGCCCGCATTCGGCATAGAAGGCGAGCGCCTCTTCGCAACCGGTGGAAAAGAAAAGATAGTTGGCAAGCCGCATGGTCTGGCTCCGTCAAGGCGCCGGACCGCGACGCCTTGGTATCGCCGGCCCGGCATTGCATCAAGTCTGAGATTTCCGAGCGTACGCCGCGATCGTTAAGAGGCAGCAACCGCGCCCTGGATGGCGCCGACGAGTTCGGCATTGTTATAGCTGCGGCCGGCGATACCCCAGGCCCCTTCAGGCGCGTAGACGATGTTCGACCATATATGCTCGCGCTTGAGCCGGCCTTCGGCGGCCTGTTCGATGACATCGGCCGCTTTTTCGAAGAAGGCCTGTTTTGCTTCAGCACTCACCAGCGCTATCTCGGGCAGCTTGAGCTCAACGAAGGCTGCAGCGATCGGCTCTCCCGCCGCAAGTATATGCTCCCGCGGCAGCACGTTGATCGTGCCGATAATATTGGCTGTCATGAAGTCATTGCCGGTCAAGCCGGCGGCATCGAGCACTGCGTCCGTCAATCCGGCAAAGGCTTGGGCCTGAGCCCGCTGCGAAAGCAGGCCTTCAGGCACGGTGAGTGTGATAGGCATCGTATATCTCCCTGTTTGAACCGTGACCGCTTCTGATATATACCGATCACTCTTTATGCATACACATCGATCACTCTCTTAGCAAGGCATAAAGAGTGATCGCTCTTAAAAGGGACATATATGCGATACAGTGCGGAACATAAGCAGGAGACTCGAACGCGCGTCATTGCGGCGGCTGGACAGGTTTTCAGAAAGGAAGGCTATGGCGGTGCGGGCATCGATGCATTGACCAAGGCAGCAGGCGTGACCAACGGTGCCTTCTACGGACATTTCAAGTCCAAGGGCGAAGCCTTTCGCACCGCCGTGCTAACCGGCCTCGAAGATCTGCGGCAAGGAATTGCGGCGCTAAAGGCCAGTCAACCGAAAGACTGGCTGACGACATTCGTCGGCTACTATCTCGGCTATAAAAGAACCTGCGATCTGGGCGAGAGCTGCGCTCTGCCGAGCCTTTCCCCCGACGTCATGCGCGCAGACCATGAAACACGAAGCGCCTATACGGCAGAACTCAAACGTCTCATCGAGGAAGTTGCGGTCGGCTTGCCGGAGAGTGAGATACCGGGTCAATCCAAAAGGCGCCGGGAAGATCAGGCGATCTTGCTGCTCGCCATGCTCAGTGGCGGTGTGACCCTCGCCCGCGCTGCTTCCGACCCGGCGCTGTCCAAACGCATTGCAGATGTCATCGCGCAGGCTGCATTGACGACGATAGAGCCTGGAAACTGATCCAGTCGCTTAACGACATTCCCGTGCTCAGGGGATCGCTTTTCCGCGCAATGTCCCGATCGGTCTCTGGAACGTCAGCTCGGTCCCGGGATGGTGATTTCGAACTCGGTGCCGGCGCTGGTCGTCTTCAGCAGGCGGATCGTACCGCCATGAGAGCTCAGCATGGCGCGGACGATACCGAGGCCCATGCCGGTACCGCCCTGCTCGCGGCGGGTTGAGAAGAACGGCTGAAAGATGCGTTGGCGATTTGCCTCGGAAATACCGCTGCCGTCGTCACAGACAAGAATGACGGCTGTTCGGGCATCGACCGATATTCTGAGTTCCAACAGCGTGGCGCGCCGTGCTGAAGAGCGTTTTCGGCAAGATTGGCAAAGACGATGCCGGCTGCCTCCTGGGGAAGAGCAACCGATATTTCCGTATCGCCGGTGCCGGAAATATTAAGAGCGGGAAATCGCCCGCGCAGTGAGGATATGATGTCCGTGACGCTGCTTCTGCCCTCGGCGACAGGCGTTTCCGCCTGCGCAAGTTCCCTCAGCCGCTGCAACAATGCATCGAGCCGGACGGCATCGGCGATGATGTTGTCGAGAAAGTGCAAACGCTGCGCCTTCGTCATCGGCCTTTCGGCATCGTCATCGCGCAAAAGCTCTGCCGCACCGCGGATGGCCGTCAGCGGCGATTTCAGTTCGTGGGAGACATGAGCGGCAAAGGAGCGAACATATTCGGTGCGATCGACCAGTTTTCCGGCGAGATCGAGGAAGCTTTGCGACAGGACGGCGATCTCGCGCGTTCCATAGCTTTCAAGCGGCCGGATTGCTCCCTTGCCGCCGCGGGCGATCTCTTCCGTCCGGGCGATCAAAGCGTCGATAGGCCCGGTGATGGTGCGCGTCAGCACATAGGCAACGCCGAGCGTCAGGATGAAGGCGACGACGAGGGCGCCGATCTCCGCCGGTGCCATCCGGTTCGAACTCGCCTCCACGGCGCGAAACCAGATGACGATCAGGATCGGCAGCGCCATGACCGCGAGAAGCACGACATAGACGATCAGCGCCAGCGTCGGCCGCCATTTCGTCCTGACTTTCGGTGCCGGCATCAGGCCTTCCTCCCGCTTTCGATGCCGAGTTTGAAGCCGATGCCGTGAACGGTTGCAATGATCGCGGAACCGCCGACCGCCAGGAACTTGGCCCTGATGTTGCGGATATGGCTGTCGATCGTCCGGTCAGCGACATAGGTTCCGGCGCCATAGGCCGCCTCCATCAGCTGTTCGCGGCTGAAGACCATATCGGGGCGTGCCAATAATGCGTCCAGGATTGCGAATTCGAGCGCTGTCATTGCGATGGTGCTCTCGCCAAACATGACCGTCCTGCCACGCCGATCCAGGCTGAGTTCACCGGCGACAAGGGTGGCGTGGCGTCTGTCAAGCCCCGCTTCATTGCTGCTGCGCTTCAAAATCGCCTTGACCCTAGCCACGAGTTCGCGCGGGCTGAACGGCTTGGTAACATAATCGTCTCCGCCGATTTCGAGACCCAGTACCCTGTCGATCTCCTCGTCACGCGCCGAAAGAAACAGGATCGGCAATGCCGACGTCTTGCGGATATGGCGACAGACCTCCAGGCCGTCCATGTCGGGCATGCCGATATCGAGGATGATGAGATCGATGTTGCCGCGGCGGAAGGCCGCCATCGCCTCGGTGCCGTTGCGGGCGGCCATCGATGCCAGGCCGGCGCGCTCAAGGGCGAAGCAGATCACGTCGCGGATATGAGGTTCGTCATCAACGACGAGAATGCGGGGCGCCATCACCAGTCCTGCATTGGTTTGTCGTGCCTGTTGTTATCGTTCTCGTTCTATCTTGCAATGGGAGCCAGAAGATAACTCTCCAGCCGCGCCGCCCGGAAGGTCCAGTTCCGCCAGTCCCGCCGGCGCATCTCAAAATTCCTGGCGAGGTAGTACCGAACTGTCGCAGCTTGGCCCCTCTGGTCGATCAGGTGATCCGGCAGTTTGAGGAGGTAGAGATCGAGCGCCGGAATGACGGAAGGACCGAGCGAGGAGAGATAATCGAGGTCGAGCGGCGGGCCCTCCTGGCTGATTTCCTGGCTGTGGACGACATTGAAGCGGGCGATGACATCAGGGAAGTCGATGAAGGCGCTGATATAGAGCACCGCAATCAGCGAAGCGAGGTTCGTGGCGATCAGCCACTCGTTGGATCGGTCGAGCAGAATGCGTTCTGACCGATCCAGGCGTGGACGAGGCCGCGGATCAGCGGATTTTGATCGCCAGGCCCGCCGCGCCGCATGGCGACGAGAACAAAACCGGCGGCCAGAAGCGCCGTCGCAATCAGCGGATAGGCGCCGCGATGAGCGTATTCGGCATGGCTCATGTGATCGGGCAGGTCTGCGCCGCCCCAGAGATAGACGAGATCGAGAAGTGTCTGCACGGCAAAGAGCGCGTTGAAGAGGAGCAGCGACCGCAGCAGGGAGGCCTGGCCGAACGGTGCATTTCTGGTCGGTACGATGACGAACGCCCTGCTGACTTGCGACCTCGCAGTGCGCCGCTTCAGCCGCGGCCGCAACATCGTCCAGACCACAGTAGCGATCATCATCCAGAAGCCGATTCGCCAAAGGTCGAGAAACTGCAACAGAACGGCAAAGCGGATGCTGCGCAGCGCGATCTCGATAAGCGGGTTTGCAGCCGCAAAGAGGAACACGAAGACTGCGGCGAGAGCGAGCGGCATGATCCAGAGGCCGACGCCCTGCCAAACGACGGTGAAGGAGAAACGTTTGGCCGGCGTCTTAAGATATTTCCTAATATCGTCGGCAAGCCGCAAGGGAATGACAAGAGTGAAACGGAGAAACACCAGCGGCAGACCGGTCAGACTGCGAGGCATAAGCCTGGCGCCGACGAGAGCAACCGCTATCTGCGCACTGAAGCAAAGGGCGATGCCGGTTAATGAGGGCGCTTCCAGCAGAGGTGCCGACGCCAGAACCGAGAAACCAAGCAGGAGTGCAGCCATTGACGGCGCCCGGACCTTCCCGGCCGAAAGTAGAATGCCGGCGCAGACGGCGAGCGCAAACAGGAAAAGGTTTATGCCGGGCATCTGACCAAAGATCAGAAAATCAGCCAGCGCCACCAGCGCAAACAGCGTGGCAATCCGGCCGCCGCCACGCCTGATCGGCATTGCTTCTATCAGGGTGTCGGTTGTGTCCATTGGTGCTCCTCTCGTAGATGCCGCTTTTCGATCACGATGAGCATGGTTGCTGTGGTCTCCTCGGAGGCGGTCCCTCGAGGCCAGCTCGCCTCCGTCAGCCACCATCCGTCATTGCGGAGGCGATCCGGCAAAGCCGGATGGTGTGGCGCGAGGGGGATGTCGTTCTTGCTCATGGCGGAAGAATGCCGCGCCGAATTGCAGATTTTGTGCAGAGAGTGAGCAGCAATTCAGGAAAATCACCCGGATCTATGAGGTCATGCAGCAGGCCTCTCCAGATCATCGCGTGAAGATAGCCTAGTAGAATTTACGATTGCCGCGGACGGCTCTTTCCATTCGTGCGGGACGGCGTCGCCGGCCTGTTTCCGGCGATCGGGATCGAGGCAATCAGCCTGGCGAGAGCCGCCTGGGATCGTACCCCCGTTTTGCCAAAGCATCGGCCGGTGTGGGTTTTTACCGTGTTGGACGAAATTCCAAGAACCCGGGCAATCTCGGGCAGATTCATTCCGCTGCCGACCAGTGCGGCGACCCGGGTTTCGGCTTCGGTCAGGCCAAAGATGTGTTGCAGTTGTTGCGCTTGCCGACGCGTCTTCGCTTCCGGATCGACGATATGAATGAGGACGCGCGCTCCGCTATCAACCGCATCCCATATCGAAACCGCTGTCGATGCAAGCGGCGTGATCATCACCAGATAGGGCGGCAAACCCGATGGTCGGGAGACCGACAATGCCCCCTCGAAAGGCGTGTCTTCGCCATCGGCTATCAGCAAAGCCTGACGAATGGCATTCACCAGGCGGGTGGATGTCTTCGAAATATGGGCGGCAAGGGAGGGTCTTTCGGATCGGCTGAGAAAAATGCCGTCGGCCTGCTTGAGCAGTGCTTCGGCTGCCGCATTCAAGAGAAGGACGGCACCCCGACTATCGATCAGCACGGCCGCATCCGCGATTGCATCGATCAGCCGTTGCGGCAATTCGGGTGCGCGGGCGATCCGGTTTACCTGAAAGGAAAGATCGATCGCCCGCGCCATATGCGGGCTCAGCCGCTCCAACCGCGCTGCCGCTTCGACGGCGTGCTCGTCTTGCTGACGAGACAGGAACAGAGCGACACCGCCGATACCTCCCCGCTCGTGCAGGCTGGCATGCGGCAGGAAGAGCTGATTGAAGATGTTTTGAGGCTCGCAGATATCGGCGTAAAACGCGGAATGCCGGACGGCCTCTGCATCGATCAACCTATTGCCGACTGCAATCTCGCCCGGCTTTACCTTCTCGAATGCGCGGGCATAGGGATTGCTCGTGTAATGCTGAAGATAGAGCGCATTCAAATCTTCACGCATGCGGCCGGGGATCAGAAAGCTGCCGCGGCCATCGGGCGCCTGATAGACAATATTTCCGGCGACGGCACCGACATAATCAACGATCGCGCACAGCGTATCCGGCCATAGTTCTGAACGGACCGCCGCCTGATAGACAGCATCAACGATATCGACATGATCCATATCAGCGCCGCTCGTTTTCACGATGATGGTTCCGCCAAATGCAACGATCGCACCATTTCGATTACTGCCTAAAAGTCTAAGGAGAGGCAAGATAGCGACCGTCACCCGATCAGGCGATATCTCGCGCCGTCTCGTTCACCGAATGACTTGCCGGGATTTGTGAGGTTGAAGAGGGGCTCATCTGAACCTTGGCGCGCGCTTGGCATTGTGAAGCAATTCGGAGGCGGTCGCGAACGGGCCGAAAAGTTTGAGCAACAGCGCCTGTTCCTCGACATCTATCCGATGGCGAGCGCAGAACTCGGTTACGGACCAGACTTTCGTCAGATCGTCTGTCTCGATTTGCTTGGGTTCGATGTGTTCGGTCAAGGGCGTGTCCTCCGAACTTCGAGACTACGCCTCCCCCGCGTTTATAAGAACTAGCTAAAAAGGATTATATACCGGCTCCCGCCGGGCCTTGTATCAAGTGGCGAAAATGCGGACGCCCGCCGATTGCGCGGCGGGCGTCGTGTCTCACTGATCTATCGCTGCGGATCAAACACCGACGCCGTCGGGATGAGCATCCGTGCCGGTGATGTTGAGCGTCACCTTGGCAGTGTCCGTGTGGCCTTCGCCATCGGAGATCTTGTAGTAACGGAGAACTTCCGTGTACGTCTGACCTGCATCCAGATCGGAGGTCAGTTCATAGGTGAATGTGCCGTCCGCCTTGACGTGGAACATGCCGTAGGTGCCGGCAACGTCGGTAACGGCGCCATCCTTGCCGTCTACCTGCTCGGTCAGGAACTGACGCAGGAACATCTTGCCGTTGTCGCCGGCAATGTCGTTATCCAGAACGTTACCGCCGATGGCGTTGCCTTCGGTGAAGCTGAAGGTATCGTCGACTGCGATCGGCTTGGTTACGCCCTGGATGTTCAAAGTGAACAGGCCGACGTCGGTGTGACCGCTGCCGTCGGAGATCTTGTAGGAAACCTTCTCCTGGAACGATTCGCCGTTGGCGAAACCGATCTTGGCAGCGTCGCTCAGGACATAGGTGTAGCTGCCGTCCGGCTTGACGAAGAAGGTGCCGTAATCGCCCTGGATTTCAGTAACCTGGCTGTTGCCGCTCTTGGCGCCAACACTTGCGCCATCGAATGCGCGCAGGAACAGGTGGCCGTTGTCGGAAGAATCGTTGGAAAGCAGGTTTCCGGAAATAACATCAGTTTCTTGAAATGTTGCACTATCATCAGTTGCGTGTATCGGCGAAGCCATTGCACTCTCCTCAAATTGTTTATTGGCGGGTCAATTTCGACCTCAGCGAGCGGCTCCTTTAACAACCTATTAATACTACAAGTCAATGGCCTATTTAACAGAAGGTTAATTTCGATGGCGATCTTCGCGTTGCTTCCATTCCGGCTGAATAATGTCACTCTCGCGCAAAATTGAGGAAAATTCGGCAAAAACTATACCCGGCTAACTTGAATAAAATGGCGCCGAGTATATCTGAAGGCGATTGGCGGTGCCCGCGCCAACCATCCGGGCTATCCGTTGCAATTCTGCTCGCCGAGCCCTATGTTGCAGATGTACCCGATCCAAGCGGAAATCCAAGCCGTTGCCGGCTGCTGATTGAGACGCTTATGCATCGGCGCGCGCCTTAAGGCTGCGTGATGGGCAATCCCACAAACAATCGATAACGCCGGCCAAGGCCGGCAAAGGATTTCTTTTTGAACAACACACATACAGCCACCGCGGTTGCGGCGAATCCGCGTGAGGATGACGAGGCTGTCCGCAATGCTCCCAGGAGCTGGAAGCCGTTTCCCTGCCTTCTCACCCGCCGCGAATTGCAGGCTCTGATCGCCGAGCAGCTCGGCTGAGTGGCGATCGGCGCACCATCCCAAACAAGGAGAACTCGAAATGCAGGTACTCGTCCGAGACAATAATGTCGATCAAGCGCTCAGAGTCTTGAAAAAGAAAATGCAGCGCGAAGGGCTGTTCCGCGAAATGAAGGAACGGCGCGCCTATGAGAAGCCGTCCGAACGGCGCGTCAGGGAAAAGGCACAGGCGATCAGCCGACATCGCAAGGCTGCACGCAAGCAGATGCAGCGTGAGGGCCTGCTGCCCGGTCCGAAGCGGGCGGTGGCCGCCCGTTAACGGCTTTATCCTCGCCAGCCTTTCCGGGCCTTGGCGGTTACATTCCCCTGAAAGGACAGACAATGGACGAACTCAATAGCCTCACCGTTTCGGAAGAACGCCTCGAGGATTGCCGCGATGTCGTGGAGCCGGATCTGCAGGATCTGATTCAACGCGCTCTGACATCGGGCTTTTCCCTGGAGG
The DNA here is from genome assembly GCF_012276115.1 of Rhizobium leguminosarum bv. viciae. GTDB lineage: Bacteria > Pseudomonadota > Alphaproteobacteria > Rhizobiales > Rhizobiaceae > Rhizobium > Rhizobium leguminosarum_T. Next base: position 146,946 of record NZ_WIEU01000013.1, on the reverse strand, counting down.
AAGTTCTCATCGCCGTCAGCGAACTGGTCGCCGAAGACTTCGCAATTGTCATGAAAACCCCAAGCGTCCATTGATCGACTGCGTGCCTCGATCACCCTGGGAATCGGCTCATGAGGCCCGCCGACTGGGAACATCGGCCGCGGCAGATGGTTACTTCGTCTCTTGCACAGTTGGAGATGACGATGGCCAATCAAGACGATGCGACACGAGTATGGGAATTGATCGACAAGATCGGGTTTTGCATGCTGACGACCCGCAGCGGCGACGATCTGCGAGCCCGCCCGATGTCCGCCTATACCGCGCAGCTCGAGAATGCGATCTATTTTCTGACGGATGTCGGCAGTCACAAGGACGATGAAATCACTCGCTGGCCAAACGTGTGCCTCGCCTTTGCCGACACCAAGGGACAGAAATATGTTTCCGTATCGGGGACGGCCGAAGTGCAAAACGACCGGGAGAGAATCAGGGAATTATGGGCGACGCCGGCAAAGGCCTGGTGGGACAATCCCGACGATCCTTCCATCCGTATCCTCAAGATGACGCCGGCTTCGGCCGAATATTGGGACAGCCCGGGCACGATCATCAGCTATATCAAGATGGCGGCCGCAGCGGTCTCGAACAGCAAACCTGATATGGGCGATAATGCCGAGGTCAAGCTCTAGCGCATCATCGACCATTAGGCCGCTTACAGCGCCGCATCTTTTAGACGCGCAAAGGATGCTGTAAAACCTTGAATTGCTGCATCATTTTATCCTTGGATCGATTCCGGCCAAAGAATTATGCCGGAGCCGATGCCTTGACAAAGTCGATGAATGCCCGGAGCGGCGCCGGTACCAGCCGACGCCCGGGATAGTAGAGGAACGGCCCGGAGAAGCGCTGCCACCACGGTTCGAGGATGGGCTCGAGCGCGCCACTGTCGATATGCGGGCGCAGCCAGTCCTCGAAGAGGCAGACGATCCCTGTTCCTGATATTGCTGCATCAACGGCCAAATCGGTCGCCCCGCCGACCCGCACGATCAGCGGCCCCGTCGGGTCCACTCGCACTATCTCGCCATCGCGCTCGAACTCCCACGGCGCCGTCATCGCGCCGCTGGCAAAGCGACCCAATAGACAGGCATGGCCGAGCAGCTCGCTCGGATGTTGCGGCCGGCCACGGCGATCGAGGTAGTCGGGCGAGGCTGCGATGGCAAAGCGCTGGACGCGTGGCCCTATCGGTGTCGCGATCATATCCTGCTCCAGCCGCTCGTCATAGCGGATGCCGGCGTCGCAGCCGGCCGCGATCACGTCGACAAAGCTTTCGTCGGTCACCACTTCCAGCCGAATGTCGGGATAGGCGGCGAGGAACGGCGGAACGATGGCGGGCAGCACCAGCCGCGCCGCGCTGACCGGCACATTGAGGCGCAGCGCACCGGCCGGCCTGTCGCGAAAACCATTGACGACGTCGAGGGCAGACTCCACCTCGCTCAACGCGGGGCCGAGCCGCTCCAACAAGCCCTTGCCCGCTTCGGTCGGGACAACGCTGCGTGTCGTCCGGTTGAGCAGCCTGACGCCGAGCTGCGCCTCCAGGCGGCGCACCGCTTCGCTGAGGAAGGAGGCGCTGCTGCCGCTAACGCGCGCGCCTTCGCGAAAACCGCCGGCACGGGCCACGGCAACGAAGGCATTGAGGTCACTTAGATCTGCTTTCACTGTTCGCCATTCTGCACAGCCCGTGCGGATTATAGCCAATTTTCACGCGTACCGACAATGCCTATCTTGGGCTTATCTTGGGCCTATCTTGGCGTCATCTCTTGAAAGGAATTAGGTCATGTCCACTATCGATCAGTGCGGCGCGTTCAACCTCGGCGACCGCAGCGTGAAGCGGCTCGGCTATGGCGCCATGCAGCTTGCCGGGCCTGGCGTGTTTGGCCCGCCCAAGGATCATGGCGCGGCCTTGGCTGTGCTGCGAGAGGCGGTCGCGAGCGGCGTAAACCACATCGATACCAGCGACTTCTATGGCCCGCACGTCACCAACCAGATCATCCGCGAAGCGCTGCATCCCTATCGCGACGATCTCGTCATCGTCACCAAGATCGGCGCCCGGCGCGGCGCGGATGGATCCTGGATTCCGGCCTTCTCGCGCGAAGAGCTGACGGAGGCAGTACACGACAACCTCCGTAATCTCGGCCTCGATGTGCTTGATGTCGTCAATCTCAGGATCATGTTCGACGTGCACGGTCCGGCCGAAGGGTCGATCGAAGCGCCCCTGACGGTGCTCGCCGATCTTCAGCGGCAAGGCCTGGTGCGTCACGTCGGGCTGAGCAACGCCACATCCAAGCAGATCACCGAAGGACGTGGGATCACCGAGATCGTCTGCGTGCAAAACCAGTACAATCTGGCGCATCGGGCCGACGATGCCCTGATCGACGATCTCGCGCTCGACGGCATTGCCTATGTACCATTCTTTCCGCTCGGCGGGTTCAGCCCGCTGCAGTCTTCCACCCTGTCCGATGTTGCAGCACGCCTCAACGCGACGCCTATGCAGGTGGCGCTCGCCTGGCTGCTGCGTCGCGCGGAAAACATCCTGCTGATCCCCGGCACTTCGTCCATCGGCCATCTCAGGGAGAACCTCGCCGCCGCCGGGCTCGCGCTGCCGGATGAGGCTCTCGAGCAGTTGGACGGCGTGGCTGGCAGCGCCGCCTGATGAAGTCCGAAATCGCAGGCGCGACGTCGCGCTCTCAACGCGTGCTCAGGCTTTCGCCCAGTTGCAGGCTGATGACTTCCTTTGGCGGACCAAGAGGTCGCAGGCCTTCGCCGTCCATGTAAAGAACCCTGTCGGCGGCAGCGATGGTTTCCTGCCGGTGAGCGACGACGATGCGGGTAATGCCGAGTGAGCGTATGGAATGATTGACGCGCGCTTCGTTGGCGGCGTCCATGTGAGATGTGCCTTCATCCAGGAAAAGCATTTTCGGCTTTCTATAAAGCGCGCGCGCCAGCAACACGCGCTGCTTCTGGCCGCCGGAGAGGCTCGATCCCATGTCGCCGACGAGCGTTTCATATTGCATCGGCATTTTCATGATCTCGTCGTGAATTGCCGAAGCGCGTGCGGCATCGGCAATGGCTTCGAGATCGGCCTGCTCGGCAAACAGCGTGATATTGTCCGCTATGGATCCGGCGAAGAGATTGTCGTCCTGCAGGACGGCTGCGATCTGATCGCGAAAGCTCTTGTGACCGAACTGCTGGAGGGGAAGACCGTCGACGGCCACCTCACCGGATTGAGGCAACAGCAGCCCGAGCATCACCTTGAGGAGCGTCGATTTACCCATGCCTGACGGCCCGGTGATGGCCACATGTTCGCCGGCTTCAACGGAAAAGTCGATCTCCTGGAGAACGAGGGGATCGGTTGGAGAATAGCGGTAGGAAACGCTTTTGAGCTCCATCCGTCCTTTTAATTCCGTGACGGCCATGGAACTGGGGGCAAAGCTTCTGTCATCCTCCTCCAAGGCGATATCGGCCAAGCGTTCCAGATGCAGCCGTAGCATCAAGAACGCCATGCCCTGATCAACGAGATTGCCGGCCTTTTCGAGGAACTGACCTTTATAGGCGAGGTAGGCGAAAACCATGCCGACGCTGAAGCCGCCATTCATGACGAAGCCGATTGCGAGATAGATGGTGACGACATTCTCCAGGCCGAACAACAAGGCATTGCTGGTCGTTTGCCAAATGCCGATGCGCGAGGAGCGGATGTTGGCATTGACGGCATCCGTCAACAATGTCTGCCACATGGCATGCCGCAGCGTTTCACCATTGTAGAGACGAAAGGTCTGGATACCGCGTATCGTCTCGATGAGCGCCGTCTGTTCCTTGCCGTGCGCGATGATATTGCCTTCCTGGGCGCGGCGCTCGAACGAGAAGGATATCAGGCGAACGACGAAATAGAGGAAGAAGGCGGTCAGCGCGATCATTGCAAGCTTGGCGCTGTAGAAGAACATGATCGCCAGCGTCGTCAGCGCGAGCAATCCATCCACCAGCGTTCCAGCAACACCTTCGGTCAGCATTTTCTGGATCGGCGTTACCGACTGGAAGCGGGAGAGAATGTCGCCGACCTCCCGCTTCTGGAACCAGTCGAGCGGCAGCCGGAACAGTTTCCTGGCAATGTTCGAGGCGATGCCGAAGCCCAATGCCGAGCCCGCCGCCAGGATCACAAAGGAGCGAAGGAAACTCGCGCTCGCATTGAACACGGTGAACAGCCCAAAACCAAGCGCAAGCACCGCAAGTAGATCGTGGTCGAGCGCCGGCAGCGCGTTGTCTATGCCGATCTGCAAGTAGTAGGGCAGGGCAAGCACATAGATCTGCAACACGACACTGAGGACGATGACCTGGAGGAATGAACTTCCAAGCCCGTTGATCCGCGTCCAGAGCTGCGACCAGCGCAACACCGTACGCTCCGTTTTCTTCTCGAATGCTTCGTTTGGCCGCAACTCCAGTGCAACGCCGGTAAAGTGGTCCGAAACCTCAGACATTTGAAGCCATTCACTGCGGCCAGCAGGGTCGTGGATCAGCGCCTTGTCGCCGGAAACCCGCTCGATGACGACGTAATGGTTCATGTTCCAGTGGAGGATCGCCGGCAATGCGAGATTGGGCAGCTCCTCCAGCGGCAGCTTGACGGCGCGAGGCAGGAGGCCGACCTGGTCTGCGATCTTGATCAGGCTCGACAGCGGGGCTCCTCGAAATGATGGGGTGAAACGTCGGCGCATCGTCGCCAGATCAACGTCGTGCCCGTAAAAGCTCGCCATCATTGCCAGACAGGCCAGACCGCATTCGCTGACCTCATTCTGACGAATGAGACGAATCCGTGAGGTTGAAAAGAACCCGGCCTGAAGTGCTCTGGCAGACAATCGCGGGTCCTATCGTCGTTGAAGGGCGAACAACGGCTCGAACAGCCATTCGAGTAGAGACTGGCGCGCGGTCGCAATCCGGGCCGACAAGGTCATGCCGGGAAACAGCGCTTGCTGCTTCCCGAAGGCCGTGATGCTCTGCCGTTCAAGGTCGACCGTCACGAGATAGTTCAGGTTGGTGCTCGCGCCGCTGCCACGGTTGATCGGGCTTTTCGACAGGCTCTTGACGCGACCTGCGATCGTCCCGAAGCTCTGGTAAGGAAAGGTATCGATCGCCAGCCGTACTTCCTGCCCGACCTCGACAAAACCGACGGCGGCGTTGGGCATGTCCAGTTGCGCATGCAATGTTGCATTCAGCGGCACGACGCTCATGAGCGCCTGCTGCGTGTTCAGCGGCTCGCCGATCTTGGCCGTGAGGGCAGAAACCGTACCGCCGATCGGCGATCTGATCACATAGGCGCGGGACTGTTCGTTGGTGGCGAGGCCGCGATTGATATCCTCGCGCTGCGATTGGAGTGCTGCGACCTTCTCGTTTGAGCGCGCCTTGACCTGATCGAGCATTCGTTCGGCATCGGAGAGATCCGACCGCCGTTCCGTCAACGTGCTTTCCAGTACCGCCATTTGCTGACGCCGCTCGGTGAGCGAATCTTCTCTCAACGTCACGTCTCGTCGTGGAACGATACCCTTGTCGACCAGGCCGCGAATGCGCTCGACATCTTTCTCGATCGAGGTGATCAGCTCCCTTTGCAGGGCGATCTGGCTCTGAAGCTTGTCGATCTGCGTCTGGTAACCGGCAATCTGCGCACCGAATTGCGCCGTTTGGGCAATTTCATCGTTTTTGACTTCCGCCAGTTGCTCGCTGATGCTGGCATTCTGCCGGTCGAGCATTTCGGCGACTTTTTCGGAGGCCGATTCACCGCTGACCAGATAGTCCTCGGAGCGCACGGCCACCAGTTCTTGGCCTTCTTCGACTTGATCGCCGTCTGCGACCATCATCTTCATGATGACGCCTGAGCGCGAGGGCATGACGATCGCCACGCCCTTGTCCGGCTGGATAATGCCGGTTGCGGTGACGATGCGGGAATAGCTTGCGATGGAAAGAAAGATCAGAACAACGATGAGGATGCCGGCCATCAGATAGCCGGTGACGTGCCACCCCATTGGTACCGCCATCGACACCGTTCCCGTTAAACGCTGGGACTGCCGTTCGAGGGCTTCTCGGCGAAACAGGCTCATTGTGATCAGATATGGTCGTTAAGGGGGAGGGTGCCCCGCCGTTCCGGCGGAGCCCCCATGTTTCAAATCTTAGGCAAAAGCTCTCGCCAGTCTGTAGACACCGTAGACGCCAAGGGCAGCGCCACCGACGGCAAGCGCTCCGACGCCGAAGGCGGAGATGCCCACGCCCGCGCCGATCGCTGCCGCGTAGCCGAGAGCGCCACCGCCTGCGAGTGCTGCTGCGCCGTCGATGGCGCCCCGAACACCGGAGCTGACGCCACCACCGGATACGTGTTCAATCTCGGTGCTCGAAAGTTCTTTGATACCCTGCACTTAACTCACCATCTGTTTGTTTCGGGAAGGTAGTCGAAAACACTACGTGCACGGGAAAATTAGGCAAGCTGCGGGAAAGCGTCAACCTGCAGGCGACAACTTTTGAGTGCTGAACAGCAGTGAATCATGACGGCCGGGAGATTTACGCCTCCCGGCCGTTGAAAAAGTCACAGACTTTTCAAGCCAGACGATAGCGTCAGGATGATTTCTTGACGAAAAGCTCGTAGGCGACGAAGGTCGCTGCCATTGCCAGGAAAACCCCGATCGCCAACGGATAATTGGCGGCAGCATTCGGGTCGGTCAGCTTGGGAATGCCGATGACGGCGCCTGCCGCCAAGACCGCCGACAATGCAACTTCCTGCACGATCAACTTTGAGAAGGCTGTCATGATTGACCTCCTGTCGCCTCTGTCTTCTCCACCCAAAGCGGAGCCCAATCCTTCTGCTTCACCACGCTGCCGATCAGGAAGCATAGCGGCTCGCCGATAAGGCGCACCACCTTGCCGCCAAGCGAGCCCTTCGAACGGCGCCCGGCCTGGTAGGCAATCTCCAGAGCTCGCGCTCTGGCGAGAGGATACATGATTTTTTCTGCCAGCGGGCTTCGGCGCATCAGGCGGACATAGGGGATGGCCCAATATTGATATCCGCGAACCGTCGTCTGGGACAGAGACTGAAAGGTGAATTCCAGATCCGCCCGCCAAAGATCGCGGTCAAGCATGCCACGCCGGAAGAAATGCGTGCAGATAACACGGCCGCTGCTGTTGCCACCGCCGGAGAGGCCGCCATTATATATGCTGCCCGACGCCCCTGCTGCGAATCCGGCACTGCCGGCAATACCAGCTGTGCCGAGGCTTCCGGTACTCGCAAGAGCGCCGCCGGCCGCAAACGTGCCGCCTATCAGCCCACGATCGACATGGCCGACCCACGAGCCTGCGCCATTCACGGCGTCGATTTCAAAATCTTCGAGGGGATGGATGTAATATCCGCTGGTATTTGCATTAACACTCTGAACGTCAACCATAGGTGCCTCCGAGGTAAAGCCAAAACCCGCCATATCGGGCGTGCGAGGGGGAAGGTTAGAGCAATCAGGGAGCGTATCAAGGCTTTGTTCTCGCGGTTTATACTCGGCAAGCGAGAATATTTCACTGACCATTGACGAAACGCCACTGAATCCAGTGCTTTGACAACAAGGCCAGCGGATCGATTTTTTTTGCCTTGCCGCCGAGCTTGCGCCTGAGAAATAGCTCGATTTCGCGGGCGCGCACCAATTTGGTTTGCCAGCCGACATAGCCATGGCCCTCCCGATCGAAGTACAGCGCCGTGACATCGAGACCCGCCTTGCGCAACGCCTTCTCGAAGACTTTCGTCTGTTGGCAACCGACGACCGGATCTTCCATTCCGGCCGTGAGCAGGAACGATCCGCGCAATTTCTCCACATTGTGGAGCGGCGAGAATTCCTGCATCTGCGTGATATCACCGGGATCATCAGGATTGCCGAAGTAGCGGATGACCTGGCCCAGGAACAACCCCCAGCCGACCGGGTTGTTCTGCATCTGGTAGGGCAGATCCAGGATCGCGTAGTCGATGATTGCCGCGGAAAAGAGCCGGTCGTCGCTGGCCATTGCCAACGCGGCCATGAAACCTCCGTAGCTTTCGCCGGCGACCGCAAGCTTGCCTTCGTCCGCGATGCCCTGGGCGAGCAGCCATCGCCCGGCATCGGCGATATCGTCCTGCATCTTTCGCCCGAACTGCCGATAGCCCAGAGATTGGTATCTCTTCCCGAAGCCGGTCGAGCCGCGATAGTTGACCGACAGGATTCCGTATCCGCGGCTTGCGAGAAAACTCTTCTCAATGTTGTAACCCCAGCTGTCCTGGCGCGCCGGGCCGCCGTGAGCCATCACGACGGTCGGCACAGGATGAGGCGCGCCAGCCGGAAGCGTCAACAATGCCGGTATTTCCTCACCATCTCCGGCCGTGAAGGAAACAGGCTTCGTGACTGCCGAAAATGAGGATTTGAGCTTTTCCGCCGGCGCGGAAAGGAGCGTCTTGCTCTTGTCCGCCAAGTTTAGAAGATAGTGCTGGTAGGGTCGTTCATCGTAGGAGATCGCGACTGCAAGCAGCGCACCATCCTTCGAAGAGCCTGAGATTTCGACGTCGGCATGCCCGTTGCGATCCAGAACGAGCTCGGTGAAGATCGTACCCCTTTCCGACAGGGCGATGTATCGCGGATAGCCGTCGCGAATGACGGCGACGTCAGCCGGTTCGGTGGGCGTAAAGCGCAGCGCGTCTGAAACATCGACATCGCCGTCCTCGACCAGCACGGTTTCCTTGCCGGTAACCGGGTCCAGCGAAACCAACGCGATCTTGTCCCGCTGACGGCTGGAAAGCGCCTCGAAGGCATTGCCTGACCTGTCCGTACGCCAGATCACCAGCGTGTCATCCGGCTCGACTGCCGCCATCTCTTGCCACGGCTTGTCGGCATCGCTGCGGTGAAGGTATCGCCTCATTCCGGAGGCGGTCAGCTCGACGCGAATGCATGGCACCTGAGCCTCATTCAACAACCAGCTTTCGGTCGAGCCGTTATTTTGTTCCACGAGCCGCTTGTCGCGTCCGTCCGCACTGGTTGCATATAGATCGGCGACAGCGGGGCTGCGATCGTAGGAAACCAGGAATTGGCTGTCTCCGGCGTGTCGAGGTTCAACGATGACCTGCCACGTTTGGAAATCTCTTGGAGTGACGTCGGTCCGTGTCCCGGGTCGCTTGGGATCCACTTCCCACAGGCGGTCTTTCTCGGTGAGAACCAAAAGGTTAGCGTATTGCCGCCAGCCAAAATGGAAGAGGTCGCCTTTGAACGTGGCGATGATGTTGAGTTTTCCGCTGGAAAATTCCCCGACGAAGACGGCGCGAGCGCCGCGTTTGGAACCCCACCATGCGATGAGAGCGCCGTCGAAACTTGGTTCGTATCCCCATCTGGCACGCGTATCGGCGTAAAATCGACTACTGGAAAGCAAGCAATTCCCTCACTCGTCCACTCTGAGGCACGGTCGACGGAACCTCACTCTTGAAGCGGAACCTAGTGTCGGGTGGGGAATGGTCCAGAGGCAGCAGGCCGCGAGGGCCGCCCCCTGAAGACAATTCTGGGGGCGGCGTACGCTATAATTTCAATAGCGCTCCGGCACATACATTTCAGGCGGAACCGGCGCCCTGTTGTAATCGGCGTTACGGATGCGGTCCGGCAATTGGATCTCCGGTTTCGGAACATCCTCGTAAGGGATCTGATCGAGAAGATGGGCAATGCAGTTCAAACGCGCCCGTTTCTTGTCCACGGCCTGCACCACCCACCAGGGTGCATCCTCCGTGTGGGTACGCGCCAGCATTTCTTCCTTGGCTTTGGTGTATTCCTCCCAATGGACACGGCTTTCCATATCCATCGGTGACAGCTTCCATTGCTTCAGCGGATCGTGGATACGCATATTGAAGCGGAACTCCTGCTCCTCGTCGGTGATCGAAAACCAGTATTTGATCAGCACGATTCCGGAGCGGACCAGCATGCGTTCGAATTCAGGCACCGAGCGAAAGAACTCCTCGAGTTCATCGGGGGTGCAGAACCCCATCACGCGCTCGACACCGGCGCGATTATACCAGCTTCGGTCGAAGAGCACGATCTCGCCACCGGTCGGAAGATGCGGGACATAACGCTGAAAATACCATTGATGGCGTTCCCGCTCGGTAGGGGCGGGCAGCGCGACCGTCCGGCAGACACGCGGGTTGAGCCGCTGGGTCACGCGCTTGATCGCGCCTCCCTTGCCTGCCGAATCCCGGCCTTCGAAAAGCACCACCACCTTCAGCTTCTTATGCTGGACCCAATCCTGCAGCCGCACCAGTTCGTGCTGCAAGCGGAAAAGCTCCCGGAAGTAGATCTTTCGCTCGAGCGTCTGCTCCGCCGGTTCCGACATTCCTTCGGCGACCAGATCGTCGAGCCGGTCTTCCTCCATCTGCATTTCCAGCTCTTCATCAAAGCTGTCGGCGATTTCGGCCTTTATCCGGTTGAGCTGGTCCTGATGTGTTCGCGACATGGGTTTCCCTTCCTGCTTTTGTTGACAGGAGCATGTCAGTGCGAAGTTTATATGACGACCACTGATCGAAGGCTGAAACGGTTTACCCGGGTCCCTCGTTCCAAGCGCGGCTATAGCTGTCCCGTCCGGTACTGGTCGACAAGATTGCGGCAGGCGCGGATCGTCAGAGCCATGACGGTGAGCGTCGTGCCGGCGATGCCGCTGCCGGGGAAGGCGCTGGCGTCGGTGACGATGAGGTTCGGGGCATCCCAAACCTGGTTGTAGGGGTTGAGCACCGAAGCCTCAGGGGTTTCGCCCATGCGCGCGCCGCCCGTCTCATGGATTGCCGCGCCCATGCACATGGTCTTGCGGAACCATTTGCGGAACATGAAACGGCTGAAGGCATCGGCTTCGGGAAAGGCGCCCTTGCCCATTTCCTTGAGGCCGGTGGGCGAGCCGATGAATTCGAGATCGCCGCCAATCTCCCTGATCATCGCGATTAGCGTCTCCTCCTGCCTTTTGAGCAGTGCCTGCTCCTCCTCTTGCATGACGCAGCGGATATGCGGCACGGGAATGTTCCAGGCATCCCTCCGCCTGACATCGAGCGTGATGCGGTTGTCGGCATAGGGCAGCATACGGCCGAAGCCGAAGAAGGCGAGACGTGCATCTCTGTCGCCTGAGACCGGTGCCCGGCCGACGCTTCCCTGGTAGTCAAAATCGCCGCGGGCGGCGTCGCCCTCGCCGAAGCGGGGAATGAAGATCCCGCCTGACGGATTGTAGAATGGGTCGCTCGGCGCGGATTCGTCGACCGCCCAACCCTTCGCCTTGGAAAAGGACCCGAAGGCGAGGCACGGCAGCTGGTCCATGAAATAGCGGCCGAGGGCGCCCGAGCTGTTGCCGAGTCCATCCGGATGTTTCGCCGACGCCGAATTCAAGAGCAGCCGCACGCTCTCTATCGGCGAGGCCGAAAGCACCACCGTCGCGGCTCGCGCTGTCGATACCTTCCCCGTATTACGATCGATGAACTCCGCGCCAGTGGCGCGGCCGGTCTTCTCATCCGTGGTGATGCGGCGAACGACGGCGTCGTAGCGGATGGTCAGCTCGCCTGTCGCCTTTGCTTCTCGCAGCGGTCGCGGCATCCGGTCGGCGTCAGGCGCGATGTAGCGCCAGGAGACGACGTGCCTTTCCGGCCAGCGGCTTTCGACCGCCTGCTTGAAGATCTGTTCGGCAGGAGTCAGGCTTGCCGGCTTCGCATAGATGCCGTCCGGCAGGGTGGCCACGTTGTCCTTGTTGCCGTAGAGCCCGAGATAGGCCTCGACCTCGTCGTAGAAAGGCACCAGCTCGTCATAGGAGACCGGCCAGTCCACGCCCTTTCCGGCGCGTGAGCGGATCTTGAAATCGTCGTCGGTCCAGCGCAGCAGCACCCGGCCGAAACTGTGGAGGCGTCCGCCGCCCTGGCGGCCGCGGATCCACAGAAAGGGTTCGCGCTTCGGCGTCGTATAGGGGTTTTTGCGGTCGTTGACGAAGAAGTGGCTGAAGCGCTCGGTGAAAAAGGCCGCGCGCGCCTGGATCGGCTGGCCCTTGAGGGTCGCCCGCGCACGCTCCCAGATATTGATGCTGCTTGCCGGCGCCTTCTTGCGCGCGGGATCGAAATCCTTCGGTCCGACGGCGGGGCCGGCCTCGAGCAGCAGCACCGATAATCCCTGTGCCGTCAGTTCCTTTACCGCAAAGGAACCCGCCGCGCCGGAGCCAATCACCAGCGCATCATAGACGATCTCAGACATGTATTTCCAAATCCTGTCCTGGAGCAATCCTCAAAACGGCGCGGAGCGCGTCCGGAATTGCGGGAAAACAAAGGGATGGCGCGTCACAGCCGCGACCTGTCAGCGGCGAAGAGGGATGCCTTGGCGATATCGAGCCCGGGAGCCACGGCATCGCCGGGCTGCAGGGTGACATCGCCCATAAGCCGGAGCGAAAGGCTCTGGTCCGCCCAGTCGAACCAGACGACAGCGTCCGAACCCATCGGCTCGACAACGGAAATGCGACCGGGAATGGTGGGCAGGCCGCTCGTGGCGCCATCGAGCACAAGGTGTTCCGGGCGAAAGCCGAGTGTAGCAGGTCCTTCCGCTGCGTCCGCCCGGAAGGAATAACCGGAGAGGTCGACAGTGAGCTCCTTGCTCCTGAAGACCAGCGCGCCGTTGCCGCGCTCGATCCGGCCCTCGACGAAATTCATCGCAGGAGCGCCGATGAAGCCGGCAACGAAGAGATTGGCCGGACGGCGGTAGATCTCGGTCGGCGAGGCGAGCTGCTGGATCACGCCGTCCCGCATGATGGCGATCCGGTCGGCCAGCGTCAGGGCCTCGACCTGGTCGTGGGTGACGTAGATCATGGTGTTGCCGAGGCGCTGGTGCAGTTTCTTGATCTCGACGCGCAATTCGTTGCGCAGCTTGGCATCGAGGTTCGACAGTGGTTCGTCGAACAGGAAGACATCCACTTCACGCACCAGCGCCCGGCCGATGGCGACACGCTGGCGCTGACCGCCGGAAAGCTCGGCAGGACGCCGGTCGAGCAGCTTGTCGAGCTGGAGGAGCGCGGCGGTGCGGGCGACACGGGCCTCGATCTCGGCCTTCGGCAGACCGGCGACGCGAAGTCCGAAGGAGAGGTTCTTGCGGACCGACATACGCGGATAGAGCGCGTAGGACTGGAAGACCATGCCGATGCCGCGGTCCTTCGGCTCCTCCCAGCTGACATTCTTGCCCGAGATCCATACCTCGCCTGATGTAATGTCCTGGAGACCGGCAATGGCGTTCAAAAGCGTGGACTTGCCGCAGCCGGAAGGGCCGAGCAACACCAGGAACTCCCGCGGCGCGATATCGATCGACATCTTCTCGATCACCGTATGGTCACCATAGGCGATCTTCAGATCCTTGACGGAGACGGCAGATTGCATGGAAGCGTTACCCCTTGACTGCGCCGGCCGCGATGCCGCGCACGAACCAGCGGCCGGACAGGAAATAGATGGCAAGCGGAACGATGGCGGTGAGGATCGTCGCCGCCATGTTCACGTTGTAGGTTCGCTCGCCCATCGTGGTGTTGACGATATTGTTGAGCTGCACGGTCATTGGCAGGTTGTCGCGGCCGGCAAAGACGAGACCGAGCAGGAAGTCGTTCCAGATGCCGGTGAACTGCAGCATGGAGACCACGACGACCATCGGCACGGCAATCGGCAGCATGATCTCGAAAAAGATGCGCCAGAAGCCTGCGCCGTCGACGCGCGCCGCCTTGCAGAGCTCCTCCGGCACGCTGACGAAATAGTTGCGGAAGAGCAGCGTCACCAACGGCAGGCCGAAGATGACATGCACGAGAATGATGCCGGCGAGCGAATTATAGAGATCGATATTCGCCATCGCCCGGACCATCGGATAGAGGAAGATCTGGTAGGGGATCAGGCCGCCGGCCATCAGCAGGCCGAAGAGCAGGTTTGCCCCGCGCGGCCGCCAGAGCGACAGCGCATAGCCGTTGACGGCGCCGATGAAGACGGAGAGCGCGACCGAGGGGAGGGTGATTGCCACCGAATTCCAGAAGCCGCTGCGAATGCCGACGCAGACGGTCCCCATGCAGGCGCCCGACCAGGCGGTCACCCAGGCGGAGAAATCGAGCGTGGCTGGCAGGGCAAAGATCTGCCCGAGCCGGATTTCGTCCATGGACTTCAGCGAGGTGACGACCATGGTGTAGAGCGGCAGAAGGAAGAAAAGCGCGGCGACGACAAGGAAGGCATAGAGGCCGATGCGCCCGGCGGTGATCTGTGCCGGCTTCGGACCATTTGGATGAGAGCGGGCCATCACGCAGCCCCCTTTGCTTTGTCACGCATGTGCATCGCATAGCGGAACGGGGCGACTGCGATGATCACGCCGAAGACAAGCACCGTCGCGCCAGCCGTGGCGAGGCCGAGGTTCTGGCGCCCGAACAGATTGTCCATGATGAATTTCGCCGGCACCTCCGTCGCATTGCCGGGGCCGCCATTGGTCATGGCAACGACGATGTCGTAGGTCTTGATCACGCCCATGGCAAGCAGCATGCCGGCCGCGGCCAGCGCCGGCCCGAGCTGGGGCAGGATGATCGAGACATAGATCCGCCAGACGGGAATGCCGTCGATCCGCGCCGCCTTCCATTGCTCGCCTTCGATGCCGCGCATGCCGGCGAGCGCAATGACCATGACGAGCCCCGCGCCCTGCCATACGCCGGCAAGCACCAGCGCATAGATCGCCATGTCGCGATTGACCACCCAGTCGAGGACGAAGCTTTCCCAGCCGAGCGAGCGCACACTCGCCTGGATGCCGAGCGTCGGATTGAGCATCCATTGCCAGATCAGCCCGGTCACCACGAAGGACATGGCGTAGGGATAGAGGAATATGGTCCTGAAGGCGCTTTCGAAGCGGATCTTGCGGTCCAGCGCCGCGGCCAGCAGGAAGCCGAGCAGCAAACAGCCTGCGACGTAAAGGACGCCGAAGATCAACACGTTTTGCAGCGATGCCAGCCACTTGGCGGACGAGAAGAGCTTCGAATACTGCGCCAAGCCGACATAGGTCGAGGACGGAAAAAGCGTGGAATTGGTGAAGGACAGGCGGATCGACCAGGCCATGGTGCCGATGAAGACCACGACCGCGACGAACCAGGTCGGCAAAAGGGCGATGGTCGCGGAAAGATTGGGCTTGCGTTTGATGGACATCGGCCAGCTCGTTGACGGGTGGAAAGCAGGGCTCGCACCACCGCGCGAGGCGGCGGCCGGCAGCCGTGGCGTCGACATCAGGCCGACGCCACAGGCGCTATCCTACTCGAAGATGGCGAAGAAATTCTCGGCCGCGGGGGCCGCATCATTCGAGCCGCCGCTCCAGTACTCGTCGACGAAGTCGTCGAGTGCGCCGACCTGCTGGGGCGTCAGCACGATCGCCTGATCCGGCACGATCGCACCCGCGGCCATCAGCTCGACACCCTTCTGGGCGCAGACGTCCAGTTTCGACTTGTCGACGTCGGAGCGCATCGGAACCGAACCCTTCTTGAGCGCGAATTCGACCTGGATAGCCGGGTCCATGACGACTTCGGCGAGAAGTTTCTGTGCTTTGTCGGTCTCGGCCTTGCCGGTCTTCGGGAACCAGAGGGCGTCGGCGATGTAGACCATGCCCTTCGACTCCGGCACGATCATGCAGCCATAATCCTTGCCCGGCTCCTTGCCGGCAACGGTGAATTCGCCTTTGGCCCAGTCGCCCATGAACTGCACGCCGGCTTTGGCGGTGATCAGCATGGCTGTCGCGTCGTTCCAGTTGCGGCCGGCTGCACCCGCATCGACATAGCCGCGCAGCTTGCCGAGGATCTCAAGGGTCTTCTTCACGCCTTCGACGGATGCCGGGCTCTTGTCCTTATCGACATAGATCTTCAGGAAGCCGTCGATCCCCACCTGCGAGAGCAGGATCATGTTGAAGACCTTGGTTTGCTGCCAGGGCTGGCCACCCCAGGCGACCGGAACGATGCCGGCAGCCTTCAGCTTGTCGAAATCGGCAAAGAGCTCGTCCCACGTCTTGGGCTCTTGCGAAATGCCGGCCTTCTCGAAGGCTTCCTTCGAATAGAAGATCCAGCTTTCACCATGGGCGCCGGTCGGCGAGAGATAGACCTTGCCGTCATAGGTGATGAGATCATGGATCGATTTCGGCAGGGCGTCAGCCCATTTGCCGGCGGCGGCCACGTCGTCAATTGGATTGAACAGTCCCTGGTTGATGAAGTCTGCGGCAGCGAGACCGATGACGCCCTGCTTGGCGCCGGGCGCGTCACCGGCGACGATACGGTTCTGGAAGGCGGCATCGGCCGCGCCGAAGCCGGCGATCGAGGAATCATTCCAGACGCCGCCGCGCTTTTCGAACTCGGTCTTGATGACGTTGAGGGCAGCCGCTTCGCCGCCCGACGTCCAGGACGACATGATCTCGATCGTCGGCTTGTCCTCGGCATGCGCCGAGGCGGATAGGCCGACGATTGCTGCGCCGGCAAGAAAAAGCTTCATCATGTTCTTCATTGTTCCACCTCTTGAAAATGCCCTCTTTGCGGGGCGTTTGTTGTCTTAGGGATGACTGTCAGCGATAGATCGGCAGGAGCGCCTGCCGGACGAGCGTGAGCCCGTTGGCGATGTCGCGGACGGGATCGGGCGCGGCATCGAGTTCGAGGATTGCCCAGCCTTCATAGGCTCGGTCGCGCAGCAGCCGAATCCAGGCCGGCCAATCGACCCGTCCGAGGCCGAAGCTGCAGAAATAGGGCTGGTGGCGTTCATGGATATATTTGTCGATCGGTGTGTCGGCAGGCATAGGACCGATCGCATCCTTCCAGTGGGCGATGATCATGCGCTCGTGATGGCGATCGACGAGCTGGATTGGATCGGAGCCGGCAACGATGATATGGGCCGTGTCCGGGCACATGTGCACATAGGCCGGATCGGTGAGCAGCATCATCAGATCGACGTCGCGCGCGGCGGCAAAGATCGAGTGCGCCTCGGTGTGCAGCGCAAGCCGCACGCCCCTCGCATAGAGGGTCGCGCCGAGCCGGTTCAGGAAATCGGCGATCACCTTGGCGCGGTCGAAATCGTAGAACTGCACCGGCTGGGCGCCGAGCGTCTGGCGTAGTGGCGCGCCGATCACCATGATGTCGCTGCCGCAGGCTTTCAGGAAGTCGGCGTATTGTTCCGCCTTGTCGATCAGCGCGCGCTGGGCCTCGGGCTGGGCAAAGTCACCGGCCGCCTCCAGTTCCGCGAAGAAGCCGCTGCACAGCGTCAGGCCGCGTCTTGCCAGCTCGGCTGCGAAGGCGTCGACGGAACCATAGGTCGTGATCGCGTCCTGCCAGTTGAAGGGAGAGAAGGTCAGCTCGACGCCGGTGACGCCGGAGGCCTGGACGCTGTCGAGTATCTTGTCCCAAAAGGCGCGTGGCTCGGCGCGGGCATAGTCGACGATCGCATCATGGCTGTCGACGCCCCAGAAGCCGGGATGAAAGAATGTCACGAGATCGACGCCGAAGCGCAGCCTGTCGCCAGTAGCCATAACCTGTCCATTTCTCGAGGCATGACCTACCCGCGTGCGGAACAGCCATTCCGCATCCAATAAGCCATGGATTTTCAACGCATTAAGAAATGGCAATCGTTTGCCATGACTAGATAATAGCCAAGCCGGTTTTTTAAGCAAGCGGTTTTTGGCAAACGTTTGCAATAAATCGCCCCCTGCCTTAGAGTTGCAAATCGAAGCATCCGGGAGGCCGAAATAAAAATGAATAAAAACAAGGAGGTGGCCGGAGAGGAGCCATCGGGCGCATTGATGGCGGATGTCGCGCGGCTCGCCGGCGTTGCGATATCGACAGTCAGCCGGGCGCTCGCCAATCCCGGACGGGTCAACGAGAAGACGCGCGCCAAGATCAATGCAGCAGCCAGGCAACTGGGCTACACGCCGAACGCCATGGCGCGCGGCCTCAGGGTCGGCAAGTCCAACATCATCATGATCATCCTGCCGGGATCGCTCTATTACGGCGCTTCCCAGATCATCCCGCAGGTGCTGCAGAGCATCAACAAATCGCTGATCCAGGGCGGTTACAACCTGATGATCGCCAACCTCGATCGCGACGAAATTTCAGAACGGCATATTCTCGATCTCGCCTTCGGCGGCAGCGTGCGCGGAGCCATCATCCTGTCGTCGAAGCTTCCGGAGGTCGACGGGCGCTCGCTGGCCAATTCCGGCCTGCCGATCGTGTCGATGCTGCTCGACATGAGCGATGCCGGCCTGCAGAGCGTGATTACAAACGACCGCGAGGCCGTGCGCGACGTCACGGCCGAATTGATCCGATTGGGTCATCGACGGTTCTTCTATCTTGCAGGGCCTGAAGGCAATTATCACGATGTCGAGCGTTATGGCGGTGTGCTCGAGGCGCTTGAGGCGGCAGGATTGTCCGAGGGCTCGGTACGTCGCTCGGGCGGCCATCTCGATTATCAGCACGGCTTCGACATCGGCGTCCAGGCGGCAGACGATTTCGCCAAACTGACCGAAAAGCCAACGGCGGTCATCGCGACCAGCGACGACATGGCCATTTCATTTGTCAGCCGTATCCAGCGCACGGGCCTGAGCATCCCCGGTGATGTATCCGTCGTCTCCTTCGACGGTTCCCCCGTCTGCGAATTCTGCTCTCCACCGCTCTCGACGATCAAGCAGCCGGTGGAAGAGATGGGGCGCGCGGCGGTGGATCTCCTGCTCGACGCCATTGACCAGAGGCAGAATGCGGCGGCAGTGCGCACCGTCATCCGCAGCAGCCTTATCCCCGGGGAGAGCATCGCCGCTCCGAAGAGCTGACGATGAGGAGCCGACGACGCACAGAAGCGCATGGGAACGCATGCCGCGGTCAGTGATGCGACCGGTCTTCACTTCACGGATGGAAAGCCTTGTAACGGTCATGATCCGTCAGAAAAGCATTGTGCATTCGTTGAATGCATTCATAGACAAACACCGCGGGAAAGCTTAAGTTAGCGCTAGGTAATACCTTTAACTACGGAGGCCTCATGGCATCGCCGACCTCGCTCAAACTCGATGATGAGCTAAAGGGCCGCGTTCAGCAACTGGCCGAGGCTCGCCGCCGCTCGTCCCACTGGATCATGCGTGAAGCTATTGCGCAATATGTTGAGCGCGAGGAGAAGCGTGAGGCGCTGCGACAGGAGACGCTTGACGCCTGGCATGAATTTAAAGCGACGGGACTGCATGTCACCGGCGCCGAGGTCGAAAAATGGCTTTCGACTTGGGGAACTGACGACGAGTTGTCCGCACCCGAATGCCACAAGTAGTCTTCTCCCCGGCCGCAATCCGCGACCTCGAGCGGCTCCGAGAGTTCTTACGGCTGAAAAACCCATCGGCCGCCAAGCGAGCAGGCGAAACTATACTCAAAGGCTTGAGAGCCCTCGGCGTACATCCCCATGTTGGACGCCTCATCGAGGACTTGCCCGAGCAATACCGGGAGTGGCTCATCGATTTTGGAGATAGCGGATACGTCGCTCGTTATCGTATTGAAGGCGATATTTTGATGATCCTCGCGGTACGGCATCAGAAGGAAGCAGGGTTCTGATACGGACGCCATTGCCGACAATAGGTTCCCGCAAGGCCGATTACGCTCCATCAAAACTTCGTCTGACCCCATCAGCCCATACGTCGTGCTACGAAAAATCACAACACCGGGCGACGTGAAACTTCAGGTCTGCGCGGTGGAATTTTGAAATTCCGAGCACGCATATGGACCTCTCGAAGATCAAGACGCTGATCGACTTTGTCGGACGATCGAACATTGCCGAGCTGAGCGTGACGGAAAAGGACGTGACGGTTCGGATCTTCCGCACGTCGCCGGGTCAGGAGGCTGCTGCCGAGCCCGAGCAAGAGGCGGGATCGACGACAAGCCTTGCCCAGGATGCCGGCGCCGATATGCCTTCGAGGCCTGAGAAAACCTATGCGGTGAAGGCGTCGGTCTTCGGCGTTCTGCACCGGACCCCGGCGCCGGGGGAACCGCCATTCGTCGCGATCGGTGACGAGGTGGAAGAGGGGCAGACGCTTTTCATCATCGAGGCGATGAAGGTCTTCAACACGATCGCCGCGCCGCGGTCGGGGCGCATTACGCACCTCACTGAAATCGACGACGGCGAGGTCGAGACCGGCGACCTGCTGGCGGAGATTGCCTGATGCCCGAAACGCCCGAACAATCCGCGGCCGGCCGCTTCGATACCGTTCTGATCGCCAACCGCGGCGAGATCGCTGCCCGGATCCGGCGCGCCTGCAGCGAGCTCGGCCTGAAGACGGTCGCCATCTGCTCCGAGGCCGACAGGCAAGCGCCTTACGGCAAGACCGCAGACAGCTTTCTCTGCATCGGCCCGTCGACTGCCGCCAAGAGCTATCTCAATCGGGATGCTATCCTTCTGGCGGCGCGTCTCGCCGGGGCCGGCGCCATCCATCCAGGTTACGGCTTTCTGTCGGAAAACGCCGCCTTCGCCGATGCCGTCGAAAAGGCCGGCCTGGTCTTCATTGGTCCGACCGCGTCGTCGATTGCCATCATGGGCGACAAGATCTCGGCAAAACGCGCGATGATGGCCGCCGGCGTCCCCTGCGTTCCCGGTCCGGACACCGCGCTGCCCGATGACCCCGCCACGATCGAGCGCATAGCGCTGGAAATTGGATATCCCGTCATCATCAAGGCAGCCGGCGGCGGTGGCGGACGCGGCATGCGTGTCGTGCCCAAGGCCGATTTGCTGCATGAAGCAATTGCGCTGACGCGGGAAGAGGCCCGCAAGGCTTTCGGCTCACCCTCGCTCTACATGGAGAAATTCTTAGAGCATCCGCGTCACATCGAGATACAGGTCATTTGCGACGATCACGGCAATGCCGTGTGGCTCGGGCACCGGGATTGCTCGATGCAGCGCCGCCATCAGAAAGTTGTGGAGGAGGCGCCGGCGCCTGGAATCGCGCCCGACATCATCCAGCCGGTCGGCCTGGCTTGCGTAGAGGCCTGCCTCCAGATCGGCTATCGGGGCGTCGGAACCTTCGAATTCCTCTATGAGGATGGCGCTTTCTATTTTATCGAGATGAACACGCGACTTCAGGTCGAGCATCCCGTCACCGAGCTGACGAGTGGTGTCGATATCGTCCAGGCGCAGATAAGGGCGGCGCAGGGTCACGTTCTCGATCTCACCCAAGGCGATGTGACATGCGAGGGCCACTCCTTCGAATGCCGCATCAACGCCGAGGATCCGGAAACCTTCCTGCCGTCGGCGGGTGTCGTCACCCATCTGGCGTTGCCGGCGGGACCGGGCATCCGCGTCGATACGCATATTCATGCCGGCTACAAGGTCTCGCCCTATTACGACTCGCTGATCGCCAAGCTGATCGTCCATGCGCCGACGCGGGCGGAAGCGATGGCAAGAATGCGCGAAGCGCTTGCCGGCACTGAGGTCGAGGGAATTTCCACCAATATCCCTTTCCTGCGCGCTCTGTTCGAGGACGGTGCATTCGCGCAGGGCGAGACGGACATCCATTATCTCGAACAATGGCTGAAGCTGCGGAGGGCAGCATGAGCGCGATCGATTTCAGCGATCCGGCGACCATCGCATTGCTCACCGAGGCGTTGACCGCCGCCGGTGTGAACGGTCTCGAAATCTCCCGGCCGGGCGGACAGCTTCGCATTATCGTCGCCGGAGAAAGGGGCGCCGGGATCAACTCGACCGAAGCGACGCCTCCTGCTCCCGGTTTGGCTCCCGGCTCCGCATCGGCCGTCGTGAAGGCGCCGATGGCAGGCCGCTTCTGTCTCGAGCATCCCGCCTCCGCCACGCCGCAAAATCTGCCGCGCTCCATATCCGATGCGGATATCGTCGGCTTTGTCGGGGTAGGGCACATCCTGCTTCCCCTTCGCGCCGGCCGTTCCGGTGTTTTGACCAGGCTGCTCGCCGAGCCCGGCGCACTGGTCGGCTTCGGCGATCCTCTGTTCGAAATCGAGCTCCAGTCATGATCGTCACGACGAACAGACATGCAACGCAACGCGAAATCGTTCCGGCCACCAAAAGCCAGGCGCGGGTTTCCTCGATCGGCGCCAGATCCTTCCTGCTTGAGGCGCCAGGCGACTTCGATCTCATCGCGCAGCGGCGGATATGGGCTCTATCCCAGACCGTGAAAGGCTGGACGGATATTGCGGAAAACATTCCGGGCATGACCAATCTGCTGGCGATCTTCAAGGAGACGCCCGAGGATCCTGATGCGGTGGTCGCCCGGCTGCTGGAGGCATGGGAGAATGCCCGCAGCATCGATCTCAACGGCAAGACCATCGAGATCCCCGTCCATTATGGCGGTGAATATGCGACGGATCTTCCAGCCCTTTGCGATCTCTCGGGCTTGAGCGACCGCGAAGTCGTCCGCATCCATCATCAAGCGACCTACCGTGTCTTCGCCTTGGGCAGCGCTCCCGGTTTCGGTTATCTACACGGTCTCGATCCGCGCATCTACATGCCGCGAAAGACCGTGCCATCACTGAAGATGCCGAAGGGCTGCGTGACCATCGGCGGCATGCAGACCGGCGTCGCCATGCTCACGGGTCCGAACGGCTGGAATTCCATCGGCTTCGCAACGCTTGAGATGTTCGACCCCACATCGCCGACCCCCGCCATGATGGCGCCGGGAGATACGGTGCGGTTCCTGCCGGCAAGGATCGAGCTATGATCGAGATCATCGAAAGCGGCCCGTTCAACACGCTGCAGGATCTAGGCCGCCCCGGCTATCGCGATATCGGCGTATCCGCCAGCGGCGCGATGGATCCGCTTGCGGTCCGGATCGGCAACATTCTCGTCGGCAATGATGAAAATGCCGCCGCGATAGAGGTGCAGACCTTCCCGTTCATCCTGCGTTTCGAACGGCGCATCGCCTTTGCCGTGACCGGCGCCGACGGCAATCCTCATCTCGACGGTTCGGAACTGCTTGCCTGGTGCGCCTATCTCGCGGAGCCCGGACAGGTTCTCGAACTGAAACAGCCTCCACGGCTGGCGCGCTCCTATATTTCGGTCGGAGGCGGGCTGGATATTCCCGTTGTCATGGGTTCGCGAAGCACGTCGCTGCGCGGCGGCTTTGGCGGCAATGCAGGCCGGCCTCTGGCGAAGGGAGACCGGATCGCGGTCGGCAAGGACGCAGAGATCACCATGCTGCCGACCTCGGGTCTTGCCGTGGTCGAACCGTCCGTGGCGCTGCGCGATGTCTTCCCGGCTGCTGTCGACGGCACGCTGCCGATCCGTGCTCTGCCGGCCGGCGAGCACGATCTTTTCGCAGGCGATGGCGAAGCTTTCTGGAGCCAGACCTGGAGGATTTCCTCCCGCAGCGACCGGACGGGCTACCGGCTCTCAGGCGAGCCGATCAAGCCGACGGCGTCCATCGAGATGCGCTCCCACGGCGTCGTGCCCGGCGTGATCCAGGTTCCACCCGGCGGCGAACCGATCGTGCAGATGAGCGATGCCAACACCGCCGGCGGATATCCGAAGATCGCCGGCGTGATCGAATGCGATCTCTGGCGGCTCGGGCAAGCCCGCATCGGCGCCCGCCTGAAGTTCGTTCGCTCGACGCATG
Source organism: Rhizobium leguminosarum bv. viciae (assembly GCF_012276115.1). Classification (GTDB taxonomy): domain Bacteria; phylum Pseudomonadota; class Alphaproteobacteria; order Rhizobiales; family Rhizobiaceae; genus Rhizobium; species Rhizobium leguminosarum_T. Next base: position 123,319 of record NZ_WIEU01000013.1, on the reverse strand, counting down.
CGGAGGCGCGCAAGGCGGAGCAGGCTATCGCCCGCTATGTCGACGACGTCAGGCAAACATCCCGAATGGTCAAGCGCGCCTTGAAGGCGATGGCCTAATGCGTGTCGCCCAGGAGGCCGTCAAAAGGAGGAACTGATGAAGATCGATCTGAATTCCGACATGGGCGAAGGATTTGGTCCCTACCGGCTGTGCGACGACGAAGCGATGATGAAACTCGTCTCGTCGGCCAACATCGCCTGCGGTTTCCACGGCGGCGACCCCGATACGATGGGGCGCATGGTCCGGCTTGCGAAACTGAACGGCGTCGGCATCGGCGCGCATCCGGGCTTGCCCGACCGGCTGGGGTTCGGCCGGCGCGAAATAGCATTTTCGGCAGACGAGCTTCGCCAGCAGATGCTCTATCAGCTCGGCGCCCTGATGGCGATTGCCAAGGCCGAGGGTGTCACGGTGTCCCATATCAGCTTCCATGCAGCCATGGGCAATATGGTCAACCGCGATCCTGTGCTGGCCGAGCTGATGATGGATGCGATCGCCACCTTGGATGCCGGCCTCGTCGTTTTCGTCACTTCAGGCAGCGAGATCCAGCAGGCGGCCAGACGCGCGCGTTTGAAGACGCTGGCGCTTTTCCTTGCCGACCGGGCCTATGACGCCGAGGGCAGACTTGTCGCGCGCGGGCTCGCCGGCGCTGTCATCAAGGACGAGGCCGCGGTGCGTGCACGTGTCCGACAATTCCTCCTCGAAGGAACCGTCGAGACGATCGAGGGAGCGGTGATCGCAATGCCGGCCCGCTCCATTCTCGTCCACAGCGACACGCCCGGCGCCCTGGAGCTTGCCGGTATCGTGCGCGGCGAGATCGAAGCCGCGGGTGCTGCGCTCGCGCCTGCCGCCGAACTCGCCGACTGACGCAATCCCGATCGCCCGAGCGCGGTTTCCCGTTCCCATCTCTCATCGAAGGACCATCTTGATGTCCGCCATATCAGACCGCCTGAAAAACGTCTCCATCTCCGCATCCGCCGTCATGACCCAGCGCGCCAGGGAACTGGCCGCCAACGGGATCAAAGTCGTCAGCCTCTCGTCCGGCGAACCGGATTTCCCCACACCGGCGCACGCGATCGAGGCGGCCCATGCGGCAGCTCTTGCGGGCGATACGAAATATCCTCCGATGGACGGTACGCCGGCTCTCAAGGCCGCCATCATCAGAAAGTTCAAACGGGACAACAATCTCGACTACGATGCCAGCCAGATCGTCGTCTCGGGCGGCGGCAAGCAGGTGATCTTCAATGCCATGCTGGCAACCTGCAATCCCGGCGACGAGGTTGTCATTCCGACACCCTCCTGGGTCAGCTATGCGGATATCGTCAAATTCGCCGGCGGTGTCCCGGTCGCCGTCCCCTGCCACGAGCAGACCGGCTTCAAGCTGCGTCCCGAGGATCTGGAGGCGGCGATCACGCCGCGCACCAAGTGGCTCTTCCTGAATTTCCCGAACAATCCGACCGGCGCCGCCTGCTCCCGGGCGGAGATGGCTGCCATCGCCGAGGTTATGCTGCGTCATCCCGATGTCTGGATCATGACCGACGATATCTACGAACACCTGGTCTATGACGACTTCCAGTTCTGCACGATCGCCGAAGTCGAGCCCAGGCTCTATGAGCGCGTCCTGACGATGAACGGCGTCTCCAAGGCTTACGCAATGACAGGCTGGCGGCTCGGCTTTTGCGCCGGGCCGAAAGAGCTGATCTCCGCCGTCAGCAACGTCAACGGCCAAAATGGCGGCGGCATCGCGACGCCGACGCAGGCTGCGGCGACCGCTGCCCTGGACGGGCCGCAGGGTCTCTTGAAGGAGCGTGCCGCGATCTACAAGGAAAGACGCGATTTCGTCCTCGACAGATTGTCTGAGGTGGACGGGTTGCGCTGCCATCGGCCCGAAGGCGCCTTCTACATCTACCCGAATATCTCGGGGCTGATCGGTAAGACCAGCAAGGGCGGGCGAAAGATCGAGACCGACGTCGATTTCGTCATGGCGCTCGTCGACGAGCATCATGTCGCGACCGTGCAAGGGGCGGCTTACGGAATGAGCCCGTTCTTTCGCATTTCCTACGCCACGAGCATGGAGAAACTCGGCGAAGGCTGCGCGCGCATAGCTCAATTCTGCAGGGATATGTGCTGATCGGCAGCGAGTTTTTAGTTTTTCAAGCGCGCGGTCAACTCGATGAGGATGTCTCGGACGGCAAGGGCCGGTTCCGATAGGGGATTCTGGTCGGAAACGCACAGCGACAGGGTTTCTTCGATCCGCGGCGAGACGAGCCGGCAGATCAGCGGCTCGCTCGATTCCGATACGATGCGGTCGGCGATGGCTTTCGGCATGATCGTCGCGCCGAGGCCGCTGCCCACCGCCCGGGCGAGGGTACGGACGATTTCGACTTCCGCCACGACTTTCAAATTGGTGCGGGTGCGCGTGAAGGCGGTATCGACCGCGCGGCGGACGAAATTATAGGCCGGCGGCAACAGCAGCGGTATTCCGTCGAGAGTATTGACCGAAACGGGTTTCGCACCAGCCTCGATCGCAAAGTCCCGATGCGCGACAAGGAAAAACTCTTCGCTGAGAATCGGCTCGAACCGGACACCCTTGATTGGTCCGGTTCCGTGGAGAAGCGCCATCTCCAACCGGCCGTTCATGATCATTTGGCTATAGGTCTGGCCGACGCTTTCCGTCAGGTGCAGCAGGATACCGGGATGCCGTTTCCGGGTCTCCGCCAGGAGATCGACCGACAGCGTGGCGGCACTGCTGAAGGGCACGAGACCGACGGACACACGGCCGGCAAGCGAATTGCCGGCTGCCGAGGCATCCGCTTGCGCCTGCTCCATCTGCCGAAGGATAATCTGCGCATGGCGATACACCGCATGTCCCGCATCGGTCATGCTGACGCCCTGCTGGCTGCGGATCAGCAGCTTGTGGCCGAAATGCTCCTCCAGTCCGGCAAGCTGCTGGCTGAGCGCCGGCTGGGCGATATGCAAAAGATCCGCCGCTCGCGTGATGCTGCCGCTGTCGACGATCACGATGAAAGATTTGAGGCGTCTGATGTCCATGAGGATCGGGGTACCGTTCTGATCTGCGCAGCTTACATGTTTGCAGACGCGCATTGCTTTTGCAACGCGACGCCGTCGCCAGAACCGGGGACTGCCTGAGGCACGGACGCCGCGAGGTGATGCCCGGCATCAGCTCTTTCTTTTCTTCAGCAGCCTGCGCCGGCTCCATAACCGTTGCTTATTGCTCCAGAGATAATCGGTCTTAGGCAAGGACTTTAAGCTTCGCTACTGTCTCGATCAACAACAAGGGAACGACAATGCCATTCTCCGACTACAAGACCGCACTGGTGACCGGCGCATCCTCCGGTATCGGCGCAGCCGTGGTGGAGCGGTTCCGCCGGGAGAACATCGAGGTCCATGCGGTTGCCCGTAGCGCCGAAGCGTTGCAGCAGCTGGCCGCGCGAACGGGCTGCATCGCCCACGTCATCGATGTGACCGACCGTCAGGCCATGGCCGAGCTCACGCGTCGAGTGGACTTCGATATTCTCGTCAACAATGCCGGCGTCGATCGGCCGAAGAAATTCCTGGAAGCCGACGAGGGCGATATCGATCTTATCATCGACGTCAATCTCCGGGCGGTCCTGCACATCTGCCGCCTGGTCGTGCCCGGCATGGTGGCGCGCGACCGCGGACATGTCATCAACATCTCGTCGATCGCCGGCGCCTACAATTTCGGCGGCAACTCATCCTATCACGCCACCAAGGCCGGGGTGAGCATGCTGTCCAACCAGCTGCGCATCGACGCTTTCGGCAAGCGGGTACGGGTCACGGAAATCTGCCCCGGCCGGGTCGCCACTGACATTTTCAATCACGTCCATGGCGATGACCCCAGCATCCGCGAACGATTCATCGACGGCTTCGAATTGCCGCAGGCGGCCGATATCGCCGACGCGATTGCCTTCGCGATAGCAGCCCCCGTCGCCGTCAATATCGGGCACATGGAGATCACGCCGACGCTGCAGGTCATGGGCGGGCTGCAGACAGCAAAGCCCCAGTCTGCGGCGAAGCCGGATCAATCCGCTGCGGCGAATACAGATCAATCCGGGGAGCCAAACCCGTGAGTGGTTTCGACCTTTCGGCAATCCTCGGAAATCCGGAATATACCGCCATGCTGCTGCATGGCATCGAGATGACCTTCATCATCTACGCCGGCTCCTGGTCTATGGCGATGGCGCTGGCACTTCTGCTGCTGGCTTTGCGTTTGTCGCCCTTTCGCTTCGGCGATCCGTTAGTCGCTGCTTACGTCTCTTACCATCGGAACGTCCCCACCCTGGTTCAGCTGATGCTGTGGTATTTCGGGATTTTCACCCTGATGCCAAGCGGAGTAGCCGAATGGCTGGCCGTCCACAATGCCGAAGCTATCTTCGCTGTTATCGGGCTCGGGCTTTGCCAGGCGGCCTATTTCAGCGAAGATCTTCGATCGGGCGTGCGCTCGGTCAGCCCCGGCCAAATGCAGGCAGCCCGCGCGCTTGGCCACGGCTATGTCTCGGCGATGCGTTTCGTCATCATGCCGCAAGGCGTGCGCAACGCCCTGCCGCCGCTCATCAATCACAGCGTTTCCCTGTTCAAGAACAGCAGTCTCGCCGTCGTCATCGGAGCTTCGGAACTGACGCATGCCGTCAAGGAGATCGAAAACCTCAGCTTCCGGACCTTCGAGATCTATCTGATCGGCACGGTTCTCTACCTTTTCTTCTCGCTCGTGATCATGAGCATCGGCGCCTATCTTTCGATGCGCGCGGATCCTGCCAGGAGCGCGCGGGCATGATCCACGACATGATCGCCATCGTCCAAGATTACTGGCTGCTGCTGCTGATCGGCCAATATCCGAACGGGCCGCTTGGCGGGCTCGCCAACACGCTGATCCTTTCGGCGCTCAGCATCGCTCTCGCCTTCCCGGTCAGTATCCTGTTCGCGCTGGCGCGGCTCTCCAAGTCGCCGCTGCTGCGCTGGCCGGTCACCGCGCTCGTCTATTTCACCAGGGGCGTGCCGCTCTTGATGCTCATCCTGTGGAGCTATTTCCTCGTTCCGCTGCTGACCGGCGCTGATGTGCCGAGCTTCGTCACGATGCTGACGACGCTCGTGGTCTATCAGAGCGCGTTCCTGAGCGAAGTCGTGCGTGCCGGCATCGTAGCGCTCGGACCGGGCCAGATGGATGCGGGGCGTGCGCTTGGCCACGGCTATCTCGGTGCTATGCGCTTCATCATCCTGCCGCAGGCACTCTACAACATGATCCCGAGCATCATCTCCACCTTCGTCTCGACGATCAAGGACACGACGCTCGGCTACGTGATCAACGTGCCGGACCTGACCTTTGCCGCAAGCCAGGTCAACAACCAGCTCCTGACGCAGCCTTTCCAGGTCTTCCTGATCCTGGCGATCGTCTACTTCGCCATCTGCTGGACGCTCACCTACTTCGCAAATCGCCTCGAGCGGAACATCACGCGGCGGCGTGCGGGACTTTCCAACCTTCCCTCTGCTGTGTTGGTCGCGCCATCGAAAATCATATCGGAGCAGCTATGACCATGTCAGTTTCAGCACCGGAATTGCAGACGATCCGGCTTTCGCAAGTCTGCAAGAGCTACGGCGACTATCCGGTCCTGAAGGATATCGATGCGCAGGTCTCGCGCGGTGAAGTCGTGGTCATCTGCGGGCCGTCCGGTTCGGGAAAATCGACGCTGATCCGCACGATCAATCGCCTAGAGGAGATCAACAGCGGATCGATCACGCTCGACGGGCAAAACATCCACGCCGCCATGCGGGCAAAAGAACTCAATGCGCTGCGCAGCCGGATCGGCTTCGTGTTTCAGAACTTCAACCTGTTTCCGCACCTGTCGGTCGTCGAAAACGTCTCGATGTCGCCGATCCGGGTGAAAGGCGTGGCGCCGGATGTTGCCGAGGACAAGGCCCTCAAGCTTCTCGATCGGGTCGGTCTGGCCGACAAGGCGCGGGCCTATCCCGGTCAACTCTCGGGCGGCCAGCAGCAGCGGGTGGCAATCGCCCGCGCCCTTGCCATGGAACCGCCGGTGATGCTGTTCGACGAGCCTACCAGCGCGCTCGATCCCGAAATGGTCGGCGAAGTGCTGGCCGTCATGAAGAGCCTGGCGTCCGAAGGCATGACCATGCTCTGCGTCACCCACGAAATGGGTTTCGCGCGCGACGTCGCCGATCGGGTCTGGTTCATCGATGCGGGCCAGATCCTCGAAATGACGACGCCTGAGGAATTCTTCAACAATCCAAGCCATCCCCGTGCGCAGCGTTTCCTCGCTGATCTCAGGCATTGATACCAACCACCAAAAACAAAGGAGAACAGCAATGAACTGGAAATGCCTAACCCTCACCGTCGCATTTGCCGGCATGGCGGCGGCCTTGCCCGCAAAAGCCGATCAGCTCGACAACATCATGTCGGCGAAAACCCTGCGCTGCGCGACTTTCGCCGACGTTCCTCCCTTCGCGTCACCCGATCCGAAGACCCGCGAAATGGCCGGTTTCGACGTCGATCTCTGCGGCGCCATCGCCAAGGAATTGGGCGTCAAGGCTGAAATCAAGCCGGTTTCGGTCGAGGCGCGCGTGCCCGAGGTCAAGCTCGGCCGCGTCGACATCACCGTTGCCAACCTTGCCTATACTCTCAGCCGCGCCGAGCAGATCCAGTTCAGCGATCCCTATTATCTCGCCAAGGAAATGCTGATCGTGCCGGCGGACGATGCCGGCAAGAAGAAGGCCGATTATGCGGGCCAGCGTATCGCTTCGACCAAGGGTTCGACCTCCGAGATGTCGATCAAGCTCAACAAATCCGACCCGCTGACCTTCCAGGATACCGCCTCGGCCTATCTCGCCGTCCAGCAGGGCAAGGCGCGCGGCATGGTGGCCAACACCATGACGACGACCAAGTTCGTCAATGAATCGAAGAGCAAGGGTAAGGCAATGCGGATGATCGAGGAGCCGATGCTGTACCAGCCGATCGGCATCGGCATGGCCAAGGATCAGCCGGCGCTGACCGCCAAGATCAACGAGATCCTTCGCAAGCTCGACACATCGGGCGAGATCAACAAGATCTGGGACAAGTGGCTCGGCCCGGATACCGAATATAAAATGACGCGCACCGACAAGGTCGTATCGCTCTCCGAGCTGAAGTTCGACCCGATCCCGTAAGCCGATCGGCAGCGGCACCATCCAATATCCAAACGAAATCAGACGGCGGGACATGCCCGCCGTCGGCCAACGATGTGAGGCATCCATGATCCATATTAAAGATATTGCCGAACGGCCAAGCAAAGCCGATATCGACGCCATTTCCAAATTTTCGCCCGCGACGATCCACGAGGCCCAAGGGCGGCGCGGAGCCCTTTCCTCCCGCCTCAAGCCCGTCGACTACCGCATGAAACTGTGCGGTCCGGCCTTTACGGTGAAATGCGCGCCACGCGACAACATCATGCTGCAGCTTGCCATCAACTACGCAAAGCCGGGCGATATCATCGTCGTATCGGCGGGCGAATATGAAGAGGCCGGATCATTCGGCGATGTCCTCGCCAACGCCTGCCTGGCAAAGGGCATCGGCGGCCTCGTGACCGACACCGGCGTCCGCGACACGCTTCAACTCAGGGAACTTGGCTTCCCGGTCTTCTCGCTCAGCGTCTGCATCAAGGGAACGGTGAAGGAAACTATTGCGGCGGTGAACGACACGATCATCGTCGGCGGTGAAATTATCCATCCCGGCGACATCATCGCCGGCGATGCCGACGGCCTGGTGGTCGTGCGCCGCCAGGAAGCGCTGGACGTCGCCAGGCTGTCTCAGGCCCGCGAAGATGCCGAGGCCGGCTATATCGCGGCATATAAGCAGGGCAAATCGGTCATCGAAGTCAGCAATCTGGAACCGGTACTGAAAGCAAAGGGCCTTGTCGCCGACATCTGAGATGGCCGCTCGCGCCGAAAGATCAGTCTGGACACTATTATGGACACGTGTTCTATAAAATGGACAGACTTGACGGGAGCACGCCATGCATCTTTCCATGTGGACCTACCCCTGGGACGTTCAGGACCAGGGGCTCGACGCCTTTGCCGCCGAGCTTCGCGACCGAGCGGGCCTGACGACGGTCAGTCTGGCGACTTCCTATCACGCCGGCCGGTTCCTGCAGCCGCGGAGCCCGCGGCAGAAGGCCTATTTCCCCGAGGACGGGACGGTCTACTTCCGGCCGGATGAAAGCCTGTGGCAGGACAAGGTGATCCGGCCGCTGATGGCTGGGAATGTCACTGAGCGCGGCGACATGCTGAAAGCCCTCGTTAAGGAACGCGACACGACGGGTCTCAAGGTCTCCTGCTGGACGGTCTGCCTGCACAATAGCCGCCTCGGCATGCTGCATCCCGATCACGTGACGCGGAACGCCTTCGGCAATCCCAACTATTACAATCTTTGCCCCTCCAGCCCGGCGGCGCGGGACTATGCCGTCACCCTTGTTCGCGACATCACGACGAACTACCGGCCTGACATGGTGGAACTCGAGAGCCCGAACTTCATGGGATTCGCGCACGAATATCATCACGAAAAAGACGGCGTCGGCCTGAACGCCGAAGACGATTTCCTGCTGTCACTCTGCTTCTGCGACCATTGCACGGCGCGCGCCACAAAGGCCGGCGTGCCGGTCGAAGGCGCGCGCAGATCGGTGGCGCGCTTCATCGCGGAACTCTGCGAACGAGCTGTCCCGGAGCGGCAATTCCCGGACTTTCCGGCCGCCGGCACCGATGCCTTTCGCGACCATCCTGATTTGCATGCCTATCTCACCTGGCGCAGCGAGCCGGTGACCAGCCTGATCGGCGAGATCAAGACGGCCGCCGATCCGGCGACACGCATCGTGCTCATCGACCTGAAGGACGGCTGGCTCGGCGGCGTCGATCTGGCAGCCGTCGGCAAGCTCTGCGACGGCGCGATCCTCTGCTGCTACGACATGGAACCGTATGCCGTCGCCGATGTCATCCGGACCGGCCGGGCGGCGATCGGAGCGGGCAAGTTCCTCGGGGTGGGCCTGCGCGTCTTTTATCCCGAGGTCAGCGGGCCTACGGTGCTCGCCGCACGCGCCAAGGCTGCCGTCGACGCCGGCGCTGACGGCGTGAATTTCTACAATTACGGCCTGATACCGGCAAAGCGCCTCGACTGGGTCAAGGCAGCGGTCGACGCAGTTGCTTGAGCAGATCAGCGCTCCTCAGGATGCGATGGGTTCGGCGACCTGGATCAGGCAGTCGCCGGCCTGGCTGTCGCAATGTAGTCTGTGGGAAATGACAATACCGCTCTCGGCAAAGCGCAGTTCTTCCTCCGGCTGCTCCAAGCGTTCCAAGTCATGATACCATCCGGCAAGGTCACCGGCGGAAACGGTAGCGCCGAGGGCGACGGCCGGCTCGAACCAGCCTCTGCTGTTTGCATAGATGCCCTGGCTGTGCCGGGATAGCGAAAGCAACTGCAACGGTCCCGGCTCGGCGAGCGGCGCGCGCGACAGGACCGGACGCTCGACAATGCCGAGTGTCATGAGCAACCGGTCGATCGCCGCCGCGGTGAAGGCCATTGTCTCAGGCGTCACGGTACCGCCGCCGCCGAATTCGCCGGAAAGCCCGATGGTCTCCGCCCGCGCGGCCGCACCCATCGATGTCGGTGCGGTCGGGCCGTTGTCGGCGATGAAGGCATGCGCCGCACCCATGGCGCGCATCAGCGAAACGGACCGCTCGAAGCGATCAGCATCGGCCTGCCGCTCGATCAGCGTGCAGGGCAGGTGCGCCATGGAGGTGCCGCCCGAATGCAGGTCGAGCACGACGTCATGGCGCGGAAAAAGTTCATGTTCGAGGAAATGCGCCATCCGCGCCGTCGGCGAGCCGGTGGGATCGCCGGGAAACGCCCGATTGAGATTGCCGCCGTCGAAGGGCGAGCAGCGCTTGGCCGCCATTACCGCCGGCAGGTTCGCCATCGGCAGGATGGTGACGGCGCCGCGGATTCCCGCGACATCCAAAAGGCGCATCAGCCGGCCGAGCTGGAGTTCGCCCTCATACTCGTCGCCGTGATTGCCGGCCATCAGCAGCAAAGACGGCCCCTCGCCCTTCCTGAGGTGAAGGACTGGAATGCGAATCTGATAATAGGGCGAACGGTCGATCGAATAGGGAATGGCGAGGTGGCCGGCCTGCCGGCCCTCGCGCGAAAAGTCGATCGGATTAACGAGGCCGCTGTGCATGATGTCTCCAGTGCGGTCAGTTGCGATGCCGTCAAAGGGCGGCGACCGCGGTCATTTCTACGCGCAGGTCAGGATCGGCCAGGCGTGCCTCGACACAGGCGCGAGCCGGCGGGTTTTCGACGTCGATCCAGTCATCATAGACGCTGTTCATCGCATCGAAATCGACGATCGCCGGCAAGAAGACATTGACGGCGATGAGGCGCGAGCGATCGATACCGGCTTCTTGCAAAAGGGCGTCGATCTTGCCGAGCACGTCGCGGGTCTGATCCTCGATGCCCGCCTTGCGATTTTCCGCGACCTGGCCGGCAATATAGACGAGACCGCCGTAGCTGACGGCCTGGCTCATACGCGAACCTTTCTGATAACGCTGGATCATTTGCGGGTTTTCCTTTTCTTGCTTTTGGAGGGAGAGGTCAGCCGAAGCTGGTCAGATAGGCCGCCGTCACCGAATGATCCGGGTCGAGGCCGTAGAGGATGGCATGCCGGTCAAGGCAGGTGCAGGGATGCGAGATGCCGCACTCGATAACGTCGCCGACCGCGACGTCGCTGCCATCGGCAAGGGCGACGAAGGCGTGCTGATCGTTGAGGCGAAACACTTCGGCGTTTCCGAGATCCGCAAGACGCGCCCCATTGCGATAGAGCGCCAACGGCCGCGGCAGGCCCTGGTCCATCGCCACGTCGCGCATGCCCATGCCGCAGATCGCCAGCCGCGGCTCCGGCCGCGAGAGAACCTCGGCCCAGAGCCGCAGCGCCGGACGGAAACCCGCAGCCGCCGAAACCGTCTCGCCGCCAATGCGGAAACCGCCGCGTGCATCGAGGGCGGCAAGGCCGCGCTCGTAGATTCCGTGATCGTGGAAGAAGATCGCGCCGCTGCGCAGCACGAGCCGGCAGGCGGGATCGTCTGAGACGGCGGCTGAAAGCCTGGCAATCACCACATCGAAAAACACCGAACCGCCGGCCGTGACGAGGAGCGGCCGCTCCTTGCCTATGCGGGCGCGCACGTTTGGCAGGAAATCTGATGTCACCGCCATCAGCGCGTCGATGCGACGCATCGTCTCTTCCGCATCGGCGGTCGCCGCCGCGCCCTCATAGGCTGCGATGCCGGTCAGCCGGAAGGTCGGCGTCTCCACGGCAAGGATCGCCTCGAGAATTGCCTCGGCGGCGTCGCCGCTGCGGGCGCCGGCGCGGCCGGCGCCGAACTCCACCAGCAGGCCGAGGGGCGGCAGATCTGCACGCTGCTGCCAGGCGGAACGCAGAGCCTCGACCAGCGCTGTCGAATCCACGAAGACATGTAGTTCCGCGTCAGGATAGCGGCGAAGCAGGGCCGCAAGCCGGCGGGCGGCGGCGGCCCCGCCGATCTCGTTGGCGAGGATCAGCCGGCGCTGTCCCGCCTTGAGCAGGACGGCGGCCTGGCGGATATCGGCGACCGTCGTACCCCAGGCGCCTGCCGCCAGAAGTGCCTCCGAGAGCGCCGTCGACATCGGTGTCTTGGCATGTGGGGCGATTTCGGCGGCGTGGCTCTTCACATAGGCCGTCATCAGTTCGACATTGCCGGTGAAAGCCTGCTGGTCGAGCGAGATCAGCGGCAGGGCCATCCTGCCGTCATAGGGCTTCCATCCCTGCTTGCCGATTGCATCAAGCGGAAGCGGCGGATTGCCCGGCGGAAAGCCGCGCACCCGCTCGTCGATCAGAACGTTTTCCGTCGCGGTATGAAGGTCAGATATGGCAGCCACTCCTGATCTTGGCCGGATCGGCGATGCCGAGGCGATAGGTTTCATTGGCGGTGGCAAAGAACAGGGCGCGCTGCTCATCGTAAGAGAGCTGCGAGGCGACCGTGCGGAAAACCTGGTAGACCTCGTCGAAAGAAGCATGCAGGCCCGCAACCGGAAAGTCGCTCGCGAACATGGCGCGCGCCGCGCCGAAACAATCGAGGCAATGCTCGATCACCGGCCGCAGGCTTTCGAGCGTCCACGCGTTGTCGTAGGCGACGAGGTCGGAGATCTTCAGGCGCAGATTCGGCTCGCTGCCGAGCGCCCGCAGACCACTGCGCCATTGCGCCATGCCGTCCGCCGTCCGGTCGGCCGGGCTACCGCTGTGGTTGAGCACAAAAAGCGTTTCCGGAAAAGCGCGCGCCAGTTCGAGCGCCTCGCTCATCTGCCAGGGATAAAGCATCAGGTCGAAGACCAGCCCGAGCCGCGTGGCATGGGCAAGCCCCGCCCGCCAGGTGGGATCGCCCATGCGGTTCGGGCGCGGAGCAAAACTCTTCGCCGCGTCCGGATGCCAGCTCAGAATATCGCGAATGCCGACGACATTCGGATTTGCCGCTTCCGCCTCGAGCAGACGCACGGCGTCCGGCCCGTCGAGGGGCACGCGCGCGATATAACGATGCGCCACGCCGGAGCTGCGGTCGAGGCCACCCAGCCAGCGGCTCTCTTCCAGCGGATGCGCATAGGACCAGCCGGCCTCCACATGCACGGTTGCAACCACATTCTGGCGAGCAGCATCGGCGCTATAATCGTCGATGCCGTAGTCACGCAGGATCGGTGCTAAACTGCCGAAAACCATCTCCTCGCCCCTCTGAAGCCAGGGATGACGTTCCAGCTTAAGGTCCCAGAGGTGGTGATGCGGATCGATAACCGGCCCGTCATAGAGCTCCGTCATCGGCGCGCCTCGCGGCCGGAAACCAACAGAAGGGCAAGGATCAGCGTGCCGAACATGATCGAACGCCAGCCGGGCGAGGCGTTGACGACAGTGATCAGCGCCGTTGTGGTGACGAGCAGGATTGCCCCGGGAATCGTCCCGGCATAGGTGCCGCGGCCGCCGAGGATGGAGGTGCCGCCGAGCACGACGGCGGCGATCGAGGTCAGCAGATAAGGGTCGCCGATACCGACATAACCTTGCCGGTTCATGCCCAGCACGAGAATGCCGGCAAGCCCTGCGAAAAAACCCGACAGAGAGTGGACGATCAGCGTGTTGCGCGTGACGCTGACGCCGGAAAGCCGGGCCGCCAGCGGGTTCGCCCCAAGCGCCAGGAAACGTGCGCCGATCGGCATGCGGTGGACGAGCAGCAGGACGACGATCGAGACGACGAGCCACAGAATAATGCCTGAGGGAATGCCGAGCGGCCGCGCCTGCCCGAGCAGAATGACCGCCGGATTACTGACAGTAACCGCGCTGCCGCCGGCGACGATGACGAGTAGGCCCTGCAGGAAGGTCGCCATGGCAAGCGTCATGATGATCGGCGGCACGCGAAGATAGGCAGCACCGGCACCGTTCATCAGGCCGATGCCGGTGGCGATGGCAAGGGCCACCGCAATGCCGGCGAGGCCGGTCGGATCCCAGGCGGGCGAAATAAGCGGCAGCAGGATCGCCGTGACTGTGATGACCGCGCCGACGGAGAGATCGATGCCGCCCATAAGGATGACGAGCGTCTGCCCGGCAGCCGCAATGCCGATCACCGCGGCGAGTTCGAGCAGGTAGCGCAGATGCCCATAGGCGCCGAAACCGCGCAGTGTGAGGCTTGCGACGATCCAGACGAGCGCGACCAGAAGGAAGGTCAGCAGCGGCGGATTGCGGAACGCGGACCTGATGATGTTCATCGCCTTGCCCTCCAAGCCCCAAGAAGTTCCGGCACGGCGACCGCGCCGACGATGATCAACCCTTGAGCGACATATTGGGCGACCGGCGGGAAGCCCAGGAAGAACATGACGTTGATCATCACCGAGAGCAGCAGGCTGCCGCAGATCGCGCCGCGCATCGTGCCCTTGCCGCCGAGGAAACCCACGCCGCCGAGCACGGCGGCGGCGATCGAGTTCAGGGTGAAGGGCGTGCCGATGACGGGATCACCCGAGCCGGTCTGCGCAGCGACGAAGAGACCGGTCAGGGCGGCGAGAAGGCCGGACAGAGCGAAGGCGACAACCTTCACCCGTTCGACCGGGACACCGGAGCGGAACGCGCCGACCGGATTGTCGCCGGCCGCATAGATGCCGAGGCCGAGCGGCGATGCCAGAAAGATCTTCCAGAGCGCCAGGATCACGACGAGCAGCAGGAAGGCGACGGGCGTGTGGCCGGCCAGTACCGTCGACAGCCAATCGGGAATGAACCCGCCCGGCCGCGGCAGCAGGATGAGCGCGACCCCGCCAATGATGAAGGAGCCGGCCAGCGTGACGATGATCGCAGGCAACCTCAGATAGGTAACGATGACACCGATGGCGGCACCGATCGAAAGACCGGCAAGCGAGACCGCAAGAATGCCGCCCGGCACGCCGAGCGCTCCTTGCATCGTCGTCGCGGCGATCACCGCTCCAAGACTGACGAGCGGGCCGATCGCCAGCGTGATGCCGCCGTTCAGCATGAGCAGCGCCTGCGCCATGGTGACGAGCGCGAGCGGGAACCAGTTCTGCGTGAACTTGGAGAAGCCGCCGATCGAAAGGATGCCGGGAAAGAGCAGCGCATAGAGAATGAGAAAGGCGGCGACAACCAGATAGAGGCCGGCAAGGCCGCGGTTGCGGCGGAGCTGGATCGAGCCGTAGAGCCGGGAGGACGAACTCGTGCTCATGCCGCCTCTCCCTGCGTCGTGGCCGTGATGCCCATGGCCGCGCCGACGATCGCTCCTTCGCTGATTTCATCTTGCGACAGCACGGCCGCGACGCGCCCCTCGCGCAGAACCACGACGCGGTCGCAGAGATGCACGAGCTCCGGCGTATCGGAACTGGCCAGAATGACGAGCCGCCCCTCGGCGGCGAAGGCACGGAGCATGAGGTAGATTTCCCGCTTGGTTTCGATGTCGACGCCGCGCGTCGGATCGTTGAGGAGCAGAACGGAGGGATCGAGCGGCAGCCATTTGGCAAGCGCCACCTTCTGCTGGTTGCCGCCGGAAAGCGCCTGCACTGCGCGGGCCGTGTCGCCCTTGATCGTCAGCCGGCGCGTAAGATCGGCGACCAGGCCGTTTTCCGCCGGCCGGTCGCGTAAGCCGTTGCGGGCGAGCCGTCCAAGCGAGGGCAGGATGAGATTAGAGGCGATGGAGTGGGACAGCACCAGTCCCTCATGCTTGCGATCGGCCGGGACATAGACGATGCCTGCGGCATTCGCCTCGCCGACATCGGCGGGCAGGGCGGGCTTGCCGGATACTTCCGCTCTAGACGCCGCTGCCGGAATCGCACCGTAGAGGCCAAGCAGCAAGTCTTCCTGCCCTTGTCCCACCAGCCCGCCGATGCCGACGATCTCGCCGGCGCGGGCGGAGAAGTCGACGTCACGCACCATGCCGGCGGAAAAACCTTCGACGCTGATGCGCATCGCACCGGGTGCTGCGGCCGGGCGCGGCGGGAACAGGTCGCCGGTCTCTCGACCGACCATCAGGCGCACCAGGCCTTCGCCGTCAATGCCGGACAGCGACTGGTCGGCGGTGACCAAGCCGTCCTTCAGCACCGTGACATACGAGCAGAGCGCCTGCACCTCGTTGAGGCGGTGGGAAATATAAAGAAGTGCGGTGCCGCGGTCCCTCAGCGTCTCGATCAGCCGGGCAAGGATGCCGGCTTCGTGCGCGGAGAGCGATGAGGTCGGCTCGTCCAGGATCAGCACACGCGGCTTGCGGAACAGCGCCTTGGCGATCTCCACCATCTGGCGGCGGCCAAGCGCGAGATCGGCGACCGGCATCTCGAGCGGCTCGGTGAGCCCGACCATATCGCAAACATCGCGCACGCCGCGATGGAGCGCTCTGTAATTGATGAGACCGAACCGGCGCGGAAAGGCGCCGAGCCCGATGTTTTCGGCAATCGAGAGACTGGCCGTGAGACTCAGCTCCTGCTGAACGACGGCAATACCCGCACCGCGCGCAGCCGCCGGGCTGAAGCGTTCGACCGGCTTGCCGTCGACGAGGATGGACCCGCCGTCCGGCTGGAGAGCGCCGGACAGGAGGTTGATCAGCGTGGATTTGCCGGCGCCGTTTTCGCCGAGCAGGGCGTGAACCCTGCCCGGCAGAAGGGCGATATCGACGCCCTTCAAAACGGGATTGCCGAAAAATCCCCTGAACACCTGCCGGGCTTCCAGCAGGGGTCTTTCTTCCGTCATGACGGCTTTCCTCAACCCGGGATTACTTGGTGGCAAGCAGCTTGTCGAAGAGCGCCTTGTCATAGTCCGAGTAGATATAGCCGTCAGCCGGGAACTTGTCGGCCCGTGCGAGGTAGCTGCCGATCGTGCTGTCGTCGATGACAGGCAGCGGCACCTTGACGAAGGCTGGAACGTCCTTGCCTTCCAGCGCCTGCACGGCGGTGTAAACGGAAAGCGCGCCGAGCCAGTTGGGCTGCATGGTCGCCCAGCCCTTCAGTCCCTTCTCCTTCCAGAGCTCCAGGAACTGCCTTGCGTTTTCGCCTGTTGTCGGCACCTGGTCGCGGCCCTGGCGCTCGAAGGCAAGGACGGAGCCGGCCGATAGCGCGCCGCCGAGCGACAGCACGCCGTCGATTTCGGGATTGGCAAAGAGCAGGCTGGTCATCGCTTCCTGTGCCGGCGCGACGTTATATTCCGTGTTCGTCTCGGTGATCACCTGGAGACCGGGATTGGCGTCAAGGACCGGCTGGGCGCCCTTGCGGCGGTCATCGCTCACCGAAATGCCGGCCGGGCCGTTCATGATGATGATCTTGCCCTTGCCGCCGAGCTGACCGACCATCCACTTGGCAGCGGTCGCGCCCCATTCGTTGGAATCGGTGTTGATCTTTGCCGTCACCTTGTCGGTATTGACCAGGCTGTCGAAATTCACGACGGCAATGCCCTTGTCGCAGGCATCTGATATGACGCGGTCGAGCGCGTTGGAGGAGCCGGCGATCACGACGATGGCGTCGATATTGGCGTCGATCATCGACTGGATATGCTGGATCTGCGTCTGGGCGTTGCCCTGCGCGTCCGTGATCATCAGGTCCTTGACCAGGCCCGCCTTCTTCAGCTCCTCCACTTCAGCCGTGATGGTGCCTTCGGTCTGCTTCATCCAGGTCGGCACCGAATAGATGTTTGCCCAGCCGATCGTGTAGGGCGCCTTCCTGTCACCCTTGATGCAATTGGCGGCGGCCGAGGCCGTGCCGGCCGAAAAGACGAGGAGGGCCGCAGCGGCGGCAGCACCCGCAAGAAGGCGGCGGCGTAGCGAAGCGGAAATACCGTTTTCAAGATTCTTCATGTCGATCCCCTTTTTTGTGTGCGGCAGCGTTGACCGCTTGCCATCCATGTCCAATATAATGTACATATGATCTATATACTGGACGACATGATCTTATGCCCATTTTTCCACCTCGCAAGAGGGCTGGGAAAATTTCATTCGCTGGGAATGACGGGATCGATTGACAGATGCGGCAGACGGCTTGAAAAGCTTGGCCGGACAAAGAAGGATCGATAGCAATGGATGCAGTGCAGGACGAAGCAGCCGGCAAACGCGCCCGAGGGCTCGACCGCGCCTTCGAGATCCTCGATTTCCTGCGCCAGAAACGGCAGGCCCTGAAGCCGAACGAAATCGCCGCGCAGATCGGCGCGCCGCGCTCATCGGTTTACGAGCTCGTCAACCTGCTGCTGCAGAATGGCATCCTGGAATTCACCGGCGGCGAGGGGCGTGTCTATCTCGGCCGCAAACTCTATTTCCTCGGCGCAGCCTATGAGAACCACTTCGACTTCACCCGCGAATGCGAGGCGGCGCTGGAACAGCTTGCCGACGAGACGCGGGAGACGGCGCAGTTCTGCATGCTGGATGGAAACAGATACACGGTCGTTCGCATGCGCGAAGGCGCACGCCCCTTCCGCATTTCGACGGATGTCGGACAGTCGGTGCCGATCCCGTGGACGGCGTCGGGCCGCCTGCTCGTCGCGCACCTGTCCGATCAGGAAATCCTGAACTTCATTCCGCCGCAGGATTTCCGCCTGCCGAACGGCGAATGGCTGGAGCCGCAAACCTTCATCGCCGAAGTGCGCCAGGCCGAGCGTGAAGGTCTCTTCACCTTCAACAGCATCGTCGACAGCTTCACCCACTGTTTTGCCGTACCGGTGCGCGGCGAGGAAGGCCATGCAGCCGCAACGCTCTGCCTCGTCACGCCGCGCGACGATGGCCTCGCCAACCGCGACCGCTACCTCGACTGCCTGAAGAAGGCCGCCGCCGGCCTGGAGCATGCCCCGGCCCGACCGAAACGGGGCTGAGCACCCCCTGCATCTCTCAGAGATCAGATTGATAGCGCCGAAGCTGATCGAGTTTCTTCTCAGAAGATGCAGCAGCCTCACTCTCGGCTATTCAGCGCAATAGCGTCTTCCTCAGGCGATGGATATGGGCCGTTCCGATGCCGCAGCAGCCGCCGATGATCGTGGCGCCGGCCTCGGCCCAGGAGCAGGCATAGCGCGAATAGGCATCGTCGTTCAGATCGTCGCGGGTCTCGTGCAGGCCTTCATTGGCGGCTGCCTCGCCTGTTTCCCCTTCGAAGGCATTGGCATAGACGCCGATGTCGATGGAAGCGTCCATTGTCCGGAACACCCGCGCCGCCGTCTCCACTGCCGCCTGCATGACCTCAGGCTTGCTGCAATTGAACAGGAGGGCTTCGGCGCCCGATGAAACCACCCAGGATGCCGCGTCCTCGACCCTTTCCTCGGAACGAAGCTTCGGTTCGCCGCCCCTTATGGCTGCCTCGTCATCCGCCAATGTGAACGAAATCCAGAACGGCTTGCCTGACGTCGCCACCGCCTTGCGGACAGCCTCTGCCTCGGCGATCAGGCTCAACGTCTCGCCGAGCCATACATCGACGAAGGGAGAAAGGTTTTCGACAAGCACCTCGAGATAGTCCTGCACCCGCGAAGGCTGAAAGTTCTGCGGCTCGTATGAGCCGAAGATCGGCGGCAGCGACCCGGCAACCATCACCTTCCGATCCGTGACGGCATCGGCCGCCTCGCGCGCCAAGCGACCGGCGAGACGGATCAGCGCCGCCCCCTCCTTCCAGAACCGGTCCTCACCGATATGAAAAGGCACGAGCGCATAGCTGTTTGTCGTAACGACCTCAGAGCCGGCGGCGATGAATTCCTGATGTACCCTACGGACGATATCCGGCGCGTTGATCAGCGCCAATGCCGACCATTCCGGTTGTTTCAGTTCAGCGCCCAGCCGCAACAGTTCGCGGCTCATGCCGCCATCGAGAATTCGCATCGTGCTCATGAAGAGGTCTCCATTCAGGCTGTCGCGCCGTCAGCGGCGGCGGGCTTTTCATAACAAAGTGGACGATATGTAGGTGGTTCGTGCGCCAGCGAGTTCATAGCCAGTCTCTTTCCCGTCGGATCAGCGGCGAACCGGCACCTGCGCTTCGAGACTTCGGAAGAAGTGGGCGATCACTGCCGCCAAGGCGAGATAGAAGAGGGTGACGACCAGCAGGGGTTCATAGACGAGCAGCGTGTCCTGCCGAACCTTGTTTGCCACGGCGTAGAGATCCATCACCGTCACCGTAAATGCGAGCGGTGTCGCCTTGAGCTGCATGACGATCTCTCCTGCAATCGTCGGCAGGGCGATGCGAATGGCACGCGGCAGCCAGATGCGGCGGGTCAGCATCCAGGGCGACAGGCCGAAGGCCCGGCCCGCTTCGAGCTCGCCTTTAGGAACAGCAAGCAGCGCGCCACGCAACACCTCGGCCTCATAGGCTGCGTAGTTCAGGGTAAAGCTGACGGCGGCGAAGAAGAAGCCTTCGCGCAGGATCGGCCAGAACAGGCTCTGGCGGATGCCGGGGACCATGGGCAGCAGCGAGCCCACCCCGTAGTAGAGAAGCCATAGCTGTATCAGCA
The DNA here is from genome assembly GCF_012276115.1 of Rhizobium leguminosarum bv. viciae. GTDB lineage: Bacteria > Pseudomonadota > Alphaproteobacteria > Rhizobiales > Rhizobiaceae > Rhizobium > Rhizobium leguminosarum_T. The sequence continues at coordinate 103,238 of NZ_WIEU01000013.1, read as the reverse complement.
GCGGCGTGCCGCGGAAGAAGGTGCAGTAGCTCCGCGCCAGGATCCGGGTCAGTCTGCCGCCGCTGACTTGCGCGAAGGCGAGGCCAATGGCGATGACGAAGCCGAACACCACGGAGATTACCAGCAGGCAAACGGTCTGCAAGGCGCCGGTCAGAAGCAGCGGCCAATAAGAAGAGATCCAGGTGAAACTCATGGGGCGCTTTCTTCAGACAAGGCGCGGCTGTCCCCGCCGTACCCGTCCTTCGATCAGTTTGAAGACGACGTTGGAAACAAGCGTGATGGCGAGATAGAGGAGGGCCGAAGCAAGGAAAAAGACGAAGTAGTGCTTGGTGCTTGCCCCGGCAAGACGGGTGGCGAGCGCCAGTTCCTGGTAGCCGACGACCGCGACCAGCGCGCTGTCCTTGGTGACTGACATCCACAGATTGGCAAGACCCGGCAGCGCGTTTGGCAGGAGCGCCGGCAGCAGGACCCGGCGGAACCTCAGCACCGGCCCCATGCCGAAGGCTTTGGCAGCCTCGATCTGGCCGACGGGAATGGCGAGGATCGCGCCGCGCAGCACCTCCGTCATGTAGGCACCCTGGACGAAACCGAGCACCACAACGGCTGCGACGAAGCCGTTCACATTGACCGGCGGCAGCTCCAACGCAGCGAGCAGCCGGTTGAGGCCATCGGTGCCGGCATAATAGAGCCCGACGATCAGGATCAGCTCGGGAACGGCGCGGATCAGCGTGGTATAGAGATCGAGCAGCAGGCGAAGCATGCGATTGCCCGAGAGCTTCCCAAGCGCGCCGCCCGTGCCGAGCAGCAAGCCGATCGCAAAAGCGCAAGCGGAGATGGCGACCGTGGAGACCGCACCTGCCAGAAGAACGCCACCCCATCCCGGAGGATAGGGAGACAGCAGGTCCAGAATACCTTGTTGCGTGGTCGCCATCGTTCCGGCTGCTTACTTTGCGCCGTAGATGTCGAAATCGAAGTATTTCTTGTTGATGGCATCATACTGGCCACTGGCACGGACGGCAGCAATCGCCGTGTTCAGCTTGGCCTTCAGCTCCGTGTCTTCCTTGCGCAGGCCGCCCGAAACGCCGGCTCCAAGAATCTCCTTGTCGTCGGCAACGTCGCCCATCTTGGCGCAGCAATCCTTGCCGCCATCGCTTTTCAGGAAAGCGTCAAGCGCCAGTGAATCGCCGAAGACATAGTCGATACGGCCGGATGCGAGGTCCTGAAAAGCCTCGTCGAGCGTTTGGTAGGTCTTTTCCTCCGCAGCTTCAGCGAAATACTTCTTGTAATATTCCGACTGGATCGTCGACACCTGAATGCCGATGGTCTTGCCCTTCACGTCCTCGGCGGTAGCGCCCGGCCTCTGGTCCTTGGGGCCGATCAAGGTGCTCGGCGTGTTGTAATATTTGTCGGTGAAATCGATCACCTTCGAGCGTTCCGCGGTGTTCGACATCGACGACCAGATTACGTCGAACTTCTTGCTCTGGAGGGCCGGAATGAGACCATCCCAGGAAATCTCGACGATCGAGCATTTCTCCTTCATCTCTTCGCATACGGCATTCATCAGGTCGATTTCCCATCCCTGCCATTGGTCCGAGGCGTCCTTGGCGAAGAAGGGCGGATAGGATTCGTTCATGACGCCGAAGCGGACTTCGGCCTGTGCGGTGACGGCGGAAAGCACGAGTGCCGCGCCGGCGAAAAGCGTGGGGAGCAGTTTCATTCGCAGGATTCTCCTGGTTTGTATTGTCGATGATAGGGTGCGCATCAATGGGCGCTGAGACCGGTGAACTCCCGGCAGCGGGCGCTGACGGGCGCGCCGAATATCTGGTCCGGCGGGCCTTCCTCCTCGATCCGTCCCTGATGCAGGAACAGAACACGGCTTGAGACGTCCCGGGCAAAACGCATTTCATGTGTGACGATCAGCATGGTCCGGCCTTCTTCCGCGAGATCGCGGATGACCTTCAGGACCTCGCCGACCAGCTCCGGATCAAGCGCCGATGTCGGCTCGTCGAACAGCATGACGGCAGGATCGACGCAGAGGGCTCTCGCAATCGCTGCACGCTGCTGCTGACCGCCGGAGAGGAAAGCGGGATAGGCGTCGCGTTTATCGAAGAGACCAACCTTGTGGAGCAGGGCCTCGGCCTTTTCGATCGCCTCGCGCCGCGAAATGCCCATGACGTGCACCGGCGCCTCGATAACGTTTTCCAACACCGTCCGATGGGCCCAGAGATTGAAACTCTGGAAGACCATCCCAAGTCCGGTCCGTATCCGTTCGATCTGCCGCCAACTGCGCGGCTGCGACCGGCCGTCCCGCCCCATCTTCAGCGCGATTTCCTCGCCGTTCACGGCAATCCGGCCACGATCCGGCGTTTCCAGGAAATTGATGCATCTGAGAAAAGTGCTCTTGCCAGAGCCCGACGAGCCGATGATCGAAATCACATCGGACTTCTCGGCCTGCGCCGAGATACCCTTGAGAACCTGTTGCGAGCCGAAGCTTTTATGGAGATCATCGACGCGAAGAGCAGGAAAGGGTTGATCTGGCATGCATGGTTCCGGGTGAATTGAGCTTGCGAAGGATAATGATAAAATAACGCGGTTTTTTCGCGCAGTTTTCATCTATTCTGCATATTTTATGCAAAATAATCTTCTTCGTGCGGCAAGTACGGCAGAATGCGCGAATTGCTGCGGCGAGAACTAGGATTGGACAATGGAACAGCTCGATCGTTTTGACCGTGACATTCTCGATATCGTTCAGCGCGACTGCCAGCTGAAAGCCGAAACCATTGCCGAACGGATCGGACTGTCGGTATCGGCCGTGCAGAGGCGGTTGAAGCGGCTGCGCGAGGAAGGGATCATCAAGGCGGAGGTAGCCGTCGTCGACCGCAAGGCGACGGGCACAGCGATGGTGTTCATCGTCGGGATGGAGATCGAGCGGGACAATTACGACGCGTTGGCGAAGTTCCGCCTCTGGGCGGAGAAGCAGGATCACATACAGCAGGTCTATTACGTCACAGGTGCGGTCGATCTGATCGCGATCGTCACCGCCCGCGACGTCGAGCATTATGACGATATCGCGGCCCTGATCATGGCTGACAATCCGCAGATCCGTCGCATGCACACGAATGTCGTGCTGCGGGACGTCAAGCTCGGCCTGTTCGTGCCCCTGGACTAGAGCATGATGCCGAAAAGTGTGAGCGGTTTTCGGACAACATCATGCTCACCCTCTTTGATCCGAAAATGCGAAGGGCAGCAAACGCTGCCCTTCGCAAAATTATGCCGCTTTGGCGTTCCAGCATAGGCTGGCGGGAAATCAGGGCGACTTAAAACTCTTCCCAATCGCCGGCCAATGCTGCATTCCCGTTCGTCTGGAACGACTTACCCACCTTGGCAATCATCTGGCGCGCAGGCGAGGGCGCCGGTTGAGCACGGGGCGCCGCGACAGCGGGCTGCGCTACACGCTTCGGAGCCACCGCTCCGCCAATGTTGAACTGGCCCAGAAGCTGGAACAGCGCGTCGGCTTCCTTGGCGAGGTTGTGGGCGGCCGCTGTGGCTTCTTCCACCATGGCGGCGTTCTGTTGTGTGCCCTGATCCATCCTGTTGACGGCGGTATTGATTTCTTTTAGCCCCGTCGCCTGCTCTTGCGAAGCGCCGACGATGGCCCCCACATTGCCGTCGACCTGCTGCACCTGCTCGGCAATCTCCTTCAGCGCCTTTCCGGTCTCGCCAACTAGGGCCACACCGCTTTTGACGTGGCCGTTCGAAGCGTTGATGAGTTCCTTGATCTCTTTTGCCGCCTTGGCGGAACGTTGCGCCAATTCACGCACTTCCTGAGCCACAACAGCAAAGCCCTTGCCTGCCTCACCGGCACGGGCGGCTTCGACGCCGGCATTAAGCGCCAGCAGATTGGTCTGGAACGCGATTTCATCGATAACGCCGATGATGCTGCCGATTTCGGTGGCGGAGGATTCGATCTTGCCCATGGCATCGACCGCATCCCGAACGACGCTGCCCGAGCGCTCGGCACTATCCTTCGTTTTGCGAACGAGCTGGCCGGCTTCCTGAGCCTTGTTGCTCGAGTCGGCAACGGTGGTCGTAATCTCTTCCAGGGCAGCGGCGGTTTCCTCGACGGAGGCTGCCTGCTGTTCGGTCCGCTTGGCGAGATCGTCCGAGGCGGAGCGGATTTCCTGTGCGCCGCCCGCGATGGCGCTGGCGTTCTGCGCAACCTTCTGCATGGCGGCACGGAGCTTTTCGACCGCAGAATTGAAGTCGGCTCTGAGCTTTTCCAGAGACGGAATGAACGGAGTGCCGATCTGCTGTGTCAGGTCGCCGTCTGCCAGAGCCTGCAGCGCATCGCCAAGCTGGCCGACAGCCTTGTCCGTCTGCTCGGCAAGGGTGCGGCGTTCATCGGCATCCTGCTCGAGCCGATGCCGCTCCGACACGGCTCTCTTCGCCTCCGCGTCAGTTTCCCGCTCCGCCTTTGCCGAAATTGCGTCGCGCAGCCCGGCCACCGCCCGTGCGAGCTTGCCGATCTCATCGCCGCGCGCTTCGAGGCGGCGATCGCCATCAAGATTGCCGTCGGCCATGGCTTTCAGCGAAAGCTGAAGTTTTGCCAGCGGGCCGACGATCGTGCGTGCGGTCACGGCGGCGGCAACCAGTGAAAGAACAGCCGCAATGCCAAGCGCTGTCAGGGCGAATGGCTTGAAGCCGCTTGCCGTGCTACGAACCTCGCCGCCGATCGATTTGTTCAGCGCTTCCTGATAGTCGATGAATTTGTTGATGGCGCCAAGCCAGGCAACGAAGGCCGGTCGAGCCTGTTCGAGCAGAATCTTGCGGGCGGCCTCGCCGTCGCCCTTCTCCTGCAGCGCAATGATCTGGGCGACCAATGGATTGGTCTTCGCCTGGATGTCTGCAATCTCGCTGAGAATGGTCTTTTCCTGTTCCGTCGCACCGGCCGGAGATGCAACCATATCCGCCATGCGCTTTTCATTCTCGGCATAGGAGGCCGCCAGCTTCTCGATCAATGCCTCGGCCGTCTTTCGTTCATCGGGAGAGGTCACCAGAGTGACGTCGCGGATGGCGATCGCCCGATCATGCACGCTGCCGCGATAGTTGATGGCAAACCGCTGCTTCACGCTGTTGACGTCGTTGATGGTTCCAAGTTTATCGTTGATCTGCGCAACTTCTTCCGTCGAATAGATGGTCAAGCCGACCATCAGCAAGAGGAGAGCGCCGAAGCCAAGCGCCAGGCGCGCCACAACCCCGAAACTCATGATATTCTTCATATGCACTCTCCCCCGCGGTGAGCTTTGTTGGAGAATGTCTCGGCAGCCGACGGGCACCCTGTGCCCGGAATCGCGCTTGAGAAACGGGACATCCACCAAAGCAATAAAAGCTGATTTCATGCGAAATTCGGGTGCCTGGCCCGCCATCATGGCGGAGGTGACAGTCCTGAAGAACGTCGCCCCGATACCTAAAAAATTAGAGTAATATATTTTAGAGAATGTAAACGGAGCCGACGAAGCAAGCTTTAGCGCTCTATCTGGATAGCATTTGCGCTTTTCGGATGGACAATTCGACCGGCGCTCTTCCGATGGTTGCGAAATCTCTTACCTCGCCCAAACAACAAGGTTCCGCGGCTTGCCCGCGAACTGCGCGACGCTCTGAACGGGCTCGCCAATCGGCATGAATTGCAGCGGCGGTACCGGAGCGCCGCTGCTCCGGCTTCAGCCGCGCAGCAGCGGAAGAAGCTGATCGCCCTGCCGTTTGATTTCGGAGAGATAGGGCGTGTCGGACAGCACGAAGTGGGTGACACCGAGATCCTGGTATTTGCGCAGCGAGCGGGCGACGTCTTCCGCCGACCCGACCAGCCAGGTGGTGCCGGCACCGCCGCCGCCGAACTTGCCCGGCGCGGTATAGAGGTTGTCGTCGAGGACGTCGCCGCGCTCATGCAAATCGAGCAGCCGCTGCTGGCCGACGGCGAGCGCCCGCTGGTGATCGTGCCAGCCGCTGCCCTTGCTTCTGGCCATCTCGGCGACCTTCGCCTCGGCGTCGGTCCAGGCCTGTTCGGTGGTGTCCCTGACCAGCGTCGTTATCCGCAGGCCGAATTCCAGCGGTGGGAGGTCGCGGTCCAGTTCCCGGCACAACGCCTTCAGCCGCGCGATCCGTTCGCGGACACCCTCAAGCGGCTCGCCCCAGAAGAGTTGGACATCGGCCTCGGTGGCGGCCACCCGCTCTGCCGCCTCCGAAGCGCCGCCAAAATAGAACTTGGGGTGCCGACGGTCGCCGCGGACCTGGATGCGCGGCATCACGGTTGCGTCGGCAACCCGGAAGTTCTCGCCGGCGGACGTGACGTTTTCTTCGGTCCATAATCTTCGGACCAGCCGCATGAACTCCTTGGTCCTTGCATAGCGGTGTGCCTGATCGCCCTCGCTGTCCCCGTAGGCGCGCAAGTTGTCCTTGCCCGACACGATGTTGATCCGCACGCGGCCGCCCGTCAGATGGTCCAGCGTGGCCGCCGCGGAAGCGAAGTTCGCCGGTCGCCAATAGCCTGGGCGGATCGCAATGAGCGGTTCGAAGGTGGTCGTCCGGGCGGCGAGCGAGGTTGCGATGGTAAACGTGTCGGGGCGGCCCCAACCGGTGCCGATGAGCGCGCCCTTCCAGCCATGCTCCTCCAGCGCCCTTGCGTGGCTGGTCAGCGTATCCAGGCTGTTGTGGTTCTCGACGGCGGAATCGCCGCGATGACCGGCTTTGACGTCGTTCGGAATATACCAGAGAAATTCGGAACTATTGTTCATGCGATGCTGCGGTTCTGTGGGTGATTGAACGAAAAGAGGGGAGGGAAGCCTCCTGAAGAGATCATACGGCCGCCTGCATCTGCTGCTGCCCCGCCTGAACCACAAAGCTATTCGGCGGGCGTTGGAGACCAAGGTTTTCCCGCAGTGTCGTGCCTTCATATTCGTACCGGAACAGGCCGCGCTTGCGCAGGATCGGCACGACCTGATCGACGAAATCGGTCAAGGCGGTGGGCAGGATCGGCGGCATGATGTTGAAGGCGTCGGCAGCACCGTTTTCGAACCAGCTCTGCATCGCATCGGCGATCTGCTCGGGTGTTCCGACCACCGTCCGGTGGCCACGAGCGGTGGCGACCGCCAGATAGAACTGGCGCAGCGTCAGATTGTTGCGCGATACCAGGTCGGAAACCAGCTTAAGTCGGCTCTTGTTGAGTTCGGTATTTTCAGGCAGGGGAGGGGCGGGATCATCCAGCGAGTAGCCGGAAAGGTCGACGCCCTTGTAGTGGCGGGCAAGGATATTCCAGGCGATGGAGGGATGAACCAGCGATTGGATATGGTCGTAATTCGCCTGGGCTTCCGCTTCGGTCCCGCCGAGAACCGGGAATATGCCGGGACTGATCAGCAGTTCGTCCGGCCGGCGTCCGTAGCGGGCGAGCCGCCCTTTGACGTCGGAATAGAATTCCTGCGCATCCTCGAAGGTCTGGTTGGCCGTAAAGATCATCTCGGCCGTGCGGGCGGCAAGTTCGCGCCCGGGTTCCGATGCGCCGGCCTGCACGATGACAGGATAGCCCTGAACCGGACGGCCGACGTTGAGCGGACCGGCCACCGAGAAGAATTTGCCCTTGTGATCGACGAGATGCACCTTGTCGGGATCGAGGTAGACACCGCTTTCCTTGTCGCGGATGAAGGCATCGTCCTCGTAAGAATCCCATAGGCCCTTCACCAGGTCGACGAATTCCTCGGCCCGCTCATAACGATCGGCATGGGCGGGATGGCCCGATATCGAAAAATTCTTCGAGACATCCGCACCCGTCGTGACGACGTTCCATGCGGCGCGACCCTTGGAGATATAGTCGAGCGAGGCGAACCTGCGGGCGAGAAGGTAGGGATCCTCATAGGTCGTCGATGCCGTGGCGACGAAGCCGATATGTTTGGTCACCTGTGAGAGCGCGGCCCAGAGGGTCAGAGGCTCGAAATGCGCGCCCTGGGCGGTGCGGCGAAGCGCTTCCGGGTCCTTGGCGCGGTCCCATCCCGCCGGACTGTCGGCGACGAAGACGAGATCGAATTTGCCGCGTTCGGCGGTCTGCGCGAGCTCGCGGTAGTGATCGATATTGAGGCCGGCATCGGCCTGCGCCTCCGGATGGCGCCAGGCGGCGATATGATGGCCGGTCGCCATGATGAACGCGCCAAGCCGCATTTGCCGTTTCGATGTGCTCATTGGCTTATCTCCAGATCAAACTGAACTGTTGCTGATGTCAGGCGGCCTTGCGGCCCGGAAGCTCGACCCCGAGCCGGCTGAGAAGATGGATTCGGAATTGCGTAAAACGCGGATCGCCGTGATCGCGCGGTGTCGGCAGATCGATCTTGAGATCCTCGATGAGGCGGCCTTCGTCGAGAACCAGTATGCGGTCGGCCAGCGAAATCGCCTCGTCGACGTCGTGGGTGACGAGCAGCACGGCGGGACGGTGTCTTGCACACAACTCCCGTAGCAGATCGTGCATTTTCAGCCGGGTCAGGGCATCGAGCGCGCCGAACGGCTCGTCAGCGAGAAGCAGGGCCGGCTCGCGCACCAGCGAACGGGCAAGAGCGACTCTCTGCTGCTCGCCACCAGAAAGCTGGTTCGGCCACGCCGTTTCCCGGCCTGCAAGCCCGACCTCCGCCAAAGCCTTCCGTCCGGCTTCCTGGCCGGAGGCGCCGGTCAAGCCGAGCGTGACGTTCTGGATGACGGTGCGCCACGGCAGCAGGCGGGCGTCCTGGAAAACCACCGAAAGGCTCTCCGGTGTCTCGAGGGTGCCGGCTCCCTCGACACCGTGATCGAGACCGGCAAGAGCCCTGAGGAACGTGCTTTTGCCGGAGCCGCTGCGGCCAAGCAGGGCAACGAACTCGCCTTCCTCGATATCGAGATCGACGCCGTCGAGGATCGTCTTCGTCGCAAACCGCCGTGCGAGATCTCGCACGTGGACGGCTTTGCTTGCGGGCTTCAGTTTGCCAGGGTGCGGCGCCATGAGAGGGCCCTCCGTTCAAGCAGGCGGACAAGACCGTCCGAGACGAGACCCAGCAGCACATAGACCACCAGGCCGACGAGAATGACGTCGGTCTGCCCGTAGTTGCGGGCAAGATCGATCATGTAACCGAGCCCGCTGGTGGCGTTGATCTGCTCGACCACGACGAGAGAAACCCAGCAGAGGGTGACGGCAAACCGCAGACCCAGAAGGAAACCCGGCAAAGCACCCGGCAGCACGACCTGAAGGATGAAGTCCTTCTGGCTCATCCGCAGGGTTTCGGCCAGTTCGACATAACGGCTGTCGATGCTGCGGAGCGCATTGTGGGTGTGGATGTAAATCGGCACGATCACGGCAAGCGCGATGGTCGTAACCTTCATGCTCTCGCCGATGCCGAACCACAGGATCAGCAAGGGAATCAAGGCCAGCGTCGGTATCGCACGCTTGATCTGGACCGGCCCGTCAATCAGGGCTTCGCCGATCCGGGAAAGACCGGCGATCACCGCCAGGATCGTGCCGATCAGCAATCCGATGCTGAGGCCGAGCAGGGCGCGCGTCGCCGACGTCACGAAATTATCCTGCAGGCGACCCTGCTCTATCAGCCTGACGAAGGCCTCGACCACCGTCCACGGCGCCGACAAGATCCGCGGGTCAATCCATCCGAGCGCAGAACCGACGACCCAGGTCAAGACGAGCAATATCGGCCCGATCTGCAACCCGAAAGGGATCGCGGGTCCGGGACCGAGCCTGCGCCGGGCGCGAGGGCCAGTGGAGCCAGCCGGTGTTACAAGGCGAGAACCTGCCCGCACAATTCTACCGCCGGACGACCGCGACAGTTTCGCCTCATCTGCATCCCAAGTGGTTGCCATGTTTCAGATCTCCTCTCCAAAGGAATGTCGAATGTTACTGGCTCTTGGCCAAAGCCGCGGTGCCGAGTTTTTCGAAACGATTGTCGAAAATCTGCTCCACATTAAGGGGCTTGTAGCCGAGCTCGCCTGCCAGCAGGTCGATGGTTTCCTGGTGGCGCTTCTTCACTTCGCTCCAATCGCTGGGAACGACCTGTTCGCCGGTCAGCTTGACGAGATATTCCCCGTCCTCCTGGCTCAACCCCTGCTGACCGACGTAATATTCCTTGATCCAGAGATCCGGATTCCGGTTCACCCATTCGGTGGCGCGTGCCCACAGGCCGACATATTCGGCGAGCGCTGCCGCCTTGGCGGGATCATCCAGAACCCATTGCGGCGCATAAAGATGGCTCGGATCATCGCGCAGGCCATGTTCCACGAGGGTCGCGCCATCAGGTCCGTATTGGGTGATGTAGCGCCTGATGTAGACGCCGCCGAGCGGTGCGATGTCGACCTGCTTGCTTGCCAATGCCTTAGGGTAGACGTCGCTGGTGCTTGGCAGCTCTATCAGAGTGACGTCGCCGCTCTTCAAGCCTGCGGCATGGAGAGCACGCAGAACGAGCGTGCCCTGGGCCTGCCCCGGGCTGAAGGCGATGCGTTTGCCGCGGAAATCCGCCAGCGTCTTGACGGCCGCGCCTGGTGCGATGCCGAAGCGGTAGATCGGATTGGCGATCGGATCACGGCGTTCGCGATAGGCGATGTTGCGGACGGGCAGGTTGTTCCAGTTGGCGAAGATGGAGGGGATCTCGGCCACCGATCCGACATCAAGTGCATGGGCGCGGAAAGCTTCCGACGTCTGCGGCCCGCCGCTGATATTCGCCCATTTGACCTCGAAACTGAGCTCCTTGCCGAGACCGGACACTTCGAGCGCTTTCTGCGTGACCGGATCGCCGATCGTCAGCACCGTGCCCGGCGGCACTTTGGGAAGCAGGGGAGCCTCTGCCTGGGCTGCCGCCTGACCATGAATGGCACTGAGACCAAGCAGACTGAACAACGCAATTTTGAATGTCTTTGCCAATGTCATCGTCGATCTTCCCGTTTCGGATTGCTGATTGCAGGAGCGATGCACGGTAAGATGAAACATAATCTACTAAATCGATAGACTATTTAGTTTAATGAAAGTGGCGCTGAGGGAAAATTGTCCTCAAAAGTCGGGCAACCGAAACGATCGCATCCGGCGCGTCGGCACGAGGGTCGATGTATCCAGGCGTGAAAAAGCGCCTGGGACATTCGTCCACGGGCGCTTTGCGGGCCTTGTTTAACCCTGCTCTTGATAAAGGCTTGGCAGAAAACCGCAGTGACCGCCCTTCAGACGCCAAGCCGTCGCGGACGTCGGGATCGCCTTATGTCAGGCAATATGCGGTGCATATTCGTTGGCCGCAAATACGTGATGGTGCACCTTGCCGGTAAAGAGCTGCAGGAGTTCGCCGGTGACCTCGCGGCTCTGCGACCGCACATCGGAGAGAAGTGCAGTGTTCACCGCGTCCATATCGGGATAACGAATGGCGAGCGCCATGACATAGATCGGGGCGCCTTCGTCGCGCTCCATCCCGTCCAGCACCCGGATTTCCTCGGCGCCCGGAAATTTCGTCCAGAGAGGGACGAGCCGCTGCCGCACGAATTGGCGGAATTCCGCTTCTCTGCCGGGATGGATTTCGCCTTCAAACAAAGCATAACGAATGATCATAGGTTCTCTTTTCCAAAACTCGCCGGAGCTGGATCGATGTTGGCGGGCTGTCAGGAGTTCAGGGCATATCGGTCGATACGCCCTGATTGGGAGGGTTATTTGCCCCAGATTTTCTTATACTGATCGCGATAGCCGTTGTCGGGATCGAAGCTGTTCTTCGGTCCACCGTCAAACTCGACATTCTCACTGGTCACCACATGGAGCGGCGACACGTAGCCGGACCATGGCGCTTTCGCAAAGGCGCGGTTCAGTTCGTCGGCGAGCTGCCAGCCCTGGAGGTTGAGCGGCTCGGCAACCGTGACGGCCTGAAACTGCTTGGCGCGGATACGCTGATAGGCGCTCTCCGAACCGTCGCCGGCTGCGACGTTCACCGGCTTTCCGTCGCCGGCAATGCCGGCCGAGGCGAGTGAAGGTCCCATGAAGTCGTAATAGAGGTCGTTGATCGCCAGAGAATGCGTCCACTTCGCGCCATACTTCTGCAGAAGCGATGTGGTCAGCTGCGGCATGCGCTGGGAGGTTTCCGCGATCGGCGTGTCGACATATTCGAGCACCGTACCGCCGAGATCCTCGATCTCCTTCTTCATACGATCGGCCTTGGCAATCGCGATCGCATAGGTGGAGTCGGTAAAGATGATGACGCCCGGCTTACCGGCGGCATCGGCGAAGGCCCAATCCGCCGCAGACTTCGACACTTCCATCGCATCGGTGGTCACGTTTGCGAAGACACCGACTTCGGGAACCGGACCGACCTCCGAGGCGGCGTGCCAGGAAACCATCGGAATGCCGGCAGCCTTCGCCGCTTCCATCGCCGGCTTCTGTTCGACCGCGTCAAAGCCATTGATGATGATGCCATCCGGCTTCAGCGCCATGGCCTGGCCGAAGGCCGCGGTCCGGCCGCCGATCGAGCCGGCGCCGTCAAGCGCCTTTACCGTCCAGCCGAGCGCGCCTGCCGCTTCCTGAACGCCATTGACAACGCCGAGGATGCCACCGTTTTTCATATCGCCGGCAAGAATGACGATGTTCTTTCCGGCAGCGCCCTTGGGGCCGCTCGTCGGGCCATCCCAGGCGCTCACCTTGGAAGCATACTTTTCGACCACGGCTTTGGCGTCGGCCATCGAATCGGCCCATGCCGGCATGCTGAGCATAACGGCGACGGTTGCGACCGTTGCCTGCAATAGTGTTCTGCGCTTCATGTTCACTCCTCCATTTTGTTTGTTATGAAATGCCGGGATAAGCCGGCATCCTCATTTGGATGCGGGTGTGATCCTCCTCACAGCTCCGCGCTTGCGCTGGGCGTAACCTGCTATGCCGATGGCAATCAGCAGGGTCACGCCGTTGAACAGCGGTTCGACGAAGAACGACCCGCCGAATTGCTGAATTCCTGATATTCCGACCGCCAGGATGATGACGCCGATCAAAGTGCCCCAGACGTTCACCCGTCCCGGCTTGATCGTCGTCGATCCGAGGAACGCGCCGACAAGCGCCGGCAGGAGATATTCGAGGCCGACGCTCGCCTGGCCGATGCGCAGCTTCGAGGCGAGAAGGACCCCGGTCAGAGCCGCAAGCAGCCCCGAGGTGACGAATGCGCCGATCACGAATTTACGGACCGGAATGCCATTAAGGGCCGCAGCCTTCGGATTGGCGCCGATGGCGTAGAGGTAACGGCCGATCGGCAGGTATTCGAGCACGATCCACATGCAGACCGCGATCAGGAGCACGTAGAAGCCGGTGATCGGCAGGCCGAACAGCATGGTGCCGTTCAGCGCATAGAAACCATCGGGCAGGACGCCGACCACCTGCCGGCCGCCGGTGTGCCAAAGCGCAAGCGCATAGAGGACCGTTCCGGTGCCGAGCGTCGCGATGAAGCTGTCGATTTTCGCAACCTCGACCAGCAGCCCGTTGATGCAGCCGGTAAGAACACCGAGCGCGAGCACGATGACGACCGCGACCGGCCAGGGCAGGTCGTAGGCCGTCTGCAGGCTGATGGCGAGAATGTGCCAGAGCACGATGCCATAGCCGACGGTCAGATCGATGCGACCCGATGCCATCGGGATCATCGCAGCCAACGATAGAAGCGCAATGATGGCCTTGTCGGACACGATCGAGCGGACGTTCAACACGGTCGGGAAAGTATCCGGCAGAAGGATCGAGAAGATGACAATCAGGCCGACGGTCAGGATCACCAATCCGTACACCGGGATCAGGCGTCCGATCTTCTGTCCAGTGGACAGACCGGCCATTTCGCTCTTGGTCGGCTCCAGCGCCGTGGATTCAATGGATTGCATGGCTGTTCTCCCGATGGCTCAAGCGGCTTCCGATGCGGATGCGGCCGTGATGACCGCCTCCGTCGTCAGAGCGCTTCCAGTCAGTTCGCTGACGATTTTCCCGCGCGAGAAAACCAGCGCGCGGTGGCAGATATGGGCGATTTCCTCGAAGTCCGTCGACACCACGACAACGGCGAGACCGGCCTCGAGCGCCTGGGTGATCAGACGGTAGATTTCGGCACGCGCGCCGATATCGACGCCGGCGGTCGGATCTTCCGCGACCAGCAGCTTGCGGCCGGTCGCCAGCCAGCGGCCGACGACCACTTTCTGCTGGTTGCCGCCCGACAGAGCCTCCACCGGCAGATCCGGGTCGTTCGGCCGCAGGCCGACGGAATGACCGATCTTGTGGGCAAGATCGGCTTCGCCGCGCGGCGACAGGAAGGACAAAAGCCCACGTCCGACGGCTCCTGGATTGAGATAGGTATTTTCCCGAATGGAAAGCGAGAGCGCCACGGATTCCTCCGTCCGGTCACGGGCAATCAAGCCGATGCCCGACGCCATTGCCCCTCGTGGGCTGGAAAGGTCGGGGGCCTCGTCATGCAGGAGAACCGAGCCGTTGAAGGGCTCGCAACCGAACAGGGCGCGGCCGATCCGTTCCTGACCGGCGCCACGCAATCCAGCCAGGCCCAGAAGCTCGCCCTCGCGGATATCGAAGGATATCGGGCTAGTACCGGCGCAGACGAGATCGCGAACCTTGACGATCGCCTTGCCGGGCGTGATCGCCGTCTTGGAAAAGAGGCTGTCGCCGCTGCGGCCGATGATCATCGTCACCAGCTCCTCGGGGGTCGTCTCGCTGACGGGCTTCTGTCCCACCATGCAGCCGTCGCGCAGAACGGCGACCCGATCGGCAATCCGGAAAATCTCGTCGAGCCTGTGGGAGACGTAGATCATGCCGACGCCGCGATCCTTTAAGGGGCGGATCGCATTGAAAAGCCGATCGACTTCATCGGCGGGAAGGCTCGCCGTCGGCTCGTCGAGCACCAGAACGTCGGCTTCGACGGCAAGCGCACGGGCAATGGCGACAAGCGACTTTTCGGTGCGCGACAGCGCCGAGACGCGCGTCGTGGGGTCAAAATCGCAGCCGACCAGTTTCAAGGCTTCCTTGGCGCGCGCCTGTGTCCTGTTCCAATCGATCAGGCCGCGGCGCATCGAGAAACCCTGCGACAGGCCCATGTTCTCGCCGACCGTCATCCACTCGATCAAACCGAGATCCTGGTGGATGAAGGCAACCGGTTGCCGCTCGTTCGGCTTCGGGGGACGATGATGGTAGCTCTGGCCGCGAAACAGGATGTCGCCAGTATCGGGCTTGTAGATGCCCGCAAGCGTCTTGATGAGCGTCGATTTGCCGGCGCCGTTTTCCCCCAGCAGCGCGAGAATTTCGCCCTCGCGCAGATCGATCGAGACGTCCCGCAGCGCTTGCGTGCCGCCGAAGCTCTTGGTGATCGACCGGAACTCCAGCAGTCTCTTGGCTTCCACTGTGGCTCCTCCCAAAGCTGCGGTTGTCATTGCCTGTATGTTATCGATAACATTTATGGATGGTCAAGCAGAAAGATGAGGATCCCAAATTTCCCGGGAAATTGACGTCAGCCGGGCTGAAATCCGTCGAGAAGACGCATCATCTCAGCCGAGTCTCTTGCTCCAAGCCCGGCAGCACAGAGCAGGCGGTGAATCTCGACCACAGAGCCGGTCATCGGCAATGGCGTCTTCGTCTTCAGCGCAAAGGCCTGAAGCGAATCCAGGTCCTTCAACATATTGTCGATTCTGCCTGTCGGCGAGAAATCCCGGGCAGCGAATTTCTCCATGAATTCCTGCATTATCCGATTATCAGCCCTGCCGCCGGCAAGAGCGGCCGGAATGGCGGCCGGATCGACACCGCCGGCTTCGGCGAGCTTGACCGCTTCGGCGACGGCCTGAAACAGCACGGCGCAAAACAGCTGATTGATCAGCTTCGTCGTCTGCCCGGCGCCGGATGCACCCATCAGCGTGTAATTGGCGGCAAGATGCCGCATCACCACGCGCGCCCGTTCGAAATCCTCAGCGCTGCCGCCCGCCATGATCGTCAGGCGTCCGCTCAGCGCACCCGGCACGCCGCCGGAGAGCGGGCAATCCACCCATGCCATGCCCGTTTCCCGACGCAGCCGCATCGCCATGTCGGCCGTCTCGGCCGGGTCGATCGAGGACATGTCGATCAGCACCTTGTCGGCATTTGCCGCCGCCGCAACACCCTTTTCGCCGAAGACGACGGCGCGGACGATATTGGCGTGATTGAGGCTGAGCACGCAAAACGCCGACCGTGAGACCGCGTCCTCCACGGAGCCGGCCGCGCGTGCGCCCCTGGCCTCCAAAGCCGCGACTTTTTCGGTATCCAGGTCGAAGACGGAGACCTTATGCCCGGTCTCGATCAATCGGGTGACGATCGCCGTTCCCATGATGCCGGCACCGATGACGGCGACATCTGCTCTGTAGTCATCCTGCATGATAATCTCCTCCCTTGACGGCCATGCCGCTCAGTCCCTGGCAAGCCAGCGCCACAATATCATCCAACGCATTATCGATCGCCACCGTCACGACATTAGCTTCACCGGTCGGCGGCTCCAGCGTCTGCAGCTGGCTGTCGAGCAGCAGCGCCGGCATGAAATGGCCCTGGCGGGCCTGCATGCGCGACAGCAGCAGATCGCGGGACCCTTCGAGGAAAACAAAGGCGAGATGCCCGTCCGCCGCCTGCCTCAACCTGTCCCGATAACTTCTCTTCAGCGCCGAACAGGAAACCACCAATCCTTGCGACGTTTCTTGCGCGGCCCTTATTTCCTCGCCGATCCGGTCGAGCCAGGGTAGGCGGTCGTCGTCATCAAGCGGTATGCCCTGCGCCATCTTCTCGATATTTCCAGCGGGGTGGAGTTGGTCGCCTTCCAGAAACGGCAGGCCGTTTCGGGCGGCGAGATGCTCTCCAACCGAAGATTTTCCGCAGCCGCTGACGCCCATGACGACGACGGCCAGAAGCGGTGCCTTTCTCTCCAAGTCCATCGTCTCGTCTCTATCAGAGGCAGGTCGTAATGCCGCCGTCGACATAAAGCGTGTGCCCGTTGATGAAGGACGAACCGCGGCCTGACAGGAAAACGGCGGCGCCCACCAGTTCCTCGACATCGCCCCAGCGTCCGGCCGGCGTCCGCTTCTCGAGCCAGGAGGAGAACTCGGGATTGTCGACGAGCGCCTGGTTGAGCGGCGTCTTGAAATAGCCCGGCGCAATCGCGTTGATCTGCAGGCCGTACTTGGCCCAGTCGGCGCACATGCCGCGGGTCAGATTGCGCACCGCACCCTTGGTCGCCGTATAGGGAGCAATGCCGGGGCGCGCCAACTCGCTTTGAACGGAAGCGATGTTGATGATCTTGCCCTGGCCGCGGGCGATCATGGCTTTGGCTGCCGCCTGGCCGACGTAGAAGACGCTCGAAATATTGGTGGTCAGCAGCAGCTCCCATTTGTCCGCCGGAAAATCTTCCAGCGGCGTGCGAAACTGCATACCGGCATTGTTGATCAGGATGTCGAGCGGCCCGATATCGGCTTCGATCGCGTCGATGCCCGCTTTGGCAGCGTCCCTGCCGGTCACATCGAAGATCGCCGCATGGGCAGACAGGCCTTGATCCTTGAGGCTTTCGACCGCGCGGTTGACGGTTTCGGGCGTGCGGCCATTGATGATGACCTCGGCGCCATGCTGCGCCAGGCCTTCGGCCAGGGCATAGCCGATCCCTTGGCTCGAGCCGGTGATCAGGGCACGCCGTCCGGTAAGATCGAACAAGTTCTTCATGTAAATCACTCCTCCGGTCTCGCCGCAGGCGACGGCTTCAACTGCCGCTGACGGTGAAACTCGCTTGACATCCCTCTGTCGAATTATATGTTATCGATAACATAATCAACTGTCAAAATGCGGGATGGAAACGGAATGCCTGAGGTAGAAATCTTGATGGCCGGAGCTTATCCGGAATGGGACATGGTGGATCTGGAGGCGAACTACCGCATCCATCGCCTCTGGGAAGCGACAGACCGGCAGGAGCTGATATCAAGGGTCGGCAAGGATATCCGCGCCATAGCGACCCGCGGCGAACTCGGAGCGTCCGCAGAACTGATGGCGCAATTGCCGAAACTGGAAATCGTCTCCTGTTACGGCGTCGGCACCGACGCCATCGACTTGTCCTATGCGCGCGCCAACGGCATTCGCGTCACGAATACCCCCGATGTGCTGACCGAAGATGTCGCCGATATCGCCATCGGACTGCTGCTTGCGACGGCAAGGCAGATCCCGCAGGCCGATGTTTTGGTCCGCTCCGGCCAGTGGGGCAGTGTCGCCATGCCGCTGGTGACGCGCGTCTCGGGCAAGAAGGTGGGGATCGCCGGCATGGGGCGGATCGGCAAGGCAATCGCCAGAAGGGCTGCCGCGTTCGGCTGCGACATCTCCTATTTCGCTCGCCATGACCACACGGATATTGCTTACACTTACGAGTCCGACCTCATCGCGCTTGCCGCCTGGGCCGATTTTCTGATCGTCATCGTCCCCGGCGGGGAGGCGACCATGAAGATCATCAATGCTGAGGTGCTGGAAGCGCTCGGTCAGAACGGCATCTTGATCAATGTTTCGCGCGGGACCACCGTCGACGAAGAGGCGCTGATCGCAGCCCTTCAAGACCGCACCATCCAGGCGGCGGGCCTTGATGTCTTCCTGAACGAACCCAAGATCGATGCACGTTTCCTGACCCTCCAAAACGTCGTGTTGCAGCCCCATCACGGCTCTGGCACTGTCGAGACCCGCAAGGCCATGGGCCAACTGGTCAGAGACAATCTCGCTGCACATTTTGCAGGTAGCCCGCTTCCAACTCCCGTCGTGTGAGGATCCCCATATGAAAGCCATCGTCATTCATGCCGCCAAGGATCTGAGGATCGAAGAGCGCGAGCCGGAGGTCGCGGGCGCCGGGCAGGTGGAAATTGCCATCGAAGCCGGCGGCATCTGCGGTTCCGACCTGCATTATTACAATCACGGCGGTTTCGGCACCGTTCGCCTGCGCGAACCGATGATCCTTGGCCATGAGATCGCCGGCACGGTCAAGGCACTGGGCTCCGGCGTCGCCGACCTTGCCGTCGGAGACCGGGTTGCGGTGTCTCCGAGCCGGCCGTGCAACCATTGCCAATATTGCCTGAAAGGACAGCAAAACCACTGCCTCAACATGCGGTTTTACGGCAGCGCCATGCCGATGCCGCATATTCAGGGCGGTTTTCGCCAGCGGCTGGTGGCGGAGCGCTGGCAATGCCACAAGGTCACGGACGGCATTTCAATCCATGAGGCCGCCTTTGCCGAACCCTTTGCGGTAACGCTGCATGCGGCAAACCGCGCCGGGTCACTGCTGGGCAAACGGGTGCTGGTCACCGGTTGCGGCCCCATTGGGATGTTGGCGATCGTTGCGGCGCGTGTTCTCGGCGCCCGAGAAATCGTTGCGACCGACGTGACGGACAGCGTTCTGGCCATCGCCCACACAAGCGGCGCCGACCGAACGATCAATGTTGCCACACATGCTTCCGACCTCGCGGCTTACAGCGCTGACAAGGGATATTTCGATGCCATGTTCGAAGCGTCGGGCAATGAGCGGGCCGTGCGTGCGGGCCTGGAGACGCTTAAGCCCCGCGCCGTTCTCGTGCAGCTCGGCCTTGGCGGCGATGTTTCCATTCCGCAGAACATGATCGTTGCGAAGGAAATCGAGATGCGCGGGACATTCCGTTTTCACGAGGAATTTGCGCTGGCCGTCGAACTGATCAACGCGCGCCGCGTCGATCTGAAGCCGCTGCTGACAGGCGTCTTTGGGATCGAAGAGGCCGTTGCCGCCTTCGAACTGGCAGGCGATCGCAGCAAGTCCATGAAGGTCCAGATCGCCTTCTGACCGACTGCATGATCCCTGCAGCCATTCAAAGTGTTACAGCGCCGCGCATCTGAAAAGACGCGTGGCGCGTTGGTCTCAAGCGGTCGGTACGCCGTTCCGGTCCGTGCTTTCGCGCAAGACAACCTTATAGCCGGTCAATGTGATCTCATCGCCGGTCGCCTCGCCGGTATGGAGGGCATCCAGCAGGCGGGCGGCCGCCTGGCGGCCAATGCCATAACAATCGACATTGATGGTGGTGATGCGCGGATGACAGATGGACGAGATCTCGTAATCGCCGAAACCGGCAATGGCGATGTCCCTTGGAACCTTCATTCCCCGGCGCGTGCATTCCATGATGGCGCCGAAGGCGGAAAGATCGGAGACGCAGAGAACCACTTCCGTGTCCGGCCAGCGCTCCAGCAGGCTGACGATCGCCTGGCCGCCCTGTTCCATCGTGATGGGCGGGACGCCGAAGGAAATCATCCGTCCTGGTCCGAGGCCCAGTTCTTCGACAGTCTTCTGGAAGCCGCTGCGCCGCTGGCTGCCGCGCGTATCGCGCGCCGTCGTTCCTCCGATATAGCCGAACTTCCGATATCCCTGGCTGGCAAGCGTCCGCACCAGCAAGGCCATCGCCTCGCTGTTGGAAAAGCCGACGACATGATTGATCGGATCTTCCGGAAGTTCCCAGGTCTCGACAACGGGAATGCCGGCTTTTGCCAGCATGCGCCGTGCGCGCGCCGTGTGCGAGCCCCCGGTCAGGATGATGCCTTCCGGCCGGCGGCGCAGCATCGCCTCGATCAGCTCTTCTTCCTTCTCCGCCGAATAATCGGTATAGCCGAGAAGAAGCTGAAGGCCGGTATTCTGCAGCGCATCGGTCATGCCGCGCGCGGTGTCGGAAAAATTCGAATTGTTGATTGAGGGCACCAGCGCGGCGATGAAGCCGCTCCGCCTTGATGAAAGACTGCCGGCCGACAGATCGAGCACATAGCCGAGTGCGTCGACGGCCTCCATGATGCGCTTCCGGGTCTCCTCGGAAACGCTCGCATCCTGGCGGAAGGCACGCGAAACGGTCATGGCGGAGACGCCGACATATTTGGCGACCTCCGCCATCGTCAGCTTTTGAGCGTCTCCCGGCTTTAGACGCTTGTCTTTCGGCTCATCCTCGTTTTTCACTGGTCTCCGCTTCCACAAAGCTTCCGAGTTGGCAGTTCAAGACACGATAAAGTTATCGCTATCATCGTACAATCGATATTATTGCAGATTCCAGGGGCATTTTCGCAAAGGTCGGCAGATCGCTATCTGTACGAAGCCATCAGAGCGCGGCAAGATGATATCGATAACAATTTCAGGAAATGGAGGAGCATCATGTTCGGGCAAATTGACGGGACGAGGTTTGAGGTTCTCGACCCGCGTTTCGAAAGCTGCTTCGTCGGTCACGCCCGCGTCGAGCGGCTTTGGACGGGCGGGCGCTGGCTGGAGGGACCGGCCTGGTTTGCGGCCGGGCGATATCTGGTTTTTTCGGATATCCCCAACAACCGGATGATGCGCTACGACGACACCAGCGGGCATGCATCGGTCTTCCGCTCGCCCAGCAACAATTCGAATGGCAACACTGTCGACAATCAGGGCCGGCTGATCACCTGCGAGCACCTGACGCGCCGTGTCACGCGCACGGATTTCGATGGCAGGATCACCGTTCTGGCCGAGCGAATTGCAGGCAAGCGTCTCAATTCTCCGAACGACGTCACCGTCAAATCCGATGGGATCATCTGGTTCACCGACCCGAGCTACGGCATCCTCCACGACTACGAGGGCGACTATGGCGAGGCGGAAATCGGCGGATGCCACGTCTATCGGCATGATCCGGCAACAGGCACGACCGATCAGGTGACGTCCGATTTCGTCAAGCCGAACGGACTGGCTTTTTCCCCGGATGAGACGTTGCTCTACATTGCCGACACCGGGGCAACGCACCTGCCCGGCGGTCCGCGTCACATCAGAAAGCTCGCAGTCTCGAATGAGGGAAGGTTGAGCGATCTCGGCGTTTTCGCAGAATGTACCTCAGGCCTGTTCGATGGCTTTCGCGTCGACCGGAAAGGCCGGATATGGACGAGCGCCGGCGATGGTGTGCACGCTTACGATCCGGATGGCACTTTGATCGGCAAGATCCATATTCCCGAGGGCGTCTCCAACGTTGCTTTCGGCGGCGAGAAATTGAATCGCCTCTTCATTACCGCGAGCACGTCTCTCTATGCTGTTTATCTCACCGCCAACGGGTCGAGACCGGGATAATCACCAAGCAGAGGCCGCCCTTTTGGGACGGCCTCAGCTTGGTGCAGTTTTGTGCCTCTTGCCTCATCGTTGACTGAGGCCGTCCGCCAGCCTGATGAGACCGAGGAAATCCGACCTGTAACCGAAGGTATCAGTGCCTCGCGATGCCGCGGCGAGATCGGCGATCGCCCGATAGGAATAGGCGTCGACGGCCGCGACATGGCTGAGTTTCTGGCCGAAGGCTGCGACGGCCACCGAGAACCGGACATCCTGCGGCGCGGCTTCGACAGTGGCGACCGCGTTGCCGTCGTTGACAGGCGTGGTGATAAGGGCGCTCTTGTCCTCGCCTGGCCGCTTGTAGCGCATCTTGACGAAGGCAAGCTCGCCGTGATGGGCGCTGTCGGAGGCCTCGGCCGGCACTTGATCGGCTGCGCCGTACCGCAGGTCGTCATTCATCACTGCTGGACTTCCCTTGGGCGTAATTTCGTAAATCGCCGTGACGCTGTGGCCGGAGCCGATATCGCCGGCGTCGACACGGTCATTGTTGAAATCCTCGCGGTTCAGCGCCCGCGTCTCGTAGCCGATCAGCCGGTATTCGGCGATCCGTTCGGAGTTGAACTCGACCTGGAACTTGACGTCGCTGGCGATCGGAAACAGCGTCGATCCGGCTTCTTCGACCAGCGTCTTCTGTGCCTCGGCCAAGGTATCGATATAGGCGGCACTGCCATTGCCGTTCTGGGCGAGCGTCTGCATCAGGGAATCGTTGAGATTGCCCCGCCCAAAGCCGAGCACGGTCAGGAAGATACCGTCCTTGCGTCTTTCTTCGATGACGCGCTTCAAGTCCTCGTCGCTCGACGGACCGACATTGAAATCGCCATCCGTCGCCAGCATCACCCGGTTGACGCCGTCCTTGACGAAGGCCTGCTTGGCAAGATCGTAGGCCGCCTCGATGCCTTCGGCGCCACCGGTCGAGCCTCCGGGCTCCAGTCCGTCGATCGCCGACAGGATCTTCGATTTCTCCGCCACGCGTGTCGGCGTCAGCACCGTCCCGGCATTGCCGGCATAGGTGACGATCGAGACGGTATCGTCGGGTTTCAGCCTGTTGACCAGCAGCCGGAAGGCGCTCTTCAGCAGCGGCAGCTTGTCCGGCTCGTCCATAGAGCCCGACACGTCGATCAGGAAGACCAGATTTGCATGCGGCGTGGTCGCCGGCGCGATGTCATAACCCTTGATCGCCACATGCATCAATTCCGTGTCGTGGTTCCACGGCGTCGGCATGACAGTCACGGTCGCCTTGAAAGGCTGGTCGGCATTATCAGGACCCGGCCAGTCATAGGGAAAATAATTGATCATCTCCTCGACGCGAACCGATTGCGGATCGGGCATCGCCCCGCCTGTCAACGACCGGCGGACGAAGGAATAGGACGCGCTGTCGACATCGGCGGAGAAGGTCGAGACCGGATCCGTCGCGACGCTCTTGATCGGATTGGCCGCAGCATTGGCAAACCGCTCGCGGTTGGGATCGAGCTGAATCTGCACACGCCCCTCCGCAGGCGGCACAGGCGAGGGAGCAACGGCGGCCATCGGTTCGGCCAACTGCTGCTGGGGAACGATGCCGGGAGCGGCAGGCACGGAGCGTTTGGCCCCTCCGAGTGCAGCGGCAGAACCTTCCGATTTATTCAGGAGAGTGGATATCTCGTCGGCGCTGAAATCAGGGAGCTGCGACGCAGCCGATTTCGCGGCGGCTTGCTGTTCCTTGTCCCGCAAAGCTGGCGCGCTGTCAGCAGCGGGTTGTTCGGCAAGTCCGCTCGTTTCGGGGGTTGCCGGCCGAAGCTGAGGCACAACCGTAGTGGGTTTCGCAGACTGGCGCGCCGTTTCGCCGATCGGTTTCGGCGCATTATTCTTCGAAAGGTTGCCGGCGATCTCGGTCTGGTCGGTGATCGGCAATCCGTTGCGGGTCAGTTCGATCGCGAGATAACCGGCGGCGGGGATGACGAGCAGTGTCGCAAGGGCTGAACCGGCGAGGAATTTCTTGTTCATGGCAGGGCTCCATATCCAGTTGATGATGGAGCTTTGACGCCAGCCTTTCGCATTTCCTTGGGCAGCCGGCGTATTATTTTCTGCGGTGTCGAAGGCCTGCATCGCGACAGCAAGCGCACGCGCGCGCGCCTCCGCCGTCGCGGCCGGCGGTGTCAGGCGGGAGAGCTTTTCGAGTTCCTTGTCCACGGTCATACCTCTTCCTTGCCGAGCACGGCCTTCAGCCTCTTGCGCGCCTCATGAACCTGCCAGGACACGGTCGCTTCCGAGCAACCCATGACATCAGCGGCGGCAGAATGGCTGAGACCTTCGCCGTAAACGAGCAGCACGGCGTCGCATTGCCTTTCCGGCAAGGCGCGCACGGCTGCCCATAATTCGCTCGATAGCTCGTCGTCATTTCCATCAGGCGCATCCTGCTGCGGTTCGGCGGCGTAGGCGCGGAATGTCTGCTCCTCTCGGGCAAGCTTGCGTCTATGGTCGCGGGCAGCGTTGAGCGTCAGCGTATAGAGCCATGTCCTGAAGCGGCTGGCGCCGCGAAAGCTGCGGATCGCCGCGCCGAGCTTGACGCAGACCTCCTGGGCGATGTCGTCGGCATCAGTGGAACTGCCCGACCAGCGCCACGCCGTCGCATGGACGAATTCATAATGGCGCGACACCAGTTGCCCAAAGGCCTCCCGGTCGCCGCCCTGCGCTCGTTCTATGAGCTCCGCGTCCAATGCCGCACCTACCCCATGCTACCAAGCAAGATGCTATTTCGAGATTGAGACGTTTCTCGGATGGCTTTCCTTGGGTCGATGCCGAAAAAATTATCTGATATTTTGAAAGCCGCGACATTCATGGGTCGCGGCCAGACAGATCGTCCCCGTAACGAAGGCGCATGATGAGGACAAAGTCGGCCAAGGACATGATCTATCATGTCCCAAATCGCGAAAGGACCTCCATGTCCGGTCAACCGCCTGCCCCTACCGAGAAGGGCATCCTGCAGTTTCTGGCGATTTGCGATGCCTTCTATCCGCCAGACGCCGTTCAAGGATCGATCGAACAGCAGCGACATTGGTACGACGCTCTTTGCGCGCGCTTTGACCGCCCGCTGCCCCCGGAGATGATCTTTGCGGACGGCATGCTCCAGCGCATACCGATCCGGCGCTACCGTCCGCGGAAAATCAGCACGCGGACCGTTCTACTCTATCTTCATGGCGGCGGCTTCGTTGTCGGTTCGCTCGAGAGCCATCATGCCATCTGCGCCGAGATCGCCGATTTTGCCGGCGCGGAACTTGTTTCGGTCGATTACCGGCTGGCCCCTGAATATCGCTGGCCGGCGCAGACGGATGACGGCTTTACCGTGTTGAAGCATCTGCTTTCCGCCAACAGCAAGGTCGTGCTGATCGGCGACAGCGCCGGCGGCAATCTGGCGGCGGGCCTTGCATTGCGCGCGCGCGACGAGGGCCTGCCCGGCGTCGTCGGCCAAGTCCTGATCTATCCGACGCTCAGCGGGAACCTCGATGCGGGCTCCTATACCGAAATGGCCGCAGCGCCGGGACTGACGACGACCGATGTCGCCTATTATCGCGAGATGCTGCAGGCACCCGCAAGCAACGAGATTGCCGAGCCGCTGCAGGCATCCTCGCTTGCAGGACTGCCGCCGGCCTTCATCACGGTCGCGCATTTCGATCCGCTCCGAGACGACGGCCGGCACTATGCCGCCCGGCTCGCCGCGGAGGGCGTCGAAGTCTGGTTCAGAGAGGAGCCACAGATGGTGCATGCGTGGCTGCGCGCCCGCCACATGAGCGATGGCGCCCGCGACGGCTTCCGTGCCGTCTGCGAGGCCATAAGGCGTTTCGCAGCAGCGTGACGCTCACATCAGGTCGCGCGCGATCCGCTTTTCCGCAAAGACCTTTTCGAAGATCTGCACGTCATCCTCGAAGGCAGTGACCACAGCGCTGATGACCCACTCGGTCCGGGTGCAGGCAATCCGCGCGGTCGCGACCGTGCGGGCGAACCAGCCGGGGCGGCGCATGTCGCAGGTCCAGGTCGAGGTCCCGGTCATCGATAGCGGATCACCGGGTGAAATCGACCAGACTTCCTCCCGCAATTGCCGGGTCGAGAGACCTGTCTCAGGGTGTTCGGTGAGCCCGGTATCCTCGTGGATGTGATACTCCGTCCGGGCGGTCGAGAGATCGCGGACGACCTGCCGCTTCGTCGCGGCGGCAGCATGCTCGATGTATTTCGGCAGCGGATCGGGATTGGCCGGCTCCTTGATGTCGATCCGCTGGTGCTCGCCGAGCATCGGCAGCCCCAGGCCGAGTGCCGCGATATCGATGTCGATCCCTTCGTCAACGGGCGGCGGCAGGATCATCGGCCAATATGCGGTGGACAACGAAAGGCGGATGCAATGCCCCTTGCGGAAGCGATAACCGCAGGCATCGAGCACGAGCCGGATCGGCACCGTCTCGCCTGGTGTCAGCGGCTTGGGATCGGCATTGCCGTCGCGGTGGGTAAGATTGACGACGCCGAAGGCGACACGCGTTGCCGTGCCATCCGGATGGACATCGACGAGCCGGGCGCAGAGATTTCCGGTTGCCGCCCGGGAGCGCAGCGCAAGTGTCAGCACCGGCCGGCCGAGATAGTCGTGATCCCTCGCGAGCGGCATCGTATCGAAGACCAGCGAGCCGGCATCGTCCGAGCGTTGATCGATCGCCATTTCCGCGTCGGGTTTCAGCGTGAAATATTCACCCGATGCCGTCCCGGTGTCGAGCGGAGAGCGGAGATAGACGGGATGTTCGGGCGCGTGCGGGATCGGCATGCCTTCCGTCAGCTTGCCGAACTGCTCGACATAGAAGCACTGCATCTGCGGCGGCGACCAGACATCCCTCGCGATCCAGAAACCCGGATCGCTGTCGCGTCGCGGGGCAGGGCGGATGGCATCGAGAATATAGGCGCGGGCCTGTGGCAGCCTGTCGATCCCATTGTCCTCGCCCCGCAGCCATTTGTTCCACCAGGCAATTGCCTCGCCATGAAAATCGGTGCGCGGCTTCGGCCAGGCGAAATGCGGATATTTGTGGACCCAGGGACCGATCAGCGCCTTCGCCTTGTCGCCCAGGCCTTCGACCGCCATCAGAGGGGTATTGCGGTAGCCGTCAGCCCAGCCGGCGATGACAAGCGTCGGGATTTCCACGCTCGAAAAATCCTCTGAGATCGAGCCGTGACGCCAGAAATCGTCGCGCCGCTGGTGGGCCAGCCACTCCTCCATGAAGAAGGGCTCGCCTGCCAGGCGTTCCAGCCACATTTCTCTCCAGCGCTCGCCGACAACCGCGGGATCTGGCGGCCGCGACTGGTAGCCGAGCATTGTCGCCGCCCATGAGAGCTGAGCGGAGAGATGGCAGCCGTTCTTGTAGTGGATGTCGTCGTTATATCGGTCGACGGTCGAGGCGATCGAGATGACGGCCTTCAGCGCCGGCGGGCGCAATGCTGCGACCTGCAGGCTGTTGAAGCCGCCCCAGGAGATGCCCATCATGCCGACCGAGCCGTTCGACCATGGCTGCGCGGCAATCCAGGCGATCAGCTCGCAGGCATTGGCAAGCTCGCATTCGGTATATTCGCCGTCGATGACGCCGTCGGATTCTCCGGATCCGCGGATATCGACACGTACGCCGGCAATGCCTGCCGCCGCGAACACCGGATAGGTCGACTCGTCCCGCAGACTGGTTCCGTCCCGCTTGCGATAGGGCAGGAATTCGAAAACGGCGGGAACGGGATCTTCGCTGGCGCCATCCGGCATCCAGATGCGCGCGGCAAGCCGCGTCCCATCCTTCAGCGTGATCCATTCATTCTCGATGGTGGTGAAGCCGCGCGAGGTCATGCTCATTCCTTGACGCACATTTCATGAGACGAGGATTCTGCCTCGTCAGGTCAGTTACCGGCGCTCTCCATGCGACGCGTGGCAAGCACCCGTTCCAGCCAGCCGATTTCCATTTCCGGCACGGATTTCAACAGCAGATCGGTGTAGTCGTCAAAGGGTGGCGACAGCGCCATCGATTTCGGACCGAACCGCACCAGCTTGCCACGATGCATCACCGCCACGCTGTCGGCAATCGCCCGGACGATTGCGATATCGTGGGTGATGAAGACATAGGACAGTTGTTCTTCTTCCTGCAGCCGCAGGAGCAGTTTGAGGATACCTTCCGCCACCAGCGGATCGAGCGCCGAGGTCGGCTCGTCGCAGAGGATGAGCTCGGGCTTGGCAGCAAGCGCTCTTGCGATCGCCACGCGTTGCTTCTGGCCGCCGGATAGTTCGGCCGGGTAGCGATCGACGAAGCCCTTGCCCATTTCGATCTGGTCGAGCAGTTCCTTCACCCTTGCCGTCTTCTCGGCACCTCTCAGACCATAATAGAACGTCAGCGGGCGGCCGATGATGTCGCGCACCGTCTGCCGCGGGTTCATCGCCGTATCGGCCATCTGATAGATCAACTGGATACGCCTCAGATCGTCGTTCGGCCGGCTCCTGAGGCCTGGCATCAAAGGCTTGCCATCAAAGACGATGCGCCCGCTGCTCGGCGGCAACAGGCCGGTGATGACGCGCGCCAGGGTCGATTTTCCCGAACCGGATTCACCGACGACCGCGAGCGTCTGCCCCTTCGGCACGTGCAGCGTGACATCGTGCAGCACTTTGAAGCCGTTGGAATATTCGGCACTGATATTTTCCACCTTGAGAAGTGCTGCAGACTGGTCGGCCGCTTCCTCGCGATAGGCCTGCCTGACATTGACGAGCGCGCGGGTATAATCCTCCCGCGGCGCCTCGATGATCTGCTGGACACTGCCATACTCGACCTGCTTGCCATAACGCAGGACCATGATGTCGTCCGAAATCTGGGCGACGACGGCCAGGTCATGAGTGATGTAGAGAGCGGCGGTGTGCGTTTCCTCGATGGCATGCTTGATCGCCGCCAGCACGTCGATCTGCGTGGTGACGTCGAGCGCCGTCGTCGGCTCGTCGAAGACAATGAGTTCGGGATTGGAGCAGAGCGCCATCGCGGTCATCGCCCGCTGCAGCTGGCCGCCGGAGACCTGGTGGGGAAAGCGCTCGCCGAAGGTTTCGGGATTGGGCAGGCCGAGAACCCCGAACAGATAAAGCGCCCGTTTGCGCGCCTCGTCTTTGCTCATCAGACCATGCTTGACCGACGCTTCGATCACCTGATCGCCGAGCCTGTGCGCCGGATTGAAGGCGGCCGCCGCCGACTGCGCGACATAGCAGACCCGTGCGCCGCGAATTTTACGGATGCCGTTCTTGCCGAGCGCCAGGATATCGGCGCCGTCGAGCCGCACTTCGCCACCGGTGATTTCAGCGCCACCCCGGCCATAGGCAAGCGCCGACAGGCCGATCGTCGACTTGCCGGCGCCCGATTCGCCGATCAGGCCGAGGACCTTGCCCTTCTGCAGGTCGAAGGAAACGCCGTCGACGATCGTCACCCGCCTGGGCGGTTCGCCCGGCGGATAGCTGGTTGCTTCGATCTTCAGATTGCGAACGGAAAGAAGCTCAGGCATCGCCGCGCCCTCCCTTGAGGCTGGATGTGCGTTTCAGGAGCCAGTCGACGACAAGATTGACGCAGACGGCAAGTGTCGCGATCGCCGTGCCCGGCACCAGCGCTGCCGAGATACCGAAGATGATCCCGTCCTTGTTGTCCTTGACCATGCCGCCCCAATCGGCGGCAGGCGGCTGAATGCCAAGGCCGAGGAAGGAAAGCGTCGAGAGGAACAGGATCGAGAAGGCGAAGCGCAGGCCGAATTCGGCAAGCAGCGGCGACAGGGTGTTCGGCAGGATTTCGCGGAAGATGATCCAGAGCTTGCCTTCGCCGCGCAGTGTCGCCGCCTCGACGAATTCCATCACCGCGACATCAAGCGCCACGGCACGGCCGAGACGGTAGACGCGGGTGGAATCGAGGATCGCCATGACAAGGATCAGCACGACGATATTCTGCGGCAGCACCGCAAGAACGACGAGCGCGAAGATCAGCGTCGGGATCGACATCATCAGATCGTTGAAACGCGAGAGGACAGTGTCGATAACGCCGCGTGAGACGGCGGCGGTGAAGCTGAGGATGATGCCGAGCGAAAAGGAGATGATGGTGGCGGCGGATGCTACCGTCAGCGTCGTGCGCGCTCCGTAGATCAGGCGCGAGAAGATGTCGCGGCCGAGATTGTCGAGACCGAAGATATATTGATCATCCGGCAACTGCCAGACGTCGCCGACGACCTGCGTCTCTCCATAGGGAGCGATCCAGGGTGCGAAGATTGCGAAGGTGAAGGCGACGGCGATGCCGGCCATGCCGATCCAGGCGGTGATGGGGATGTCTCTCAATCTCATCTTGGATGCCTCAGCCTGGGATTGGCGATAATCGCGAGAATATCGGCCGTCATGTTGAGGAAGATGTAGACGGCCGCGAAGATCAGGCCGCAGGCCTGGACGACCGGCATGTCGCGCACGGTGACCGCATCGACCATGTACTGCCCCATGCCGGGATAGACAAAGACCACTTCGACAACGACGACGCCGACCACGAGATAGGCAAGCGTCAATGCGATGACGTTGATGATCGGCGCAAGCGCATTGGGGGCGGCATGCTTGACGATCGAGCGGAAGGCACTGAGTCCCTTCAGCTCTGCGGTCTCCATATAGGCCGACGACATGACGGAAAGGATTGCGGCCCGCGTCATCCGCATCATATGCGCGAGTACGACGAGCACGAGGGTCGCCGTCGGCAGCGCGATTGCTTTCAACCGCTCGACGAAACCCATGCTGTCATAGACCGTCGCCGGAAAGGTGGCCACGCCGAATTTCACCGCGAAGAACAGGATCAGCAGGTAGCCGACGAAGAATTCCGGCAGCGAGATCGCCGCAAGCGAGATGACGTTGATGATCTTATCCGGCAGACGGTTGCGGAAATGCACCGACAGCATGCCGAGGCCAACGGCGAGCGGCACCGATATCACAGCTGCGAAACCCGCCAGGAAGAGCGAATTGCCGAGGCGCTTGCCGATCTGTTCGCTCACCGAATTCTTGCTGGCCCAGGAGGTGCCGAAGTCACCCTGGACGGCGTTGCCAAGCCATTCGACGTAACGCGTGGTGATCGGGCGGTTCAGCCCGAGATCCTCTCGAATATTAGCAACGGCCTGCGGTGTCGCCGATTGGCCGAGATAGGTGGTCGCAAAATCGCCGGGCAGGGCTTCCAGACCGCCGAAAATCACGATGGAAACGGCAAAGAGCAGGACGATACTGAGCAAGAAGCGCTCGAGGATAAGGGCAAGCAGCGGAAAACGCTGCCGGAACCCGAGGCCGGGCAAGATGCTTGGGGCAGGATTGGTCATGGCGAGGACCTCGCGCTAAAACGTCGGGAGGACCGCGGGTTTTCATCCCACGGTCCAGGCTTCGTTGGAGATCGGAGGGGCAAACGCCCCCATGCCCTTAGGCGTCCAGCCAGACGCGGGTCGCGACGTAACCGTTCGACATGTCGTTGCCGATATCGTGGACATAACCCTTCACCTGTTTGGTGGAGGCGTTCACGAAGTCGTTGAACATCGGCAGGATGACCCCACCTTCGTCGCGCACCGTCATCGCCATGGCGCGATACATGTCCTTGCGCTTGGCTTCATCAAGCTCCGAGCGGGCCTCCAGCAGCAGCTTGTCGAAGTCAGGACGCTTGAACTTGGTGTCGTTCCAATCCGCCGTCGAGAGATAGGCGGTGGAATACATCTGGTCCTGTGTCGGGCGGCCACCCCAGTAGGAGGTCGAGAAGGGCTGGACGTTCCAGACGTTGGTCCAGTAGCCGTCGCCCGGCTCGCGCTTGACCTCGATCTCGATGCCGGCCTTCTTGCAGCTTTCCTGATAGAGGACGGCTGCATCGACCCCGCCGGGGAAGGCGACTTCGGAGGTGCGCAGAAGCACCGAACCGCTATGGCCCGACTTCTTGTAGTGGAAGGCGGCCTTGTCGGGATCGTAAACGCGCTGCTCGATGCCCTCCGGAAACAGCGCATAGGTGCTGTTGATCGGGAAATCGTTGCCGACCTTGCCATAGCCGCCGAGGATCTTCTCGACCATGGTCTCGCGGTCCATGGCGTATTTGAGGGCGAGGCGCAGGTCGTTGTTGTCGAACGGCGCCGTGTCGCAATGCATGATGAAGACGTAGTGGCCGCGGCCGGCGGTCGAGAGAATCTCGACGTTGGGGGCGCGCTTCAAGAGGTTGACGGTCTTCGGGTCGACGCGGTTGATATAGTGCACCTGGCCGGACGACAGGGCCGCGATGCGGGCGGTGGCGTCGTTCATGCCGATGATTTCGATCGAATCGACATAACCGCGGTCGATGCGCCAGTCGTCCTTGTTCTTTTCGAAGGTGGCACGGACGCCGGGCTCAAAGCTCGTCATCTTGTAGGGGCCGGTGCCGATCGAGGCCAGCGGATCATCGACGCCGCCGTTCGGCTGGATGACCAGATGGTAGTCCGACAGCAGCAGCGGCATGTCGGCATTGCCTTCGCTGAGCGTCAGGACGAGATTGCCGCCGTCGGCCTTGATCTCCTTGATCGAGCCGAGAACACCGAGCGCGCCGGATTCCGACTTCGCATCGGTGTGACGCTTCAGCGTCGCAACGACGTCATCGATCGTCAGTTCCTTGCCATCGTGGAACTTGACGCCCTTGCGGATCTTGAAGGTCCAGGTGACGGCGTCCTTCGACGGCTCCCAGGATTCGGCAAGCGAGGGCACGGCCGCACCCGTCAGCGGATCGGATTCGACCAGCATGTCGCCCCAGCAGCGGCCGATGCAGAACATGACCTGCGACAGAAACTTTGCCGGATCCTTGGAATCGGTGGCTGCACCGCCTTCGAGGCCGAGCTTCAGGTGGCCGCCGCGTTTCGGTTCGGCGGCTTCGGCACTTTCGGTGAAGAGCTTGTCGGCGACGGCAAGTGTGATGCCCGCCGCCATGGCGCGTCCCATGAATTCGCGGCGGCTGAGCCCGCCGGCGGTGACACGGGTTGCGAGATACTTTGTGTAGTCGTTCATTCCCCAGTTCCTTCTTTATGGTGCGTTGACAGAACTTCCGGGCTGGTCCGCAGGCGGTTTCCTCTCCCCCTCCGGTGCCCGCATCATGCGGGAAAATAGTGCGGTTGCTGCCGCCTGGTTATTTTCCTTTCCAAATGGGGCTTCGCTTCTCGGCGAAAGCCCGCGCGCCTTCCAATTGGTCCTCGCTCGAATAGAGCCTATCGACGGTTGCAAACTGCCGCTTGGTGATCTTGTTCATGGCAGTCTGGAACGTCGAACCCTCCGCTTCGCGGACGATTTCCTTGATCGCCGCATAGACGAGCGGCGGCCCGCTCTCGAGCAGCCGGGCAAGCTCCCAGGCTCTTTCCATCAGCCGGTCGGCCGGCAGGACCTCGTTGACGAAACCCCAGCGATGCGCCTCGTGAACGTCGAGCCAGCGGCCGGTCAAAAGCATGTCCATGGCGATGTGGTAGGGGATGCGCTTCGGCAGCTTGATGGAAGCCGCATCGGCAACCGTGCCCGAGCGGATTTCCGGCAGAGCAAAGGTCGCATGCTCGGCTGCGAGGATCAGGTCGGTCGACAGCGCAATCTCCAGTCCGCCGCCGCAACAGATACCGTTGACCGCACAAATGACGGGCTTGTTGAGGTCGCGCAGTTCCTGCAGCCCGCCGAAGCCGCCGACTCCATAATCTCCGTCGACGGCATCGCCTGATGCCGCCGCCTTGAGATCCCATCCGGCACAGAAAAATTTCTCGCCGGCGCCTGTCACGATGGCGACGCGCAACGCCGGATCGTCGCGGAATTCTTGGAAGATCAACCCCAGGGCACGGCTGGTCGCAAGGTCGATGGCGTTCGCCTTCGGCCGGTCGATGATGACTTCGAGCACTCCGCCGTCATGTCGTGTGCGAATGTGGTCGCTCAACCTTTGCTACCTCCTCCGCCGTATCAGGGCATCGACTGCGGCAACGCCGCGACCTTCGGGAAGAACCATCAGTGGATTAAGGTCCAGTTCCTCCAGCCGTGCCGCGTTCCTTACGACATAATCTGCCGCTGCTGCGACAGCAGCGACGGCGGCTTCGAGATCGCCTTTTGGCCGCCCGCGATAGCCATTGATCAATTTTGCGAGCTTGAGACGTGAAATTGCCGCGCGAATGTCGGTTTTCGTCGCCGGAAGGGGCAGGATGATGGAATCTTCAAGCAATTCAACGAAGATCCCGCCCGCTCCCAAGGTGAGCGACAATCCGAAGACAGGGTCGCGGATGGCGCCGACAATGAGCTCGGCGACCGGCGGATCGATCATCTTCTCCACCAGAAAACCGGCATTCGGCGGCATGGCCGCTGCCGCATTCGACACGGCCTTAATATCCTCCAGGTTGAGCACAACGGCCCCGGCCTCGGTCTTGTGGGCAATGCCGAGCGCTTTCAGCACGACGGGAAAACCGAGCCGCTCGGCCTGCTCGGCCGCTTGACCGGGAGAGGAAGCCAACAGCCCCTTTGGAACCGGAAGGCCAAAGGCGACAAGCTCAGCCTTCGCATCGGCCTCCGTCAGCGTCTCGATCTCGCCATCGATAAAGGACACGTCGAGCAGCGGCAGGGGAGGCGGGCGATCCCACGCCTGGCCTATGCCGGCGGCGACTTCCGCAGCCGTGATGGCTTCGTCGATACCGCAGAACGCAATGATGCCATTTGCCATCAGCCGATCGGCGATAGGCTCCGGCATGTTTTCCGGAAGGGTCGCCAGAAGGCCGGCCAGCGCACCGCTTGCGGCGGCAGCCGCAATCACCGCGTCTGCCGTCATCGCCCATTCGGACGCATCGCAGCGGTCACCGCGCGGAAAATCGAGGACGACGAGATTAAGCGCATAGCCGCCCTCGAACATGGCGCTGAAGGCTTCGGTCTGGCGTGCGAGATCGCCCCATACGAAGGTGTGGTAATCGAGCGGATTGGACAACGTCACCATCTCGCCCAGAACGCGCCGCAGCCGTGGCAATTGTTGCGGCTGCAGCGCAGGGAATTCCACGTTGCGACCGACGGCAGCATCCGCCATCAGCGACGCCTCGCCACCGGAACAGCTCATCGACGAGATCGAATGGCTTGCGAGCGGACCGGCGACATGCAGCAGCTTCAGGGTTTCCAAGAGCGCCGGCAAGGTCTGGACACGGCCAAGACCAAGGCGGGCGAGCACGGCATCCGCGACGGCATCGCTGCCGGTAAGCGAGGCGGTGTGCGACACCGCCGCGCGTTTTGCCTGCTCGGACCTGCCGACCTTCAGCACGACCACCGGCTTTCTCGACCGCCGGGCAAGGGCGGCCAGGCGTTCGAGTGCGGCGAGATCGCCGAAGCCTTCGACATGAAGGCCGACCGCCGTCACACGCGGGTCGTCGATCAATGCGCAGGCGACATCGGCAAGCGATGTCTGCGCCTGGTTGCCGGCCGTGACCACATAGGCGATCGGCAGGCCGCGGGTCTGCATGGTCAGGTTGATGGCGATATTCGAAGACTGCGTGAGGATCGCAACCCCGCGTTCGATGCGCTGCATGCCATGCTGGTCAGGCCAGAGCAACGCACCGTCGAGACCGTTGATAAAGCCGTAGCAATTCGGCCCGAGGATCGGCATGTCGCCAGCCGCCTCCAGCAGGGCCTGCTGCAGCTCGGCGCCGTTGCCGAGTTCCGCTATCGCCTCGCTGAAACCCGATGCATAACAGACCGCCCCGCCGGCACCGGCCTCAGAAAGGCTGCGGACGATCTCGACGGTCAGCGTCCTGTTGACGCCGACGAAGGCGGCGTCCGGCGCCGAAGGCAGATCGGACACGGAACGATAGCAGGACCGCCCGAGAACCTCGTCGAGCTTCGGATGGACCGGCCAGATCTCGCCGGCAAATCCCATGCGGTCGCACTGCTCGATCACCCTGCGCGCCTCGCGGCCGCCGAAGACGGCGATCGTTTGCGGTCTGAGCAGGCGGTCG
Organism: Rhizobium leguminosarum bv. viciae; assembly: GCF_012276115.1. Lineage (GTDB taxonomy): Bacteria > Pseudomonadota > Alphaproteobacteria > Rhizobiales > Rhizobiaceae > Rhizobium > Rhizobium leguminosarum_T. The sequence goes on along the minus strand of NZ_WIEU01000013.1, from coordinate 67,110 downwards.
AGCGAGCGAGGCGTCATCGGCTCACGCTCCCAAGGGTCGAAGCAGGTCGCGGCTGATGATATGCCGCTGGATTTCAGAGGTGCCGTCCCAGATGCGCTCGACGCGCGCATCGCGCCAGAAGCGGGCGAGCGGCAGGTCGTCCATCAGGCCCATGCCGCCGAAGATCTGGATCGCCTCATCGGTGACCCGGGCCAGCATTTCGGATGAGTAGAGTTTGGCCGAGGCGATCTGCCGGTCTGCGGAAAGGCCGGCATCGAGCCGCCAGGCAGCGGCGAGCGTCAGCCAGTCGGCCGCGTCGATCTCGGTGATCATGTCGGCAAGCTTGAACGACACGCCCTGATTGGCGCCGATCGGCTTGCCAAACTGCTTGCGTTCGGCGGCATAGGGCAGCGTCATATCGAAGACGCGCCGTGCCCGGCCGACGCAGGTGGCGGCAACCGTCAGCCGCGTGCCGTAGAGCCATTGATTGGCGATATCGAAGCCGCGATGCACCTCGCCCAGCACCTGGCCAGCGGGAATGCGGCAATCGGTGAAGTTGAGCGTGCAGTTGTGGTAGCCGCGATGCGAAACGGAATCATAGCCCTTGAGGATCTCGAAGCCCGGCGTGCCACGATCCACCAGGAAGGCGGTGATCTTCTTCTTGATACCTTTCGGCGTTTCCTCCTCGCCCGTTGCTGCAAAGACGATGACGAAATCGGCGACATCGGCATGGGAGATGAAATGTTTCGTACCGTTGAGCACGAAGTCGCTGCCGTCGCGGCGGGCGGCGCATTTCATGCCGCGCATATCAGACCCGGCGTCCGGCTCGGTGATAGCAAGCGCGTCGATCTTCTCGCCGCGCACTGCGGGCAGGAGGTAGCGCTCTCGCTGCTCGCCCTCGCAGGCCATCAGGATGCCGGAGGGCCGGCCGAAGAAAACCGTCAGCCCGAGGGAACCGCGCCCGAGCTCCCGCTCGACCAGGGTGAAGGTGACATGGTCGAGGCCGGCGCCGCCAACCTCTTCCGGGAAATTGCAGGCGTAAAAGCCGAGATCGATGCATTTGCGACGGATCTCGTCTCCGAGCTCCGGCGGGACGATGCCGCTGCGCTCGACCTCGTTTTCGTGCGGATAGATTTCGGTCTCGACGAAGGCGCGGACCGTCTCGACGATCATTTCCTGTTCTTCGCTCAGTCCGAAATTCATGCCGATCCTCCTACCTTTTCTGGCCGACGTGACGGCTGACGCCTTCGGGCGCAGCCAACTTCGCATGGGCTTCAGCGATCGCCTTGACCTTGTCGAGAATAACGGCCGGCGCGGGAGTGGCCTTACCGGCCTTGCTGTCGACATGCAGCAACATGTGCTCTGCGGTGGCAATGGCCTCGCCCGTCGCCGTATCGTAAAGCGTGTGGAAGACGTGCAGCCGCTTGTCGTCGACATCGAGGATCCGGCAGGTCGAATGAATCGCCTGCCCGAGCTTCGCCTCGCCGAGATGGCGGATGTGGGTTTCCACCGTGTAGTAGCTGTGTCCCGCCTCGACATAGGCGACGTCGACGCCGACGAGGCGCAGCAGCGCATCTGAGGTGTCGCCGAAAACCTGCAGGTAGCGGTGTTCGGTCATATGGCCGTTATAGTCGACCCAGGCAGGGCTGACTTTCGTCTCGACGAGCCTCAGCGGCTTCGACGGGTCGAAAGACGTCGTCCCGCCGCCTTGTGCCCAGAGCGATTGCTCGAAGTCCTTCAGCAGCTTGCCGGCGCCCCAGCCCTTGCCGCCATCGCCGCCCTTGAGGGCCTGCAGGATGCCAACGAGGTTTTCGTCGCGGATGCGTTCGAGTTCACGGATCGACAGGCCGGCCGCCTGTTCGTCGGATTGCTGGCCGATCTTTTCGATCAGCACATCGTCGAGATCGACGACATCGGTGAGCTTGGTCCAGGGCCAGGCAAGGCAGGGGCCGAACTGGGCGAGGAAGTGGCGCATCCCGGCCTCGCCGCCGGCGATGCGGTAGGTCTGGAACAGGCCCATCTGCGCCCAGCGCAGGCCGAAAGAGTAGCGGATGACGTCATCGAGCGTCTCGACGGTGCAGATATCGTCGTGGATCAGCCACAGGGCCTCGCGCCAGAGCGCTTCGAGCAGCCGGTCGCCGACGAAGGCCTCGATCTCCTTGGCGATGTGGACACCCTTCATGCCGATCGGCCCCAGTCGTTCCATCGCCGCCTTGATGGTCGCAGCCGCGGTCTTCTCACCACCGACGATTTCGACGAGCGGCAGCAGATAGACGGGATTGTAAGGGTGGGCGACGAAGAGGCGTTCCGGATGCTTCATGTCGCGCTGCAGATCGGTCGGCAGCAGGCCTGACGTCGAAGAGCCGATCAGGGCGTCCGGCCGTGCCGCAGCATCGATCGCAGTCAGGACACCGCGCTTCAGGTCGAGCCTTTCCGGCACGCTTTCCTGAATCCAGTCGGCGCCGGCGACGGCTTCCTCCAGCGTCTCGCAGAAGGTGAGCCTGCCGCGCGGCGGCAGGGGTGCTCCGGTCAGCATGGCATAGGCTTTTTCGGCGTTAGCGAGCACTTCGCCGACGATGCGGCTCGCTTCCGGATGCGGATCGAACACATCAACGTCGATGCCGGCCAGCAGAAACCGCGCGATCCATCCGCCGCCGATGACGCCGCCGCCGATACAAGCCGCCTTGTTGATCCCAGTCATGCCGTCCTCAGCGCTTCGTCAGTTTGAGTTTCTTGCGAACGTCTTCCGGACCGATGATCCGGGCACCCATGCCCTCGACCACCTGCACGGCCTTTTCGACCAATTGCGCATTGGTGGCGAGCTGGCCCTTGCCGACAAAGAGGTTGTCCTCCAGGCCGACGCGCACGTTGCCGCCGGCAAGAACGGCCGCCGCCGGATAGGCCATGGCGTTGCGGCCGATCGAAAAGGCCGAGAAGGTCCAACTCGCGGGCACGTTATTGACCATCGCCATGAAAGTGTTGAGATCGTCGGGCGCGCCCCATGGAATGCCCATGCAGAGCTGGATCAGGACCGGGTCTTCGATCAGGCCTTCCTCGGCAAGCTGCTTGGCAAACCAGAGATGGCCGGTGTCGAAGGCCTCGATCTCGGGGCGGACGCCGAGATCGGTCATCTTCTTCGCCATCGCCCGCAGCATGGCCGGCGTGTTGGTCATGACATAGTCGCCGAGGTTGAAATTCATCGTGCCGCAGTCGAGCGTGCAGATCTCAGGCAGGCATTCGGCGACATGGCTGACGCGCTCGGTAGCGCCCGCCATATCCGTTCCCTTTGGATTGAGGGGAAGGGGTTTTTCGACATCCCCGAAGATCAGGTCCCCGCCCATGCCGGCGGTGAGATTGAGGACGACGTCGACATCGGCCGAGCGGATGCGGTCGGTGACTTCCCTGTAGAGATCGTTACGGCGGCTGGCGGCACCCGTTTCCGGATCGCGGACGTGGCAGTGAACGACCGCAGCACCGGCCTTTGCCGCGTCGATGGCGGAATCGGCGATCTGCTTGGGAGTGATCGGCACGTGGCTGGATCTGGAAACCGTGTCGCCGGCGCCGGTGACGGCGCAGGTGATGAAGACATCGCGGTTCATCGCAAGAGGCATGTTTTTGTTCTCCCTCGTCTTGTCCCCATTACGCGACAGGATGGATGGCGATGCGTTGCAATTTCGGAAGCAACCGATACATTATCGGAACTCGAGGGAAGTGATCTTGCTACAGCGATCGACGGAACGGCTCGATATCGACCTTCTCGTCCTGCCGGACGCGAACCTGATCCTGATCGCCTCGGTCATCGAGCCGCTGCGCGGCGCCAACCGCATTTCCGGCAGCGAACTCTATCGCTGGCGGCTGCTCACGCCGGACGGAGCACCGGTCCCAACCACCAGCAATATTGCCGTGCCCGCGCAAGGCGCTTTCAAGGTGACGACCGAGGATACGCCGCTGTTCGTGCTTGCGAGTTACAACTGGCGCCGAAGTGCTACGTCGGCGCTGAAGATGCAGCTCTCGCAGGCCGCCCGCTACCGCACGATGATCGCGGGCATCGAATCCGGCACATGGCTGCTGGCCGAGGCGAGCCTGCTCGACGGGCAGCCGGCGACCGTTCACTGGGAGGACTACGAGGATTTCGCGCTGGCCTATCCTGAGGTGCGGGCCGTCAAGGATCGTTTCGTCATCGACGGCAAGCGGCTGACCACCTCAGGTTCGCTTCCGACCGTCGACCTGATGCTGGAGGTGATCCGGCAACGGCAGGGTTATTCGCTGGCGCTCGAGGTCAGCCGGCTGTTCCGTTACGAGCAGCCGTCCTTCCACGCCGAGGACTCGCTTTCCGCAGCCTCGGCCGGGTTACGTTTGCACGATCCGCGCGTGACGCAAGCGGTGCGACTGATGGAGGAGCATATCGAGCAGCCTCTGACCCTCACGCGGCTGGCCCGCCGGGTGGGGATCAGCGCCCGGCATCTGCAGGATCTCTTCCAGCAGAGCATCGGCGCGCCGCCGCATGTGCATTATCTCGCGCTGCGCTTGAATGCGGCGCGCCGCAAGGTGATCGAGACGACAGCCTCCTTTGCCGACATCGCCGCGGCGACCGGCTTCAACTCGGCCTCGGCCTTTGCGAGAAGCTACCGGGCGAGTTTTTCCGAGAGCCCGTCCGAGACCCGGCGCCGTTTGCGCCGCCGCGTCACACCATCGGAGGTGCGGGCATAGGCTGGAACGCGTCTCGTATCATTTCAGCAAGTTCCCGGACGGCCTCGCTGGAACGGTAGGTGCTCCGGCGGAGCACGACCTTCGAAGAATCGACCGGCGGGAAACCGTCTTCAGCGGTGAGCTCCCGGCAGCCGGGCGGAATGCTGCTGCGGGAAAGCGTGGTGACGGCAAGGCCTGCGGTCACGGCATTCTTCAGCCCCGAGCCGGTATCGGCGATGAAAGCGATCCGATAGTTGCGGCCGATCTGCTCCAGCGACCGGAGCGCAAAATCGCGTGACCAGGTGGAGTTGCGATAGGTCGCAATCGGCAGGGGATTGATGTCGTGCAGCCGGTGGACCATCGATGTGACCCAGACTGTGGGATCAATGCAGATGACCTCGCCCTTCGTCTCATCGCTCCAGTCGAAAACGACGGCCAGATCGAGCTCATCCCGCTCGAGGGCGGCGAGGTTGCGGACCGTGTAGTCGCAGGACACGGTGACCTCGACGGCCGGGTGACGCACAGCGAAAGCCGCAAGGGCTGCCGGCAGCACCGTCTGGCTGTATTCCTCGGGAATTCCGATGCGTACCGGTCCATCGAGCGGTTTGCTGCGGATCGTCGCAGCCGCCTCGTTCAGGAGGTCGATGATCCTGCGAGCGTAGGGGACGAGCTGGATGCCCTGGCGCGTCAGCAACACGCCGCGGGCGCCGCGCTCGAACAGCGTTTCGCCGATCGTCAGCTCAAGCCGCTTGATCTGGGTGCTGACGGCCGACTGCGTCCGCCCGATGCGCTGGGCAGCCGCGGAGAAATTGGATGTCTCGGCGACGACGAGAAAGGTTCTCAGCAAGTCGCTTTCGATTGGCTCGTGCATGGGATAGCCATAGAAAAAATCGATGGTAGCTATCTCTACTATTCGTTTGTCTGATGTCAATTCTTGGCGCAGAAAAGAGCGGCGTTCGACTTCCTTCTTTGAGAATATCTGCGTGACCATTGAAAATCCGGCCAGACGTCTCGCAGGCAGCGAGCATGAGAAGGGTGTGCTTCTCATCATTGCCGCGACACTTGCCTGGAGCGCGAGCGGCGTCTATTCGCGCCTCCTGACGACTGACGTGTGGACGGCGATCGCCTGGCGGTCGTTGTTCGGCGGCCTGTTCCTGCTGATCCCCTGCCTTTTCCTCGAAGGGGGTATTTCACGGCAGCAATGGCGTTCCGTCTTCCATCCGTCCAGTCTTGCCATGATCGCATGCCAGACCTTCAGTCAGGGATGCTTCATCGGGGCGCTTTACATGACCACCGTCGCCAATGTGACGATGATCTATGCGACCGCGCCGTTTATTGCGGCTTTGCTCGGCTGGGTCATCCTCAGGGAGAGGGTGGCCAGGCGGACGTTGATTGCCGGTGGCATCTCGCTGCTCGGCGTCGCGGTCATCGTCGCCTCGTCGATCGGCGGCGGGACCGGTTGGGGCGACCTGCTGGCGCTCGGCATGACCGTGTCCTTCGCGCTGGTCATCATCATTCCGCGCATCAGCCCCGACGTGCCGAGCCTGCCGCCAACCGTGATCAGCGCTTTCCTGACGCTTGCCATCTTTGCTCCGTTCGGTTCTGTCGGCTCGCTCGACCTGCACAACTGGATCGTTCTTGCGGCCTTCGGCGCGACCAATTTCTCTCTCGCGCTGGTGCTCTTCCTTGCTGGGGCGAAGCGGATGCCGCCGGCAGAAGCCGCGCTGATCGGCACGATGGAAATCGTGCTCACGCCCTTCTGGGTCTGGCTGCTGTTTTCCGAAGAGCCGCCCGTCGCCACCTTTTTCGGCGGCGCGATCATCCTCGGCGCCGTGTTCTGGCACACGGCCATCGACGCCAGCCGCAGCCGGCGGCCGCATCGCGCCTAAAGTCTTTAGGCGGCGATTAAATCTTCCGGGACAAACCGGAAAACCGCCGTATTCGCGGGATCAATTATTTCCGCTACGCAGCGCTATTGCGACTTTGCGACTGTCGTCTTTGAGTTGCACCCATGTCGTTTTCTTGATCGCTGTTTTCCGTCAGGCATGGTTTGTTTGTGCTGTTCAAGGCGCTATCTCGCAAACTGGCGAAAATGGACCATTGGCAAGCCGGCCTGGCGTCGGCGCTGCCCCGCAGCGGTAGAAGAACTGAAATCCTCAAGGAAATCGCCGGACAGACATCCGGAAAGATATCGAGATGGATCGAAAGGAGATTCTGGAGCCGGAAACCAGCTCTTGTCACAGCAAATCGACGGATTGCAGGCAGACGATCACGAGCGGAACGAAGGGCGAAAGCCATGGCGTTTGCTCCTCTTCTCCATTCAATCTGTCCCTTTTGCAAAATCCAAATATCGCCCGGTGCGGCGATATCCTCGTGTTGTGGACACCGGGCTGCAGAGGAGGCAGGCCGGAGGGAAGTTGCCATCGACTGCATCGGTTGCAGATCGAGGCATTCAAACAAGTGGGAGGAATCCATGAGCAAAAATAGAGGCGTCGTCTATCTCCGGCCGGGCAAGGTCGAAGTCCGCGACATCGACGATCCGAAGCTGGAAGCGCCCGACGGTCGCCGCATCGAACACGGCGTCATCCTGAAAGTGATCTCGACCAATATCTGCGGCTCCGATCAGCACATGGTCCGCGGCCGCACGACGGCGATGCCGGGCCTGGTCCTCGGTCATGAAATCACTGGCGAGATCATCGAGAAAGGCATCGACGTCGAGATGCTCGACATCGGCGATATCGTCTCGGTGCCCTTCAATGTCGCCTGCGGCCGTTGCCGCTGCTGCAAGTCTCAGGATACCGGTGTCTGCCTGACGGTAAACCCGGCCCGCGCCGGCGGCGCTTACGGTTATGTCGACATGGGGGGCTGGATCGGCGGACAGGCGCGCTATGTCACCATTCCCTATGCGGATTTCAACCTGCTGAAAATCCCCGATCGGGACAAGGCAATGGCGAAGATCCGGGATCTCACCATGCTCTCCGACATTCTGCCCACCGGCTTCCATGGCGCAGTGCGTGCAGGCGTCGGGGTCGGCTCGACCGTCTACGTGGCAGGCGCCGGCCCCGTCGGCCTTGCGGCTGCGGCTTCGGCTCGCATTCTCGGCGCTGCTGTCGTTATGATCGGCGATTTCAACAAGGACCGCCTGGCGCATGCAGCGAAGGTCGGTTTCGAACCGATCGACCTGTCGAAGAGCGACCGTCTTGGCGATATGATCGCGCAGGTCGTCGGCACCAACGAAGTGGACAGCGCCATCGATGCGGTCGGCTTCGAGGCACGCGGCCATTCGGGCGGCGAACAGCCAGCGATCGTGCTCAATCAGATGATGGAGATTACCCGTGCCGCGGGTTCGATCGGTATTCCCGGCCTTTACGTTACCGAGGATCCGGGCGCCGTCGACAATGCCGCCAAGCACGGCAATCTTTCGCTTCGTTTCGGCCTCGGATGGGCCAAGGCACAGTCCTTCCACACCGGCCAGACTCCGGTGATCAAGTACAATCGTCAGCTCATGCAGGCGATCCTCCACGACCGACTGCCAATTGCCGATATCGTCAACGCCAAGGTCATCCCGCTCGACGATGCGGCCAATGGATATGAGAGCTTCGACCAGGGAGCGGCGACGAAATATGTCCTCGATCCGCACGGAGAGGTAGCGAAAGCCGCATAGCAACCCGACTGCAGACATAGGGATGGCCGGGCGAAAACCCGGCCATCCCGTATTCTCGAAAATTGGCCGGCGAACTACTGGATGCTGAACGGGAAATATTTTGCATTGATCATATCGTAGGTCCCGTCCGCCTTGATGCTCTTCAGCGCTTCGTTCAGGCGCGTCAGACGCTCCTTGTCATCCAGGCGCAGCGCGATCCCGGCACCTTCGCCGAAGTATATGACGTCGACCAGATCCGGCCCTTTGAACTCGCAGCAGGTTCCCGCCTTGGTGTTGGCGATCCAGTCGTAGATGGCGAGTTTGTCCTCCAGGATGATATCGACGCTGCCGTCCGACAACCCCTTGTACAATTCAGGCGAAGACCGGAAGACCTTCTTTTTCATCTCCGGATAGACATGGTTGGCGTAGGATTCCTGCGCCGTCGACGACGTCACCCCGAGGATCTTGCCGCTGAGGCCAGCGGGGCTGACATCGCTGATCGGCGAATCCTTCCGAGCGATGAACACGGAGGGGCTGTTGTAGTATTTCTCCGTGAACGCAACCTTTTGACGTCGCTCGAGGCTCATCGACATGGACGAGATGATCGCGTCGTATTTTTCGCCAACGAGATTGGGGATTATGTCGTCCCATTTCTCGATGATGAACTGGCATTCGAACTTGCCGACCTCGCACAGCGCATTGGCAATATCGATATCGAAACCCTGAAGCTTGTTATTTGCATCGAGATAGTTGAAGGGCGGAAATGCGCCTTCGACGGCAATTCTCATCGGCATGCGATCTTGCGCAGCCACCTCGAGCGGCGAAGCCGCCAAAAAGATACCGATCCCGCCCGCCATCAGCGCTCCGCGCAATATAGTCTGAATGGATATGCGCAACATCGTCGGGAGCTCCTTAGGGCATAGTCGATCTCGCGCCATAGTGGCTCACAGCTTTTAATTCTACGTGAACGCTTCTTTGTTAGCATCGACGAATGCGCCCGCGTCGTGGTGTTCAGGGGTCTACGCTTGCACATCGTTCTTCCTTCCAGCTCCAACACGTTTCAGCAATCCTGGATCGCTTCGGGAAGAATTCTGTTTCTGATTGCCGTCAGCGGGCTTGGAGCGATCGGACTTGTCGTACTCTCGGCGCTCTGGGCAGGAACCGAGAGCGACGCTGCCGCCCTTGATCGACAGCGCCAGCTTGTGAATGCGCGCCTGCGCGAGCAGGTCGATCAAGTCGCCCATGTTATCGGCCAGTTCGGCAACGGCTACCTCACACGTGTTTATCCTGCCGCCCGCTCGACCGGAGGCTCCTCCTCCAGCCTCGATGCGGTTCTGACGGCTGCCGCCGGGAGCGCGATCAGCCAGACCGCAATGTCCGCCTTCGGCTACGATCAGGCCTTTGTCGTCGACGAGAAGGCGCAACTGCTCATGCTGGCGGACGCCCAAACGGAAAAGCGTTATCGCTGGATGAAGCCTCTCTTCCTGCCTCTCCTTCAGGATGCCCGGCTTGGAGTGAGACACGGTACGGCTTTTAACGAACGAACGCCGTCCTCAATGGAAAGCCGCCTTGCGAGTGCCGCCCGTCCCAACCGGGCGCTCGCCAATCTGATGCGGCTGGAAGGTCGGCCGACAATCGTCGGCGTCGTCGCCATCAATGAGGCCACTGAGAGGCAGCAGCAGCCGATGCGGCAATTCCTGATCGTCGTGCGGTTTATCGATGGTGCGGCGCTGGACGAATTGAGCCGAGAACAGGGCCTCAACGGCGCGCGCTTCGCTCGCACGGCCGACGCAGACGAAAACGAGGTTGCGTTCCAGATCGACGCCACGGCAAACGGCGAACCGATCGGCTTCATCGTATGGCGGCCCGATCTTCCGGGTTCGAGGGTGATCGGCCGATTGATGCCGGCGCTTTCGATTGCCGCCTTGGTGATCGCGATCCTGTTCTCGGTCTTGCTAGTGCGCCTGCGAAGCAGTCTCGGCGAGTTGAGGAGAAGCGAACTGCATGCACGGCAGCTCGCCTTGCATGATGTGCTGACCGATCTTCCCAACCGCGCCTTGTTTGCCATGAGGTTCGACGAATGCTTGGCCGAGACGCAGAATTCGACCGAGCGCTCGGCAGTCGCACTTCTCGACCTCGACCGCTTCAAAGCCGTGAACGACACGTTCGGCCACGCCGCCGGCGATGAACTCATCAGGATGGCCGCGGAGCGGATCCGCTCCTTGCTTCGTCCGGGCGACACGCTGGCCCGGCTCGGAGGCGACGAGTTCGCCCTGCTTCTCCGGGACATCAAAGATCATGACCACGTTTTGCCGGCAATATGCGAAGCGATCGTTGCCGAACTTGGCAAGCCCTTCGCGCTTTTGAGGGGCGAGGCGGTCGCGCGCGTCGGCGGCTCGATCGGCGTAACCGTCGTGCCGGACGCCGGGCGGAACGCCGATGACATCATGCGCTACGCCGACGTCGCGCTGTACGAGGCAAAGATGGGCGGGAGAGGCCAGTGGCGTCTCTATTCACCGTCCATGGACGGCGGCAGGAATGCGCGCGACATTCTCAAGAACGAATTGCGGGACGTTTTGGCCAAAAGCGCGGCCTCGTCCGCTGATGCTCCTCAATCCGATCCGATTGCGAACCGGCCGGACTTCGGATCGCTCGAGGTCTATTACCAAACGGTTCATCGCGCTGAGGCAGAATACGCGGCGTCGGGCGCGGAGGCTCTGGTGCGTTGGCGTCACAGCCAGCGCGGACTCTTGACGCCTGCCAGCTTCATCCCTGTCGCCGAGGAGGGCGGCCTCATCGACGCTCTCGGTTTCTGGGTCTTGCGCGAAGCCTGCAGAGCCGCCCGCGAATGGCCAGAAGACACATTCGTTGCGGTCAACGTGTCTCCCGCCCAGTTGAGAAGGCCAAATTTCGCCGAGGAAGTCTTCGCCGTACTTGAGGAGAGCGGCCTGCAGCCGTCCCGGCTCGAGCTCGAGCTCACCGAGTCCTCACTGATCGAGGACAACTCGGACGTTTATACGGTGCTGAAGTCGCTGCGCAGCCGGGGTGTTCAGGTTTCGCTCGATGATTTCGGAACCGGCTTTTCATGCCTCAGCCACCTGGTGCGCTTCGATATCGACCGCATCAAGATCGATCGATCGTTCGTCTCACAGCTCGGCACCAAAGCCAACGGGGCGGCAATCATCGGCGCCATCGTCGCGCTCAGCCGGAACCTCGGTATTTCGACGACGGCCGAAGGGGTCGAAACCGAATATCAACGCGACTTTCTGGCCGCCCTCGGCTGCACCGACCTCCAAGGCTACTTCTTCTCCAAACCGGTTCCTCTGCACGAACTTGACTGTTTCCAGAAAGCTGAAAGCGCCGGGTTACTCTCGACCGCTCCAGGCGCCGTTGCCTGAGAGGCTTTTGGTTTTCGGCTAGGAACTTTCGCCCCACACGACGGTTGACGCCCGAAGACGGAATGGAGGATGTGATGGGCGAGGTCGGTGAGTGGCGGCACCTTTGCGTCGACGTGCAGCGGATGTTTGCCGAAGACACACCGTGGCACGTACCCTGGATGGCGCGGGTGTCTCCTCAGATCGAAGAGCTGGCCGGGCGGCACCCGTCGCGAACGATATTTACTCGCTTCCTGCCACCCGAGCGTGCGGACGACATGCCCGGGAAATGGCGGGATTATTACCGGAAATGGTGGATGATGACAGGCGAGCATCTTCCGCGCGACTTGATCGATCTGGCGTCATCGCTGGCGGCGTTGGTTCCGCCGGCAAGGTATTTCGACAAACGCACCTATTCCCCTTGGTTCGACGGTCGCCTGCATGCGATCCTTCAGTCGGAGCGGGTCGATACGCTTGTCGTAACCGGCGGAGAAACCGATGTCTGCGTGCTTGCCACGACGCTCGGCGCCATCGATCTCGGCTATCGTGTCATCGTGCTCAAGGATGCCGTCTGCAGCGGCGCCGACGATACGCATGACGCGTCACTGGAACTTCTGCACGATCGGTTCTCCGTGCAGCTCGAACTCATCGAGACCGAAGAATTTTTGAGGGGCGTTGGTTAAAGCATGTCGCGCAAGAGCATGCGGCGGTTTTGCGCGAACGACATGGTCTTGGCCCGCCCGGCCAATTGCCAGAGATGACCGAGAGGTCGGCCTTAGCGTTTGCCGATCGATGGACTAAACACCATGAGGCTCAGGACCTCAAACAGCACCTGTGCTGCGGCGTGCGCCGTGTTGGTCGTTGCGTCATATTGCGGGGCGACTTCAACGACGTCACCACCCACCAAGTTGATCCCTTTCAGCCCGCGTATCAGTTCGAGGACTTCACGTGTGGTCAAACCGCCGACCTCCGGCGTGCCCGTGCCGGGCGCAAAGCTCGGATCGAGGCTGTCGACGTCGAAGGAAAGATAGGTCGGGCCGTCGCCGACGATGGATTTTGCCTTGGCAATGACGGCCGCAATCCCCATTCGGCTGATGTCCTCTGCGTGGATCACGGTCATTCCCGACGCATAGGAGAATTCCCACAAATATTCCGCCGAACCACGGATGCCAATCTGGATCGTCCTTGTCGGATCGAGCACGCCGTCCAGCACCGCATTGCGGAACGGCCCGCCGTGATGAAACTTCGTCTGATCGAAGGCGCCGCTTGTATCGCAATGAGCATCGATATGAATGAGGCCGACCGGCTGCTGCCGACCGATGGCCTTCAAAATCGGATGGCTGATGGAATGATCGCCGCCGACGGAAAGCGGGGCAACGCCGGCATCGACGATCTGGCCGATGCGTTTTTCGATGTCGTCGTGGCTGAGCTCCAGCCGGTAGCGGCTTTGGAACGATACGTCGCCGATGTCGGCGACCCGAAGATCGAAGACCGGCGCCGTGGCGAGAACGTGATTATACGGGCCGATCCTTTCGATGGCGCGAAGTGCTCTCGGTCCGAAACGCGAGCCTGGACGATTGGTGACGCCAAGATCCATGGGGATCCCGGTGATTGCAACCTGGAGATTGCCGAAGTCCGGATCATCGGCAGCGACCGGCATGTAAGGCGCGCTGAGAAAGGTCGGTATTCCGGCATAGGGCGCCAGTCTCGTGCCGTTCTTGGAGATGATCTTTTCCGCCACTTTGCGAAACTTCTCGTCGAATATCTCGCCGCCATTGGCATCGGCAAATTCTGCGCGCAGCTGTTCGAGCCGCGTTTTATCCCACACCATGCGCATGTGTCTCCGCTTCAGGCCCGTCTCGTCAGACAAAGAGGTTGAGAAAACAATTGGTATCGTTGTAGCAATCGGTGTCAAAGAGAAATCGATATGATCGCTGCAAAACCCAATTCCCTCGTTGCCCGCCTCTCTGCCCCACCCATTCCTTCCGTCGTCGCCTGGAGCCACGAATACAAGGGGGAAAAAGGGCCGCTCATCGACCTGTCGCAAGCCGTGCCTGGCTATCCCGCGCATCCGGAGATGCTGCGGCTTCTGCGCGAAGCGGCTGGGCAACAGGCCATGACGGGTTACGGACCGATCGAGGGTGAACCTTTATTGCGCAAGGCCTACGCGGCTCATCTTGCCGCGCTTTACGGCGCCGACCTTTCCGCCGGCAATATCCACATGACCGCCGGCTGCAATCAGGCGTTCATGTGTACAGCGATCGCGCTTGCGGGCGCGGGCGATACGGTTGCGCTCACCAACCCCTTCTATTTCAATCACGACACGACGCTGTCGATGCTGGGGATCGGGCGTCGATTGGTCGATTGCGACCCCGCCGGCGGTTTTCTTCCCGATCCGGGTTCGGCTGAGGCGACGCTTGCAGCCGGCGCAAAGATGCTTGCCCTCGTGACACCCAACAATCCCACAGGGGCCGTGTATCCGCCAAGCCTGCTTCACGAGCTTTTTGTGCTTTGCCGGAAATATGGCGCCTGGCTGATCCTCGATGAAACCTATCGCGATTTCCTTGGCGAGGATTACGGACGGCCGCACTCTCTTTTGTCCGAGCCGGGCTGGGAGGACACACTCGTTCTTCTCTACAGCTTTTCGAAATCCTTCTGCATTCCCGGTCATCGACTGGGTGCAATCACGGCAGGCCCCAAACTCATCGCCGAGATCGCCAAGGTGATGGACAATATGCAGATCTGCGCGCCGCGTTCGGCTCAGATCGCCGTTGCGTCGGCGATCCCCGCACTCGCCGATTGGCGGGCTGGCAACCGGCTGGAGATTGCTCGCCGGGCGGACGCTTTGAGGCAGGTCTTCTCCGGATTGGCGGATTGGGAGATCGGAGCGATCGGCGCCTATTTCGCCTTTGTCCGCCATCCCCACGCCGATAAATCGTCTTCCGAAGTTGCCGAAAAGCTCGCCAAGGAATCCGGCATCGTTTGTTTGCCCGGCGCCTATTTCGGCGAGGGCCAGGAGCGATACCTCAGACTTGCGTTTGCCAATGCGGATGTCGCTTCGATAGGGCTATTGTCCGAGCGCCTTCGCTAGACCGTTTTGCTCAACCTCCGCCGGAAGTTCATGATAGCCGCCGCGCCAATATAGCAGCGGCCCTATGCCCTGCCGGATTTCCATCGCGCAGACATGTCCGACCAAAACGGCATGGGAATTGTAGTGGAATGCGGTTTCGAGCTTGCAGTCCAGGACTGTCAGGGCATTTTCAAGGACCGCCGCGCCGGTCTTGAGGTGATACCATCCTGCATCGCCGTAGCGTTCGGCGCCCTTTCGCCCGTCAAGACCGGCAAAGGATTGCGCCACCTGCTGCTGGTCGGCGGCGAGCACGTTGACGCAGAAGCAGCCGTACCGCTGCAGCGCCGGCCATGAGGAAGACGCTCGGTTGACGCTGACGATGACGGAAGGCAATTCCGCCGAAAGCGAGGAGACCGACGTTGCTGTGAAGCCGGTGCGGCCTTGCCCGTCGCCGACCGTGATCACGCTGACCGCACCCGCCAGATGACGCATCGAAAGCTTGAAATCCGCTTCGCTGATCAAAGCCTCGGCACTCATCGGGTGGGCTCTTTCGTTTTGGCAAAGCGGTTGGCAGGCATTGAAAGACCCAGGTTTTCGCGCAAGGTCGTGCCCTCATATTCCTCGCGGAACAGCCCGCGACGTCGAAGCTCGGGCAGAACAAGTCGCACGAAGTCGTCGAGGCTGGACGGCAAGGTCGGGAACATCAGGATGAAGCCGTCGGCGGCGCGCGTCTCGAACCATTCCTCCATGAAGTCGGCAATCTGGGCCGGCGTGCCTGTCATGCCATTTCCGGTATGTTTCTCGGCATAGTGCCGGATGAGTTCGCCCACGGTGCGGCCGCTTCTGACGAAATCGACCAGCTCATCGAACAGGGCGCGTGATCCCTTCGGCGCCGCCGGCAGCCGATCCATGGGGAAGGGCTTGTCGAGAGCGGCATCGCGCAGGTCCACCTCGATGAATTCGGAGAGCATCAGCCGGCCGACATCCGGATGCATCTTGTCGATCAGATAATCCACCTTCGCCTTTGCCTCGGCTTCGGTTTCACCGACGTTGATCACGATGCCCGGCATGATTTTCAGGTCGTCCGGATCGCGCCCATGGGCCGGCATCCGGCGTTTGACGTTTTCGTAGAAGGCCCGGTTGCGCTCGATATTCGATGCGAGGCTGAAGACGATCTCGGCCGTGCGCGCCGCCATGTCCATTCCGGGTTCCGAACCACCCGCCTGGGCAATGACCGGGCGGCCCTGGGGCGTCCGCGCGATGTTGAGGGGACCGCGAACCTGGAAGTGCTTGCCTTTGTGATTGAGCGTGTGGAGCTTGTCCTTGTCGTAGTAGACACCGTTTTCACGGTCGAGCAGCAGCGCGCCTTCCTCGAAGCTGTCCCAGAGGCCGAACACGACGTCGACGAACTCGTTGCCGCGCTCGTAACGCAGCGCATGCGGGTCCAGCCCCTCGCGATTGAAGTTGTAGCCGGTTTCGTCGTGATCAGAGGTGACGACGTTCCAGCAGACGCGCCCCTTGCTCAAATGGTCGATCGAGGCGAACAGACGCGCCACATTGTATGGCTCGTAATAACTCGTCGATACCGTCGCCACGAGGCCGAGATCGTTGGTGGTGACCGCCAGAGCCGAAAGCAGCGATAGGGGTTCGAAACGGTTCATCTTGGTCGGAATGCGGGCAAGCGCTTTCGGATCGCCGACGGCAGCGGCAGGAGAATCCGCCATGAACATGAAATCGAATTTGGCTGCCTCGGATCGTTTGGCGACATCGAGCAGATGAGCGAAGTCGTTGGCGCCGTTGACGTCGCTTGCCGGATGCAGCCAGGAGGCAGGATGAAAGCCGAACGTATAGACGAAAGTCCCGAGTTTCATTTTGTCGGTCCGCGCCATCGAGCTCTCCTGCTATGTCGGCCACGCCGCCAACGGTGGAGGGCGACTGCGCAAATTATCGCCAGGCGCAAATTTTCATCAATATCGCTCAGCTAGGTTCCGTTTTAGTTTTTCTAAAGTATCGGCTTACAGCGCCGCGCGTCTTTCTGACGCGCAAAGGACGCTGTAATATTTTTGAATCGCTGCATAATTTCTCAAATCGATTCCGATTTGAGAAATTATGCAACAGGCGCGGACGCCAGGGCCTGCTGACGGGAAATAGCAATGAGCCAATCGCGGAATTCGCGCCCGTGGGGCTTCTGCAAGGCCGCCCGATCCCAGGCGAGAAAATAGCTTTCGCGCAACGCAATGCGCATGTCGACGGGAATGACGAGCGTTTGCGCCTCGAGCTCATCCGATATCATCGACATCTGCGCGAGAACGACGCCGCGCTTGTTGACGGCCGCGTCAATTGCGCTGCTCGACAAGGTGAAGGAAAGGCCTGGCGTTGACGCGTCGAAGGAGACACCGGCCTTGGCGGCAAACTCCGCCCAGCTGGGGTAGGGGGTGAAGTGCCGTTCCCACTCGACATGGAGGAGGGGCTGTTCGAAGAGATCGCGAGCCGCATGCGCGCGATCCTGCATCAGCGCCGGCGAACAGGCAGGCACCACCCAATCGCGAAACAGTTCGGTATAATGTTCGTGCTGCAGCACGTCCGACCCGTAGCTGACGCGGAAATCGATATCGTCGAAGCCGATGCGGGGCTCTCTGTCGCGTCCGATGATCCTCACCTGCACGTCGGGATGAAGCGCCTGCCAGTCGAAGATGCGCCTGCCGATCCATTTATTGACGACGGAGGAAAGCGCACTGAGAACCAATGCTGTCTCATTGCGCGCCTTTTCCAGCAGTTGCCCGGCGAGCGCGAATTGCTCAAATCCCTTCGATATCTCCTGGTGGTAGAGCCGGCCCCAGGCAGTCAGCTCGACGGTTCGTCCGCTACGCTCGAGAAGCGAAACGCCAAGGAAGCTTTCGATTTTGTGAATCTGCTGGCTGATTGCTCCCGGCGAGACGTTGAGCTCCAGTGCCGCGGCCGTCACGCCGCCGCAGCGCCCCACCGCCTCGAAGGCCTGCAAGCCCTTAAGCGGGATCGTCTTGAAGCGCTCATCGGTCACTTGCGGAGCCTCTCGTGATTTTCGCCAGCTCAAATTGCCGTCGGGTGAAACGTCCCTGCAAACTGGAACCGGTCGCCTGGATGGGTAATCTCGACATATGTCACCGTGCGCCCGTTCTGCCAGGTCTGGCGGATCAGGCTAAGGCAAGCCTCGCCCCTCTCCGTCTGCAGCATTCGGGCCGTCAGGGTATCGGCCGAGACGGCACGAATGACATGTTTGGCCTTGGACCAGGGCACCTGCTCAAGCAGCCATTTGCCGGGCGGGATAGAGGCGAAGCTCTCTTCTCTCGCCCGTGGCACGGCATCGAGCATGATGATCCGCCGCTCGATGGCATTCGGTCTGCCATCGACGATATGCAGGCATTGAAGCCTGAGGACTTCTGCATCGGCAGGCTCCGACAGCTGCTGCGCCTCCGCCTCTCCAAGGCGCTCGATCTTGCGGGCAAGGATTTCGAAGCGGTGTTCGTGCCCGGCCAGTTCCGCTTCGGTGCTGATATCCTGGATATCCATCACCGTGCGGTCGATCTGGGGCGATGCGACAAACGAACCGGTCTTGCGCCGTCTGACGATCATGCCGCGCTCGGCCAGCGCCGACAGCGCTTTGCTGACCGTCATGCGCGAGCACTGGTATTCCACCACCAGTTCATGCTCGACGGGAATACGGTCACCCGGCCGCCAATCACCGCTGGTGATCTTCGTCTCGATATCCGTGAAAATACGCTGGTAAATCGACACCAAGCCCGCACCTCATCCGGCATCAACGATCGTAAATCCGGAACGGTCATGCCGGCGAGATCGACGCCACCCGGCACAAATTTTGCGTTCCTCGTCTTTTGCATTGACACTCTAGGCCAGCCTATATCTATTTGTATAGTCAAAAGCGGAGCATAGAAATCCGCACCGAGGAAATCGAAGTCGGGAACCAAAACTCCTCCGCCGGGGGAATAAAAACTGGAGAGATGATCATGAAGGCACATTCACTGCTGAAGGGTCTGGTCGGCGCTGCGTTCCTGTTCGGAGCAGCCGTTTCCGCCCATGCAGCCGACACGCTGGCAGCCGTCAAGGCAGCCGGCACCCTCAAGGTTGGCACCGAAACGGCTTTCGCACCGTTCGACTATATCGATGCCGGCGAACATACCGGCTTGAACGTCGACCTCTTTGCCGAAATCGGCAAGGAACTCGGCGTCAAGATCGAGTGGGTGGCGCTTCCCTGGGATGGCGTCTTCCCGGCGCTCGAGGCCGGCAAGTTCGATGTCGTCGCAGGCCCTGCAACGATCACCAAGAAGCGCTTGGAGCGCTATCGCTTCACGCCGCCGATCGCCGAAGCGACGATTGCGATCCTGAAGAAGGCTGGCGATACGACGATCAGCAAGCCGGAAGATATTGCCGGCAAGACGATCGGCGTCGGCAAGGCAACTGCTCAGCTCGACCAGTTGAAGGAATTCTCCGACACGCTGCCGACCAAGGTCGATGTGCGCGAATATCCAGCCTTTACCGAATCCTACGCCGATCTCGCAGCCGGCCGCATTGCCGGCGTTGCCAATTCGCTGCCCAATATCGCCTTCGTCGCCAGCCAGCGAAAGGGCACGTTCGAAGTCGTCCAGCCGCCATTCGGCAAGAAGTCCTATTTCGGCTTCATCGGTCTCAAGGATGCCGATCACGCCCCACTGATGGATGCGATCGATGCCGCGATGCTCAAGATCAAGGCAGATGGACGCATGGCTGAGCTGCAGAAGAAATGGTTCGGTGCATCTTTTGATACGCCTGATGCTGTCAAGGACCCGGCATTCTGATTAGCTGCCGGTGAAACGAACGCGCCCCGCCCGTGGTCGGGGCGCAATCCGCCGTGGGATCAGAGTTCACGGCCGCAGCGCCCAGGCAAACACCGCCCATGTCCATCAAGCTTTTCGAACTGCTTCTGCAAGCCGCGATCTACACGGTGACGATCAGCGTGGTTTCTATCCTGATCGGCTTTGCGATCGCCATCATCGTTTCCGCCATGCTGCTGTCGCGGCAACGGCTCCTGGCGCTGCAGGCGCGGATTTTCATCAGTTTCTTTCGTGGCGTGCCGCTGCTGGTGCAACTGCTGCTGATCTATAATCTGCTGCCGGCGATCGGCATGAACGTGCCGAGCATCGTTGCGGCCATCATTGGTCTTTCGCTGTGTACCGCTGCCTATCAGGCTGAAAATCTGCGCGGCGGATTTTCCAGCGTTCCCTCGGGCCTTGTCGAATCTGGCGAAATGGTCGGCATGACACCCGTTCAGATCTTCCGCCGCATCAAGGCGCCGATTGCCCTGCGCCTGACCTTTCCGGCGCTCGTGAACGAAGCGATCCTTATCCTGAAGGCGTCTTCGCTGGTCTCGGTCGTCGGGGTCGTCGAGTTGACGCGCATGGCCCAGGACCTTGCGGGCAGTACCTTCCTGCCGCTCGAGATTTTCGCTTCCGCCGGGCTGATCTATCTCGTCATTAATTGGGTCGTTGCCCTTGCGGGCGGCCTGATCGAACGCTCCCTGCCGGGAGTGCCGCGATGACCTTCGACATCAATGTGATCTTCAGCAACTTGCCGGAAATCCTCAGCGGTGCATGGGTCACCATCGTCATCTGGATCATCACCACCCCGGCTGCTGCCGTGCTCGGCTTCCTTGTCGCCGTTGCCAGACGTTTTGGCGGGGTGATCCTGGACAAGGCGTTCGGCATTGTCATCGCGGTGCTCCGCGGCACGCCCTTCCTGATTCAGATATTCCTCGTCTACTACGGCGGGCCATTCGTCGGATTGTCTCTCGATCCGTTCCCGGCAGGCGTCATCGGCCTTTCCATCTACGGCGCGGCTTATTTCAGTGAGATCTTCCGCTCGGGCTTTGCCGCCGTCCCGAAGGGACACATCGAGGCCGGGATATGCGTTGGCCTGACACAAGGGCAGATCATCCGACGCATATTGCTGCCGGAGATGACCATGCTGGTGTTGCCACCTTCGGTCAACATGACGATCATCCTGATGAAGGAGACGGCCGTGCTGTCCATCATCACCGTGCCGGAATTGACGGCGACACTGAGCGCCATCGGCTCGCAGCAATATGCTTTCGTCGAGGCGCTCTTCGTGCTCGCCCTGTTCTACTGGGCCTTGGTCGAAATCACCGGTTGGCTCGGTCATCTCGCCGAAACGAAACTCACCAGATTCAGGTTTTTCAACATATGAGCGTTCCTGCGATCACAGTCAAAAATCTCGTCAAGACCTTCGGCGGCTCCACCGTGCTGCACGGCATCGACCTCGATATCGTTCAGGGACAGGTTTCCTGCGTCATCGGCCCGTCGGGTTCCGGCAAGAGTACGCTGTTGCGCTGCATGGCCTTTCTCGAGGAATCTACAAAGGGGACGATCACCGTCAACGGCGAGGTGCTTGGCTTCGCGGAAAACGCCAAGGGCATCCGTGAGCGGGTACCGGCCGCCGTGAACCGGCAAATTCGATCGCAGATCGGCATGGTTTTTCAGCAGTTCAATCTCTGGCCGCATATGACGGCGCTCGGCAATGTCAGCGAAGCGCTGAAGACCGTTCACAGGATGGGCCGCAAGGATGCCGAGGAGCGGGCCATGGCCCAGCTCGTCAAGGTCGGCCTCGAGGGCAGGGCTGGGCACTATCCGTCGCAGCTCTCGGGAGGGCAGCAGCAGCGCGTCGCTATCGCCCGGGCGCTCGCCCTCAACCCGAAGATCATGCTCTTTGACGAGCCGACCTCGTCACTCGATCCCGAGCTGACCGGCGAAGTGCTGAACGTCATGCGCGATCTCGCCGCCGAGGGCATGACGATGGTCGTCGTCTCCCACGAGATCGGATTTGCAGCAACGGTCGGCCAGCAGATCATCTTTCTCGATCACGGCAAGGTGCTGTTCACCGGCCCACCGCAGGACGTCTTCAAGCGACCGAGAAACCCCCGGCTCGAGCAATTTCTGGATACCTATATCGATCGCGGAGCCTCGATGCTGCTGTGAAGCTCATGTCCTTCCGGATCGTCGGGCCGATCTCCAAGGCCGGTGTCGGGTTCAGGCAGTTTCCTCTTCGAGTATTTTCACGGGCCGGTCCCACTGGATGAGCACGATACAGCCGGTATCGCTCCAGACCGAGTGTTCGCTGCCCGGCGCATTGACGATATAACTGCCGCTGATGTAATCGCCCGTCTCGTCGGATTGAACGCCATCGAGCACCAGGATGGTTTCGAGCCCCTCGTGGCGATGGCGGGGAACAGAGGCGCCCGGCTCATATTTCAACAGGGCCACGCCCGGCTGATCGCCCTCGAAGGGGCGGATCCAGTGAATCGTGACAGCATCGCGGAAAGGGCCAAATTCCAGCTCCTTCCAGCCGCCTGACGTCAGGCGTTCGCGGGTCGTTTCAGGCATGGGCGATGCTTTCCAGAATGTCGTCGACATGGGCGGTCCAGCCGACGATCGCGCCCTGGGCGCGGATCATGGCGATGGCGGCGGCTTTGAATTCGGGGAAATAACTTTCCGTCGCTTCCTCGGCGAGCAGGCATTCATAGCCGCGGTCGTTTGCTTCGCGCATCGTCGTCTGCACGCAGACTTCGGTGGTGACGCCGGCAAAGACGAGCTGCTTGATGCCCTTCTGCTGCAGCACGGTGCCGAGGTCGGTGGCGTAGAAGGCGCCCTTGCCGGGTTTTTCGATGACGACTTCGCCCTTCACCGGAGCGAGTTCCGGAAGAATTGCCGTGCCGGGTTCGCCCGAGATCAGGATGCGGCCCATCGGGCCTTCGTCGCCGATCCTGAGCGCAGGATTGCCGCGGTCGCGTTTCGCCGGCGGCAGGTCGGAGAGGTCGGGCCGGTGGCACTCCATCGTGTGGATCACAGGCAGGCCGGCATTGCGGAAGCCCTGGATCAGGCGTTTGACGTCAGGCACGATCCTGGTGATACGGCTGACGTCGTTGCCGAGGCTTGCACCGAAGCCGCCCGGCTCGGCGAAATCGCGCTGCATGTCGATGACGATGAGGGCGAGCTCATCGTGCTTCACCGGAAAGGCGAAGGGTTCTGCCTTGATCCCCATCATCAATGATGCCCCGCCATGTGGGCGCCTATCACGCCGATATCGGCCGAGCGCGCCGGTGTCTCGTAAACCAGCTTGCCTTCCGAAATGACCATGATGCGGTCGGACATCTCGAGCAGTTCGTCGAGGTCTTCGGAAAGCAGCAGCACGGCGGCACCTAAATTGCGGGCCTTCATGATGCGGGCGCGGATTTCGGCAACGGCCGAGAAATCGAGGCCGAAACAAGGGTTCGAGACGATCAGCAGATCGACCTCGCCCGTCAGTTCGCGGGCGAGCACCGCCCGCTGCACGTTGCCGCCCGAAAGTGCTGCGATCGGCGAGGAGGAAGAGGCCGTCTTGACCTTGAAGTCGGAGATCAGCGCCGACGCACGCTTCTTCATGTTGCCCTTGTTCAGCCAGATCGCGTCCTTGCCGTCCAGCTTCAAGTCGAAGGTGCGGAACGCAAGGTTCTCGCTCACGGTCATCCTGGGCGCACAGGCATTCTGCAACGGCTCTTCGGGGATGAAACGCACCTTGTTCTTGCGGGTCTCTTCACGGGTGGCGCCGTAAGTCTCGCCATTGACCATGACCTCGCCGCTGTCGGTCGGGCGCTGGCCGGCCAGGATTTCCGTCAACTCCTTCTGGCCGTTGCCGGATATGCCGGCGATGCCGACGATCTCGCCGGAGCGGACCGTCAGCGCGTCGATCTCGATCGTCTTCAGGCCGGAGCGATCCGGAGCTTTCACCTGGCTTACAGTGAGCACGGATTTGGCCGCTTCCGCCACCGGCAGACGGCTGTCGAGTTCGGCAAGCTTGACGTCGCCGATCATCATCCCCGCCATCTCGGCGGTGGAGAGCTCGCCGACATTACCGGTGCCGACCAGCTTGCCGCGCCGCAGGATCGAGACGGCATCAGCGAACTTCGTCACCTCGTGGAACTTGTGGGAGATCATCAGCACGGTGAGCTCGCCGCGCTCGGTCATCCCGCGGACGATGCCGAGCATCTCATCGGCTTCGGCCGGCGTCAGCACCGAGGTCGGCTCGTCGAGCACGAGGAAGGAGCGGCCGAGATAGAGCTGCTTGACGATTTCGAGTTTCTGTTTTTCGCCGGCCGCAAGCTCGCTCACCGGCCTGTCGAGCGGGATCTTGAACGGCATGCGTTCCATGAAACCCGCCAGATCCTTGCGTTCCCTGGCCCAGTTGATAACCGCGGGTACTTCGGTACGGCTGATGACCAGGTTTTCCGCGCCGGTCAGAGAGGGAACCAGTGTGAAATGCTGGTAGACCATGCCGAGCCCATAGGCCGCGGCATCCTTGGGTGAGGCCACCGCCACCTCGCGGCCGTCGACCGACAACGAGCCTGACGTTGCGTGATAGAAGCCCATGATGCATTTGACGAGTGTCGACTTGCCGGCGCCGTTTTCGCCGAGAAGCGCGTGAAAAGACCCGGCCGGAACGGCGATCGAGACGTTGTCGAGCGCGGTGAAGCTGCCGAAACGCATGGTCATATCGAGCGTCTCGATGCCGACGGCCTTGCCGGCTTGCGGAAGGGGCGTGTCGCGGACTGTGCTCACTTCATTGCTCCTTTTCGACGATGATGGCGACGGGACCGCCGCCGGGCGGACCCTGGTGTTCGGCGCCGCCGGACACATAGAGATCGGTAATGCCGAAGATGCCGGCGAGAACGCCGCCGACGAAGGCACGGGCATGGCGGGTGCCTGCAATATCCGAGTCATCGAGCATCGTGTGGCGCCTGCCGCCGATCCTGCCGGACGGGTCCGGCTCGGCCTTGGCGAGAACCGCCGCCAGCCGGCTGTTTTCCGGCAGGCGTTCGCGGGCTTTCCTGACGGAATGCGCGTCGATCGCATCCCGCATGACCGCGTGGTCGATCGACAGCGGACCGGACCATTTTGCGCTCATGCCGAGGACGATGATTTCGTGATCGGTGAGTTCGACCCCGGACGAGGTTGAGGCGCAGCGGGAAAAGAGATCGAAACGTGTGCAGATGTCGGCATCGTTGATCGATGTCGCATCTATCTCGCCGAGTGCCACGGCGACGCCGAGAGCCGAAGCGCCGCGCGAGAGGCCCATGGATTTCAGCGTGTCGTGGGTTGCGACCGTCCTGCCTGCTGCCTCGGCCTCGGCAATCCGGCGCGAGGTGAGCAGCGGACACTTGATCTGCACGAAATGGGCATCGGCGGGATCATCGATGCCGGCATCCCTCATCGCGGACTTCACGCCTTCGGCAACGAGCAGGATCTGTTCCCGGCGCCCGAGATGTTCGGGGGGCAGCGCGGGGGTACGCGACACACCAATGGCCAGCGCCCGTTCGCCCGGGGTTTCTACGGTTTCACGCGCAAAAACCGTCCAATGCGGCGAGAGCGCACCCTCGGTGCCGCCGGACATGATGATCGAGACGCCGTCGACGCCATATCTACTGAACAATGTCTCGAAGCTGCGGGTGGCATAACCGCGGGTAAAATCATTGACGCAGCCGTTGCCTTCCGTCTTGCCGAGAACGGCGACGATGTTGTTCGCCTGAAGGCCGCTGGCAAAGAGCGCCTCGACGCCGGCAACGTCATCGGGGCCGTCGGCTGGCACGCGAAAGACATGGGCACGCAATGACGGCATCAGGGTAGCGCCTCGACTAGAGCCGCGGAATTGGAGACCGAGCCGAAGACGCCGCCCTGCATCTTCACCATCTTGATGGCGGCGAGGTGGTTTCCGTAGTCGGTCGCACCACAGCAGTCTTCCAGCAGCAGGCATTCGTAGCCGCGGTCGTTTGCCTCGCGCATCGTCGTCGAGACGCAGACATCGGTGGTGATTCCGGTGAGGATAATGTTCTCGATGCGCTTCTGGTTGAGGATCAGTTCCAGGTCGGTGGCGCAGAACGAACCCTTGCCGGGCTTGTCGATGATCGTCTCGCCTTCGATCGGGTAGAGTTCGGGAATGATGTCCCAGCCGGGTTCGCCCCGCGTCAGGATACGGCCGCAGGGGCCGGGATCGCCGATGCCGGCGCCGATCCGCTGCGAGCGCCAGCGTTTGTTGGCCGGCAGATCGGCGAGGTCGGGACGATGGCCCTCGCGGGTGTGGATGATGTGGTAGCCCTTGGCCCGCATGGCGGCCAAAACACGTTTGATCGGTTCGATCGGCGCCTGCACCAGCGACAGGTCATAGCCCATATGGTCGACATAGCCGCCCTTGCCGCAGAAATCCGTCTGCATGTCGATGATGATGAGGGCGGTGTTATCAGGCCGCAGAGCGCCGTTATAGGGCCAGGGATACGGATCGGCGTCGATAAAATGCCCGTTGGTTTCGGCCATCGCGTCCATCATTCTCTCTCCTATTCGGCGGCAGGTTTGAGGGGTTCGCCGTAGCGGCGCATCGGCTTGTCAAATCCGCAGGACGTGCCGTCCTTGACCTTTACCTCGTCTTCCCATGGCAGGTGGTATTTGCCGGCGACAAGGTCGTGCATGTAGGTGTAGGGCGCATCCTGGGCGCCGCCGGCGACAGCGACATAGCCGCGATGGCCGAACTGGTAGATATTGTTCTCCACCCCCCAGCCGAGCCGGGCCTCGCGCACCAGGTCAGGGCGCACCTCTGCGGTGATGATCTCGTTGACGCGGCCGGAGGTGCCATGCGCGATGATCGTGCCGTCGAAATTGCAGATCATGCCTTCACCCATGGAATCGAACGTGCCGTCCGAACCGCACATGCAGACATTGGCGGTAACCATCAGGTTGCAGAAGGCGTTGGCCTGATTGGTGAAGCGCCAGGCGTCGCGGATCGGCGCCGTGTAGCCGGCCGTGCGGATCATGATTTCGGCGCCCTTATAAGCGCATTCGCGCGCCATCTCCGGGAACATGCCGTCATGGCAGATGATCAGCGCGAGCTTGGCGCCTCCGGGGCCTTCGATAACAGGGATGCCAAGATCGCCGGGCTCCCACGGCTCGACGGGGATCCAGGGATGCATCTTGCGGTAATAGAGCTTCAACTCGCCCTGGTCGTCGATGACGATGCCGGAATTGTAGGGCATGCCGCCGGGGTTGAGCTCCAGGATCGAGAAGCAGCCCCAGATCCGATTGTCCCTGCAAGCCCGCTTGAAAGCCGCGACCTCCGGCCCGTCGAGCGTGCACATGATCTCCGGATTGATGTCCATGGAGAGGCCGTGCAGCGCGTATTCGGGAAAGATGACGAGGTCCATGCCCGGCTGGTTGCGCCGCGCTTTGGCCACCAGATCGACGATCACCTGCGTCTGTTTTGCCAAGTCCGCTTTGGTGACGGTCACCGGCAGCTGGAGCTGAACGAGGCCGATACCGACGCCGTGTTCGGATTTGTTGAGACCACCAAGTCCGTTCATCGGAAAGCTCCGTTATTTCGTGAGCGACAGCGCGCCCGGCGCACCGGCGAGCGAGCGGGTGGGCGAGGAGGTGGCGATCAGGATGACAAGGGTGAGCACGTAAGGTGCGGCATAAAAAAGGTAGTAGCCTTGTGTGACGCCGACCGATTGCAGCGCCGGGCCGAGCGCGCCGGCACCGCCGAAAAGCAGGGCAGCGAGGAAGCAGCCGATCGGGTTCCAGCGGGCGAAGATGACGAGGGCCACGGCCATCAGGCCCTGGCCCGACGAAATGCCTTCATTCCACGAGCCCGGATAATAGAGCGAGAGATAGGCGCCGCCGATTGCCGCCAGCGAACCGCCCACTGCCGTCGCCAGCAGGCGAACCCGGTCCGGGTGGATGCCCATGGCCCGGGCCGCGTCGGTGCTGTCGCCGACGACGCGCAGGATCAGGCCGATGCGGGTGTTCTTGAAGGCCCAGAACAGGAAGAGGGCAAGTGCCGCGCCGATGAAAAACAGCACGTTGATATTGAGTGCCGCCTGGACCTGCGGCGTGCTCGACCAGCCGCCGAGCGGGATCGAGGGCAGTTTCGGCGCCACCGGCTGGATGAAGGATTTGCCGAGGAAAAACGCCATGCCGAGACCGAACTGCATCATGGCGATGCCGATGGCGATGTCGTTGACCTTCGGGAACTTGCAGATCCAGCCGTGGATGAGGCCGAAGATCGCGCCCGCGATCATTGCGGCCAGCACGCCGAGGGTCGGCGAGCCAGTCATGACGGCCACCGCATAGGCCGTCATGGCGCCGAAGACGAGCGTGCCTTCCAGGCCGAGATTGATGCGGCCGGAGCGTTCGGTGATTGCCTCGCCGAGGCTGACGAAGATGAAGGGAGTGGAAACGCGGATGGCGCCTGCGAAGATCGCCAGCGGCACGCCCCAGATGCCGATGCCTGTCTCTTCCATCAGAGGCTCCTTTTCCAGAGGTCGGGATTGAAGATCTTGAAGCGGCCGTAGAAGGTCTCGCAGAACAGAATGACAATGAAGAGCGTGCCCTGCAGCACCAGAACCGTCGCATCCGGCAGACCCATCCGCCGCTGGATAAGGCCGCCCGAGGCGTCGATGCCGCCGAGCAGGATCGCCACCGGAATGATCGCAAGCGGATTATGCCTGGCGAGGAAAGCGACGAGGATGCCGGTATAACCGTAACCGGCGGCAAGCGAGGCGTTGGCACTTCCCTGCACCGCCGCCACTTCGATCATGCCCGCCAGACCGGCAAAACTGCCGGCAAGCGCGGTAAATCCCACGATCAGCCTGCCGACCGGCAGTCCCTGGATCTGCGCGGCGCGCACGTTGCCGCCGGCGATGCGGGCGGCAAAACCGTAGCTCGTCGCCTCGATCACGATCCAGGAGACCACACAGGCGAGGATGCCGATGACCAGGCCCCAATGCACGTCCATGCCGGGAATATTGCCGAGCATGTATTCCGCCGGCAACGGTCTGGTCGACGGCTTGTTGAGGCTTGCCGGATCGCGCAGCAGCCCTTCGACGAACTGGTTCATCAGGGCAATGGCGATATAGGAGAGCAGCAGCGACGAGATGGTTTCGTTGACGCCGCGATAGTGGCGCAGGAAACCGGCAAGGCCGATCCAGATGCCGCCGACCACCATGGCAGCGATCGCCATCAGAATGAGGGTGAGGAAGACAGGCGCAGTGCCGGCGAGCGGCAGAGCCATGGCTGCGGCAGCAACGCCGCCCAGCACGACCGCTCCTTCCCCGCCGATGATGACGAGGCCGAGACGGGCGGGCAGGGCGACGCAGAGTGCCGTCAGGAGAAGGGGTGCGGCACGACTTAAGCTGTTCTGCACCGAAAACCAGCTGCCGAAGCCGCCGGTGTACATCAGTTGGAAGAGGGTGGCCGGCGACTTGCCGACCGCCAGAATGAAGAGGGAGAAGAGCGCAAGACCGATCAGAATGGCCGCGAGGCCGATGACAACAGGCTCGGCCCGCCGCGCGATCCATTCGAGGACGGGGCGCAGGGAAGCCGGTTTTTCCGCGATGACTATTGCGGGATCATTGGCCTCGATGGTCATGGCGCTTCTCCCTTCACGGTTTACGCCGTGGACCCGACAACGCCCTCGACCAGATAATTCATGCTTTCGAGCTCGATCGCGTCTTCGGCGTAGCTCTTGTCGGCAGCCACGACGGTGTCGCCCTTGTTGTCCTTCAACGGTCCCTTGAAGACCGAGAAGCCGCCCTTCATCATGTCGGCCTGCGTGGCTTCGAAAGCCTTGCGGCCCTCAGCGGGCACACCGGGGCCGAGCGCGCTCATCTTCACGAAGCCGTCCTTGAGGCCGCCACGCACGAAGTTGCCGAGCTTTTCGCCGGCCTGCGCCTTCTTGACGAAGTCGCCGTAGACGTTGCCCCAGGCCCATTCGGCGCCGGTGAGGTATTTTTCGGGAGCAAGCGGGCTCTGGTTGGCGTGATAGCCGCAGACGAAGGCGCCGCGGCCGGCAGCCGTCTCGACAACCACTTTGGGGCTGTCGACGTGGCAGGTGATGACGTCGGCGCCCTGGTCGACCAGCGCATTGGTCGCTTCGGCCTCCTTGACGGCGAGCGACCATTCGCCGGTGAAGATCACCTGGCAGGTGATACCAGGATCGACTGCGCGCGCGCCAAGCAGGAAGGCGTTGATATTCTGCAGAACCTGCGGGATCGGCTTGGCGGCGACGAAGCCGATCTTCTTGCTCTTCGTCGCATGGCCGGCGGCAATGCCGTTCAGATATTGGCCCTGGAAGATATAGCCGAAATAGGAGCCCGTATTGGCCGGGTTCTTGCCTTCCTGCCAGAGGCCGCCACAGTGGCGGAACTGGATGTCGGGATGTTTGGCGGCCACGGCCAGCATGTGTGGGTCGAAGTAGCCGAAGGAGGTCGGAAAGAGCAGGGTCGCGCCATCCAGGTTGATCATGGATTCCATGGTCTTCTGGACGTCGACGGTCTCCGGCACGTTCTCTTCTTCGACCAGCGTCACACCCGGCATCGCCTTGATGACGGCCGCACCTTCGGCATGCGCCTGATTGTAGCCGTAGTCGTCCTTGGGGCCGACATAGATGAAGCCGACGGTCAGCGCGGTTTGGGCTGCGGCGGAGGAGGCGATCAGGCCCGGCATGGCGCCGGCAAGCGCACCGGCAGCGGAAGCCTGGAGGAAATTGCGGCGGTTCATGGAAAGGAGTTTGGTCATCGGAAATGCTCCTTGCGGCGCTGGGCCGGTTGTGAACGGGTACAGAAAAGTGCATGCAATGTATGTGCCAGAAATTAATCTGTTGTTTTTTATAGTTTATCCGTTACCGCAAGATTTGCGCGTTGCAAAGTGCATACAGATTGATCGAATTCTTGCGTAAAAAGTAATCAATAGATATTTCTTGTTCATTGTGACTGCGTAGTTGGCACAAAGTCGAGTTAGCCGAGGTATCTCTGGCATCGGAAAGCGAAAATTTAACAATATCTTCGCCGCCCGATTTGACTTATCCAGTCTCGAACGTCATCTGTATGCAGAGTGTTGATGTGAGCAGATTCGTATCGTGAAGCAGACCAGGCGCAGAGAAGTGATCCGTACCGGAACCACCGTCGAACAGATGGTGCGGTCGATTGCCGACATGATCGTTACGGGTGAACTCCTGCCGGGCGCGAAGCTGGACGAGGTGTCGCTTGCGGCTCGTTTCGACGTTTCGCGTACGCCGGTGCGCGAGGCTCTGCGTGAGCTGGGTGCCATGGGATTGATTGCGCGCGAGCCGAACCGCAGTGCCGTCGTGACCAATGTCACCGAGGCTTATCTGCATTCGATGTTCGAGGCGATGGCGGAGCTCGAAGCGATCTGCGCCAGGCTCTCGGCCGAGCGTATGACGGTCGATGAACGGCGCGCGCTGGAGCTGGAGCATCGGGGATCGGTGAGGCTCGTGCATGCCGGCGCGGAAGAAGAATATTCGGCGCACAATATCGAATTTCATACCCGGCTTTATCGCGGAGCGCATAATGATCATGTCTTCGAGATGGTGACTCAGACACGGGCGCGGCTTGCGCCTTTTCGGCGGGCGCAGTTCCGCCTGCCCGGGCGTCTGGCAAAATCCTATGAGGAGCACGGCCGGATCGTCACCGCGATCATGCGCGCGGACGCCACCGCCGCAGGGCAGGCGGCATATTCCCATGTGGAAATTGTCAGCGATGCCAGCGCGGTTTTTGCAACGCCCGGGGAGTAAAGAAGGCGCGACGCCTGAAATCAGTCGCCGCTACGAAGGCGAGAAGACCGCGGCCGGCAAACGCCGAGGTTATGTCCCGGTCTCTACTCCGCCGCTTCGATGAAGCGGTGGCGTTCGTAGAGGAACTTCAGCACGGCTTCACGGCATTTGAGATATGCCCGGTCGGAGGCGAGTTCGATGCGATTGCGGGGACGGGGCATGGTCACATCGAGCACTTCGCCGATGCGGGCCGCCGGGCCATTGGTCATCATCACGATGCGATCGGACAGCAGCACCGCCTCATCGACATCATGGGTGATCATCACCATCGTGTTGCCAAGCCGGGCGTGGATTTCCATCACGGCGTCCTGAAGATGGGCGCGGGTCAGCGCATCGAGCGCGCCGAAGGGTTCGTCGAGCAGCAGGATCTTCGGTTCCATTGCAAGCGCGCGGGCGATGCCGACGCGCTGCTTCATGCCGCCTGAAATTTCCGAAGGCCGCTTATCCCTGGCATGCGCCATCTGCACGAGGTCGAGGTTGGCCATCACCCACTCATGCCGCTCGGCCTTGGTCTTCGTTCGGTTGAAGAGTTTGGAGACGGCGAGATTGACGTTCTCGTAGACCGTCAGCCAGGGCAGCAGCGAGTGGTTCTGGAAGACGACGGCGCGCTCCGGACCGGGTCCGTTGACCTCACGGTTTTCAAGCAGCACGGCGCCTGCCGAAACCGGCGTCAGGCCGGCGATGAGGTTGAGCAGGGTGGACTTGCCGCAGCCCGAATGGCCGATGATCGAGACGAATTCGCCCGCGGAAATCGTCAGGTTGATGTCCTTCAGGACCTCGGCGCGCGCGCCGCCCCGATCGAAATGTTTGTCGATATGATCAAGCTTCAGATAGGCGTTCATAGGTGCGCTCCTCAGTTGGCCATGGCGCCGCGGGTGATGAGTTTGCCGAGTGCTGCCACCAGCTTGTCGAGGGCGAAGCCGACGATGCCGATATAGGCGAGCGCGACGATGATGTCCGGAAGGCGCGACGAGTTCCATGCGTCCCAGATGAAGAAGCCGATACCGACGCCGCCCGTCAGCATTTCAGCCGCGACGATGGCGAGCCAGGAGAGGCCGACGCCGATCCTGAGGCCTGTGAAGATGTAAGGCGCTGCCGAAGGCAGCATGATCTTCCAGAAAAACTCGAACTGGTTGAGGCGCAGCACCTCGGCGACATTGCGGTAATCCTGCGGGATATTGCGGACGCCAACGGCGGTGTTGATAATCACCGGCCAGATCGACGTGATGAAGATCACGAAGATCGCCGAGGGGTTGGAATCCTGGAAGGCTGCGAGCGACAGCGGCAGCCAGGCGAGCGGCGGAACCGTACGCAGCACCTGGAAGATCGGATCGAGGCCACGCATCGCCCAGACCGACTGGCCGATGACCGCACCGATGATGACGCCGGTGACCGCGGCAAGCCCAAAGCCATAGAGAACGCGCTGCAGCGAAATGAGCACGCGCCAGCCGAGCCCGATATCCTGGGAGCCGTAGTTGAAAAACGGATAGGCGATCAGGTCATAGCTGTCCTGCCAGACCCGATGCGGCGAGGGCAAAGACGCATCCGCCGACGAACAGAGCACCTGCCAGACGAGCAGGATGAGTGCCAGCACGACGACTGGCGGAACGACGTTACGAAGTGCGGTCAGTGCCGCTCGACGAAAATCGACCCGCGATCCGTGCTTGCCGGAAAATGGCAGAACCTTTGCCACCGGCGTGGCAGGCGCGGCCATGGAGGGATTTTCTTTATTTGCCAGGGCGGACATCAACGTGCTCCTCACGTGAATGAAAGGCCGGCGCGCCATCGCGCGCCGGAGCGGGTCAGGAGACAGCCTTGATCGAAAGGCTATCGAGATAGGCGGAGGGATTGTCGGGGTCGAAGACCTTGCCGTCGAAGAAAGTCTCCTTGCCGCGAGAAGACGATGCGGGAATATCGGCCGCCGCGACGCCGAGATCCTTGGCGGCCTCGCGCCAGATGTCTTCGCGGTTCACTTGGTTGACCAGCGCCTTGATGTCGGTACTCGCCGGTAGATTTCCCCAGCGGATGTTTTCCGTCATGAACCAGCTATCGTGGCTCTTGAACGGATAGGAGGCGCCGTCTTTCCAGAACTTCATATAGAGGTCGGTGGCTTTGACATCGCGGCCGTTGCCATAATTGATGTCGCCCTTGAGGCGGCCGAGTACGTCCTTCGTCGGAACGTTGAACCATTGGCGCTTGCCGAGAATCTCAGCCATCTCCGCCTTATTGTCCATGCTTTCGCACCACTGCTGGGCCTCCATGACGGCCATCAGCAGGGCCTTGGCAGCATTGGGATTCTTTTCGATCCAGTCGGCGCGCAGTCCGAGCGCCTTTTCAGGATGACCCTTCCAGAGCTCGCCGGTGGTGGCCGCGGTAAAGCCGATGCCCTGGTTGACGAGCTGCTCATTCCACGGTTCGCCCACACAGAAGACGTCCATGTTGCCGACCTTCATGTTGGCAACCATCTGCGGCGGCGGCACGACGATGGTCGAAACGTCCTTGTTCGGATCGATGCCGCCGGCAGCGAGCCAGTAGCGGATCCAGAGGTCATGGGTGCCGCCCGGGAAGGTCATGGCGGCCTTGATCTCCTTGCCCTCCGCCTTCTTTTTCTCGAATGCCGCCTTCAGCTTGGAGGAATCCAGCTGCACGCCGGTCTCGGCATATTCCTTGGCGACGGAAATACCCTGGCTGTCGAGGTTGAGCCGGGCGAGGATCGCCATCGGCACCGGCTTATTGTTCTGCGTCACCTTGCCGGTATGCATGAGATAGGGGAGCGGCGACAGGATATGGGCACCGTCGATACCGTTTGCTGCACCGCCCAGCACGAGATTGTCGCGGGTCGCACCCCAGGATGCCTGTTTGGCCACATCCGTTTCCGGCAGGCCATACTTGTCGAAAAAGCCCTTTTCCTTGGCGACGATCAGCGGTGCGGAATCGGTGAGAGCGATAAAGCCGAGCTTTGCACCTTTCACCTCAGGACCCGCTCCGGCTGCAAAGGCGCCGGACGGAAAGGCAGCCTTGACGGCGCCGATGAGGGCAGCCGCTGCGGTCGTCTTGAGCATGCTGCGGCGGGTAATGCCGCTTGTCGAAATCCCAGTCTGCAAATTCTTAGTCATGCGCAGGTTCCCTCTGCTGGCTGAATTTGGACACAAAAAAACGCCGCCGGAAATTGCGTCCAGGGGATGGGAGAATCCCGGAGCAAAAACCTTGCGACGTCGGTGTCTATTGTAGGCGCTTATGCCGCGCCTATCTGCGCCGGTCGCCATTGACCGATGCTTCTCAGAACTTGCAAGCATCGTGCCAGTTCTGCTGAATGCTGGTAACGGCCTGAAGTAAAATGAGAAATCCAAGGAATCTATAACTGCCTATACATTAGGCATGTTTGCTTTGTGCCGATCTTTTGTGCGATTGCTGCTATGGTCGCAGTCGTGAGAGCAACTATTTGTGCAGCGCACGCGCGCGGCTCGGCCGCCGCACTGCCACCGCAAAGCCGAGATTATCGCTCGAATGGTTCGCCGAGCGAAGCGACGCCGTTCAGTTTGAGCAGGCGGCGGTCAGCGGAGATGATGCCGAGGACGATGATCGTGACGAGATATGGCAGGCTCGAGAGCAGTTGCGAGGGAACGTCCAGTCCGGTTGCCTGGGCTGCAAGCCCCATCAGCGAGACCGCGCCGAAGAGGCAGGCGCCGAGGAAGATACGGCCGGTGAGCCAAGTCCCGAAGACGACGAGGGCGATGGCGATCCAGCCGCGCCCGGCAATCATCCCGTCAGCCCAGAGCGGTGTATAGACTACCGACGCATAGGCGCCGGCGAAGCCGGCCATCGCGCCGCCGAAGGCGATGGCGAGGACGCGGACTGATATCACCGAATAGCCGATGGCGTGAGCGGCCTTGGGATTCTCGCCGACGGCGCGGACGATAAGACCAAGCTTGCTGTAGGCAAATATCGCCCACAAGGCGAGGGTCGCGGCGAGTGAAATCCACACGACGATGTCCTGGACGAAAAGGCCGCCGATAACCGGCAATTCCGAAAGCCCCGGAAGGGCGAGCTTCGGAAGTCCCCTGACCGTGAGGCTTTCATAGGTCTTGCCGAAAAGCGCGGAAAGGCCCTGGCCGAGAATGCCGATGGCAAGGCCCGCCGCCACCTGGTTTGCCCGGAATCCCAGAGTGACGAAGGCAAAGAGCAGCGAAAGCACAGCACTGCCGAGCCCGGCGACGACGAAACCCAGGAGATGTCCGCCGCCCTGATAGACGACGATGAAGGCGAGCACGGCACCGAAGGCCATCAATCCCTCGACCCCGAGGTTGAGGACGCCGGCGCGCTCGGCCACCAGTTCGCCGAGGGCTGCCAGAAGAAACGGGGTCGCAGCCGCGAGCATGCCGGCAAGAATGAACTCGATGGCGTTCATGATGGGCTCCGGTGAGCGGCGCGGCGCCATTCAAGGCGATAGCGCACAAAGGCGACGGCGATCAGGTAGGCGAGCAGCAGACTGCCCTGGAAGACACGAACGGCGGCGATCGGCAGGTTGGCCGAGACCATGGCATTGTCGCCACCGATATAGATGACCGCCATGACCAGCGCCGAGATCACGATGCCGATCGGATGCAGGCCGCCGAGATAGGCGACGATGATGGCCGCATAGCCATAACCGCTCGCGACCGAACGCTGCAGCTGACCGAGCGGGCCTGCGACTTCGGCGGCACCGGCAAGACCGGCTGCAAAACCGCCGATCAGCAGCGAAAGCCAGATCGCCCAACCTTCCTTAAAGCCGGCATAGCCGGCAGCCCGCGGCGCCAGACCGCCGACCTGCAGCTTGTAGCCGATGAAGCTCCTCTGCATGAAGACCCAGGCCGCAACCGACAAAGCGAGCGTGATGAGGAATGAGACATTGACGCGGGTACCGGCAATCAGGGTCGGCACCATCGCATCATACTGAAACATCACCGACTGGGGGAAGTTGAAGCCATTCGGATCCTTCCAGGGGCCGAGCAGCAGATAGTTCAGCAGCTGCGCCGCAACGAGGCTCAGCATCAGCGAGACGAGAATCTCGTTGGCGTTGAGGCGTACGCGCCAGAAGGCGGTGAGAGAAGCCCAGAGAGCGCCGCCGATGGCGCCGAGCAGCAGCATTGCCGGCCAGATCCACTGGCCCGTCGCTTGCGGAAACCAGACCGGAATGGCAGAGGCGAAGATCGCACCGAGAATGAACTGGCCTTCGGCGCCGATGTTGAAGACCTTGGCGCGAAAGCCGATCGCCAGTCCTTGGGCGATGAGAAGGAGCGGACCTGCCTTCAAAAGCACTTCCGAAAATGACGCCCAGGAAAGGAAGGGCTCGAAAAGCATCGCATAGACGACCGCGACAGGATCGCGGCCCATCAAAACGTAAAGGCCGAGATTAAGTGCGATCGCTCCCCCGAGCGCTATGACAGGTGCGCACAGGGCCGCGGCAAGCGAAGCGCGCTCCCGGCGGACCAGGGTGGGAACGAAAGCAAGGGACCAAGCGCTCATTGCTGGACTTTCTCAGGCGAGGCTTGTGCCCCGATCATGTATCGGCCGATCTCCTCGGGCTTCGTGTCCCGCGTTGCGAGCGGCGGGCCGAGTCGGCCGTGATGCAGCACCTGGATGGAATCGCAGAGCTCGAACAGTTCTTCCAGCTCCTCGGAAATGACGAGGATCGCCATGCCCTGATTGCGCAATGCGACCAGACGGCTGCGGATGGCGGATGCGGCGCCGATATCGACGCCCCAGGTCGGCTGCGCCAGGAAAAGCAATTTGGGAGACAGCATGATTTCGCGGCCGACGATGAACTTCTGCAGATTGCCGCCGGACAGGGTGCCGGCTTCCGCATCCGGGCTGGGAGTGCGCACATCATACTGACGGATGCAATCATCGGTGAACGCCGAAGCCCGCGCCCTGTCGACGAGACCGTGCCGCAAAAGCTTGAGCGGATGGGCCGTCAGCAGGCTGTTGAGGACCAGCGACATTTCGGGCACGGCGCCGCGTCCGAGCCGGTCTTCCGGAACGAAGGCAAATCCGAGTGTGCGCCGCCCGGCGGCGTCGAGCCTGCCGACATCCATCCCCATCATGTAGATCCGGTCGCGCTGGTCGCGCCCCAGCACCGTCTCGCCTGAAATCAAGGCGGCAAGCTCGCTTTGACCGTTGCCCGAAATACCGGCGATCCCGAGGATTTCGCCGGCACGCACCTCGAGACTGATGCCGAAGAGCGGCACTGCGAAGGGATCGTCGGGCTGATAGTCCAAACCGATGATCTCCAGCCGCTTTTCGCCGCCAGACAGTGGCAGCGCCGCCATCGGCGCCGGCATGTCATGGCCGATCATCATGCGGGCAAGGTCATGGGCATCATGTTGACGCGGGTCGACATCCCCGGTCACGCGTCCGCCGCGCAGGATCGTCGCCCGGTCGCAGATCGCCCGGATTTCTTCGAGCTTGTGGGAGATCAACAGGATGGAAACGCCGCCGTCGCGCAGCCGACGCAGCGTGTCGAAGAGCTTCACCACCAGTTGCGGCGGCAGGACGGAGGTGGGCTCGTCGAGGATCAGCAGCTTCGGATTGGTCATCAGGCTTCGGATGATCTCCACCCGTTGCCGTTCGCCGACAGACAGCGCATGCACATGGGCAAGCGGGTCGACTTCGAGGCCGAATTCCCGTCCAAGCGTCCGAATACGGTCCTTGAGCTCAGCCTTGCGGCCCGGCACGACCAGCCGAATATTCTCCAGGACGGTCAGGGTCTCGAACAGCGAGAAATGCTGGAAGACCATGCCGATGCCATTGCGCCTAGCCTCGGCGGGGGAGGCGAGGCGCAACGGGTTTCCTTCCCAGATGACCTCTCCGCCGTCCGGTTGCTCGACGCCGTAGATCAGCTTCATCAGCGTCGATTTTCCCGCCCCGTTTTCCCCGAGGATCGCATGAATCGATTGCGGCGCCACGTCCAGATCGATGGCCTGATTGGCATGGATCTGGCCGTAGCTCTTCGAAATGCCGCGCAGCGACAGGAGCGGGGTGGTCATGATTTATTTCGGCAGCGGCGTGGACACGCCCTTGACGTGCCAGTTCATGGCGATGATCTCGGGGTCGGCCATGGTCGCACCCGATGCGACAGCTTCGCTGCCGTCGGCCTTGGCGATCGGCCCGGTAAAGGGCGAGAAGCTGCCGTCGGCGATCTTTACCTCGATCTCCTTGATCTTGGTCATCACCTCAGCCGGAATATCAGGATTCCAGTCGACCACCTCGACAACCTTGTCGGCAACGCCGAGGAACGCATTGGCGCCCTTAAACGTACCGGCGAGATGGGCATCGACCGAAGCCTTGAAGAACGGCGACCAGTCCGTCGCGATGCAGCCGAGATAGGTTTTGGGCGCATATTTCTTCATCGAGGAATTGAGGTTGAAGGCGTAGACGCCGGCTTCCTCACAGGCCGAGATCACAGACGGCGTGTCCTGGGCGTTGGAGAAGATCACGTCGCACTTCTGCGCGATCAGGGCCTTAGCGGCTTCCTGCTCCTTGGCCGGATCGAACCATGAGTTCACCCAGACCACCGAGACCTCAATATCGGGCTTGACGGCCTGGGCGCCGAGCGTAAAGGCGTTGATCGAGGTAATGAGCTCGGGGATCGCAAAGGCCGAGACAGAGCCGAGTTTGCCGGTCTTGGAAAGTGCTGCCGCAGCCATACCGAGCAGATAGGTGCCCTGGAAATACTTGGCGGCGAAGGGCGAGAAGTTCGGAGCGACCTGGAAGCCGGAGGCGTGCAGGACCGTGACGCTCGGATCGCGGCGGGCGACCTGCAAGGCGCCGTTCTGATAGCCGAAAGAGCCGGCAACCAGGAACTTGTTTCCGTCGGCGACGGTCTTGTTCATGATGCGGTCGGCGTCCGGGCCTTCCGCAATATTCTCAAGCACGGTGACCTTCACCTTGTCGCCGTAAGCGGCCTTGATCGGCTCGAGGCCGGCTGCAAGTGCGTGCCCCCAGCCAACGTCGCCGACCGGCGAGGGGATTACCAGCGTGATGCCGAGTGGCTCGTCGGCGGCGAAAGCAAGCCGGCTGCCGAGCGCGCCGGCGA
Source organism: Rhizobium leguminosarum bv. viciae (assembly GCF_012276115.1). Taxonomy (GTDB): domain Bacteria; phylum Pseudomonadota; class Alphaproteobacteria; order Rhizobiales; family Rhizobiaceae; genus Rhizobium; species Rhizobium leguminosarum_T. The sequence goes on along the minus strand of NZ_WIEU01000013.1, from coordinate 27,586 downwards.
GGCCGGTAGCGGCAGCGGCGGTCATCAGATTTCTGCGGGTCAGTTTGGTCATGTTCTCAGTTCCCTCTTTTGGTTTTTTTAAAATTCCACGGTGGATAGTGCGGCCTCGGCATCGGCAGCCAGCTTGGCTTCGTCGAGCCCGGGAAATTCGCCCTTCTGCCAGACGATGCGGCCATTGATCATGGTCATGTCAGTCGCCATGCCGATGCCGACGCGGGCAATCAGGCTCAGCGGATCGTGGCGCGTGCCGACATAATCCATGCGCCGCGTGTCGATCGCAAACAGGTCGGCGGCCATGCCGGGCGCGAGCCGGCCGATATCGCGCCGGCCGAGCAGGCCGGCACCCCCGGTCGTGCCGTAGCCGAGGAAATCGACTGGTGGCGGCACGGGATGCGCACGGCTGGAGGAGACGAGGCACTGCAGCATGTAGGCGGAGTGCAGGCAGTGCATCAGGTTGGAATTGTCGCTGGAGGCAGCACCATCGCAGCCGAGGCCGATGCGCAGGCCGAAGGCTGCCATGGCGGGAATGTCAGTGACCTCAGCGCCGACCAGATAGACCGGTTCCGGGCAATGCGCGACGCCGGTGCCGCTGGCGGCCATCTTCCTGAGCTCGTCGTGGGTGAGCTCCCAGCAATGGGCATAGAAGGTATCAGGCCCGGCAAAGCCGAGCTCTTCCAGATAGTCGACCGTACGCATGCCGTGGCGCGCCTGAATGACCGGGCTTTCGCCTTCGCCGACATGGGTATGCATCATGACGCCGCGATCGCGCGCCAGCGCCACCGATTCCAGGAAAGTCTCGCGGTAGCAATTGACCGGCTGACAGGGTGCCACCACGACCTGGCGCATGCTGAAGGGGCTGGTATCGTGATAGGTGTCGATCAGCCGGGCGCAATCGGCGATGAATTCGTCCGTCGTTTCCAGCATCTCGTCGGGAATGGTCGAGCCTTCCGACTTCGGCAGGGTGTTGCCGCCGCGGCCGGCATGGAAACGCATGCCGAGCAGTTCGGCGGCTTCGAACTGGCGGTCGATCAGCTGCTTTCCGGCGTGCCGGGGGAAATTGTACTGGTGGTCGAAGGCCGTGGTGCAGCCATGCTTGATCATCTCGGCCATCGCCGTGACCGAGGCGTGGTAGAAGCACGCCTCGTTGAGCTGCGAAAAGATCGGATAGATGCGGTCCAGCCACTCGATCACAGAGAGCTTCGTCCAGTCGAGATCGGCGCGGTTGCGCACGAAGCACTGGAAGAAGTGATGATGGGTGTTGACGAGGCCCGGATAGACAAACCAGCCGGCGGCATCCTGAACGGTGGTGCCGACAGGTAATGTGTCTGCCCCCAGATTTTCGCCGATCGCCACAATCGCCGGACCACTGGTCAGGAGGTCGACATTGCGGTGGACGACCGGCCCCTTGCCGTCGTCGACGATCACGGCTGCGCAGTTCTTCAGGAAATAACCAGCCATCTCACGCCTCGCCCGATTCGATCTGAGGTTCGGGCTTCAATTCGTGTAGCCGGTGAATGCCTGGCATCTCGATAAATTTGTCGAGAGCGCGCAGCGCGCGGGACCAGAGCCGGATCGCAGGATAAGCATCCAGCGTGACGCCCCCATCGGGCGCCAGCGCCACATAGGGAAAGCAGGCGATGTCGGCAATTGTCGGCCGGCCGGCGGCGAGGAAACTCATGCCGCGAAGACCCTGCTCGACGAGCCCGGCTTCAAGCTCGCGAAGCGCGGCGATGCCCTGAGCCTGCAGTGCGCCGATATCGCCCGGGCGTAGCAGCATTTCATGGAGCCGCGCGCCGCCGAGGCTGGCCGTCAGCCGACCGGAGAACGACAGCCATTGCTGCACCCGCGCCGCTTCCTCGGCCTTGCCGCTGCCGAGCCATTCGGGTGCTGCCTTGGCGGCGAGATAAACGAGGATCGCCGACGATTCCGTCAGGATCAGGTCGCCATCCTCCAGGATCGGAATGGAGCCTGCCGGGTTGAGCGCAAGCAGCTCGGGGCCGCGATGCTCGGCGCCGGGATGGAAATCCACCGCGCGCAGGTCAAGCTTCACGCCGGCCAGCGCCGCCATCAGGCGCACCTTGTAGCAACTTGGCGAGAGAATATAGTCGTAGAGCTTCATTGCGCCACCAGCTGTGCGCCATAGGTATAGTTGTGACGCTTCAGCCAGCGCCGGTAGGCGATCGATGTCAGATCGGCACGCGTCGGGATTTCCATGCCGGGGTCGAGCGGCAGCAGCCGCGGGATCTGGTTTTCGAGGATCGAACGGTCCTGCAGAAAGATCGTCTGCTGGAAATGAATGAGGTCGGTCATCGCGGTCTCGTCATCGAAGAGCGCCATCCACGGCCAGACGTCGCAGAGGTCTTCGGCCAGCGGCTGCACGAAGAGCGTGATGACATCCCATTCGCTCGGGCGCGGCGGGCAGGTCTTGTAAAGCACGGAGCAGGTGGGCGCCGGCACGCGGTACATGTATTCCGTGGTGATCCCGCCGCTTGCCGACTTGGCGGCCTGCGGCTGGTAGAATTTCACCTGCGTCGCCCAGACCTCGTCTTCTTGCTCGCGGATCTCGACCTTGTAGTTCTGGACCTCCGTATGCGGCTCCGCGCCGAGAATATCGGTGTGGACGAAGGGGAAATGGGCGATGTCGAGAAAATTCTCGACGGCGCGGAGCGGCGAGCAGCGCACCCGCACCACGCCGACATCGACGAAGCGGCGGCCGGGCTGGTCGGCCTCGGGAATGGGGAAAAGTTCCTTCTTCGGCTCACCGAGGGAGGACCAGACATGCCCGTAACGAACACGCACCGGCAGAACACGCCGATCGCCGCCCGTCACCTTCGGATTGCCATCGGCATCGCGCGCCACGTCGATCGGCTCGCCCATCAGCGCCGTCTTACGGCCGGCGCTGTCGAGCTGGCTGAAAAGCCCGACCGGATACCATTCATCGATCATCGCCTGCATGGTCATTGCGCGATCTCCTTTTTCTGAAGATCCTCAGCCCGACGCCGCAGGTTTTCGGCGGCCCGTGAAGCGCCGATGCCCGCGGTAAGGCCGGCATCACCCTTCAGCAGTACATGGATCAGCGTCTGTCCGTCTTCTTGGGCGGATAATAGCAGACAGATGGTCCCGGTGGGTGTGTCGATCTCGACAAGACCATCAGGGCTCGCCTTGCTGCCGGCCGCCGCCTCGATCGCGGCGATGCCGGCGAACGCTGTCAGCGAGCGCAGGGGAATGAGGCCCTCAAGCCCGGGCGGCTTCGATGCGGGCGCGCCCACGGCCACCCAGATCACGCTGCCCACTTCCTCGACATCATGGGTGGCGACGCGGATGGTTTCCGGTGGCGTCAGGCCCGGATGGGCGGGGATGCGCAGACAGTTTCCGGCCTGGCCATAGCTCCAGCCGTGATAGATGCAGGAAAGCGCCTCGCCGCGCACGAAGCCGTGAGACAAGCGCATGCCGCGATGCGGACAGCGATCCGCCGAGGCCGATATGAGTCCGGAAGCGCTGCGCCACAGGGCAATCGATCCGGCTGCCGTCCGCGCCGGCATGACGGTTCCGGCCGGTAAATCCCGGGAGAGGGCGACTGGCGTCCAAAAGCCCGTCGTATCGGAAGGCATGACTAGAATTCCCAAACAAAACCAAATGCTTGCCGATCAAGTCCCGCGTCGGCGCCGCGGTAATTCCGCTCAACCTTATTAGGTTTGCATAATTATTTCGCATTGGCAACATTGAGTAAATAATATGCACGGAGGAAATATCTTACAGCCCGGCACCAGGTCTTTTCGCGCTGAGCGCCGTGCGTTCTATCCTCTCGACCCATACGTCGATAGGCCCGAGAGAGCATCCCATCTCCATCATGTCGATCAGTTCCTCCGGCCCAGCAACCTCAAGTACGATCCGCATGGAACTCGTATGAGATATGGTGTGCGAGAGCCCAAGCTTGGCAGCGTGGCGCCGGATCCAGGGAACAAAGGAGGCGACCTCGAGATCACCGACAATCGTCATCCGCTCCAGCAGGTGGCTTGTATCTTGTTCCATGCTCGCCCTTGTTTTCCTACACCATAGCGCTTGAATGAACTTGGGGAAGGGGTCGCCGTCAAGGCGAGGATATGGCGTCGGGGTATCCTTTGCAAAGCCCTGCGGCGGCATACCAATTCCCCGCCACCGTATGGCTGCTTCGAAGCAACTCAGGCTCCGTGATGGCGCAGCCTAGTCGGGCGAGCGACCGCCCGTAAGCATTGCGACAAAAGCCGTGACCTTGGGCGGACGAAACCGAGCTGCCGGATAGACGACATAAATTCCGCCGGCAGGCAGGCTCCAGTCCGGCAACAATCTTATCAGTCGGCCAGCCTCTATATGCTCTCCAGCCAGAAAATCCGGCAGGACGGATATGCCTGCCCCCGCAAGCGTGGCCGCGAGAACCGCGGGTGTCGAATTGCTCATGAGGCTTTGTTGCATCCGCACGGTCCGCCGGTCGAAATCGCCCTGGACAAACCTCCAGACCACCGGCTCCTTGAGGGCCAGGTTGGCGATAAACGGCTGGCCCGCAGCGTCCTCTGGACTGTTCAAACTGAGCGTGGCGAAGAAGCTGGGGGACGCCACAAGCAACTGCCGGAACGAACCGATCCGTCTCGCTTGATGACTGGAGTCATCGAGCCAACCAACGCGGATCGAAAGGTCGATCTGATTGGCGAGCAGTTCCATCCTCGTATCGGCGAGCAGAAGCTCGACCCTGCAAGCGGGATACTTCTGGATAAAGGCCGCAGCAATCGGAGCGATCGTGCTCGCACCATAATCATTGGGCGCAGCAATGCGTAGCATGCCTGTCGGCTCGGCATTTGCGCGGGTGATTTCATCGACAGCGTCCCCGGCTTCGCGGAAGATCATGACGCAGCGTGCGTAGAGAAGCCTGCCGGCCTCAGTCGGCTCGACGCGTCGTGTTGTCCGGAGAAGCAAGCTAGTTTTCAACTCAGCTTCCAGCCGCGCAACCTGCTGGCTGACGACCGTCTTCGTGATCGCGAGGCGCTCGGCAGCTTTCGTGAACGAGCCGGTATCGACGACGGCTGCAAAATAGGCCAGCCGGTTGAGGTTGACAGCCTCCATAGCCTTCTTCCATTTGATTGTAAGTTTTTGACATACATTCTGTCACATTTAACAATATTTATCACTCAATAGAAGTGCACTATCTGTTGTCCGTCGCTTCAAGGATGGTCCGATATGCATCTTACCTATCTCTACGATCCGCTTTGCGGCTGGTGCTATGGTGCGGCGCCCGGGCTCGACAAATTGGTCATGCTCGACAACCTCACTGTCGAGCTCGCGCCCAGCGGGCTTTTCGCGGGCGAAGGCGCCCGTCCGCTGGATGAACGCTTCGCAGCCTATGCCTGGCATAATGACCAGCGGATCAACCGGCTCACGGGGCAGGTCTTCAGCCAGCTCTATCGCGATCAGGTTCTCGGGGGCGCAGACGGTATGTTCGACTCAGCCCCTGCGACGCTTGGGATCATAGCCGTCGGGGTGACGCAACTCGACAGGGAAGGCGATGCCCTGAAGGCACTTCAAAGCGCTCGCCATGTTGACGGCCGCAACACCTCGGAGATCGCTGTCGTGGCCGACGTTCTCGATCAGGCCGGGTTTCCCGATGCCGCCGCTCGTGTCCGGGCTCCGGGCGAGGCTCTGCTCGATATCTATCGCAACAGGATCGGGAAGTCTCGCCAACTCATGGCTGCATTCCGGGTGGATGGTGTCCCCGCGCTTTTCATTGGCGAGGGCGATAAGCGCCGCATGCTGCGCAGCGATGCCTTATTCGGCGGCTTTGACCGACTTGCTGCCGAGCTTCAGGCGGCGTGATCGTTCATTTTCAGCAGACCGTTCCATGAACTACCGACAAAGCCTGCCGGGGGAACACTCACGGCAGCAGAAAATCGAAACTGGCGATCATCGGAGACAACCATGTATTCAAGGAGAGAAATCATGAAAACCACCCTCGCAGCCGGCGCCGTTGCCGTTTTTGCGCCTGCCGGCCTCGGCAACGCAGCCGGATCAAAGCTGGCCTGGAAGCACTTCCCCGTCGGTCAGAATGGCTTCTTTCGCGCTCCGGTGCTGCTGACCGGCCCCAGCGAAGCGTTGCTGATCGATGGTGGGTTCAGCTATCCCGACGGCCGTGCGCTGGCGGAAGCCATCAAGGCCACGGGAAAGACGCTGACCGCGATTTATGTCAGCCAGTCCGATCCGGACTATTACTTCAGCCTGAAGCCGGTCCTCGAAGCCTTTCCCGGCACAAAAGTGCTGGCAGCTTCCGATACGATTGCAGCGATCAAGGGCAACGTCGAGAAAAAGCTTGCCGTTTGGGGGCCGCAGCTCAAGGAGAACGGCCCGCAGACCCTTGCAGACATCGTCATGCCGGAAGCCTTCGACGCTTCAAGCCTCACAGTTGATGGTGAGACCGTCGAGATTGTCGCGGCCGAGGCAGGGTTAAGCAATCGCCGATACCTGTTCGTGCCGTCGCTGAACGCTGTTTTCGGAGGCGTCATGATTTTCTCCGGCGTCCACGTGTGGACGGCCGACACCCAGGCATCGGAGCAGCGTGCCGCTTGGGTGGCCACCCTCGACAAAATCAGCGCCCGCAAGCCGACGATTGTCGTTCCCGGTCACATGATGCCGGAAGCGGCAACCGATCTCTCCGCCGTCGAACACACGAAGAGCTATCTGCTCGCTTTCGAGGAAGAACTCGCCAAGGCAGCCGATTCCGCTGCGCTGAAGGCCGCCATGGAAGCCCGCTTCCCCGGTCTCGGCATGGGCGTTGCGCTCGACATAGGCTCCAAAGTTGCCAAGGGAGAAATGAAGTGGGGCTGAACGGCCGATCTTCAAACTGATATGAAGGGCCTGGGGAGGGCCCTTCACCTCCATGAAGGCCGCAAAAGTGGTGATGCAGTCGTCAGGTCCGCATCTCATCAAGGCGTCCGAGCCTTTGACAAACTTTGCCAAAATCGGTTATGTTGCCTTCAAATGGAGGTTATCAATGGCCACGATGAACGTATCTCTTCCAGGCCCGATGAAGGATTGGGTGGAGGCCCAGGCCAGGACCGGGCGATATTCGAATGCTAGCGACTACGTGCGCGACCTGATCCGACGCGACCAAACGCGAAACGACAAGATCGCCGCCATGCAAAGCTTCGTCGAGGCCGGGCTCCAAAGCGGTGTCGGCGTCCGATCAAAGGATGAACTCTTTGCTGAGGCGATGGCTCGTACCAGCAAGTCATGAGTTTTAAGCTTTCTGCCGAAGCGGAAGAGGACATTATCGCGATCGCCGAGCAAGGTGTGCGTCTGTTCGGCGCAGGCCAAGCAAAGCGATACCACGATGAACTTTTCGCATTATTTGAACTGATAGCTGCCAATCCACGCATCGCGCGCGAACGGGATGAGATTGATCCGCCCGTTAGAATTCATCCCTTCAAAGCGCATCTAATCGTCTATCGGATCGAAAATGATGAGACAATTTTTGTAATACGAATTCGCCACGCGCATGAAGATTGGGCACGTGATTCAATTTAGCGCACCTCGGATGGAGCTGTGAGATTTGGTGTGCTTCAAGTTCGAATGAGTTCATGGGAGGGGCAAGACCCGATCCCGAAGAGAAGCAAGGCCGTGAATGACATCAGATGCGGTGTAAATGGAAGCTCGACAGCGCTTGACTTCAACACGCCGAAATAGAGAAGTTCCATAATTCAGCTTATGCCATTTTACACAATCTTTGATTGCTTAACCTTCGACGGGCTCGTCGCGAGAAATCCAGCAAAACGACTGCTAAATAACGATAATCTCAAAAATTTCTTCAGAAATATACACGCATGAGAGGATTCAAGGCTTTCTTCGTTCCCTCGCCGCTATAACGCAGGCGGCAGAGAAGCCGGCGCTGCTGGCCGAAAGCCGGGGCCGCCGCACGAGATGACGAGGACCTAGGTGGAGGGCTAACGAATATAGTTGATTGCTGCTCTCATCTTTAGTACCGACCTATCGCCCGGTTAAAGGATGTCACGTGGCTATACTCCCGATGCAAGATCCGCCTCGAACGGCTGAAACTTTTGTCGCCGAAAATATAGGTCTTCTGATAGAGCGGACCGAAATTCTCTGCGACGTCAGTCTTAAATTTCCGGCAGGAGAAGTTGTCGCGCTGGTCGGCCACAACGGCTCCGGCAAATCCAGCCTTCTCAAAATGTTAGCTCGCCAGCTTGTGCCGAGCACTGGATCGATCTCTTACGGAAACCAGGATCTGAGGATGTATAGCGAACGCGCTTTTGCGCGTTCGGTCGCATATCTGCCCCAGGATGTCACGACCGGATCGGAAATGACGGTCCGCGAGCTTGTAGGATGCGGTCGTTATCCGTGGCACGGAGCGCTCGGCCGGTTCACCAAGAACGATGAAGAGAAAGTCGAGGAAGCCCTTCGAGCCACGCATATCGAGACGTTCGCCGACCGTATCATGGGAACACTATCGGGCGGTGAGCGGCAACGTGCCTGGATTGCGATGCTGATCGCTCAGGATGCTCGCTGCCTGTTGCTCGACGAACCGACTGCGGCACTCGACGTTGCTCATCAGGTCGAGGTGCTCTCACTTGTGCGACGCTTGGCGCATGAAGGTGGAAGGAGTGTCGTTATCGTTCTCCACGACATCAACATGGCCGCTCGCTTCTGCGATCGGATCCATGCATTGAAACGCGGTCGCGTGGTTGCCAGCGGAACGCCGAGCGCGATCCTCGCGCCGAACACGCTGCAAGAGATCTATGGGATCGACATGGATGTGATCTCCGCGCCCAACCTGCCCTATCCGCTCGCCTATGTTTGCTGAGGCCGGCCGATCAATGGGGGTTTCGCGGCGCACCTTTTTGCAGTTCGCGGCGGCCTCGCTCATTCCAGCTCCGCTGTTTGCACAGTCGATGGGCCCAAGGATCGTCAGCCTCGACTACGGCCTTGCGTCCACTCTTTTATCCCTCGGATTGCCTCCGGTCGGGATTTCGGACCTCGCCGATTGGGACAGATGGGTTGTCGAGCCGCCGATGCCGAAATCCGTCGTCGATATCGGCAGTTCGTTCGAGGTCAATTTTGAGATTCTCGTCACGCTGAAGCCCGACATTATCTTAACCACACCCTACCTGGATGAGCTGTTGCCCAAGCTTCAGTCGGTGGCGAAAGTCGTTCGGCTGGAAATCTTTACGCCGGGCATCGGACCTATTCTTACCGCGGCCATCGCGGCGACGCGTAAATTGGCCGTTGAGCTTGGCCGTGAGAATGAAGCAGAGCAGTTCCTGGCGCGAGCCGACGTCTTCTTTGCGCAATGCCGCAGTCGCCTGGTGGGCAAGAACCTGCCGCCAGTCGCCCTGGTGAATTTCATGGATGCCCGCCATGCCCGCATCTACTCGAGTCCGGGACTGTTCCACAATGTGCTCGAGCGCATCGGTGTCCGGAACGCCTGGACCAGAGAGTCGAATTACTGGGGCTTTGAAACGATCGGGATTGAAGATCTCTCCAAGGTCACCGATCCGGATGCGCGTCTGATCGCCTTTGACCCGATTCCTCCGGACGTTCTTCCGAAACTCGCTCAGAGCCCGCTGTGGAACAGGCTTGCGTTTGCGCGCCCAGGCCATCTGTCGATTCTGCCGCCAGCCCTGATGTTCGGGATGGTGAACGAGGCCATGCGTTTCGCAGGCCTTTTGACAGATCTTCTGGAGAAGGAAGCTTGATGGTTTCCCGCCGCGACAATATCGGGCCAGCAATTGTCTTCCTCCTCCTGATGTGCGGTGGAGGCCTGGCATCGTGGTTTCTTGCCGCTCCTGCGCTGTCGGAGATGGCTCGACCGGATTACGATGTCACGCGAATGGTGTTCACCTATTCGACGCTTCCCCGTCTTGCGACGGCGCTGATTGCCGGAGCCGCTCTTGCCTTGTCCGGGGCGCTGTTTCAGCAAGTTTTGCGAAATCCGCTCGCCGATCCTACCACCCTTGGCGTGTCGGCCGGAGCAAACCTGGCGCTGGTGGTAACATCGCTGTTTCTCCCCGACCTGCTTGGCGCCGGCCGCGATCTTGTCGCTCTGATCGGCAGTGCGACCGCTGCTGTGATCGTCGTCAGCCTGGGCGCGCGCCGCGGTTTTTCGCCTTATTCGCTTGTTCTGTCGGGGCTGGTTCTCAGTCTTTGGTGCGGCGGCCTCGCTGCCATCCTGACCTATTTGAACCAGCGCTACCTCTCGAGCCTGTTCATCTGGGGCGCCGGCTCGCTGGCGCAGCAAAGCTGGGTCATTCCCCTGTCGCTTCTTTGGAAGTTGGCTGTCGTTGCCATCGGCTGCGCTTTCGTGATGAGACCGCTTTCGCTGCTCGATCTTGGCGAGAGCAGCTCCACGGCACTCGGCGTCAGATTGGTCCGGCTGCGTTTCGTTGTCGTCGCCCTTGCCGTCGCGCTTGCTGCATTTGTCACGAGCGCCGTTGGGGTGATTGGTTTCATTGGGCTGGTCGCGCCGACGATTGCGCGATTGTCCGGAGCACGGCGTCCCGCGCAGCTCATCCTCTGGTCTCCGCTGATCGGCGCCGGGCTGCTGCTCTTCGCCGACTCCATCCTGCAACTCGTCGCCGGCGGACTTGGCGATTTCTTGCCGACGGGGGCGGTGACAGCCATCTTCGGTTCGCCGTTGCTTCTCGCGCTCCTGCCGCGGCTGAAGATCCGTCATAGACTACAGCAATCGCCGGCGTTCAGACGGCCACGTCGATGGGATGGAAGCGCACCGGTCATCATCGCGGCCGCCGGCCTGCTCGTCCTGTTGATGGTCAGCGCCTTTCTCGGACGCGACGTCAATGGCGGCTGGGCTTTTACATCAGGCGAATTTTCGGTCGATGTTCTTGCGATCAGGATACCTAAGATCCTCGCCGCCCTGACATCGGGCGCCATGCTTGCGGTCGCGGGCTCGATCCTTCAGCGGCTGACCGGAAACGAAATGGCAAGTCCCGAAGTTCTGGGAATCAGTGCCGGTGCAACCTTCGGTGTTGCAATTGCCCTGTTTGCCGTCGCTCCAGGATTTTCCGGGCAATTTGCATTTGCCGTGGCCGGTGCGATCAGCGTTCTTTTTGTCATCTTCGTCAGCTCCCGTCGATCGGCCTTCGCGCCTGAACGAGTCCTGCTGGCGGGCATTGCCTTAAGCGCGATGGTCGATGCCGTCGTCGGGGTGTTGAGCTCGACGGGAGATCCGAGAGCAGTTCTGCTGATGCGGTGGATGAGCGGGTCCACCTATCTTATCGAGGGGTCGACCGCCGCAATGGAGGCGACGCTCGGCGCCGTGCTGATTACCGTCTCGCTCGCCGCTCGCCGCTGGCTTGACATACTTCCGCTTGGGCCGTCGCCTTCGGCGGCGGTCGGTATACCATTGGCGAAATCGCGATTTGCGCTTTTTGGCCTCGCGGGATTGTTGACGGCTGCCGCGACGCTCACGGTTGGCCCATTGTCATTCATCGGCCTCATGGGACCTCACCTTGCGCGGGAGGCGGGATTGGCGCGCGCGCTGCCGCAAATGGTCGGCGCCGCTCTGATCGGAGGGGGGCTTATGGTTGCGGCTGACTTCGTCGGCCGCACGATCGTATCGCCCTATCAGATCCCGGCCGGTCTCGTTTCCGCGCTCATCGGAGCGCCGTTCTTGATGCTGATGATGCGGAAGCGCAGTGCCAGCTGAGGGGGTTGCCCACGCAACACCATCAACGATCTCACTATGGCGTTGTCTCATTCGCTGGCCCTGCCTCTTGCTCCGAGGTGGGCCATACGGGTGGGGAGAACGGCCGGACGGACGATTAACGTCGGAGAGCGTCACATGTCGGTCAAGCTCTGGACGGCGAATGCGATGCCAACCGCACGATTCACGGCCGCCGCAAGAACGGACATGTGGGTCTCACCGGCATAAAGCTCGAATCCGGTACGCAATCCGTCGGCAGTGCCGTTTAATCGCTCCGCCATCTCCCGCGCCAGGAGGACGGTCCGTTCCGTCTTCCTCTTCTCCAGACGCGCAGGGGCATCCTCGTTCCGGTACTGGAAGGGTGCCAGTTCATCGCCTTCGTATTCCCCGGCGGACAAATGCAGGAAGGGTGCATTCCCCGGTGCCTCTTGACGTTGCGCCTCATTCTTGAGGATTTCGCTGTTCTCCCAATAGATGGTTGGGCTGGCCGCAATCCAATTGGCAAACAGACCTGGGCGCTCGAACAGGGCATAGAGAGTAAAGAGGCCGCCGAAGGAATGTCCGAAAAGCGATCGGCGCATCGGATCCAGGATCACCATCTCTGCAATCCGCGGGATAAGCTCGTTCTCGATGAAATCCAGCAGTTTGCCGGTCCCTCCGATGACAACCGGCGGACCGCCCTCAACGAACGGCGGATAGGATTTGACCGGCGGAGGCCCCAGGTCCCACGACCGGCGGAGCGGATCATAGGGATCGTCGGAGGGGTAGCCGATCGCCGCGATCACTCCCCAACCGACATTCGTCCCCGTCGGATAAGGTGCCTGCGTGACCAAGCTGGCGACCGCGAAGGGGAAAGTGGCGTTACCGTCGGTCATGACGAGAAGCGGCCATCCTTTCGCCGGCGGTCTCTCCGCCGGAATGGAAAGGAATATGCGATAGGGCTCGCCGCCCGCAGCAGGAGCCAGATCAAAAAAACACGTTCCGGGCATCGAATAGACGCTGATAGGATTGGTCATGAGAAAGTTTTCTGATGGTTGGGAGGATCGGGTAAGGGAAATGATATCGGTGCTGTTCACCGGCAGGTTTCGAAGCTTTCCAAGGTCGGTGCAACTCTTTGCTGATATCCTGGCTTCCGCGAAAGCGCATCATGGCAGTCACGGTTCGAACGTTTACAGAGGCTGATCTAACCTTGTCCGGGCATGATTTGAAGACCAGGAATTATCGAGCCGCATTTCGATTCAACGGATGAATTCGCAGGGCCTTCAATTCAATCATTTCCGAAAACTGCTAAGCCGACGTCTGTTTCGTAACTTTCCTGAGTTTGCAACCCCGAGGCGGTAACGTGAACCACACGTCAGAGCCACCCACTTCTCAAGCGGCGCGGCCTTGTGGGGGAGAGATCCGGGCGCCTACGTCGCCGTGATCCCGTTAGAGGCTAGGATATGCGGACATCAATGATCATGGTATTCGAGAGCGTAGCCTGCGCCGTACACGGTGCGAATCCTCAGATTTCGGAGTCCTCCAACCGCTCGTCGCAGCCGGCCGATATGCACGTCGACCGTCCGGCTTTCTACTGTGTCCGGATCGGGCCAAACAGCCTCAATGAGTTGCTCGCGGGTACTGATCTGACCCTGCCTTTCTAATAGAAATCTAAGGATTCTCATCTCTATGGGCGCAAGCGCTATTCTCTTACCTGAAACCACGACGGTGCGCGGCCCGAAGACAATCTCGGTGGGGGCAGCAAAGTTCGGCAAAGTCGAAGCCTCAGACCGCGGACTTATACCATGGAGAAAGGCCAGAAGCTTTGAAGGCGACAAAGGACGCGTAATGCCTTCGTCGAGGCCCGCCCTGATTAACTGCAAGTGCTCTGCACGCATATCGCCGCCGATGAGTGCACCCACGGGAAGCCCTGAGCCCTTGAGGAGCGCGCATAGAGGCGCAACATCGCTCGGCCAGCCTGCACAATCCAAGACCACGGCAGACAGTTCTGCTGATGCACAGGCGTCCGCCACATCGTCGTCACTTGCTGCAAGACGAGCTTCAAAACCTTCACTACGCAGAATGTGCGCGAGGAGTAGATAAAGCTCCGCGTCCTGCGAGCAAATGAGAATGATCGGAGGCATGTCGATCGCCCTTTTGTCACTTGATAAGGCGGCAAGCCTTAACTCGGTGCGAACTCGCCGCCGTTGACATCTATGATGGCTCCATTGACGAACCCGGCATCCTCCGACACTAGGAAAGCGATCACGGCAGCGACATCCTCCGGCATACCGAGCCGACCGGCCGGAATACGAGCGAGCGCGTCGACGTTGATCTTGCTTTCGGGAGAGCCGGTCAGTGGCGTGAGGATGCGGCCTGGCGCGACAACATTCGATGTTATACCATAGGGACCATATTGCGAGACCAGCACGCGAGACAATCCCGACAGTGCGGCTTTGGACGCCGCATAGCTCGCGCCGGCGATCCGTGGTCTTGTCCGACCGGCAAGAGATCCAATCAATATTATTCGTCCAAAACCGCTTTTCTTCATGCCAGGCAGAACAGCGCGGCAACACAACATCGTCCCGGTCACGTTGACGGCCAGCACGTCGTTCCACTCCTCAAGAGTAAGGTCAGAGACGTTAAGAGGGCCGTCTGGACCTTTCGGCGAGATCCCGGCGTTGCAGACGAGAATCCCAGGTGCGCCCAAGTTATGGGCGACTTCGCCGAAGAAATGCTCGATTGCCGCTGGCTCGCGCAGATCTACCTGCCTCGCAAACCAGCGCTCTGGTCCGAAAGCCTCAGCAAGCGCGGCGCCTGCGGCCATGACGCTTGCCTCGCCATGGCTGAACACGGCAACCCGATGACCGGCCTTGAGCAGACGAAATGCGGTGGCAAGACCGATCCCAGTGGTGCCACCGCTGATAACCGCTACATGTGGGCCGCGGTCAGCGCTCATGCCGCGTGATCCATTGCAGCAAACAGCGACAGCGGTGGATGGGCGCCCGCCTCTGTCATGACCTCAATCAGCAAGGGACTTTCTCCAGAGAGACCGCGCTCAAGGTATCGAGGAAGATCGGCGGGATTTGAGATGCGGACTGCAGGGCAACCGCAAGCTTCCGCAATCTTCCGATGATCGACATCCGCAAAGCTGCAGGCCGTCGTGAAGCTGCCGAACTTGACAGTTTCGGCATCACGTTGGAATCCAAGGATCCCGTTGTTCAACACGATGATCAGTACGGGAAGCTTGCTCCGCACCATGGTTTCCAGCTCCGCCCAGCTGTGCGCGAAACCGCCGTCCCCTACGATGGCAACGACTGGTTTGTCCGGTTTTGCCGCTTTTGCGCCGAGCGCAAGTGGCAAGCCCCATCCGAGGCCAGCAAGGCCCCGCGGAGACAGGAAGCGCATACCGGGGGAAAGGGCCCGCAACTGGCCGGCTATCCACATCGACGAATAGCTGGCATCTGAAACAACGGTCGTATCTGCCGTCAGCACTTGCTGAAGGTCGCACATGACCCGTTCGGGACGGATCGGACTCTTGTCCGAACGGGCGACAGATTGCCGCTCCGTGTCAAATGCGCGCCAGAAACCAGCAATCCGAGCCGTCAGCTTACTGCGCTGCGACGAGCGGTACGAGAGATCGCGTCGGGCAAGCACGCTTCGAAGCGCGCTGATGGTTTCGGCCGCATCGCCTGCCAGTCTGACCGCTTCGTAGTTGCGCCCGATTTCGGTGGGATCGACATCGATGTGGATGACTGATGCGGACCGGGGGACTTGGCGCCAACTGTCAGTGCCATTCTGATTGGTTCGTGTTCCGACCAGAATGACGAGATCAGCCTCTTCGACAAGGGCAAGCGTGTGCCGTCCGAGCGATCGCGGACCGACGAGAGCGCCGAGAACGCCGGCTGACAGCGGGTGGTATTCGTCGACCGCGCCTTTTCCCATATTGGTCGTTAGCACGGGAAGCGACGCTTCGTCCTGTAGCCCTGAAAGCTCGCCCGCGGCATGGCTTGCATGGACGCCTCCTCCAGCGAGCACGATGGGTGCCTGGGCTGCCGCGATCATCGAGGCTGCGCGCTCGATGTCGCTATCGCGCGGACGCAACCGATCGAGTGGCCAGTGGCCAAGCACAGCCTCCCGACGAAAGAGCGAAGGGGCTATCTGCTCCCGCAGGAGGTCGGCGGGGAGCAGCAGAGCTGCCGGTCCCGGCCGGCCCGAGGCGGCTGCCGTGAAGGCTGCATCGACATAGTCGTCGATCCGCTCAGCAACCAGCACCTTGCGCACCCATTTCGTGCAGGATTGGAATAGGATGAGATGATCGAGTTCCTGGAATGCATTGCGATCAGCCTGATCTCGTTCGACATCCTGGACGAGAGCAACGAGCGGAACGCTAGCCTTCAGCGCTTCGGCCAGCGGCGGAACGAGAAGCGTTGCGGCAGGTCCGTTCTGCGCTGCTACCACACCGACCTTGCCGGACAGCCGTGCATAGCCATCGGCCATGGTCCCTCCCATGTTTTCCTGTCGGTAGGCGACTTGACGGATGCCGATTGCTTCGGCCGCAAGGATAACCGCCGAAGGTAGACTCTGAGCAAAGATATGCGTAACGTCGTGCCTCTTCAGGGAAAGAGCGATACGCTCGGCGACGGTTGTATGATCAGTTGCCATGGTCACATGCCTGCTTCGGTTGGAGTTGCTTCGAGAATTGAAAGGAAATCTGCGAAGGCTGATGTGATCGCGTCACCATCTGCTGTCGTCATTGCTGTCGAAAGGCACGCGGCAGCACCGTTGGGAAGCAGGATGCCGCAATTGAGGAAATGTCTGGAGAGACGCCCCATCAACTCGGCCTCTTCCGGCGCGAGATACGCTTCGCGGAAGTCCGTTGGCTGCTTTCCTTTCGGATGGATGCGAAACAAGGATGCCGCCCCCGTTACGCTGAAGGCTGCGCCGTGACGCTCGATTTCATTTCGAAGGCCGGCCCGGATGCGATCGCCAAGGCTCTCGAGTGAGCCGAAAGCGGCTTCCGTCATCGCCTCTATGGCGACCCGGCCTGCGACCATCGATACGGGATTTGCGGAAAATGTACCGCCTTGCGGCAGCAGCGGTTTACCGCTGTCGCTTGCGAAGACCCGCATCACCTCCTTGCGCCCACCGATCGCCCCGATAGGAAAACCTCCACCGATTATCTTGCCGGCGGCAATTAGATCGGGCTGGAGACCATAGCGCGCTGAAGCACCCAAATATGACTGCCGCAGATTAAGAACTTCATCGGCCACAATGAGAATCCCGTACTGCTTTGCGATCGCGCCGACCGCGGCAACGAAGCTCGGCTCAGGAGCGATCAACCCGGCGCGGCTCGGCATCGGATCAATCAGGATACAGGCTAGTGCGGGAGCAGACGAAGCGATCCGACGCTCCAGATCGGCGACGTCATTGAAGCGGATAACGGTCACCTCCTCCCCAACAGAAGCCGGCATACCGCGATAGGCGGGGACGGCTGACGACCGCAGAGGGTCGTTCCATATAGCCGGCGACACCGCCTGCCCTGTTTCCGCCCAATCGTAAGCGCCGTGATAGGCGCCTTCGATGCGTGCGATACCCGGCCGACCGGTGAAGGCGCGGGCGGCCTTGATCGCAAACATCACAGCCTCGGTCCCGCTGTTGACGAAGCGAATATGTTCGATCGCTGGAATGCGCTCGATCAAAAGCTCGGCCAGGGTAATCTCATGCTCAGTCGGGTTGGAGAAACAGGTTCCACGATGAAGCAAATCTGCAACCGCATCGGCTACTGGAAGAAAGCCGTGTCCGTGTATTAGCGTCGTGAAATTGTTATTCAGGTCAAGGAGGCGATTGCCGTCGACGTCGATGACGTGGGCCCCCTCTCCGCGCGAAATGTAAAGCGGGCTGGGCTCGTGATCCACCGTGACCCGCGTGATCCCGGTCGGAAATACGCGGCGACCCTTTATGAAGAAATGTTCGGACCGCGACCGGGAAATTCCCCGGCCGCCGCGCAATAAATCAGGGTGAAACATTCGATCTTCTCCGGCCAACGCGGGTCGCGGCGCAACCCTTCATACTTTTGTTATAACAAAAATCATGAACCAGAAGAAGTTGCAACAAAAAAATCCGGCCGCGATGTTATTGCCGCTTGAGACGCTCCTGCGCTGCTTTCTTCAGGCGCCGATAGCCGTCTCGAATATCGTTTTCCATTGCAGCTCGGACCGCAGAGGGATCTTTATCCACCAGCCCCTCAATCGCGGCCAGGTGGTTGTGGACACCGTATTTTGCTTCCGCAAACTCTGGATAGAGGTCGTGGAACGAAGCGCCGACCCTTAACCACAGCGCTTCGATGGTCGAAAGGAGGTGTGGCATCTCGCACAACCGATAGATCGTAAAGTGGAACTCCTTATTATCGTGAAGCGCGTCGGAGTACCGCTTTTCGTCGAGCGACAATGTGATTTTCTCCTGCAGCGCCAATAGCTTGTCGACTACATTATTCGTGGCGCGAAGAGCGCCCTTTTCCGTCGCCAAGCCTTCAAGCGCAAGCCGCATCTGCGTGACTTCGTAGAGCGCTGTAAGATCGAGATGCGGGACGATGACGGTTTTAGGGCCTACCATGACAAGCGCGCCTTCGAAGACCAGCCGGTTGATCGCCTCGCGTGCCGGCGTGGCACCGACGTTCAGCATTTCGGCAACCGAACGGATCGGCAACTTATGGCCCGGCTTGTAAGCACCCCGCGTGAGTTGCTCCTTAATGCATGAATAAGCGAAGTCGCTGAGGCGCCCAGACTGCAAATCCGATCCCGACGATTCCTCTTTAGTTGTACTTTCGTTCAAAATTGACCCCCACGCGTTGACATCTTCACATTTTTGTTGCAACAAAAATGAATTAGGCGAAAAATGAAACCGTAATGTGACAGCATAACGGTAACGCGAATATTAGCAACGCCTTGGCCGGGGAGGCCATGTCCGAACAGCTGCCGGTCTTGCCGGCATAGCACCTGGTGCCGCACGAGCGGAGCCGGGAGGTTTCAATGCGTGTCAAAGCACGCAAGTGAGGAGATATCATTTTGATTGGTGCGCCTGTTTTCATCGATCGCATAGGCAAGGCCTACGGGACCCAGACTGCCGTTGGTGGAGTGACCCTGGATATTGCGGCAGGCGAATTCCTGTCGATCCTCGGTCCGTCCGGATCGGGCAAGACGACGCTTCTGACAATGATCGCCGGTTTCGAAAGCCCATCTGCCGGACGCATCATTATTGGCGGGCGCGATGTCACAGCCGTATCGCCCGATCGCCGCAACATAGGGATGGTCTTCCAGCGTTATGCTTTGTTCCCGCATCTGACCGTTGCCGAAAACATTGCTTTTCCCCTTAAGATGCGTGGCGTCCGAAAGGACCTCAGGGCAGAACGCGTTGGTCGGGCGCTCGACCTCGTCCAACTCCCGCAATATGCCAAGCGCTATCCCCATGAACTCTCCGGCGGCCAGCAGCAGCGGGTGGCTGTCGCGCGAGCAATCGTGTTTGAACCGCCTGTTCTCTTGATGGACGAGCCACTCGGGGCGCTGGACAAGAAGCTGCGCGAGTCCATGCAGATCGAGATTAAGCAGCTGCAGCGGCGCCTCGGTGCGACGGTCATCTACGTGACGCACGATCAGGAGGAGGCGTTGACGATGTCCGACCGGATCGCAGTTATGGCAAAGGGGCAACTCGCGCAGCTCGGAACCCCGGCGGACCTTTACTGTAATCCGCAGAGTGCCTTTGTTGCCGATTTCATCGGCAAGATGAACTTCCTGACTGGAGAATTCCTGGGCGAGGCCGCTGGCCGCCATACGATCAGACTGGGTGACAACGTGGTCATTGATACGCCCGGTGCTCCCCATGGCTTCGAGGGTTCGGCAAGGATAGGCGATCGCGTTCGGCTCGCGCTACGGCCTGAGCGCCTTGGCCTTGCAGCGCGTGGCGCTGGGGGAAAGAACGCCCTCCCCGGCCGGATCGAAACGTCGGTCTTTGCGGGCTCCTTCGACCTTCATCTCGTTCGCTCCGATTTTGGAAACGGAGAGATCATTCAGGTCCAGATTCCTGCTGATGGAAAGCGGGTGCCCTTTGCAATGGGGGCACTCGTGGATGTCATCGCCGAACGCGACGGCCTACGGCTTTTTTCGGTCGCGGAGGCATGAAATGACAATGACCGTCAACAATTTACCCCTTGCGCCAACCCCTCCAGCAAGCTGGCTTTTCTCACACTCGGCGCGCCAGTATTCGCACGCACTGACGTTCCTACTTATTGCGCCGTTGATGCTCTTACTGGCTGTCGGCTTCATCTATCCAATCGGGCGGCTCGTCTCTTTGAGCCTAATGGCGCCGGGATTCACGCTGGAGCATTACGAGCGGATCGTCGCCGAGCCTCTCTACATGGAAGTCCTACTTCGCACGTTGCAGACGGGTGCAATCGTCACAGCGGCGAGCCTGCTGCTTGGATATCCGGTTGCCTTTCTCATGGCCCGCGCCAAAGGCAAGACTGCAATGATCGTATCGGCGGCGGTGTTCGTGCCATTATGGACCTCAGTGCTGGTGCGTTCCTACGCCTGGATCGTGCTGCTGCAGCGAAACGGCATCGTTAACAGCCTGTTGATCGAGAGCGGCCTCATTAGCAGTCCGTTGAAGCTTATTTATACCGAAGGCGCGGTCATCCTTGCGATGACGCATGTCCTCATGCCTTTCATGATCCTGCCGATTTACAACGCTCTTCGCACTATTCCTGCCGAGTACGCCCAAGCCGCCCGCAATCTCGGCGCCGGCCCGATTGGCGCGTTCCGGCGCGTGACCTTGCCGCTCAGCTTGCCTGGAATCTTTGCCGGGTGCGTCATGTGCTTCATCCTGGCGATCGGTTTTTATATCACGCCGGCACTCGTCGGCGGGCCTGGAGCATTGATGATGGCAACGCTGATCGGCCAGCAAACCACCGTTCTGCTTGACTGGCCGTTTGCCGCAGCGCTCGCGACCGTCCTTCTGACTACGACTCTGGTCTTTGTCCTTGTGTTCCGCAAGGCGCTTTCCGTTAGCAAAGGAATGAACAGTGTCAACTGAACCCGCAGCCATCGCCCCATTCGCCGCCCCTCGCGTCAACAGCACCCATCGACCTTACGGCAAAGCGGCATTGCGGCTCCTTGGGGGTTTCCTGATCGGAGCAATCCTGTTCTTTTTGGTCCTGCCGACGTTGCTCGTCATCCCGATTTCACTGAACGACAGCAGCTATATCGAGCTCCCGCCGAAGGGCCTGACGCTTCGCTGGTATATCGACTTTCTATCCGATCCGGACTGGCGCGCAGCAACGATCTTCAGTCTGCAGATTGCGCTGGCGACGACGGTCGCTTCGACGGCTATCGGGACACTGGCCGCCATCGGGCTCGTTCGCGGCAATCTGCCGGGAAAGACCCTTCTGCAGGCATTGTCGCTGGGGCCAATGATCGTTCCCCATGTCGTCTTTGGCGTTGCCCTTTATCTGGTTTTTTCACCGCTCAGCCTGACCGGCAACTTCCTTGGCTTCCTGATCGCCCACACCGTGCTTGCGGTTCCCTACGTGATCATCACCGTATCGGCGGCACTCGAGCGCTTCGACACCTCACTCGAGCTTGCCGCACTGAATTGCGGAGCAAGCCGGAGCCGTGCCTTTTTCAGCATTGTGCTTCCCAACATCGCGCCGGCGGTGGCTGCGGCTTCGGTCTTTGCGTTTCTAGCGTCGTTCGATGAGGCAACAGTCGCTTTCTTCATTTCCGATACCGGCGGAAAAACGATCAGCCGCAAGATGTTCGAGGACATCGATTTCAATCTCACGCCAGTCATAGCGGCGGTTTCGACGCTGCTCGTCGCGGTATCGCTACTGCTCATGGGGACCATTCATCTCCTTACCGGCCGCGGGGAGGATTAATGTGATCATATCAATCGGAGAGAGGAACACCCGATGAAAAATCGAACGAAGATCAAGCCGTTGCTTGCGGCTTGCCTCATGCTTGCTGCTGCGGGGGCGGCGCAAGCCGAGGAGCAGGTCATCATTGCGACCACAGGCGGCGCCTACGATGCCGCGCTTCGAAAATTCTGGTTCGATCCGTTCACCGAAAAGACCGGCATCAAGGTTGTTTCGGTCGCGGCGACAAATGCCGAGATGCGGGCGAAAGCTGCGGCCATGGTCAAGACCGGCAACGTGACCTGGGACCTTTACCCGGACGGCGAGATTCAGGCGAGCGCTGAAGCGCATCGGCTGACATCTGAAGACTTGACTGAATTCTGCAAGCCTTTCCAGGACCGCTCAGACCTAGTCAAGGATGCTTGCGTCGGCGCCGGGGCGAGACTTTTTTCGACCGCAACGCTCATGGCCTACGACCCGACCGGATTCAAGAGCGGAAATCCGTTGAGTTGGGCCGATATGTGGGACGAGACAAAATTTCCCGGCGGTCGCTCGTTTCCAAATTTCGATGATCCGTGGCGGGTCATGGCTGCAGCGCTCCTCGCTGACGGCGTTGCGCGCGACAAGCTTTTTCCGCTCGACGTCGACCGTGCACTCAACAAGCTCGACGAGATTCGCCCGGCGATATCGCTGTGGTGGAAGACCGGCGACCAGAGCGTTCAGGGCTTTCGAAACGGCGATTACAGCATTGGGCAGATTTGGCTGACGCGCGCAAATACACTGAAGGCGGAAGGACGTCAGATCGCCTGGTCCAAGCAGGCCTCGTTCCTCGTCGGCGACCGATTGACGATTATCAAGGATGCGCCGAATCGCGCGAACGCCTTGAAGTTGATCGCCTACTGGCTTGATCATCCGGAGGCGCAGGCCAGGGTGTGCGAGGAACTCCTTTGCACGCCACCGAGCCGGAAGGCGATCGACTTGATGTCTCCGGCTGCACGCGCGGCACTTCCCAGCGACAACGATATCCGGGATTACATCGTCATCCCGGACGCCAAATGGATCAACGACAACGCCTCGATGATGCTCGAGCGTTGGAATGCCTGGATCCGATGACGATCCGCCCCGGGCGGCGTTGCCGCCCGGAGGTGCGGAGACGGACTTATCGCTTGAGAGCACGGTTGATGGCAACTGCGAGGTCGCGCACTTCGGCAGCCGTGTGGCCGGCAGTCGGACATATTCGCAGCCCTGCCCTTCCCTTGGCCACGGTCGGGAAGAAAATGGCTGATGTATAGTAACCGGTATCAAGCACCAGTCTCGCAGCGCCGATTGCGGCAAGCTCGTCACCGATCACGATGGTTCTGATCGGCAGTCGGGATCCCGCCTGTGCGGTCGGCACTAGTTCGTCGAAGAGAGAGATATGTTCTGCAAGCACCCTTTGCCGCACGCCCAGTTCCGGTGTGCGATGGATCGCCTGAGAGGCGAGAGCTGCACCGATCGCCGCAACATTGATCGAAGCCGAAAAGGCATGCGCGAGAGCAAACCGGCGAAAGATTTCTTCCTGGAACGCCGTTGCGAGCATCAGCATGCCGCCTGAGGCTCCAAAGCCTTTCCCGAGTGACGCTGCGATGATCGTCCGTTCCCCCAGACCGTCCGGCATTTGTGAACGGGCAAACCCCTCGCCTCTTTCGCCGAAGATCGATATGCCGTGAGCATCATCGATGTAAAGGAAGAGGCCGTATCGCTCCTGAAGATCCCGCAACTCCTTGATCGGGGTACAGCCGCCCATGGAATACACACCGTCGCAAACATAGGTGACCGTATTGTTCTGGCGGCAAATTTCTTCGAGCGCCTGAAGATCGTTGTGGCCTATGGTTCGGACCTCACATTCTTCGGCAACGACGGGCTTGTTGAAGGCGAGCGTTGCATGCGCGAGGCGGTCGAATACCATGACTGGTTTTTTGCCGCCGGTCAGAACTCCGGAGGCAATCAGCGGAAGCGCGCTTAAGTTGGCGGCAAGCACTGTCGTGTAGGTGATAACCCTCGCGCCGAAGAGATCAGAAAGAGCATCCTCGAGGTCTCCGAGGACTGCAAAATTGAGCCGCGTACGGGCGCAGGACCAATGCAGTGTTCCGTAGCGCCGAACCGTCTCGATTGCGCCTTCGATGATTGAGGGGTGATTGTCGAGGCCGAGATACGAGCAGCGGACGAAGTCGATGACGCGCTCCGATCTGCCCTCTGAAACAGGCAGTTCCACCGCTCGCCCATCGGACGGATGGACATAGAGTGCCATCAGGCCGTCGAGATGAGCTGCGGTGAAATGGAGACCGGCTTGGCGGATCAGGCCGGCAGTGTTTCTGTGGGATGTTTTCGACGATCCGGCGCCCGAAGCTGTCCGTTGCATGTTGTGCTCCCAAATGTTCCAGGGAGTTCACGCTATGCGCGAGATCATTGTTTATGCAACAAAGGCGACAGCAAATTTTTGGGACGTTTTAGTGAAGATGTGAACGTGGCGAAGTTCATCTACTTCAGGAGATGTCAAATGCGTATCCTTCTTTCGGCACGGTGCGGATCACATCGCGGCCGAGGACCCGCCTCAATGCGCGCCGGAGGCGGCCGATATGAACATCGACCGTTCGCGGCTCGACGAATACCGTCTGTGGCCAGGCAACGGCTATCAGTTCCGCACGGCTGAGAACACGCCCCGCGTCACCCATAAGGGCCTTCAATAGACGAAACTCGATCGGGCTCAGATTGACCGGCGTGCCTCGAACCAGAACACGCCGGCTGTTGACGTCAAGTTTCACATCGTCAAGTATCGGAGTAAGGCGGCCAGCCGTTTCGCCAGAGGAATTGCCCATTGCACCGTGAAGGTAAGACAGAAGCCGTTCCGGCGGCATTGGCCTTGTAAAGCTCTCATCTACGTTGGCTTTCAGAATGTCGAGATAGGCAGCCTTTTCGGCAACGAGCGCTATCAGCGTGACGTCGCTGGCAAGTCCCCTTTCCTTCAGGCCCGACGCGATATCAGCCAGAATTTGTGAACCCGGCTGGCAGTCGACGATGATGGCTGCAGCGTCACGCTCCTCGGCAGTCGCCACGGCCTCGCTCGGAATATCGACAAGCATCGTCCTGTATCCGGCTCCCTTCAAGATGTATGACAGCATCAAATAATAGTCAGCGTCTTGGGATACGATCGCCAGTAGTTCGCTCATCGCCTCGCCCCGCCAGTTGCTGACCTTACCGCGACTGCTTTTGATACGACAAAACTTTCAGAGAACTGCCTCATGTTGATTGGAACCTCACGCCATGGCTGGTAAAATATGCGCAACAGAATCGCAAAAGCGCTATCACGAAGGGTATTTTTATAGCTTGCCTTTCTTTTTTGTTACAACATAATGTTGAGAGCGCGAAAGATTCTCGCGCCGAAGCGCATATTTGCCCGGGACGACACGTGATCGTGGCCCACTCGGTGGGATCGACGTCCGGCATAATTTGATGGCCTGTTCCCGGACGGTAACGGGGCTTTTAATGCGCGAAATGTTCAAAAGGTTCTCAGCCGGCAGCGCTGCGGCGACACCGGATTTTTGGAGTGATGCAGATGTTGGAGACATAAGTACTGCTGCCCGATCGCTTTACGGACAACATGCGAAAACAGCGGCTGCATGGTGCGCACTATGTGCGCGCTACGATGGTCGCTCAGGTGATTTCACCTTTTGGGTACGCGTTTTCAAACTTCTGGGCGCTGATGAGAGCGAGGAAGCTTGGAAATGAACGTGACCGCTATGGATATTTCGTGCTGGATAACCTGCAGAAGTTCGTCGAGCAGCAGATCGCCGGGCGAGGCTATGATACGAGCAGGAAATACGTCCGCGAGTTGATCCGTCACGACAAAGATCGGCAGCACTTGCGTGAGATCCTGCTTGAAGGTGCTTCATCCGAGACGACCGAGCCGGTTGATGCCGCCTATTTCGATCGCCTGCGAGCCCGTGCCTCGCGGCAACGCTCCAGGTGACCGCAAAGTCTATCGTTCGATGGACTTCAAATTTCCCGGCCGCGGTTGGCGGTGCGCTGGCGCCGTTCCGAGATAATCCTGTCGCTGCTTTCCATACGAACGGCCTGATGCAAGACTTTCAATCTCTCCTGCAGCGCCTCGAACGCACGGCGCTGCGGTGGCGGGATGCGGTTGATGATATCCTTCTCATCTCGGAGGATGGCACTACGACCGAAGCGCTCGTCGAGCGCCCTGCTGACAGCGGCATATTCCTGGCGAATATTTGGATCGAGAAAAACGGCCGATGCGTTCAGCTTGCGAGCGTTGTTCTTCGACTCGGCAGTTAGCCGCATGAGTACCTCTTCCGCCGCCTTCGACAGGCCGGGAATGGCGACTGCCATGCGCCGCCGCTCCTCGGCAATGGCCTGGCGTTCGATATCGAGCACATTGACGTAGGCCGAACCGAGCGCGCGCAGGCGGGCGGTGGCTTCAGGCATGGCCTGCACCGCCTCTTTCCGCTCCCGGCCGGAAGCCAGCATCCGGTCCATCAGGCGATCGGAGCCGCGTAGCGCACCATAGGCGGCCGGATCGTTGGTCACGGCAGCCGCGATGCGATCAGCAGCAAAACCTTTGGCAAGCAGCTCCTCGATCTTGTCGACGGCGCCGGCCGGATCGCGCCAGATCGTGCTTGCCGCGGTCGCCAGCGCGGCGCGCTGCTGGCGATAAAGGGGCGCGGAAAGAACTCGGGATCGCGCCTCCTCGTCGACCGGCGTCTTGAAGTCGGTGACGGCGGCGAGCATTGGGACATTCTCCTTCTCGGGATCGGCACTGGCGCCAGCGACGATCTTCGAGCGATCCCGCCGCTCGACGAGATGCTGCTCGTCGGCAAAACGCTTCACGGCTTCAAACAGCCGGGTCAACTTCTCGCGTCTGGTGCTCGCGAGGTCCTCCGGCATACGCTCGATCATGTTGCGTTCGGCAGCCGTATCGGCCTTCGAGGTAAAGGCGCTCCAACCGAAGCGGGCGCTCAGCGCCTCGCTGACGGCCTTGACTTCCTGCACGACGGCGCGGTCTTCTGTGGCGAGCGCAAAGGCGGTCTTGTAGGCGTCGTCACCACCCCTTTCTCGTACTGCTTCGATCTCGACGAGACGCTTCATCGCCTTTCTGGAGAGTGCCGGGATCGGCAGGGACATATGAGCGCGGCGTTGTTGCTCACGGAGATCGAAGCGTTCGGCATTCCGGCGGAACTCCGTCGCATGGGCACGGGCGAGCGGCAGCAGTTCCGTCAAGGCGGTGATCGCGGCATTTCGTTCGTCGCGTGCCGCACGACCATCGACGATCAGATCGGAACCACGCAAGCGTCCGAGCCGAACCGGCGCAACAACAAAATCGTCGGCAAGCACGCGGGGTTCAATCTTCAAATCCGACGCCAGGGCGTTCAGGGCGACAAGTGCTGCATCCGGATCACTATAGATCGTCTCAAGCAGCGGCCGCAGAACTGCTTCCCGCTCCTTCCAGGCCGGCGACGAAAGCTGTGCCAGACGCGCATCTTCCTCCGCGCTTCTGGCGAATTCCGTGGTGGGTGCGATCAGATACCGCACACGGCCAGTGTCGGCATCCGAGACAGTTTGCGTTTCAATTCGCGCCTCATTGTAGGAAACACGCCGCTCCCGCTCGATCGCAAAACCGAGCGCCATGCTGGCCCGCTCCCAGAGCTCAGCCACCTGCTCCCTCTTTTCCGCAATCCACGCCCACCGCCGCGAAACCTCCTCTTCCATGCCGGCCGCAGCTTGAGAAAGAGTGTCGAGCCCGCGACGCCGGGCGAAGTCGTCGGCATGGGCCTGGTAGCCGGCCTCGCTCTCAAAATCGAGCGTGGTCGTCTTGGCACCGGAGCGCGACAGACGTTCGACGAGCTGCTTGAACAATTCCGGCCGATGGCTTTCCCGCTCGATGCGCTCCAGGCGGGCTTCGGCGGTTTCGATCTGCTTGGCAGTCCAGACATTGCGATCGACTT
>NZ_WIEU01000012.1:0-206331 GCF_012276115.1 Rhizobium leguminosarum bv. viciae | reverse complement strand
CGCGCTCGCTGACCGAGGGCGACTGCCTGATCGAGGTGGTGGAACCCGCCGGCTCCGACACCTTCGCCGTCACCAAGCTCGGCGGCAAATCCGTCGTCGCCCGCCTGCGCGCCGATACCGGCATCGCTCCCGGACAAAACACCCGCCTCGCCTTCAATCTCGACAAGGCGGTGTTCTTCGATCCCGAAACACAGGCGCGGATCGCGTGAGGGCCAGGTGCTGACATGAGCAGTTCAACCGACATCGTCATCATCGGCTCGGGCGTCGGCGGCGCCACGGTCGCTGCTGGCCTGGCTGCGACCGGCGCCCGGATATTGATCCTCGAAGCCGGCGATCATATCGCCGATCTTCCCGTCAATCGCGACCAAAGAGCCATCTTCCAGCGAGGACATTTTCGACCGAAGGAAACCTGGTACGAGGCGAACGGCAAGGGATTCAATCCCGGCAACTACTACAATGTCGGCGGGAATTCGAAATTCTACGGCGCCGTATTGTCACGTTATCGCAAGCAAGATTTCGAGGTCATCCAGCACCGGGAGGGCGTGTCGCCGGCCTGGCCGTTTCCGTATGAAGCCCTGGAGCCGTGGTACTGCCAGGCGGAACGCATGTATCAGGTTCGCGGCAGTCTGGGCGAAGATCCCACCGAACCGCACCACTCGGCTGCCTACGAATACCCGCCCGTCCCGGACGAGGCGCCGATCGCCGATATCAGGGCGCGCCTCAACCAGAAAGGCCTGCATCCGTTTTCCCTGCCGCTCGGCCTCGATCTTGACGCCTGGCTCTCCAAAGCACGCACGCCATGGGATGCGCATCCGAACGCCCGCGACGGCAAGATGGATGCCGAGACCGCAGCCCTCGCAGTGGCGCTGAGGCACGAGAACGTGCGGCTCGAAACCAATGCGCGCGTGACGAGGCTTGACATGGGAGCGGGGAGCCGGATCGACCGGGTGACCTATGTCAAGAACGGGCAGACGGTGACTGTTTCGCCTGAGATCGTGATCCTCTCCGCGGGGGCGGTCCAATCATCCGTGCTTTTGCTGCGTTCGAAAAACGACCGTTTCCCAAGGGGGCTGGCGAATTCTTCCGACCAGGTGGGCCGCAACTTCATGAACCACAATGCCTCCGCGGTCATCGGGGTTTCGCCGCGGTTCAGCAACACCTCCATCTACCAGAAGACCTTTGCCTTCAACGATTTCTATCTCTCCGACGGGGAGGGAGGGCCGCCCCTCGGCAACGTGCAGCTCCTGGGGCGTATCTCCGAAAAGGTTCTCAAGGGCTCTCTGCCGCGGGCTCCGGAGTGGCTTCTCCGTTTCATGACGGACCATGCCATCGACTTCTACGCGATGAGCGAGGACGTTCCCAATCCCGAAAGCCGGGTCATGGTCGATGGCGATAGAATCGTTCTCAAATGGCAGCGAACCAACTGGGACGCTCATCTCGCACTTGTCGCCCGGCTGAAGACCATCCTGCGATCGATTGGATTTCCGGTTGTGCTGTCGAGGCCGTTCGACAAACGCACGCCCTCTCATCAGTGCGGAACGATCCGCATCGGAAACGATCCCGCGACTGCGCCGTTGGACCCGTACTGCCGTTCCTACGATCACGAAAACCTCTTCGTCGTCGACGCCAGTTTCCTCCCCACATCGGCCGCGGTCAATCCTGCGCTCACCGTCGCCGCCCAGGCGCTGAGAGTGGCAGATCACATAGCGTCGAAGGACTTTGCAGGCATGACACAGGCGCTGGCGATTGCCAGGCCGGATGCAACAGGACAGTAAAATGGGTTTCGACTATATCATCACCGGCGCCGGCCCTGCAGGATGCGTGCTGGCAAATCGGCTGAGCGAAGATCCAGATGTCAGAGTACTCCTGCTCGAGGCGGGTGGAGGCGACTGGAATCCTCTGTTTCACATGCCCGCCGGCTTCGCCAAGATGACCAAAGGCGTGGCCAGCTGGGGATGGGAAACAGTTCCCCAGAAGCATCTGAAGGGCAGGGTGCTTCGCTATACCCAGGCAAAGGTCATCGGCGGCGGTTCGTCGATCAACGCGCAGCTCTACACGCGCGGAAACGCGTCCGATTATGATCTCTGGGCCAGTCAACACGGCTGCGAGGGCTGGGACTACCGGTCGATCCTCCCCTATTTCAAACGTGCCGAGGATAACCAGCGCTTTGCCGACGACTACCACGCCTATGGCGGCCCGCTGGGCGTCTCGATGCCGGCTGCGCCGCTGCCGATCTGCGACGCCTATATCCGTGCGGGGCAGGAGCTCGGCATTCCCTACAATCACGACTTCAACGGCCGCCAGCAGGCCGGAGTGGGATTTTATCAGCTGACGCAGCGCAACTGCCGCCGGTCATCGGCATCGCTCGCCTATCTTTCGCCGATCAAGGACCGGAAGAACCTGACGATCCGGACGGGCGCGCGCGTCGCGCGCATCATCGTGGAGGGAGCCCGTGCGACAGGCGTCGAGATCGTGACCTCGCGCGGCTTAGAGATCGTGCGTGCCGAACGCGAAGTATTGATTTCGTCGGGCGCCATCGGATCGCCGAAGCTGCTTTTGCAGTCCGGCATAGGACCGGCCGACCATCTCAAGTCGGTGGGCGTCAAGGTGCTCCACGATCTGCCGGGTGTCGGCGGCAACCTCCAGGATCACCTGGATCTTTTCGTCATCGCCGAATGCACGGGCGATCACACTTATGACGGCGTCGCAAAACTCCACCGCACACTTTGGGCGGGGATTCAATACATCCTGTTCCGGACCGGTCCTGTCGCCTCGTCGCTCTTCGAGACCGGCGGCTTCTGGTATGCCGATCCCGAGGCCCGTTCTCCTGATATCCAGTTCCACCTCGGCCTGGGTTCGGGCATCGAAGCGGGTGTCGAACGGCTCAAGAATGCCGGCGTGACCCTTAACTCCGCCTATCTGCATCCGCGCTCGCGGGGGACGGTGCGTCTGTCATCCTCCGACCCGGCTGCCGCTCCGTTGATCGACCCCAACTACTGGTCCGATCCGCACGATAGGACGATGTCCCTGGAAGGGCTGAAGCTCGCGCGCGAGATCATGCAGCAGGCGGCGCTGAAGCCCTATGTCATGGCCGAAAGGCTTCCCGGACCGAAGGTGATGACCGACGAGCAGCTTTTCGACTACGGCTGCGCCAACGCTAAGACCGACCATCATCCGGTGGGTACCTGCAAGATGGGGACAGAGCCCGACGCGGTTGTCGGGCTTGATCTCAAGGTTCACGGTTTGGAAGGCCTCAGGGTCTGCGATTCATCCGTCATGCCGCGCGTGCCGTCATGCAATACCAACGCTCCGACGATCATGGTCGGCGAAAAAGGATCGGACCTCATTCGGGGCTTGCCTGCGCTTCCATCTGCCATCTTCGCCTACGAACGCAACGATACGAGGCCTCGAGCCCGTGCCGAAATCCGGTAAGTCCTGTCGAGAGGAGAGACGACAATGTCTGAAGTCAGAGTTGCAGTGCTTGGCGCCTCGGGCTGGATGGGAAAGGTCCATACGATGGCCTATCAGACCTTTCCGCATTTCTTCGGAGTGTCGGACGGAACGGCACGGATCGTCGCTCTGGTCGAAGGCCCCTCGAAGGCGGCCGGGGATCTTTCCCACAAAGCGCCGGGTGCGAGAATTCTTCAGGATTGGAATCTGGCGGTCGCTGATCCTGACGTCGATCTGATCGATATCTGCCTGCCCGACCATCTCCACTATGAGGTGGCCAAGGCAGCTTTGCTGGCCGGCAAACATGTCTATTGCGAGAAGCCATTGGCAAACACCGCCGCCGAAGCGCGGGAACTGGCCGACATCGCCAGGGAAAAGGGTGTCATTACTCGAGTCGGACACGCGTTTCCCCGGAATCCCGTGCATGATTTGGCGAAAGACATCATTCAATCCGGCGAAATTGGCGAGATCAAGCTGTTCCGCGGCTGCCAGCACGTCGACATGTATGGCGATCCGAACGCGCCCTTCATGTGGCGGGCCGACGGAAAGCTTGCGCCGACCGGGATCGTCGGTGATACCGGCTCGCACATCTTCAGCTTCATGGATTTCCTGGTCGGCCGCGTCAGTTCGCTGATCGCCGACAATCTCATCGTGACGCCGCGTCGGCCTGTCGTCGAGGGCCTTGCCTATGGCGAGCAGGTCAAACTGTCAGGCAATGAGACCTGGGCTGAAATCACCAACCCCGATGCAACGAACCTGCTGTGCCGGTTCGAGAACGGTGCCGGCGGGATCGTCGATTTCAGCCGTGTCGCGACCGGCCGCAAGTTCATGCAGACCTACGAAATCTATGGAACGAAAGGTAGCATCGCCTATACCTATGACGAGATAAACCGGCTGCGCTTCTACTCCAACGACGACCGGTCGGGGCGGCGCGGCTTTCGCGAGATCGACGTGGGTCCTGAGAACCCCACTTTCAGGGCTTTCCTTCCTCTGCCGAATTTCGGCCTGGGCTACAATGAAAGCAAGATCATCGAGGTGGCCGAGATGATCCACTCGATCGTTGCAAACAGACCGATGTGGCCGACATTCGATAGCGGCCATCACATCTGCCAGATCGTCGACGCATGCATGGAATCCTCCCGGCAAAAGCGCTGGGTCGACATCCCGCTGGGTTGAACGCCGATGACCATAGACGTTCCGCAGGACATTCTTGACGCACTGACCGATGTCGACATGCCGCGGCTCCCACCTGAGGCCGTCCCTTCGGACGTGGTCCGGCTCGCGGGCGTCGAGGCGCCGATCTATCGAGCCGGTTGCGTCGTCGTCGGATCCGGCGCGGCAGGTCTGCGTGCGGCGGTGGAAATGAAACGGCGCGGCGACGACGTCGTCATTGTCAGCCAAAGCGCGTGGGGGGGAACCTCGGCCTGTTCTGGATCGGACAAACAGACCCTTCACACGGCAAACACGGCCGATCAGGGCGACAATTACAAGGCAATGGCCCGCGCTATCCGCAGCGGCGGTGCAATGGACAAGGACACGGCCTATGTCGAGGCTGTGGGCTCGTCGCGGATGATGGCATCGCTCCAGTTCCTGGGTCTGCCGCTGCCTCAGGATTCGCTTGGCGGGACGCTCAGATATCAGACCGACCATGACGAGGTCGGCCGCGCCACCAGTTGCGGCCCGCGCACCTCGCGCCTGATGGTCAAGGTGCTGGCCGAGGAGGCGATCCGGCTTGGAGTGCCGTTTTACAACCAGACCGCCGCGGTAAAGATCCTCACCGAAGGCGATGGCGCTGACCGCCACGTCGTCGGGATAGTCGCCATGCGCGCTACCGATCGTACGGAGGAAAACCCGCTGGGCATCGCGCTGTTTACGAGTGGAGTGATCGTGCTCGCGGCCGGCGGTCCGGGTGAACTCTATCGCGACAGCGTTTATCCCAACGGCTGCTTCGGCTCTCTCGGATTGGCGCTCGAGGCAGGCGTCGAGCTCGTCAATCTGACCGAAAGTCAGTTTGGCATCGGAACACGCAGGGAAGGGTTTCCGTGGAATCTGTCGGGCACCTACGTCCAGGCGATCCCGCATATCTACTCGCTCGATTCAAACGGCGCCGAACACCATTTCCTGGCAGAATACTATCGCAGCACGCAGGAGCTGGCGTCGAACGTCTTTCGCAAGGGCTATCAGTGGCCATTTCACGCGACGCGGATGCTCGATTTCGGCTCGAGCCTGGTAGATCTTGCCATCTCCAGCGAAACCGCCGCAGGGCGGCGCGTCTTCATGGACTTCAATCGCAATCCGCTGCCTGTGCCGGGCGACCTGCCGTTCAGCCTGGACAGACTGGATGAAGACGTCCGCGAATATCTCGGCAAGGCCGGCGCCGACCAGGAAACGCCGATCGATCGTTTGAAGCATATGAACCCGCTCGCGATCGAGCTCTACCGCCGCTACAAGATCGATATTGCCGAAGAGCCGCTGGAGTTTGCGGTCAACAACCAGCATATGAACGGCGGCATCATGGTCGACACCTGGGGCCGCAGCAATCTCGGCGGCTGTTACGCGGTTGGAGAAGCGGCGGGCACACACGGCGTGACGAGGCCGGGTGGAGCAGCACTCAATGCCGGGCAAGTCTTCGGTACGCGCGCGGCCGAGCACATCAGCGCGAGCGGCAGGGCAAAGCAGTCGCCAGCAGAGGACGTAGCCGATATCGCAGAGGCGGGCATCGCCTGCCTCCTTGCGGTCCTTCGGACCGAGAGCCCGCTCACCGTCAAATCGATCCGCTCGCAAGTGCAGGCGCGAATGAGCGACAAGGCTGGCATCCTCTGCGATCAAGAAAGCGTAGGCCGGGCCTTGATCGAAGCGCGCAAACTGAACGCTGAAATCCATGCGCACGGCATTGCCTACGGTCGCGCAGCGGAGGCGGTTCGAGGCATGCAATGGCGCCATATGGCGCTCGCATCGGAAGCCGTGCTCAGCGCGCTTGATTTCTTCATTCGCAATGGAGGCGGCAGCCGTGGCGCGCGGGCGATATGCGATGCGGAGGGCGAATCGCTTCCGCTGGCACGCTCAGGACCGTTGCAGGATTATCGCTTCCGGAAAGAACGCGAAGCGCATCGCAAAGAGCAGATCGTCGTTCGTCTTGATGGGAATGAGATCAGGCTTTCAACGCGCGCGAACCGCACATTCGATGAAAGCGCCAGATCCTTCTTCGAGCGAGACTGGCCAGCCTGGTTGACAGGCCGCATCTACGATCTTGGCGCCGACAAATGAGGTGATGCCGGTAGGCGTCACTTCGAGACGGAGCCGTGCGGCTGATCAATCGGGATTCGAAACCGGAGGCGGAACCCGGACGCGCTCTGTGTCGTCGGAGCCTTCGGCGATAGCTTCCTCGCTTCTGCGCATCCGCCTTGGCGGATCCTTGCCTTCGACCGGCTTCGGCGACAACTGGTCGTCGGCCTGGATCTCGTCGGTGTTCAGGTAGTTCTTGCTTTCGTTCATATCGGTCACTTCGGTTGGAGAATAGCAGGGCGGGTCCTTCGCATCCGCGCTTTAGAAGCTAACTCTCGGCGACGTGACAGGTTCCCTCGCTCGCGGCTCATAGGTCGGCTTCCTCCTCGGAAACGTCGAGCTCGATCATGACGGGCGCGTGGTCGCTCGTATGCTCCCAGCCGCGCGGTTTTTTCCGGACGGTCGCCGATCGAAGCCATGGGGCGACCGCTGGACTGAGCAAGAGATGGTCGATACGAAGCCCTGCATCACGTTCGAAGCTGTTCCGCCAGTACTTCCAGAAGGTGTAGATGCGCTCTCCCGGATGCAGATGTCTGACGGCATCGGTCCAGCCCTGGGCGACGAGATGAGCATAGGCCTTGCGCACTTCCGACCTGAAGAGAGCATCGTCCAGCCAGCGTTCAGGCTTGTAGACGTCGATCTCCGTCGGCATGACGTTGAAGTCGCCGGCCAGGATCGAAGGCACTTCGAGCTCGAGGAGTTCGGCGGCGTAGTCCTGCAGACGGCGGAACCAGCGCAGCTTGTAATCGAACTTTGCTCCCGGAAACGGATTGCCGTTGGGAAGATACAGGCATCCGACCAGGATGCCGTCGACGGCAGCTTCGATATACCGGCTGTGGGTATCGTCAGGATCGCCGGGAAGACCGCGACGCGTCAGGATCGGTGTCTCGCCCTTCGCCAGGATCGCAACCCCGTTCCAGGATCTCTGCCCGTGCCAGATGGCGCCGTAGCCGGCTCGTTCGATCTCCTTTCGCGGAAATCTGGCATCGTCTGTCTTCAGTTCCTGGAGGCAGACCACATCAGGGGCGTCCTCCTTGAGCCAGCGCAGCAGGATGTCGAGCCGCCCATTAATCCCGTTGACATTGTAGGTTGCGATTTTCATGAGATCCCCGGAAGCCCGGGCGATGCCGGGCAACATCTAAAAGCGCTCCTGAGTTTCCTCCTCAGGAAGTCCCCGTCCGCAATCGGCCCATTTTAGGCGGTTCTCCACACCGTAGTGTCCCGCCGGGTCGATCTTCTCGGGGTGGTCGAGCGAGCCGACGGTCACCCGAATTAGTTCGTCGCCATCGTACTGAAGATAGAGTGGTGTTCCGCACTTGCCGCAGAAGCCACGCGTGGCGATCGGCGAGGATCGGTACGAGGTGGGCGTACCAACCGTCCAGGCAAGGGCATCGATCCTCGCCTGGACCAGGACCGCGAAAGGGCCTCCGGTCGCCTTCTTGCACATGTCACAGTGGCAGTAACCCGAATGCGGCGGATCACCGGCGAATTCGCCGGCAGGATCCGCAAAGACAGCCGCCAGTCCATCGCGCTGCCATGGCTGGCTCCTCAACGCGTCGCGCCAAAGACGAAGGCGATACCGGCGACGATCGCTGCGGCCGTCAGCGGCTGCCGGCGTATGCGATCCTCGAGATCATGGACGAATGTGCGGGCTTCGGTCTTTGCCAGGCGAGCCGATCCGGACGCCAGTTCCGATGCGGACTCGGCCACGCGGCTTGCTTCTCTCTGAAGAGATCGCATTCCTTGGCGATCGACACCGGAGGCGTCGGAGGAGCGGGCAGTGTCGCCCGTCGAGTTCAGAGCTTGATCGACAAATGGATATTGCTCGTCCAGCCTGGCGGGATCTGGCTCCCGCTTCACACGCTCAGCCGCTTCGACGTCGCTGCGGCCGGCGGGAATAGAAGTGTGAGTGGCAGACACCGGGTCGGACGCCGGAAAAGTATCCTCGATTGCTTTGTCGAGTTCGCCTTTTCGCGCCTGCTTCCGCTGCTCTGCCTGTTCTTTTCGCATCGACTGGACTGCGGGGGATTCGTTCGGGTTTGCCATGGAAGTTTCCTCTGTTGCACCTTGAACAAACAAAGCGGCGAAAGGCGGAGAAGTTCCATAGAATGCGTCCGCGCTTAACAGCGATGCACGAACAGCCCTCGCAGAGGTGCGCTTGAGGTGCCACCGTGTGACGTTTTTCCGATGACAAGCATTGCAATCCGTGAGGCGGACCAAAGTCTTGCCGCGCCTACTACCTAGGTCGGTTGCATTCTTTACTCGGAACAGCGAAAAGTCTCATACGTCGTATCGCATGGGAAGCGGCAACGAACGGACGAACGAGGCTATGGCATGAGTATCCGGAAACGCGATTTTCTGAGGCTGGGCGGCAGTGCGGCCGTCGCTCTCATCGCTGCTGCATCACCAGTCAGTTTGAATTTCGGCGGTTCCCTTCCTGTTCTGGCGGTGGGCTTTGCGCAGGCAAAGGACGGCAACAACGGGAATGGCAACGGTAATAGTGGAGGGAATGGCAACGGCGGCGGTAATGGCAATGGGAACGGGGGAGGGAATGGCAATGGTGGCGGCAGCGGCAACGGCAATAGCGGTTCCGGGAACGGCAATGGTGGAAATTCCTCCGGTGGTGGAGGATCGTCTTCCTCTAGCACAGGATCGTCAGCAAGGTCGGGCGCGAGAGCGACAGCGGCGTCCGATGGCTCCATCGACGTCCGTCATTCGAATGGCATCACTGAAACCCTGCAACGCGGTCGCTACATTATGAAGGACTCGAAGGGCCGGACGATCATCAGTCGACAAGCAACGGCAAACGATGCCCGCCGATTGACCCGCTTTCTTCGCTGATGCATGTTAGGCGGGTGATAATCCGTCTCAGCGCCGTTCGCGCCACTGTAGAGCCGCTTCGGTCCGGTTTGAGGCGCCGAGCTTGCTCAGGATTTGGGTCATATGGTGCTTCACAGTCTTTTCCTGCAGGTTGAGACGCAAGCCGATATGCTTGTTTGACAGGCCCTGAGCGACAAGATCCATCACCTCGCGTTCCCGTGGCGTCAGGCTGCTCTTGTCGGAGGTTCCGCCATTCAAGGAATTTTCCATGACTTTCGCCGACATTGTCGGCGAGATATATCGCGAGCCGCGCATAACGGTTTGGATCGCTTCGGCCAGGCCACGTGAACCAACACCTTTCAGAACATAGCCCATCGCGCCCCGTTGCAGAGCTCCCAGCAAGGTGTCCACCTCCTCGGATACCGTCAACATCAGCACTTTCGTTGCGGGGCTCCGCGCCAGGACGTCACTGATCGCAGACAACCCGCCGCCGGGCATCGAGACATCGAGGAGCATGATGTCGGGGTGGGTGTCCGAAGCGATCATCGCCGCATCATCGTTGCTGGCCCCCTCGCCAACGACGATAAAGCCGCTGATTTCGGATAGGCTGCGCGTTACACCTTCGCGAAAAAGCGGATGATCATCCACGACGCCGATGGTGATTGCTGTCATTCCTACTCTCCCACTTCCATTGGCTCGAAGATCATGGTCACGGTCGTTCCTCCTTCGCCTGTCTTGATGTCGAAGGAACCTCCCAGGCTGTCGACGCGTTCGCGCAACCCCACGAGGCCGAGGCTTGTTGGCCTCACCTCGGTCGGATCGAAGCCGTCGCCGTGATCGCTGACCTCGACACGGACATGGCCGTCGCGCGAGACAGCCTTTACGGCCTGCTGAACGCCACCGCCGTGGCGGTAAGCGTTATTCAACGCCTCCTGGATGAAGCGATATATACATATCTTCACGGCGGGAGGAGGTTCCGGTCCATCCTCGTCGATAACAGTTTCGACAGGTGTTTCGGTCTTATGTTGATGCGCTTCGACGACTCGCGTGACGATCTCGGTGATCGAGGATTTTTCGATGTGCGGAAGCACCAGTCCTCTGCAGATATTGCGGATCTCCGTCATCGCTTCGGCAAGGCTCGAGCGTATCCAGGCAAGCTCCTTTTCGCGTGCTTCGGGCTGGGTGGACGCATTGATCAACACGTCGCTGTCCAGGCGCAATGAGGCATAGGCAATGTGCTGGGCCGGACCGTCGTGCAGATCGGCACCGATGCTGCGCAAATATGTTTCGTTCAGCGCTGCCGCACGCTGGGAGGCGCGCTGCAGGCGCCGCTGAAGTCCGCGGTTTTCCACCAGCAGCGCAGACAGTTCGGTGACCCGTTCTTTGAGATCCTGGCGCTGTGCCTCGATCGTGCGGCTACCCCGGAATACCAGAACGGAAAGAACAAGGAAAAAGGTCGCCGTCAGAGCGGCAACGGCGCCCCAGCTCCGGAGCCTGGCATGCGCCAGACTATCGCCCAGTCCTTCCGCTGTCTCGTAGAACTCAAGGACGGCGACGGCCTGTCCGGACCATGGCTGGAGCACCGGATTATAGATCTCCATCAGCGGCTTGCCGAGCGCGCGCTCCTTGTCGCTTTCCGGATCGCTGGCGATTTGGTAGCGCGCGACGAGAGATCCTGCGAATGCCCTCTGCAGCTTGTCGCTGACCGCAAACGTCCTGCCCACCAGCTCCTTTTCGTTCGAATAGAGGATGGTGCCGTCGCTTCGCCACAGCTTGAACGAAACAAGGCGTTTGCCGAGTGCACCCTGACCGAGCGTCTCGTCCAGAGCCTGGGCACTCGCTTCATCAAGCAGTGACTCGGTTTGCATATTGGGAAGGAGCGGCGCGATCACGCTGTCCACATAAAGCGCCGTTGCCGCTCCCGAATTGTGGATGACGGTTTCCTCGATGAGGTGGCTCACGAAAAAGCCCACCACGAACATGGCGGCAATCGAAATGAGCCCACCCGCGATGAAGAACTGGGAGGCGAGTGAGCGGGCATTCCAGCGGCGAAGCCAATTCATGTTGATACCGATAAGAGACTTGCCGATGAACCTACCGCGTCTTCAGAGTTTTCCAAACAGCGTCAGGGCAAATTCCTGGTGTCGAACACCTCGGCGCCTCTTATGCTCTGGGTCAACCCGACGGTATCGCCGGACATGGCTGCGCCGAAGACGTAGAGAAGGGCAGCCAGAACGATAACAAGTGCGAAGACGGACGCGTTGCAAGCGTCATTCACTCGGGATCTATGACTCTGGGGCATGTCGGATCTCCTTGGTCTCTTTCGAAACGGAGCGATCCAGATGCGCGTTCCACTCCAGGGACTTCGGTCGGACAGGGCTGCGACCAAGGTCCGACGCCCATAGACATCAACGGATTCAGTCATATTTCACGATCGACAGACCAAGGTTTGGAGGCTTGTACGTGACGATTTCCGCATACGATCAAGGCGGATATGTCTTCGGCAGGATTTGATTCGGTTTCCTGCGATCGGATCGAGTTGACCTCCGTCGCGGCCGCGCACGACGTCGCTGCAGCCTTCTGTCAAGGCACTCCGCTCAGGGGAGAGATCGAAAAGCGGGCGCCGGGGCGCATTCTGGAGATCGTCGACGAAGTGGCCGAGCAACTGGAATCGCGCCACGGAGTGCGTCCGTGCGGCGGCATGAGCGCGCTCATCGCCGCCGCGCTCTATAATGCCCTTTGGCGTAGGCTGGCCAGCCAACCACGCGATTCCCCCGGATCGAATGCCCAAAAGTTTCGTCTGCCGGTATGAAGTCTCACCGGACCTCAGCGAGTGCGCTGCGCGAAGGAAGGTTCTTGTATTGCGCGGATGACGTGCTGCTCGATGTCAGAACAAGTCTCTTCGTATTCCCGTACCAGATTTGGATTGAACCGTCGCCGGCGCACTGCGTCGCGCGCTTCGACGGCCATCTGATAGGCCTCGAAAAGTTCGAGTTGCCACGGGTCGCGCGCTTCCATGATCAGCTTGCGCATCTGCGGCAGACGCATCGCCAGGCGCCTGCGTCCCGCTTCCCGGCGGTTGGATCGTGTCATCTCCTTCAGTCTCCTGCAGGCCAGCGACGACAGGGCCTTCCGATCCGCAATTAGCGCCGGCGACCGATATTGAAATGGGTTTGGGACCAAAGGCCGGGACCCATCGGACTGAGGTCCGGGACATGGAACGACCCTGCCTCCAGCTGGTTGGTTTGGCAGCGGTCACGAAGGCCGCCTCGAAACAGAAGGAGGAAAAAATGCTCTCCAAGCTTATCGTTGGTGCGGCAACTGCCGCGACCCTGATGTCGGGCGTTGCATTCGCCCAGTCCTCGACGGTCAATGGTGCGGCGGGTGGCGCGGTTACCGGTGCGATCGTCGGCGGCCCGGTTGGCGCTGCTGTCGGCGGCGTTGCCGGCGCAGTCGTTGGTACGGCGATTGATCCGCCGCCGCAAAAGGTCATCACCTATGTCCGCGAGGCTCCGGCACCATCGGCGCGCGTGGTCGTGAAGGAGAAGATTGTCGTCGGCCAGCCCCTGCCGGAGACGGTCGTCGTGACGCCTATTCCGGATGACCCGACCTATGCTTATGCGGTGGTCAATGATGAACGTGTCATCGTCGAACCGTCGTCCCGCAAGGTGATCCAGGTCATCAAGTGACCTGATACGACGCGGTCTCTGCCGCGCCTTGCCTCCTAATATCATCGTCAGAACCTGAGAACCGCCGCACGACGGATGACAGCGTCGTCGTGCGGCCAAAAAA
The DNA here is from genome assembly GCF_012276115.1 of Rhizobium leguminosarum bv. viciae. Taxonomy (GTDB): domain Bacteria; phylum Pseudomonadota; class Alphaproteobacteria; order Rhizobiales; family Rhizobiaceae; genus Rhizobium; species Rhizobium leguminosarum_T. The sequence goes on along the minus strand of NZ_WIEU01000012.1, from coordinate 192,984 downwards.
GCAGAGAGATTGTTATGAAGACCAAAACACTCGCCGTGCTGATGACGGCACTTTCGATCGGCGTTTCGCCGGTCGGCATCATTTCCGCCGCGGCGCAGGACGCGCCGATCCTTCCCAAGACGGGCGGCGGCGCCCAAAACGGCCAGCCCGGCGGTGGCGCCACCCAGCAGCCGGATGCGGGCGGTACCTCCGGCTCGGACGGCACGGGAGCATCGAGTGGCCAGAGCACGCAGCAGCCATCCGGCTCCGACGGAAGCTCGTCCGGAACCTCCACAGATGCCACCTCCGGTCAGACGGCACCCCAGCCCGGTGCCAAGACGCCGTCCGGAAACTCGACAGAAACCGGCTCCGGCAGCACAGGCACCGATGCCTCCGGCGGCAGTTCGGACAGCTCGAAGACGTCCAAGCCGGGACAGCCCTCGACGGAAAACCAGAAGCCGGCCGGCAGCCAGGACACCGGCACATCGACCGGTTCCGGCGAGACGCAGAAGTCTGGTGACGCCAAGTCTTCCAGCGGCTCGACCGAGACTCAGTCGAACAGCAACACTCAGAACACCACGAAGACCGAGACGAACAATACGACCAACGTCAACATCTCCGTCGAGCAGCAGACGGAAATCCGCAGCGTTGTGAAGGAGGTTCATGTCGAGCCCGTTCGGGAGGTGGACTTCACGGTTTCGGTCGGCACGACCATTCCGAAGAAGATCAGGCTCGAGCCGCTGCCGCCGAGGATCGTGGAGATCGTACCGCAGTACAAGGCCTACCGTTTCTTCCTCCTCGCGGATGGCCGGATCGTCATCGTCGATCCTTCTGCATTCACGATCGTCTACATCATTTCGGCATAACGGGCGGTGCCCGGCGGCGGCCTCCGCCGCCGGGGCCGAGGAGAAGGAATATGGTCTATTCCGAAGAGAAATCCGGTGGTCTGGTCCTGCCGCTGATCGTCATCCTGCTGGCAATGGCCGGTATTCTCGCGGTGCTTGTCGCCACAGGCGGCCGACAGGGTAGTACTGCCGGCCGCGGTGCGTACTCGATTGCACGATCTGGTCAGTCGGACTAAAGTCCGTGTTGCAAACGCTACGGTTGTGATACCTGGTTGCATTCAGAGCTTGGAGAGCGGGGATGGCGACGGCGCTGATAACGGAAATTCAGCAGGCACAGACAAGGCTTCCGCTCTTGAGCCGGGCGGACCGTGGAGCCCTTATCGTTCGTATCCTCCGCGAGCTGAAGACGCATCGGCGGGAGGCTCTCGGATATGTGCCGGCCGAGCGCTGCGTTTGGATAGACAGGCTGATTGCGTCCGTGTCCTCGACGATATCCGAAATCGCCAACATGCAGGACGCCGAGTTCAATCGGGTCTTGAACGAGTTCGAAAAGCTTATAGCGACGCTCGATGACATTTCGCATGCCGAGAAGCGGTCGAAGGCAGTTCATTGAAGAGGATCGCTCGTACGCCTGATGAAATCGAGCATCAGCGATACGGCCTCGGCCGCGTGCGTTTCGAGTAGGAGATGGCCGGCGTCGAAAACGTGGGCCTCCATCCTCGGCAAGACTTGCATCCATGACAGGACTTCAGGGAGGGCGAAAAATGCATCGTGCCTTCCCCAGAGCATCAGCGATTGCGGTTGCCAACGCGCGAGATATTCGGCGATGGCATCGAACTGGGCGACATAGTTTCCATAATCGGCGAGAAGCGCTCGCTGTGCGTCCATCCGGCCCGGCAAGCACATCACTCGCCAGTCCTCCTCCCAGCCTTCGGCCGGGACTCGCGCGGCGACATCGCGCGGGATGTTGGCGAGATACTGATCGCGCGTTCCCTCGAAGGTCAGATGCGTGGTCGCGGCCGCTTCATTCTCGGGACTCGGATCTGCCCAGAAGGCCTGCGTCGCTGCCCATTCCGGCCCGAGCCCGGTTCGATGAGCGTTGGCGTTTTGGATGATGAGACCCAATACTTGTTCTGGCGCCTGTATGGCGATGTGGAAACCCACGGGCGCTCCGAAATCATGGAGGTAGACGTAGCGCGGCCCGACCGCGAGCCGATCCAACAATTCCGAAATCGCCTGACCGAAGGCGGGAAACGACACCGTCGGCAGGACATCGGACTCCCCAAAACCGGGCAGATCGGGCGCGATCACATGGGCGACCTGCGACAGCCCGGGCACGACCTCCCGAAACGTTCGGGCGGAACTCGGAAATCCGTGCAGCAGCAATGCGGTGGGCTTCGACGCCTCACCTGCCGTAATGAACGACAATTCCGTGCCGCCGGACAGGCGAAGTCGCTGCCGGGTCGCCGGGCGCATCCGCGAACTCCTCACTTTAACCGTGCGATCTCTGACAATGTCTGCGCCGAGGCAATGTTCCAGCGGCGGCCAAACTGGCGCCTCACCGGAAACCGATCCCTGCGCGCCGGCGTTCTCCTTCCATGACCGAAACCAAATCCTCCACGGGTCAAGACGAGGCGCCGCCGAGTGAAGACGGTGCGAAGCCGGGCGCCGACATTTCCTTCCCCTATGACAGGATGACCGTCGAACAATTCCGAAGACGCTTCCCCCGTGCCCGCTGGAGTGATGCCCGCAAGGCCTGGTTCGTTCCCGGGCGGACGGAGTGATCACCACCTATGGAATCGTCGTCTTTACTGAAATCTCAGGTGAACTGGTCGACCCGCACGTCGTTCAGACTTCTATCGCTGCGTTACCGAGGATCACGTCTGGGGATATTGGCGGGCGCCCACACTCGAAGAACTCGTCCGCACCTGGCCTGCGAAAATGCCTCCTGTTCAGGATGCCGAGTGGTGGAGGAACTGAGGCCCGCCCGTCGCACGGCCAGATCGCGCGAAGCCAGGAAACGCGCAAAGACGCCGTGACCGCAGCTTGCCACTGCATAATTCGTTGAATCGAATATGCAGCCTTCAAAAGGCGCCGTAGAAAAGAGGATGACTATGCCCGACGCCGATCGTCAGGCTCGGTGTCGCAAGGCGTCGACGAGCGCCACGAAAGCCGGAGAGGACTGCCTTCTGCTGGGGTAGTAGAGATGGTAGCCATCCCAGTGTGGGGAAAAGGCCTCCAGCACGCGTCTGAGACGGCCTTCCGCAATATGAGGTAGCGCGATGTCTTCCGGTACGTATGCCAGGCCAAGTCCGTCCAGCGCCGCTTCCACACTTTGATAGGCGTTGTTGAAGACAAGCTGTCCCTCGACCCTGATCCTGATCTCTTTCCCGTCGTCTTCGAACTCCCATGCCCAGAAGCCGCCATATGTGGGCAGGCGCTCGTTGATACAGTTATGGCGGACGAGGTCCTGCGGATGCTCCGGAACTCCCTTGCTGTCGAAATAAGAGGGCGTGCCGACGACGGCAAACGGGAAATCAGGGCCGATGCGTGTGGAGATCATGTCTTTCGCCACCTGCTCTCCCATCCGGACGCCGCCGTCGAAGCGCTCGGTCACGATGTCGGACAGCCCGTTCTCGCGTATCAGCTCCACCTTGATGTCAGGGTTGTTCGGTAGGAAGCGCTGGAGTTTCGGCCAGATGATCCATTTGATCGCGTGATCGGATGCCGTGATGCGAATGTTCCCCGCGGGCCTGTCCCGGAGCTCGGTGAGAGCGTCGAGTTGAGCATCGATCTCGTCGAAGTGCGGTCCCACGCCTTGGAACAACTGTTCCCCTGCGTCGGTGAGCGAAACGGCCCGCGTGGTACGGGTCAGAAGCCGGATTCCAAGCCGCGTTTCGAGCTGGCGGACAGTGTGGCTGAGCGCCGATTGAGATACGCCCAATTTCGCAGCCGCTCGCGTAAAATTCTTCTCCCGGGCGACCGCCAGAAAGGCCATCAAGTCGTTGGTGCTCTCGCGCGGCATTCACGATCTCCTTCGGATCAAAGGGCGGTTGTACTGAATTTGCAGAGACTGGACATTGAAATCATCGTGAACACCTGCCCGGCCGGTTCGCACTGGAACAAGTTGCGGCGCCGGCCATTTGTCGTCCATGAAAACAGCCCTGCCGATGTCGCTGCTCGCTCTGGCCTTCTCCGTTGGCGGTGCCGCCGCGCGGGAGCTCCGACCCGAAGACATCAATACCGCGTCGATTGCGTCCATTGGAGCTGAGAAGCTTGCGCCGGGAGATCCAGACCCGGCGATCCTCCGCCTTCAGGTTCTGCTCGACCGTGCAGGCTCGTCTCCCGGCGTGATCGATGGCCTCTCCGGCGAAAACGTCGACAAGGCCGTGGCCGGCTTCGAGGCGATGAACAATCTTCCTGTCGATGGGATGCTCGATCCAGAGGTCGCCTCCCGCCTGGAAGGCAATGCTCCCATCGTTGAGAGCTATGTCGTCTCAGCAGAGGATGCCGCGGGTCTCGTTGACAAGATTCCTGAAGACTATGGCGAGAAGGCAAGGATGCAGAGCTTGGGATATACGAGCGTTGCCGAAAGGCTATCCGAGCGGTTCCACATGGGGATCGATCTCGTGCATGCGCTCAACCCGGCTTCGCAATTTGCTTCTGGCGACACGGTGTGGGTGGTGAACCCGGGTCCTCCAAGGGACGGAAAGGTCAAGAGGATCGAGGCTGACAGGAAGACGGGGCAGGTGCTCGCCTATGCGGCGGATGGATCGCTGCTTGCAGTCTATCCCGCAACAATCGGAAGCGAAGACAATCCGGCGCCGTCAGGCAAGCACAAGGTCAAGGGCGTCGCGAGGATGCCGGTCTACAGATATGACCCGAAGCGCAACTTCAAGCAGGGAAAGAACAACAAGGTCCTGACGATCCCGAAAGGGCCGAACGGTCCTGTTGGTACGGTCTGGATCGACCTGACCGAACCGACCTATGGGATACATGGGACACCGGAGCCGAAGCTCATCGACAAGGTGGGATCGCATGGCTGCGTGCGGCTGACGAATTGGGATGCCGAAGAGTTGGCGGCTATGGTCAAGCCAGGCGTCATGGTTGACTTCGTCAAAGGCAGTCCCGCCGCTCCAAAGTGAGACGGAATTATTTCTATTCCGATCCTTGCTCGGGTTTGTTGCGATGGGATGTCGGGCGCTTCCCGGCATCCCGGCCGTCAGTCAGACCACAAACTAATGCAGGGATCCCACACCGATATCGAGCTTCGCCGCCATGTTCACCAGATGCGGCAACGTTCGGGCGTTCATCTTCCTCATGACCTGACCGCGATGAGCCTTCACTGTGATCTCGCTAATGTTCAATATGAACGCCACCTGCTTGTTCAGTAGCCCCTCGGCGACGAACTTCATGACTTCCCGCTCTCGCGGCGTAAGCGTCCGGTAGTTTCCCTCCAGGCGACCTATCTCCACGGTGGCCAGAATGGCCGCATCAATCTTTTCCGTGAGAGCGTTCAAGTCGAAGGGCTGTGGTATGAAGCTGACATGAAATTTCGTTGCATTCACGGTCATCGCTTGACCGCCATGGCCGGTGAGGACGATCACCGGGCAACGGATAGCATGCGCGCATATTAGATGTGTCAGATCAGACGCGGTCAGGTCAGGCAGCCTAGCGTCAAGAACAACGCAACCTAGAAAGTCCGCCTCTGGGCATGTCAGAAATTCCGTTCTAGATTTATAAAGGTGCGGCTGCCAACCGTTTAAGCAGATATTTGCGTTTAAAGCCGAAGAGATAGTATCGTCGTCACTCAAGATGACGACGATTGCGTCTTCCGGTGAGAGTTTCTGCGCTTTGCGCGTTGTGGCATGCGGGTGGTTGCCGGTGTACATTGCCATTCTCCTTTAAATTGTGTCGAGAATCTGTGGGCAAAGATCTTAGAAATGAATTGTACTCGCGTCCGACTGTTGATTGTCGCGATCGCTGCTGGAATTTCTTTTAGTGGATAGCGATTCAAAATGGGACTTAAGTACTATGAGAGATTCTGAAAAAATCTGAATCGCTGCTTTGGTGCGCGGCCCCGTGCCCGTGGAATAGGGGGCGTTTCTATGGTTTTATGGCCTAAATACCATTGCCTGGACGGATGAGAGAGTGCTTTGGGACAGATCGAGCTAGGCCTTTTCGAGTTCTGCGGTTGGGAGCTTGACCTCGCTAAGCGAGAGCTGCGTGCCATGGGAGCGCCCGTACCCATCGGCAGTCGGGCATTTGAAATTCTGGAAACACTCGTGGTTTCGGAAGGCGATATCGTATCCAAAGACGACCTTATGAAGCGCGTTTGGCCCGGACTCGTCGTCGAAGACAATACGATCCAAGTTCACATATCGGCAATTCGTAAGGCGCTCGGAAAAGATAGGAATTTGCTGAAGACCATTTCTGGTCGAGGCTATCGTATCCTCGGCGAGTGGACGTGCCATCGTAAATCAGCACACGCGCCGGCGCCGACGCCTCCCATCCACCCGCGGTCGACTAGGAATTCGTTTTTTACGAATATACCGGCCTCAATGTCTGATTTGGTAGGCCGCGAGACGACGATTATCCAAATCCTGAACCTGACTTCTGCCTATCGAGTTGTTACGCTGACTGGCCCCGGCGGTATCGGAAAGACCGTGCTTGCATCGGAAATCGCCCGCCGTTTGCTGCCTTCGCTGGACGGCGATGCCTTCTTCGTAGAACTGGTATCCCTGTCGGATCCAAGCCTTGTTCCCACGACGCTAGCTCAAGCCCTCGATTTGCATCTTCAGGGAGACGACATTTCCGCAGAGCTGGTGGCGCGCGCCATCGGAACGAGGAAGATGTTGTTGGTGATCGACAATTGCGAACACGTCATCGACGCAGCCGCCTCAATGGTCGAGGCGATCGTGCGCGCTTGCCAAAACGTATCGGTGCTCGCGACAAGCCGAGAGCTTCTCCGTATCGAGGGCGAATTCGCCTACCGCGTGCCCCCGCTCGAGGTTCCGGCGAGCGAGGATCTCGGCAACGCTCTGGAACATAGTGCAGTCCAGCTCTTCATCGCCCGCACCCGGGCCTTGCTATGGGATTTTTCGCCAAGCGAGGAAAGGCTGTCTGCCATCGCGACGATATGTCGACATCTCGATGGAATTCCGCTTGCCATCGAATTTGCCGCCGCCCGCGCTGCGACCCTCGGTCTCCAACAGATCGCCGGCCGACTGGACGATCGCTTTGTCCTGCTGACCGGCGGCCGTAGGACGGCTCTGCCTCGCCATCAGACACTCCGCGCGGCGCTGGACTGGAGCTATGAATTGCTGCCGGAAGCCGAACGCCAGCTGCTTTGCAATCTGGCGATCTTCCCGGCCGGCTTTACGCTGGATTCCGCCGTGGCGGTCAGTGGGGAGACCGAGGCGGAAACGGCTCTCGCTATTTCTAATCTCGTCTCGAAGTCTCTGGTGACATTCGAAGGAGCGGAAACAGGTCCTCGCTGGCGTCTGCTCGAAACCGTGCGGGTGTACGCGCGCGAAAAACTCGGCGTCCGTGATAGCTACCAACGCGCCATGCGTCGGCTGGCGAAGTACTTTCTGTCGTTCTTTCGGCCGTTTTCGGAGGAGCGCCATCTTCAGGCTGCGATCGAAGATATTGCTCGCTATCGCCGGGAGATCGACAACCTGCGTGCCGCGTTGAGATGGGCTCTCTCGTCCGATGGGGACGGAATTCTGGGCGTAAGGCTCGCCGCCACCACGAGCGACTTCTGGACTGCCACGTCGCTCGTTTCCGAGGCGGGTGACTGGGCGGAAAAAGCGCTCGAACAGATCGGCGAGGAGAGCGGAAGCCGCACGGAGATGGTCTTGCGATGCGCTCTCGGATTCGCGCTGATTTACACCCAAGGCATGAGCCATCGCGGCAGGGACCTGCTGACCGGTGCCTTGTCGCTGGCAAAGGCATTCGATGACTTTGATTACCAGCAGCGCGTGACATGCGCACTTTGGCTGTTCTCCGCCCGATCGATGGAATTGGAAGACGCGCTGGTGTTTGCGCGTGAATACGAGCAAGTCGTCAAGGGACGAGACATACAGTCCCGGGCTACGGCCGCATGGCTCGTGGGAATCCCTCAAACCTATCAGGCGGAGCACCAGGAAGCTGGCGAGCGGCTTGATTGGGCGGCGAGGCATTTCCCCTTCGACAATCGCCGCAAAGATATACTGAGGCTGGGGGCCGACGTTCGGACGTCCTCCATGGCCCACAATACGGTAAACCTGATCTCACGAGGTCAGTTGGACGCGGCGGTTCGAACGGCTGAGGAGTCGATCCGGGAAGCACGCGAAACAAGGCAGCCATTCGTCTTATGTGTTGCTCTCGCATGGTCGGCTGCCTTCGTTTCACTAAACCTTGACGAAGTGCATCGAGCCAAGGAATACGGCGAAGAGTTGCTCGACCACGCATTGCAGCATGGCCTGCGCCCTTTTCACGCCGTTGGCCTATGCGTGAAGGGAAGTCTGGCGGCTCGATCGGGCGATCCTATGAATGGCATCAACGCGCTTCGATCCGGCATTGGTGAGATGCGTGAAGCAGCGTACCTGCTTTTTTATCCTTTTTTCTTATGCGAGCTCGCGTCTGCGTTGCAGGCGGCCGGTCGTTTTAATGAGGCGCTTCAGGAAAGCGGAAATGCTCTGCATTTTTCAGAGCAAAAAGGCTACCGGTGGATGGTGCCCGAGATTTTGAGAAAGAAGGGCGAGATATTAGCTGCCCAGAACATCAGCGACGCCTCTGATGTCCAAAACTTGTATCAACAGGCAATGCAGCAGGCCTCAACGCAAGGCGGAATTTACTGGCAAATTTCAGCGGGAACCAGCCTGGTCGAATTCCTCGATCGCAATGGTGGAGGCGGATCGGCTCGCAATATCCTCCTTCCGATTTACGAACAGTTCACGGAAGGATTTTCCAGCGTCAAACTGTCACGAGCAAAGATGCTGATCGACGGTCTGGGCTGAAACGAAGGCCGAAAATCGCTGCACGACAGTCCCTGCGTCGCAACCGAAATCAGATATGGACCCACGTCCATGTCAACACATGGAGCAAGGCCGCCGGAAAACCGGCGACCAGTCACGCGTCTGAAATGCCTTTACGTTCTGACTGAACGGAACGCAGTCCGGAGCTCTTCGCAGAACACCGTCGTCTGCTCCCAAGCTGCGAAGTGCCCGCCCTTCGCGAGCCTGTTGTAGTGTATCAGGTTCGGGAAGGCCCGCTCCGTCCAGCTCCGGGGCGCCGCATAGATTTCGTCGGGAAATACGCTGACCGCCACCGGAATCTTGACATTCTTCACAGCGAAGAATTCAAGCTTGTTCTCCCAGTAAAGGCGTGCCGACGAGACGGCCGTGTTCGTCAGCCAGTAGAGGGTCACATTGTCAAGGATATCCTCTCGTGTCAGGCCTTCCGTCTCGCCGTCGAAGACGCGGGCGATCAGCTCGTAGCTGCGGATGTCGTGATCGATCATCCACGCGGCAAGGCCAACGGGTGAATCCGCGATGCCGACCAAGGTCTGCGGGCGGTTTGCCATTTCGATCGCGTAGCCGAGGCCATGCTTGTAGAAGTCATCGAGCTGGTTGTAGGCGTGTTCCTCGTCGGCCGACAGTCCTGCAGGCTTGGTGCCTCCCGGCCGCAGCGCGGCGGCGATGTCGTCCGGAACGGTGGCCGGCATATTGACGTGGATGCCGACCAGTTCCGGCGGCGCGATCAGTGCCATCTGCTCAGTCACGGCGTCGCCCCAGTCGCCGCCCTGAGCGACATATTTCGAGTAGCCGAGGCGTTTCATGAGTTCGATCCAGGCATGCGCGATCCGGATGGGATCCCAACCTTTCTCGGTCGGTTTTCCGGAGAAACCGTAGCCAGGGATCGAAGGAATGACGACGTCGAAAGCATCTGACGCCGAGCCGCCATGTGCAGTCGGATTGGTAAGGGGTTCGATAATCTTCATCTGCTCGATGATCGACCCCGGCCATCCGTGTGTCACGATGATGGGCAGGGCGCCGTCGCGCTTGGCCTTGACATGAATGAAGTGGATGTCGACGCCGTCGATTGTCGTCGTAAACTGGGGCAGGGCGTTCAGCCTCGCTTCGACCTTTCGCCAGTCATAGTCCTTGGCCCAATAGCTGGCGAGCTTTTCGATGGTCGCGGACTGAACGCCCTGGGTATTGTCATTTACGATCTCGCGCTCCGGAAAGCGCGTTGCTTCGATGCGGCGGCGGAGATCGTCGAGTTGGGCATCGGTCGCCTTGTATTTGAAGGGATGAATTTCCTCGCCACCGGCTTTGGCCAGGGCGATCGAGGCTGGAAGGACGCTGAGCGCCCCGGCGGCCGCGGCGGTTGCCAAAAGAGTGCGGCGAGTGACTGAGGATGAGATGGATGACATGAGGGTCTCCTGGGTTCAGAATTTCGACGCGCCAAAGCTCTCATGTGCGGAAGTGAGGTTCTATTGCACCAAGGTGTCGCCGATACCATTGGATCGGTTCCGCATACGGAATGGCAATAAGGCCTTGGAGCGTGTCGAACAGGTCAACATTGGGAGCAACGAGGCCGGCTCCATTGAAGCGGCAGGTTCTCCCCTGTCTCAAGGTGCGAAGGTCGTGAGGGCGAGATCATTGGAGAGAGTTCGATCATCGCAAAAGAGAAGGCCGCCATCATCGCAGATGGCGGCCGGATCCAGGTTCGATCGCAACAGTTGCAGCGGCCTTGCCTCTGAGCAGCCGGACGCACTCTTCCAAGACCCCCATGGCACATGCCCGGCAGTGCAAATGAGCCATCAATTGGGCAGCGGCCGTCCTGAGCGCTCGGCGATCATGTATTGCGCATACCAGTCCGGCCAGTTCTCATCATGATTGCCGCCGGTGCGCTTCTCATGTTCGCCATGGGCGGCAGCGGCGCGGCGCAAGGCGGTCGCAAGGTCGCTCTCCGATGAGAATGCCGCGCCAGTGGCGTCGATGCGGCCTGGCAGCCTGGCCGTCACCTCCTGGAAGAGCCAGCCGTTTCCATCGGGATCGCTAAACGATGCGAAAGATGAGTAACTCCCGCGAGTTGGATGCGGTCCGGCAAGACGACCTTCGTCGTCCTGATGATGGAAAACACCGCCGACATCATGAAAGACACCGCTCATCGCGGCGCCTCGGGCGGCCAGCGCCGCATGAGCCGTCTCGATGTCGGAAACGATGAGATGAAGGCCTTGCGCTGAACCCGGCTTGGCGGAGGTGACGCCGCTGCCAAAGATGACAGAGCACGGGGAGCCAGGCGGCGTCACCTGAACCACCCGGAAACCGTTCGCGCCGGAAACGTCGGCGTCCAGCCTCCAGCCAAGCCCGGTGTAAAAGGCCTTCGCGCGATCGACGTCGGACACCGGAATAACCACGACTTCAAGCTTCATGTCGATGTCATGCACCTTCTCTACTGCAGTCGCATTGCGTTCCTGGATGGACATTTTCAATTCTCCCCTAATGAGCGTGATAGGCATTGCCCTTGACGCTGCGAACGATGCGTCAACCCCGGGCGGCCGTCCATTGTCCCATGGTGTCGGTTCGATCATCGAGGCGACAAGCGGCTATAGTCGATGGAGGCAGCCCGGCACGCCTTCGGCGCCTGCAGAAGAAGCTTCTCGGTTTGTCCGCTTCGGCAGACAAGAAGCGTCGCTTTGCCTTGCAGGCGCCCGCCTGCCTCCAGCGGAATTCTCCACCGAAGACCAGGACCTTTGGCGCCCTGCAACGCTCTTGTCACGCTGCAAGGGCTTCTACGAGATCGCTCGTGTTCACGATGGCGCTGGCGTAGTTGGGCATGTTGATTTCCAGCGCCGCGTGCATCATCTCGTCCGAGTAGTCCGCAACAGCGTCCCTCACCACTATGACCTCGTAGCCGAGTTCGGCGGCAAAGCGGACCGTGGCTTCGATGCAGGTGTGAGCGACCAGCCCAATGACGATGATCCTCTCGATCCCGTGCCGCTTCAGCTGCAAATCGAGATCGGTGTTGGCAAATCCGCTTGAACACCAGTGCTCGGACGCAACGATCTCGCCTTTGGCCGGAACGAACTCGGCACGGAACTCTCCGCCCCAGGTCCCGAACTCGAAACTTCGGCGGTGCCACGCAGCGCGCTGGATCGGCGCCACAAATTTCCAATTCTCATAATTGCCTTCTCGGTACCGGTGATGCATGGCGAAAAAGACGCGAAGCTTCGCAGCACGCGCTGCGGTCAAAACCTGCTGCATATGCGGCACGCAGTTGTTGGCTTCCGCCACCTCCTTGATCCGAGGCCAGATCTTTCCGCCCTCGGAAATGAAATCATTATAGGGGTCGACGACCACGAGGCCGGTGTTGTTTGGATCGTATGATAGAGGTTTCATGGTGCTCTCCGTGCGGCAACTGGATTCAGGTGGTCAGTCGTTGCGGAGCGCGGCGCGCTCGATGCTCGCGGCGAAGAGCGGCGTCTCGCCCTTATTATGAGCGATGGACATCGGCTGGCGCTGTGTCCGGAAGATGTCGAACGGAATTCCCTGGCGGTCGAGGAAGCCAAGCATTTCGTCGGTGGCGTAGGACCTGACTCGGTTGGTGAACTCGCATCTCGCGTCGTCGAGCCTCTTGGCGCTTAGTTCCCAGGTCACATGGATGGTCGTACGTCCCGACGGTGTGAACACGTCCGAGTCGGAGTCGAGGATCAGATGATCCTTCTCGCCGAGCGTCTCGACGTAATGCTGGACCATCAGGCTGCCGCCGATGGTCTCGACATTGATCGACATCCGTCTGCCGTCCGGCGTCGTGGTGAAGCCAGCCGCGATGTGGGCTGGAGAGCAACCCTGATAGTCCTTCTCGGACAAGGCGAAGCACCATTTGGGAATATCGATCTTCTCGATCGGGGCATTGATGATGGCGGAAAAGCTTGAATCGACGATCTGGTTCTCAACACTGTGCATGTCATTTCTCCGTTGTTCATCGTGATGGGCGGGCGTGCAATCCCGCGTAGTGGATTCTGTGTCGTCACAGGGACACCGTTACCGAATATTGCGGTAGGCGCCGTGCGACCTGCCGGTTCACATGGGGCGCCTCTTCAGCCTACTTATCGGCCAAAGTCTGCGTGTAATGGCCGAGCCTCGACTCGATGTCTGGGTTCTTCTGCAGGCCCATCTCCATCAACCGGCCGATGTTCTTTTGCGCCACGGGACGCTGGACCGAGGAAATGAAGGCGTCCCAGCCGGCGCCGATTTCCGGGTCGGTCGGCAGGCTGGCGAAATCGACCAGCCGTTTCGTATCCGCGATGGCTGCCCGATCAAATCCAGAGATGCGCGCTGCAAGCGAGTCGACGAAGGGATCGAGCTTGTCGTCTGCGAACGAACGGTTCACGTAACCATACTGCTCGGCCAGTTCGCCGTTGATGTCGTCGGATCCGAGCAGAACTTCGAGCGCGCGCCCTCGGCCCATCAGCCTGGGAAGCCGTGCCATGGGACCGCCGCCCGGGACGAAGCCGGTGCCGACCTCCCATTGTGACAGAATGGCCTTTTCCCGGCTCGCAAAACGCATGTCGCTTGCCAGGGCGAGCTCGCTTCCGACCCTGGTGGCGCGACCACGGATCAAGGCGATGGATACGACCGGCGCCTTGCTCAATCGCACCAGCATATCGGGAAGCGGATGTAGACCGGTGCGCCCTGAGGGAAGGCTCGTCGACTCCTCCAGAGGCGGAGTGAAATTGTAATGGGTCAGGAAAAAGCCCGGCACGTCGCTGTCGAACACGACGACCCTGAGGTTCGGATCGGTCTCGATGTCGGCGATAACCTTCTCGAGCTGCGGAATGGTCTCCGGACCGAAAACATTGAACGGAGGGTTGTCGAATGTCACCCGCCAATAGGCCGGCGTCCGCTTGTCCACTTTGATCTGGGATTCGTGTGCCGTTTCGGACCCGGGCTTTGATTGTACCGTGCTGTCCGGCTTGACCGGCGACTGGCCGGAGAGCGCAAGTGCCGGCAGCATCAGGACCGCCGAGGCTGTCAGAAACGTGGATGACGCGGCGACGACGGCGAGAGCAAGCCGGGACCGCAACCTTTTCGATGATGTGAGTGTCATGATTGTCTCCATGTCTGGGGTTGGTCAGCGAAATCCTTCGCTAGGGCTCGATTTCAAGAATGAGCTCGATTTCGACGGGCATTCCGAGCGGGATGCTGGTGACGCCGAGAACGATGCGCGGGGGAATCCTTTCCGCTCCGAAGATGTCGAGCAGAAGCTCGGAGGCGCCGTCTGCCACCTTCGGATGTTCGCGGAACGTGTGGGATGTCGCGATGTAGACGCCGAGCTTGGAAATGCGACGAACGGAATTCAAGGATCCCAGCTGCGACCTCGCGGCCGCGATGCCGCTGAGGCAGGCGGTGCGCGCGGCATCATAGCCTTCAAGGGTCGAAAGCTCCTCGCCGACCCGCCCGAAATAGACGGGATCGTGGCCAACCACCGGAAGCATGCCGCTCAGGAACAGCAGCGGCCCTGACTGGATCGCCTCGACATAGGCGCCGAAAGGTGTCGGCGGAGGAGGCAGTACGATACCCAGTTCCTGCAGGCGCCCCTCCGGGTCGCGGCCTACCATTTTCCCAAATGTGCGCCGTTGTCGACGTGCAGCACCTCCCCGGTGATATTCGCTGACTCGGTCAGATACACGACGCCGTCGACGATCTCCTCGACGGCCGTGATCTTTCCCATCGGCGAAAGCGACTTGAGATAATCTTTTGGATTCGTCGCATGCAGCGGCGTATCGACCACACCTGGCGACACCGCATTGACCCGGATGTTATCCCTGGCGAATTCCAGCGCCAGGCTCTTGGTGATGGCATTGAGGCCGCCCTTCGTGATCATCGGCACGGACGCCGTCACACCGGCGATGGGATGATCCGTCAGCGACGACGTGATGGTGACGACGCTTCCTCCCGACTTCTGACGAAGCATCTGCCTGACAGCGCACTTGGTGAAGTGAAGGAAGCCTTCGACATTGGTGGCTGCGAGGCGCCGAAAGTCATCGATCGTGTAGTCGAGGAAGGGCTTGGTGACGAAGATGCCGGCGTTGTTGACCAGCGCGTCGATCGACCCGAACCGCTCGACGGCCCGCTGCGCCACACGCTCGGCGGTCTCCGGATCGGCGACATCGCCGTCGATCAACGCCAGCCTGTCATTGCGCTCGAACGCGGTCGTCTCGCTGATGCGTCTCGATGTCCCGACGACATTATATCCCTTATCGAGGAAGGTCTTCACGAGGCCGGCGCCAATCCCTTGGGATGCGCCGGTGATCACCACTGTCTTGTGCAGGCTCATTTCCGCCTCCGTTATTGGTACGCACCGACCAGCCGCCCACCACCAATGGCCGGGCGCTGCCTCGATCGCGAATTGTGTGTTGATCCGGCCTTCAGCCGGGAACGGTTTCGACATCTCCGTTGCCGTTCTGTCAGGAACATCTCGCCAAAAACGGTTGCCGCCTATTGTACGAAAGTGTCGCCGATACCTTTGGGTCGGATGGCGGGACCGAGCGTTGATCACCGGAGGAAGCCGAATCCGCGCGTTGGCGACACCATCGTCTAATGGAATCCGCTTTTTCCTTTCCGCATCCTCAGCAAGCCGGCTCGAGCCGGCGCTCCTTTGAAACCCAAGCGGAAAGAGGTTCTGACATGCAGACGCATCTCCGAGAGATAACGGGAAACGAGGCGAAGACCGGCGACGGTCCTCTAGACGCGCTGATAGAGTTCTACAGGGCGTTCAACGCTGCCGACATGACGGGGCTGGAAGCCGTCTGGGTCGAGGGCGAAGCTCCGAGCATGGACAATCCCATCGGCGGAATCCGACGTGGCTGGGGCGCGATTGCCGACGGGTATTCCAGGCTTTTCGAAGGTCAGGCGAAGGTGCAGGTGGCGTTCCACGACTTCACCAGCCAGGGCGGAGAAGACTGGCACCTCTTTGTCGGCCGCGAAAGAGGCCGATGCGAGACACCCGAGGAGAGGCTCGATGTCGCCTTTCGTACGACACGCTGGTTCGTTCGAATGAACGACACTTGGCGACAACTCCACCACCACGGTTCCGTCGAAGACCCCAAGATGCTCGCTGACTACCAACGTTTGATCTTTGGGGGCAGGGCGAAAGGCAGTCGATACCAAGGTATCGCCGATACCAAGGTGTAGCTGTGGTGCGAGCGGAAACTTGCCATACTTCTCTTCACGCAGCCGGTTCTGACTGCGGTCGAACAAGAAGGAGTCGACAGATGAAGATCCTGATGGTGTTTACGTCCCATGACATTCTTGGCAGCACCGGCCGAAAGACGGGCTTCTGGCTCGAAGAAGGAGCTGCACCCTACTATGTCTTTCGCGATGCCGGCGTTGAACTCGTCCTCGCCTCGCCCAAAGGCGGTCAGCCGCCGGTCGACCCGAAGAGCGATCTGCCGGAAAACCAGACGGGGGCGATGACGCGCTTCAAACAGGACGCAGCGGCGCAGAAGGATTTCGCCAGCACCTTGAAGCTGGCGGATATACGCTCGGAGGATTTCGACGCGGTGTTCTATCCGGGCGGCCACGGACCGATGTGGGATCTGGTCGACAACCCGGATTCGATCTCCCTGATCGAATCCTTCTACAATTCCGGCAAGCCGGTTGCCGCCGTCTGCCATGCACCTGCCGTGCTGCATCGGGTGACGTATAAGGGCGCGCCGATCGTCAAGGGAAAACGCGTCACGGGGTTTGCGAACAGCGAAGAGGAAGAGGTTCAGCTCACCGACGTCGTGCCGTTCCTGGTCGAAGATGAATTGAAGCGGCTCGGCGGTCTTTATGAAAAAGCGCCGAACTGGCAGAGCTTTGCCATCACGGACGGCAGGTTGATCACCGGACAGAACCCGGCCTCTTCGACTGCCGGTGCGCAAGCCCTGGTCAAACTGCTTGCGGACCGGTCTGCTGTCGGTTCGAGCGCCGCATAAGTCACAGCCGGGTGGCCAGCTGGCAAACTCATCATGTGTGGTCGCAAACGGGGACTTCCTGCACAGCGCCTGCGCATAGGCCGTGCCGCCTGCATGATCAGTTCGCTTGAGTCTTGTATGCGGCATCTTGCCGAACTGAAGCGACTCCCTTTACCGCACGAAGCGCATCGAGCGCGTCAGGATTGACACTACCGTTGACAATCATGAAGCGCTCGTGGCTTTGCACCTGTTCAAGGCCTTGCGACTTCAAGTCGCCGACGACCTCTCCCAAACTGCGGGCCTCGTTTTTGTCGATCCGAATGGTAACTTCAATCTTATCGGTCGTCATACCTCGCCGCATCCTCTTGCCTGGAGCAGGCCCTTGCCAACATCCCTAGCAGGGGAAGATAGAGGCTTTGTAAGCTGAATCAAGCGCGCCCAAAGCGCCCATCCGCGAAACTTCGGATCAGACTGAGCAATAAGAGCCGCGACGCCGGCGACATGTGGGGTCGCCATGCTGGTGCCATCCCACCGGTCATACTTGTCATCGGGCAAGCTCGAGAATATATCGACGCCAGGAGCGGCAATGTCCACTTCCTGACCAGGATTCAAACCGCCGCACGAGAACGACGCCGGCGCGAAGGAGCGATCCACGGCGCCAACTCCGAGGATCGTGGACGCGTTCGCCGGAGAACCAACTGGGTTAATCTGTTGAGGACGGGAACTTTCGTTCCCGGCAGCGGCAACAACTAAGGTTCCTGCGTCTAAACATACCTGCCCAATTTGCTCGTAGTCGTCACTCGGCGCATCTCCAATTTGCGTTGCAGCGCCTAACGACATCGAAATAACATGGCAACCTTCATCCAGCGCCCATTCCATGCCAGCAATGATCGACCGGTCAGTACCGAAGCCGTCGTCGCCCAGCACCTTTCCAGCGTAGATTTCCGCCTCATAGGCGATGCCGTAACGTGGGCCGCTGGTCGGTCGCAACGGACCGCATGCCGTCCCGATGCAATGCGTTCCGTGACCGTGAACATCGCCATCGGAACTACGTGTCGCAAAGAGCTTCTTGGTGACTGAACGGCCGACAAAATCCTGATGAGTTTCGTCAAATCCGGTATCCAGTACTGCTACCTTGATGCCGGCCCCGCTCAGCTCACCTTCGATAGCCCTGACAGCCTGCAGTCCCCAGGTGTTGCTGGTCTCCTCAAAGGCAGCCCGGGCGACAAGCCCCTCTGCCGCCTTTTTGCCCAATAAGCGATCGACCAGTTCGTTCACAGCGTCACGATAGCCGAGCAGGTAGTCACGGTCCAAGGAGGTTGCAACGCCGCCCACCGTCCCCTGTGCGAGGTCTAGCCGCTTCGCCAGCGGGCCGCCGAGGGCACGATAGGATCGCTCCGGCCGGGCCGCGCTGATGACCTTCTGCTGCATGGCATTTTGCAACATGGGCTTCAGTCTCTCGCCGTCCCGGCGCACAATTGCGATTCCGAAACGTTCGAAGTACTGAACATCAGCGCCATCGAAATCATTTGGCACCGCCACGGCGCTGCGAAAATCTTTGGACGACGCGACACGGAAGCCGCCTTTTTCGAGTTGCTGTACACCCTCGCTCCTTGCTTTGGGTGTAAATCGCACCACCATGCCAAGACCCGATGTGCCGTCGCCTGGTGCGTTGACCCTGCCTCGCGTTGATTTAGCCATGATGCCAACTCTCCCCCATCTTTCACGGTTTTAAAGCAATACAAAAGCCGCAAGCTTGACGCGGCAATCCGTTAATCGAGCCGACACGCGCGTTTGGGACAGCGGCGGCCCTGCAGGTGGATCGATGCGGATTGACCAGATGTTTTTTTCCGCTGACTTGCCGCGAGAACACAAAGCTTCGCCAACCGAAAATTGGAGCGTTCAGCAAGCAAGCATAATAAATTGTACCTTGTAGGTCGATTTCGGGATGTACTTCCCCAGGTGAAATCTCGGCGGCAAATATACATCTTATTGTTGAGCTAGCAAATGAAAATTCTAGTGGTCGTTCGTCAGCGTTTCATTGCTTTTCAGGTGGCCTATACTTCTGCATCTCCTCCCCATCGGTTTTCCTCGTTATTTTTGTGCCTGACAAAACGAGTGCGCTGAATCCGCACAGATATCGACTGGGTTTACTGGTAATTTACCAACTTTAAGATGAATAATAGCCCAATATGATTAGTTGACTTCGCGTTCTAGGTGTATGAATTATCCCGCGGGCTGGAAAACGGAGGGTGTTGCCAATGGCAATCGTTTTTCAATCGCACGGGGGTGCGGAGAAAAAGCGTGCAGTTCCAGGGCCGAGCGTTCGGGCCGGGCGGCCAGCGACGGGTGACGTCGCGGTCGATGAAGAAGCTGACTTCGGTTATTTCGTTCCGCCATTAGATGCGCCGGAGAATTACCTTCCCAATACGGCGGAGACGCTTGGGGAGCTCGATGAGCTCGGCGAAATGATGATCGATGTTGTTGCGACGCCGACGAGCGAGGATCCGACGGAAGATTCCACGCTCCCGCCTGTGTTCACATATTGGGGACAATTCCTGGATCACGAGCTGACGGCCCGAACTGATCGCGAAGGGGCGATCTCGAGCATGGTCAACGCACACCCGCCTGTCGCCTCGTCGACAGTGGAGAGTCAGTTCAGGAATGCTCGCTCGCCCCGCTTCGATCTGGATAGTGTCTACGGCGGATCTGCCGTCGGCGAGGGGATCGATGCAGATGTTGTCAAAGTGATCTCCGGCCTTCGCCACCCCACGCTGAAAAACAAAATGCGTGTCGGGACAGCCGCCGATCCGGGGCCGCTTCCAGACAACCTCGACGAACATCGCGACCTTCCTCGTTATGGCCAGGTCCAGTCGTCTGTCCGGGAGGCGGCTTTACGTCTGGCTGAGGCCGCGATGACTCCCGAGGCGTTTCAGAAATTCTCTGATACCTTGCCCCAGCGGGCGATAATCGGGGACAATCGCAACGATGAAAATCTCGTCGTCGCGCAGTTCCATCTGAGTTTTCTCCGGTTCCATAACAAGGCCGTCGACTATCTCGCATCGCATGACACGGGCTGGATCGCCGATTTCAGCGCAGCCCAGGCTCTGACGAGACTCCATTACCAATGGTTGATTGTAGAAGGATATCTCAAGGGCGTTTGCGATCCGGTTGTGGTGGACCGCGTCGTCAAGGATCGGGCATCTCATTTCTTCAAATTCAGAGCCGAGTTCGATGCCCGGAGACAGAATACCCGGCTTGGAAATGCTCTGCCGTTGGAGTTCTCCACCGCAGCCTATCGGTTCGGTCATTCCATGGTCAGAGCCTTCTATGACTACAACAAGAACTTTGGGCGGCCGGGCACAGGTTTTCTGAAGCGCGCCGACTTGCAGTTGCTATTCGAATTCACTGGCGGCGGCGGCAGGCTGGATGACGAGAAGAAGTTGCCTAAGAACTGGATAATCGACTGGACGCGCTTTACGGGAGCTGATCCCCATGATGCGGGCGATGGGGAGCCGGCCCGTCTTGCCAGGAGGATCGATACGGAACTTGCTCCGCCATTGCATACGCTGTTCAAGGAGGGGGAGGACCAGGCCGACCAACAGCTTAAGGAGTTGTTCAAGAACCTGGCAAGGCGGAACCTTCGTCGGGGCTACAATCTCAGGCTCCCGACGGGTCAGGCTTTACACAAGCATCTCAAGCAAATTGGCGCGGTGCAGTCCTCGCCGATCCAAGATGTCTCAGCGCTGTTTGCCGCGAAGCCCGATCTGAAGAACTTCCTCGCCGGTACTGCATCGCGTTTCCACGAACGTACGCCGCTCTGGTTCTACATTCTGGCCGAAGCCGAGGCTGCAGGCGGAAATCGATTGGGCGAAGTCGGGAGCTGTCTCGTGGCGTCGACCTTCGTGGGCGTGCTGCTGGCGGATCCGGACTCGGCTCTTTCGCGTGGGTTCACGCCCAGTCAGAGCCCTCTCAAGATGCCGGACAACTCGCCGATCGACTCGATCGTCAAGTGGATGCGGTTCGCGGCGGTCATGCAGTAGTGCTCGTAAGACTGTTGCCTCGCCGCACCGCGGCGAGGCAAACCACCCTATCATCGGCGATTTACGAAGCCTTGGCTTCGAAAGCGGGGGCGAAATCACCCAGCGATTTTGCCTTGAGGATGGTGGCCTCGATATCCTGCTCCACGATCGCTTCAAGATCGGCGAAGCTGTCGATGACGTAGTAGATGGGCTGGAGGATGTCGATCCGGTAGGGCGTCCGGAGCACGCTCAGCAGATCGAACGGCCGGAATTCGCATGCCTTGCCTTCCATTGCCGCCTTCGCTTCGCTGGGCGATGAGACGATGCCCGCGCCGAAGCAGCGGCGTCCCTGCGGCGTATTGATCAGGCCGAATTCGACGGTGAACCAGAATATCCGGAACAGATGCCATGAATAGCCCTTGCCGAGGCGGACGGCCGTTTCGCCGAAATGCCGGACGAAATTGGCATAGCTCTGGTTGGTGAGCATGGGGCAATGGCCGAAGACCTCGTGGAACAGGTCCGGTTCCTCGATATAGTCGATATGCTCGCGACGGCGCAGGAAGGTTGCGAGCGGGAATTTGCCTTGCGACAGAAGTTCATAAAAGCGCGAGGGCGGAATGAGCGCCGGCACGCCTTCGACGCCGAAGCCGGTGGTCTCGTTCAGGCGTCTGTTCACATCGAGAAGCTGAGGCACCTTGTCGGGCTTGAGCCCCAGCATTTTGACGCCGTCCAGATATTCGCGGCAGGCCATGTCGGAAAGCAGCGTCATCTGACGCCGGTAGAGTTCGCCCCAGATCGCATCTTCATCCGGGGTGTAGTCGTACAAACCGTCCGGGCCGGGCAGTTTGGCGGTGTAGCTGCTTTCCTTGGTCATAGGCTGATCCTCCCGAGAACGGCGCTTTTGCTGCCATTATGATCCGAGTTTGGAGGATTTTCTTTTCTTTCATGCTGGCTATCGCCATAATGGTGGCAAATTTTCCCGAAAGTGACGCCAAAAATGAAAGAACCTGGGAATTTTCGCCGCAAGCTCCTGCAACTCGTCCAGGCCGACGGCAGCCTTTCGCTGGCAGACCTGGCGGAAAAGGCCGGCATGTCGCAGAGCTCTGCCTGGCGGAGGATCCAGGAGCTGGAGGCCGACGGCGTCATCCGCAAGCGTGTAACGCTGCTCGATCCTGGCAAACTCGATCTCAAGCTCTGCGTGATCGCGCATGTGACGCTGGAGGATCACCACGAAGAGGCGGTCGCATCTTTCGCTTCGATGGTGCTGGAGCGGCCGGAGATCATGGAGTGCTACGCCTTGTCCGGCGCCTTCGACTATATGCTGAAAATAAGGGCAAGCGACGTGGAAAGCTACGAAGCCTTCATGACCCGCTATCTCATGCGCAACCCGCATGTGCGCACCGTCGTCTCAAGCTTCGTGCTGCGCGAGCTGAAATTCTCGACGGAACTGCCGATCTAACGCTTGTCCCCGAACGAGCCAGCGGAATCATCGCGTGCTGTCGCCATGTCAGTGACCCGGCATCAGCACCGGAAAGCCTTCGAATGTCTTCAGCGTATCGAGGACGATCGACGTCTTCACGTGCTGTACCGACTCGTGGGGCAACAGAACGTCGTTGACGAATTTGGAGAGGTCGGCGAGGCCGCGGGTCGCGACCGTCAGGTGATAGTCCATTTCACCGGTTAGCGCATAGGCTTCGAGAACTTCCGGAAGTCCGTTGATCAGCTGGGAAAACCGGCGGGCATTGTCTCTATTATGGGTCGCAAGCGTCACGGAAATGACCACCAGCATGTCGAGACCCAACTTCTGCCGATCGAGGTAAGCGCGGTAGCTGCGGATATATCCTTCAGCCTCCAGTCTCGTCCGCCGGCGCGAACATTGCGACGGCGAAAGCGCGATCCGCTCGCCCAACTCGTTGTTCGTCAGCCTGCCGTCTTTTTGAAGTTCCTGGAGCAGGCGCAAATCCAATTTGTCGAGCGGCTCATCCATTGCACGAAATCTCCAATACACTCACGGATCGTGCATAATCTCTTCTGAGAGCATAAAGAATGCAAGAACTTTGCACGCGTTTTGGGCCACACTTTGCATATCAAATGCAATCTCCTCTGGAGGAAAGAAAATGGGTCCGTTCCCGCATGATGCGCCGCCCTCGGAAATCACTGCCGACAATCCGGCCGGCACCGACGGCTTCGAATTCGTCGAATTCGCCCATCCCGAGCCCGAGACGCTGCGCGAGCTCTTCACGCGCATGGGCTATGTTGCCGCCGCCAGGCACAAGACGAAAGACATCACCGTCTGGCGCCAGGGTGACATCAACTATGTGCTAAACGCCGAACCCGGCAGCCATGCCGCGCGTTTCGTCGCAAATCATGGTCCCTGCGCCCCGTCGATGGCCTGGCGCGTCGTCGACGCCAAGCACGCCTTCGACCACGCGGTGTCGAAAGGTGCTGTTCCCCATGAAGGGGACGACAAGGCGCTCGACGTCCCGGCGATTGTCGGCATTGGCGGCTCGCTGCTCTATTTCGTCGAGACCTATGGTGCCAAGGGGTCGGCTTACGATGCCGAGTTCGATTGGCTCGGCGAGCGCAACCCGCATCCCCAGGGGATCGGCTTCTATTATCTCGACCATCTGACGCACAATGTCTTTCGCGGCAACATGGACAAGTGGTGGGATTTTTACCGCAACCTGTTCAATTTCAAGCAGATCCACTTCTTCGATATCGATGGGCGCATCACCGGGCTGGTGAGCCGCGCCATCACCTCGCCCTGCGGCAAGATCCGCATTCCGCTGAATGAATCGAAGGACGACACCAGCCAGATCGAGGAATATCTGAGGAAGTACAAGGGCGAGGGCATTCAGCACATCGCCGTTGGAACGGAGGATATTTACGACGCCACCGACAGGCTTGCCGACAACGGCCTGCGCTTCATGCCAGGGCCGCCGGAGACCTATTACGACATGTCCTATGAACGCGTGAACGGCCATAGCGAACCTGTCGAACGCATGAAGAAACACGGCATCCTCATCGATGGCGAAGGTGTGGTGAATGGCGGCATGACGAAAATCCTGCTGCAGATCTTCTCCAAGACCGTCATCGGCCCGATCTTCTTCGAATTCATCCAGCGCAAGGGCGACGAAGGCTTCGGCGAAGGCAACTTCCGGGCTCTTTTCGAGTCGATCGAAGCCGATCAGATCAAGCGTGGTGTCATCGGGACGGCAGCGGAGTAAACTCACTAGCGCCGCGCATCTTTCAGACGCGCGGCGCTGGAGTGTTCGGGGAGGAGTGAGCATGGACCAGACATCGATCCAGGCGTCGGATGGTGACGCCGCGACAGCAAACACGCTGAAATATATGCCGGGCTTCGGCAACGACTTTGAAACCGAGTCGCTTCCCGGCGCCTTGCCGCAAGGCCAGAACAGCCCGCAGAAGTGCAATTACGGTCTTTATGCGGAGCAGCTTTCCGGCTCGCCGTTCACCGCGCCACGCGGGACCAACGAAAGGTCCTGGCTTTATCGCATCCGCCCGAGCGTGCGTCATACCCGCCGCTTCTCCAATGCGTCCTATCCGCTCTGGAAAACCGCGCCTTGCCTCGACGAACATTCGCTTCCGCTCGGCCAGCTTCGCTGGGATCCCATCCCCGCACCCTCGGAGAGACTGACATTCCTTGAAGGCGTTCGGACCATCACCACGGCAGGCGATGCCACCACCCAGGTGGGGATGTCAGCCCATGCCTATATTTTCAACGAGGACATGGTCGACGACTACTTCTTCAATGCCGATGGTGAATTGCTGATCGTGCCGCAGCTCGGGGCGATCAGGGTGTTCACCGAGATGGGGATCATGGATGTCGAACCCCTGGAAATATGCCTGATCCCGCGCGGCATGATGTTCAAGATTCTGAAGGGTGGTGAGCAGACAGTCTGGCGTGGCTACATCTGCGAGAACTACGGCGCGAAATTCACCCTGCCGGACCGCGGACCGATCGGCGCCAACTGTCTGGCAAACCCGCGCGACTTCAAGACGCCTGTCGCCGCTTTCGAGGACAAGGAAACACCGTGCCGTGTGCATGTGAAGTGGTGCGGAAAATTCTATGTCACCGATATCGGCCATTCGCCGCTGGACGTGGTGGCCTGGCACGGCAACTACGCCCCGTTCAAATACGACCTGCGGACATTTTCTCCTGTCGGCGCGATCCGCTTCGATCATCCCGATCCGTCGATCTTTTCGGTGCTGACCGCACCGACCGAAGATGCCGGCACGGCGAATGTCGATTTCGTGATCTTTCCGCCGCGCTGGCTGGTCGCCGAGCACACGTTCCGTCCGCCCTGGTACCACCGCAACATCATGAGCGAATTCATGGGCCTGATCCATGGCCAGTATGACGCCAAGGAGGAGGGCTTCGTGCCTGGTGGCATGAGCCTGCACAACATGATGCTTCCGCATGGGCCGGACGCGCTCGCCTTCGAAAAGGCATCCAATACCGAGCTCAAGCCCGTGAAGCTCGATCACACCATGGCCTTCATGTTCGAGACCCGGTACCCGCAGCAACTGACGAAATACGCAGCCGAGCTTGAAATGCTGCAGGATGATTACCTGGAATGCTGGGACGGCCTGGAACGCAAGTTCGACGGAACCCCTGGTATCAAGTGAGGGGCATCAAGTGATGCATCAGGTGAAGTCATCCTCCGGCACGGAATTTCGGACATGAAGCTTGCAACGTTAAAAGACTCCACACGGGACGGCCGGCTTGTTGTCGTTTCCCGCGACCTTACCCGCTGTTCCGAGGTCGGTCACATCGCCCGCACATTGCAGGCGGCGCTCGATGACTGGCAGCATGTGGCTCCGAGGCTCGCGCTCATTGCCGAAGGCGTCGAGACTGGCGCCCAGCCGACGATCCGGTTTCACGAACATGACGCAACGTCACCTTTGCCGCGAGCCTACCAATGGGCCGACGGCTCCGCTTACGTCAACCATGTCGAACTGGTGCGCAAGGCACGCGGCGCCGAGATGCCGGCGAGCTTCTGGACCGATCCGCTGATCTATCAGGGCGGTTCGGATGCTTTCCTTGCGCCGCGTGACCCAATCGTGATGGCCGACGAGGCTTATGGGATCGATATGGAGGGCGAAGTCGCCATCATCACCGGCGACGTCGCGATGGGGTCCGGCCCCGAGGCCTCACGCGACGCCATCCGCCTGATAATGCTCGTCAACGATGTGTCGCTGCGCGGTCTGATTCCGGACGAGTTGGCGAAGGGATTTGGTTTTTTCCAGTCGAAGCCGGCATCGGCATTTTCCCCGGTCGCGGTGGCGCCGGACGAACTCGGAGACGCATGGGACGGTGGCAAGCTGCATCTCCCGTTGCTCGTCAGCCTGAACGGCAAGCCATTCGGCAAAGCCAACGCCGGCATCGACATGACGTTCGATTTTGGCCAACTGATCGCCCATGCCGCCAAAACCCGTAACCTCCTGGCCGGTACGATCATCGGCTCGGGAACGGTGTCCAACAAGCTGGACGGCGGCCCGGGCAAACCGGTGGAAGAGGGAGGAGACGGCTACTCCTGCATCGCCGAACTGCGAATGATCGAGGCGATCGAGACCGGATCGCCGAAGACCCCGTTCATGAAGTTCGGGGATCAGGTCCGCATCGAGATGAAGGATAAGGCCGGCCATTCGATCTTCGGGGCGATCGAACAGACGGTCGAAAAATACAAAGGGGCCGGGCCGCAATGAACGAGGTCGTTCTTTACGACTACTGGCGATCATCGGCGAGCTATCGCGTCCGCATCGCGCTCAATCTCCTGGGCGTCGACTACAAAACCGTGCCCATCAACCTTTTGGACGGCGCGCACAAGACGCCGGAATATTTGGCCCTCAATCCGCAGGGACTGGTGCCGACATTGGTGATCGACGGGAAGACACTGACCCAGTCGCTGGCAATCATCGAATATCTGGCCGAAACTCGGCCGGAATGCGGATTGCTGCCATCGGATATCGCCGATCGCCAAAAAGTCCGCGCCCTTGCATATGCGGTCGCCATGGACATCCATCCGATCTGCAACCTGCATGTCGTGTCGCATCTGATGAGCATGACGGATAAGTCCGACGCCCGCGAGCAATGGATGAAGCATTTCATCAGCGACGGACTTCGCAAATTGGAAGCCATGATCGGCGAAGGCGATGGCGCGTTCAGCTTTGGGGATGTGCCGACGATGGCGGACCTCTGTCTCGTTCCCCAGGTCTACAACGCCCACCGCTGGGGCGTTGATATGACCACTTTCAAGCGCATCGTCGATATCGACGCCAGATGCGCAGACCTGCCGGCCTTCCAGGCGGCGCATCCAGACCGTGTGAAGCCGTAACGGCGGAGCGGAATCCAGGACGAAATCCGAAGAAGCGTCCCCTTCTCCTGCGGCTCTCGCATCAATGGCCGACATGTATTGGATCGCGTGGACTGGGATCTCATGATCACGGTGAGGAACCCGCGTTTACCTTGTATCATCACTTCTGATTGTGCCGCTTGCCAGAAGATTGCCCCTTGTGCATTGATCAGATGCGTTGGGGTAGGGATGAAATGTTCTCGTCAAAGCTGTCGATCGTCGCGCCCGTGATTGCCACGGGCTTCGTCGCATTGAGGCTCAAGGACTCATTGCACAGACTTCCATGATCAGCCAGGAACAGTTGAACACACGCATCGTCATTAGCCGCTCAGCCCCTCACACGACGTCCTTGCTGAGCCGTAGAGCGCCTTCAATGAGAAGGCCTATCCGGCCGCGGCCAAGGCGGCTCAGCCGGATCGGAAGCCGTTTCTCGTCAAGCCGTCGGCGGAGAAGCAGTAGCCGTGTTTCCAAGTTGTCCTTGAAGTCGGGCAGTTTCAGCGCCGCGTCGAGCCGAATCTCGCGGTTGGTGAATTCCACGCGACCACTTTCCTGGTACTGTTCCAGCATCGAGGCGAGCAGTCTGCCCGCGACCCCCTTGATGACGTAATCGCCATCAACAAAAATGCTGTCGTCGAAACGATGATGGACAACCTGTACCGTCTTCTCGGACGTCGGAAGTTCCGCCCGGACCAATTGCTGCGGTTCGGTTTCGAGCGAAAGTTTCTCGCTTAGGGCCAGTGCCATGGCCGCCTGTCTAGCAAGTACCGAAAGTGCCGCCTCATCCTCGCCTGTGAATGCGATGCGGTCGCGGCTTTCGAGGAAGAGGACGCCGCGTATCGATCCCGCGGCGATCAGCGGGACGGCGATCTGGCTCATCGCGTCCGCCATGCCAGGGAGCGGGATCGCCCGCGTGCGGTTCTCGTCGGCAGAGGAGTCGCGCACAGCCGCACCGAAGCGGCGGATGCGACTCATGTCACTGAGCTTGACGAGGCGCCCACCGGCGGCAGCGGCGCCGATCACGCCTTCGTCGACAGGAATATCCGATCCAATGCCGGACGGGGCATAGCCGATGCTGCCGATGGTGATGAGCTGATTGCGCCCTTCATCAAGTTGCAGCAACAAGCCGTGCTCGAAACCGAACTCTCTGCGAAGACCTTCCAGCATAGCGTCGATTATGCCGTCCGCGTCCGCTTCCGCGGCGATCGCCTCGGCAATCTTGGCCGCGGCGATCAACCGGTTCCGTTTCAGCCCTAGGGGTTCGGCTGTCTCGACCTGGGAGGGTATCGCTTCGATGCTCACGACGCGAAAGACATCGAGATTGCGCAGCTTCATGATGCCCGCCATGCCGACCTGAGCGCTGCTTGCGTCGATCTGCAGCGAGATGTGCTCGAACAGCGGCCCTGCCTCAAGGGTGTGGGCAAAAACCAGTTGCAACCGGAATTGTGCAGAATTGCGGGCATCCACCAGAAGCAACATCGCGTGTGGGTTCAGGCGGATGTTGGCGGCAGTCTTGGCGAAGAACTGATTGGAAAGCGCCACATGCCGATCGTCGACCATTGCGACATGTGAGAGATAGGAAATGTTCGGCAGACCGTCGGCATCCGCCGTCGAGATGATCGAGGGAATGACGCCTTCGAAACAGGCTTCGAGATCAGCCAAGGTCAGCATACTGGACATCCGGGTCATGGGGTCGTGCTCCAGATACGCTCGCCGGCGTGCGAGCCCGGCGTCTGGACGAAGACTGAGGCGACGCGCATCGTGATCAGCATCGGGTCCCGGTTGGAAAGCACCGGCATGATCAGTTCCGGCAGCAGGCCAAGTCTCATCTGTGTCGAAACGATCGCGACGATGTATTGCGAAGAGCGCTCCACCTCGTGCGATTCCGCGGGTCTTATAGTGGCCTGTCCCTTTAGCTGATAGGAGACGTAATCCGCCGGCCGGGCAAAAGTGACGGCAATTCTCCCGTTCTCGAGCAGATTGGCGACGGTTTCGGGCCATTGCCAGGCGGAGGTCACGAGGTCGATCGTGTCGCTTTCGGCGGAAATCCATGCGCCCACGGCTCGGCCGATCTCGGGCCGGCGTGCGGCGTTCGAACTACCAATGATCTGCATCACCGGGCTCTCTATGAAGCCTGCGATTTTGTCCCCGAACATCAAGCGTCCCCCTCGGACAGTTCATAGCGCAGTTAGGCAGGTTTTAAGATTCCCGCGCCGCAACTTAATGAGCTTTTAGGAAACGATATTTCCCGAACCGGCTAAAGCGCTTCCATCGAACAAGGAGCAAGCTGATGTCCACCAAGAACCATGTCAACATGCCTGATAATGCGGTCGCCGTGATTGGCGCCGGTCCCGCCGGCCTCGTCGCCGCGCGTTACCTCATCGCCCGCGGGCTGATGCCCATCATTTTCGAGGCCTCGTCCCGCCTCGGTGGCCAATGGAATTCCGCCTCGGCAGCCAGCGCCATCTGGCCCGGCATGCGCACCAATACCAGCCGCGTGATGACGGCTTTTTCCGATCTCGACCACACCTCCGAAAGCGCCGCCTACCCGCGGCAGGAGGAGATGCTTGATTACCTCGAACGTTATGCCTTCACCTTGGGCCTGCTGCCGCATCTGAGACTGAAGACGCGGGTCGAGCGGCTCGAGCGGGCTGACAATGGCTGGTTGATCCGTTCGGCCGAAGACAGGGAGGTGCGTTCGGAAGTTTTCCAGCGGGTGGTCGTCGCGACGGGACGGCAGAACCTGCCCGACCTGCCAGCAGTACCTGGCCTCGATGGTTTCGCCGGAGCTCTAGGTGCCGTCCACACTGCCCAGTATAACGGTTCGGAGCGTTATCGCGGCCGTAAGGTGCTTGTGGCCGGCTGCTCGATCAGTGCGTTGGAGATCGCCTCCGATATCGCGCTCGGCGGTGCGGTCCAGGTGGTCTCCAGTAACCGCCGGCAGCGCTATATCCTGCCGAAAGTCATCGCCGGGGTGCCCACAGATCACGTGATGTTCAGTCGTGCTGCCGTGCTGATGGAAAGCGTGCTGCCGCCGGATTTGCTGGCCGAAGGACTGACTACGAAGGTCCTCAAAGTGGCCGGCTCCCCCGACCAGTTCGGCGCTCCGAGGCCGGAAGGCAACGCCTTTGTGGCTGGTATCTCCCAATCGCAGGGTTTTCTGCCGGCGGTGGCGGAGGGGCGCATCGCTGTGAAGCCCTGGATCGAGCGGGTCGATGGTCACACCGTCTGGTTCCGCGACGGGACGAGCTCCAATGTTGACGCCATCCTCTTCGGCACCGGTTACCGCCTGTCGATGCCTTGGCTTTCGGAGGATATCATCCGGACGATCCGGCTCGATAGTTATGGCGCCGATCTTCACGATCATACCTTCCATCCTGATCTGCCAGGGCTTGCCTTCCTTGGCCTGTTCGATCTGATTGGGCCGGCCTTCCCAGTTCTCGAACTGCAGGCGCGCTGGGTAGCCCAGTGCTTCGCAAGCAGCCAGTCACTCCCGGCACGGGCAGCGATGCTTGTCGGGGTTGAACGCAGCCGCGCCACACGCTCGGGGCCGATCAATCTACCGATGCATGTGGCGGCGCTCACTTTCGCCCGCAATGCCGGTGTAGAGCCGGACCTAACAATTTGGCCGGACCTCGAACGGGCGCTGCTCTTCGGGCCGCTGTCGCCGATCTCCTTCCGTCTGCAAGGGCCGGACCTCTTGCCGCATGCGCCGGCGAAGACAAAGGCTGCGGCCGCCGCCTTCGGGGCGATCACAACCGACGATTTCACCGCAGAAGAAGAGGGCATACGCCAGCTCCTCAAGCTCCACCCGGTTCAGACGGCGGCTTGAACACTTCAATCATCGGCCCATGCAAATTTACCAGAAAGGCTATGTTTATGAGATGCCTGTATCTTCTGACGCTTTGGGCGCTGTTCGCCACGTCTGCCTTCCCCCAGAGCAAGCCGTCGCCGGCGCCTTCGGGCGCCTATGTATCCGACCCTGCCCATTCGAGCGTCACCTGGAAAGTTGGTCATTTCGGGCTGTCGAACTATACGGCTCGCTTCACCAAGATGAACGCTGAACTCATCTGGGATGCGGAGAATCCGGCGGCTTCAAGAGTGTCGGCCAGTATCGATCCGACCTCGGTACGCACCGATTTCCCATTTCCGGAGGTCGAGGACTTCGACAAAAAGATTGGCCATGATGGGAACTTTTTCGCGGCGCAGCCGATCAGTTTCAGCTCGACCGAGGTCAAGTTGACTGCTGAGAACAGGGGACAGGTGACGGGCGACCTCACATTTCGCGGCCAGACACGTCCAGTGACGATCGACGTCACGTTCAACGGCTCGATGGCTGAACACCCTATGGACAAGGCGCCGAAGCTTGGCTTTTCTGCCATTGCCAAGATCAAACGCAGCGAATGGGGCCTCAGCCTTTATGTGCCGGCAGTTAGCGACGAGGTGACGATCGTGATCGAGACGGAACTCGCGCCGCGGAAGGCGACGAACTGAACCGAGAAGATGGCGCCGCCGCTGGCCGGTGCCGTTTCATCGATAGCCGCAGCTTCTGCACCGTGCGCCTGCCCCTCATGGTGAGGGCTGAATCTGCGTCCGCCTGGAGACTTTCTGAACAAGACTGAATTGCTAGTCCTGTTCTGTTCTTCCTGTTATTTTCAGGCGCCTGCGCGCCTGAAACTTAATTTTGTGCGTCTCATAGGGTTTGAACGGAAGAATCCAATCAATTGGCCCTGAAATGCTTCAGCGGACGCAGTCGAACGATAAGAAGCCTACTCAGCTGCACCCGCTCGTGGCACCGCACGTGTCGCACTTCTCGCAAGTCCCATTCCGCACCATCGTGAAGTTCTGGCACTCCGAGCACATGTTGCCGGTATAGCCTTGCATGATCGAGCGTTGGCGGCGTTCGGCTTCCCGCTTCTTGGCCTCCGATTTTGCCGTTGCCGCGTCGGCTGCCGCCTTGTCGGAGAACAAGGCCGTTGCGTCGCTGGTGAGTTCCTCGGTCACCTCTTCGGCGATCTCTTCCGCCAATTCCTTGGCGCGCTCCTCGTAATCGCGCTTGAAGGCGACGATTTCGGAGGTGGCGATGGCGACCGTCGGCTCCAGCTTGCGGGCAGCCGCGCCTGCAAAGGCGGTCACGGTGCCGGTGGAAGCGGCGCGGGCAGGGGCGGCGGTGGCCGCACCCTTGGGTTCGCCTGCCTGGCGTTCGCCGCCGGTGCCGGACACCAGCGTCGGCTTGTAGCCGCGGGTCCAGCCGGTGGAGAGCAGGTTGGTCTTGCCTTCCTGGATGCCCTTGCCGAGTGCCGTGTTCGAGAAGTCCGACGTATCGACATGCGCCAGGTCGTGGCGGCCGAGATAGGAGACGGCAAGCTCGCGGAAGACATAGTCGAGGATCGAGGTGGCGTTCTTGATCGCGTCATTGCCGATGACCATGCCGGCCGGCTCGAACTTGGTGAAGGTGAAGGCCTCGACATATTCCTCGAGCGGCACGCCATATTGCAGGCCAAGCGAGATGGCGATGGCGAAATTGTTCATCATCGCGCGGAAGGCAGCGCCTTCCTTGTGCATGTCGATGAAGATCTCGCCGATGCGGCCGTCGCCGAATTCGCCGGTGCGCAGATAGACCTTATGTCCGCCGACGGCGGCCTTCTGGGTATAGCCCTGGCGGCGGTTCGGCAGCTTCTCGCGTTCGCGCGAAACTCGTTCGATCACCCGCTCGATGATCTTCTCGGTGACGGTAACCGCCTGGGCGGCCAGCGGCGCCTGCAGCAGTTCCTCCAGCGCATCCTCGTCGTCCTCGTCTTCGATCAGCGAGGAATTGAGCGGCTGCGACAGCTTCGAGCCGTCGCGATAGAGCGCGTTGGCCTTGAGGCCAAGCTTCCAGGAGAGCATGTAGGCGTTCTTGCAATCCTCGACGGTCGCCTCGTTCGGCATGTTGATCGTCTTGGAAATCGCGCCGGAGATGAACGGCTGGGCAGCCGCCATCATGCGGATATGGCTTTCCACCGAGAGGTAGCGCTTGCCGATCTTGCCGCAGGGATTGGCGCAATCGAAGACCGGCAGATGCTCGTTTTTCAGGAAGGGCGCGCCTTCCAGCGTCATCGCACCGCAGACATGGATGTTGGCAGCTTCGATGTCCTTCTTCGAGAAGCCGATATGGTCAAGCAGGCTGAAGCTCATGTCGGCCAGCTGTTCGTCGGAAACCTTCAGCGTTTCCTTCAGGAAGTCGGCGCCGAGCGTCCACTGGTTGAAGACGAACTTGATGTCGAAGGCGCTCTTCAGCGCGGCGTTGACGGCTTCCACCTTCTCGTCGGTGAAGCCCTTGGTCTTCAGCGTCGACGGATTGACAGCCGGCGCCTGGTTCAGGTTGCCGTGGCCGACGGCATAGGCCTCGATCTCGGCGATCTGGCTTTCCGAATAGCCGAGCGTGCGCAGCGCGTCCGGCACCGCACGGTTGATGATTTTGAAGTAGCCGCCGCCGGCGAGCTTCTTGAATTTGACGAGGGCGAAGTCGGGCTCGATGCCTGTCGTGTCGCAATCCATGACGAGACCGATCGTGCCGGTGGGCGCGATGACCGAGACCTGGGCATTGCGATAGCCATGCTGTTCACCAAGCTCGAGCGCCTTGTCCCAGGCCGATTTGGCGTGGGCGACGAGATCCTGGTCCGGGTTTTCCGAATGGATCAGCGCGACCGGGTTGATCGACAGCGCCTCATAGCCGGAGCTCTCGCCATGCGCCGCACGGCGATGGTTGCGAATGACCTTGAGCATGCTCTCGCGGTTCGGCGCGAAATTCGGGAAGGGCCCAAGCTCGGCGGCCATTTCGGCCGAGGTCGCATAGCAGATGCCGGTCATGATCGCGGTCAGCGAACCCGCAATGGCGCGGGCTTCAGCGGAGTCGTAGGGAATGCCCGATGACATCAGCAGGCCGCCGATATTGGCGTAGCCGAGGCCGAGCGTGCGGTATTCGTAGGAGAGTTCGGCGATGCGCTTCGACGGGAACTGCGCCATCATCACCGAGACTTCGAGCACGACGGTCCACAGGCGAACCGCGTGTTCGTAATCGGCGATGTTGATGCGCTTGGTAGCCTTGTCCTTGAACTGCAGCAGGTTCAGCGAGGCAAGGTTGCAGGCGGTGTCGTCGAGGAACATGTATTCAGAGCACGGGTTCGAGCCGCGGATCGGGCCGCCGGCCGGCGAAGTGTGCCAGTCGTTCATCGTCGTGTTGAAGTGGATGCCGGGATCGGCCGAGGCCCAGGCAGCGTAGGAAATGGTTTCCCAGAGATCGCGGGCCTTCAGCGTCTTCATCACCCGGCCGTCCTTGCGGGCGGTCAGGTTCCATTCGCCATCATTCTCGACGGCGCGCAGGAAGTCGTCCTTGATCGAGACGGAGTTGTTGGAGTTCTGGCCGGATACCGTGAGGTAAGCTTCCGAATCCCAATCCGTGTCGTAGGTCTTGAATTGGAGATCCTTGTAGCCCTGGCGGGCAAACTGGATGACGCGCTGGACGTAGTTCTCGGGAACCTGGTCCTTCTTGGCAGCGCGGATTTCGCGCTTCAGGGCAGGGTTCTTATTGGGGTCGTAGCAATCGCCGTTATCGCCGCCTTCGCAGTTGAAGCAGGCCTTCATGATCGCCTTCAGATGCTTGGCGACGACCTTGGAGCCGGTCACGAGAGCCGCGACCTTCTGCTCTTCCTTGACCTTCCAGTTGATGTATTCCTCGATATCCGGATGGTCGATGTCGACGACCACCATCTTGGCGGCGCGGCGCGTCGTGCCGCCCGATTTGATGGCGCCGGCCGCACGGTCGCCGATCTTCAGGAAGCTCATCAGGCCGGAGGAACGGCCGCCGCCGGAAAGCTTTTCGCCTTCGCCGCGCAGCATCGAGAAGTTGGAGCCGGTGCCGGAGCCGTATTTGAAGAGGCGCGCCTCACGCACCCAGAGGTCCATGATGCCGCCTTCATTGACGAGATCGTCCTCGACGGACTGGATGAAGCAGGCGTGCGGCTGCGGGTGTTCATAGGCCGATTTGGACTTGGTCAGCTTGCCGGTGAAAGGATCGACATAGAAATGGCCCTGGCCGGGGCCGTCAATGCCATAGGCCCAGTGCAGGCCGGTGTTGAACCATTGCGGCGAGTTCGGGGCGACACGCTGGGTGGCGAGCATATAGGCAAGCTCGTCCTTGAAGGCCGAGGCATCTTCCTCGGAGGAGAAATAGCCGCCCTTCCAGCCCCAATAGGTCCAGGTGCCGGCAAGACGGTCGAAGACCTGGCGCGCATCGATTTCCGAGCCGGTCTGCTCGTCCTTCGGCAGGTTCTTCAGCGCAGCATCGTCGGGAACGGAGCGCCACAGGAAGGAAGGAACATCGTTTTCCTCGACCTTCTTCAGCCGTGTGGGAACGCCGGCCTTGCGGAAATACTTCTGCGCCAGCACGTCGGTCGCGACCTGGGAGAACTGCGCGGGAACATCGATATTCTCGAGGCGGAACACGACCGAACCATCGGGGTTCTTGATCTCGCTCGTCGCCTTGCGAAATTCGATATCCGCATAGGCGCCTTGGCCGGCCTTCGTGAAACGACGTTCGATGCGCATAGTCTTGACCTCGCGTTGGCGCCCGGTCCCCACGACCTCAGGCGCAAAATTCCTATCCGGCGGCACTTTGTCGCCGTGCAGCCAGTCTCGTTTCCGTATCGTGACAGGGGTGTCATCCGGAGATGTCCTTCCTGTATCTTGTGGTGATGGTGGCTGCAAACGCTAAATATAGTATTAACAGCTTATTATCGCCAGTCCCAATGTCACTTTTTTTGGAGGCTGAAAACCGCGCAGAAATCCTGTCGGGCCTGAACCGTTTCCGGTCCATCGCCCTGATTCCGCGTCCTAATTTTCAAAAGGGAACCGGGCTCGTTACCTCCGGTCCTGTCGCCGCCGCAACATCAGAAGCAGTAAAGTTTGAAACAGGTGATTCCGTCAAGGGCTGGCTTTTAATTGATTGCTAACCACAACATGTTGTGGATGCGCCTGTGGAGATTGGGGAAAGCCGGGGAGCGCTGATATTACAATGGCTTGCAGGCGTTGCCGGCTAAGGAAAACCTCAGAATGGCAAAAAAGCATCCTGCGGCGAATCTTGTGATGGCATTTCCGGCGCAAATGGGCATGCCGATTCGCCGGTGAAATCAGCGCTCCTAAAGCGCGTCGTTATCGCAAAACCGCAAACTTTTGCGCGACATGCCGTTAGAGCGCATCGATGGCGATGGTGACGATGGCGACGCCGATCGGCCTGTTCTCTTTGTCCATGACGACGAAGCTCGCTTGCGTCTCGAGATTTTGGCTGGATTCATTGCGTTCCGCCCGGTCGATGAAGATCTCGCGGGAGCCGTTGGTGAAGGTTCTGAGATATTTCTCCTCGTCGCCCTGCCAGTAGTCGGCGGTGATGGTGCTCTGTCCTACATTCAGCCCATGCGAGTCCGTGACGAAAAATTCGAGAATCGCGCCCTGCGAGGCGTCCTGCTTGGCTTTGAGGTAATGCGATAGGGATTTGTCGAGCAGCAGCTTGACTATCTGCAGGTGGTGCTGATTGATCTCCGACCGGTAGGTCTCATCGAGCACCCGCATATCCATTTCGCTGACATCGCCGAATTCGGCGTTCTGCTCAGCAATGGCTTTCAGCACCAATGGCGTTTCCACGATAGGCCGGATTCGCTTCTCGACATAATCGCGCACGAGAGGAATATAGGCAGGCTCGGCGCGGACGGGTGTCAGGGGAAACAGACATGCCGCCAGCCAGACGGTTACAACCGTTCCACTATGCCCCCACCGCGCCATCTTGCTTCCTTATATCACATCGTTCGTTGCACGCTTTAAGCGCAACCTGAGATGATTCGCACGTCGCCAAGTCTATTAGGACAAGATAAAATAGATGTGCAGATCCCGATAGCGGATTCAGGCAAGCTCGCTGACAAAATCTGGAACAATTTCAAGTAGTAAATACGATGGTTGCGCGCTGCGATCGGTGGCGATCAGCCCGCGCCCTTGGCGATCGGCTCCTGATAGGTGAAGCCCATGTCCCAGGGGAAGTAGATCCAGGTATCCTGGCTGACCTCGGTGATAAAGGTGTCGACGGTCGGCACGCCTTTCGGCTTGGCGTAGACGCAGGCGAAATGTGCCCTCGGCAGCATGGTGCGCACCTGTGCGGCGGTCTTGCCGGTATCTGTCAGATCGTCGACGACCAGCACGGTTTCGCCACCATTCTCCATAAGTTCGGGCGCTATTCCCTTGAGCAGCACCATGTCGCCCTGGTTCACATAGTCGTGATAGGACGCGACGCAGACGGTCTCGATCAGCCGGATGTTCAGTTCGCGCGAGATGATCGCGGCCGGAACGAGGCCGCCGCGGGTGATGCAGACGATCGCCTTGAACGTCTGATTCAAGCCGGCAAGCCGCCAGGCAAGAGCGCGCGCATCGCGGTGGAACTGATCCCAGGAAACGGGAAAGGCTTTATCGGGAAGGGACATCGGGCTGCTCCGCGGCATGAAAAAACGACACGCCGTTTGCCGGCGACCGGATGGGGCTTGAAGCGGCGATTGGCAAAACGCAAATCGCGCAGCCGGAACTGCGCGAGATGGGCCGAGGCTCGAAGCTGTCATCGGTCGCCGCAATTAGCGGGATTTGCCGGCAAAAGGCAAGAGCAGCCAATCAACGCGACAACAGCGTCAGCGCCGTCATCGATTGCAGCAGGGTCTTGGTCGTGCCGCCGAAGATCATCTGCCAGAGCCAGGAATGCGTATAGGCGCCCATGACGAGAAGATCGATGCTGTTGTCCGAAAGCCTGTTCTCGATGACATGGGATGCGCTCTTGTCCACACTTTGCGCCGTCGAAAGCGTCGTCTTCACGCCATGACGCGCGAGCGTCGCGGCGATGTCG
This sequence comes from Rhizobium leguminosarum bv. viciae, assembly GCF_012276115.1. Taxonomy (GTDB): domain Bacteria; phylum Pseudomonadota; class Alphaproteobacteria; order Rhizobiales; family Rhizobiaceae; genus Rhizobium; species Rhizobium leguminosarum_T. Next base: position 154,891 of record NZ_WIEU01000012.1, on the reverse strand, counting down.
GCGCCGGCGGTCAGCGGCGATTGCAGCGCCGTGTCGGCCGGATCGACCGAAAAGATCTCCACCTCGTCAGCCGCCTTCAGAATCGGCAGCGCGTCGAAGGTCGCGCGCGCCGCCTCTTTCGATCCGTTCCAGGCGATCAGCACGCGCTTGATCGGCTTCGGCTGGCGAATGATATAGGGGATCATCAGCACCGGCCGGCCGGTTTCGAAAAGGAAACTGTCGACGTCGACGTGGCTGTCGGAAGGTCTGGCCGGGTCGGCCTGCGAGGCGATCAGGAGGTCGGCGCTGCGCGCACTTTCGATCAGCGGTGCGGAGCCGTATCCGGTTGATGTGGCAAAGCTGCGCCATTCGAAGGAGGCGCCAGCCGCCGCCGCTTTCGCCCTGAAGATGCGCTCGACGGCAATCGTTTCGCTATGCGCCATATCCTGCAGCGCCTGCACGGCAACGGGGTCGGGGATTTCCATCGGCGCCACCAGCGGCACGGCGGAGATGATTTCGGCATGCAGGCCGATCACATGGGCGCCGCTTTCAGCAGCGATGGCAAAGGCGAAATCGGCAACCGCCCCGCTATTGTCCGATGTATCGAGAATGGCGAGAATGGTTTTGTAAGACATATCAATTCTCCTTGCGCTGAAATGACTTGCGCGAGGGAAGGAATGCGCCGGACCGTTCTCCTGTTCCTTGATCGGGATCAAGGATGGCCTTGAGTTCCGGCGTTGCCCTCAAGCCTCGGCGGAATGGTTTTCGGCGATGTCCTTCCTTTGGCGGATGGCGTCGATCATCGCCTGCACCTCGCCGCCGGCCGCATCGATAACTGCCTGGGAGCGGCCGCGTACGACGATCTCGGTCGAAAATTTCTGGCCGATATAGCGCGGGTAGGAACCGATGCTGGTTTCCGGATGTGCTTTCTGGATCGCGGTCAGCGGCGTGCCGATCTCTCCTTCGCCGTAAGGGCAGGCGATAGCGAGCGAGAGCACCGGCGTGCCGGTTCGAAGCGTCGGCAGCACGTTGTCGACCATCGCCTGGAAGACCTGCGGCACGCCGGCCATCACATAGACATTGCCGATGATGAAGCCAGGCGCCGTCGAGACCGGATTGGCGATATGCGCAGCCCCTCGCGGCATGCGCGCCATGCGCTGGCGCGCCTCGGTGAATTCCATCTCGCGGCGCCGGTACATCTCGGCAAGCAGCGTCATTGCTGTTTCGTCGTATTCGCAGGGCACGCCGAACGCCTTGGAGATGGCATCGGCGGTGATGTCGTCATGCGTCGGCCCGATGCCGCCCGAGGTGAAGACGTAGTCATACTTGCCGCGAAGCGCGTTCAGTGCCTCGACAATCGCGTCCTCGTCGTCGGCGACGATGCGCACTTCCTTGAGGTCGATGCCGGAAAGCGTCAGCAAATCGGCGAGGTGGCCGATATTTTTATCCTTGGTGCGGCCGGAGAGAAGTTCGTCGCCGATGGCGAGCATGGCGGCGGTGACGACGATGTCTTGGCTCATGGGATGTTCCGTGATGTGAGGCTGGGGAATAGGTAGCGCCGTTCGCTCGCTTTGCAAACACCAGAGCATGATGCCGAAAAGTGCAGGCGGTTTTCGGACGACATCATGCGCTAACTCTTTAATTCGGGCGATGCGTCATTTTGCCGAAATGAAAACCGCAAGCGAATTTTCGTCTCCGGGTGGTGAACACTGAGTTCTTGAGGGCAGGGCTGTGTTCGCCCAGACGTGCTGATAGAAATCCTCTCGGTCAGGAAATTCAACCCGATGTTTCAAGGAAGATAGAAGATGGCGAAGGTTCTCGTCCTTTATTATTCGGCTTACGGCCATATCGAAACCATGGCCTATGCGGTTGCCGAAGGCGCGAAGTCGGCCGGTGCCGAGGTCACCGTCAAGCGCGTTCCGGAACTGGTTCCGGAAGACGTCGCCAAGGCTTCCTATTACAAGGTCGACCAGGCGGCTGCGATTGCCACCGTCGACGAACTGGCGGACTATGACGCGATCATCGTCGGCGCCGGCACCCGCTTCGGCACAGTCGCCTCGCAGATGCGCAATTTCTGGGATCAGACGGGCGGCCTCTGGTTCGCCGGCAAACTCGTCGGCAAGCTCGGTTCGGTCTTCACCTCTTCGGCCACCCAGCATGGCGGCCAGGAATCGACAATCCTCGGCTTCATCCCGACCTTCCTGCACCAGGGCATGGTCGTTGCCGGCCTGCCTTATGCCTTCCAGGGCCAGATGGGCACCGAGGAAGTCAAGGGCGGCTCGCCTTATGGCGCCTCCACCATCACCAACGGCGACGGCTCGCGCCAGCCTTCCGAGATTGAGCTGGAAGGCGCAAAATACCAGGGCGCCCACGTTGCCAAGCTTGCTGCCAAGCTCGCCTGATCTTCGATACTGAAATGATAAAGGCGCGGCGGGCATGGGGCTCGCCGCGCCTTTTCTGCTTTTTCCCGCAACAGACTCAGAGGCGCGGGCAGGCGACAAGGGGATAATTGAAATTCCTGCCGGGTTACGGGGAAAATGGTGCGGACGGCGGGGGTCGAACCCGCATAGCCTAGGCCGAGGGATTTTCTTACCGCTACGGCTTTCACCGCCGCCTTCCGGCGTTTGTGGTCTGGACTATACCTTCACCCTAGCTTTGCCTTAGGTGCTGCCCGTCTAGTCTCTACACCTTCCCCTGGCGGGGCTTGGCTCGGGATTGCCATTTGACAGGTTTCCCCGACTTTGAGCAGTTCTACAGCCGGCGTTTCCGCCGGTGCACTCAATTTTGTTTTAAGTCCCTTGTGTCTACCGATTCCACCACGTCCGCGTGGTTCCCTCTGCTAACAAAGAGAGACGGTATTCTCAACTGATATCCATCGGTTGTCGGAGGTATTTACGGCATGATCAGGGAAGTAGCCCGTCCAACGATCTCGGCACAGCCCATCACGCAAATTGCCGTAGGTCCCGGGTGTATTCGTCACCATCGCTTCTGATGCGGATGGCATCGCAATTTTTCTGGTATAAAATATGATTTTATCATACTTTATAAGAAGCCAAGGAAAGTGTACGACGATGCGAAATGCGGAAAAGGTGACCATTACCCTCACGGCCGATATGCTGCGGAGCGTTCGCGATACGGTCGAGGCCGGTGAATTTGCGACCACGAGTGAGGCGATGCGTGATGCTGTGCGGGTGTGGCAACGCCAGCGGCTCGAGGATGCCGAACGCCTCAACGCGATGCGAGCTCGTATTCGCCGTTCCCTTGATGATCCGCGCCCGAGTTTGACAGCAGAAGAGGCGGAAGTGGAAATGGACCGCTTCATGAAAGGTCAGGAAAAAGCGTCCCGCAATGCGGCGCGCTAAGGTCATCTATCGGCCCGAGGCGCTGAACGACCTGCGCCACATCTATATCGACATTGCCGACATGAGCCGGAGCCACATCATTGCCAATGGCTTCGTGAAACGCATCATGACCAGGTGCCGCAAGATCGGTGATGCGCCGAACGGCGGTCGTCCTCGGGATGATCTGGCGCCTGGCTTGCGAACGGTGCCGTTTGAGCATTCCGCCGTGATTGCCTATCACGTCACCGACGCGGTTGAGATCGTCAATGTGTTCTATGGCGGCAGAGACTACGAGGCCCTGTTTCGGGCGGGCGATGACGAGGAGGACTCGTAGCGGGCTTTGGAACGATCTCGGCTCGAGCCATTCTTCCAGCGCCTTGGCGTCGGTATCCGAGAAGTCGAAAGGTTGCCCCTGCACGATGCGGTAGTGGCGGTGGCTTTAAAATTTCGGCCTTGGCTGTACGGGTTCGCCCCCGGTCGCCCGCACCACCTTCATAATCCTGTTTGAATATGCCTGTATTGAATCTGCTTGTATATTGTGCACAGAAGTAAGTTATCGCTTGACAAACGAATTTCTGGCGTAACGATGGCGCCGCGACAGTTGAGTAAGGGTTGTCTTGTGGGAGTAAGACGATGGTTTACGATTGGAGTGGGACTAAGGTTCGGCGCATCCGCATCTTCAAGACCAGTGTCGCACTTGTTCTGGGGGCTACGATAGCCGCGATACCGCTGTTCTACTGGGCAATGCACTTGCAGGGTTTCTAGAGCGTCCTTAGCGCGTCTAAGAAGACGCGCTAAGGACGCTCTATTACTTTCGATCTGGACAGATCCCGAATTCGATTTTCGGGATTATGTGTGGTCTGTGCTGATAGTGATCATCGCTCTGTGAGCGGAAGCGCGTTTGGCGCTTTGGTCTCGCGCCACCTGTTGATCAGCCAGCCAGCCAGCAGTCCGAGGGCTGCGCCCGCGGCCTTGATGCCGGCGTCGTGCAGGCGTGGATGGCGGGTTGGTGTGAGATATTGCAGATATTCGATGGCGACTGCACCGGCAATCAGCAGCACCGCCACCATCTTCCACTGTTTGGGATAGGCGAGAGCGAAGGCGAGGCCAACGAGAACATAGGCGCCGCCGCGGTCGGTATCGACCGTCGTGACCGTTTCCGGCCTCAGCCCGATCGGTGAAACCGTGACGAAGAGGATGAGGGCGAGCAGCAGCCAGGCGAGCGGCCTTGCAAATTTGAAGATCATCATGGTTTCATATTAGTGGCTTGGCTTTTCATTGACAGTTAAAATCAGTTCATCTGCCGCCGATTTCGCGATTGGCTTAAGAAAGGCTTTCCCGGGAGAGAACCGGAAATGGCCGAAACGGGCTTTCTTTTGCCGGTTGGCCTGTGCCATAGCGGCAGCGGCTACTCATGAGAATGGACCACGCCCGTGACGAGACTTGATGTCGAAAGCGCCGAAGAGGCAATGCGCAGCCTATTTCCGGCAACGCCGCTGCAGCTCAACGATCATCTGTCGGCTCGCTACGGTGCCGATATCTGGCTGAAGCGCGAGGACCTGTCGCCGGTGCGCTCCTACAAGATCCGCGGCGCCTTCAATTTCTTCCGCAAGGCGATCGGGCAGGGTGCCGCCGGCAAGACCTTCGTCTGCGCCTCGGCCGGCAATCACGCCCAGGGCTTTGCCTTCGTCTGCCGCCATTTCGGCGTTCCGGGCGTCGTCTTCATGCCGGTGACGACACCGCAACAGAAGATCGACAAGACCCGCATGTTCGGCGCTGAATTCATCACCATCCGCCTGTTCGGCGACTTCTTCGACCAGTGCTACCAAGCCGCCCGCGAACATGTGGAGGCGGTCGGCGGCGTTATGGTGCCGCCCTTCGACCACGCCGACATTATCGAAGGCCAGGCAACCGTCGCCGCCGAAATCATGCAGCAACTGCCGGAAGGAACGTTGCCTGACATGGTCGTCCTGCCGGTTGGCGGCGGCGGACTGGCCGCCGGCATCACCGGTTATCTCGACGGCATCGTGCCGAAATCGGCTTTCGTCTTCACCGAACCAGCCGGCGCGCCGAGTCTCAAGCGCAGCATCGAGGCAGGTAAGGTCACGACGCTTGCCAAGGTCGACAATTTCGTCGATGGGGCTGCAGTCGCCCGCATCGGCGACCTGAATTTCGCCGCCCTTCGCGACTTCCCGGCAAGCCAAGTGCAACTGATGCCGGAGAACGCCATTTGCGTCACCATTCAGGAAATGCTGAATGTCGAGGGCGTCGTGCTGGAGCCGGCCGGCGCATTGTCGCTGACGGCGATCGCCGCGATGGACGGCCAAGCGATCCGCGGCAAGACCATCGTTGCCGTCGTCTCCGGCGGCAATTTCGATTTCGAGCGTCTGCCTGACGTAAAGGAAAGAGCCATGCGTTACGCAGGGCTGAAGAAATACTTCATCCTGCGGCTCGCCCAGCGCCCCGGTGCGCTCCGGGATTTCCTCAATCTGCTCGGCCCCGACGATGATATCGCCCGTTTCGAATATTTGAAGAAATCGGCGCGCAACTTCGGCTCGATCCTGATTGGCATCGAAACCAAGGCGCCTGAGAATTTCGCCCGGCTGATCGGAAATTTCGAAGCAGCCGGCATGGGTTACGAGGATATCACCGAAAACGAGATCCTCGCCAATCTGATCATTTGACTTGGCGACAGCGATATCGCCGTGCTAAAGGCGGAGCATGGCTTCGTTCATTTCAAATATCTTTTCGATGTTCTCCGGCGGCGGCAAACCGGCTTCGGAGGCGGCAGACCCTTCCGGCGAACCGCAGCTTTACGGCGATTGCACGATCTATGCCGAGCCGCGCAAGGAAGGCGGCCAGTATCGCCTTGCCGGCCGCATCGAAAAGAAAGTCGGCGACGAGGTGCTGGTGCGCAATTTCATCCGCGCCGATCTGTTTTCCTCCTCCGATGACGCGATCGAATGCACGGTGCGCAAAGCGCAGCAGATCATCGATCAGCATGGTTCGTCGCTCTTTGGCGACGGCGAGAAGCTTCGTCAGGTCTGAATCGGGATCCGGGCATAGGTCCTTGATACCGGCTGCAATTATTCCTGTGTGTGATCCGGGCGCCCTTCAGCGAGTGCGTTCTCACTCACGCAATCTTAAAGGATTGCGGTGAAAGGTATCGCCTGCAGAATTTGCAGGACACCCCTCGTGTTTGACTGTTTCGGACAATTGACCAAAGGATTCGCTGTCGTGATCGCCGCGCCAGCAGAAGGCCGAACGTTCGGAGCCGAGGTCTCATGATGGAGACACTCAACCTCCTTCTCTTCGTCGTCGAAGCCATCGCCTATTTCGTGCTGATGGTGACGCTTCTGCATTTCCGTCATCGGCTTGGTCTCGGGGTTTTCCTGACGGCGCTCGGCGTCATGCATTTCATGGAGACCTATCTGGCGGCGGTCTTCTATGTCTCGCTGCCGTTCGGGGATGTGTCGCCGGGCTCATCCATCTTCTTCTCCGGCAAGCTGATGATGATCCTGATGCTTTACCTGCAGGAAGATGCCGCGACGGTGCGCCAGCCGATCTATGGTCTTTTCCTCGGCAACCTGCTCACCGTCGGTATTGCCTGGGTGCTGCAGCTGCACCAGCCGCTGCAGATGTCGCCCAACCACACGCCCGACGTCGATTTCCTCAAGGAGATGGGCTGGCTGATGGTCTGGGGCACGGCGCTGCTCTATGTCGATTCGCTCGGCATCATCCTGCTTTACGAAAAACTCGGCGATTTCTTCCGCCGCCGCGTCGTCCTGCGTTTCCTGATTTCTGGCTTCGTGCTGCTGACCTTCGACCAGATCGGTTTCTTCGCCGCGCTGCATTATTTTCTGGATGTGCCGATCGCCGCATTCTGGGGCGGATGGAAGGCGAAAATGCTTGCCGTCTGCCTCTACGCGGCAATGTTCGCATTCTATGAATATCGTATTCGCCGCGTCGGTGCGGGCGGATCCGCACGCTCCATCAGCGACGTGTTCGGCGACCTGACGTTCCGCGAGCGCTACAACGATCTTCTGGAGCGCACCGGCCGCGATATGCTCACTGGCGTCTATGATCGGACGCGCATGGAAATGGAAGCGCCGCTGATGCTGCTAGAGGCACTGAAGCAGGGGTCATTCGCCACCGTCCTCATTATCGATGCCGATCACTTCAAGGATGTCAATGACGGCTACGGCCACCTCCAGGGCGACGAGGTGCTGAAGGCGATCGCCGCCCGATTGGGCACGACGTTGCGTTCGAGCGATCGCGTCTTCCGCTTCGGCGGCGAGGAATTCGTTGCCGTCTGTCCAGGTACCGACCACGAGGAAGGTCTGCTGCTTGCCGAGCGCCTGCGCTGGACGATCGCAACCAGCGTCAAGACGCCGGATGACAGGCCGATCACGGTCAGCATCGGCGTTGCGACTGCCGACGAGGACGGCGTCGATTTCACCGCCGTGCTGACGGCTGCCGACGGCAGGCTCTACGCAGCCAAGAAGAGCGGCCGCAACTGCGTCGTCGGCCGCTCCGGCGTGGTGAAACTCAGCTGAAACTCATTCAGGCGGCGCGGAAGATCTTGGCGCCGGATGGCGCGCTCGTCATGCCGCCGTCGACGGTGATCTCGATGCCGGTGACATTGGCCGAATCATCCGAGGCCAGATAGAGCGCCGCCTTGGCGATTTCGTCGGCTTCGCTCATGCGGCCGAGCGGGCTCATGCCGCCGATGCGGGCTTCGAGCGCCGACATGGCGTCCTCCGTCTGGGCCATCGGCGACCAGATCGGCGTCTTGGTGCCGCCGGGCGTTACCTGATTGACGCGGATGCCGCGCGGCGCGAGCTCGGATGCCATATTGCGCGTCATTGCGCGGACCGCCGCCTTGGTCGCCGCATAGGCCGACCAGCCGGGAGCGCCGAGCACGGCATGCACCGAACCGTTGAGGATCACCGAAGCGCCGTCATTGAGATGCGGCAGGGCCGATTGCACCGTGAAGAAAACTGCCGTGAGATTGGTGCTGATGATCTGGTTGAACTGCGCCAGTGATGTCTCGCCGAGCGGCGTCGCGCCGCCGATGCCGGCATTGGCGAAGACGATGTCGAACTTGCCGACCTTTCCGGCGGCTTCCGCAAAGGCCCTCTCGGTTGCGGCGGCATCGGTGACATCGACCTTCAGCGCCAGCACGCCGGCACCGAGCGCCTTTTCGGCAGCCGCGAGCGTGTCCGGGTTGCGGCCGGTGATCACCACCTTGGCACCCTCGTCGATGAAGACCTTGGCGGTGGCAAGACCGATGCCGCTGTTTCCGCCGGTGATCAGGGCGACCTTGTTTCTTAGACGCATGATTCATGCTCCTCTTGGAATTGGCAACGATCTGGATTATGATCGTTATCTATAAGGATTATGATGATAATCCATTTAAGTCAAGAGAAGCATGATTCCGAAAAGTGTAAGCGGTTTTCGGCCGACATCATGCTCATTCGATTGGTGCCGGGGAGATGTCCGATGGGTCGTTCGCAATTGGAAAAACAGAAGACGCACGAGAAGATTGTCGAGATTGCGTCGAAGCGGCTGCGCGAGGAGGGGCTCGAAGGTATTGGCGTCGCCGACCTGATGAAGGAGGCCGGACTGACCGTCGGCGGCTTCTACAAGCATTTCGCCTCGCGCGCTGATCTGGTCGCCGAGGCGATCCAGTCCGCTTTCGATTCATGGGGACGCAAGCTGGAGGCCGAGGGGGTGAACCCGGCGCAGATGACGGCTGCCGATGTCGCCGATCGCTATGTCAGCGCCTATCATCGTGACAATCCCGGCGAGGGCTGCCCTTTTGCCGCGCTGACCTCCGATATATCACGCAGCGGCGAGAAGGCGCGGGGGATCGCGACGGACGGGCTCAAGCGTAATTTCGCGTCATTGGCGAGCAAGGCTGCGGGAGCGGACGAAGGGGAAAGGCGGCGCAAGGCGATCATGGCCTTCGCGATGATGGCCGGTGGCATCGGCCTTGCCAGGATTTCGTCCGATGAAGAACTCTCGGCCGAAATCTTGGCGACAGTCCGGGATTTTGTCGCCGATATCGACAAATGAAAAACGGCCGGCAAAGGCCGGCCGTTCCGCAAAGCATTTGGGAGCCGATCAGGCAGCCAGTGCGATTTCCTGGACGCGCGACTTGGCGGCGCCGATCGCCTTTTCGGCAGCTTCCGGACCAAACGCCAGGCCTTCGACATAGATGGTCTCGATATCGCTGATGCCGAGGAAGCCGAGAACCGACTTCAGGTACGGCACGGCATGGTTCAAGGCGGCGGCCGGTCCCTGCGAGTAGACGCCACCCGAGGCGAGCACCACATAGACCTTCTTGCCGGTTGCCAGCCCAACCGGGCCGCTTTCCGTGTACTTGAAGGTCAGGCCGGCGCGGGCGACGTTGTCGATCCAGGTCTTCAGCGACGAATAGATGTTGAAGTTGATGAGGCCGGTGCTGATGACGATCGTGTCGGCGGCGAGCAGTTCGTTGACAAGCTCGTCGGAGGTCTTGACGGCCGCGGCTTCCTCAGCGGTGCGGGCCTCGGCCGGCTTGCTAATTGCGCCGGTGAAGAGGTCATCGATGTGCGGCAGCGGGCTGGCGGCAAGGTCGCGGCGAACGACGACGCTGCCCGCATTCTGGCTCTTCAGTTTTTCAGCGAGATCGACGGCGATCGGCGTCGAGAGAGAATCGGCACGCGGGCTGGACGTCAGAAGCAGGATGGACGACATGGTGCATTTCCTTTCGAATGGAATTTGACGGCCCGTTGCTGGGAGGTGAGCCGCAGTCTCGATGAAGAAAATAGGTGTGGCCTGCTATCGAAAAAACGGTGATAATGTAGATCGAAACTATCGATGGAATGGATAGAAGATGCTGCCGAACCCCACTCTGGACCAATTGCAGGTGTTTCTGACCGTTGCCGAGACCGGCAGCTTCTCGGCCGCTTCGCGAGCGCTGAACCGTGCCCAATCGGTCGTGAGCTATACGATCGCCAATCTGGAGGCACAGCTCGAAGTCGCGCTTTTCGAGCGCTCCGGCGCGCGTCAGCCAAAGCTGACGGAGGCGGGCAAGGCGATGCTGGAGGATGCGCGGCGCATTCTGGGCGACCTGCAAGTTATGCGCGCGCGCGTCAAGGGCCTGAGGGAAGGGCTCGAAGCTGAGGTTTCCGTCGCCATCAGCGTCATGGTGCCTTCGCGAGCCCTGGTGGACGTCCTCCGCGAATTCCGCGAGATGTTTCCTTCCGTTTCGTTAAGCCTCAATGTCGGTGAGCTCGGAATGGTCATGGATCTCGTCCTCAGCGGCAAGGCAACGATCGGGATTGGCGGCGCGGTCGTCAAGCAGGACGATTCGATCGTCACGGAGCGTATCGGTCACTCCTTCATGTTGCCGGTTGCCGCGCGTAACCACCCGCTCGCTGCGATCAACCGGCCGCTCATGCTCGGCGACGTGCGCGAGGAAGTGCAGCTCGTCGTCACCGATGCGTCGGGACGGACGAAGGGACGCGATTTCAACGTTCTCTCCTACAAGACATGGCGCGTCAGCGATATTGCGACAAAGCACCAGCTCATCAGGGCCGGCCTTGGTTGGGGCGGCCTTCCGGCTTCCGTGATTCATGACGATCTGACGAGCGGCAGGCTCGTCCATCTCGATCTGGATGCCTACGAACAGGGAGAGTATCCGATATATTCGGTCCGTCAGCTCGCCAACCCGCCGGGACCTGCCGCCACCTGGATGATCGACGCGTTCCGCACGCGGCTTTCCGCCTGCCCGAGCCAAGTCGATTTCCATGCTCAGATAGCGGAACTGCAGGACGCCGGTACGCCGCTCGCGGCCGAATGACGAAGGCGCGGGTGCCGCGCCTTCGCTGATATTGTCTTCCGTCTAAAGAACCAGCCTGAACTTCGAGAAACCGTCGGCCCCTTCGCCGGCATCCTCGATCTTGACGCTCTTGACCTCGGCAAGGAACTGTTTCGCCTTCGGGCCGCTTTCGAAGGTCGCGGTCGTGCCCGGGAGCGGCTTGAAGGTCCAGTTTGCGTCGGCCGACGGATTGATCGTGCCCTGATCATGGATATAGCGGACGATGACGTCGCGGTTGGTATCCGGCGCCTGGAAGATCACCTTGTCCGCGGTGATCTCAGGGAAATTGCCGCCGCCGCCGGCGCGGTAGTTGTTTGAGACAACGATGAATTTCTGAGCCGGGTCGATCGGCTTGCCGTTGAAGGCAAGGTTCTGGATGCGGTTGGCGTCCGGATTGATCGGCTTGCCGGACGACTCATATTTCGGCGGCTGCGACAGGTCGATCTGGTAGGTGACGCCGTCGATCACGTCGAAATTGTAGGACGGAAAATCATTGTTGAGCAGCGCCGCATCCTTCGAGCCGGCCTCGATGTGATTGAACATGCCGGCCGACATTTCGAGCCAGTTCTTCACTTGTGCGCCAGTGATAGCAACGGCCTGCACCGTGTTCGGGTAGAGATAGAGGTCGGCGACGTTCTTGATAGCGATATCGCCGGCCGGAACATCGGTATAATAGTCGGCACCGCCGCGACCGCCAGCCTTGAAGGGGGCAGCCGCCGAAAGCACCGGCAGATCCTTGAACTGGGTGTCGGCGAGCATCTGCTTGATGTACCAGGCCTGGGCTTGGCTGACGACCTGCACCGAGGGATCGTCGGCAACCAGCGCGAAGTAGGAATAGAGCGGCGCGGATGTTTTGCCGACCGGGGTGCGGACATAGGCAAGCGTCGCCTCATGCTCGGCCTTGGCGGCCTCCACCACATCCTTCTTGTCGGCGTAGTCGGCAACCACCTTCTTCTTGTCGTCGCGGTGATAGATCGGCCGTGCTTCCGAGGTGAAATCGACGATCTTCCAGCTATTGCCGTCCTTTTCGAGCAGCAGGTCGATAAGGCCGAGATGTGAGCCCCAGAAGCCGGCCATCACGGCCGGCTTGCTGTGCAGCGTGCCCTTGACGGGGTCGGCATTGGCCACACTGTCCCAGCTCTTCGGGCCAGGGAAGACGAGATGCTGGTGGCCGGTGAAGATCGCGTCGATCCCGTCGACGGCGGCGAGATGCAGCGAGGCGTTTTCCATCTTTTCGGACGGTGCGCTGCCGTCGATGCCGGAATGCGAGAGCGCAATGACGATATCGGCGCCGGCTTCCTTCATGGCGGGAACCCAGGCCTTGGCGGCCTCGACGATGTCGCGCGTCTGCGCCTTGCCTTCGAGGTTCTTGATGTCCCAGAGCATGATCTGCGGCGGTACGAAGCCGATGAAGCCGATCTTGACGGGGCTCTCGTTACCGGCGCCATCCTTGATCTGTTTTTCCAAGATGATGTAGGGCTTGAAGAAGAGATCGTCCTGCTTCGGGTCCGAGGCGAGCTGGCCCTTGGTCAGGTTGGCGCAGACGAACGGGAAGTTTGCGCCAGCTAGGACCTTGAACATGAAGTCGAGGCCGTAGTTGAACTCGTGATTGCCGAGCGTGCCGACCGTATAGCCGAGCGTGTTCATCGCCTTGATCACCGGATGGACGTCGCCGTCCTTCATGCCGTGCTGATAGGCCATGTAGTCGCCCATCGGATTGCCCTGCAGCACGTCGCCATTGTCGATCAGCAGCGAGTTGACGGCCTCTGCGCGGATCGCGTCGATGATCGTCCCGGTGCGCGACAGGCCCATCGTGTCGTTCGGCTTGTCGGCATAATAGTCATAGGGGAAGACGTTGACGTGAATGTCGGTCGTTTCCATCAGCCTGAGATGCGCCTGGTTGGCGCTGGCGCGCGCGCTGAAAGGGTGCAGCAGCACCAGGGCGGAAGTGGCGGCAAGGCCGCCGAGCAGGGAACGGCGGCTCATTACACCAACATCGAAAATGGAAGACATGGAAACTCTCCTTCAAAGATCACGCATCGTCCGGCCCGTCAGAATTAGGACGAATTGACGACGAGTACACTGCGAAAATGACAGAACGGCAAAACAATCCAACGGGAAAGCCTCGTGGTCGTGAAATACAATTTATGGTACAGTGGTAGCGGCTGGAACCATTGGGGAGATGGGATATGAACAAGGTCGTTATCGCTTTGGTCGGAGGTTTCGGAGGCATCGCACCCAGTCTGGTCGACAAGGCGCAGGCGCTCTACAGCGGCGATGTGGAGAAATGGCTGACGACGACGGCAAACCCTTGGATCTCAGTTGCCTGCGCGCTTGCCGCCATCGTCGTCTTCTTCATTATCGGCGGCGCTATCGCGCTGATCTATCGCGAACAGCAGTTGCAGAAGGCGCTTCTTCTTGGCATCGGCGCACCGGCTCTGATCATGGCCGCTGCACAGGGGAGTGCAGCCAACCCGAGGCCGATCGAGGTCAGCTCGGCCGTCAGCCTGTTCGGCATCGTCGGCGTCGCCCGTGCTCAGGACGGCACTCGCTCCCTGCCGCCGCGGGTCGAGTTGAAGGTCAATCCTGGCTGGACGCAGGGCGAATGCCAGACCTGCGATATCAAGTTCCTCGGTGGAGACGGCCAGATCATATCAAGCGAGCCGCTCTCCAGCAGCCAGGCGCCCGGCGCGGTCAACGTGCCGCTCGGCACGGAAACGATCCTGCTGTCCGGCGCCAACGCCAATACCGCCACCGTCGACGTCAGGAACCTCGGCGCCAGGCTGCCGCAGACGCAAGGTTCAGTCACGCTCGACGTCAACGTTAATCGCAGCTACTGGAACGATCTCAGCCGGTCGTTCGGCGCCAAGGCCGTGCAGCCTTACGATTTCAGCGTCGACGTTGCCAAATGAGGCATCCGCTCGACATTGGCGGCGGCTTTGGCCAGTTGGCGTACCGCCAGCACCGGTCGCATCTCCTTGTGGAAAAAGCGGAAATAGGAGGAGATCTGCGCCCGCGCGTTCGAATTCACGTCGAACTGGATGCCGACGCGGCCATTATGCTTCCAGCGGATGATGCCTTCGAGCAGCCCGAGGTTTTCGGCCTCGATGCGCACCTTGCTGCCTGAGGCGGCATGGAGCGGCCCCTTCATCTCCAGGGCGGCACCGGTTGGCGATAGGTCGAGGATGCGGGCATCCACCTGGCTGTTCAGATATTTGACATGGCCGAAAACGCGGCAGTTTTTCCGATCAGTCTTCCGGGCCGTGATTTTCAAGTTGCGGGTCATACTGTCTCCCTTGGTATAGCGAGGGAGCATAGTGCGGGAAAATTGAAATGGTTTTAGGGGCTTGGCTAAAATTGCAGTGAAACGTCAATTGGCAGCAGTGGCCCTGCTTCCGACCACGTGCTCGCGCCAGACCGTGAAAATGCCGGCGGCAACCACGATGATCGAACCGATGATCGTGTTGAGACTGAGCGTTTCGTCATAGACCGCCATGCCGATGACCGAGGCGTAGACAAGTGACAGATAGGTCAGCGGCTGGACGGCGGCGGCATCGAGAACATCATAGGCGCGGATCAGGAAATAATGGCTGGAAATGCTGGTGACGCAGACGAGCGCCATCCAGCCCCAGTCGCCCGGCGACATCCAGCTCCAGTAGAAGGGTCCGATGAGCGTCATGGTGACGCCGCCGACGACGCCGGTATAGAAGAAGCTGGTCATCGACGAATCGTCGCGGCTGACCAGACGGGTGGCGATAACGTAGAAGGCGAAGTTGAAGCAGGAAATGACGGCGAGAAGCAGTTTCACGTCGAAAAATTCGCCTTCCGGCTTCAGGATCAGCAGCACCCCGAAAAGTCCGGCGCCGATCGCCGCCCACCGCCGCCAGCCGACCCGCTCGCCGAGGATCGGCATCGCCAGCAGCGCGATCAGGATCGGCGTCGCGGAAAAGATCGCCTGTGAACGGGCAAGACCGATCATCGCAAAACAGGTGATGGCCAGTACCACCTGAACCGCAAGCAGCACGCCGCGGGTCACCTGCAGGAGAGGGCGTTTGGTGCGGGCCGTCGCCTTGATGCCGCCGCGCATCTTCGAAGCGAGGATGATCGTGAAAAGCGCAAAGGCCCAGTAGCGGATCATCGTCACGAAGATTGGCGGATAAGCCGTCGCCAGATGTTTCGAGATGGCATCCTGCAGGGAGAAGATGGTGATCGCCAGCAGCGCGAAAATATAGCCTTGGGTCTTCGATGTCATGATTTGCCATTACTGTGTAATTTCACCCTTAAATCGATTTCGATTTAAGGGTGAAATTACACAGAAGTCTAAGGTGTTACAGCGTCCTCTGCGCGTCTGAAAAGACGCGCAGCGCTGTAGTGGGGAAACGCGTGCGCGCGACGAAAGTCTGGGCAGGCTTTCGGCAAAGATGCAAGGCCTCAAAGGCCGACATTCGGCTTGTCGATGATTTCTCTAAGCGCGAAGCTCGAATTGATCTTGACGACGTGGGGCAGAGCCGACAGCCAGTCGCGGTGGATCCGCTCATAGTCCTCCAGGTCGCGGGCGGCGACGCGCAAGATATAGTCGTATTCGCCCGACATCAGGTAGCAGACAAGCACGTTCGGGCAGAGCTTCACCGCTGCCTCGAATTCCGCCAGCGTCTTGGCGAACTGGCCGGAGAGCGAGATATGCACGATGGCGATCATCTTGTAGTCGAGCGCCTTGTGTGAAAGCCGCGCATGGTAGCCGCCGATGACGCCGCTTCTTTCCAAGATGTCGAGCCGGCGCGAACAGGCCGAAGGCGACAATCCGATCCTTTCGGCAAGTTCGGCATTGGTGATGCGGGCATTGGCCTGCAATGCCCGGAGAATCGCAAGATCGATGGTATCGAGATCAGCCATTCGAAGAACCTTCGAAGAAAAATAGGAAAGGCACAATAATCACCGAAAAATCGCGTCTTCGCAAATCGTCTTTGCAAGGACATTTCACTGCCTTGATGGTTGGATTCCTCATCTGAAAAAATCCGCGGCCGCGGAGATAAAATGAGAGGAACGCGCATGCGTGTCGGTTGCCCGAAGGAAATCAAGAATCATGAATATCGCGTCGGCCTGACGCCGGCTTCGGTGCGCGAATATGTTGCCCACGGCCACGAGGTCTGGGTGGAGACCAAAGCGGGCGTCGGTATCGGCGCTGATGATGCCGCCTATGCCGCGGCCGGCGCCAAGATCGCCGCCTCCGCCAAGGATATCTTCGAAAAGTGCGACATGATCGTCAAGGTGAAGGAGCCGCAGCCCGCCGAATGGGCGCAGCTCCGTGACGGCCAGCTTCTCTACACCTATCTGCACCTGGCGCCGGATCCCGAACAGACCAAAGGCCTCATCGCCTCCGGCGTCACCGCGATCGCCTATGAGACGGTGACCGACGAACGCGGTGGCCTGCCGTTGCTGGCGCCGATGTCGGAGGTCGCCGGACGCCTGTCGATCCAGGCAGGAGCGACCGCCCTGCAGAAGGCCAATGGCGGCCTCGGCGTCCTGCTCGGCGGCGTGCCCGGCGTGCTGCCGGCCAAGGTCGCGGTCATCGGCGGCGGCGTCGTCGGCCTGCATGCTGCCAGGATGGCTGCCGGCCTTGGCGCCGATGTCAGCATCCTCGACAAGTCGCTGCCGCGCCTGCGCCAGCTCGACGATATCTTCGCAGGCCGCATCCACACGCGTTATTCCAGCATCCAGGCGCTGGAGGAGGAAGTCTTCTCGGCCGATCTCATTATCGGCGCCGTACTGATCCCGGGTGCAGCCGCTCCGAAGCTCGTCACCCGCGAGATGCTGTCCGGCATGAAGAAGGGCTCCGTCATCGTTGACGTCGCCATCGACCAGGGCGGCTGCTTCGAGACCTCGCATGCGACGACCCATTCCGATCCGACCTATGAAGTCGACGGCGTCGTGCATTATTGCGTTGCCAACATGCCGGGCGCCGTGCCGGTCACCTCGGCGCACGCGCTGAACAATGCCACATTGGTTCATGGCCTGGCGCTTGCCGATCGCGGCCTGCGCGCCATCGCCGAAGACAGGCATCTGAGGAACGGCCTCAACGTGCACAAGGGCCGCATCACCAGCAAGCCGGTCGCCGACGCGCTGGGCTACGAAGCCTTCGCGCCGGAAAGCGTGCTGAACGTAGCGTAAGCTAGCTTACTCATGGTTAGGCGCCGGTCTCCATCAGGGCCGGCGCTTTTACCTTGTCGATCCGGCATTGGAAGCAGTTGTTGCGCGCTGAGCGTACATGCACATAGGCGATATCGGGCCGTTCCAGCAGCTTCTCGCCATAGGCCGGGATATCGGCGATGGCAGTCACCGCACCGGTGCCGTAGACGATGCGGTTGTTCTCGCTATAGCCGCGGACGATGAAGTCACGGCTCGTCGTCAGCACCGGCGGCATGATCTCTTCGGCGGCATAGCGTGCGCAACGCTGCTTGTGCAGGAAGACCGGGCCGGTTTCGGCATAGGGCTGCAGCTCGGGGAAGGGCCGGTAGGCGAAGACCAGCAACGCCTCGCCGGCATCGATATTTTCGAGGCAATGGCGGCAGGGATGACCGGGACCATCGGAAACGATCGTCTCGGGCAGCCTGTCATAGGCGTCGCGGCCGCCGTTCCAGAGGTATTCGGCGTCGGTCGTCGGCATGGCGACAAAACGAATGGCGGTCATGGCAAATCTCCTTTGTGATTGCCATGAATTGCACCTGGACGAACGCGCAAGCCACCCGTTTCTTGCCTGCATCTGGATATGAGATCGCCGAAGAGCGAAAAGCGGCCTATCTTCTGTCCGTACTCTGTAAGGCGAAAGGAAAAACCCTTGGCCGACGTTGATCTCGCGCTGCTGGCGCAACAGAATGTGGAAATACTGGAAGAGCTTAAGGCTCTGCGCAAGGAAGTGGCGGAACTGAAGGAACAATCGGGCCGCACGCTCGATTTCAAGCGCCGCAACGACCCGCGCCGTCCGAACAGTCTGACGCGACGTTAACCAGCTCTGCCCACGTCAGGAAGGCATCCGTCAGCTTTTCCGCGCAAGCTCCAGAAGCTCCTTGTCGCTGAGCGGCCGGACGATGCCGGTGCCGGTCGAAACGGGGGAGAAGCCGTACATCTGGTAGAGCTGCAGCGCACGCGGATGGTCGAGATTATTGGTGGTGGTGGTGACCCGCTTCGGATTGAGCGACCAGATAGCATAGAGCGCCTGCAGCAGGAACCATTTGCCGATGCCGAGACCAAGTGCATGTTCGATCAGGCCGAAATGGCTGAGCTCGATCATATCCTCGTCTTCGCAGAAATATTCGTAGAAGCCGGCGGGCGCGCCGTTCACATAGAGAACGCTGATATTGTTGCGCTTGTCGTTCAGCGTTTCGGCAAGCTGCTCGTCGCTCATGCGCAACCGGTCCACCCATTGCCAGCGCGCGCCCACCTGCCGGTAGAGATAGCGGTAGAAGGGCAATGGGATCTCGGGCGCGCGCATGATCGCCGTCTGGATATTGACGGGCACCGGCATGCTCGCCTTCGGCGGCGCCGTCATTTCGAGCCGGGTGATGTGAGCTTTCAGCGAAGCGGGCGTCTTCCCCATGGCGGTCAGGCTTTGACCGGCGTCGGCGGACCGGTGACGATGGGCGTATCGTCACGGCTGCCCCATTCGCTCCAAGAGCCGTCATAAAGCTTGTTGTCGTTGTGGCCGAGCGATTCCAGCGCCAGCGTGATGATCGCGGCGGTAATTCCCGAGCCGCAGGAGGTGACGACAGGCTTGGACAGATCGATGCCGGCATCCTCGACCGTCTGCCTGAGTTCGGGCAGCGACTTGAACCGGCCCTGGTTGGCAAAGACGCCGGAGGGCAGGCTGCGGGCACCAGGCATATGGCCGGAGCGCATGCCGGCGCGCGGTTCGGGCTCGACGGCGGCGAAGCGGCCGGCGCTGCGGGCATCGGCAATCTGCATCGCACCGCTGGAGACGATGTCGCGCATCGTATCGAGCCTCACCACGCGGCTCTCGTCGAAGTCAGGCGTGAAGGTCGCCGGCGCAGGATTGGGCGCTTCGGTTTCAAGCGGACGGCCTTCGGCCTTCCAGCCGTCGAGACCGCCATCGAGCACGAAGACATTTTTCGCGCCCATCACCCGGAACAGCCACCATACGCGCGGCGAGGCGAACAGGCCGATACCGTCATAGACGACGATCCGATCATTCTCGCTGATGCCGAGCCGGCCGACTTCGGCGGCGAAATAATCGGGCGAGGGGATCGTGTGCGGCAGCGACGTCGAATGGTCGGCGATCTTGTCCTGATCGAAGCGGATAGCGCCGGGAATATGGCCGGCTGCATATTCGGCATCGGCATCGCGCTTCTGCGCCGGCAGATAGAAGGAGGCGTCCACCACGCGCAGGTCAGCTTTGCCGAGCTCGGACTGCAGCCAGTCGGCCGAAACGACGAAACGGCTCTTGGTCTCACTCATTATGGTCTCCCTTGATGGTCAGGCTTCGTCGCCGGGCGTGCCGAAGCGGATGCGGAAGCGCCGGTTCTCTTTGCCCTTCTTCTCGATCTTGGCGATATGGATCCGGCCGACTTCCTGAGTCTCGGAGACATGTGTGCCGCCGCAGGGCTGGCTGTCAATCGAGGAGTTCTCGCCGATGCAGACGAGGCTGACGCGCCCAAGGCCCATCGGTGGGCGCACGTTCTTCGATTTGACGATATCGGGATTGGCCACAAGCTCCTCGTCGGTGATCCATTGCAGAGTGACCGGATGGTTCTGCTCGACCAGTTCCATCAGCTTGGCCGTCACCGCGTCCTTGTCGATCGTCTCGATCATGTCGAAGTCGACGCGGCTTTCCTCCTCGCCGACCGCAGCCCCGGTAATCGGATAGGAGCAGACGACGGAAAGCAGGTGGCAGGCCGTGTGCATGCGCATCAGCCTGTAGCGGCGCGGCCAGTCGACATGCAGCACCAGCGTCTCGCCGACCACGGGCCGTGGCGCACCTTCGAGCGGCACGTGGATGATGACATCCTTGCTCGGACCATGTTTCGTCTGGCCGAGCGCGATCTTGCTGCCGTCGGCGCGTTCGAGCAGGCCGGTGTCACCAGGTTGGCCGCCTGATGTCGCATAGAAGCAGGTCTGGTCCAGTTCGATGCCCCCGTCTTCGTGAACGGCGGTGACGACCGCCTCGCACGTCGAGAGATAGAAGTCGTCACGATAGAGGGCATTGACGGGCATGGGGTCTCACACGGGCTCGTAGGGAACGTGGATATCGGGCGACTTGGCCATCCAGCCCGGAACGGGCAGTCCCTTCGACGTTAGGAAATCCGGGTTGAAGAGTTTTGACTGATAGCGGTTGCCGTAATCGCAGAGAATCGTCACCACAGTGTGACCAGGTCCGAGATCCCGGGCGAGGTTGACCGCGCCGGCAATGTTGATCGCCGTCGATCCGCCGAGGCAGAGGCCCTCGTTCTCGACGAGGTCGAAGAGATAAGGAAGCGCTTCGGCATCGGGGATCCGATAGGCATAGTCAGGCGTGAAGCCCTCGAGATTGGCGGTGATGCGGCCCTGGCCGATGCCCTCGGTGATCGAGGATCCCTCGGATTTCAGCGCGCCGTTCTGGTAGAATTCATAGAGTGCGGCGCCGTCGGGATCGGCGATGCCGATCTTGACGTCTGCCTTGAAAGCCTTGAGGCCGGCAGCCACGCCTGCCAGCGTGCCGCCGGAGCCGACCGAGCAGATAAAGCCGTCGACTTTGCCGTCGGTGTCTTGCCATATTTCTTTTGCCGTCGTTTCGACATGCGCCTGGCGGTTGGCGACGTTGTCGAACTGGTTTGCCCAGATCGCCCCGTTCGGCTCGGTCTTCGCCAGCTGCTCTGCCAGCCGCCCGGACACCTTCACGTAGTTGTTCGGGTTCTTGTAGGGAACGGCGGGCACTTCGACGAGTTCGGCGCCGAGCAGCTTCAGCGCGTCTTTCTTTTCCTGGCTCTGCGTTTCCGGGATGACGATGACGGTGCGATAACCGAGCGCCTTGGCGACCAGCGTCAAGCCGATGCCGGTATTGCCGGCCGTACCCTCGACGATGACGCCGCCCGGGCGAAGCAACCCCTTCCGCTCTGCGTCGCGGATGATGTAGAGCGCGGCGCGATCCTTGACCGACTGGCCGGGGTTCAGGAACTCCGCCTTGCCGAGAATGGTGCAGCCGGTCATTTCTGAGGCGCCCTTGAGTTTGATCAGGGGCGTGTTGCCGATGGCTTCGAGGACGGAGGGGTGGAAGGTCATGGAATCTGCCTCTATTCGAACTCTTACTTTAGGAACGGTCTTTTCCCTTCACAAGGCTGAGTTGGCAAGAAATGCTATTCCACGCCTCTGTCGGACACGATAAAATTTGCTTTCCTTTCCCTGAAATGACGCATGGCCCGCAATCCCGCCGTGTGAGGGGTGATCCGAAGATTGACTTTCCCCGTACGGATGACGACAAAGCGAAAACGGAACGCGGCAACAGGGCGTGACCGAAACCGACATGGTTCACGAGCAGATCGACACGATCGATGCATTGATGGCGCATTATGTTGCCGGCTCCTTGCCCGAGCCGGCGCGTGTGCTGGTCCAGTCTCATCTCGAAATGAAACCGGACAATCGCAGCCTGGTGAACAGCCTCGATCTGCTGGCAGGCGAAGCTCTGGAAAACGCGCCTGAAGCCGCCATTGCCGATCGCGACGGGCGGCTTGCGGCAATCTTTTCCTCTGCCTCTCCCATCCCGGCGCCACGGACGGTCACGCGACCGGAAAACGCGCTGTTTCCGCAAGCGTTGCGCGCCCTCTTGGGTTTCGAGGCCGAGGATGTGCCCTGGCGCCGGCGGTTGCCCGGTTTTAAGGAATATTCGCTCGACATGGACGGCTGCGAGGTCAGCCTGATGTGGATCCGGCCTGGCCGCGCCTTGCCGGCGCACACCCATAAAGGCATGGAACTGATCCTCATTCTCGACGGCGCCTTCAACGATGAACGCGGCCGTTTCGGCCCCGGCGACATCTCCATTGCCGACGAGACGGTCGACCACCGGCCGGTCGCCGAAAAGGACAGGCCTTGCATCGCCTTTGCCGTCTCGGACGGACCGGTCAAGCTCACCGGATCCTTCCGCCAGATGATCGGCGACCTGATCGGCTGAAAGCAGCCACAATAATGTGATAGAGCCGTAAATCCGGAGGGGTTGAGGAACTTCCGGACCTGTTTTCGCATTTGATCAGGCAGCCCGGAGGAACATGTCATGCGTGATTTCATTGCCCATCCCGAACATGGAATCGTCTGGATTTCGGGTGCGAGCTCGGGCATCGGCCGGGCGCTTGCACTGAGGCTCGCCGGCGAAGGATACAAGGTCGCCGTGACGGCCAGAAGCCACGAAAAGCTGGTCGAACTGCAAGCCGAAGCCAATGGCCTCTCGGGCAGCATCATTGTGCTCGACGGCGACGTCACCGATGCCGAGGACATGGAACATGTCATGGCCTCCATCGAATATGAGCACGGCACGCTCGCCATGGCGATCCTCAATGCCGGCGTCTACCTGCCGGTCCATGCCGAGGACCTGAACCGCACCGATTTCGAGAAGAGCTTTGCCGTCAATCTTTCCGGCGTGGTCAACTGTCTGCTGCCGGCGATCCGCCATATGAAGGCGAAGGGGCAGGGACAGATCGCCATCGTTTCCTCCGTCACCGGCTATGGCGGCCTGCCGACGGGAGCTGCCTATGGCGCCACCAAGGCGGCGCTGATCAATATGGCCGAAAGCCTGAAATTCGATCTCGACAAGATGGGCATCCGCATCCAGCTCGTCTGCCCGGGCTTCGTCGATACGCCGGCGACGAGGAAGAATGCCTTTCCGATGCCGGCTCTGGTGTCGGTCGAGGAGGCCGCCCGGGAGATTGCCGCCGGGTTGAAATCGCAGGCCTTCGAGATCACGTTTCCGAAGCGCTTCACCACCATGCTGAAGCTCGCGCGCCTGCTCCCCTATAGCGTTTATTTCACACTGGTGAACCGCGTGACCGGCTGGCGGGAGCGGCCGCAGTCGGCTGGTCGCCACCCGGTGACACCGCATGCGGCGGAATGATCAACGGCGCGAGAACACGACCTGGCGCACATCGATATTGCGGGCACGGAAGCCGGCCTCGCAATAGAACAGATAGAATTCCCAGAGCCGCTTGAAGCGCTCGTCGAAGCCCATCGGGCGGATGCGTTCCCAGACCGACCAGAAACGCTCGCGCCATTCGGCGAGCGTGCGGGCGTAGTCGAGCCCGAAGCCGAAATCCTTGACCAGCGACAGATCGACCTTGCCGGCAAGTTCGGCGAGATGATTGCGCGTCGGCAGCATGCCGCCGGGAAAGACGTATTTCTGGATGAAGTCGGGGTTGCTGCGATACTGGTCGAAGGATTCCGGCCGGATGGTGATAATCTGCAGCCCAGCCTTGCCGCCCGGCTTCAGACATTGCCGGAGCTTGGAGAAATAGGACGGCCAGTATTTTTCGCCGACCGCTTCGAACATCTCGATCGAGACGATCCGGTCGTAGAGCCCTGCTTCATCGCGGTAATCCTGGAAACGGAATTCCACGCGGTCATCGAGGCCGGCCTTGTGAATGCGCGCCTCGGCAAAGGCGAGCTGCTCACGGCTGATCGTCAGCCCCGTCACCTTGCAGTTCAGCTCGCTTGCGGCAAATTCGGCAAAACCGCCCCAGCCGCAGCCGATCTCCAGCACATGATCGCCAGGCCCGATGCCGGTCGCCTCGGCAAGCGCCCGGTATTTAGCGTTCTGGGCCGAGTGCAGATCGTTGGCGCCGGTCGAATAGAGTGCTGAGGAGTAGGTCATGCTCGGATCGAGCCACTCCCTGTAGAAATCGTTGCCGAGATCGTAATGGGCGGAAATATTTCGCTTCGAGCCCGTCTTGGTATTGGCGTTCATCCAATGGCGGACGCGTTCGAAGAGGCGGCCGACGCCGCCCTTGCCATGCGCATAGCTGTGCGCGGCCTCGCCGTTGACGAGGAAGAGTTCAAGGAAGGCGGTGATGTCGGGGCTGTCCCAATCGCCGTCCATATAGGTTTCCGCGACCCCGATCGTGCCGCTCGTCAGCGCCCGATAGGCAAGGTTCCAATTGTTGAGGCTGAGCGCCGCCTTCGGCCCGGGCTGCTTGCCCTCGATCAGCAGCCTGCGGCCGTCGGGAAGGGTGACGGCGAGCGAACCGTGCTGCATGCGCAGAAGTCCGCGCAACGCCAGCTTCGCCTTGAGGGGCAACCCCTTCGCCAGACGAGATATGTTTTCCCCCGTCAGCGTCACCGCGTCACGGGCCAGCAGATTCCAGTCCTGCGCCTTGCTCATCTCTCCTCCTCCAGCATTTTTTTGCCGGTTCGGGACGACGATACATCCGCGACGATGTACTCGGGCGGCCTCCGGCCATTGCATGAAAGGCTACCGCATAATTCCTGAAATCGGAACCGATTTGAGGATAAGATTTTGCAGCAGTTGAAAGTGCTGCAACGCGCTTTGCGCGTGTGAAAAACGCGCGTGCTGATATGTCATTCCGCCACGTCTGCAAGCGGGCGGGGCGGCCGGACGCCGACTTCAGGCGGAGGCGCCGGACGCCTGACGTGGCGTGAGCTTTCAGCCGCAATTCACGGGATGATCGGCCGCCCGGAGAGATGGGCTGCGTTGAGAGCCTCGTTGTCGTCAAGGCGCAAATCCTTGCGAAACCAAAGGATAACCGGTTTTGCCGCGTCCCTTGCCAATGAAGCGTTCCCTGACTGTGTTCTTCAACCTGCTACGGATGTACGGAACGCCCGGATCAAAAATTTCATTGCAAAGGAAAAGCGTTCATCGCTGCCACGACATGGATAAGGCCGGGGTGAACCGGCCTTATCCAGGAGCGGGGAACCGCCTGCTTAGTTGTCGTACTCGCGGCAGGCTTCGCTGATCGATGCGCCGCTCTGACCGCCGCGCGTGTCGACGCCGGACATCTGCCGAGGCATGCCGGGGCATTCCATCGTCTGCGGTCGGCCGATGCTCTGTGTCGTCGTCGGATCGACCGGCGAGACAGGGACCGGACGAATGCCGTTGTCACCATTGGTGTAATCGGACGAATAATTGCCGGAACTCGGGTCGGTCGAACCGCCATTCGTTGGCCCGATCGGATCGGGGTTCGATTGGGCAAAGGCCGACGACGCCATGCCCATGGCAAGCAGCGAAGCGGCAATGAGGGATTTAGTCATAGGATATCCTCCTTTGATTTTCATCTTGGATGACCCTCGGGTAACCGCCTGATGGAATCATTGTTCCGAAATTTGCAAAAAAACTTGGCGGGACCCTGCGGCTGTCCCGCGTGGTTACGCATAAACCTTAACGGTCGAAGCCGCTGGATCGACGCGCTCACCTGCCGTAGTTGCATGATGAAACGCTAAAAACCCGCAGCATGAGGCCGCTATGTTCGTTTCCCCTCGCGAGGCCGCAGATCTCGGTCTTCAGATTGCGCTCGCACTCGCCTTGACGGCAAGCGGGATGGCGATCGCATCCTCTGCACTGAGCGGCGAGAAGGGCCGTATCTCCGCGATTGACGTCAGCCGCCCCTCGCTCTGGACCGCCGCTCCCGTGCGCGTCGAGGTCACCACGCAGACCTACCTGCGTGCCGACGCTCCAGCCGGGCTGGAACTCGCCGGCACCGAGAATGATCTGTGCCACGATCCGATCGGTCTCCGGCTCTCCTGCGACCTGATCACCACCACTGCCAGCACGGCCTTCTAGCCGGTGGCCTATCCGGAGGCCGCAGACGGAGGGAAAGGGGCAGGCGGTTACTTCAGCGCGAAAGGCTGGCGGCCGATGCCTGAACAGGCAGGATCGTCGATGCTTTGATGTCCTTCAGCACAAACATCGTATGCATCTCTTTGATGCCGGGCAGACGGCGGATTACCGTCATGGCGAATTCGGCGTAGCTGTCGAGATCAGCCGCGACCACCTGCAGCAGGAAATCAGCCTCGCCGGCGACGGAATAGCAGGCGATGACCGCCTCCAGTTCACCGACCTCGCGCTCGAACCGCTCGGCTTGGTCATGCGAATGCGTGTCGATCTGGACACGCACGAAAGCCAGGACGCCGAGGCCGACGGCGCGGCGATCGACGACAGCCTGATAGCCGCGGATGACGCCTGCCTCTTCCAGCTTTTTTACCCTGCGCCAGCAAGGCGAGGTCGACATTCCCACGCGTTCGGCAAGCTCCTGATTGGTGAGCCGCCCATCGCCCTGCAGCGCCTTCAATATGCGGATATCTCCCGGCTCGAATTCCATCATAGGTATGTCCTTTCGAGTTTTATCGATTAACGGGAAGATCTTACCTGATTTGGAAGCGAGACGTCAGGAATAGGCAGGACATTTCTCTGCCTTTCGATAGGTTGAGGACTTCGAACAGAGAAGGAGCGGACGGATGATGGTTGAGGATTGGCGTGTCGCGGTGATTGTCGAACCGGGGCTGCCAGTTGGCGAACTCGCCAATACTGTTGCGGTGCTGTCGATCGGCCTTGGTGCTGCGGCACCCGCGCTTGCCGGTGCGCGGCTGACCGATCATGCCGGTCGGGCATTTCATGTCAGTGCTAATAAGCCGGTTCCGGTGCTGCAGGCCGCGGCGACCGATTTGAGATCACTTTTGCTGAAGGCGCTGCCGGCCCCTGAAGGTGCGCTGGTCGTGCCATTCCCGCGTTTTGCCCGCGCGCTGCACTTTTATGCCGATTACGAGGCTTCGATGCCCGAACGCGACCTTTCTTCGGAAATTATCGACGGCGTCGGGCTCGCCGGCCCGACGAAATGGATCCGCTCGCTGACCGGCTCGCTAAAGCTGCTTCGTTGATCCGTTTGGTCGGGCGTGCGGATAGGCTCGTCCTGGGAAAGCTTGCAAAAGGCCATGATTTGCCGTTTGATCGAACGACACGACGACCATTCGACACTCCTCCTTAAAAGGATCCGCCTTTGTCCCTGCCGATGCCCCGCGGCTTCGAGAAGCCCTATGCCGCCTTCCTGTTCGATATGGACGGCACCATCCTCAATTCGATCCGTGCGGCCGAGCGTGTATGGAGCGACTGGGCGAGGCGTCAGGGGCTCGATGTCGCCACCTTTTTACCGAAGATGCATGGATCGCGCGGCATTGACACGATCACCCGGCTGAACCTGCCTGGAGTCGATCCCGAACATGAATCGAAGCTGGTGACCGAGGCCGAGATCGCCGATGTCAGCGACGTTGTGGCCATTCCCGGCGCCGCGACCTTTCTGAGTTCACTGCCCCCGGATCGCTGGGCGATCGTCACCTCCTCGCCATTACGCCTTGCTCACCGGCGGCTGGAGGCTGCAGGCTTGCCGGTGCCGAGATTCATGGTGACGGCGGAGGACGTGAAGGTCGGAAAACCCGACCCGCAATGTTATATTCTCGGCGCCGAGCGCCTCGGCGTCAGCACGCAGGATTGCCTGGTGTTCGAGGATGTCGCAGCCGGCATTACCGCCGGCGAGGCGGCGGGTGCCGATGTCATGGTCATCACGGCAACACATCAGCAAAAGATGGAGACGCCGCACCCGACGCTTTCATCCTATGATGAGATCTCGGTCCGCATCTCCTCCGATCACAGGATGCTGATCGTCCCGAACGCGGCCTGACAGTGCTCCGGCTGCGTCCTGCTTGCTTTTGCGCGGTTCACTCCGCGGCTGCGGCAAGACAGCGATCGATGATGCTGCCGATTTCGCTGCGGCAGGAGCCGCAATTGGTTCCAGCGCTGGTTTCCTTGCCGACCGCCTCGACGCTGTGACATCCGCCGCGCACGGCAGCGGCGATCTGGTTGACCCCGACACTGAAGCAGGAGCAGACGGTAGCGCCTGGATCCGGCCTGCCTGCGCCGGGACGACCCGCAACGAGCGCAAAGCGTTTCCTGAGGTCGCCATGCGAGGCGGAGAGCTGCGAGATCGCCCAGTTGCGCGCGACAGCGACGGGCTCGCGTGCCAAAAACAGCGCGGCAAGCAGGACCTCGCCATCGAAGAAGGCGAGCCTGAGGTCGCCGGATTGCCGGTCGGCATAACCAAGCGGTTCGATCTCGGCCGGAATGGCGAAAACCGCCCGGCACCAGGCCGTCCAGTCTTCGACGGTTTCGGCGAAGGCAAGCTCCAGCCGCCAGCCGCCGGCGGCTTTCGCCAGCGCCCAATAGGCGGCGTCAGGCGTGGCGGGTTTTGTGGTGGAGACGGCGAAACCGTAATGGGTGGCGCGGAAGGGCCGGACGGCGACGGCAACGTTCTTCGACGCCGGTTGACCGGAAATGGGGTCGGTTACCGGCGCGACCACGGCGTCGATTCGCGCTCTTGCGGCGAACTGGTCGTTCCAGTGCATCGGCGCAAAGATGCCGCCGCGCGCCTGGCGATCGGTCACCAGCGCCCTGACGATTGCCTTGCCGTGCGGGCTGTTGATCTCGACGAGGCCGGCGCTTGATATACCGGTCTCGATCGCGTCGCGCGGATGGATTTCGGCAAAGGGTTCGGCGATATGGGCGGAAAGCCGCGCGCTCTTTCCTGTTCGCGTCATCGTGTGCCACTGGTCGCGGATGCGCCCGGTATTCAGCGTGAAGGGGTACTCGGCATTGGTGCGATCGGTTGCGGGCGGTTTGACCGCGACGAAGCGCGCCTTGCGATCGGGATGGAAGAAACCGCCCTCGGCGAAGAAGCGGGTGATGCTCGGTTCTGTCCCTGCCGCCTGCGGCCACTGGAAGGGCGACAGTTCGTCATAGGCCCCGCCGCTCATGCCGGCGCGAGCGCCGATGTCGAAGTCGCGGCTGCCGTTATTCTCGAAGGCGGAAAGCGCCGCGTGCTCGTCGAAGATCGCGGCCGGCGCATCAAAATCGAAGGCGGCGGCAAATCCCATGCGGCGTCCAACCTCCGCGAGCTGCCACCAGTCGGCCCCTGCATCGCCGGGGATGTCGAGAAACGGTCGTTGCCTTGAAATGCGCCGTTCGGAATTGGTGACGGTGCCGTCCTTCTCGCCCCAGCCGAGCGAGGGCAAAAGCACATTTGCGTGCCGGGTCGTATCCGTCTCTTTGAGGATGTCCGAGACGACGACGAAGGGACAGGCGGCGATCGCGCTTTCGACGCTGTCGGCATCCGGCATCGAGACGACGGGATTGGTGGCCATGATCCAGAGCGCCTTGATGCGCCCGTCGGCCACGGCTTGGAACATGTCGACCGCCTTCAGGCCGGGCTTTGCGGCGATAACGGGCGAGTTCCAGAAGCGCTGCACGCGGTCTCGGTCTTCGGCATTCTCGATCGCCATATGGGCGGCAAGCATGTTGGCGAGGCCGCCGACCTCACGCCCGCCCATGGCGTTCGGCTGGCCGGTCAGCGAAAACGGTCCCATGCCGGGGCGGCCGATGCGGCCGGTCGCCAGGTGGCAGTTGAGGATGGCATTGACCTTGTCGGTGCCGGAGGAGGATTGGTTGACGCCCTGGCTGTAGCAGGTCACGACCTTCGGCGTCGTCTCGAACAGGCGGAAGAACTCCCTGATCTGCATGGCCGGCAGGCCGGTCCGTTCCAGGAGATCGTTGAAATCGAGCGCGGCTGCAGCCGCAAAAGCGTCGCCGAAACCTTCGGTATGGGCGCCGATATAATTCTGGTCGATTGCCGGACTGGTCGCGAGATGGGCAAGCAATCCCATGAACAGCGCAACGTCGCCATCAGGACGGATGGCGAGATGCAGGTCGGCGATGTCGCAGGTCATCGTCCGGCGCGGATCGATGACGACGATCCGCATGTTTGGCCGCGCTGTCTTTGCGGCGGCAAGGCGTTGGTAGATGACGGGATGACACCAGGCGAGGTTGGAGCCGGTCAGGACCACCAGATCCGCAAGTTCGATGTCCTCATAGGTCCCGGGAACCGTATCGGCACCGAAGGCGCGGCGATGCCCCGCCACGGAAGACGACATGCAGAGCCTTGAATTGGTGTCGATATTGCCGGAGCCGATGAAGCCCTTCATCAGCTTGTTGGCAACATAGTAATCCTCGGTCAGCAGCTGGCCGGAGACGTAGAAGGCAACGGCGTCAGGCCCGTGTTCGGCGATCGTTTCAGAAAAACGGCGGGCGACCAGGTCAAGCGCCTCGTCCCAGCCGCTCCGTTCGCCTTCGATCTCGGGATAGAGAAGCCGGCCATCGAGATCGATGGTTTCGGCAAGGGCTGAACCCTTCGAGCAGAGCCGGCCGAAATTCGACGGATGCTCGGGATCTCCTTTGACGCTGACTGCGCCTGCCTCGTCGACCGTGGCGAGAACGCCGCAGCCGACACCGCAATAGGGACAGGTGGTCTTGACCTCAACCGCCATCTATTCCGCCGCCATCATCAGGCTTTCCAGGGCGATGAACAGCCTGCCGTCTTCGTTCAGCACCTGTATCGTCCGGACCTCGCCTTCGTCGGCGCCGAGCGCCTTGCCTGTTTCCAGCGAGATAACCCAGTTGTGCAGCGGGCAGGTGACTGACTTGGCGTGGACGATGCCCTGGGAGAGCGGGCCGCCCTTGTGCGGGCAGTGATCTTCGATGGCGAAGACCTCGTTTTCGGCCGTGCGGAAGACGGCGATCTTGCCTTGCGGCGTTTTCACGCAGCGCGCCCCGCGCAACGGGATGTCGGAGATGTCACCGATTGCGATCCAGTTCATGTCCATCTCCTTACTCTGCAGCCTGCGGATAGCCGATCGTCGCCATCGGCTTGAACTCATGCTTGTCCTTGCCGGAAACACGCTCCGACCAGGGGTCGACCTGGGCAAATTTCTGGGAGAAGACGAAGCGTTCGTAATAGGCTTTGCGCTTTTCGGCGTCACCCATGATCTGGCGGCGGATTTCCTCCAGGCCGACGCGCTTGGCCCATTTGTAGATGCGCTCGAGGTAACGGGCCTGCTCGCGGTACATCTGCGTCAGGGCCACGATATGCTCCAGTGCCTCGTCCTCGGTCCGCACAAGCCCTAGAACCTCCGTGCCCTTGATGTCGAGACCGGCCGCACCGGCGAAATGGATCTCGAAACCGGAATCCACGCAGATCACGCCGATGTCCTTGCAGGTTGCTTCCGCGCAGTTGCGCGGGCAGCCGGAGACGGCCATCTTCAACTTGGCCGGCGTCCAGGAGCCCCACATGAACCTTTCGATCCGGATGCCGAGGCCGGTTGAATCTTGCGTGCCGAAGCGACACCAGTCCGACCCCACACAGGTCTTCACGGTGCGCAGGCCCTTGGCATAAGCCTGGCCGGAGACGAAGCCGGCCTTGCCGAGATCGGCCCAGACGGCGGGCAAGTCTTCCTTCTCGATGCCGAGAAGGTCGATGCGCTGGCCGCCGGTGACCTTCACCATCGGGATCTCGAACTTGTCGACGACATCGGCGATGGCGCGCAGCTCGTTCGAATTGGTGACGCCGCCCCACATGCGCGGAACGACGGAGTAGGTGCCGTCCTTCTGGATGTTGGCATGCACGCGTTCATTGATGAAACGCGACTGGTAGTCGTCGGCATATTCGTCCGGCCAGTCGCAGACGAGGTAATAGTTGAGCGCCGGGCGACATTTGGCGCAGCCGCAGGAAGTCTTCCACTCGAGCTCCTGCATGACGGCAGGGATGCTCTTCAGGCCCTTGGCCTTGATCAGCCGGCGAACGTCGTCATGGCCGAGTTCGGTGCAGGTGCACATTGGCTGGACCGCAGTCGGATTGTAGCTGTCGCCGAGCGTCAGCGCCATGAGTTGTTCGACGAGGCCGGTGCAGGAACCGCACGAGGCGGATGCCTTCGTGTGGGCGCGTACGTCGTCGAGCGACGTCAGCCCCTTGCCTGAAATCGTCGAAGTGATCTTGCCCTTGCATACGCCGTTGCAGCCACAAATCTCCGCGTCATCCGGCAAGGCTGCAACGGCCGCCATAGGGTCCAGCGGCGACCCTCCCTGATAGGCCTGTCCGAAGATCAGCGTCTCGCGCATCTCCGAAATATCGGTTGCCTTCTTCTTCAGGTCATTGAACCAGGCACCATCGGCGGTTTCGCCGTAAAGCACAGTGCCGATAATCTTATTGTCCTTGAGCACCAGACGCTTGTAGACGCCGGCGCTGGCATCGCGCAGCACGATCTCCTCGCGGTCGTCGCCGTCGGCGAAATCGCCGAGTGAATAAAGCTCGATGCCGGTGACCTTGAGCTTGGTCGGCGTATCCGCATGAACGAAGGCGGGCGAGCGATCGCCGGAAAGATGCGAGGCGGCGATACGGGCCATTTCATAGAGCGGCGCAACGAGGCCATAGACCATGCCGCCCACCTCGGCGCATTCGCCGAGCGCGAGAATATCGCCATCCGAGGTCTGCATGCCGGCATCGACGACGATGCCGCGATTGACCGCAATGCCGGCGTCCTTCGCCAAGCCCACACTCGGACGGATGCCGACGGCCATCACGACCAACGTTGCCGGGATGATACGGCCGTCGTCAAGCTCGATGCCCTCGACCTTGCCATTGCCGACGATCGCCTTGGTATTGGCCTTGCAGATGACCTTGATGCCGCGTTCCTCAACTGCCTTCTGCAGCAGGTAACCGGCGGCGGGGTCGAGCTGGCGCTCCATCAGCGTCGGCATGACGTGCAGTACGGTGACGTCCATGCCGCGCTGGGCAAGACCGGCCGCTGCTTCGAGGCCAAGCAGGCCGCCGCCGATGACGACGGCCTTTTCGCGCGACTGGGCGGCAAGCAGCATCGCCTGCACGTCGTCGAGATCGCGATAGGTGATGACGCCGGGCAGATCCTTGCCGGGAACCGGGATGATGAAGGGCACGGACCCAGTTGCGATCACCAGCTTGTCGTAGC
Organism: Rhizobium leguminosarum bv. viciae; assembly: GCF_012276115.1. Lineage (GTDB taxonomy): Bacteria > Pseudomonadota > Alphaproteobacteria > Rhizobiales > Rhizobiaceae > Rhizobium > Rhizobium leguminosarum_T. The sequence continues at coordinate 121,861 of NZ_WIEU01000012.1, read as the reverse complement.
TTTCGGTGACGCCGTGGTCGGAGGTGACGGTCTTGGCGGCGCGATCGATATTGACGATCTTGTGGCCCTTGTAGAGCATGATGCCGTGCTTGATATACCAGCCGTCACCGTGAATGATGATCTGCTCGTAGTCCTTTTCTCCGGAGAGAACCGGCGACAGCATGATGCGGTCGTAATTGACGCGCGGCTCGGCATTGAAGATCGTAACTTCATAGCGTCCGGGCGCCTGCTCGAAGAGGTGCTCCAGCATGCGCCCGGGCGCCATGCCATTGCCGATGATGACAAGTTTTTCGGTCATATTTCCAGGTCCTTAGATCAGGTTGCAGCCACGGGCGCCGAGTGCCCTTGGCGCGACAGTTGCTTTACGGACAGGTGCATCCAGATGAGAGAGATTACGACGATCGCAAAGAGCAGCAGGAAACAGCTGGACCAAAGGCCGGTCATGTCCTTGAGAAGGCCAAAGGCAATCGGAAGGATGAAGCCGCCAAGGCCGCCCATCATCCCGACGACGCCGCCGACGGCGCCGACGTTTTCGGGGTAATAGGCCGGGATGTGCTTGTAGACCGCAGCCTTGCCGAGGCTCATGAAGAAGCCGAGCACGAAGATGACGACGATGAAGATGAAGGGGGTGATACCAAACGCCGGACCCGTCCCGGACGCGTCGGCGGCCGGCAGCGAGAGGATGAGGGTGGCGACGGCCGACACGGCAAACATCGTATACATCACGCTGCGCGCGCCCTTCTTGTCCGACAGCACGCCGCCGAAGGCGCGGAAGATACTGCCCGGGATGGAGTAGGCCGCCGCGATCATCCCGGCGGTTTCCAGGTTGAAGCCGTAGACGCCGACTAGGTAGCGCGGCAGCCACAGCGACAGGGCGACGAAGCCTCCGAAGGCAAAGAAATAGTAAAGCGAGAAGCGCCAGACCTGAACGTTCTGAAGCGGCGCGAACTCCTCGACGAAACTCTTGGTGGCAACGCTGCGTTCGCGGCGGAGACGGAAGGCCGGATCATCGGTCGTGGTGAACCAGAAGACGATTGCCATCAGCGCCAGGCCGACGGCCCAGATCTCCGCAACCGCCTGCCAGCCCCATGCGATCAGCACGAAGGGGGCTGCGAATTTGGTTACGGCCGCGCCGACATTGCCGGCACCGAAGATGCCGAGCGCGGTTCCCTGCTTCTCCGCCGGGAAGAAAGGCGAGACATAGGCGACGCCGACTGCGAAGGAGCCGCCGGCGAGGCCGACGCCGAGGCCGGCGATCAGCATCTGCGTATAGGTCTGGGCGTAAGAGAGCAGAAAGGTCGCCAATGCAGCGGCCAGCATGGTGAGGGTGTAAACGAGACGGCCGCCGTAACGCCCCGTCCAGATGCCAAGAACGATGCGCACAAGCGAACCGGTGAGCACGGGGGTGCCGACCAGCAATCCGAACTCGGCCTCGTTCAGGCCGAGATCCTGCTTGATGCGAATGCCGATGATCGCGAAGATCGTCCACACCGCAAAACAGAGGGTGAAGGCTACAGTGGAGATCCACAATGCCTTGGCTGGTTCGCCGGCGGACATGGGCTGTGATTTCTCGATGACAGACATAACTTCTCCGAGGCCCGACAAGGTCGTGCCGATCCATCGCTGAGGGTTAAAACAAAAAGCCGCTGGTCAGGACGCGCATACACGAGGTGCGCGAAATATCCTGATCAGCGGCTTTGCTGGTGGCGCCCGCCGTTGGACGCCGAATTCCTAGGCCTTCTGGCCCATTTGCCTGAAGGCAATCCGTTGGCCGGATTGCTCAAGCTAAAACCTACCTCTTCAATCTGAAGAGCAATCTCTGTGTCTTCCGTGAGCGTCTATCGCGCGCTCATTCTGCGCTGATCGTCATTGACCGGTGCTATTAAAGCCGATGCAAACTGCGTGCCAGTTTGGTGGTCTGCGTTCAAGTCACTGAATGCAAATGACATTTTATGGAACGCGCTGCCTGCTTGTTTTTCGGGCCGCCACCGGCTTATGCAAATATTTTGTGCGCTTGACATGAGGCGGGCAGATGCTTGCTGGTGTTTTGTGCAGGCCGGTATCGGTTAGACCTCGTCGTCAGAAATGAAGGGTAGGGCGCTTTTGACTGCAAAACCTGCGACATAGTCCGGCAGCCTCGCCGGATCGAAGACGTGGCCGTCCATGAAACGGTCGCCCTCGTCACTGCCTTCGATGCGGATATCGGCATCTTCGGGTGCGTTGTCGTCACCGAGAGCCGTGCGATAGAGATCCGGGCGGTAGGCGGATGCTGCGGCCCTTGCCATGTTGAGGCTGACCTCGGCCTGTCCCCAGCGGATCATCTGGCTGTAAATCCACAGCGCATGGCTTGGCCGGGGATAGTTGGCGAAGCCGGAATGGAACATGAAATAGTCGGTGATGATGCGGCGGTTACCCTTTGCGTCGAGGCTGAATTCGCCGGCAAGCACACGGCGAATGATTTCGACGGGGGCAGCGATATAGCGCGGGTCGGCAAGAGCTGCCGCCAGCGCGTCGTGATTTTCCGGCCGGTCGCACCACTGGGCTGCCGCATCGAGCGCCACGATCAGCCGGGAAACGGTTTCCGGATGGCTTTCCGCCCAGTCCGGCCGCATGCCGATCACCTTTTCCGGTGCCGACGGCCAGATATCCTGTTTGGCGGCGACGATGCGGCCGACGCCGCGCTCCGAAGCGACCATGTTCCACGGCGCGCCGACGCAGAAACCGTCGATCGCACCGGCTGCCAGCGCATCCGAAGTCATGGGCGGTGGCACGACCACGAGCTTGACATCCTTGTCGGGATCGATGCCGCCGGCTGCCAGCCAGTAGCGGAATTCGTAATTATGCGAGGAGAAGGGGTAGGTGACCCCGAAAGTCGGCAGCGGCTCGCCGCGGGCCTTCATTACCGCCAATGTTTTTGCCAGGGCGCCGGCATTGTCGAGTGCGCTTGCCGTTTCCGGCAATCCCGCGTCATTCCGCATCCTGTCGAAGAGCCGTGTCGACAGCGTGATCGCGTTGCCGCCGCGCCCCAGCGAAAACGGCGCGATCGTCGGCGAGGGATTGGAGCCGAGGCCAAGCATGGAGGCGACGGGCATCGGCGACAGCATGTGGGCGATGTCGAATTGGCGGAATGCCAGGCGGTCGCGCACATTCGCCCAGGAGACGTCCTTGACGAGATCGAGCGTCAGGCCTTCCTTCCGCGCGAAGCCGAATTCCGCCGCCGCAATCAGCACCGATGCATCGACGAGCGGAATGAAACCGGCCCGCAGCACTTTCGGTCCTTCGTTGTTCATCCGCACGGGTGAGGGCAGCTCGCCGCCGGCGTTGGAGGTCGTTGTCATCATATCCACTCCGGTTTCCTCCGGAAATTCATCAGGTCGGCCATTACATCAACAGCCCCGCGGCAGTGACGACGCTCTGGGCGATTTCCGACATCTTCTTCTTTTCGTTCATCGCTGTCTGGCGCAGCAGGGCGAAAGCCTCTTCCTCGGAGAGGCCGCGCATCTTCATCAATATGCCCTTGGCGCGCTCGACCAGCTTGCGTTCCTCCAGTGCGGAGCGGGCATCGGCAAGCTCTCGCCGTAGCCGGTTGAAGGCATTGAAGCGGCTGACGGCCATGTCGAGGATCGGTTTGACGCGTTCCTTCTTCAATCCGTCGACGATATAGGCTGAGACGCCGGCATCGACGGCAGCCTCGATCGAGGCGGTATCGGACCGATCGACGAACATGGCGATCGGGCGGCTGACCGTGCGCGTCAGCTGGAACAGGTGCTCCATCATGTCGCGGTTGGGATTTTCGATATCGATGATGATCACGTCGGGCATCAGCGTTTCAATGATTCGCGCGATGCCGTTGACCTCATGCACCACAGTGACGCGCACATGCCCTGCCTCGCGCAGGCCTTCTTCGATGATGGAGGCGCGAATGGCATTTTCGTCGATCACCAGAATTGTCAGATCGAGATGCGTCATTGCTATACTCATGACGCACCGCAGCAATTTTGGCAAGCGCGCCAGCCTGAAAAGTGTGCAAAAACTAAGTATGCACAAAATATGATCAAATTGCCGTGCTTTCGCGCGGAATCAAGACAAAGCCGAGGTCGATCTGCTCGGCCCTCAATACCACAGAGGAATCCAACGCGGCAAGCACCCTTTCGGCCGCGAGTTTTCCGGTTTCGAAACGCCGAGTCGCGATCGAGGAGAGGGAGGGTGCGGCGCAGGCGGCGAATTCCAGGTCGTGAAATCCGATGATCGAGATGTCATCGGGCACACGGATGCCGCGTTTGCGGCATTCCTGCATGGCGCCGAGCGCCAGATTGTCGTCAGTGCAGAAGATCGCCTCGGGCACGTCACCACGTTCATGCGTCATGGCGAAGAGGTCGGAGCCGAGTGCCACGGAGCTATGGCGTGGCCTCTCGGCGATGATCTCCAGATTCGGCAGCTCCGCCTCCTGCATCGCCAGCCGGTAGCCGTCGAAACGCGACTGGGCGCGGTGGTCGAGATTGCCGGTCAGGAAGGCGATCCGGCGGAAACCCCGTTCGATCAGGTGCTGCGTCGCCGTCTGCCCGGCATGCTCCTGCGACATGCCGATGTTGAGGTCGATCGGGTTTGGAGAAAGCTCGAAGGTCTCGACAACGGGCAGACGAGCCTGGGCGAGAAGCTGACGCGAGAGCGGCGTGTGATGAGTGCCGGCGATGATGATCGCCTCCACCCTTTGCCCGAGTAATGCCTTGATGGCGTTTTCCTCCTCGATCTCGGAATAGCGGCTGTTGACGACGATCACCTGGAAGCCGGCGGCGACCAGCACCTCGTGAAGCGCAAACAGATATTCCGCGAAAATAACGTTGTAGAGGGTCGGAACGATGACGCCGATCGCATGCGTGCGCGAGGAGGCGAGGCGACTCGCGGCAATATTCGGCACATAGCCGAGTTCCTTGACGGCAGCATCGACGCGCAGCCGCAGGCCTGGCGAGACCGCATCGGGCTTGCGCAGCACCCTCGAAACCGTGATCGGGCTGACGCCGGCAAGATTTGCCACGTCATCAAGTGTTATCCGCCGCATGCAAGTCCCGCCATTCGTGCCAGAATATTGATTCTCATATTCTCTGAAAATAGAGAATATTTGCTCATTGCTGTAGTTGACAGCGCTAGCAGATACGATTTGACAGCGCTGTCAACTATGTTAACCTAAAATTGTACCGGAAAGGGACGGGGTGGAGCCTTCCGGGACCAAGTATGCAAATCAAAAGCATAGGAGAGGCGGCTCGGTCCGCCTGAGGAGGAGAACATTCATGTTTAAGGTGAAAGAAGCCAAATTGGCTCGCATTGCCGCGTTTTCCGTGTCCGCGCTTGCCCTGCTCTGCGGCGCGGCCAGCGCGGAACCGAAGGTCGTGTCCGGCCCGGCCGCCGAGCCCGGCTGCATGGTGCCGTGGTCAGCCGACACACAGTTCCTGCAATATCCGAAGAAGGACGGCCCCTATCGCATCGCGCTCGCCAACGGTTACATCGCCAATACTTGGCGAATCCAGATGGTGCAGACAGCCAAGGCCTATGCCGCCCAGCCCGACGTCGCGGCCAAGCTGAAGGAGTTCAAGGTCGTCTCGACAGGCGAGGATGTGCCGGCACAGATTTCCGCCATCAACAACTTCATCGATGCCGGTTATGATGCCATCGTCGTCAACGCGCAGAACCCGACCGCCTTCGGGCCGGTGATCAAGCGCGCCAAGGAGGCCGGGGTCGTCCTCGTCGCTTTCGACAATATCCTGGACACCAAGGACGCTATCAATGTCAACGTCGACCAGAAGGGGCTCGGTGTCCTCTGGGCCGACTGGCTGGTGAAGCATCTGCCGAACGGCGGCAAGGTGCTGGAAGTGCGTGGCGTCGCCGGCACCTCGGTCGATACGGATCGCCACAACGGCATCCACGAAACCCTGGACGCCTCAGGCAAGAAGTTCACGGTAACCGAGGTCGTCGGAAAATGGGACGACGGCGTTGCCCAGAAGGCAACCGCTGACGCGATCGCCACCAACGGCCCGTTCGACGGCATCACTGCCCAGGGCGGCGATACCGGAGTCGTGCAGGCGATGATTGATGCCAAACATCCCTTCGTGCCCTTCGGCGGTGAGACGGAAAATGGCTTCCGCAAATTCTGCGCTGCCCATGCCGCCGACGGCCTGAAGTGCTCGTCCGCCGGCACCGGCCCGGCCCAGGTCGCCGTCGCCATCAAGACGGCGATTGCAGCCCTTGAGGGTCAGGTCGTGCCGCAGGCCGTCAAACTGCCGACCGCGATTGTTTCGGATCCTGATTTCAAGGAAGGCGAGGATTATTATCCCACCCAGTCCGACAACTTCTTCGTCGGGAATTCCTTCCCCACCTGCGGCATTAATTTCAGCGCTCAGGAAATCATGGGGCAGTCCAAAGAGAACCAATAGCAGCCGTCCTCCGGATCTGATTGCGGGTGTTCGCACCCGCAATCTCGAAGGTGATAGACCGAATGGAGGCTGGATGCATGACCTTGCCCGAACCGCTTTTCCGCATGGAAGGCATATCGAAACGCTATGGCGGTGCCGTCGCGCTTAAGGATGCCGATATCGCCATCCGGCCGGGTGCGATCCATGCCGTCCTCGGCGAGAACGGCGCCGGCAAATCAACGCTGATCAAGATCATGGCGGGCGTCGTGGCGCCTGATGAAGGACGCATGCTGCTCGACGGTAAGGAGATCGCCTTCGCCTCGCCGGCCGCCGCCAATGCGGCGGGCATCGTCTGCGTTTTCCAGGAGCTTTCGCTGATTCCCGACCTCTCGGTCGCCGACAACATCGTCATCAGCAATCCACCGCTGAAATTCGGCATGATAGACCGGCGCAGGCAGCGGCGGATCGCCGAGGAAGCGTTAGCGCGCGCCGGCGCCTCCGACATTCATCCGTCCGCCTTGGTCAAGGATCTACCCCTGTCCCGGCGGCAAATGGTCGAGATCGCCAAGGCGCTTGCCCGCAAGCCGCGGCTGATGATCCTCGACGAGGCGACCTCGGCGCTGACGCAGTCGGATGTCGAAAAGGTCTTTGCCGTGCTGAAGCGCCTGCGCGCCGAGGGAATGGCCCTAATCTACATCTCCCACCGCATGCACGAGATCGCCCAGCTGGCGGATGAGTGCACGGTCTTCCGCAACGGCCGCAGCATCGAATCCTATCCGGCCGGCACGAAGACCGACCAACAGGTGGTGGAGCTGATGATTGGCCGCGAATACAGCAATGTCTTTCCGCCGAAACCGGCGCATCGCGGAGAGGTAAAGCCGGTCCTTTCCTGCCGCGACCTTTCCTGGGGCGATAGGCTTTCCGGCATCACCTTCGATATCAAGCCCGGCGAGATCATCGGCGTCGGCGGCCTGGACGGGCAGGGACAGCGCGAATTGCTGCTGGCCCTCTTCGGCGTGCTCCGCGATGTGAAGGGCGAAGTCGTAATCGACGGCAGGCCGGTGACGCTGAAAAGCCCCCGTGATGCCAAGTCCGGCGGCATATCCATGGCGCTGATCCCCGAGGATCGGAAGAGCGAAGGGCTGATGCTGCCGATGACCGTGCGCGAGAACCTGTCGATTGCAGCCCTCGACCGCGTCTCGCGCAACGGCGTCATCGATCGGGCGGCCGAACGACGCGAGATCGACGATCTGTTCAAGCTGTTGGCGATCAAGGCCGCGACGATCGACATGCCCGTTGCCGCACTATCCGGCGGTAATCAGCAGAAGGTGGTTATCGCCAAATGGCTGATGAACCGGCCGCGTATCATCCTGCTCAACGATCCGACGCGCGGCATCGACGTCGGCACCAAGCAGGAAATCTATCTGCTGCTGCACAAGCTTGCCGATGCGGGCGCGGCGATCATCTTCTATTCCACCGACTACGATGAACTGATCGGCTGCTGCGACCGCGTGCTCGTCATGTATGACGGCCGCATCATCCGCGAGCTCGAAGGCGCCGAGATCAACGAGCACGAACTGATCGGCGCAGCTCTCAACATCGCCGGCGACCGCCTAGCGCAAAGGATTGCCCCATGAACAAGCATGCTTCCGGCGACCGGCGGTTCTGGTATGCGCAGCAGAAGGGAACGCTGTTTGCCGCACTCCTCTTCGTCGCCATGTTCGCCCTCTATGTCTCGAACCACCCGGCGGGCTTCACGCCCAACGTCGTGCAGACGGCTTCGAACAAGGCGACGCTGCTTGCCTTCGTCGCCATGGCGCAATGCCTGGTCGTCATCACCGCCGGCATCGATCTCTCGGCCGGCATGGTTCTGGTCCTCTGCAATTGCCTCGCCTCCTGGCTGGTCGTCGGCACGCCGCTGCAGACGGGAACTGGCATCGTCGTGGTGCTGCTCGCCGGGCTGGGCTGCGGCATGCTGAACGGGCTCATCATCATCTTCGGCCGGCTGCAGCCGATCGTGGCGACGATCGCGACCAGCGCGATCTTCTACGGGCTGGCGCTGTTGCTGCGACCGACGCCCGGCGGCTCGGTCAACGAGGATCTGGCCGATGCCTTCACCTCGAAGCTCTTTGGGATCGTTCCGGCAAGCCTCGTGGTTCTCCTCGCCGTCATTGTCGTCATCTGGGTTCCGTTCAGCCGCTCGGCGATCGGCAGGGCGGCCTATGCGGTGGGTTCGGCCGAGAGCGCCGCCTATATGTCGGCAATGCCGGTCAAGCGGGCGAAATTGACAGCCTATGCATTGGCGGGACTGCTTTCGGCGATCGGCGGGCTCTATCTCACCTTTTTCTCCTATACCGGCGAAGCGGCGTTTGCGAGCGGCAACGCCTACACGCTCTATTCGATCGCGGCGGTGGTGCTCGGCGGCGTTTCCCTTGCGGGGGGCAAGGGAAGCGCCGTCGGCGCTGTCTTCGGAGCCCTGGCCTTTCGCACGATCGGCGACCTGCTCTTCGTCTTCGATTTCGATCCGCTTTGGCAGCCGCTGTTCCAGGGCGTGGTGTTGATGCTGGCGATCAGTATCGGCTGCATCGGGCTTGCCAGGGTCCGCAATCGGCTGGAGTGGTTTCAATGAGCGAGGAAGCGTCTCTCATGCGGCAGCTTCGAGTGCCCACACGCCTGCGCGGTATCGATCCGGCGGTGGCGACCGCCTTCGGATGCATCATCCTGCTTCTGTTCGCCGGATCGATCTATTCGCCGAATTTCCTGTCGCCGGATTATCTGCTGCAGCAGTTGAAGGTGGCCTCGTTCCTCGGCGTCATCGCCACCGGCATGATGGCGGTCATCCTGCTCGGCCAGATCGACCTTTCGGTGCCATGGGTCGTGACGACAGGTGCGATGATGGCCTGCGCCGCGACCGCTTACGGTACGACCGGCTCGGTTCTGGCGATCCCCTTCGGCATTTTCTGCGGCGCTGCGATCGGTCTCGTCAACGGCCTGGCGGTCGCCTATCTCCGCATTCCCTCGATGATCATCACGCTGGCGACCAATGCCGTCGCGCAAGGACTGATGGTCGTCTACACCGGCGGCTTCTCCCCGCAGGATTCGGCCACGCCGGCCATGCGGTTCCTGGCAACCGGCTACACAATCCCGGGACTCCCTAACGGGGTTCTCGTCTGGCTATGCGTGGGTTTGGCCGCGGTTTTCATGCTGACGCGGACGACGTTCGGCCGGTCGCTCTACGCCATCGGAAACCGGGAGCGCGCCGCCTACATGTCCGGCATCAATACTCGTCGCATTACGCTTCTGGCTTTTGTTATTTCGGGAGGGCTCAGCGCGCTCGGCGGCGTTCTGCTGGCGGGTTACGCGTCAAAGGCGTCGCAATCCATGGGCGACGCCTATCTGCTGCCGTCGATCGCGGCCGTTGTTCTCGGCGGCACGCATGTGCTCGGCGGCAAGGGTTCCTACCTCGGAACGGTGGCGGGCGTCATCCTGATCACCCTGCTGCAATCCATCCTCTCGGTGATGCAGATCGAGGAAGCCGGCCGCCAGCTCATCTACGGCGCCGTCATCATCGGCATGCTCCTGCTCTACGGCCGCCAGAAGCCGGCCTGATCGGCCGCTGTCGATACTTTCATCTTTTCCAGCATCCGCTGCTTGAGGAAACCTATCGTTTCGGCGAAAAGGAGCTGCCGCGGCTCGATGTCAGCAGGGAAGTCAGAAGGTACGTTTTGTGGCCACCAGCGAATTTCATTCGATCGAACGGACCGCTCTGGATGATGGACCTGCGGCGCGCGCCTTGAGGGCGGTCGAAGCGGTTCTCGGCATTGCGGCGGCACTCGTTCTCGCCGTGCTGCTCTCCATGGTGCTCGCCACAGTCTGTCTGCGTTATTTCTTCAGCGCCGGCTTCATTGGTGCCGAGGATCTCGGCATCTGGCTGCATGTGGGCCTGATCGCGCTCGGCGCGCCGCTCAGCCTCAACAGCGCGCTTGCCATGCGCCTCGACGTCTTCGTCAAGATGCTGCCGGAGAGCCTGCAGAAGGTCACGCCGATCGGCGCCGATGTCTTCACCGTGCTTTCGGCGCTGGTCCTGAGCTTCGGCGGCAGCGAGATCATGACGATGCTTGGCGGCATCTCGCCGACGCTCGGCGTGCCGGAATGGATCCGCTTCGGTTTCCTCGGCGTCGGCGGCGCGCTGATCCTCGTCGTGCTGCTTCTACAGCGCATCGCCGAAGGCAAGATCCTGCCGGTTTTGCTCTCGCTTGCCGTCGGTGTCGCGCTCTATGCCGGCATTCCGCATGTCTCGCTCGATCTCGACTGGCCGCCGAGCATTTCTCTCGGACTGATCGCCGCGGTCGGCCTCGTGCTTGCTGCGCCCTTGCCGCACGCCTTTCTTGCCGCAGCCTATGTCGTCATCGCCTTCGGCAGCAGCCTGCCGGAGCCCGCGATCGTTTCCGCAACCGTCACCGGCATCTCGAAATTCCTGCTGCTCGCCATTCCCTTCTTCCTGCTCGCAGGCGGCCTGCTGACGGCCTCCGGTGTCGCCAACCAGCTCGTACGCTTCGCCGCCGCCATGGTCGGTCATCGCCGGGCCGGGCTGGCGCAGACGACGCTGTTGACCAGTGTTCTCTTTTCCGGTGCTTCCGGCTCGTCGGTCGCAAATGCCGCCTTCGGCGCATCGACCTTCCAGCCCGAGCTGGTCAAGCACGGCTACCGGCCGGCGCAGGCAGCGGCGATCATCGCCTCGACATCGGTTCTCGACAATGTCGTCCCGCCGTCGATCGCCTTTCTCATCCTTGCGACGGCCACCAATCTTTCCGTCGGCTCGCTGCTCGTCGGCGGCTTCTTTGCCGGGGGGGTGATGGCCATATGCCTGGCGGTCGCCATCCATCTGACCGTGCGTGAGCAGGTGCCTTTGCCGCGCGCAAATGCGAGACAACGCTGGCGATCGGCGGTCCAGGCAATCCCGGCCTTCGGGCTCGGCGTCATCGTTGTCGTCGGCATCCGCATCGGTATCGTCACCACCACGGAAGCCGCAGCACTTGCTGCTTTCTACACGTTGCTGCTCGGCATCGGCGCGCGGCTCGGCATTGTTTCACTCTATACCGCCTTCCGTCAGGCAGCCGTTGAAGCGGCGGCGATCGGCCTCCTCATCGGCACGGCCGGCCCCTTCGCCTTCCTGCTGGCGGTCGACGACGTGTCCGGACTGATCTCGCACATGACGACGGTGCTCGGCGGCAGCGCGCTTGCGGTCATCCTGCTGTCGAACGTCATCCTGCTGGTGATCGGCCTCATTCTCGATATCGGCGCGGCGATCCTGCTCCTCGGCCCGATCCTGCTGCCGGCGGCGGTCGCCGCCGGCATCGATCCCATTCAGTTCGGGGTGATCATCGTCGTCAACCTGATGATCCACGGACTGACACCGCCGCTCGGCATGCTGATCTTCGTCGTCAGCGGCGTCACGCGCATTCCCGCCTCGGAGCTCTTTCGGGCGGTGGTTCCCTATCTGCTGGCTCTCCTGGTCTCGCTCGCAATCCTCTGCGCCTGGGCCATCATCTTCTCGTAAACAGGACAACCCCATGGACAATTTCAACCGCCGCAATTTCCTGAAGACCGCAGCTCTCGCCGGAACGGCGCTTGCAGCGCCCGCCTTCGTTCGCACCGCCGCCGCCCGCACGACGACGATCACGATCGCCTCGCTGCTTGGCGACGACAAGCCGGAAACGAAGATCTGGGTGAAGATCGGCGAATTGGTCGAAGCGAAACTCCCCGGCCAGTTCAAGTTCAATATCGTCGGGAACGGTGCGCTCGGCGGCGAGAAGGAAGTGGCCGAAGGCGTGCGTCTCGGTTCCATCCAGGCGAGCCTCTCGACGGTCTCGTCGCTTTCCGGCTGGGCGCCGGAACTGCAGATCCTCGATCTGCCCTTCCTCTTCCGCGATGCCGACCATGTTCGCAGGACCGTCGCCGGCGATGTCGGCGCCGATCTCAGGCAGAAACTGCAGGCGCAGAATTTCGTCGTCGGCGATTTCATCAATTACGGCGCCCGCCATCTCCTGACCAAGGAACCGGTGACGCGGCCGGAGCAGCTCAAGGGCAAGCGCATCCGTGTCATCCAGAGCCCGCTGCACACCAAGCTCTGGAGCGCATTCGGCACGACGCCGATCGGCATTCCGATCACCGAGACCTATAATGCGCTCGCAACCGGCGTCGCCGACGCGATGGACCTGACCAAGTCGGCCTATGCCGGCTTCAAGCTCTATGAGGTCGTGCCCGATATGACCGAGACCGGCCACATCTGGGCATCCGGCGTCATCTATTATGCCTCGACCTTCTGGGCCGGCCTCAATGACGAGCAGAAGGCGGTGTTCCAGCAGGCCTCCAGCGAGGGGGCTGCCTATTTCAACCAGCTGATCGTCGACGACGAATCCAAATCCGTCGAGACAGCACTTGCCAACGGTGGAAAGCTCTTGAAGCCGGAAGTCTTCGACGAATGGCAGAAGGGCGCCCAGGGCGTGTGGGGCGATTTCGCGCCTGTTGTCGGCGGCATCGACAGGATCAAATCGATCCAGGCCGCCTGAGCAAGCGGCGGACGGTTCTCCTGCAGCTTTGAACGGGGACCGATGGAAAAACCATCGGTCTCTTCATCGCACGCACTTGCCGGAAAAATAATGCCGGAGCAGGCCGGAAATCGAAAGAGCATGCCTTTGGTGATCGTGGTATATAACTTACTTAAAATCCTGGAATGGGAGGTTTTTACCTTCGGCCGGTGCGATCTTGTTGACCGCAATCTCGCGACCGCTTCCGGCGGACGGATCCCATGGCCTCGATTTGAAATAAACAACATTGAACACAAGGCTTTGGAGGGCCGACCATGAGCTTACGTATCAACGATATTGCCCCCGATTTCACCGCCGACACCACGCAGGGACCGATCAGTTTCCATGATTGGATCGGCAGCGGCTGGGCCGTCCTGTTCTCGCATCCGAAGAATTTCACGCCTGTGTGCACGACCGAACTCGGCGCCATGGCCGGCTTGGCCGGGGAATTTTCCAAGCGTGGCGCCAAGATCATCGGCATCTCCGTCGATCCTGTGGAAAGCCATGCCAAGTGGAAGAACGACATCAAGACCGCCACCGGCTTCGACGTCGAATATCCGCTGATCGGTGACAAAGACCTCAAGGTCGCCAAGCTCTACGATATGCTGCCGGCCGGCGCCGGCGAGAGCTCGGAAGGCCGCACGCCTGCAGACAATGCGACGGTGCGTTCGGTCTTCATCATCGGTCCCGATAAGAAGATCAAGCTGATCCTGACCTATCCGATGACAACGGGCCGCAATTTCAATGAGATCCTGCGCGCCATCGATTCCATCCAGCTGACGGCCAAGCACCAGGTGGCCACACCGGCGAACTGGAACCAGGGGGAGGACGTCATCATCACCGCTGCGGTTTCAAACGAAGACGCGATCACGCGTTTCGGCTCCTTCGATACGGTTCTGCCCTATCTCAGGAAGACCAAGCAGCCGACGGCCTGACTACTGCTTTCAAGCCATTCCAAAAGCCGCCGCGAAAGCACTTCGCGGCGGCTTTTTACTGATCGGACTAAGCGATGGCTTTACGGGCTCTTACCGCATCTCCGAATGCCTGAAACAGCGCACGGTTCACAGGGTTGGTTTGCGGATCGTATTCGGCATGCCATTGCACACCGAGAGCAAATCCCGGCGCGTCCTTGAACCGTATCGCCTCGATCGTCCCGTCCTCGGCAATGCCTTCGGCAACGACCCTCTCACCAAGTTCGAGGATGCCCTGTCCATGCAGGGAGTTCACCCGGATCGTCTCCCGGCCGAGGATGCGCGCAAACATCCCGTCCTCTATAAGTCGAACATCGTGACGATCGCCGAAAACGATGGCGGGGTCGGGATGGATCTCGCCGGTCTCAAGGCGCGGCATTCGGTGGTTCATGCGTCCGGGCAATTCCCGGATTTCGGGATGCAGCGAGCCCCCGGCGGCGACATTCATTTCCTGAAAACCGCGGCATATGCCGAAAACAGGAACGCCTTGCGCAACACAGGCTTCGATCAATGGCAGCGCCAGCCCGTCACGATCCTCATCATAAGGCTCATGCTTGGGATCCGGCACCATATTGAATCGGCTGGGATGGACATTGGCTCTGGCACCCGTCAGCAGAATGCCGTCGACGACAGCCAGCAGATCCGCGATATCGGCCAGTTTAGGATTGCCGGCAAACATCAGCGGCAACGCTTCGGCGACATCGGCCACGGCTCGCAAATTGTTTTCTCCGACAAGCTGGGTCGAGAAGCGGCTTTCGACGATGCGGGCGTTCCCGATGATGCCGATTACAGGTCTTGCCATTGCTTGTCGCACCCCAAGTCGCAACGCCAACTGCTACCAAGCCGCCTAGCCCCTCGGGCAGCTGATTTTGCAACGCCGCGAAACCGGAACCGGCCTCGGGCTAACTGCCGGCTCGGTTCTCACTATATGGTTATCCTTGGTCGCGATGCCGGTGCAAGAGCTTTTGCGACCGCCAAGGCAGGTCCCTTAAAAGCCTGAACAAGGCGAAGCTCGGAGGGAACGAATTTCCTTGGCCGGGTCGGTGCTCAATCCGGAACGGGAAGGGCGCGCTGGTTGTAGAGAATCTTGCGGATGCGCGCCTGTTCCTCTTCGGAGAGCTTGCTGTTGTCGGTGCTAAGATCGGCGCCGACCGCAAGACCGCGCTGGACGCCGGGCCTTGCGCCGACCTCCTCGAACCATCGCTTGAAATGCTTGAACTCGTCGATGTCCTGACCCTGTGCCTGCCAGTTGACGGTCCAGGGATAGCTGACGATGTCGGCGATGGTGAATTCGTCACCGGCCAGATAGCGCCGGTCGCGAAGCCGCATGTTGATAACGCCGTAGAGGCGGTTGGCTTCGTCGGTGAAGCGCCGCACCGCATAGGACTGATCGCCTTCGCGATCGCCAAGGCGACGGAAATGACCGGCCTCGCCGAGTTTCGGCCCCTGGTTCGCCATCTGCCAGATCACCCATTGCGTGACCTCGTATTTGCCGCGCAGATCCTGCGGCCAGAATTTTCCGGTCTTCTCGGCAAGGTAGAAGAGGATCGCGCCGGATTCGAAGACGCTCAACGGACCGCCGCCATCGGCAGGCGCGTGATCGACGATGGCAGGCATGCGGTGATTGGGGTTGAGTCTGAGATAATCAGGCTTGAACTGGTCGCCACGGCCGATATTGACCGGCACCAGCCGATAGGGCGTGCCCGTTTCCTCCAGGAAGATCGAAACCTTCTTGCCGTTCGGCGTCGGCCAGTAGTGGAGATCAATCATCTGCTTATCCTCATTCGCTTAAGCATTCCTGATGAGCAGAATAGCGCTGCGACCATGGCAGGCCGAATATGTTTGTTCCAAAATCGATGGCGAAATTAAAAACCTGTGAGCGTTCCTGGCGCCAATTCGGGTGCAGATATGGAAATTGGGGGAAGCGTCATGCCTTTATCGATGGTATCTAGAATCCAGCGTCGCGATGGAAGTTCGAACCCGCCGAGATCCGATGATACGCCGAAAGCGTCAGTCCGACATGGGGAGGAGATCGACGAAGGCCATGCTTTCGCTCTGTCTTCTGGTTCCCGCCGTGGACACAGTAAAGGCCCAGCCTGAGGGGAGCGCCGGGTCGCCGGCCTGCTTGTATTCGGGACCTTCGGCGGCGGGATCGGGTGAGACGCTCTGCATTCGGAAAGACAGTTTCAACTACGACCTTTGCGTCGCGATCGAGCATTTCGCCAGCGCCAATCAATTGCCAGCGGATTATTTCGCCCGTCTCATCTGGCGAGAAAGCACCTTTCGCCCCGATGCAGTCAGCTTCAAGGGAGCCCAGGGAATTGCGCAGTTCATGCCCGGAACGGCGAAACTGCGCGGTCTCGAAGACAGCTACCAGGTGTTGGAAGCGCTGCGGAAATCGGCGCAGTATCTCGACGAGTTGCGCAATCGTTTCGGCAATCTCGGCCTTGCCGCCGCCGCCTATAATGCCGGTGAAAACGGACTTGCCACTTACCTTGCGTCAGGCAGATTACCTTACGAGACGCGTGGCTACGTCATGGCGATCACCGCCCATACAGTCGAGGAATGGAAGGATAACCCACCGGAAGATGCGGCCGCCCCGCTCGACAAGGACAAGTCCTTCCTCGATGGTTGCGTGGCGCTTGCGGAGAGACGGACGTTGAAGGACATACCCTGGCGTCAGGAGGGTGAATGGGCGCCCTGGGGCGTCCAGCTTGCGGCGAATGCGAATGTCGCGGTGGCCCGGCGCATGTTTCTCGATGCTGTGCAGGATCTGCCCGCGCCCCTGAATGCGGAGCAGCCGCTGATCCTGCGCCAGCGCGATCGCAGCTTCGGTTTTCGGCCGCGTTATGCTGTCCGCATCGGCCGGCAAACGCGCACGGAAGCCAACGACCTGTGCAACCAGATCCGCAAACACGGCGGCACCTGTCTGGTTTTCAGGAATCGATAGCGGGCCTGGTCCAGCCCTTGATCACGAGAAGTCTGCTTGCAGGATCACCAGAGCGCAGCATATTCGACATGGAAATGCAAAAGGAGGAACGATGATGCGGGTTTTGGTAATCGGAGCAACGGGCCATGTCGGAACCTATCTCGTTCCCCGTCTGGTGGAAGCCGGTCACGACGTCGTCACGATCAGCCGCGGCACGGCAAAGCCCTATACGGCAAACCACGCCTGGGCTGCCGTCGATCAGCGTCAGATGGATCGGGCAGCCATGGAACTGACGGGTGATTTCGGCCCGGCCGTACGTGCATTGAAAGCCGACATCGTCATCGACATGATCTGCTTCACGCTGGAAAGTGCCGAGCATCTGGTGACGGCCCTGTCGGGGCATGTCGGTCACTTCCTGCATACCGGCACGATCTGGACGCATGGCCATTCGACTGCCGTGCCGACGCTGGAGGAGGCGCCGAAATCTCCCTTCGGCGATTACGGGACGCAGAAGGCGGCGATCGAAACCTATCTGCTGCAGCAGGCAAGGCTTCGCGGATTTCCGGCAACCATCATCCATCCCGGGCACATTGTCGGTCCCGGCTGGACGCCGCTCAATCCGGCCGGCAATTTCAACCTGCAGGTCTTTTCAACCCTTGCCCGCGGAGAGATCCTGGCGCTGCCCCATTTCGGCCTGGAGACCGTTCATCACGTCCATGCCGATGACGTGGCGGCGATGTTCATGAATGCGATCGCCAACTGGAATGCGTCGACCGGCGAAAGTTTCCACGCGGTTTCGGAGCAGGCATTGACCCTTCGCGGTTATGCTGAATCCATGTCTCGCTGGTTCGGGCACGAGCCGAAGCTCAGCTTCGCCCCATTCGACGCCTGGGCCGAAAGTCAGACGGCTGAGGATGCGAAGGCGACCTGGGAACATATTGCCCGCAGCCCGAATTGCTCGATCGCCAAAGCCAAACGCCTGCTAGGTTACACCCCGAGATACACCTCCCTGCAGGCGGTGCAGGAATCGGTCGGCTGGCTGGTCGAGCAGGGGCGGATCGAGACCTGATCCGCCAGCGCCGCGCGTAGCGGCCGCTGCTTAACGGATCAGGATAGCCCTGAAATCATTGACGTTGGTTCCGGTCGGGCCGGTTTCGAAGAGATCGCTGGTCGCCGCAAAGCCCGAATAGCTGTTATTGCCGTCGAGCAGCCGACGCGGATCGAGTCCGGCGGCGCGCAGGCGCCTCACCGTGCCGCCATCGGCAAAGGCGCCGGCATTATCCTGCGAGCCGTCGATCCCGTCGGTATCGGCAGCGAGGACATGAATGCCCTCCTGTCCGTCGATCGCAAGCGCCATGGCGAGCGCGAATTCGCCGTTGCGTCCGCCCTTGCCACCCTTGGTTCTCAGCGTCACCGTAGTCTCGCCGCCGGAAAGGATGACGACCGGCTTCGGAAACGGCCTGTTCCGGCCCGACACTTCGCGGGCGATGGCCGCATGCACCAGCGCCACGTCGCGCGATTCTCCCTCGATCGCATCGGAAAGGATCGCCGGCTCGATCCCCTGCGACTTCGCCAGGGCGGCAGCCGCCTCCAGCGAAACGCCGGCGGAGGCGATGATGTGATGCGCGTGCCGCAAAAACACCGGATCGTCCGGCCGCGGTGCATCGGCTTTCGGCGAGTTCAGATGGTCGAGTGCGGCCTGCGGCAGCTGCAATCCGTATTGCCTGATGATCTCGAGCGCATCGTGCCGTGTCGAACCATCAGGCACTGTCGGCCCGGAGGCGACATGAGCCGGGTTGTCGCCGGGAATGTCGGAGACGATCAGGCTGACGACCCTCGCTTCGGTCACTGCCGCAAGTCTGCCGCCCTTGATGGTGGAGAGATGCTTGCGCACGACATTCATCGCCGAAATCGGCGCGCCCGAGGCAAGCAGCATTTCGTTGAGCGCAATCTCGTCTTCGAGGGTCAGCCCGTCCGGCGGGGCGGGCAGCAGCGCCGAGCCGCCGCCGCAGATCAGCGCGATCACCAGATCGTCTTCCGTCAGCCCGTTCACCGTCTCCGTCAGCCGCTTTGCGGCGGCAAGGCCAGCCACATCCGGCACCGGATGCGCTGCCTCGAGGATCTCTATGCCGCGTGTCTCGCAGCCATAGCCGTAACGGGTGACCACCACACCTTCCAGCGGTCGGTCCCAGACGCTTTCGAGCGCCCGCGCCATCTGCGCCGCGCCCTTGCCGGCGCCGATCACCAGGGTCCTTCCCTTCGGCCTTTCAGGCAGATGCGCCTTGATGCCGGTCACAGGATCGGCAGCGCGAACCGCTGCGTCGAACAGGCTTTTCAGGAAATCACGGGGGGCGGTTGTCGTCATCGGTGGTCTCTGCTGCCTCGGTGTCGATGGTGATGTGGGGGCGCTTGATGCACCATAGCCTACTGCATAATGCAGCAATTCAAAGTGTTACAGCGTCCTTTGCGGCTCTCGAAAAGCCGCGCGGCGCGGTACACTCGCGTCAGTCGGCGAGGGCGGCCAGGATGCGGACCCAGGATCGTATGCCTTTATGAAAGCTGGAGAGATCGTATTTTTCGTTCGGGCTGTGGACGCGGTTGTCAAAGCGGGCGAAGCCGACCAGGAGGGCATCGCATCCGAGTCGGCGTTTGAATTCGCCGATGATCGGGATCGAGCCTCCCGTGCCGGCAAGGGCTGCTTCGCATTGCCATTCTGTCGAAAGCGCCTGAAGCGTCCTGGTGAGAAACGGACTGTCGATCGGCATGACGGTTGCCGGCGAAAGCCCGTAATCCCTGAAGCTGACCGAACAATCCTGAGGGATACGTGCGCGCACGTGCCGCTGGAAGGCATCGCGGATTGCCTGGGGATCCTGTCCTTCCACCAGGCGAAACGAAATCTTGGCGCTTGCCTTCGCCGGAATGACCGTCTTGAAGCCTTCGCCTGTATAACCGCCGCTCATGCCGTTGATCTCGCAGCTCGGCCGCGCCCAGATCTGTTCGAGGACGGAACGGCCTGCCTCGCCGGCCGGATTTCTCAGGCCGATATCGCCGAGAAAGGCCTCCTCATCGAAGGGCAGCCTTTTCCACAGCGCCTTGATGGCGTCGGGGAGCTCTTTCACGCCATCATAAAAACCCTCGACCGCGACGCCGCCATCCGCTCGCCGCAGGCTCGAAACGACGTCTGACAGCACCTGCAGCGGATTGCGCGCGGCATTGCCGAACATGCCGGAATGCAGGTCTTGATCGGCGCAGGTGACCTCGATTTCCGTACTGAAGATACCGCGCAGCATCGTCGTCACGGCAGGCGTTTCGCGATCCCACATATCCGTGTCGCAGACGAAAACCGCATCGGCTTTCAATTCGTCCGCCGTGGCATCCAGAAAGGGCGCGAGGCTCGGGCTGCCGGCCTCTTCCTCGCCTTCGAACAGCATACTCACCTGCACCGGCAGTTTCCCGGTGACGCTCTTCCAGGCGCGGCAGGCTTCGACGAAGGTCATCAACTGTCCCTTGTCGTCGGAAGCGCCGCGCGCCACGATCGCGGTATCGCCATTCGGCAAGGCTTCCATGCGCGGCTCGAACGGATCGCTTGTCCAAAGCGCCAGCGGATCGACCGGCTGGACATCGTAATGGCCGTAAAACAGCAGATGCGGTCCGGACGCGGCCTTTTCATGGGCGACGACCATCGGATGGCCGGTCGTTTTGCGCACCGATGCTTCGAAGCCGATGGCAGCCAGATCCCGGCTCAGCCATTCGGCAGCAGTGCGGCAGTGATCACGATAGGCCGGGTCGGTCGAGATGCTCGGAATGCGGATCAGCTCGAAAAGCCGCGCCAGGCTGCCATCGAGGCTTTTGTCCACATGGGCAAGAACGGCATCGATATCTTGGTCCATGGCACTAGTCATCGTCTCTCCTCAGCGTTTCAATCTTCCGGGTCGAGAATACAGCATTGCTCGGCGAGCGGTTTCAATACGGCGGACGCCCCTGTTTCCAGCGTATCGGACAGCGCCCCATTGGCGGTAATCTCTCCCGCTGATGTCATGCATTTGTACTGATAGGCCCGGCCGAGATAGGTGCGCGTGCCGAGCACCGTCGCGATGCCATCACCGTCACGGCTGACGGCAAGGCCGTCTGCGCGGCAAGCCAGCACGAAGTCGTCCTTGATCGGCCCGAATGTTTCCTGGGACAGCTGCAGGCGGGCTCCGCCCGTTGTTTCGGTGGTCACAAGCGCGCCGTTGCGCGCGGTCACCTTCATGCGGATCAGGTTCTCGAAACCCACAAAACGGGCGACGAAGGCGTTGGCCGGCTTGCGATACAGCACCTCCGGCGCGTCGAGCTGCATGATGCGCCCGGCATTCATGATCGCCACCCTGTCGGAGATCGAGAATGCCTCCTCCTGGTCGTGGGTGACGTAAAGCGATGTCGTGCCGTTGGCGCGCTGGAGCTGCCTGATTTCGACGCGCATGTCGATCCTGAGCTTTGCATCCAGATTGGAAAGCGGCTCGTCGAACATCAGAAGTGGTGGCTCGATGACCAGGGCCCGGGCGAGCGCCACACGCTGTTTCTGGCCGCCTGACAGCGCCGACGGCAGCCGGTCGGCGAAGGCCGAAAGGCCGACGCGGTCCAGCATGGCCATCGTTCTTTTCGTCCGTTCCGGCTGAGGAATACGACGCTGCCTCAGGCCGAACGCGACATTGTCCTGCACGCTCAGATGCGGAAAAAGCGCGTAGTTCTGAAAGACCAGACCGATGTCGCGCGCATGCGCGGGAAGTCCGGTCAGGTTGCGCTCGCCGAGCTTGATGCTGCCGCTGCTCGGCTGCAGAAAGCCGGCCACGAGGCGCAATGTCGTCGTCTTGCCGCAGCCGCTGGAGCCGAGTAGCGAGACCAGTTCCCCGGCCATGACCGAGATCGACAGGTCCTTGAGCACTTGGGTGCTGCCGTAATGGGCGGAGATGGAATCGATGGTGAGGGATACGGTCAAGAGCGTTCTACTTTGTCAGGAAGGTGAGGCCGAGCGTGGCCTCGACGACGGCCATGACGCCGACTGTCACGAACATCAGCAGCACCGACACCGATGCGATCGTCGGATCGAAGAACTGCTCCATATGCGCAAGGATCTGGATCGGCAGCGTCGAGATGCCAGGCCCTGTCAGGAAGACCGAAACCGACACGTCGTTGATCGAGGTGATGAAGGCGAGGATGAAGGCGGCAATGACCCCGGCGCGGATATTCGGCAGGACCACGGTCAGGAAGGTCTTCAATGGCGGGCAGCCGAGGCTGATCGCCGCCTCTTCGACGGAAAAATCGAAGGCCGCCAGGCTGGCGCCGACGACACGCACCGAATAGGGCAGGATCAGCAAGGCATGGCCGACCAGCAGGCTGATGAAGATTGGCAGCCCGAGGCCGATCGTGACGGATTTCATCAGCGAAAATCCGAAGACGATCTCCGGCACCAGGATCGGCAGCACGAAGATGGTGGACAGCCAGCGCGGCAATTCCACCCGATAGCGGTTGATCGCATAGGCGGCCGGGACGCCGATCAGCAGAGAGAGCGCCGTGCCGAGAAAGGCGACCTGCAGGCTGGTGATCGCGGTCGTGCGGAAGGCCTCGATTTCGAAGATATTGACGAACCAGCGCAATGTCAGGCCCTGCGGCGGGAAGGTCAGATAGGTCGTGTCGCTGACGGCCGCACCGATGATGATGGCGAGCGGTGCGAGCAGGAAGAAGAAAACGCAGGCCGCAAAGGCGGCGAGGATCGGGTGAACGCGCCTGTCCATCACACCGCCATCGGATTGAGCCGGCGTGCGATGCGGCTCATGATGAGGACAACGCCGAGCGTCAGCACCACCATGATGGCGGCAATCGTCGATGCGCCAACCCAGTCGAAAGTCACCATGGCACGCTGGTAGAGGAAGGTCCCCATCATCATCTGCTTTTCTCCGCCGAGCAATTGCGGTGTCGCATAGGAGGTGAAGCTGCCGGTGAAGACCAGGACCGCGCCGACGATGAGGCCAGGTGTCGCGAGCGGCAGGATCACTTGAAAGAATGTCATCAGCGGTTTCGCGCCGAGCGAGGCAGAGGCGTCGATCAGATCGCGCGGGATGCCTTCAAGCACCCCGACGAGTGTCAGGATCATCAGGGGAACGAAGAGATAAACCATGGCGACGATCACCGCACCTTCGGTATAGAGCATCGAAAGCGGCTCGCTGAGCATGCCGGTCGAGATCAGCATGGCGTTCAGGATGCCGTTCTTCCCGAGAATGATCAGCCATGCGAAGGATCGGATGACGACACCCGTCAGCAGCGGAAAAACCGCTGCGACGATCATGATGCTCTTTGCGCGACCGGGCATCTGCGCGATCACATAGGCGGTGATGAAACCGACGGTGAGCGAAATCGCTGTCGTGATCAGGGCGATCTCCAGCGTCCGATAAAGAACCGCCCGCCGAAAGCCGCTGCTGAAGAATGTCACATAGGGCGCAAACACGCCCTTCGGCTCGGCAAACGTCGCAGCGATGGTGATGGCGACGGGAACGATGAGAAGCACAACGACGGCAATCGTCGCCGGCATCGTCAATCCCCATCTGGCAAAATGCTTCATCTTAAAACTCGTGGCATGTCCTGATCTCAGGAGCGCCGCATCTCGGATTCGAATGTGCGGCGCTTCCAGGTCTGGCAATCAACCGGCCTCAGGTCAGGCCGGGATATCGCGCGGCTTACTGACCGAAGACTTCGTTCCAGCGGTCGATCCAATCGGCCTTGGCGGCATTCATTTTGGCATAGTCGATGCGGGTGAGGCCTGCCACCATATCCGGGCCATAGGTCCAGATCTTCGCCTGGTCCGGCGTCAGGCTGACCTTCGTCGAAATCGGCGCATCGACGCCTTGTTCGGCTTCAGCCTGCTGGACGTCCTTTGACAGGATGAAGTTGATGAACTGATGGGCGAGTTCGACATTTTCCGAACCCTTCGGGATGTTCACGGTGTTCAGCGTGGCGATATCGCCGTCCGTAAGCTTGGCCCATGTCATCGTCGGAACGGCCGCCTGCATCGATGCCAAGGTAAAGTCCTGGGCCAGCGCAACGCGCACTTCGCCTGTTGATATCAGGTTCACCAGCTCCGAGCCGGTGTTGTAGTTCTTGACGACATTGGGCTTGAGTGCCTCGATTTCCGAGAAGGCCTTATCGGTGTCTTCATAGGCATCTGCGCCACCATGCTTGCCGGCTTCCAGAACGACCAGCGGGCCGGCCGTGGTGGTGATGCCGGGCAAGGAGACGGAGCTTTTCAGATCGTCGCGCCACAGGTCGCCCCAGGCGGTGATCGGCGGGTTGACCTTGGCGGAATCATAGACGATGCCGACGCGACCGATCGTATAGGCGGGGCCGTATTTGCCCTGAGGCGCCTTGCCCAACTCGTAGCTGTCCGCGAGGTTGGGGATCTTCGACGCATCGATCTCCTGGAACAATCCCTGTTCGATGCCGAGCTGCGAGAAGCTGTCGGTGAGATAGATGACATCGACGCCCTTGCCATCGCGCAATTTCAGCTTGTTGAGCCGGTCGGCATTGTTGCCGGTTTCGAACACGATCTCGCAGCCGCAGATCTTCTTGAACGGCGTGATGATGTTCGCATTCATCTTCTCGCCGTTATAGCCCCACCAGGAGATGGTCAGCGTCTTCGATTGCGCATGTGCCGCAGCGGTGCTGCCGACGGCGGCAAGCAGCGCGAGAGACAGGATTCGGGCAAAACGTCTGGCCTTCATGAGCAATGTCCTTCTGTGAAAAACGGCGTTGGCAATCGGGATGATACCCCCAGGATTTGAGGGATACTATTTTTTGATCGATCGGGTCGCAAGCTCAATAATTGAGCAAATACGCTCTTGTGCGAGGAATTTTCCAAGACCGGAGCATCGCTTTACACATCGGCGTGTGGTCTTTACGGTCCGGCGGTTCCAGCTTCTCACGGGCATTCCATTCATGGCCACATCGCGCACTGCTCTTCCCGACGATCTGCTGATCAACGCGTCCGACGAGGTTCTGACGCGGCAGGATCTCGTGCTGACGGCGCTCGGACGCCGGCCCGCCGACAAGCTGTTGCGCGTGGGCAGGTTGCTCGACGTCCATTCGAGGACATGGCTCGACGATCAGGAGATCGTCATCAAGGGCCGCCGCATCGCCTATGTCGGCCCCGCCGGCAGTTACGAAGGCGAAGTGAGCGAGTGGTTCTCGGAGCCCGATCTTGCGGCCGTGCCGGGCTTCGGCGAGGCACACAAACATATCGAAAGCTCCCATCTGACGCCGGAATGGGAGACGGCTCTGGTGATGCCGCATGGCGTGACTTGGACATGCGAGGCGAGCCACGAATTTTCCAACGTCAACGGCGCCCGCAATCTGGAATTCTGGCTGGAAGCGCGCCGGCGCGGATCGCCGATGAAAATCTTTCCCCTGCCTGGCTCCGCCGTCCCGCCGACCGCCTATGAATGGGGTGGCGGCTGGTTCGGCTATGACGAACAGAAGGCCTTCCTTTCCGAAAGCCTGATGGTCGCCGGGCTCGACGAGGTCATGGACTGGCCGTCCATATCCGATCCCGGCAATCCTTCCTACGATCGGCTGTGGGGCATGATTGGCGCGACCTTCGAGCAGCGCGGTGTGGTCGAAGGCCACGGTGCCGGACTGCGCGACATAGCCTCGATCAATGCCTTTGCCGCGGCAGGCCTCGCCTCCGATCACGAAGGCTGGTTTCTCGATGAGATCTGGCAGAAGCTCCTCCACGGCCTTTTCATCGAGCTCAGGCCGCATTCCCTGCCGGAGGTCATCCGCGGACTGATCGACAAGGGACTGACGGACTGGTCGCAGATCGCTCTGGTGACCGACGACCGCAGCGCCTCGGACACACTGAAAATCGGCGCGACCGACCACAATGTCCGGCTCGCCATTGAAAACGGCCTTGCGCCGGAGATCGCCATCCAGTGCGTCACCCTCAATCCGGCACGCCATATGCGGCTGACGCCCTGGGTCGGATCGATCGCGCCGGGCCGCTTCGCCGATATTGTTCTTCTCAGCGACGTCGACAGCCTGTCGATCGACAACGTGTGGGCGGACGGGCGTCCTGTTTCCGATGGTGCGACGTTCATTGGCGCGCAGCCTGAAATCGACTGGCCGCAATGGGCGACGCGCACCGTGAAAATAGACAGGACGGTCACGGCTGACGATTTCCGCATCGAGGCGCCGCCGAACCGGACGACCGTCAACGCTGCACTTTTGCGGCCGTTTCACTGGCACGACGATTTCATCACCATGGAATTGCCGGTGGAAGAGGGCGCCGTGCAGCGGGATCCCGCGCGCAATGTCACCAAATTCTCGATTGTCGACCGGTTCTCCGGGGAGGCCAAGGTCTCCAGGATGTTCTGGCTGGGCACCGGGCCGCGCACGCCGGAGACGGCGCTCGCCTCCACGCTCGGGCACGACAAGCACAATATCTGGACGGTCGGCTCATCGGATGAGGCGATGGCGATATCAGTCAATGCGTTGAACGAGCAGCAGGGCGGCTGGGTGCTGGTATCCGCCGGCAAGATTCTCGCCCGCGTCCGCTACGAGGTCGGCGGCCTGATGACGGCGCGTTCGGCCGAAGTGCTCGATGCAGAGATGCAGGCTCTTTATGCGGCCGGCGCCGGGATCGACTGGATGTATGAGCCGACCTTTTCACCCCGCTGGTGGCCGGGCTTTCCCGAGCGCCTGTCGTTTGCGACGCTGACCTGTTCGCCTTGGCGCTGGGTCCTGGTCGCGCCGTCGGAGCTGGCGCCGGAGGGGTTCGTGAACGTGCTCACCGGCAAAACCCATCCGATTGTCTGGTGACACTGCCGCCCGCTAAATTTCCACCTGATTGATCTTCTTACTGCAGCAAATAGAAAGCATTAACCATAGTCCCGTAGACAACGAACAGGATCAAAGGAACCTGTGTTCGATGGCTACTGAAATGACCCGCCGGCCTGCCGGCGCCAATGAAGGCAAGATTATTGCCTTTCCCGCTGGAACCGGAACTGCCAATGTCGAGCGTTGCGCTCGCGAACTCGGCCGGCGGCACGGCGCAGATGCAATAGAATTCTGGAAGGCCGAATGCCGCAGGCTTGCCGATCAGCTTCTGGCGGCAGGGATGCCGGAGAGCGAAGTCGGTCAGCGGGTGCTGCAGTTTCAGCAAGATGTCCAGAGCGAACTGGTCTTCAGCCACCAAAACGGACCGCTGCCCAAGTCTCAAAACCGATAGCGCCGGTCGCGCGGCATCCAGCGGGTCGGCGTATTGTCCTTGCGATTACCGCATCAGCCCAGCGGACCGGAGGGCATCTTCGATGACCTTCTGAATGCCACCACGGCCGCTGCCCGTGTCGAATGGACCTGCGACGTTTTCCGGTAGCGCAGCCGAGGGTTTCGCGTTGCGCCGTTTTTCAAATGAGGGAACCAAACCCCAGGACC
Source organism: Rhizobium leguminosarum bv. viciae (assembly GCF_012276115.1). Taxonomy (GTDB): domain Bacteria; phylum Pseudomonadota; class Alphaproteobacteria; order Rhizobiales; family Rhizobiaceae; genus Rhizobium; species Rhizobium leguminosarum_T. The sequence continues at coordinate 94,503 of NZ_WIEU01000012.1, read as the reverse complement.
TGGCAATTTCGACGATCGATGAAATTCCGACGTCAAGCATGAAGGGGCCGCTTGTCCCGTAGCCGGTGCCGACATCGAGCGGCGTGCCGTGATCCATCCCGGCAATCGTATAGAGCTCGATCACGTCGACACCGTGAGCATCGGTCCAGACCTTTCGCTGGTGTCGTCCGATATCTTCGACGCGCCCCGGCGATATGTCGACGCCGTGGACATGTCTCCATTGCTCCACGATCATATTTGCGTTGGATGGCACGACGGTTCTGTCTGCGCTTCCCTGCCAGATCGACAATGTCGGCCACGGTCCTTTGTGCTCTGAAGCATTTCTCAACCGCTGTTGAAGCTCTTTGCCGGTCGGACCGCCGTGGCCGCGCATTCGGTCGAACGCCTCGGGAATGGTTGCTGCACTTGCATATGGCAGGCCTGCAATGATTGCGCCGCCGGCAAAGACCTCGGGATAGGTGGCGAGCATGGCGGCGGCCATCGCACCGCCGGCCGAAAGTCCGGTCACGAACACGCGCCTGCCGTCGATGCCGTGTTCCGCAACGACCTTTGCGGTCATCTGGCGAATGGAAGAGACCTCGCCGTGGTCCCGGCTTATGTCCTCCGGGTTAAACCAATTGAAGCAGAGGTTTGGATTGTTTGCCCGCCGTTGCTCGGGAAACAGCAGTGCGAAGCCGTAGTCCTCGGCCAATCGCGACCACCCGGACCCGATATCATAGCCGGCGGCAGTCTGGGTGCAGCCGTGCAGGACGACGACCAGGGCCATGTTTTTCCCGCGCTTCGAGGGCAAATAGGTGTAGCCCCCCAAGGCGCCCGGGTTAAAGCCAAACGTCTCCAAGGCGACGAGGTTGGGGTTGTCCTGCTCAGGTTGGGCGCGAAGGATTCCTCGCAGCGCAGCAAGGCGTGCGAGGGTATCTGACATAGATCTCATGAAAGTCTCCGCCAATCAGCAGCCGGGATGGCGGTGATGCTTACCTAAACGCGTCAGGGAACAAAAGGTTGCTGCGGTGCACAATATTTTCTCCAAACGCGCGGGAGCTACGTCATCAGACGCCGGCTCCCGCGACGAAGCGGCTCGGAGCAGCTTCCATGGCGCCGGCTCAATAACAGTGTGCTGCGAACGACATAAAACCCGCATTCCGCGGGTTTTATCCTTTGCGATGAGCCATTCTCTCACGGATATGGCGATAGGACGGTCAATTCAATTTGACCGATGGCTCTCGACCCCAGACACGCAGTTTGCCAAGCGCCTTGATAAAAGCCGTAACATCCTTCGCCGCTCCGAGCGCTATCACGCCCTCATCCAGTGAATCGGTAATTCCAGCCTTCTGCATCAGCGGCAGCGCTGTTTCCACATAGCCGATGAACTTGCAGTGTACGAAGGCGTCCGCCACGAAGTCGCGGGCCGTCGCCTCCTTCAGCAGATCGCCGGTTCCCTCGGCTGAGGGGAGGAGGGCGACGGCGTCGTAAAGCACCGAAGGTCCGCCGTCGATCATCTGATGCGCCTCGATCCAATTCCCGTCCGAGAGCGTCACGCCGCCGATCTTTGGTGCGATCACTTCGAAGGCCGCCTTCTGCTCGGTGATCTCGGCAAGCAGCGCCTTGAAGATAGCGGCATCGGTGCCATCGCTGACAAGAATGCCGAGCTTGCGTCCTTCGAACCGCTTCGGACCGCGCTCTATGATGCTGAGCGCCGGCGACGGCTCGAGATCCTGCCGCGTCGGCATGGCCGCATCGGCAGGCTTCGGCATTGATTTGAAGCCGAGTGCGTGGCCGACCTTGCTGGCCAGCGTCTCATCGATGTTAAAGAGATGCGAGACCATGCGCTCACGAATGACCGGCGTTTCGACCTTGCTCAATTCGAAGATCAGTGCCGCAGCGATGTGGCGTTGCTCCGGCGGAGTCTGGCTGACGTAGAATTGCCGGGCCTGGCTGTAATGATCGGCAAAGCTTTCCGGCCGCAGCCGAACCTTGGTACCCTGTTCCTCGGCGGGGAAATGACGATAGCCCTGGACCGGCGATTCCCGCGGCCCCTCATTCCACGAGTTCGGTTGGTAATTGACGCGGCCGACGGGATTGCGCATCGCCATATGGCCATCCTGCTGAAAATTGTGGAAGGGACACTTCGGCGCGTTGATCGGCAGATGCGTGAAATTCGGACCGCCCAGACGTTTCAGCTGCGTGTCGAGATAGGAGAAGTTTCGTCCCTGCAGAAGGGGATCGTTGCTGAAGTCGATGCCGGGAGGAACATTCTGCGTCATGAAGGCGACCTGCTCGGTCTCTGCAAAAAAGTTGTCGGGCATTCGGTCGAGCACGAGACGGCCGATCGGTTTGACCGGAAGGATCTCCTCGGGGATGATCTTCGTCGGATCGAGGATGTCGTAGTCGAACGTGTCGGCGAAATCCTGATCGAAAAGCTGCACGCAGAGTTCCCATTCCGGGAAGTTTCCCGACTGTATCGCCTGCCAGAGGTCGCGGCGATGGAAATCCGGATCCGCACCATTGATCTTGACCGCCTCGTTCCAGGCGACGGATTGCAGGCCGAGTTTCGGTTTCCAGTGAAATTTGACGAAGGTCGATTGATCCGCTGCATTGACGAAGCGGAAGGTGTGAACGCCGAAACCCTCCATGAAACGGAACGACCGCGGAATGGCGCGGTCCGACATCACCCACATGATCATGTGCATGCTTTCGGGCGTGAGGCTGATGAAATCCCAGAAATTGTCATGCGCCGACTGCGCCTGCGGAAATTCCTTGTCGGGCTCCGGCTTTACGGAATGGATGACGTCGGGAAACTTGATCGCGTCCTGAATGAAGAAGACCGGGATGTTGTTGCCGACCAGGTCCCAATTCCCCTGCTGCGTATAGATCTTGACCGCGAAACCACGCACGTCTCGCGCCAGATCGAAGGAACCCTTGCTGCCGGCGACGGTCGAAAACCGAACGAAGGCCGGCGTCTTTTCGCCCGGCCGCTGGAAAAGATCGGCCCGGGTGTAGGCGGCCAGCGATTCATATGTTTCGAAGTAACCATGGGCGCCGTAACCGCGCGCATGGACGACCCGCTCGGGGATGCGCTCGTGATCGAAATGAAAGATCTTCTCGCGAAAATGGAAATCATCGATGAGGGCAGGGCCGCGGGCACCGAGACGAAGCGTATTCTGATCGTCTGAGACGGGTCCGCCCGGGGCTGTGGTCAGCACCGGCTTGCCGTCTTCGGCAAACTGATGAAGCTCGCCGCCTGCACCCCGGTGCAGTTTCTGATCGTGGATCGTTGCGTTGTCCGCAGGCGAGGTTTGGGAGGTCTTCTTGGCCATCTACATTCTCCGGAAAAGGTTTGACCTAACCGAAGCTCCCCAACGGCGACATGTTCCGCCCGACGCGAAATAAACCGCCATTGAGAAAAACGCTTGCAGCGGACGATCATCCAACCGCAGCAGAGCCTGGGATGGCCCCGACCCTGAGCCTCGGGCCTTAGATCCGGGGCGTAACGATGAGATCTTCCTCTTCGTCGCGTTGCGACCCGCTGAACGCTGCGGCGGCGGCAGCCTTGCGTGCCTCATCGGCAGCTTTCTGAGCGGCGACTTTGGCGTCGTCGATGCGCTTCAGCACAGTGTCGACGCGGGTGCGTGCATCGGCCTCGGAAAGACCGGTGCGAGCAGAGACGATGGTGGCAAGATAGGCCTTATCGTCATCGGGAATTTGGCCCTCAGCAGCGCCGTTGAGGAGGATGCGGGATACTTCCGCCGTTGCCGCGGCATCATTCGACGTTGCCGCCGCGCAAGCCTGATCAGGACGCAGTAACGCGTCGGTAAAATAGGCAGTGGGCAGATCCATCGGCGACGCTGTCGACGATGCTGCTGTCGTACCGGCGGCAGTGGCGGTCGAACCCACAGCTCGTGCGGCGATCGGCGGGCTGAGCCGCTCGCGCGGGCCGGCTTCTTCCGCGGGGATTCAGCCGAAACCGACACGATCTGGTGCGCAATCTCCTTCAATCGCGCGGCAGCTTCTGAAGTAACAGCACATTGTCGGACCGGTTGCCGCATCCTTGACATTTGAGGCGCCTGGCGAGCTTGGCGAGAGACAGGTCATGGCCGTAGCGCCGGGCAATTTCCTGCCGGTCGATAGCTGTTTCGTGACGGCATCTGCGGCAACGAGCATGGATGATATACCACCGCGGCAAGGTCGAGAGCGTTTCCTTTTCGATTTCGACTGCATGGCTGTCGGGGGGTGCGAGTTCAATACTGCGGCGATGTTTCATGCCCGTTCGACAGTCGGTGTCCATCCACGTGTCATGCCGCAGCTCATCCCTGTTTCCGCAAGAGCAAGCTGAAGCCGCAGGTGACGGCAATCCAACAGCAATGTCGTAATGGCGGCGCGGATGTCCCCATCGTGAAAGGCGACAACTGCGTCGACTTCTCCTCTCAGCGCTTCTTCTGCCAGCTTTTCAGCTATCTGCGGACGCACGACTTCGCTCTCCTTCAGAGTTTCCACCGCAAGTTTCGGATTTTGGCGACGCTACGCCAATGTTCCTATTATGTTCCGTTCGGTTTGCGAGTCAAGAGAGGCCGAAGCGGAGTTTCCGTAGCTTTCGAACGGAAACAATCTCGATAGCCTTGGTTGACGTTGCAGAGCTTACGGAGATCGCAAGAGAATCTTGCGCGTTCGGAGCTAACGCCAACCGAGGAGTGCGCCTATATGTTGAGGCTCAAGATGATCTGGGAGCAGATGAGTTCTGGGAAAATTTCTCCCGGCATTCCGAAGGGGAGAGGCTCTCATCGCGTCGTAAACTGGAGAAGCATAGATGAACAGATTTCAGGCATTTGTTGCAGCCGCGGCAATCACCCTTGCCGCCATGACCTCAGCTTGCTCGACACCACCGAATTCATATGGCTCGGCATCAGGATATCAGCCGGGCGATTCAATGAACCCGGCCTGTGCGGATGGATTCCGACCCGGCGACGGCCGTTCATGCAGCTACTAGAGGGGGGGGTCTCTTTGTCGGTACAAGCAGGCGGTGGCTGGACGCTTCAGCGCTCAGGTTCCGGGAGCGCGAAACCGGCGTCGCCCGCGAGGCACCGGCAGGCTATTTCGCCGGCTGGCGGCCCGCAACATAAGCGCGCCAGCCGGTGATTTTATCGAGCATGCCTGCTCTCGTGGCTTGTTCGGTGCGCGATGGCGGAATTCTCCGTCATGGATCTTTTCTACTTGTTTGTGCGACCGCGCTGTTTGGGGTTTATGCCGCCAAATCGGTTGGTGTCGTTGGCCACATCGCCTTCTTCAGTGTTCTGCCCGGCAATATCGTCCGCGCCCGTGTCACGATGCAGCCCCTTCGACTGTCCGATACCCGGATCTCGCTCGAGATCTGCGTCGGTAGGGCGAGTTGACTTGGGATGTTTGGAAGTCATGATTTTCCTCCGTTTCGTTGCCTGGATGCAAAACAGCAACCGGCTGCGAGAGTTCCGGTGAAAACGGAATTAAGCGGGGCATATTGGGTGTCTTAATCAGAACACCCAGGGGCGGCTGATCGCCTCCAGACCAGCCTGTCGTTGTCGCAATACCTTGCGCACCGTTGTGCGATCTGTTTAGGCCGCAGCCTGCACCGGCTCGAAATCGATGTCGAGGACCGCGTCGAGTTGGCGGTCCATGAAGCGCTCCGGGATACTCTTCACCACGCGATTGCGAAGTGGAACAACGAGTGGATTTTGCCACTGGGCCACCTTTGCGTAGAGGCGGGACCCGGAGGCGAGGCGATGCGCGCGACCGACGCGCCGGGCATCGTATTCGTGCAGGGTCTCATCGATCGGAAGGCGGCCGAGAAGCGATGCGAGTACCGCTGCATCCTCTATCGACAAGCCCGCACCCTGTCCGAGATCGGGCGTCACGGCATGAGCAGCATCGCCGAGCAGGACAATTCTGCCATGCGTGAAGGACGGCATGGGGTCGAGATCCTCGATGTCAGTCCAGATCACGGCGTCTGAAGAGGTCCTGGCGAGCACCTCCGGAACAGGATCGTGGAATTCGGCAAACATGGCCTGGAGTTCGGTGAGCCCAATCTTGGCCAAGTCAGGATCCTTGATTCTGCGGGCGCCGCAGCACGCGAACCAGTAGATCCGTTCGCCCGGAATGGCGCCCAGGCCGATACGTTTGCCGGCAGCGCCCCAACTCTCCGAGAGGCGGGTCGGATCAAATCCCGCCGGTATTCCAGGCGAGATTGCGCGCCAGCACGTATAGCGCGCGAAACGCTCACGTGCTTTGGGGAATACCGCCTTGCGTATGGCGGAATGGACGCCATCGCAGGCAAGCACGAGGTCGGCTTCGATAGTATGGCCATTTGCAAAGGTCAGTACGGCACAGGCCTCAGGCGTTCGTGCACTCACGCATTCCATGCCGAGGCGAATGGCTGATTGAGGCAACGCCGATAGAAGGGCGTGGTGCAAGCCGCCGCGATGAAGCACCACCATGCTGAGATGGCCATGGCGCTGGCTGAGGGCAGCCAAGTCCGTCGTCTGCAGCACGTCACCGCTGTGATCCAACAAAGCGATGCGGTCAATACGCTGCGCCTCGGCCAGCACGGCATCATAAAGACCGAGCGTGCGCAAGGCGCGCAACGCATTGGCGCTGAGGCTCAGGCCCGCGCCGATCGGATTTAACTCCGGCGCCTGTTCATAGATTTCGACCTCGTGGCCGATGAGGCTAAGACCCCTTGCCATAGCCAAACCTGCAATGCCGGCGCCGACGATGACGATGCGCATGATGTCGCTCCCCATGCCGTGAGTTGCTGTTGAGACCGAACGCCTAACGTTCCTGGAGCGTTCCACCGACCCGAGAAATCGATCAAGTAACTCAACGGCGAAGAGCGAGCGACCGGCAGCCCGGTTTGCCGATACCGTGAACGACCTCGGCTACACGGCGCGAATTTCTATTTGAAGCGTTTGTCTTGACGGCGTCGCCCTTGCCGGCGGCGGCGCCCGCTCCAAATCAAGTGCCAATGTTATCAAAGGCGGAACGATGCTCATTCAGCCAGTTGATTACTTTCTGCTTGTTTGGTTTGCACTTGCCCTTGCGTCCACCTTGTACGTTGCCTGGGACCAGTACGCCAACAATCCCGAACCGGTGGTGATGAAGTGGGGCTTCATCCTCGTCACGCTCTACCTCGGTCCCTTCGGGTTGCTGATCTATGTGCTCGCCGACAAGGAGCCACGGCCAGGCACGCACGAGGACTTCGTCAAACCGTTGTGGAAGCAGGGCATCGGCTCCACGATCCACTGTGTGGCGGGAGATGCCACCGGTATCATCATCGCCGCAGTGATCGTCGCGCTACTGGGTCTGCCAATGTGGCTCGACCTGATCGTCGAGTACATCGCCGGGTTCGCGGTCGGCCTCTTGATCTTCCAGGCCCTCTTCATGAAGAACATGATGGGCGGCACCTACTGGGAGAACGTACGAAAGTCCTTCCTGCCTGAGTTCATCTCCATGAATTTCATGATGGCCGGCATGGCGCCCGTCATGAGCTTCCTGATGATGGGCCGCGATATGCGCGCCATGGAACCGACCGAACTCCTATTCTGGGGCGTCATGTCGTTGGGCGTCATGGCCGGGTTCGCCTTCGCCTACCCATCCAATGTCTGGATGGTCGCCCGTGGTCTCAAGCACGGTCTGATGACCGATCGCGGCGATTCGGATGATGCCGAGCATGCGCGCGAAAACCGTTCGGAGCCCGCCGTACCAGCGCATGAGCCCAAGGAAAACCATCAACACGCGGCGATGGAAGCTCCGCGGTCGCCGCGCCGCGGCACCGCTCCCCATCACAGTGGCCACGGTTCCGACCACGACATGGTCCCGGATGCGCCTGTGCCACAACTCGCCGCCGTTGGCGGCGTTTCGCTGATGTTGTTGCTGATCGGGATGGTCGCCCCTGCCAACTGGGTCAATATGACTTTGAGTGCGCGCGATGTAGGGGGCGCCATCATGCCGCCGGGCATGATCATGGATCGCGACACGCCGGCCGAGGCAATGCTGGATATGGCGGCGATCCATCCGCGCTATATCACTGCTACCTATGGCCTCGACACGCGCGGCGACCGTGTGCTCGAACCGCGCATCGAGGATGGCGTCAAGGTCTTCAATATGGAGACTAAGGTCGTTCGCTGGACGATTCTGCCCGGGATCACCGTCGATGCCTACACCTTCAATGGCCAGCTACCCGGTCCACGGCTTCAGATCCATGAGGGTGATCGCGTCCGCATCAACGTGAAAAACAGCTTGCCCGAAAGCACGTCAGTGCATTGGCACGGCTTGGTCCTTCCCAATGAGATGGACGGACCGGCAGAAATCACCCAACCGCCGATCGATCCGGGCGAGACCTACGCCTACGAATTTACTGCCGGGCAGTCGGGTTCATATTTCTATCACTCGCACGACCACGTCGACCGGCAGCAGGCTCTGGGCCTCTATGGCGCGCTGATGATCGATCCGGCGCAAGCCGATCCGACCACGATGGCAGACCGCGAATATGTCATTCTCTTGCAGGAATGGCTGAAGCGCGAGGGCCTCACCTATCCAGCCATGCCGATGGATGGCGGGCAGCCCAACTACTTTACCATCAACGGCCGTGCCTATCCCGAAACCGACATCATCAAAATAAAGGTCGGCGAAACCCTGAAGGTGCGCTTTGTCGGGTCGAACAATGGCTTCATCCATCCGATGCACATTCATGGTGGACCGTTCACCGTCGTTGCCCGTGACGGCATCAACCTCTCGCCAACGGCGCGCTTTGAGGCCGACACCGTCAATGTCGGCCCAGGACAGCGCTACGATGTTATCTGGACGGCGCTCAATCCCGGTAAATGGCTCATTCACTGCCACATCGGGCACCACACGACCAACAACAATACCGAAAGCGAAGGGGGCGGCGGCCTGATGATGGTCATCGAGGTCGAGGCCTGAAAACACCGCCGCATCGACCCGCCGGTGCTGCAGCGGTCAGGATGTCAACCTTCCCCTTCCGCCGCGATCCGGCGGGCGCCGGCTAGATCGATCCCGATCGTCCTCCTGCGGCCACTACCGGCAGCGAGCCCGGCCGGCTATTATTTGACTGCCAATCCATCCCGCTACCGCTTTTTCCGGTCACCTGGCAAAGCGTCGATGAGTTGATGCACTTTTCCGGTGGCGAATACGATGTCCTCGCGCGGCAGATGGACTGTTATCTCAATCTCTTCCCACCTGCCGCCATGGTCTTTTGCGAACCTGACCGCGGCTTCCAAAGAGGTGAATTGCACGGCCGGTGCCTTGGCGGTCCAGAACTGCACGCTGCAGTCTGCCGCACTGTAATCTAAAAATGCTTTTTCGGGATCGAGAGCCATGGTGTTTGCTGTACACCGCCGGCGGTTGGTTGGCCAGCGAATGCCTACCTGTCGTAGATGCTGGCAGCCGTTCATCGGAGGTTAATCCTCATTAACCCAGAATCGCAGCCTGAAAGGATGCGCCGATGAAGATGCTTTTTTCCTCACTTGCAGCCATGATCTTGTCTGCATCTTTCGCCCTGCCGCTAAACGCCACGCCGATCGTCGTGCCGAATGCAGTACATATGCATACCCTCGACGTCGAGCAGGTCAAACACCGTCGCCACGGTAATGGACACGCGTATGGCCACTGGAAGAAACACCGGTACGCTTACCGCGACTGCCGGTATTACGGCTCGTGCTATCGTCCGCGGTATTACGGCAGTCGCGACTATTACGGCTATCGCGACTATCAACCCTATCGTCGTCGGTCAGGTGTGACCGTGTATTTCGATTTTTAGCCGGCAGTAGCGACAGAACGGTCTTGGATAACAAGAAAGGTCGGGCGAATGCTCGCGCCGACCCTTCTTTGATTGCATCAGCAGGGTGCCAGTACATCCGTGGTCACCAGCAAAAGCCATCTGATAGATTGAATTTATGCGCCCCGTGAATTTTCGCAAGGATTAGGGGGTGCTGATTTAGGGCTAGGTGAGGGAGGCGCAATTACCACCGTACGACGAGAAGTACGACACGCGCTCTGAGGGCGATAGTTGCTTGGCTGATCCGTCCAGTCGATCATCGGGCGACCGCAAAACCTTAGTGTCATATTTTTCCTATATCGACTGCTTTCTCAAATGTGGTTCGATGCACCAACGGGAATGTTCCGTTGACCCCTTCGGTCCCGTCCTTCCAAAAAAAACGAAACGCTGACCTCCGCTGCCATCAGTTTTGATCGCATATGCTTGCGCTCCAGGCGCATTTCAAAAGCGGGAGGGAAAGTGAGGAAGAAAGCGCCTGCATTCGGAGTTATCAACGAAACAGGCGCTTAACTTTGAAAAATGGCTCCCCGGGCCGGATTCGAACCGGCGACCTGTCGATTAACAGTCGAATGCTCTACCGCTGAGCTACCAGGGATCACTGCTTGGCGCGGTGTGAGTGGGCTAATACAAACGCTTTCCCGATTTGCCAAGCGGTTTTTTCAAAAAAATGAAATGAACTTGTATTTGGGATGCCTGCGACCATCTCTGGGGAATGACAAATTTGAATGATCGCGAGGAGACCGGAGGCGGTGAGAAGCGCAAGCCACGGGCAGTGCGCTTCGGCATCGATCATGCAAACGGCAGGCTTGTGCTCGGCTCTTTCAGCATCGGCATGCCGCGCTCGCGCATCGCGCGGATGGCGCTCGGCATGGCCCTCATTTTCTGCGGTGTGTTGGGTTTCCTGCCCATCCTGGGTTTCTGGATGCTGCCGCTCGGTTTCCTCGTGCTCTCGCACGATTTGCCGTTCGCGCGCCGGCTTCGGCGGCGGCTTGCGGTCTGGTGGCACAGGCGGCGGAAACCGGCTGACTGATCGGCAAGGAGGGCGTGGAACCGTGGATCGCTTTTCGCATTGGTGGTTTATGGAATGTAAAACGCAAAAAAATTGCGTCACAATGGTCCAGGTGAGGAAATGAAGGTATCCTTTGTTGTCGTCCTGTCGGCAGCGGCGCTTCTCTCAGGCATTTCCGCCGAGGCCCAAGCCATCGACAGCCGCGGTTTCGACGCTCGCGGCATCTGTCGCCGTCCCGAAGGCTGCGTGGTCGACCACGGTCAGGGCGGCAGCTACAACGGGCCTCGCAACTATCGCAATTTCAACGGCCGGAATGACCGCGACGACAGGAACGACCGCGGCCGAGACGATCGCCGCTTTCGTCATCAGAACAGGAGCGACAATCTCGATGACACCACCAGCCGCCTGGTCGCAGCCACGATCGTCGAAGGATCGTTGCGTTCAACGTCGTCAACGCGTAGCGCGCCCATGACGGGAATGCAGTGTGCGCTTCAGACCTAATTCGCTCTCAGCTCGCTTTCCTCGTAAATTCCGCCACGGTCCTGATCGAGACCTGTCGCCATCAACAGGCTGCAGGCGGCAAGGAGCAGCACAAGCTTCACTGCGTAGGACGCCGCGGAGACCGGCTGTCGATGGCCCGGTGATACGCGACACGGCGCTATATAATATTTGTAGTAGAAGTGCGGATCATTCGTTTCCAGCAGGTTCTGGTAGACATGCGGCGGAATATCCGCATGTTTCACCGGCGCAGAACCGGGAAATTTTACATAAAGATCCCGGGTTTCAGCATCGTATGCCGCGTGCACGTGCTTCGATTTGAGGGCAGCCCAATCCATCGCAAGCTCCTATACCCTCCCGAGGATAATTGAGGCCCGGACGAGGATCGAAGTCAAGTCAAGAATTTGTTTCAATTGCAATCATTGGCAGGAAATGGGGCATCGTCATGGCCACGGAAATTCCTGTCTGCGCGGGTGCCGTTATGGGATGGAAAAATGGTCGTTTCGGCAGCTGCGGAATAGCGTTTTTCCGAAATGCCCCCTTGCGATTTCCTTACGCTCATTCTAAACGCTCGCCACGGCTCAGATAACGAGCGCGTGAGGCCTCGTGGCGGAGTGGTGACGCAGAGGACTGCAAATCCCCGCAAGATGAGCAAAATCAATGGGCGTTCTGAATAAGAACGCGAATTCAGGCCTTTTTTACTATTTTTCTGCCCTTGATTTCATTCATATTTTCTGCTGTTCAGAACGGCCGAAGCGCTTCTTCGTGGCCTCCAAGACGCGCTTTTCCGTCTCCTTCGCGTAGCCCCGATAGGCCGAAGCCGTCTTGTGCTTCGACAGCGATCGACCCTGTCCTTCGGTGAGCCCGCTTTCCTCCAATTCCGTCATGCCGCCATGCCTGCACTTGTCCAGACTGAAGCCCTCGGGAACCCTCTTATCGGTTTTTCTGATCTTGTCCGCCATCTCGCGGACCTCGTGGGCCAGGAATGTCCCATCCCCAAAGAGCACCCCGCTCTTTTTGCAGACTATCGATGTTCCGTACCGAGGTGTTTGGGCAAGGATCTTCTCGGCATCCTCGTATAGCTTGACCAGCACTTCCTCGCCGGTCTCCTCGTCGACCTCGGTATATTCAAGCGGATGCAAGGCGAGCTCGTCGTTTTTGCGGTGCTTCAGGCGAATCTTATCGGGGTGGTCGGAGGCACGGTACCCGGTCCAAGGCGCGTAGCCGGCGCCGATCGATGATGGGCGCATGAGCCATTCGCGTCGGGGATGGTGCGGCATCCTCCCTCCGCAACCAGTTCCCAGAGGGGCCAAGGGCAAGCCGGCTGATGGCCGGTCGCTTCCGTGGCAAAGGTGGCACAAAGTGCCTGGCCCCGTTTCCAAGAGCCGATCGCCGGTGCGCCATGAAGCCGGAAGGAAGTGCAGCGGAAAGCCAACTGCAAGCGCGAGGCACCAGAGCAACCAAGCCCGCTGTAAGCTCTCGGGGCGCGAGCGAGAGGCGGAGGTCTGCAAGCCTCCACAACCTTCACAACAAGAAGAAGTCTTCAGAACATGTATTCCTGCCTCTCCTCTTTCCAAAAGGCGAGTACAGGTTCATGATGTCCTTGGCTGTCCCTAGACCTTTTTGCGCGTCGCTTTGATAACATTGCCTATTGGGGACAGAGATGCTTACGCCGCTTAGCTGTTTCAGCAGGTCCGACCATGGAACAAACACCGATTTAGTTGGAGTCGGAAGGTTTCGCCGGTCAGGCTCTTTCCGGTCTCAATTTGGAGAAGTCCCATGATCCGCGCGCACAAGACAATCGCAGCTATCGCTTTCCTCTTGCTCGCCGCTATCATTTCGTCATGTAGCCCCGGAGGGCCGGGGGCGCGCTCGATGAACGAGCCTTTGAACCTCGGCTGCACGGACGGCTTCCAGGCCAAGGGCGACGGCTCATGCAGCTTTTAGGACCGAGGTAGATGCAATACCGCCCGCGGTCGCCAGCGCAACCACCTTGTGAGAGCGCCCCAAGGCGAACTTTCGATGACCGTGATTAACCCGGAAGCCATCGAGCAGTTCGAGATCGGCGGCGTCTACCGACTGACCTTCGACAAGGCGGAGTGATCCGGCACATCCGATAAGGTGAGCCGGGGGCGAGAGGTGGATGCATAGGTTCCACAGAAAATTGAATTTAATCAAAGCGGAAATAAAAAGATGCGTGGTGGACCGGCTATTCAGCAGCGGCCGATGCCCCCCGAAGACATGATCGATGACACCAGCATCCGGTTCGAGCCGGCGCCTGATCTTCTCGAATGGGCGCGGTCATCCTTCATCGATGAGGCGGCTGACCTCGTAAACGAGGATCACGCTCATCTCCGCTTCGCATCGATCGGCGTCCTCTGGACAAACGTCCCCAATGGCAGGGCAGGCCGCCGGATCATCGGTCAATGCCGGATCGCATCGATCCCTGTCTCGCTCTCCTCAAGCCGAAGCCGCCCAAAGGGTCGCAGTGGGCCTTCGAGGTGAAGTGGGACGCCTATCGCCTGGCCGTCAGCAGTCGCTTGGCAGCCGCGGCGGTAAAGAGGGATGTCGCGCGAGGCGGTCCTGATGGCATTCGACCTGCTTTATTTTGACGGCCGCGACCTTACCGGAACCGAGCTTGGCGCCCGGCGCCATCTCCTCGAGGGCTTGGTACCCGCCGGCGGCGAAGAAGCCATCCGGCTATCCGAGGAGATCGAGGCTGATGGTGACGTGCTGTTGCGTATCGCCTGCGAGCATGGGCTCGAAGGGATCATCGCGAAAGACCGGAATAGCACCTATCGCAGCGGTCGCGGCGGCGAATGGCTGAAGATCAAGTGCATCCAGAGCGACGGCTTCGCGATTGTCGGCTATGAGAAGTCAACGGCATCGTTCGGAGGCATCGGGCGCCTTCTGCTCGCCGCGCGCAAGGGAGATGAACTCGTCTATGTTGGGGGAGTGGGGACCGGGTTTAACGAACGATCCGCCGCTGATCTGCGGGAGCAGATGGACAAGCTGATCATCGCCAAGCCCGCCATCGACACAGGAAGGAAGCGAAATGCCGTCTTCGTCCGCCCGGAGCTTGTTGCTGAGATCGAATATCGAGCCTGGACGCATGACGGGAAGCTCCGGCACGTGTCTTATAAGGGGCTGCGGGAGGAGCAGGATACCGCGGCCGTTTACGCAGTCGACTTAGCGCTCAAGGCTGGATGAGGAAGGCCAGTAGACGGGATAGGATGCCAGACTTTACCGGGATCCCGACTGTCCGCTTGCCGAGTTCTGTAAGCCGCCAGCCGGTCACGTAACTCCACCCGCCACCAGGGCTATGAATACTGACGAGACCGAGATCGCATGCGCGATTTACAACGGTTTTGTCGTAATCTTCCCATTCCCCGTCAGTCATGAGACAGCAGAGATCAGCTTCCTTCGCTGTCATATACAGAAGCTGAATAACTTCCTCGTCCGGCGACGCTAAAGCAGCCGCCGGGGCCATGCCCGCGTGATTTATTATGTTCATGAATGTTCCCCACCCTAAGTAATTAGCTACAGCTCACGCGAGTAATTACGCAAGCACTATTTCTGGACTTTTGTGACAATGGTTACCAAGCGTTCGGTTGTTCAACAGTCGACCGGCAAAGGCCCGCTGCCGCGTCCGACAACGCGGCAGTTTACGAGATCGGGCAGGGCGGTTCCGGAACGTTCAGCAAACGGCTATTCAGAATAAAAAAGGACCGCATTCAGAATGAAAAGTCTTGCGCTCATTCTAGACCTGGTCTAAATCGCGGCCACCACACGATATTTTTCGATGTCGGTCACAGGTGAGGCCTCGTGGCGGAGTGGTGACGCAGAGGACTGCAAATCCTTGTACCCCGGTTCAATTCCGGGCGAGGCCTCCAACATCTTCCACATGACAGAATCTGTGCGAAATGCTGCAGGCATCAGCGATGCAGCATCGGCATTTTCGATGCTACCAGACCCGCTGGCCGGGCGAAAAATCGAATTGTGACGGATTGATTCCCGTGAGGCGGTAGAGCGCCTTCAGGCCGCCCTTGCGAATTTCAGCCTGATATTCCAGATCGCTCAATTCAGGCCCGTCATCGATTCCGGGGCCGGCGCCAAGCCGCCGCCGCATACCCTGCGGCGAAATGCCGGTGAAGCTGCGAAATGGTTTGCATGCGCACACCCATAGTGGTGAGGGCGCCGCAACAAAATGGTTGACGTAACGTTAATGCGCATGCGGCTAGCAAGGGCTGGACGTGCGCGCCGCTGTTGGCAAAATGCGCACCGCTTGCGGACGCCCCGCTATTTCATGGGAAGGGAGCGCATCTTAAAATTGCGTCCGCCGACATGGGATTGCCGCAGACGTCATGCGGGATATCTCCGAGTGCGCTTCGGCGCCCGCCTCCAGGTCGTTTCGCCGTCCAGCAGCCCGCAGCAGAATATGCCGATCAGCGCTGCGGCGATCAACAAATCGAACAGCGTGAAATACGCGAAAATCGCAGACATAGCCTGCTCCTCCTATTTCCTCCACTGCAGATCATAACATGAAGGGGCATAAGATTCCACGCTTGAGTTGCAGCGTCCATCCTGCCCCTGTGGCGCGGAAGAGGCGCCTGCCGGATTCTTTTCGTCGGCGCCTGCCAAGCCTTGAAAGCATCCGTGGCGGGGATTAAGAGACGAGGGACAGGAACCGCTTTTCAAGAGCCAGAGGACATGATGGATTTCGAAGCAGCGCGCGCAAAGATGGTCGATACCCAGGTTCGCACGACGGACGTTACCTCGCATTCCGTGCTGACGGCGTTTCTCACGGTGCCGCGTGAGGCTTTCGTGCCGGAGAAGGCGAAGCTGCTGGCTTATATCGACAATGACGTCGAGATCTCCGCAGCCGCTCCGGGAAAGCCCGCCCGCTTCCTGATGGAAGCGTCGCCGCTTGCCAAGCTGCTGCAGTTGGCAGCGGTCACCAAAGACGACTTCGTGCTCGAGGTTGGCTGCGGTACGGGTTATACCTCGGCGCTCTTGTCGATCATTGCCGGCTCCGTCATCGCGCTCGAATGCGACGAGACGCTGGCCACTGAAGCGAAGGCGCAGCTTGCCGGCTACGCCAAGGTCGAGGTGGTGACCGGCCCGCTGGAACAGGGTTACGCTGCCGGCGCTCCCTATGATCTGATCTTCATCAACGGCGCAGTCGAAGAGGTCCCGGCGGCCCTTCTCGGTCAATTGCGCGATGGTGGCCGTCTGATCACGGTCGAAGGTTACGGCAATGCCGCCCGCGCCAAGGTCTTCGTCGCCGAGCGCGGCGCCATTTCGGAAAACGTCTTTTTCAACGCCTCGGTCAAGCCGCTGCCGGGCTTCGCCAAGGCGCGCGAATTCGTTTTCTGACATCGTTCTTGTCGATGACATTCAGCGACCGGGCGCCATTGGCGCCGTTT
The DNA here is from genome assembly GCF_012276115.1 of Rhizobium leguminosarum bv. viciae. Taxonomy (GTDB): domain Bacteria; phylum Pseudomonadota; class Alphaproteobacteria; order Rhizobiales; family Rhizobiaceae; genus Rhizobium; species Rhizobium leguminosarum_T. The sequence goes on along the minus strand of NZ_WIEU01000012.1, from coordinate 77,750 downwards.
TTGTCAACGCCGCTGGAAAGCCTTCACAAACATCATCTACCCTGACGTCGCGACGCCGGACCGGATGGATTTGATGCGCTTCAACTGCTGTTTCATAGGATGTTCCGCCGCAAAATCGCGACAGGCTTTGCGGGTGGCAAACATCAGGTAACAAAACTGTGCATGGCCGCATTCATTTGATTCGCGATGATTTTTTTCACGTCTGGGGTATTCTAAGGTCGCGGTGATTCGGATGAACGCTCCACACCATCCGGTCGTTGTTTTGGAATAACGGGGATAGATATGGCTCAGCCAAGTGTAGCGCGTGAACCGTCCATGGAAGAAATTCTGGCGTCCATCCGCCAGATCATCGAAAGCAATGAGCCCGGCGCCGGCAAGGCGATTTCCGCATCCCTGCCGCCGGTCTACGGTGCCGACGAGGATGATAACGGCTCCGAAATTCACCTGACGGTCGACGATACCTATGCCGGCGTGGAATTCCCCGAACCGGTCATGCGCTCCTCCGATCCGCGTTTCGTCGCCGCCAATTCGGCCGGCTCCGCCCCCGAAGCAGAAGTTCCGGCCCGCGCTCTGTCGCTTGCCGATGTCGCCGCCCGCGTGCGCGCCGCCTCCGAGCGCAGCGCCGTGCAGGCCGGTCAGGCTCTGCGCGAAATTCCGAGCGGCTTCCGTCAGCCCGAACCGCAGCCGGCTGTAACGCCGGAACCGCCGCGCGCCGCGGCACCGCAGCCGCAGCCGGCACAGCCTGTTTTCCCGGATGCCGCAGCGCCCATTCAGCATGTTGCGATCCAGCAGCCGGCCGAGCCGGCGTTTACGGAAACGCAAAGGGTTGCCGTCGCCGAGCCTGCGCCTGCCGTCGAAACAGCGCTGCCGGCCATGGATCCTGCTCAGTCGTCGACCGAGCGTTTCCTGCCGAGTGTTATAGATGAGGTCCAGCCGACGCTGCTTTCGGAGGATGCCGGCCTGCAGATCAGCCGCTCCTTCGAGGAGCTCGCCGCTGCGATCGACGGTGCCGAGCGCCGCTCGCTGGACGAGATCGCAGAAGACATGCTGCGCCCGATGCTGCGTGAGTGGCTCGATGATAATCTGCCGACACTGGTCGAGCGATTGGTGCGCGAAGAAATCGAGCGCGTGGCACGCGGCCCGCGCCGCTGATCGGATTGCTTTTTCCTGAAAAGCCGCTCCGGTCTCCGGGGCGGCTTTTTTATTGACTTGGCCGTGACCATCCTATTTACAAACGCCACCCTCGAACCTCGAAATTGGTCAGAAAATGCTCGACAAGACCTATGATTCCGCTGCCGTCGAACCGAAAATCGCCGCGATATGGGATGAGGCGGACGCTTTCCGCGCCGGCGCGAACGCCAGGCCCGGAGCCGAGACCTTCACCATCGTGATCCCGCCGCCGAATGTCACGGGTTCGCTGCACATGGGCCACGCGCTGAACAACACGCTGCAGGACATCCTGGTGCGCTTCGAGCGCATGCGTGGCAAGGACGTGCTCTGGCAGCCGGGCATGGACCACGCCGGCATCGCCACGCAGATGGTCGTCGAGCGCAAGCTGATGGAACAGCAGCTGCCGGGCCGCCGCGACATGGGCCGCGAAGCCTTCATCGACAAGATTTGGGAGTGGAAGGCGGAATCGGGTGGCCTGATCTTCAACCAGCTGAAGCGCCTTGGTGCGTCATGCGACTGGTCGCGTGAACGTTTCACCATGGACGAAGGCCTGTCGAAGGCGGTTCTCGAGGTTTTCGTCACCCTCTACAAGGAAGGCCTGATCTACAAGGACAAGCGCCTGGTCAATTGGGATCCGAAGCTGCTGACGGCGATTTCAGATATCGAAGTCGAGCAGCACGAGGTCAAGGGCAATCTCTGGCACCTGCGCTATCCGCTGGAAAAGGGCGTAACCTACCAATACCCGATTGCATTCGATGAGGAAGGCAAGCCGACCGAATTCGAGACGCGCGATTATGTGGTCGTCGCAACGACACGACCGGAGACCATGCTGGGCGATACCGGTGTTGCCGTCAATCCGAAGGACGAACGCTATCAGGGCATTGTCGGCAAGCATGTCATTCTGCCGATCGTCGGCCGCAGAATTCCGATCGTTGCTGACGATTATGCCGATCCGGCTGCCGGCACCGGCGCGGTGAAGATAACGCCCGCGCACGATTTCAACGACTTCGACGTCGGCAAGCGCGCAGGTCTTCGCGTCGTCAATATCATGAACGGCGACGGCACGATCACCATCAAGGACAATGAGGACTTTCTTGAAGGTCTCGACAATCCGGCGGCGCTGCACGGCGCCTGGGACCGCCTGGAAGGGCAGGACCGCTTCTATGCGCGCAAGGTGATCGTCGAGATTTTCGAAGAGGCGGGCCTCGTCGACAAGATCGAGCCGCACAAGCACATGGTCCCGCACGGCGACCGCGGCGGCGTGCCGATCGAACCGCGGCTGACCGAACAATGGTATGTCGATGCAAAAACGCTCGCCGAACCGGCGATCGCATCGGTCCGCGAAGGTCGCACCAGGATGGTGCCGAAGAGCTGGGACAAGACCTATTACGAATGGATGGAAAACATCCAGCCTTGGTGTGTCTCCCGTCAGCTCTGGTGGGGTCATCAGATCCCCGCCTGGTACGGCCCGGACGGCCAGGTCTTCGTCGAAAAGACCGAGGAAGAGGCGCTGCAGGCGGCGATCCAGCATTACCTTTCGCACGAGGGGCCGATGAAGGCCTATGTCGAGGACCTGCTTGAAAACTTCAAGCCGGGCGAGATCCTGACGCGTGACGAGGACGTGCTCGACACGTGGTTCTCCTCAGCGCTCTGGCCTTTCTCGACGCTCGGCTGGCCGGACGAGACGCCCGAACTGGCGCGTTATTACCCAACCAACGTTCTCGTCACCGGCTTCGATATCATCTTCTTCTGGGTTGCCCGCATGATGATGATGGGCCTGCACTTCATGAAGGATGAGGACGGCGAACCCGTCGAGCCCTTCCAGACCGTCTATGTCCACGCGCTGGTGCGCGACAAGAATGGGCAGAAGATGTCGAAATCGAAGGGCAACGTCATCGATCCCCTCGAACTGATCGACGAATACGGTGCCGACGCGCTGCGGTTTACCCTGGCGATCATGGCGGCGCAGGGCCGCGACGTGAAGCTCGATCCGGCCCGCATCGCCGGCTACCGCAATTTTGGCACCAAGCTCTGGAACGCCACGCGCTTCGGCGAAATGAACGGCGCAAAAAGCGACCCGCATTTCGTGCCCGAAGCCGCCGAGCTCACCATCAATCGCTGGATCCTGACGGAACTTGCCCGTACGGAACGTGACGTTACGGAAGCACTCGAAGCCTTCCGCTTCAACGATGCCGCCGGCGCGCTCTACCGCTTCGTCTGGAACGAGGTCTGCGACTGGTATCTCGAACTGTTGAAGCCGGTCTTCAATGGTGAGGACGAGGGCGCCAAGGCGGAAGCCCAGGCCTGCAGCGCCTATATTCTCGAAGAGATCTACAAGCTGCTGCATCCCTTCATGCCCTTCATGACCGAAGAGCTTTGGGCCCATACCGCAGGCGAAGGCAAAGAGCGCGACACATTGGTCTGCCACGCCGAATGGCCGGCGCCGTCCTATGCCGATGACGGGGCCGCCGACGAAATCAACTGGCTGATCGACCTCGTTTCCGGCATCCGCTCGGTGCGCGCTGAAATGAATGTGCCGCCATCGGCGACAGCTCCGCTTGTCGTCGTCAAGGCCAACAACCTGACGCGTGAACGGCTGTTCCGCCACGACGCCGCCATCAAGCGCCTTGCGCGCGTCGAGGCGATATCGCTGGCTGACGATGCGCCCAAGGGTGCCGCTCAGATCGTCATCGCCGAGGCCACCATCTGCCTGCCGCTCGGCAATCTGATCGACCTTTCCGCCGAAAAGGCTCGTCTGGAAAAAGCGATTGCCAAGATGGAGAGCGAGATCTCCCGCATCGACGGCAAGCTCTCCAACGAGAAGTTCGTCGCCAACGCCAATCCCGAAGTCGTCGATGCCGAGCGCGATCGCCTCGAGGAACTGAAAGGTCAGATTGCGAGCTTGAGGATCGCTCTTTCCAGGGTGAGCGAAGCCGGGTAAGTTTCACCGGCCCATTTGGTAAGTTATTTCAAAGACGCGCCTCTGCCGGCGCGTCTTTTTGTCGTTCTGGGCGCATGCGATTCGGCCCTGAAAACGGCTGGTTCCAGGCGCGGAGCCTGTGGATTGTGGTTGAACAGGCATCCAGTGGGCGAAAACCGCCACTGTTGTCGGATTGATACAGCTTCTACAATGTTGGAATGAAAACCCAAAAGACCAGCTGAAATTCGATAAGTCTGGAATAAAATTTTATTAACCAGGTTTTTTGACGTGTCCGTCAATCTCTTTACGTAAGTTAGCCGCTGCAATGCCTGGGAACGCTGCCGTGGCGCGCGTTGCCATGTCACGCGAACACTTACTAGAGTGGGGTCACATCAATTGCTGGAGTGGGGGAGACACAATGGCATCTCGTAGGTTTTCCAAGGGCATAACATCGCTCGTTCTTCTTTCGTCGCTTGCATCACCGTCCTTCGCCGGCGGTCTGGAGCGCGGCGGATACAATATCGATCAGCTGTTCGATACGTCGCCTTTCTCGTTTCAATCGGGCGTCACCTACGTCACGCCGCAGCGCAAACTGAAGGACGTCCGTGACACGGACACGTCGACATCTCCAGGCGGTGGCAATCTGAACAGCCGTCCAAACACCGCTGACGATACCTCAAATTACACCATCCCCTATATTGGCTTTAAGGCTGGTTTTGGCGATGCAATCGACTGCCTGGTCGACTATTCGGAGCCCTTCGGCGGGCATACCGACCCCGGTCTCAACTGGGCCGGCGCCAACAATAACATTGAGACAGAGATCAAAACCCGCAACTATGGCGGCACCTGTTCCTATCGCTTTGATGTCGGCCCTGGGCAGCTTCGCTTCATCGGCGGCGCTTTCTATCAGGAAGTCGAAGGCTTCAAGGAGCGTCTGGTTTCAACGGTTCCGCTTCTGGTCGGTACCGGCAACGGCGTCGGCCGCCTCGATCTCGAAGATAGTGGCTGGGGCTGGCGCGCCGGTCTCGCCTACGAGATTCCGGAATATGCAATGCGAGCGAGCCTCGTCTATAACAGCCGCGTAAAATATGACAATCTGACCGGTACGGTGGATCTGACGCAGGTGACTGCACCATTCGCACCGCTAAATGGCGCTCCTTATGGAAGGGTTACCGACGTCTTCGGCTCTGCCGAAGCGCCGGATTCGCTTGAGCTTAAGTTGCAAAGCGGTATCGCTCCGGATTGGCTCGCATTCGGATCGGTAAAGTGGACGAACTGGAGTGTCCTGCAGTCCGTGCCTTTCTGCCCAAAGTCGACCAAAGGCTTAATCGCCTGCACCTCCGGCGGTGCGACGGAGCTGACCTCGCTCGATCTTCTTTACCAGGACGGTTGGACGATCTCCGGTGGTGTCGGCCACAAGTTCAACGAACAGTGGGCAGGTGCAGTCAGCCTCACCTGGGACCGCGGCACCAGCCAGGGCTATGGCGCGCAGACCGATAGCTGGACGCTGGGGCTCGGTGCAGCCTTCACGCCGACCGAACATATCGAATGGCGCGTCGCCGGTGCCGTGGGCGTGTTGACGAGCGGTTCGTCCGGCGTCGTGACCAAGAACGGCGTCACGTTTGGAGATGATGTCTCCTATTCTTTTGGCAACGATCTGGTCGCCGCGCTGTCGACGAGCCTAAAGGTCAAGTTCTAATTCACTGATCTGAAGAATTAAGGAGCCCGGCAGTGCTGGGCTCTTCTTTATTCGCGTCCGTTAATCATGCCATTTCCCCGTCCCGTTTTGTGACGATTCAGCAACACATTTTTACGACGTTTGGCGTATGGTCGTGGTGGCGCGAATTTGTCCATTTCCCGCCACAAAGAGGGCGCAGCGATATTTGCGGGTGAGGAATGGCAGGCATACGGTGCGTGTAAATAGTAGTATGGGTCGATTTTTTTCCGCTAACATCAGGTCGTACGGCGCGATTGGCGATAATCGTTTGATTGCGGTCGTTTCGCTTTCCGAACAAGGCCGTTCCGGCCGCCGATCCGGCCTCGCGATGAGGTCGTCGGTTCATGCATTGTGGTTATTTTCGACCCGCTCAGCTGAGCAGCCCGGCTTTGCCGGAAATGTCGATACCGCTTTCGTCACATTTGCCGTTTACGAATGCGATAAAGGCGGGAAGGCGGATGCCGCACCGGCCGAAAGAGAGCCACAGAGATTGCAGTCGAGCCATGCCGGGAGCCGGGTGGTTCTGAAGGATGGGCTGAGAATATCGCCTTTGAGAAAAGGCCAGTGGGCTGAATGCGACGCGGGTAAAGGAGCCATGGAGCTCGCCGCGGGATCGCTCGCCTCGAAGAAATACATCCGCGGGATGCACGGCATGAGCGCCGTTGCCGCCTGCCTGGGATGAACGAAAGAAATCGGTTGAAATGGTGACGTCCGAGTTCAAACTGTTCAAATTCATGCTGGTGGGCATGTCTATAGCGCTGGCGCTGTCCGGTCCGTGCCGCGCATTCGACATCAAAGGTGGCGTCAGCAAGGAATCCGGACCCTTCGATCTCTTCAAGTTCGGCTTCAAGGCCTATAAGAACGGCCAGAAGGAAGAGGCGGTCGAAGCCTATAAATACGCCGCCGAAAAAGGGCATACCGGCTCGCGCTGGGCGCTCGCCAACATGTATGCCGATGGCGACGGTGTCACGCAGGATGATTTCGAAGCCTTCAAGATCTACAGCGAGATCGCCCAGCAGGGCGTCGAACCCGGCTCGGAAGATACCGGCTTCTTCGTCAACGCGCTGCTCTCGCTCGCCAACTATTACAAGCACGGCATCGCCGGCAGTCCGGTCAGGACCGACCTCAGCCAGGCGCGCCAGCTTTATTTTCAGGTGGCTTCCACCTTTGGCGTGCCCGAGGCGCAGTTCCAGCTGGCGCAGATGATGCTGGCCGGCGAGGGCGGCAAGTCCAGCCCGCAGCAGGCGAAGAAATGGCTGAACCAGGCCCGCAAGAGCGGCCATCCCGGCGCCATGGCGGTCTTCGGCAATATTCTTTTCGATGAAGGCCAGACGGCCCGTGGTCTGGCGCTGATGACGGCAGCACTCGACCGCTGCAAGCCCAAGGATTGCGGCTGGATGGAAGCGCTGCAGGAGCAGGCCTTCTCGGTTGCAAACGAGTCCGACCGCCGCACAGCGGTATCGCTGTCGCACACGATCGCGAGCGGTTCCGACGACTGAGGCTGGGCGGAAGGCCTCAGCCCGCGAAATCGAAATAGGCGATGACAGGCACGTGGTCGGACGGTTTTTCCCAGGCCCGCACGTGTTTTTCGATCGCAGCCGACGTCATCCGGTCGGCAGCTTCCGGCGACAGCAGCAGATGGTCGATGCGGATGCCGTTGTTCTTCGGCCAGGCGCCGGCCTGATAATCCCAGAAGGAATAGAACTGCGTCGCGTCCGTCGTGGCGCGCACCGCATCCGTCAGCCCGAGATTTTCAAGCCGGCGGAAAGCCTCCCGCGTCTGCGGCAGAAAAAGCGCGTCGTTTTCCCAGACCTTGGGATCGAAGCAGTCGTGCGGTTCCGGGATGACGTTGTAATCGCCGGCAAGGACCAGCATTTCCTCATAGGCCAGCCGTTCGGCGGCGAACGTCCGTAGGCGCTCCATCCAGGCGAGCTTGTAGGGATATTTCTCCGTTTCGACGGGATTGCCGTTCGGCAGGTAGATGCAGCAGACGCGTAGGATGCGCGTGTCGGACAGCGTGAACGCCGCTTCGAGGAAACGCGCCTGTTCGTCCAGCGGATCGCCGGGCAGGCCGCGGTTCACTTCGAAAGGTGAACTCTTGGAAAGGATCGCCACGCCGTTGAAGCCCTTCTGGCCGTGTGTCTCGACGTGATAGCCGAGCGCCTCGATCTCCAGCCGCGGAAAACCCTCGTCAACCGTCTTGATCTCCTGCAGGCAGACGATATCCGGATCGGAATCCTTCAGCCATTGCGTGAGATTGTCGATACGCGCCTTGACGCCGTTGATGTTCCAAGTCGCGATCTTCATCTCTTCGCCCTGTTCGCTTCGTGCGCTTCTTTTATCGCGGTCTTTCGCCGCCGGACAAGACGATAAACCGGCCGGAAGGAATTCTTCGGCCGGTTTGATGGGAAGTATGTGCGTTTAGACGTTCAGATCGAGAAACTGGTGCCGCAACCGCAGCTTGCCACCGCATTCGGGTTCTTGATCTGGAAGGATTGGCCAAGCAGATTGTCGACGAAGTCGATTTCCGAGCCCGCCATATAGACGAGGGAAAGGCTGTCGATCAGCACCTTGGCATCGTTCTTTTCGACGATGATGTCGTCGTCGTCAGCGCTGTCGGCAAGATCGAACTTGTAGGAAAAGCCCGAACAGCCGCCGCCTTCGACGGAAACGCGCAAAGCGCTCTTGCCGGCTTCGGCGCCGACGATCGCAGCGATACGCTTTGCCGCAGCATCTGAAAGGGTTACACTCGTATTCGTCATGTTTCCTCCTGCCGGGGTCAAGTTCCGGAGAGAATGGGTTTTGACACTTGAATGTTCAAATGCCTGATATCAAAGAAACTTACCATGATATTCGCGAAAAGGCGATGATGCGCTGAAGCGATTAGGAAAGCGCCTCTTTGCCGTTTCATCGGGCTATAGGTATGAAGAGCGTTAGGCGGCGTCAATGGGCAGATGCGGCAACATGCAGGATGACGGTGAAGAATGACGATCGATACGCGCGCTTTGGGTTTCGGCAGCAGCGATAGGGCGGTCTATGCGGCCGACCCCTGGACGACGCGCGGGCGGCTCTATCAGGAGGACGGAAGCCCGACGCGCTCCGATTTCCAGCGCGACCGCGACCGCATCGTCCACACCACCGCCTTCCGCCGGCTGAAGCACAAGACCCAGGTCTTCATCGCCCAGGACGGCGATCATTACCGCACCCGGCTGACGCATACGATCGAGGTGGCCCAGATCGCCCGCGCACTTGCCCGCGCCCTGATGCTCGACGAGGATCTGGCCGAAGGCGTGGCGCTCGTGCACGATTTCGGCCATACGCCGTTCGGTCATACCGGCGAGGACGCGCTGCACGAGGTGCTGCTGCCCTATGGCGGCTTCGATCACAATGCCCAATCGCTGCGCATCGTGACCAAACTGGAGAGGCGTTATGCCGAATTTGACGGCATCAACCTGACCTGGGAAAGCCTCGAAGGTCTCGTCAAGCACAATGGCCCGCTTCTGACGGCTGATGGTGTCGGTACCCGCGGTCCGGTTCCGCAGCCGATCCTTGATTATTGCGAGCTGCACGATCTCGAGCTTGCAACCTATGCCAGCCTCGAGGCCCAGGTCGCGGCGATTGCCGACGACATCGCCTATAATACCCACGATATCGACGACGGCCTGCGCTCCGGTTACCTGACTTTCGACATGCTGGAGGAAATCCCGTTTCTTGCCGGGCTGATGGCCGAGGTGAGGGCGCGATATCCGCATCTGGAGCCGAGCCGCTTCACCCATGAGATCATGCGCCGCCAGATTACCCGCATGGTCGAAGACGTGATCGGCGTGGCGCAGCAGCGCCTGTCGCTGCTCCGCCCTGAGAATGCGGCCGACATCCGCGCTGCCGACCAGGTTATCGCCACCTTTTCCAAGGGAATGGCCGAGACTGACAGGCAGATCAAGGCGATGCTCTTCAAGCGCATCTACCGCAATCCCGATATCATGCGCATCCGCGCCGGTGCCGCCCAGATCGTCACCGATCTCTTTGCCGCCTACATGGCCAACCCCAAGGAGATGCAAAGCCATTACTGGGTCGATCATATCGCCGGCCTGTCCGATGCGCCGAAGGCCCGCCATGTCGGCGATTATCTCGCCGGCATGACCGACACATATGCGATCAGCGCCCACAGGCGGTTGTTTGACCACACTCCGGATTTGCGATAGGCAGCGGTCGCCCACGCCGAGGGCCGATTTGAGCCTTTGGCACAGCCTATGCATGGAAGAGTGCGATGAACCTTTTTACCGACTTCGAAGCCAGGATCAAAACCGCCCTTGAACAGATCGATCTGGTCAGGGAAAAGCGATCCGAGCTCGATTTCGGCCGCATCACCGTCGAGCCGCCGCGTGACGCGAGCCATGGCGATGTCGCGACCAATGCCGCAATGGTGCTGGCAAAACCGCTCGGAACCAATCCGCGCGCGCTGGCCGACGTCATCATCGCCAAGCTCAAGGAGGATGCCGACGTCGCCGATGTCTCGGTCGCGGGTCCCGGCTTCATCAACATCCGTCTCGCCGTCGGTTACTGGCAGCGGTTGCTCGCCTCGATGATCGGCGACGGCACCGATTACGGCCGCTCGACGCTCGGCGAGGGCAAGAAGGTCAATGTCGAATATGTCTCGGCCAATCCGACCGGCCCTATGCATGTCGGCCATTGCCGGGGTGCCGTCGTCGGCGACGCGCTCGCCAACCTGCTCGCTTTTGCCGGTTACGGCGTCGAGAAGGAATATTACATCAACGATGCCGGCTCGCAGATTGACGTGCTCGCCCGTTCCGTCTTCCTGCGCTATCGCGAAGCGCTCGGCGAAAAGATCGGCGAAATCCCCTCGGGTCTCTATCCCGGCGACTATCTCGTGCCCGTCGGCCAGTCGCTCGCCGCCGATTACGGCGTGCGGCTGCACAACATGCCGGAAGACCAATGGATGCCGATCGTCAAGGATCGCACCATCGATGCGATGATGGTGATGATCCGTGAGGATCTGGCAGCTCTGAACGTCCATCACGACGTCTTCTTCTCCGAACGCACCCTGCATGCCAATGTTGCAGCTGCGATCCGCACGGCGATCAACGACCTGACCTTCAAGGGCTATGTCTACAAGGGCACGCTGCCGCCACCGAAGGGCCAGCTTCCCGAGGACTGGGAAGATCGCGAACAGACATTGTTCCGTTCGACCGAGGTGGGTGACGATATCGACCGGCCGCTGATCAAGTCGGACGGTTCCTACACCTATTTCGCCGCCGACGTCGCTTACTTCAAGAACAAGTTCGACCGCGGTTTCGATGAGATGATCTATGTGCTCGGCGCCGACCACGGCGGCTACGTCAAGCGCCTGGAAGCGGTTGCACGCGGTGTTTCGGATGGTAAGGCGAAGCTGACGGTACTGCTCTGCCAGCTCGTCAAGCTCTATCGCAACGGCGAGCCGGTGAAGATGTCGAAACGCTCGGGCGATTTCGTCACGCTTCGGGACGTCGTCGAAGAAGTCGGCCGTGATTCGGTCCGGTTTATGATGCTTTACCGCAAGAATTCCGAGCCGCTCGACTTCGATTTCGCCAAAGTGACCGAACAGTCGAAAGATAATCCTGTTTTTTATGTGCAGTATGCGCATGCTCGCTGCATGTCGGTCTTCCGGCAGGCGAGGGAGGCTTTTCCCGACCTCGACGTCTCCCACGAGAAACTGGCGAAAACCGTTGCAGGCATTGGCGATCCGGCCGAATTGCAGCTTGTCGCCAAGCTTGCTGAATTCCCGCGTATCGTCGAGGCGGCGGCCCAGTCGCAGGAGCCGCATCGTATCGCTTTTTACCTCTACGACCTCGCCAGTTCCTTCCACGCGCACTGGAACAAAGGTAAAGATCAGCCGGAATTACGATTTGTTAATGATAAAAACCGAGAATCAAGTATTGCCAGACTTGGGCTGGTGTACGCCGTCGCGTCGGTTTTGAAGTCGGGACTTGCCATTACAGGCACTGCCGCACCGGACGAAATGCGATAACGTCACCATTTCCCCACAATGCGCTGGCATTTGAGCGTTGGCGTTTGCGAGTGGGAATAGGCATGGCTGATAAACAACTTGCGTATGATACGCGCGGAAAAAACGATCTGTTTGCCGACGATGATCCGTTGGCTGAACTGGCCCGTATCGTCGGCTTCGAGCCGCGTGTTGCAGCGAATACGGTGACGGAGACCGCACGCCGCGAGCCTGCCCTCGATCTCGAGGACGAGCTTGGGCGCGAGTTCGACCGCTACGATTCGCCACGTCCGCTTGCAGAGCTCGACCGGCCCGCCGAACCGATCTCTGATGACCTCACGCCTGAAGATTACGTCGAGCCCGTTCTCGATGTTTCTTCCGCTGCCGAACATGCGGAGGCTCCTGAGCCGGTTTCCGTCGCTGCCGTTGAGGCCGACGAAGCTTTGCCCGCCGCAGGAAATGGGGACGCATCTGTCGCCGACTGGGCGGAGCAGCTTTCTCCCGAGCCCGACGCGTCGGTGCAATCGGCCTTCGGCGGGGCGCGCGACCTGATCGAGGAGCTTGAACTGTCGATCGGCGCAGCACCGGTCTCTTCGCTGGTGCAGCCCACCAAGGCGCCGCAATGGTCGGCTGCCAGCATCAGGCTGCCGCTTGCCAATTTCCATGCCCCGAGGCGCGAAGAACCGGTTGTTTTGCCGGAGCCTGTGGCCGAAACGGTCGCCGCACCGGTTGCTGAAGCGCCATCCGCCGATCTTCCTGTGATCGAGCCTCAACCTGTCATCGAGCCGTCGGCGCTTGTCTCCGCTGTCGAACCTTCCGAAGAATTCGAATCCGCTTCTCCGTCACTTGGCTTTCCCGCCGAACTCGATCGCCATGATGAGGTGATCGCGCCGGAAGAGACCGCCGAGGCCGAAGAATTCGTCGAAGTAGAGGAAGAGCTGGAGGATTTCGGGTCCGACGCCGGTTTCGATCTCATCGCCGCCGCCGTCGAAGGCGAGATCCAGGCCGATGCCGCGCTGACCGAGGTCGTGCCTGATGTTCCGCACACCGCCGGCACATTCGATCTCGACGATCTGCTCGCCGACGTCTCGCGTTATCCGGTCCCGCAACGTGCCAATCCGGCGCCCGTCTCGCCGCAACCCGCATCGATCGAGGCAGCGGCCGCTCCCGTGGCCGCCGCACCTGTTCAGTCCGAGGTGATCGCGCCCGCACCGCTCGCCGCAGCAACCGTCCGGTCTGCTCCGGTCGAGCCGGCTCCGGTCTATGCGGCCGAAGCCGCAAGACCGATCGCGCCGCAGCTTGCCGAGGTCGGTACGCCTCAGCCTGCCGCAGCGGCATATTCGCCGACGCCGCAGCCGGCACCGGAAGCCGACGACCCCTTCGCCGGCCATGATTTCGAGCTGGATCTTGCCGGCATCGAGCTGGAACTGACCGATCTCGATTTCTCCGAGCCGTCCGAGCCCGCACCGCAGCCTGAGCCGCCAGCCCCTGCTCCCCAGCAGGCCGCTGCCGTCGCTCCTCGCCCAGCTCCGGTTTTTGCTCCTGAGCGGCCGGCTCCTGCTTTTGAGCAGGCTGCTGCCGCTCCTGCACGGTCCGCTCCGGCCTTCGTTCCCGAGCCGCAGGCTCGAGCTCAAGCTCCGGCTCCGGCTCCGGCTTTCAACTGGACGCCTGTCTCCGAATCGACCGAAGATCTGCCATTCGATCCGGCGATGATCTCCGATCCGGAGGATCGCCCCGAGGCCGTCGACGACATGCACGTGCCGGCGCTGCCGCCGGTCGAGCAGCCCGCGCCGGTCGCGAAATCTGCGGATTTCGATTTCGATCTCGACGCCGAGATCGCCAGCTTCTTTGAACCGGCCAAACCGCGGCAGACGCCGACGCCGGTCCGGGATACGGCCGCCGCCGCTGCACAGCCGGTGAAGCCCACCATCGCCGATGGCCTCGATGATTTCGAACGGGCGCTGGAGGAAGATTTCCGCCGCAGCGTGCGCGAGCCGGTCGAGCGCCGCGAGACCTCGGAGGTCCGTATCGAATCGGCAAGCCACGCCGCTGATTTCAGCCGCGCCCGATCGATGCGCCAGCTGCTTGCCGGGGCCGTCGTGCTCGTGGTCTTTGCCGGCGTCGGTTATGGCGTCTATTCCTCCGTCTGGAACGGCGAGGGGCTCGGCATTGTAGCAATCGGCGAGCCGCGCGTGATCACCGCCGACAAGGAACCGGTCAAGGTCGTTCCGGAAAATCCTGGCGGCAAGACCGTGCCGAACCAGGATAAGGCCGTCTACGACCGCGTTGCGGGTTCTGCCGAAGAGCCGAAGCAGAAGGCGCTCGTTTCTTCCGATGAGGCGCCCGTCGATGTGGTCCAGCGCACGCTGACACCGGAAGCGCTGCCCGAGGACGACGAGAACGCCAGCGTCGACGATCAGGTCACGCCGACTGCGGTCGGTGAGACGGAAGATCCGCGTCTGCTGCCAACCCAGGACAACGCCGACAACGCTTCGGCGACCAACACTGACAAGACGCCATCCGTTTCGCCGCGCAAGGTCCGCACGATGATCGTCAAGCCTGACGGTACGTTGGTCGCCCGCGAGGAACCGGCGCCCGTCGACGAGCCGACGCCGTCTGCCCAGGCGACGCCGTCTGCCCGGGCGACACAGTCTGCCCAGGCGACGCCGTCTGCCCAGCCGATGCCGCCTGCTCAGCCGGCGTTGACGGCTCCGTCGACCCCGTCCGCGCAATCGACCCCGCCTGTACCTCCCGTCGGTGGAACGGCCGCAAGCTTCCCGGCAAGCGCCGAGGTTGCTTCCGCCGATGCGCGTTCTGCAGCCCCTGTCGAAACCGCGCCGGTACAGCCGCCGCTCGCCGGCAGTGCCGACGCGCAGGCCGCAAACCCGGCTCCGGTCGCTTCGCCGGTGCGCCCTGTCAAGACCTCGGGGATTGCCGATACCGCTCCCATTCCGACAGCGCGTCCGGCCGACCAGCCCGTCAACGTCGTCGGCACTGTCACCGAGAAGGGCAATGTCCGCCCGACCGCACAGCAGCCGAAGACGACCGAGGTCGCGGCCGCAGCACCAGTCGCTGCAAAGCCGCAACAGGCCGCATCCCCCGGCGGCTACGGCATCCAGATCGCCTCGCTGCCTTCGGAAGACGAGGCGACCAAATCCTATGCCAACCTGTCGAAGAAATTCGCCGGCGTGCTTGGCGGCCGCAGCCACGAGATCCGCAGGGCCGATATCGCCGGCAAGGGCACTTTCTACCGTGTCCGCATACCGGCCGGTTCCAAGGATGAGGCCGCAGCACTCTGCGAACAGTATCGCGCGGCGGGTGGAAGCTGCCTGATCTCCAGGTAAGATCACGTCTTGAATATAAGAGCGGCGGGCCGGATCGGCCCGCCGCTCTTTTTTGTGCATCGAGCCCGACCTTGCTCGCATTTGGCCGGGCGCCGTCTATGATTCTTGCATGACCGAATCAAAAGCGATGATCCTTGGCTGTAGCGGCCTTGCCCTCACATCCGAAGAGAAAGCCTTTTACCGGAGCGAACGACCCTGGGGCTTCATCCTCTTCGGGCGCAACATCTCCGAAGCACGGCAGATCGCCGATCTCGTCGCCGAACTGCGCGACAGCGTCGGCTGGCATGCGCCGGTGCTGATCGACCAGGAGGGCGGCCGCGTCCAGCGCATTCGCCCTCCCATTCTCACGCGTTATCCTTCCGGCCAGGCGCTCGGCGATCTCTATCGCCGCGACCCAGCACTCGGCCTGCGCGCCGCCTGGCTGATGTCGCGGCTGCACGCGTTCGATCTTTCGAGCCTCGGCATCGATGTCGATTGCCTGCCGGTGCTCGATGTGCCGGTCGCGGGCAGCAGCAACGTCATCGGCGACCGCGCCTATGGCGGCGAGCCGCAGACCGTCATCGCGATGGGCCGGGCGGC
Source organism: Rhizobium leguminosarum bv. viciae (assembly GCF_012276115.1). GTDB lineage: Bacteria > Pseudomonadota > Alphaproteobacteria > Rhizobiales > Rhizobiaceae > Rhizobium > Rhizobium leguminosarum_T. Next base: position 62,019 of record NZ_WIEU01000012.1, on the reverse strand, counting down.
TGCCGAGGGGCTGAAGGCCGGTGGCCTGTTGCCTGTCATGAAGCATATGCCCGGCCACGGTCGCGGCTTTGCCGATTCACATCTGGAACTGCCTGTCGTCACCGTCCCGCGCGATGAGCTGGAGCTCCATGATTTCCCGCCCTTTGTCGCGATGAAGGACGAGTTGATGGCCATGACCTGCCACGTCGTTTTCGCTGCCATCGACCCGGACAATCCGGCGACGACCTCGCGCAAGGTGATCGACGGCATCATCCGCGAGCACATCGGCTTTAACGGTCTGCTGCTCTCCGACGACAGCTCGATGAACGCTCTTTCCGGCACGATCGGTGAACGCGCGGCGAATATCATTGCAGGCGGATGCGATATCGTGCTGCATTGCAATGGCAATATGGACGAGATGCGGGAGGTTGTGGCAAATGTTCCGCCGCTCGCCGGCATATCGCTTGCCCGCGCAAAAGCGGTGGAAGCGGGCTTCGCGGCGCCGGATACCGCCGATGAAGCGGAATTGAGGGCGGAATTCGAGGCGATGTTTGCGACGGTCTGATCGTAAGGGAGCAGCTAGGTGAACACGGTCAAGGGCACGGAAGGTCCGCAGGCGGCAACGCCGATGGACAAGCTGTGGCAGGATAACGGTGCCGAGCGCGCCAGCCACGAGCCGGCGCTGGTGATCGACGTCGCCGGCTTCGAAGGCCCGCTCGACCTGTTGCTCTATCTCGCCCGCAACCAGAAGGTCGACCTGTCGCGCATTTCGGTGCTGGCGCTCGCCGAGCAATATCTGTTGTTCATCGAAAGCGCCCGGCGTATCCGCATCGAGCTTGCCGCGGATTACCTCGTCATGGCGGCCTGGCTTGCCTATCTCAAATCGAAGCTGCTCATTCCCCAGCAGGTCAAGGATGACGGCCCTTCCGGCGAGGAACTGGCGGCAACGCTCGCCTTCCGCCTGAAACGCCTCGAAGCCATGCGCCAGGCGGCAGACGGCCTCGTCAACCGCAATCGCCTCGGCCGCGATATCTTCGTGCGCGGCGCGCCCGAGCATATTCCCGATCGCCAGCAATCCGCTTATGCGGCGAGCCTTTATGATCTCCTGACCGCCTATGCGGCGCTGCGCCAGCGCCATGCCGTCACCCAGGTGACGATCGAGCGGCGCACCGTCTGGTCGCTGACAGATGCCCGTGAGCTGCTGACCCAGATGATCGGCGAGGTCGCCGACTGGACAGCGATGGAACATTATCTGCTGCGTTATCTCGCAGCGCCCGAAGAGCGCGTCACGGCAATCGCCAGCGCCTTTGCCGCCTCGTTGGAGCTGGTGCGCGAGGGCAAGCTCGAAATCCGCCAGGACGGCGCCTTTCAGCCGATATACATGCGCCGCGGTCCGAAACATGCCACGCTGCAGGTGGTCGAACAGGAGCGGCCGGCTTGATCGATCTGAAGGGCGAAGAGGATTTCGAAGGCAATTTCGAAGACAGGAGCCGCGAGCTGCAGGCCGAGATCGAGGCCGAGCGCATCGCCGAGGCGCTGGTCTTCGCCTCCTCGCAACCGGTCTCCGAAGGCTTCCTCGCCGAGCGCCTGCCTGAGAAGACCGACGTGCACGCGGTCATGCTCCGCCTGAAGGAGCAATATGCGCCGCGCGGCGTCAATCTCGTGCAGGTCGAAGGCGCCTGGGCCTTCCGCACCGCCGCCGACCTGTCCTTCGTCATCCGCCGTGATGACAATGAGGTGAAGAAGCTTTCGCGCGCAGCACTGGAGGTGCTGGCGATCATCGCCTATCACCAGCCGGTGACGCGCGCCGAAATCGAGGATATCCGCGGCGTCCAGACCTCGCGCGGCACGCTTGACGTGCTGATGGAAGCTGGCTGGGTTCGGTTTCGTGGCCGCCGGCGCACGCCGGGCCGGCCGGTGACATTGGGCACGACACGCGATTTCCTCGATCATTTCGGTCTCGAAGAGCTGCGTGACCTGCCCGGTCTCGAAGAGTTGAAGGGAGCGGGCTTGCTGTCGGGCCGCATTCCGGCGAACTTCAACATTCCCTCGCCGTTGATGAACGACGAACTGACTGAGGACGAAGACCCGATCACCCAGATGGACCTCGAGGAACTGGGGTTGCTGGCGCCACGTGGCACCTCCGAAGATTGAGGGGCCTGCGTCTTGCTTTTGCCATGCATGGCGAAAACAATGGTGGCCACCACTTTTCGATGGGTCAACGGCTTGTCACAAAGGGCGATACCGTGACATTAAGCTCAATCCAAAGGGCTTGGTGTTGGAAACGGTGTGGGAAATCCTTACATCGTGGGAACATAGAAACAGGGAGTTAGCGTAATGGGTTCTTTTAGCATGTGGCACTGGCTGATCGTTCTGGTCATCGTGCTGTTGTTGTTCGGTCGCGGCAAGATCCCGGAACTGATGGGCGACGTTGCCAAGGGCATCAAGAGCTTCAAGAAGGGCATGACGGACGAAGACGCGCCGGATACGGCAAAGACCGTCGATCACAAGGCCGACGAAACGAAGTAACCAAGTCCGGGAAAAAGCGCAGCCCCCGCGCTTCCCGTCCAGGAGCCTTGCATGTTCGATATTGGCTGGACCGAGCTTTTGGTCATCGCGGTCGTACTGATCGTGGTCGTCGGTCCCAAGGATTTGCCGCCGATGCTGCGCGCTTTCGGCAAGATGACGCAGCGTGCCCGCAAGGTGGCGGGTGATTTCCGTGCGCAGTTCGATGAGGCGTTGCGCGAAGCCGAGCTTGACGATGTCCGCCAGACGATCAGCGACGCCCAGAAGCTCAACCCGGTCAACAGCCTGCGCGAGGCGATGAACCCGCTCCGGCAGATGGGCAACGAGATCAAGGCCGACCTGCAGAAATCGACAACGGTCACGGAGAACAAGACCGAGGTGCCGCCCGATGCTGTCGCAGCCCCGACGCCGTCGATGAGCCTGCCGGAAACGCCGCCGTTGGTGGCGACACCTGCGCCGTCGGAACCGGTCGCCGCAGCGATTGTGCAAGCCGATACGGTTGCCGCCAAGCCGAAGGCCGTGCGCAAGCCGCGCGTCAAGCCTGCCGACAAGGTCGATGCTGCGTCCGCCGTTGCCGTGCCTGTGGAAAAACCGAAACGCACGACGGCAGTCAGGAAGCCTGCAACGCCGAAGAAGCCTGCGCAGACAAAGAAGGACGACGCATGAGCGGTGATATCGAAGACAAGCCGCAGCCGTTGATCGAGCACCTGATGGAGCTGCGCACGCGGCTGATGTGGTCGATCGGCGCGTTTTTCGTCGCCTTCATCGCATGCTTCTTTTTTGCCAAGGATCTCTTCAATTATCTGGTCATCCCATACAAGACAGCGGTCCAATGGGCTAATCTCGACGTCGAGAAGGCCCAGCTCATCTACACCGCGCCGCAGGAATTCTTCTTCACCCAGGTCAAGGTCGCGATGTTCGGCGGCCTTGTGGTCGCTTTCCCGATCATCGCCGCCCAGGTCTACAAGTTCGTGGCGCCCGGCCTCTACAAGAACGAGCGTCAGGCTTTCCTGCCGTTCCTGATCGCCTCGCCGGTCCTGTTCCTGATGGGCGGCGCGCTCGTCTATTTCTTCTTCACACCGATGGTCATGTGGTTCTTCCTGTCGATGCAGCAGGCGCCGGGTCATGACGAGATAGCGATCTCGCTGATGCCGAAGGTCTCGGAATATCTGAGCCTGATCATGACGCTGGTCTTCTCCTTCGGCCTCGTCTTCCAGCTGCCTGTCATCACCACGCTGCTCGCCCGTGTCGGTCTTCTGACGTCGCAATGGCTCGCCGAAAAGCGCAAGTTTGCCATCGTCCTTGCCTTCGTCGTCGCCGCCGTGCTGACGCCGCCGGACCCGATGTCCCAGATCGGCCTTGCGATACCGACGATCCTTCTCTACGAGATTTCCATCTATGCGGCGCGACTCGTGGAGCGCCAGCGTGCCCGGCAGGCGGTCGAAAAGGACACCGGATCCGCGGACGTTGCCAAGACGGACAGCGTCTGAGCGGCGATCCCAATCCCCCTTTGTGAACGCCGTTTCACATCCGGTCGAGGCCCGATCAGGCTTTGGCCGGGTCATTTCTGTTGCAACGACCTGGAACGACGATGCTCGATATCAAATGGATCCGTGAGAATCCCGAAGCGCTCGATGCCGCCCTCGCTAAGCGGGGTGCCGAGCCTCTTGCCCAAAGTCTCGTCGCCCTCGATGAAAAGCGCCGCACTGCCGTGCAGAAGGCCCAGGACTTGCTGTCCCGCCGCAACCTCGCCTCCAAGGAGATCGGCGCGGCGATGGCCCAGAAGAATGGCGAGCTTGCCGAGAAGCTGAAGGCGGAGGTCTCTGAACTCAAGACCCTGCTGCCGGCGATCGAGGAAGAAGACCGGCAACTGACGGCCGAACTCAACGACGCGCTCTCGCGCATCCCGAACATCCCCTTCGACGACGTCCCGGTCGGCAAGGACGAGCATGACAATGTCGTCACCCGCACCGTCGGCGAAAAGCCGCGCTGGAACCACGCACCGAAGGAGCACTTCGAAATCGGCGAGGCGCTCGGCTATATGGATTTCGAGCGCGCTGCCAAGCTCTCCGGCTCGCGCTTCACGGTTCTGACCGGGCCGCTCGCCAGGCTCGAGCGCGCGCTCGGCCAGTTCATGATCGATCTCCACACCAGCGAGCACGGTTATACCGAAGTCAGCTCGCCCTTGATGGTGCGCGACGAGGCCGTCTATGGCACCGCCCAGCTGCCGAAATTCGCCGAAGATCTCTTCAGGACGACGGATGGACGCTGGTTGATTCCGACGGCCGAAGTGACGCTGACCAATCTGGTGCGCGAGGAAATCCTCGATCACGAAAAGCTGCCGCTCCGCTTCACCGCGCTGACGCCGTCCTTCCGCTCGGAAGCAGGCTCTGCCGGCCGCGATACGCGCGGCATGCTGCGCCAGCATCAGTTCTGGAAATGCGAGCTCGTCTCGATCACCGATGCCGAGAACGCCGTTGCTGAGCATGAACGGATGACCGCCTGCGCCGAGGAAGTGCTGAAGCGCCTCGGCCTGCATTTCCGCACCATGACGCTTTGCACCGGCGACATGGGCTTCGGCTCGCGCAAGACCTACGATCTCGAAGTCTGGCTGCCGGGACAGAATGCCTTCCGTGAAATCTCCTCCTGCTCGGTCTGCGGCGATTTTCAGGGCCGCCGAATGAACGCGCGGTATCGCGGCAAGGAAGACAAGAGCAACAGGTTCGTCCACACGCTGAACGGTTCCGGCACGGCCGTCGGCCGCTGCCTGATCGCCGTCCTTGAAAATTATCTGAATGAGGACGGTTCGGTCACGATTCCGGACGTTTTGCTGCCTTATATGGGCGGATTGACTAAAATCGAACGGGCGGCTTGAGGCGATGCGCATCCTGCTTACGAATGACGACGGCATTCACGCCGAAGGTCTTGCCGCGCTGGAGCGGATCGCGCGCACGCTGTCCGACGATGTCTGGATCGTGGCGCCCGAGACCGACCAGAGCGGCCTGGCCCATTCGCTGAGCCTCTCCGAACCTCTGCGGCTGCGCAAGATTTCCGACAAGCATTTCGCCCTGCGCGGCACGCCGACCGATTGCGTCATCATGGGCATCAGGCAGGTGATGGACATCAAGCCGGACCTTGTCCTGTCCGGCGTCAATTCAGGCTCGAACGTTGCCGACGACGTGACCTATTCCGGCACGATTGCCGGCGCCATCGAGGGCACCATGCAGGGCGTGCGCTCCTTCGCGCTGAGCCAGGCCTATCTCTATGAGGACGGCGCGCGCATCGTGCCTTGGGAGGTCTGTGAGACGCATGCCCCGGCTCTTCTGGAAAAGCTGATGGTCTTGGACCTGCCGGAGGGCACGTTCCTCAATCTCAACTTCCCGAACTGCCGGCCCGACGAAGTCGACGGCGCCGAGGTGACGATGCAGGGCAAGCTCGCCTTCAATCTGCAGGTCGACGCCCGCTCCGACGGCCGGGGCTTTCCTTACTACTGGCTGAAGTTTGGCGAACGCGCCGGCGCCTTCGTTGAAGGCACCGATATTCACGCCCTGAAGCATAATAAGATTTCGGTAACGCCTTTGAAACTGGATCTGACCGATTATTCCGTGACGGACCGCGTGGCGCGGGCCTTGGGATACGGAGCACAAGTTTGACGGCAAGACTGGCGGAGAAGGAGGGCTTTGCGGCGCTCGTCCTCAGATTGCGTGCCGAAGGCATCTCGGACCTCGATCTGCTGACGGCGGTCGAGCAGACGCAGCGTTCGTTGTTCGTGCCGCCGCAATTCGCCGACGACGCCTATTCGAGCCGGACGATCCCGATCGAATGCGGTTCCTTCCTCGAAGGCATCGATTTTGCCGTCCGCATCCTGCATCACCTGAAGCTCAAGCCCGGCCAGCGCGTCCTGGAGATCGGCACTGGAAGCGGCTTTTCCACCGCCGTGATGGGCCGCCTGGCCGAGCGTGTTCTGTCCATCGACCGCTACAAGACGCTGACATCAGCCGCGCAGCGGCGCATTGAATCGCTTGGTCTGCGCAGTGTCGTCATCCGTCAGGCCGACGGCAGCGCCGGCATGCAGGGTGAGGGCACCTTCGACCGCATCCTGGTGACGGCGGCGTTCAACGCGATGCCGCGCTTTTATACAGACCAGCTCGTTTCCGGTGGCTCGATGATCGCGCCGCTGATGATTTCCGAGAATGAGTGTCGCATGGTGCGGCTGACGAAAACCGGCAGCCGTTTCGAACGCGAGGAATTATTCGAGGCGCCTTATCTGCCGATCGTTCCGCGTCTTGCCTCGCTGCTGTAGACGTGGATGATTTCAGGCCGGATAGGCCTGAGATTTGACCATCAGAAAAGAGCGCGCATGATCTCGTCCGAGAACCGCTGAGACTTTTCGGCATCACGCTCAGCACACTGCGATTTTTCACCCGTAAGCTATGGTTATCAACTTCTCAAAAAAATCGCACTGATTCCAGCATCTTAACTGCGTGGTAATACTAACGCGTTTTAATAGACTCACAAATGGTTGTGTTCTCAGTGGGTCGAGTCATGCGTTTCAGTCTTTCGCCAAAGTTCGGGAAGTCGGCCGGTAATCTTCTGGTTGTTAGCCTGCTGGCAAGTGCCGCAACGGGCTGCAGTTCCGATGTGACACGGTTTGGCGGCTTGTTTTCCTCCTCCGGGCAGGACCAGATCACTACCGGTTCAGTGCCGCGCAGGAATATGAGCGGCTCTCAGGGCGATCCGGTGCCGCGCGCCGATCTTAGCAGTTCGGCCGTTGTCGGCCAGTCAGGCTATGGCGGCGGCAATGACGCACAGAATCAGCCTTATCCGGCAAGCCCGGGTTACGATCCGACCCGCACGTCGAGCTCGAGCGCACGTCTCGCTTCCGCGCCGGTCTCGGTGCAGCGTTCAGAGTTGGCCGCGCCGACGGCGGCGGCACCCTCCCGGCAGCGGGAAAAGGAAGTTGCGCTCGCCCAGCCTTTCCCAACTGCGCCGCAGGCCGAAAGGCCCCGATTGGTGGCGCCGGCGGCACCCAAGGTGACGCCTGATACACTGACGACAGGCACGACGCCGAAGGTTTCAGGCTGGTCCGCGACCAACGCTCCTTCGGTGACGCTCCGTCCGGGTGAAAGCATCGCCACGCTCTCCAGGCGTTTCGGCGTACCAGAAAAGGAAATCCTGCGCGTCAATGTTCTGAAGACGGCATCTGCCGCTCAGCCTGGCCAGGCGATCCTGATCCCGACCTTCAACGGCGGCAATGCCGCCAAGGCGGCATCGCAGGCGGCTGACCTTTCCAAGCCCGGCAAGGTGCCGGCGCCGAAGGCGCCTGAGCAGAACGTTGCCGTCGTTCCGGGCGCCAATTCCGCCCGCGACAAGACGCTGGCGAGTGGCGATGTCACCGGCAAACTTCCCGCCGGCGCCGGCAAGGATCCGAAGGCGCCTGCCGGCACCTATGTCGTCAAGCAAGGCGATTCCCTGGCAAAGATTGCCAAGGCGACCGGTAGCAATGTCGACGACCTCAAGGCCGCCAACAATCTTTCGGCCAGCTCGCTCCGCATCGGTCAGGCTCTGAAGATCCCGAATGGCGCCGCCGATAATATCAAGACCGCCTCGATCCCGGCTGAGAAGGTCGATCCGAAGCCGACCCAGCCAGCAGCTGCCCAGCAGACGGCTTCCGCGCAGCCCGCGCCCTATAAGGCGCCGGCCGCCACTCAGACCGTCGACGATGTCGAGAAGAAGTCGGACGTCAGCTCAGCCGCGCCGGAATCGACCGGCATCGGCAAATATCGCTGGCCGGTGCGCGGCCAGGTCATTGCTTCATACGGCGCCAACGTCAACGGCAACCGCAATGACGGCATCGACATTTCGGTGCCGCAGGGCACCCCGATCAAGGCTGCCGAAAACGGCGTCGTCATCTATGCCGGCAACGGCCTGAAGGAACTCGGCAACACGGTTCTCGTCCGTCACGACGACGGCACCGTCACCGTCTACGGCAATGCCGATACGCTGAGCGTCACCCGCGGCCAGAAGATCCAGCGCGGCCAGACCGTCGCCGTCTCCGGCATGAGCGGCGACGTCAAGCAGCCGCAGGTCCATTTCGAGGTGCGCAAGGACGCGTCTCCGGTCAATCCGATGACTTTCCTGGAATAGGTACAGCGTGCCAGGAAGCGCAAAAGCCCGGCCACCAGCCGGGCTTTTGTTATTTCAGGCTCTGTCGATGTGAACGCGCATGCGCCCGGCCAGGTCCTGGATATACTGCCACGCGACGCGGCCGGAGCGTGCGCCGCGCGTCGTTGCCCATTCCAGCGCTTCGGCATGCATCTTGTCGCGTTCGAGCCCGAGCTTGAAGTGATCGGCATAGCCGTCGATCATGCCGAGATAATCCTCCTGGCTGCATTTGTGGAAGCCGAGCCAGAGGCCGAAGCGGTCGGAAAGCGAAACCTTCTCCTCGACCGCTTCCGACGGATTGATCGCCGTCGACTGCTCGTTTTCCATCATGTGGCGCGGCAGGAGATGGCGCCGGTTGGAGGTGGCGTAGAAGAGCACATTGTCCGGTCGTCCTTCGACGCCGCCGTCGAGTGCCGCCTTCAGCGACTTGTAGGCGGTGTCGTCGTGATCGAAGGAGAGATCGTCGCAGAAGACGATCACGCGGTACGGCGTGTCCTTCAGGAGGTCGAGCAGATTGGGAAGGCTGGCGATATCCTCACGATGGACTTCGACCAGTTTCAGCGAGGCGCTGCTCTCGCGCCGGACATCCTCGTGCACGGCCTTGACCAGTGAGGATTTGCCCATGCCGCGCGCGCCCCAGAGCAGCACATTGTTGGCGGCATAGCCCTCGGCGAAACGCACCGTATTCTCGTGCAGGATGTCGCGCACGTGATCGACGCCGCGGATGAGCGTCAACGCCACCCGGTTCGGCCTCTTGACCGGCTGCAGATGCTGGCGCAGTGGCGCCCAGACGAAACAGTCGGCAGCATCCCAGTCGTTGAGGGCGGGTGGCGGTCCGGCAAGACGCTCGACGGCGTCTGCGAGCCGTTTCAGCTCGGCAAGCAGGGCTGTATTGATTTCCTCGGTCATCGGTGGCCTCCTGATGTCTCACTGCGGCAATCCGCTTTGATCTTTCGATGCCGCTAATGCATGTCGCCCGGAAGTGTGGAGCGGTTCCGGGATAACGACATGCTTGAAAACAAAAGAGCTAAAGCGCGTCGCATCGATCAAGTTCGATGCGACGCGCTTTAGCATGGCGTTTTGACGGCGGAAAGGTTATGAGGCAGCGGAATCGGTACTGTTTCCGGCTGTTTCTGTTGCATTCATCGAAGCCGTAACTATAGTCCGGCAACCTGAAAAGAGAGGCGGAGTTCCGCCGCCCAAGCCTGAGGAGTTTAGCATGTTCATCACCCCGGCATTCGCCCAGAGCGCGACCGATACCGCAACGGGATTCGGCGGCTCCGGTTTCGAAATGATCATCCTGTTCGTGCCGCTGATGGTCGTCTGGTACTTCCTGCTGATCCGTCCGCAGCGCGCACAGGCAAAAAAGCGTGAGGAAACCCTGAAGGCGATCCGTCGCGGCGACCAGGTCGTCACCGGTGGCGGCCTCGTCGGCAAGGTCACCAAGGTGATTGACGAAAAGGAAGTCGAAGTCGAGATCGCCGACGGCGTGCGCGTGCGCATCGTCCGCAGCGGCATCTCCGAAATTCGCGTCAAGGGTGAACCGGTCAAGGCCGACGCGGCGTAACAAGCGATAACGGCAGGACCGCCGGATCGGAAGATCGTCGAGAGAATGTTGCATTTTTCCCGCTGGAAAACACTTCTGATTTGGCTGGCCGCGTTTGCGGCCATCGTCATCGCTGCGCCCAATCTGTTGACCGAGGCGCAGCGATCCTCCCTGCCGGACTGGTTGCGGCACGACCGCGTCGTGCTTGGTCTCGACCTGCAGGGCGGCTCGCATATCGTTCTGAAGGTCGAGCGTTCCGATATCGTCAGGGACCGCCTGGAAGAGCTGGTCGCGAATGTGCGCAACGCGCTGCGCGGCGCCGGCATCCGCTATACCGGGCTCACCGGCAATGGCCAGACCGTCACCGTGCGGATCACCGATGCGGCCCAGACACAGGCGGCGGTCGATCTCCTGAAGCCGTTGACGACGGCTGGTGGACATTCGGGACCTGAGGTCGCCCTGCAGCAGGGTGATCAGGGGCAGCTCTCGCTGCAGATTTCCGACGCTGGCATTACTGCTGACGTCGCTTCCGCCCGGACCCGCTCGCTCGATATCGTTGGCCGCCGCATCGCCGGATTGGGCAATGATAATTTCCTCGTTCGCCCCTATGGCGCCGACCGCATCGTCGTGCAGGTGCTGGGATCGATCGATGCGGAGCGGCTGAAGAACATCCTCAACCAGCCGGCCAAGCTTTCCTTTCATCTGATCGACGAAAGCATGTCGGGGCAGGAGGCGCTGAACGGCCGCTGGCCGGCGACATCGCAGGTGCTCTATTCGCTTGACGATCCGCCGGTGCCGTACCTCGTCGACCGCACGGCTTTCATCACCGGCAGCAACATGGTCGATATCGAGCCTGTCGTCGATCAACAGACGCAGGATACCTCGATCGCCTATCGTCTCGATGCGGAAGGCACGCAGCGGCTGGCGCAGGCGACGGGGCAGAATATCGGCAAACACCTTGCCATCGTCTTCGACGACCAGGTGATGTCGTCACCGGTCATCGATGCGGCGATCACCGGCGGCGAGGGCCGGATTTCGGCAAACTTCTCCGAGGATGGCGTCCGCGACCTTGCGATCATGCTGCGCGCCGGCGCCTTGCCGGCGACGCTGACCAGCGTTGAGGAACGCAGCGTCAGCCCGAGATTCGGCGCCGATTCCATCTTCAACGGTCTTGTTGCCGGCCTCGTCGCCGTCGTATTGGTCGCGGCATTGATGATCGCGCTCTATCGCATCCTCGGCCTCATCGCCGTCGCATCGCTCTTCCTCAACCTGATCCTCATCGTCGCGGTGCTGAGCCTTGCCGGCGCGACGCTGACCTTGCCGGGGATTGCTGGCATCGTGCTGATCGTCGGCATGGCGGTCGACTCGAACGTTCTGATCTATGAGCGAATCCGCGAGGAGGAAAAAACCACCCATTCCTTTGCGGAGGCGGTCGGCCGCGGTTTCTCGCGCGCCTTCGCGACGATCGTCGACGCCAATGTGACGATCTTCATAGCCGCCATCATCCTCTTCTTCCTCGGCAGCGAATCCATCCGCGGTTTTGCAGTGACGCTTGCGGTCGGCATCCTGACGACCGTTTTCACGGCTTTCACGCTGACACGCTCGATCGTTGCCGTCTGGGTGAGAAGGCGCCACCCTCGGCATCTGCCGAAGAGCGTGCTGACCCATCTTTTCGAACACGCCAATATCCGCTTCATGGGGATCCGCCGTTATGTGTTTACGGCGTCGGCGGTCATCTCGCTGATCGCCATGGCCGCCTTTGCCACCGTCGGTCCGCATCTCGGCATTGATTTCACCGGCGGCTCGCTCATCGAGGTGACGGCAAAGCAGGGCAATGCCGACATCGCCGATCTCCACGCGCGCCTCAATGATCTCAATCTCGGTGAGATCAGTGTCGAGCGCACGGGCGGACCATCGAACGCGCGGATCCGCATCGCTTCCCAGGGCGGCGGTGAGAATGCCGAGCAGTCGGCAGCGACGCTAGTGCGCGGCGAGCTCCAGGAAGATTATGATTTTCGCCGCGTCGAGGTCGTCGGCCCCGCCATCTCGGGCGAATTGACGATGATGGCGACGCTCGGCGTGCTGGCTGCACTTGCGGCGATCCTCATCTACATCTGGATCCGCTTCGAATGGCAATTCGCGGTCGGCGCCATCGTTGCAACTCTGCACGACGTCATCATCATGCTCGGTCTCTTCGTCCTCACCGGCATCGAGTTCAACCTGACGAGCGTCGCCGCCGTGCTGACCATCGTCGGTTATTCCCTGAACGATACGGTCGTGGTCTACGACCGAATGCGCGAGAATCTGAAGCGATACAAAAAGATGCCGCTGCCGATCCTGATCGATGCCTCGATCAATCAGACGCTGTCGCGCACCGTTCTGACCGCGGCGACGACGCTGATCGCCTTGCTGGCGCTCTTTCTCTTCGGCGGCGAAGTCATCCGCTCCTTCACCTTTGCGATGCTCTTCGGCGTCGCTCTCGGCACCTTCTCTTCGATCTATATCGCTGCTCCCGTCTTGATCGTCTTCCGGCTGCGGCCGAAGGCTCCCGACGGGGAAGAAAGCAACAAGACGGATGCTGGCGTAAAATCCGGCACGGTGGTTTGAAAACATGGCAAAAGGCATAGAAATCCGCGCCGCGCATTTCCCCGGGCGCGCTCCGATCGATGCTTACGGCAATGGCGGCTTTCGCTTTGCCGACATGTCGCATCGCGGCTCGATCCTTTGCCTGCCCTCCGGCATTCATGGCTGGGACATGGACATGTCGAAACCGCTGTCGCCTGAAAATTTTCGCCGGGTGCTGGATGAGGCCGCCGATATCGAGGTTCTGCTCGTCGGTACTGGAACCGAGCTTCGCCGTCTGCCCGAGGAATTGAGGCTGGCGCTGAAGTCGCGCGGCATCTCCTCCGATCCGATGAGCACGGGGGCTGCAGTGCGCACCTTCAATATCATGCTCGCCGAGCAACGCGCCGTCGCCGCGGCGTTGATTGCGGTCTGACGATGACTGAAGCGCATATTGCGACCAACCAGGACATCTGCCTGGCGATGCTGCGTGACACCGATCGCGACCGCTATCTCGCCTGTCTGCTGTCGCCGGAGGAAAAGCGCGGTGCGCTCGCAGCTCTTTACGCCTTCAACGCAGAGCTTGCCCGCATCCGCGATCTCGTCCACGAGCCCTTGCCCGGTGAGGTGCGGCTGCAATATTGGCATGATCTTCTGGAAGGCAGCGCACACGGCTCGACGGCGGCCAATCCCGTCGCCGCAGCCCTTCTGATCGCCATCGAAACGCACCGCCTGCCGCGCAAGACGCTGATCGACATGATCGAGGCCCGGACCTTCGATCTCTATGACGATCCGATGGAGACACGTCTTTCGCTTGAAGGCTATGCCGGCGAAACGGCATCGGCGCTGATTCAGCTCGCAAGCCTGGTGCTTTCGCCGGAGGAAGCCGCACGATCGGCCGACGCCGCCGGCCATGCCGGCGTCGCCCAGGCGGTCGCCGGGCTGTTGCTGCTGATGCCGCTGCATCGCCGCCGCGGCCAGATCTATATTCCGCTGCAGATCCTTTCCGCCACCGGTCTCGACCGCGATGCCTTCCTTGCCGGCGAAGACAGGCCGCGCATCTCTGCCGCCATCGAGGCCTTTGCCGGCCTCGGTCGCGAACATCTGGCAAAGGCGAGGGCGGCGGGGCCGATTGCGCCGGCCGTCTTTCCAGCCTTCCTGCCGGCTACGCTTGCCGAACCGGTGCTCATCAAGGCGCAGAAACGCGGCGCCTTGCTGCTCGACCGGCCGCTGCAGCCGCCGCAATGGCGCCGCCAGCTGCGGATGGGGCTGGCTGCCGCACGCCGAAAAATCTGATATCGGTCAAATTCGCGCAAGTCTCGCGCGTTACAAGGCTTCCACCGCTACCCTTTGAACGGAGACTCGGCGTGGGCATTATCGTCTGGTGCGTCCTTTTCGCCATCGTCATTTTCTTTGCTTTCGTGGCAACGCGCATGGCCGCGCAGAACAAGGAAGATGGCCTGCATGACACGGGCCTTGCCATCATCGAGTTCGGCCGCGCCTTTCCGAACGAGGCGATCCGTCAGCTGCAGGCGACGGAAAACGGCCAGGCCGTCTTTGTGCGCCTGCACGACAACAAGGCCGGCTTCATGCGCAACATGTCGCGCCATTTCTCCTGCCACCTGATCGAGCCGGGTCGGGTGCGCGTCGTCGGCTCGGAAACGGGCAGGGGACTGGTGATCGACTTCCTCGATGCACCCCATCACAACGGCGATTTCGAATTCGCTTCCGCCAAGGAAGCCTCGGAGGTTTCGCTCTGGCTGCTCGGCAATTATATCGCCGAGCCGGATAAGGACCTGCCGCCCGGCAATATTTCGGCGGCGAACAAGCAGTAGAAGTGGCTGCTCAGGCGCTTTCGGCAAACGTCGAATTTTGGCCGAGCCAGGCGGCGCAGTCGGCAAGCGCGCGGCGTGCGATCAGCTGCCGCTTCATGATCGTCTTGTCCTTGCCACGAAAGCGCTTGACGCCTTCGGGTTTGACGATCGAACCCAGCTGGAGCTCCGGAAACAGCCCGAAATTGATGTTCATCGGCTGGAACGATCGTTTGCCCGGCTCCTCGTCGGTGACGAGGTGGCCACCGGTGATATGACCGAGCAGCGAGCCGAGCGCCGTCGTCGCCGGCGGTAGCGAAATCGCCTCGCCCTTGCGTTCGGCGGCGGCGAAACGCCCGGCCATCAGCCCGACGCTGGCGCTTTCCACATAACCCTCACAGCCGGTGATCTGGCCGGCAAAGCGCAGACCGGGCCGCGATTTCAGCGTCAGCGACGGATCGAGCAGGGTGGGGGAGTTAATATAGGTATTGCGGTGCAGACCGCCGAGACGGGCAAATTCCGCATTTTCCAGACCCGGGATCATCCGGAAGATATCCGCCTGCGCGCCATATTTCAGCTTCGTCTGGAAGCCGACCATATTGTAGAGCGTGCCGAGCGCATTGTCCTGTCGCAGCTGCACGACGGCATAGGCCTTGACCGTCGGATTATGCGCGTTCGTCAGCCCCATCGGCTTCATCGGTCCGTGGCGCAAAGTCTCGCGGCCGCGTTCAGCCATCACCTCGATCGGCAGGCAGCCGTCGAAATAAGGTGTGCCCTCCCATTCCTTGAAGCCGACCGTGTCGCCGGATATCAGCGCGTCGACGAAGGCATTGTACTGCGCCTCGTCCATCGGGCAGTTGATGTAATCCTTGCCGGTGCCGCCGGGCCCGACCTTGTCGTAGCGCGACTGATACCAGCAGATATCCATGTCGATGCTCTCGCGGTAGACGATCGGCGCTATAGCGTCGAAGAAGGCAAGCGAATCCTCGCCGGTTTCCGCCTGGATGGCGTTCGCGAGCGACGGCGCCGTCAGCGGTCCGGTGGCGACGATGGCAAGATCCCAATCCTTCGGCGGCAGGCCGGTGACCTCTTCACGCACGACGGTGATGAGCGGGTTGTCATGGACCGCTTTGGTCACCGCCTCGGAGAAGCCATCGCGATCGACGGCGAGCGCACCGCCCGCCGGTACCTGGCACCGATCGGCAGCGGCCATGATCAGCGAGCCCGCCATGCGCATCTCGGCATGAATGACGCCGACGGCATTGCTGGTCGCATCGTCGGAACGGAAGGAATTGGAGCAGACGAGTTCGGCAAGGCCGTCGGTCTTGTGCGCATCCGTGCCGCGCACCCCGCGCATTTCATGCAGGATAACGGGAACGCCGGAACTGGCGATCTGCCAGGCGGCTTCCGAACCGGCAAGCCCGCCGCCGACGACGTGGATAGGGGAATAGGAGGAGATCGTGTTCATTCCCGGCTGATATCATGTCGGCAGGTGCGATCCAACACCCTGGAATCAAAAACGGCGCCCAGGGGCGCCGTCTTGGAAGCATCGTACTCGCTATTAGCGGAACGAGCGGGATGCGATATTCCGGATGTCGTAGCGGCTAACGCCGATATCGGACAGGGTCTGGTTCGAAAGGCCGCCGAGTTCATTGAGCGTACGACGGTAGCTGAGCCAGCTTCTTGCAATGCGGATCGGGTTCATTGTCTTCTTCCTATGTCCGCGGGACGGCGGGATCGCCTGTCTCTCTGCGGTTGATGTTTATATAGGCGAGGACCGTCCGATTGTGCAGTGCAAATAAAAGGCGTCTGCCATGCAATTGTGCACTACGATGCTCTTCAATTAAGCAGAGGATATTTTTTGAGCGGGCTAACGAGTGGGAAAAACCTGCAACCGCCGCGGCCACCATGTGCAGACAAAAGAAAACGCCCGCTGTGGGTACAGCGGGCGTTTCAATCGAGAACAATCCTGCTTGGGAGGAGCGGATCGCCTGGAATTAGCGGTGAGAAGCCTCACGGGCAACGCGATGGATGTCCGAACGGTCGATGCCGAGATCGTGCAATTCGCGGTTGGTCATGCGGCCGAGTTCCGTGACGGTCTGACGATACTTGCGCCAGTTATTGAAAGAGCGAGAGAAGTTCATGTTAAGCCCCTTTCCGAGGGTTTCATCCGCCAGCAGCCACCGATCGGCGCTGACCTCTATTTGATGACTGGAATATATGTTGCGACGCGAAAGACTAAAACAGACAAGTTTTCAGATCACCTATGCGAGCAATGCAATGCTCAAGGGGTATTTGACGCAGACTTACCGTTTTTTGGTCACCGAATAGGCAGAATGACTTTTGGGAAAGCAGTCGATTTGGAGAGGCGAATGGGGTGCCATAACAGAAAACGCTGCTTCCTCCGGTGATCCCGCTGCAAAGTGGCGTTCCGCTTCGGATTGGAAGTCGCCCACCCCTTCGCGGGGTTGGTGGGGCGGCGTGACGACAATGTGGCATGACGGCGCAATGCGACGAAAATCCTCTCACTGCCAAGGCTTTAATGAAGCTCTGGCTAAACAAAAACGCCCGCCGGGGGAGGATCCGGCGGGCGCGTTAGGGTGACTGACAACTGGGAGGAGGAGTGTTGCCAGTCTATCGCAGCGCGCTGGGAGGAGGAGTGCGCGGCTACGAATCTCGTCACGGACAAAGCGTCCGCGGGCGTCCGGCTGATGCCGGGCCGGGGCGCCATCCCCGTGCTTCGATGTCCTGGTAAATAGTATGACTAATGAATATTGTGCAGTGCAATAAATTCATGGGGGATATGCAGAGATCGCATACCTCTCCGTTCGTAGACTTATATTAGCGCTTCTGACGTTAGCGGCCGGTTAACACTCGATACTATTTAGACCAATGAGGAACTTGTATATTTGTCGCAAGGGCGTTTGCGAACACCCGTGCTGCGTCTATAACGGCGTGAGCTGCAGCGCCGCAGTCGACGTTGCGGAAATCAAGGGGTTGAGCATGTATCGCGGCAGATTGGAGCGGGATCTCTCGCTCTGGGTGGGCAAGGGCCTGCTCGGGCAGGAAACGGCAGATGCGCTTCTCGCCGAATATGACAGCCGCCCGGCAAGCTTCAGCCTCGGCAGGGTGCTGATGGCGCTGGCAGCGGTGCTGCTTGCAGCTGCCATCCTGCTGGTCGTCGCCTCCAACTGGGAGGCCATCCCGCGGCTGGTGCGCGTGGGAGGCATCCTTGCCCTGATCTGGGTGGTGCATATCGCCGCCGCCCGAATGCTTGCCCGCGGTGCGACAGCCGCCGCAGGCGGCTTGCTGGTCATCGGCGCAATGAGTTTCGGCGGAGCCATCTCGCTGGTCGGGCAGATGTATCACCTCTCCGGCGACGAGCAGACGGTGATGTATCTGTGGTTCGCGATTGCGACGATCTCGGCGATCCTGTTCCGTTCGGGCGCCGTGACCGTCGTCGCCGGCTTCCTCTCCTGGGCGTCCTTCGCCGTCTATCTTGAGAATAACGAGACGCATTGGATCGGTCTCGATCCCTGGATGGCGCCCGTCATGGCGCTGATCGTCATCGGACTGGTGCGGTATACCGGCGCCGAGCGAGCCCGCCACCTGGCTTATCTGCTGCTGATCGGCTGGCTCGCCTGGCTCTATACTCTTTATGAAGAGATCGCCGTGGCGCTTGCCTTCGCGATCGGCGGCATGGCGGCCTTCGTCCTGACGGCGTTGCCGCTCCGGCCTATTGCCTCCTTGGTCAGAAGCGCTGGTGCGGCTCCAGCCTTCTACAGCTTCCTCGTCGCCGTAATCGGCTTCCTGCTGCTGCATTTCGAAATCGAGGACGGCTGGGGGCTGGTGGTGCTCGGAGTGGCGACGCTTGCCGCTTCCGTGCTGGCGATCGTCTTGCGCGGCAGGGATAATGGCGCGGTGCGATATCTCGCCTATACGACCTTTGCCGCGGAGATGCTCTATCTCGCCTCCGTCACCGTCGGCTCGATCCTCGGCACGTCGAGCCTCTTCCTCTTCTCCGGTCTCGTGGTCGCGCTGGTCGCCTGGATGGTCATCCGTCTCGAACGGCGTTTTTCGGCGAATGCACAGGGGGAGCGGGCATGAACTCGTTCATGGCAAGGCTGCAATCCGGCAAGGGCTATTTGCTTTCAGCCATCATCGTCGCCGGTCTGCAGACCCTTATCCTCGGCACCATCATCCAGAGCCGGGCGTCGATTCTCAGCGGTGGCGCCGAGGTGCTGCTGAAGACGGCGCCCGTCGATCCGCGCGATTTCCTGCGCGGCGACTATGTCGTCTTGAACTACGACATTTCCTCGGTGCCGGTGCAGACGGTTTCCGGCGGCATTCCGGGCGAGGCCGGCGAACGGGTGTTATGGGTCCGGTTGAAGAAGCAGGAGGACGGTTTCTGGACGGTGACCGAATCGTCCTTTCACGAACTGCCTGCGCAGCCGGAGACCGTGATCCTGCGCAGCCAGCCATTTTATAGTGGCGGACTTGCCGCCGGCGACAGCATGCGTGTCGAATACGGCATCGAGCGCTACTACGTTCCCGAAGGCCAGGGCAAGCCGATCGAGGCGGCCCGCAATGACGGCAACGTCGCCATCGCAGTGCGTGTCTCGCCTGATGGAAGCGCACAGATCCGCAGCCTGCTCGTCGATGGCAAGCCGGTTTACGACGAGCCGCTTTACTGATCGCGTCGCACTTCGGGGCAGGGCAGCTCCAGGGCCGCAAATCCCCTGTCATTTCCCGTTCATTTTTCCTTTGCCTCGGCCAAATCGGGTGATATAGAGACGCCGCGCTCCGGAAGGCCTCATGCGCAGGCATAGGCATGCGGTTTTGTGAACGCGGGTATGGTGAAATTGGTAGACACGCCAGATTTAGGTTCTGGTGCCGCAAGGCGTGGGAGTTCAAGTCTCTCTACCCGCACCAAGCTGTTTGCAGGCGGGAGACTAGGAATCGGTTGTTCCAGAACAATTGAGAGTTGTCCCGAATAGCCCGCGAGTGCCATTCCGCTTTGGGCGGAATGATATGGAATTGGGAAAAGCCACGCGCGGCAGGATCGCCGGCGTCGTGCTCATCGAAACGAACGGCGTCTGGGCACGGCCGCCACGAAATGAAGGTAGGAAGACATGCAGGTTATCGAAACGCTCGCTGAAGGGCTGAAGCGCGAAATCAAGGTCGTTATCCCGGCCAAGGACATGCAAGACAAGATGAATGAGCGTCTTGCCGATGTGAAGGACAAGGTTCGCATCAACGGCTTCCGTCCGGGCAAGGTCCCCGCCGCTCACCTGAAGAAGGTCTACGGCAAGTCGATCATGGCTGACCTCGTCAACGAGATCGTCCGCGAGCAGCCTGCCGCCATTCTGTCCAGCCGCGGCGAGAAGTCGGCCACGCAGCCGGAAATCGCCATGACGGAAGACAAGGACGAAGCTGACAAGATCCTCGCTGCCGAGCAGGATTTCGAATTCACGCTCTCCTATGAAGTTCTGCCGCCGATCGAACTGAAGTCGGTCAAGGGCATCAAGGTCACGCGCGAAGTCATCGACATCTCGGACGACGAAGTCAACGAGCAGGTCTTGAAGGTCGCCGAAAGCGCCCGCGCCTACGAAACCAAGACCGGCAAGGCCGCGAACGGCGACCGCATCACCATGGACTATGTCGGCAAGGTCGATGGCGAAGCCTTCGAAGGTGGCACCGACCAGGGCGCTGAGCTGGTGCTCGGCTCCGGCCGCTTCATTCCGGGCTTCGAAGACCAGCTCATCGGCGTCAAGGCCGGCGACGAGAAGACCATCACTGTGACCTTCCCGGCCGACTATCCGGCCAAGAACCTCGCCGGCAAGGAAGCGACCTTCGACGTGTCAGTCAAGGAAGTCGCCGCACCTGCCGATGTCGAGATCAACGATGAACTCGCCTCCAAGCTCGGCATCGAATCCGCCGACCGCCTGAAGGAAATCGTCCGTGGCCAGATCGAATCGCAGTACGGCTCGCTGACCCGCCAGAAGCTGAAGCGCCAGATCCTCGACCAGCTCGACGAGATGTACAAGTTCGAGACCCCGAACTCGCTCGTCGACGCCGAATATAACGGCATCTGGAGCCAGGTGAACAACGACCTCGCCCAGTCCGGCAAGACCTTCGAGGACGAAGACACGACCGAGGAGAAGGCTCGCGAGGAATACAAGACGCTCGCCGAGCGCCGCGTTCGCCTCGGTCTCGTTCTCTCCGAAATCGGCGAAAAGGCCGGCGTCGAAGTCAGCGAAGACGAGATGCAGCGCGCCATCTACGATCAGCTGCGCCAGTATCCGGGCCAGGAAAAGCAGATCCTCGAATTCTTCCGCAGCCAGCCGGGTGCCGCCGCTTCGATCCGCGCACCGATCTTCGAAGAGAAGGTCATCGATCACCTGCTGACCGAAATCGACGTCACCGATAAGAAGGTGACGAAGGAAGAGCTGCTCGCCGAGGAAGAAGGCGAAGCGAAGGCCGAAACCAAGAAGGCCGCACCGAAGAAGAAGGCTGCCGCCAAGGCCGAAGCAGCTGACGCCGGTGAAGGCGAAGAAGCCGCACCGAAGAAGAAGGCTGCTCCGAAGAAGAAGGCGGCTGACGAAAGCGCCGAATAATCGCTTTTCAGTTCAGAAGTTTGGAAGGGCCTCGCCATCGTGCGGGGCCTTTTTCTATTGTCCAGGTCAGTTTCATTCTCGCCGCCTACTCCATTGTGTTTATTCATTTGGAACAACAAAGAGTTGCATTGAAGTATAGTTAGATGCAAATTTCGCTAATGGTGGAGGGACCTGAAAATGACCGAAAAGCAAGACATGAAGAAGCTCGTGGAGGAAATCTATGCTGTGCGTGACCGTGGCGATATCGAAGCTACGCTGGCGCTGATCGGCGAGAATTGCACCTTTCGCATGGTCGGCAATACACGGCTGGCGCCTTTTTCGACTGAATCAAGCGGGCATGATTTTCGCCAGGCGATAACCCAGCTTATCACTGTATGGGATCTATCGAATATCAGGACAGCCGGCATCTATGTGGACGAGGATGAGCATATGGTCTTTGCCCACCGCGAAGGCGAGGTCAGGCACATCCCATCGGGCGTGAGCTTCCATACGGAATTCGTCGACAAGATCCATTTCCGAGATGGGAAACCTGTCAAGATCGTAGAATTCGTCGACACGCTGCAAGTGGCCGAGACGACCCAGATGATCCAAGTCGCTTAAACGACCACCAAAGTCGGAGCTTTCAAAGCGCGTTGTCAAACTTGATTCATGCGACGCGCTTTAGCGACATGTATCGGCTTGCCGCCTATGTGTCCGGGCCTCAGCCGCCGTTGCAAGAATCACCGCTCAATGCGCGGTCAGTTGCGCGACCTTCCTGACGTGGTTGACGGCTGCGGCGCCGCCGGCGGTCTGTGTGAAGAGGTGGAGCGTTTCCTCTTCGTCGTCGGCGACAGGCGTCAGGGCCTGATCCATGTAGGTCTTCGACTTCGCCTCCTTTGAAATCAAGAACGCCGAAATCGTCAGGCCAATGATCGTGCCGGCGAGCGAAGCATGTTTGCGGAAGGTTTCCCAGGCAAAGCGCGGCCAGAAGACGAGCGGATTCTCGCGCGGCAGGTCCGGGCGCCGCTCCGACGGCGTCTTCAGGCGCAGCAGGCCGCTTTGCAGCGGGTGCACGTTTTCCAGCGGCACGGTGGTCGCGAAGGAGACGAGAACCTTGACGAGCCTAGCGAGCGGCACGCCGGTTGCCACAGCGCGGCGCAGCAGCGTCTTCATATGATCGGGCGAATAATAGAGCGCCCAGGCCTCGTGGTAGATGTCTTCCCATTCCTGCTTGCTCATCTTCGGATGGGCGGTGCAGACGTGCTCGACATCGTAGATGTTGAGATCGGCATCCATCTCGACGCCCTTCTTCCACAGGACCTGATGGTCCTCGGAGCCGGGCAGCGGCGTCAGGATGAAGAATTCGATGACGTCGAGCGGCAGCTCTTCCTGGATGATCGCGATGTCGCGGCGGATCGATTCCGGCGTGTCGGCGGGGAAGCCCAGGATATAACCGGCGAGCGTCATGATGCCCTGCGCCTTCCAGGCGAGCAGCATTTTGCGGTATTCGGTGATCTTGTTCTGGTTTTTCTTGGCGGCGGTCAGATTATCCGGATTGACGTTTTCAAGGCCGATGAAGACGCGGGTGACGCCGGCGCGCCTGGATTTCTCGATGAAATTGGGGATCTTGTGGCAGAGCGTGTCGACCTGGATCATCAGGCCGAGTGGAATGCCGTCACGTTCCTTGAGTTCGATCAACCGGTCGAAGATCGCTTCCCAATCCTTGTTGCGGGCGAAATTGTCGTCGGTGATGAAGAATTTGTGGATGCCCTGCGCCCAGTTCATCCGCACCAGCTTTTCGACGTCGTCGGCCGAGCGGAAGCGCGACTTGCGTCCCTGTACGTTGATGATGGTGCAGAACGAGCACTGATAGGGACAGCCACGTCCGGCATCGAAGCTGGTGCTGAGCCCGAGCGTGCGCTGGATATTGTCCTTCGGCAGGAAGGGAACCGGCGTGCCGCCGATGCCGGGAAGGTCGTTCATGAAATTATAGAGCGGCTTCAGCTCACCGGCGGCGGCATCGCGCAGCACCATGTCGAGCCGGCCCTCGGCTTCGCCGGCAAACATCGAGATGCCCATGTCGCGGCAGGCGTCGAGCCCGACCGCCTTGCCATCCAGCATCGACAGGCAGCCGGAAACATGGAAGCCGCCGATCGAAACCGGCAGGCCGGCATCGCGGAAGGGACGGGCGATATCGAGGGCGCGCGGATATTGGTTGGTCTGGACGCCGACGAGCGCGATCATGCCGAAATTGTCGTGACGCTTGAACTGCGCCAGCAGTCCGGCGATATCGATCCGCGTATTGGTCTCGTCGATCACGGTGATGTCGATCGCCGTATCGTCTCCGAGCACCTTGCGCTCGGCGCATTCGGCGGCAATGCCGTAGAGCGCCGCGAGCGAATTGGAGGGGATCATCGCCCGCCACCAGCGGATGACGTAGCCGTCGTCGTCATAATGCGACGGCTTGATCAGGATCAGCTGAAAACGTCTGCGCGCGGCTTCCAAGACATGGGACAAGAGTATCTATCTTTCTCTAGAAGCTTTTGCCCGAAGGCAAAATGGCGTTGAAGGCAAGCACGACGTATCAATGCGATTTAGGAGGTCAAACTAAGGCGTAAAAAAACGGCACGGCGCGCAAACGCTTCGCGAAGTGTATCATTCCTCAATATACTACCCGATATCGAGCAGCAATGCGCGATGGTCGGAGACTTCGGGCGCCTCGACCACCTCGAATTTGGCAACCTTCATCCCCGGCGTCACCAGCATGTAGTCGGCAAAGCGGCCCTGCTTCAGATAGTAGGAGGTTCGCGTGTCTACAAGGCCGCTTCCGGTGACGAGGTCGGAAAGTCCGAGCCTGGCGAGAATCGCAAAGGTCGCGCTATCGGGCAGCACGTTGAAATCACCGCAGACGACGAGCCCTTCGTCGCCGGGCCAGACGCCCTCGATGAGCCTGACCAGCGCTGCAGCCTGTTCGTCGCGCGCCGCCGTGTCGCCCTTGCCTGCGGGATCGCGCAGGCCATGCATGTGGGCGATGGTCACGGTAGAAGCGCGCTCATGGCAGAAGAGACGGATGCAATGGGCGTTTCGCGGCCGAGGATGCTCGCCCCAGCCATCAGCGGAAAAACGGCCATGCACGAAGCCCAGCCCTTGGGCGATGACGGAATGCGTTTTGCGCACGAAGGTCGCCAGCCCGAATTCGGCGACAATGGCGCGATCGCCATCGAAGAGTTCGCCTCTCGATGTCGGGCAGAAGAAGCCGTCGTGGCCGGGCAGGGCGGTGCTGATCTCGGTAAAGAGATTGAAGCGCTGCGGCAGCTCGACATCGCCGTCCCGATAGACCGACCAGCCTGAGTGGGTGCCGGGTGCGCGCAAAACCTCCTGCAGGCACAGCACGTCGGGATCGGCCGCCGTCACATATTCTATCAGCGCCTCATGAAGCCTGCCGCCCCATGCGTTCAGCGAGATGATGCGCAATGTCATTCGGCTCCGTTTTGGTGGCCGGACTGAGACGGCAGTTCCCACGGCGACGCGACGGACTTTAGAGCTCCGACTTGATGTCGCCCATCCTGTTCCAGGCATCGAGGCCGGCGATCTTGTAGGCTTCGGCGAGCGTCGGATAGTTGAAGGTGTTCTCGACGAAATATTCGACGGTCCCTTTGAGATTGAGCACCGCCTGGCCGATATGCACCAGCTCGGTGGCGCCTTCGCCGACGATATGCACGCCGAGCAGGCGGCGGGTCTTCAGCGAGAAGATCAGCTTCAAAAGCCCGGTGTCGAGGCCCATGATGTGACCGCGCGACGTCTCGCGGAAGCGGGCGATGCCGCATTCATAGGGAATGCCGCGCTCCTTCATCTCTTCTTCGGTCAGGCCGCAGGTCGAGATCTCCGGCACGGCATAGATGCCGTAGGGGAAATATTTCGGCGGCTCCTTGGCGACTGCGCCGACCGCGACGCGGGCAGCGATGCGGCCCTGTTCCATCGAGGTCGAGGCAAGGCTCGGAAAGCCGACGACGTCGCCGGCGGCGTAGACGTTGGCAACCGATGTCTGGAACGTTTCCGGATTGACCTTGAGACGGCCGCGGCTGTCGGCTTCGAGGCCGATGGCCGGAAGGTTCAGCGCGTCAGTCGCCCCCATGCGGCCGGCCGCGAAAAGCACCATGTCGGTCGTCAGGCGCCGGCCACTATCGAGCGTCAGCCCGACCTTGCCGTCTTCCAGCGTCTCCACCTTGTCGGCCTTTTGGCCGAGCAGCAGCTTCATGTTGCGGTCGCGCAGCTGGTAGGTGAAATCCTCGATGATTTCCTTGTCGATGAAGTCGAGCATTGTCGCCTTCGGGTCGATGACGGTGACGGCGGTGTCGAGCGCGCTGAAGATCGTCGCATATTCGATGCCGATGACGCCGGCGCCGATGACGACCATCGATCGCGGCAGGTCCTGGATGTCCAGCAGTTCGTCGCTGTCGAGAACGGTCTTGCCGTCGAAGGGTATGTAATCGGGGCGGAACGGCTTTGTGCCGACGGCAAGCAGCACGCTGGCGGCGGTGACCTGCGTGGTCTCGCCGTCATCCTTGATCACCTGCAGCGTCGACGCATCGATGAAGCTCGCCTTGCCGCGAATATGCTGCACGCGGTTGCGGGCGAACTGGTGTTCCAGCACCTCGACCTCGTGGTTGAGCGTAATCAGCAGGCGGCGGCGCAGGTCATCTGCACTGATCTCTTCCTTGACGCGGTAAGACCGGCCGTAGAAGCCGCGTTCGCGCCAGCCGGAAAGATTAAGCGCAGTCTCGCGCAGCGTTTTGGAAGGGATGGTGCCGGTATGCACGGACACGCCGCCAACGCGTTTGCCTTGCTCGATGACAAGCACTTTCTTGCCGAGTTTTGCCGCCTGGATCGCGCCGCGGCGCCCTGCGGGACCGCTGCCCACAACAACGAGATCGTACTGAAGCATCATCAAGCCCCGGATTGGAAAAGAATCATATTGCGACGCAAAATGTCGCCCGTCCATCGTTAGCCGGTCAATGTTACAGATTGTTTTACGACCGCCGATTCCGCCGGAACTGTGCCTTTCAGATCAGCTTCAGCCCCTTCAGGCTGACATGGCCATCCCTGCCGATGATGACGTGGTCGTGGACGATGATTTCGAGCGCCTTGGCCGCATCGATGATCACCTTCGTCATGTCGATGTCGGCGCGGCGGCATTTCATGCGCGGGTGATGTAGTCCGCGGAAATATCGCCCACCTTGGTGACGCCGAGCAATGCCATATTGCTATGCAGTTCCGTCTGCAGGATATCGGCCGCCTTGAGCACGCCCGGCAGGCCCGCGACGGCTGCGGCATAAAGGAACGGCCTGCCCACGAACACGAAACAGGCCCCGAGTGCGAGGGCCTTCATGATGTCCGTTCCACGCCTGAAACCGCCATCGACCATGACGGCAACGCTGTCTCCAACACGGGATGCAATTTCCGGAAGGACCTGAAGGGGAGATGCGGTGTCGTCGAGCTGGCGGCCGCCATGGTTGGAGACGATCACTCCATCCGCCCCGGTGTCGACAGCTCGGGCCGCGTCGTCAGGATGCATGATTCCCTTGACCACGAGTTTGCCGGACCACCTGTTGCGTATCCGCTCCAGATGGTTCCAGTTGAGATGGTCGCGCCTGCCGAAATCGCGCGTGACGTTCGAGGAGATGATCGGCGCGCCTCTTGTGGCATATGAATTTTCAAAATGCGGAATGCCGTGCCGGACGATCGTGCGCAGGAATGTGCCGGTGGTCCAGCGCGGGTGCGAGATGCCCTGCCATGCCAGGCGGAGACCGGGACGCAGAGGCGTCGAGAATCCGGCCCTTACATTGTTTTCACGGTTTGGCAGCGTGGCTGTGTCCACGGTCAGCAGAAGCGTGCGCAAGCCGGCCGCGCCGACGCGATCGATGAGAGCGTCGATCCGGTCGGGTTCGCCGGGGAGATAGGCCTGAAACCATGCTTGCGGCGAAACCGCAGCGATCTCTTCCAAAGGGATAAGCGATGAACCGCTTATGATCATCGGGATTCCCGATTGATCCGCTCCTTGCGCAAGCACGATGTCACCTCGATAGGCCATCAACGCGCTGATACCCATCGGTGCGATGCCGAATGGCGCGGCATGGGTCTTGCCGAACAGGCTCGTCTCGGTGCTGCGTTTCGAGACGTCCCGAAGGACACGAGGCCGGAAGGCATAGGCCTGGAAAGCCTCTGTGTTATGCCGTAGCGACGCATTGGTCTCGGTTGCGCCTGCGATATAACCGAACAGGGGCTTTGGCAGATGTCGCCGCGCCTTTATTTCAAAGTCATCGAGGCAGAGCACGTCGCGGCAGAGCCGGGTCGATCGATCGGTGTTGCCGCTGCGGATCGTCATGGAGCTTCATCTTCTCGGTATTTCGGGCGGGCATTGTCCAGGCTGTGGTGGTGCAGAACTGCATACAATCGCGCACCACCGACTGCTGTCAACTCCAGCATTCCCCAGTCTTCTCGCCTCAGTCTTCTCGCGGGATGGACCAGGGCATGGTCGCCCCGCCGGGGCTTTGCATCTCGTCGGCGATCAGCCGCCGTGTTTGTTCAGATCAACTTCAGCCCCTTCAGGCTGACATGCCCATCCTTGCCGATGATGATATGGTCGTGGACGGTGATATCGAGCGCCTTGGCCGCATCGATGATCACCTTCGTCATGTCGATGTCGGCGTGCGATGGCGTCGGATCGCCAGAGGGGTGGTTGTGGACGAGGATCATCGCCGTTGCCGAAAGCTCGAGCGCGCGTTTGACCACCTCGCGCGGATAGACCGGCGTATGGTCGACCGTACCGCGGCCCTGCACCTCGTCGGCGATCAGCACATTGCGCTTGTCGAGGAAAAGGATGCGGAACTGCTCGCGGGTCTCGTGCGCCATGGCGGCATGGCAATACTGGATGACCGAGGACCACGAGGACAGGACCTGTTTGCTCCTGAGTTCGCTCTTCAACGTCCGGTGAGCGACAGTCGAGATCAGCTTCAGGTCGAGCGCCACGGTCTCGCCGACGCCCTTGACCTCCATTAGCAGCGCCTGAGGCGCACCGAAGACGCCGGAGAGTGAGCCGAACCGTTCGATCAGCGCCTTGGCGATCGGTTTGGTGTCGCGCCGCGGGATCAGCCGGAAAAGCAGCAGTTCGAGGATTTCGTAGTCGGCCAGCGCGGTGTCGCCGAGCTCCCGAAAGCGGTCACGCAACCGCTCGCGATGGCCGTGATAATGCTCTTGGCCGGCGAGCGAGGCGGGCAGGGCGGTCCTGGCATTCGGCGCGGACGGCTTTTGCGGCCGTCCGCCAAAGAACGAGCGTTCGTCGGCGGCAAGGGACTCTTGCGTTGGGAAAGGCAGCTCGTCGTCGGAAGATGTCGAAACGGGGCCTTTCGCCATCGGACCGTCACCCGTTGTGTGACGGCAGGCCGGGGCGGTCGAGCCCACCCGGCGACAACGTGAAGATCTCGCAGCCATCGGAGGTGACGCCGACGGTATGTTCGTACTGCGCCGACAGTGAGCGGTCGCGGGTGACTGCCGTCCAGCCGTCGGCCAGCACCTTCACATGCGGGCGGCCGAGGTTGATCATCGGCTCGATGGTGAAGATCATGCCTTCGCGCAGCTCCGGCCCCTCATTGGCGCGGCCGTAATGCAGGATATTCGGCGAATCGTGGAACAGCCGGCCGACACCATGGCCGCAGAAATCGCGCACCACCGAACAGCGCTCGGCTTCGGCATAGGTCTGGATCGCCTCGCCGATCGCGCCGGTGCGAACGCCGGGCCTGACGGCGGCAATGCCGCGCATCAGCGATTCATAGGTCACCTCGAGCAGCCGCTCGGCAGCACGCTTGACGACGCCGACCGGATACATCCGGCTGGAATCGCCGTGCCAGCCGTCGAGCACGAAGGTGACGTCGATATTGACGATATCGCCGTCACGCAGCGGCTTGTCGTTTGGAATGCCATGGCAGACGACATGGTTGATCGAGGTGCAGGTCGATTTGGTATAGCCGCGATAGTTCAGCGTCGCCGGGTAGGCGCCGTGATCCATGCCGAAATCGAAGACGAACCTGTCGATCTCATCGGTCAGCAGGCCGGGCTTGACGATGTCGGCAAGCGCATCGAGGCAGCGCGCGGTCAGCTGGCATGCCTTGCGCATGCCCTCGAATGCTTGCGCGTCATAAAGCCGGATGGCGCCCGTATTCTTCGGGGGCGCAGTAGAGGCTTCGATATAGTTCACCATTGCAGGGCCTTAGCGGAGATTGTTAGATTTGTTCATAATGCAGCTATGCCGGGTTCGTCCATCACGATCAACCGCCAGGACGAGATTTCTGAGCGGATCCGATCCGTCCAACGTGCAGCCTGCCACATCCGTTCGGCGGACAATCAACGGTCCGGCTCGAATATCCACAATCTTCCCAAAGGGATAGGATTGATTGCATGAAGCCTCCCCGCTACTCACCGATTGGTGACAGCGGGGAAGGGTCGATCATGCTGAATGAAGCCGTAAATCTTGAAAATTCACCCGGGACCGGCGAGGGGCCGGAACGGCGCGTGCGTGATCGCGGTGCCACCGAGCGCGCCATCCTTGCCGCCGCCAAGGGGCTGCTCGCCGAGGAAGGCTTCCAGAATTTCGGCATCAATGCGGTCGCCCGCCGCGCCGGTTGCGACAAGCAGCTGATCTATCGTTACTATGGCGGCCTCGACGGTTTGGTGGAGGCGATCGGCGCCGATCTCGGCACGTGGGTGAAGGATCGCATTCCGGAAGACGCCGGCGGCATGTTCCTGCTCACCTTTGGCGACCTGATGGAGCGGCTGTCCCTTCTGCTCCTTGACGCCTTGAGAAACGATCCGCTGATGCGCCGCATCCTCGCCTGGGAGATATCGGAAAACACCGAGCAGGTGAGGCGGTTGTCCGAGGCACGTTCGAAGGCGCTGGCTCTTTGGCTCGAGCGCATGCGCGGCTCGTTGGCGCCGCCGAAGGGGGTGGATGCGGCAGCCGTCAACGCCGTCGTCATCGCCGCGGTCCAGCACCTTGTGCTCGCCGCCGCAGCCGGCGGGCAGTGCGCCGGCCTGTCGCTGAAAACGCCCAAGGACTGGGAGAAGGCGGCAACGGCGCTGAAGCGCATCGTGCGCGGCGTCTACGGCTGATACCTGCCTCATCCACAGGGGGCGGGGCCTGCGTTAACCTTAACAAATGGTTTACGTTGCGTGGGGGTGGTTAACCCGACAGTGTGGCGCTGAGCAGAGATGGTATGAGTAGAAGCCCCGAGTGACGCCCATGGGAACCAAGATCGCTAAAGTCGCGTTTCTGGTGACGGCGATGATGTTTTTCGCAGTCCTGGCGCTGGATATCGCAATTCCCGCGCTGGTGCTTTGCATCATGGCATTGTCGACTCGGTTGGCCTCCCTCGATCTGCCCGTGGCGCGCAAGCATGGAGGAGAGGCCGCATGAAGTGGTTTCTGATCTTCTGGGCCGGCCCCATCGTCTTTCTGGGCGGATGGTACTGGCTCTCCTATTACGACATGAGTTTCGGCATCTTCATGCTGAGCCGGCAGGTCCATGACCTGACCTTCGAGCTTTACGGCAAAGCTCTCGGCATTCCGCCGGAGACCATCCCGCCGCTCGTTGCCCGCGCGATCGCAGTCGACAGCCTCGTCGTCTTCGCCATCCTGGCCTTCCGGAAGCGGACGTCGATCATCGCCTGGTGGAAGGCGCGTCAGGCGCTGAATTCGTCTCCATCGGACCTTGCCAGCAAGGAAAGCCTGTCAAGCGCGCCCTGAAGGATAAAGCTCGCCGCGGCCGAATCGATCCGTTCGGCCCGCTTGGCGCGCGAGACGTCCATTTCGAGCAACGTCCGTTCGGCGGCAACCGTCGAAAGCCGCTCATCCCAATAGACGAAGGGCAGCGCCGTCTTCTGCTCCATGTTGCGCACGAAGGCGCGCGTCGCTTGCACGCGCGGACCCGCTGATCCGTCCATATTCATCGGCAGGCCGATGATGAAGCCTGCGACCTTTTCAGATTGTGCGAAGTCGAGCAGCGCCTGGGCATCGATGGTGAACTTGACGCGGCGGATCACGGTGCGCGGCGTGGCGAAGCGCCGGCCGAGATCGGACATCGATAGCCCGATCGTCTTGGTGCCGAGATCGAGGCCGGCAATCGCCTGTCGCGGGGCGAGCGTCTCGGCCATTTCCTCGATCGTCAGCACCGTCATCGCCGCTTCATCCCGTCAAAACAAATTGAAGTCGCCGCCGCTTTTCTTTGCGGCCACGTAAGATATGTCCTTAGCGCATGATGCCGAAAAGTGTGAGCGGTTTTCGGGCGACATCATGCTCCAATTCTTTGATTGAGATACGGATTCAGATTTTGAGCCGATCCGGCTCAAATCATCCGGATCTCCCATCGAAACCGCCTTTGCATCACGTAATAAAGGAGACATCTCATGAAGATCACCTGGCTTGGCCATTCCGCCTTCCGCATCGAAACATCAAAGGCGAAGATCCTCCTCGATCCATTCCTCAGCTATAACGCCTCCTTTTCCGGCCAGGATATCAAGGATGTGTCGGCCGGCATCACCCATATCTTGTTGACGCATGGCCATGGCGACCATGTCGGCGATACCGTGGCACTCGCCAAGGAAACCGGCGCCGTCGTTCTCGCCAATGCCGATCTCGCCGCCTGGCTCGGCTCCAAGGGCGTCGACAAGATCGAGATGGGCAATACCGGCGGCACGATCGCCCTCGGCAGCTTCTCGGCGACCTTCACCAATGCGCTGCACTCCTCCGCCCAGATCACCGAGGACGGCGTCTCGCATGCGCTCGGCAACGCCAATGGCCTGATGCTGCATTTCGACGACGAAGCCTCGATCCTTGCCATGGGCGATACAGACATCTTCTCCGACATGGCGCTGATCAACGAATTGCACCAGCCTGATATCGGCTTCGTGCCGGTCGGCGACCGCTTCACCATGGGCGGCGCGGTGGCAGCCCTTGCCTGCCGGCGCTATTTCAACTTCAAGACCGCGATCCCCTGCCACTACGGCACCTTTCCGATCATCGACCAGACGGCCGAAAAATTCGTTGCCGGCATGGACGGATCGAAGACGGATGTGAAGGCGATCAGGCCTTCCGAGAGCCTGTCGATCTGACGAAACCCCGTTGCGTCAGGCGGACATGGCCTTTATAGCGAGTAGGAAAAATCCTATCCGGAGAATGCCATGTCCGTCGATCTTGCCACCGTGAAGCGCGTTGCCCGCCTTGCCCGTATTGCCGTCTCCGAGGACGAGGCAAATCGCATGGTCGGCGAGCTGAACGGCATCCTTGGCTTCGTCGAGCAACTCTCCGAAGTGAATGTCGACGGCGTCGAGGCGATGACGTCGGTGACCCCGATGGCGATGAAGAAGCGGACCGATGAGGTGACCGACGGCAGCAAGGCAGCCGATATCGTCGCCAATGCGCCCGTCACCGACCACAATTTTTTCCTGGTGCCGAAAGTCGTCGAATAAGGCTTCGAAGCCTCTTTCCGACCCTGTTGCCATTTCCAGATCTGAAGCGAAAACACGATGAGCGAACTCACCAGCCTGACCATTGCCGAAGCCCGCCAGAAGCTGCGCGCCAAGGAAATCACCGCGATCGAACTGACCGAAGCCTATATCTCGGCGATCGATGCGGCCAACGGTCGGCTTAACGCCTATATCAAGATCACGCCGGATCTCGCCCGCGTCATGGCGAAGAACTCCGACGAGCGCATCGCCGCCGGCAAGGCGGGCGAACTCGAAGGCATTCCGCTTGGTATCAAGGATCTCTTCGCCACCGTCGGTGTTCACACCCAGGCCTGCAGCCACATTCTCGATGGTTTCGAGCCGCGTTACGAATCGACCGTGACGCAGAACCTCTGGGACGACGGCGCTGTCATGCTCGGCAAGCTGAACATGGACGAGTTCGCCATGGGCTCGTCCAACGAGACCTCGCATTATGGCCCGGTGATCAATCCCTGGCGTGCCGCAGGTTCCAACCAGCAGCTCGTGCCGGGCGGCTCGTCGGGCGGTTCGGCCGCAGCCGTCGCCGCGCATCTTTGCGCCGGCGCGACCGCGACCGATACCGGCGGCTCGATCCGCCAGCCGGCCGCCTTCACCGGCACCGTCGGCATCAAGCCGACCTATGGCCGCTGCTCGCGCTGGGGCACTGTCGCCTTCGCCTCTTCGCTCGACCAGGCGGGCCCGATCGCCCGCGACGTACGCGATGCCGCGATCCTTTTGAAGTCGATGGCAAGCGTCGACGCAAAGGACACGACATCGGTCGATCTGCCGGTGCCGGATTACGAAGCAGCTCTCGGCCAATCGCTGAAAGGCATGAAGATCGGCATTCCGAACGAATACCGTGTCGATGGCATGCCTGATGAGATCGAGACCCTCTGGCGCCAGGGCATCGCCTGGCTGAAGGAAGCGGGTGCCGAAATCGTCGACATCTCGCTGCCGCACACCAAATACGCCCTTCCGGCCTATTATATCGTCGCTCCGGCCGAGGCATCTTCGAACCTCGCGCGCTACGACGGCGTGCGCTACGGCCTGCGCGTCGACGGCAAGGATATCGTCGACATGTACGAGAAGACGCGTGCCGCGGGCTTCGGCAAGGAAGTCAAGCGCCGCATCATGATCGGCACCTATGTGCTGTCGGCCGGTTATTACGATGCCTATTACATCCGCGCCCAGAAGGTGCGCACGCTGATCAAGCGCGATTTCGAACTCGCCTTCGACGCCGGTGTCGATGCTATCCTGACGCCGGCAACGCCGTCGTCGGCTTTTGGCGTTGCCGATGAGAACCTCGCCGCCGATCCGGTGAAGATGTATCTGAATGACATCTTCACGGTGACGGTCAACATGGCTGGCCTGCCCGGCATCGCCGTGCCGGCCGGCCTTGACCATAAGGGACTGCCGCTCGGCCTGCAGCTGATCGGCAAGCCCTTCGACGAGGAAACCCTCTTCAAGACCGCCCATGTCATCGAGCAGGCAGCCGGCCGGTTTACGCCGGCCAAGTGGTGGTAACGGATCTAACGATCCGAAAGATCGCAGCTGCCGACCACGAAACGGTCGGCGCCGTCGACTTCGCAGCGTGGTTGACTGATTGATAGCCGGAACCAGGAGAAGGTTTTATGGCCAGCAATGATCTTGCGCAATTGATCGAGGCCGTTGATCGCCTTGCTGCCGGCGGATTCACCATGGGCGCGGACTGGCAGGCGGTCCACGACATCTGCCAGCGCCACGAAGGCGAACAGCCGTTCGACTGGGGCCACGCTCTTTGCCATCGCATCGAGGGCGATGACTGGAACGCCGATTACTGGTATCGCCGCGCCGGCAAGGCGCGCGGCACAGGCACGATGGCCGACGAGTGGTCGGTGATGCGGACGGAACTCTCTGCAAAGGCTTGAGGCGATACCCCCGATCGCGCTCGTTTGAGACGCGATCGGGAGTGCCGCTATTACCTGTTGTTCAGCTGCGACCTGACCAACCTCAGCCCTCTTTCGGTGATCCGGTAGGGGTGGCCGCCTGAGGACTTGATTGCCCTCAGTCGCTTCAGCCTGCGGAAGAGATCGAGATCGACGCCGGGATAGAGCCAGCCGTCGCGGGTGAAGCAACTGACCGCCTCGATCTTCCTGTCGTCGTCGCGGGTAATTTCAATGCGGCCGCCCTGGGCCATGAGATGCAGGATGCGCTGCTCCGTGCGAGAAATGTCCATGTGTTGAGATCCGGTATCGCGCCCGGCAGGGCGCACAAAAACGATCTGGCGCTCATTCGAACGTCAGGGTTTCGTTTTTTTCGGGCCCATGCGCGCAAGCGAACTTGCGGGCAGGGCCTTTACCGGGTCTCAGGCAGGCTCAACATAAAACACCTCGATAAGACCTATTATTCAGCCCGGAAAATTCGGTCAAGAGCGCGTTGTCGCTCAAAACCAGTCGAAAACCGCGGTTTCGGTCGATCGTCCCATTGGAGCTACTGGTAAAATCCGCGACTCAATGGTCTAGTTGACGCGTTACGCGGAGGTGTCGTTGATCCACATTCGCAATGCCCGCGACGGTGAAGCGGAGCTATTGAGCGAGATCGGGCTGAGGGCCTGGCAAAAGGCGATGGCGTCGATCGGCGAATCGGACGCGATGACCGACGCGGCGCGCAACGCCTTCCGGAACTTCGTGGAAAACGACTGGCTGACCATCACCGTCGTCGAGCAGAACGGCCAGGTCGCAGGCTGGGCGGCGCGCGAGGGATTGGACGAAACCATCTCGGATTTCTGGATCGATCCCGCATTCACCCGCCAGGGCCTCGGTTCGGCCCTTCTCGTCCGTATCGAAAAGGAGATCGCCGATCAGGGCTTCGAGAAGGCGGCGATGCAGACCCATTCCGGCAACAGCGAGGCGATCGGCTTCTTCCGGAAGCACGGCTACAGTATCCATTGGCTCTCGGTTGCCTACAATCCGAAGCTTGATCGCGACGTCCCCTCCGTCGGGCTGACGAAACAGCTGGTCTCCGACGGCCAAGGTGGGTATGGGCAGGAATTCTGACGCTTCAAAAATCCCGAGGAAGCAGAAGGCTCCATTGCGGCACGAAGGCCAGCACAGCAATCAGTGCGCCATGCAGGATCAGGATCGCCGCCAGGATTGACCGGAACGGCTCCTTTCTCGTCTTGTGCCGCAGCAGCTGCTGTGCCGCCACCGCGCCAAGGCTGCCGCCGATCAGCGCAAGCAAGAGAAGCGTGCGCTCGCTGATGCGCCGCCTGCCGTAGCGCGCCGCCTGTTTGTCGAAGAAATAGATCCAGAATACCAAAAGGTTCAGCGCCAGAAATAGCAAGGCCCATTTGATAATATCGATCATCGTCATAGGGGAACCCTACCGCGGCTGCGTTAATGGACGGCAAAACCGCGATGCACGCCATGGCGAAAGCCTTGCACCGGCACGCCATTTCCTTTACCTCACCAGTGGAAAAGAACAGCCTGCAAAGAGCATCAGATGACCCTTGTCGACGTCCGCACGCCTGATCCGAAACGCTTCATCCCCGGCGCCACCGGCGACTGGGAGGTCATCGTCGGCATGGAAGTCCATGCCCAGGTGCTGTCCAATTCGAAGCTGTTCTCCGGCGCTTCGACGGAGTTCGGCAAGCCGCAGAATTCGAATGTCTCGATGGTCGACGCCGCCATGCCCGGCATGCTGCCCGTCATCAACGAGGAATGCGTCAGGCAGGCCGTTCGCACCGGCCTCGGCCTGAAAGCCCAGATCAACAAGCGCTCCCTGTTTGATCGCAAGAACTATTTCTATCCCGACCTACCGCAGGGCTATCAGATCTCGCAGTTCAAGGATCCGATCGTCGGCGAGGGCAAGATCGTCATTTCACTCGGGCCGGACCGCCAGGGCCAGTTCGAGGATATCGAGATCGGCATCGAGCGCCTGCATCTGGAACAGGATGCCGGCAAGTCGATGCATGACCAGCACGCGACCATGTCCTATGTCGATCTCAACCGTTCCGGCGTCGCGCTGATGGAGATCGTCTCCAAGCCCGACATGCGCTCGTCCGACGAGGCCAAGGCCTATATGACCAAGTTGCGCTCGATCGTGCGTTATCTCGGCACCTGCGACGGCAACATGGACGAAGGTTCGATGCGCGCCGACGTCAACGTCTCCGTCCGCCGTCCGGGCGAGGATTTTGGCACGCGTTGCGAGATCAAGAACGTCAACTCCATCCGTTTCATCGGCCAGGCGATCGAATATGAAGCCCGTCGCCAGATCGGCATTCTGGAGGACGGTGGCAAGATCGATCAGGAGACCCGCCTCTTCGACCCGAGCAAGGGCGAGACGCGTTCGATGCGCTCCAAGGAGGATGCGCACGACTATCGTTATTTCCCCGATCCTGATCTGCTGCCGCTCGAATTCGACGATGCCTTCATCAAGGCGCTCGAAGCCGATCTGCCGGAACTGCCTGACGACAAAAAGGAGCGCTTCGTGCGCGAGCTCGGGCTGTCGATCTACGACGCCTCGGTGCTCGTTTCCGAAAAGGCGATCGCCGATTATTTCGAAGCGGTTGCCGCAGGCCGTGACGGGAAGACGGCCGCCAACTGGGTGATCAACGATCTGCTCGGCGCGCTGAACCGCACCGGCAAGGACATCGAGCAGACGCCGGTTTCGCCGGCCCAGCTCGGCGCCATCATCGATCTCATCAAGGCCGAAATCATCTCCGGCAAAATCGCCAAGGATCTCTTCGAGATCGTGCTCAACGAGGGCGGCGATCCCGCCGAGATCGTCGAAGCGCGCGGCATGAAGCAGGTGACCGATACCGGCGCGATCGAAAAGGCCGTCGACGAGATCATCGCCGCCAATCCCGATCAGGTCGAAAAGGTCAAGGCGAAGCCGACCATGGCGGCATGGTTCGTCGGTCAGGTAATGAAGGCGACCGGCGGCAAGGCCAACCCGCAGGCCGTCCAGGCCCTCGTCAAGGCGAAGCTCGGCATCGAGGAGTAAGCGGTGTATTTCGTCCGCACCGCCGGCGAGCGCGACCTGGAGAAGGTGCGCGCCCTCTTGGTGGAGAGCTTTCATGCCACCTATGACAGCCTGCATGGCAGAGCCAAGGTGGCGGATCTGATCACCCATCTCTTTTCGCCGGCGGCGCTGAAGACGCGCCTCGTGCGAAAGGATGCCGAATTCCTCGTTGCCGATGATGGCCGCAATATCGGCGGCATGGGTTATGCGGCCATGTCGCAGCAATTGACGAAGACTGTCATGCTACATCTCCTCTATGTCGGGCCGGCGCTGCAGCGCCAGGGTATCGGCCGCGATATCTTCGCCGAGCTCGAAACCTGCTTTCCCGATGCGGAGATCATGCGCCTCGAAGTCGAACCGCAGAATGCTGCGGCGATCGCCTTCTATCGCACGCATGGCTTCACCGAGATCGGCCGCAACGAAAATAGTGGAGCCGGACAATCCGGCATTCCGGCGCTGATCTTTGAAAAACCACTCGAGGGGCATTGAGACTGTGGCGGTCGAGTTGCCCGATATTCTCATTCGTCCGGCGCGCCGGGAAGATCTGCCGGCGCTGATGGCTATGTTTGCCGCCGACGCGCTCGGCGGTCACGGCGATACCACGGAAGCTGAAGCCTTCCCGGATTATCTCAGGGCCTTCGCCGTCATCGAGGCTTCGCCTGACCAGACGCTTTACGTCGCAGAGCGCGGCGGCGAGG
Source organism: Rhizobium leguminosarum bv. viciae (assembly GCF_012276115.1). Classification (GTDB taxonomy): domain Bacteria; phylum Pseudomonadota; class Alphaproteobacteria; order Rhizobiales; family Rhizobiaceae; genus Rhizobium; species Rhizobium leguminosarum_T. The sequence goes on along the minus strand of NZ_WIEU01000012.1, from coordinate 23,601 downwards.
TCGTCGGCACGTTTCAGACGATGGTGACGACCACGCTCACCGGCCGCGGCTCCTCGGCGATGATTATCGAGGCGGTGCAGACACGCGCCGATATGCGCGGGCAGGGGATCGGCGGACTGATGATCGAATTCGCCATTGCCGAGGCAAAAGGCCGCGATATCGGGCGGGTAGCGTTGACCTCGAATGCGATACGCAAGGATGCCCATCGTTTCTACGAAAGGCTGGGCTTCAAGCCCTCCCATCTCGGCTTCAAGATGGCTTTGAAATGACCCATGGCCGTCGTGGAATCGCTGGACAATTCGGCTTGGCGACGGCATAAGCGAGGAAACGAATTCTGGTTTGGCCCGCATCTGGCGGGCACAAGGAAAAGACATGTGGAATCTTCTGGTTCAGACCTTTACCTGGTGGAACGGTCAGACGATGGGCACGCGTTTTGCGACCTGGCGTTTTGGCAAGCGCGTCGGCGAGGATGAATTCGGCAACGTCTACTACGAAGGCGGCATGTCCTCCTACGGTCTGCCGAAGCGTTGGGTGATCTACAAGGGTTATGCCGAAGCCTCCGCCATTCCGCCGGGCTGGCATGGCTGGATGCATCATCGCACCGATGTTCCCCCGTCCAAGGAAAACTACGTCGCCAAGGATTGGCAGAAGCCGCACCGGCCCAACCATACCGGTTCGCCGCAGGCCTATCGTCCGCCGGGTTCCATCGCCGTTCCGGGCGAGCGTCCGCGCGTCACCGGCGATTACGACGCCTGGACGCCAGGCAACTGAGACGGCTCGACCGGGCGATCCCAAGACCCGGCTTTTGGCCACAATTGACCTTTACCCGCAGGTTGGCCGCGCTTGACCGCGGCTGTGAACTGAAAATGTCTGGAGACGGGTACATATGAAGCTCTTCACGCGGAACATGGTCCTGCGTGCCGCCGGATCGCTGCTGGCGCTCTCGGCCCTGCTTCCGCCAGTTGCGGCAAATGCCGCACGCATCGAAAATCCGGTTGCCGTCTTTTCCGGCCTCGACAAGATCACCGGCCGCATCACGACCTTCGACGTCTATGTCAACGAGACGGTACAGTTCGGTGCGCTGCAGGTGACACCGAAGGCCTGTTATTCGCGCGACCAGTCGGAAGCACAGAAGATCGACGGTTTCGTCGAGGTCGACGAGATCACCCTCGACCGCAAGATCCGCCGCATCTTCACCGGCTGGATGTTCGCCGCCAGCCCCGGCCTCAACGCCGTCGAGCACCCGATCTATGACGTCTGGCTGAAGGACTGCAAGGCAAACTCGGATGTCCCGGCTCCTGACGGTGCCAAGGCGAAATAACTGCATCTTCGTTAGGCTGGCATCTCCCTATGCGCCTGATCCTCATGTGCTATCCGCAGGATCATCTCGGAGGATCGTCCCGCTCGATCAAACCTCCGTCGGATAATGATCGTCAGAAAGCCAGGTGCGGCGATTCCATCGCCGCAGCAAGCATCGCGGCGTAATCTGCCTTCGGAACGTCGATCGCTCCGAATGTTTTCAGGTGCTCGGTGGTGAACTGCGTGTCGAGCAAGGTGAAGCCCCTTTCCCGCAGCCGGTCGACCAGATGAACGAGGCAGATCTTCGAGGCATCCGTCCGGCGCGAAAACATGCTTTCGCCGAAGAAGGCCGAGCCGAGCGAGACGCCGTAGAGGCCGCCGACCAGTTCATCGCCCTCCCAGGCTTCGACAGTATGGGCATGGCCCATGTCGAAGAGCGTCGCGTAGAGCGATCTGATCGTCCTATTGATCCAGGTGCTCGGGCGCCCGGACGTCTCCTCCGCACAGGCGGCGATGACCTGATCGAACGCGTAATCGAAACGGATCTCGAAGGGCTTCTTGCGCACCGCCTTGGCCAGGCTTTTCGACACATGGAAATGGTCGAGCGGCAGCACGCCGCGCAGTTCCGGTTCGACCCAGAAGATCTCCGGGTCGTCGGCGGATTCGGCCATCGGAAACAGGCCGATGGAATAGGCGCGCAGGAGAATGTCAGGGGTTATGCCTGGTGACTTCCTGCGCGATCCTGCCATGCCTGTCCTATGCCGCCGGTGTGTTGGCGAGGTAGTCTTCCAGCCAATGGATGTCGTAATCGCCGTTGGCGATATCCTGGTTGGAGACGAGATCCTGGAACAGCGGCAGCGTCGTATTGATGCCGTCGACGACGAATTCGTCGAGCGCCCGGCGCAGGCGCATCATGCATTCGACGCGGGTACGGCCGTGCACGATCAGCTTGCCGATGAGGCTATCGTAATAGGGCGGGATCTTGTAGCCCTGATAGGCACCGGAATCGATGCGCACGCCGAGGCCGCCCGGCGCGTGGAAATGCGTGATCGTGCCGGGCGAAGGCACGAAGGTGCGCGGGTGCTCGGCATTGATACGGCACTCGATGGCGTGACCGGAAAAATGCACTTCATCCTGCGTCACCGAGAGACCGCCGCCGGAAGCGACGCGGATCTGCTCATGCACGAGGTCGATGCCGGTGATCGCTTCGGTGATCGGATGCTCCACCTGCAGGCGGGTGTTCATTTCGATGAAATAGAACTCGCCGTTTTCGTAGAGGAATTCGATCGTGCCGGCGCCGCGATATTTCAGCTTCTTCATGGCGTCGGCGCAGACCTGGCCGATCTTCATGCGCTGCTCGACGTTGAGTGCCGGCGAATTCGCCTCTTCCCAAACCTTCTGATGGCGCCGCTGCAGCGAGCAGTCGCGCTCGCCGAGATGGATCGCATTGCCTTCGCCATCGCCGAACACTTGGATTTCGATGTGGCGCGGCTTGCCGAGATATTTTTCCATGTAGACGGCATCGTTGCCGAAGGCGGCTGCCGCTTCCGTGCGCGCCGTCGACCAGGCCTCGATCAGGTCGGCCTCGCTCTTGGCGACTTTCATGCCGCGTCCGCCGCCGCCGGCCGTGGCCTTGATCAGCACGGGATAGCCGATTTCGGCGGCCGTCTTCAGCGCATCCTCTTCGGTCTTCACTTCACCGTCCGAGCCCGGAACGACGGGAATGCCGAGCTCGAGCGCCGTCGTCTTGGCGGTGATCTTGTCGCCCATGATACGGATATGATCCGCCGTCGGCCCAATGAAGGTAATGCCATGGGCCTCGAGGATATCGGCGAACTTGGCATTCTCCGACAGAAAGCCGTAGCCTGGATGCACGGCGTCGGCGCCGGTGATCTCGCAGGCGGCGACGATCTGATGGATGTTGAGATAGCTCTCGCGCGAGGAAGGCGGGCCGATGCAGACACTTTCGTCGGCAAGGCGCACATGCATGGCATCAGCGTCGGCGGTCGAATGAACCACCACGCAGGCGATGCCGAGTTCCTTGCAGGCCCGAAGCACGCGAAGGGCGATTTCCCCGCGATTGGCGATGAGGATTTTCGAAATCATGGGCATCGGCCTATTCGATGACGACGAGGGCTTGGCCGTACTCGACGGGGTGTCCGTCATCGACCAGGATCTCAGTCACCTTGCCTGACTTCGGCGAGGGGATCTGGTTCATCGTCTTCATCGCTTCGATGATGATCAGCGTCTGGCCTTCCTTGACGGTCGCGCCGACTTCGATGAACGGACGCGCACCCGGTGCCGGCGCCATGTAGACGGTGCCCACCATCGGTGCATTGACGACATTGGCCGGGTTGCGGCTGGGCGCTGCGGCAGGCGCGGCAACGGCTGCCGCAGCGGCGGCTGCGGGCGCGGCATAACCAGGTGCTGCGATCGGCGCCTGGACATATTGCGGCGTGCCGGCGCGCGAAACGCGGATGCGCAAGTCGTCCTGCTCGACCTCGATCTCCGTCAGATCCGTTTCGTTCAGTATATTGGCGAGATCGCGGATCAGTGCCTGGTCGATACCCGATTTCTTTTCAGCCATGGTGTTGCCCTGTCTTCTTCTTATGCCGTGATGTTCTTCAGCGCGTGGAGCGCCAGGATGTAGCTATGAGGCCCGAAGCCGCAGATCACGCCTTTGCATGCCGGCGCGATCATCGACTTGTGGCGGAATTCTTCCCGTGCATGCACGTTGGATATGTGGAGCTCGACGACGGGAATGGAAATCGCGCGGATCGCATCATGCAGCGCGACCGATGTATGCGTATAGGCGCCTGCATTGATGGCAACGCCGACGGCCTTTTCGTCGGCCTCATGGAACCAGTCGACGAGCGTGCCTTCGTGGTTGCTCTGACGGAAGTCGATATCGAAGCCGAGTTCGCGGCCTGCAGCCTTGCAGTCCGCCTCGATGTCCTTGAGCGTCTTGCCGCCATAAATGCCAGGCTCTCGTTTGCCCAGCATGTTCAGGTTGGGGCCGTTCAGGACAAAAATCGTTTGCGTCATCGAATGTTCCGTAAAATGTATGACGGCAACCTATAGACTCCGCGAAGGCTGAATGAAAGCCCTTACGGATTGCCCAGCGGCAATCGTGCCACATTTGTCCACATGGTTGAAACACTTCGATTTTGGCGATTTGATGGGCTATCGTTCGGCGGTTGATTGCTCAGCAGGCGGTCTTGCCGCAGCTGCGCATGTTCTTGACCTTGGCTTCGAGATCGTCGAGCCCGACGGCGCCCGGCACCAGTTCGTTGCCGATCACATAGGAGGGCGTGCCGCTGATGCCGAGACTGGAGGCGAGCTGGTAGGTCGCCTGGACGATCCCGTCATTCGGGCTCTTTGCCATCTCGGCGCGGATCTTGTCCTCGCTGACGCCGAGCGAAGCTGCGACCGCGACCGCTGTTTCGTCAGAGGCGCGGCCTTCGGTGCCGAGAAGGGCGACGTGGAAATCGGCATATTTCTCCGGTGCGAGCTTGCGGAAGGCGTCGGCCACCTTGTGGGCGGCGACAGAATCCGGTCCGAGGATCGGGAATTCTTTGAGGACGAAACGGACGTTCTTGTCCTTCTTCAGCATCGCCTGCATGTCGGGAAGCGCATGGCGGCAATAGCTGCAATTATAATCGAAGAATTCGACGACAGTGACATCGCCCTTGGGATTGCCGAGCGTGACGTCGTTCTTCGATTCGAAGATGTCGGTGCTGTTCTCTTCGATCGCCATATTGGCCTTCACCGACCGCTGGGCTTCCTGCTTCTTCTGCAGCGCATCCTGGACTTCGAGCATGATCTCGGGGTTCTCGATCAGGTATTGCTTGATGAATTCGCCGAACTCCTTCTTCTGCTGGTCGTCGAGCGCTGCCGCCGGAAGCGGAAGGGCGATCGATGCGGCAAGCGCCAATGCGGTAAAGGTCTTCGGGAAGAATGCCATGATATCCTCGTCATCGGCGATATGGTCGTCTCTTCATCGAGAAGACCCGTCGCCGGGTTATGGACTTGAATGCGTCGCGTCAAGGTACGGTGCGTTCGGTTCTGCTCAAACCAGAATTTTTCGTCCAGCGCGGCCCTCGCGGGATTGTGATGAGCCGATTAATGCGGCAATTGTCGGGCCGTGACGCAGAAGCTAAGCGAGAAAAGATCTTGTTTTCCATATCGAAACGCAGCGAAGTCGAGCCTTTTCACGCCATGGACGTCCTGGCGGAGGCGACGAAGCGGCGCGCTGCCGGCCATCCGGTGATCTCGATGGCAGTCGGTCAGCCCTCGCATCCGGCACCTCAAGCGGCCCTCGAAGCGGCGCGCACAGCACTTGCCGAAGGCCGGATCGGTTATACCGATGCGCTGGGGACGGCACGGCTGAAATCGGCGCTCGCCTGGCACTACAAGGATCGCCACGGCCTGGAGATCGATCCCAAGCGCATCGCCATCACCACCGGTTCCTCGGCCGGCTTCAATCTCGCCTTCCTGTCGCTCTTCGATGCCGGCGATGCGGTGGCGATCGCAAGACCCGGTTATCCCGCCTATCGCAATATCCTCGGCGCGCTGGGTCTGACGGTTCTCGAAGTGCCGGTAACGGCTGAGACCCACTTCACCCTGACGCCGCAAAGCCTCGAAGCGGCGCAGAAGGAAAGCGGCATCACGCTGAAAGGCGTGCTGCTCGCAAGCCCCGCCAATCCGACCGGCACGGTGACCGGCCGCGAGGGGCTGAAGGCGCTTTCGGATTACTGCGCGGCCCATTCCATCGCCTTCATCTCCGATGAAATCTACCACGGGCTGACCTTCGCAGGCGAGGAGGCGAGCGCGCTGGAGCTGGCCGACGAGGCGATCGTCATCAACTCTTTCTCCAAATATTATTGCATGACCGGCTGGCGAATCGGCTGGATGGTGCTTCCCGAGCGCCTGGTTCGGCCGATCGAGCGGGTGGCGCAGAGCCTCTATATTTCCCCACCCGAGCTTTCCCAGATCGCCGCCACGGCCGCTCTGAGCGCCGGCGGCGAGCTCGATCGTTACAAGGCCAGTTACGCCGGCAACCGCGACTTGCTGATGCGGCGACTGCCGCAGATCGGGTTTTCGATCGCCTCGCCGATGGACGGCGCCTTCTACGCCTATCTCGACGTCACCCGCTTCACCAATGACAGCATGGGCTTTGCCAAGCGCATGCTCGCGGAAATCGACGTCGCCGCCACGCCCGGTCTCGATTTCGATCCGCTGGAGGGAAATCGAACGCTGCGTCTGTCCTATGCGGGCTCGCAAGCGGAGATCGCCGAGGCAGTGGAGCGAATCGCAGCCTGGCTGAAGTAGCGTCCGCTGCCGGGCAAGCGGCGGTGCGCTCTCCAATCCTCAGCTGCGCCGCGAAAACAGCGAGGCAAGCGTCGAAGACGGTTTGTTGTTCAGCCGTGGCACCACCACGAGCTGCTTGATGTCGCCACGTTTGTAGGCGGCGAGGAAACGGCGGTAGTCCTTGAAGGAGACGCAGCCGTTCGAATCGCCGTTCTTGCCGAGCATGTAGGTGTGGGCGAGCAGGCCGACACGGTCATAGATGGCGTCCGACCCCTCGACCGGCGTCAGCCGCAGCGCCTCGACGCCGTGGAAAAGGCTCTCGCGCATGGTAAGAACATAGGTGTGCGGCGGCGTCGGTCCGTGCATCTTCTTGTTGGCGAAACGCGGCTTGTCGCGCATCTTGCCGAGCCCGGAATGGGCCTCGAGCCGCTCGCCGTTCGGCAGATAGACGGTGCTGTTTTCGATATCGTAGATCGCGACGCCCGCGCGCTGCTTCGGCGAGAAGACCGGCTTGTCGTAGCGCGGCACTGCATCGTCCTCGTCATCCTCGATCGGCGAGTTCGGCTGGGCGTAGGCAAGCACAGGCTCTGCAGAGCGCTCAGAACCCTTGGAGGCCGGTGTCGGTTTGCCGATGAGTCCATCGGGACGTGCCATCGGCAGCGGCACCGAACCTTCGTCCGGCGCCAGCACGAGATCGAAGGGTGGCGCGTCTTCCGCGGCGGCGACGACGTCAGGTGCTGGTTCCGATGCGGGAATGGAGGCCGTTTTGAGGGGAGATGCGGTTGGCTCGACCGGAGCCGGCGCGATTTGCCGGGATCCGGCATCGGCAAGCGCCAGCAGGGTCGGGAGTTCGGCTGCGGCGACGGCTTCTTTCGAGGGAACGATGATCCGGTCGCCGTCGTCTTCTTCCGTCTCTGCCGAGGCGAGCTCGACCGGCGCCGCCGCGATCACATCATCCTTGCGGAATTTGGCGCTGTCGGAGATCGCCGCCACGACCGGCTGTTCGGCAGCCATGGCGAGCCGATTGTTTTTGGCGAGAACCGCAAGCGCCGTTGCAGCGGCGGCGGTCTTTTCGGCATGGGATTGAATGAGGTTCGCCGTCAGCGGGACCTTCGGCTTCGCATCGAAGGCTGTCAGCCGGTCGGCCTTGCCGACATGGATCAGCCGCTCATGGTGCGGTGAAGGCGCCACCTTCGGCGCAGCCGCCACCTGTGCCAGGCGATCCGGCGGAGAATAGGGAGCGGCTATCGAGTGCATCGTCGCGAAGGTCGCGATCAGCCATGTGGAGGTCAGAAATCCGGCGCCGACAACACCGTAAAGGAAACCGCGAGATCTGCGCCAACGGAAAGCAGATCCGCCAAGAGGGGTGACGTCATCGAACGTCCCGACCGCACACGCCATACTACACTCGTCTTTCAAACTCGCTACGCAGGCCGGCGGCACTGACTGATACACTTCGCCGGGGGCCGGTACAGGCGCAAATGGGCCGAATTTAGACCAACCGCGACTTCCGACTGTCTCGCAAGGATGACGAATTATGGTTTCTAATTTGTTTACGCGGCGTTGCAGTTTCTTACGACGCCTCAAAAAGAGATGTGTTTGGGCCTTCTCAGGCGCGCTCCATCACATAACTTCCGGGCGCTTCCTCGATGGCGTTCAACGCATCGCCACCGGGTTTGCGGGCCGGCACGCGCCTGCCGTCATGCGTCTCGATCCAGGCCTGCCAATGCGGCCACCATGATCCTGGGGTCTCCGTCGCCTGTTCGAGCCAGGTCTCGTAGTCTCCCTTGGCGGGGCCGCCCGTCCAGAATTGATACTTCTTCCTGTCGGGCGGATTGACCACTCCGGCGATGTGCCCGGAGCCGGTCACGACGAATTCCACCTTGCCGCCGAAGAACCGGCTGCCGAGGAAGACGGACTTGGCAGGTGCGATGTGATCCTCGCGGGTGGCGAGATTATAGATCGGGATCTTGACGTCCTTCAGCGACACGGACTTGCCGTCGAGGATCATCTCGTTCTGCGTCAGCGCATTCTTGAGATAGCAATTGCGCAGGTAGAAGGCATGGTTTGCCGCCGCCATGCGGGTCGAATCTGCGTTCCAGAACAACAGGTCGAAGGGCAGGGGATCCTGACCCTTGAGGTAGTTGTTGACGAAATAAGGCCAGATCAGCTCGGAGGCGCGCAGCATGTTGAAGGCCATCGACATCTTCGTGCCATCGAGATAGCCGGCCGCCTGCATATGCTCTTCGAGCGCTTCAAGCTGCTCCTCGTCGACGAAGATTTTGAGGTCGCCGGCATGGGTGAAGTCGACCTGGGTGGTGAAGAGTGTGGCGGTCTTGATGCGCTTGTTCTTCTCTTTGGCATGCAGTGCCAGTGTTGCCGCAAGCAGCGTGCCGCCGACGCAGTAGCCGACGGCGTTGACGTCCTTCTCGCCGGTCGCCTTCTCGACCGTTGCCAGCGCGAAATCGATGCCCTCGCGGGCATAGGCCGCCCAGTCCTTGTCGGCGTGGCGCGCATCCGGGTTGACCCAGGAAATGACGAAGACCGTCTGCCCCTGGTCGACGCACCATTTGATGAAGGATTTTTGCGGGTTGAGGTCGAGAATATAGAACTTGTTGATCCAGGGCGGGCAGATCAGAAGCGGCCGCTTCAGCACCGTTTCGGTCGAAGCCTCGTACTGGATGATCTGGCAGATGTCGTTTTGGGCGATCACCTTGCCTGGCGTCAGCGCCATGTCGCGGCCGACGGCGAATTTCGTCATGTCGGTCTGGCGAAGGCGAAGGTCGCCATGTCCGGCAGCGATATCCTCGGCCAGCATCTTCATCCCCCGCACCAGATTGGCGCCGCTGGTCGCGATCGTCTCGCGGTAGAGCTGCGGATTGGTGGCGATGAAGTTGGTCGGCGAAAGTGCTGCCGTGATCTGCTTCACGTAGAAGCCGGCCTTGTGTTTGGTGTGCTCGTCGAGGCCCTCGGTCTCCGACACCATCTTTTCCACCCAGTCGGTCGTGACGAAATAGACCTGGCGGAGAAAATCGAAGAACGGATTCTTCTCCCAGTCCTCGTCCGAAAAGCGCTTGTCCTTGCGGGTGTCCGGCTCGGGTGGCGTGGGATCGCCCTGCATGCCGTGCGTGCCTTGCATGCGCTGCATCGAGCGCATCCAGATGCCGAAGAACGAGGACATCAGCTGCGTCTGTGCCTCGAAGGTGCGGCGCGGATCTGAAATCCAGTATTCGGTGACCTTGGAAAGCGTCTTGACCATGTCGGTCATCGGATCGGCGGCGCTTTCGGTGATCTCGCCGCGTTCGCGCGGCGCAAGCCAGGCAGACGCTGCCTGTCCGAGATTTTCGAGCGCCCGAGCGAAATTCATCGCCATGGCCTCAGGATCCTTCAGCAGATAGGGATCGAGATCGGTCGCGTCGAAGCCGGCCTTTTCGCCATTCTTTTGGCCGCCATTCTCCTGCTTGCTGTCGGTCACCATTTCCTCCGGCGGCAGCACCACTCTTTTTATCCATTCGTTGTACATCGTGATCGAACGAGAAAACAAGTTCCACCCGCATCGGCTCATGCTATTGCTTTGTGGCTGCGACAAATTTAACAGTCGAAGCAGTCAAAACTGGATTTTTGAGGCATGACGAAGAACGGCATTCGGCGCATCGCAACCTTCAACCGCACCGCACTGATCTGCGCCGCGGCGGCGATGGCCCTTGCCGGATGCAATCTGACGGCGGAACAAAAAGCCGCAGCCGCCGCCAAGCGAGCGGCGCCGACCGCCGTCGTCATGCCGGCCACCAAGGGCGAGGCGGCCGAGGGCGGCCTTGCAAAATACCCGGACGGCTATCCGAATTTCGGCGCGCCGCTGACCGCCGCCAATGTGCAGATGAGCGACGAGCAGGCGGCCGAACTGCAGCATCAGCTGACGGCTCTGGCCGCCCGGCGCAAGGCAGGCGCGATCTCGGAAGCCGAATATCAGGCCAAGGTCGCGGAAATGCGGCGTCTCGCCGCCGAGCACGGCACGGATACGCTGTCTGAAATCTCCAAATAGACCTTGCCTTTCAGGCAATTTGGACGCAAAGCCTTCGGCAAGGATCGGAAGATACAATTTTCCCGATAAAGCGCGTTACGCGGCCTTTCCGTCAAAGATTCGCCGCGTCGCTTGGGTCTGATGAATACGGCGTTGCGATTCTGAAGTTCGTGTCGCAGCCGCCGGGAGACGGAACGAACTTCGACTGCGGCCCGAAATGCCGCCTTTCCATGGGGAATGAGATGGAAGAGTTTCACAAAGTCCGGCGTTTGCCGCCTTATGTTTTCGAACAGGTCAACCGTTTGAAGGCAAGCGCGCGAGCGGGCGGCGCCGATATCATCGATCTCGGCATGGGAAACCCCGACCTTCCCACTCCCCAGTCGATCGTCGACAAGCTGTGCGAGGTCGTGCAGGATCCGCGCACGCACCGCTATTCCTCTTCCAAGGGCATTCCGGGCCTGCGCCGCGCCCAGGCCGCCTATTATGCCCGCCGTTTCGGCGTCAAGCTCAACCCGGATACCCAGGTGGTCGCCACCTTGGGCTCCAAGGAAGGCTTCGCCAACATGGCGCAGGCAATCACCGCGCCTGGCGACGTGATCCTCTGCCCGAACCCCACCTATCCGATCCACGCCTTCGGCTTCCTGATGGCGGGCGGCGTGATCCGTTCCATGTCGGTGGAGCCGGATGCGAGCTTCTTCGAGCCGCTCGAACGTGCCGTCCGGCATTCGATCCCGAAGCCCTTGGCGCTGATCCTCAACTATCCGTCGAACCCGACGGCTTTTGTCGCGACGCTCGATTTCTACAAGGACGTCATCGCCTTCGCCAAGAAGCACGACATCATCGTGCTCTCCGACCTTGCCTATTCGGAAATCTACTTCGACGGCTCCCCGCCGCCGTCGGTTCTCGAAGTGCCGGGTGCAATGGACGTGACCGTCGAGTTCACCTCGATGTCGAAGACCTTTTCCATGCCCGGCTGGCGCATGGGCTTTGCCGTCGGCAACGAGCGGCTGATCGCGGCGCTCACCCGCGTCAAGTCCTATCTCGACTACGGCGCCTTCACGCCGATCCAGGTGGCGGCGACGCATGCGCTGAACGGCGATGGCTCCGACATTGCGGAAGTCCGCAACGTCTATAAGCGCCGCCGCGACGTCATGGTCGAAAGCTTCGGCAAGGCCGGGTTCGACGTGCCGCCGCCGGCTGCGACGATGTTCGCCTGGGCGAAGATCCCGGAAAAGTTCCGTCATCTCGGTTCGCTGGAATTCTCCAAGCTGCTGGTCGAGAAGGCCGACGTCGCCGTTGCCCCGGGCATCGGCTTCGGCGAGATGGGCGACGACTACGTCCGTCTGGCCCTTGTCGAAAACGAACACCGCATCCGCCAGGCTGCGCGCAACATCAAAAAGTTCATGTCGACGGCAGACGAGACGATGCACAACGTCATCTCGCTGAACGCACACCGCTAATCCAACCATTGGGCAGCCGCGTCATGCGGCTGCCACCACACAGACATTTCAGGATCGATCCATGGCAGATGCCCTCAAAATCGGCATTGCGGGCTTGGGCACCGTTGGCGCCTCGCTTGTCCGCATCATTCAGCAGAAAAGCAACGAGCTTGCCGTCACCTGCGGGCGTCCGATCACCATCACGGCCGTCTCGGCCCGTGACAAGGCAAGGGACCGCGGCATCGATCTTTCCGCCGTTACCTGGTTCGACCGGCCGGAGGAGCTTGCCGAAAAGGGCGATATCGACGTCTTCGTCGAGCTGATGGGCGGCGCCGAAGGGGCGGCCAACGTCTCGGTGCGTACGGCACTCCAGCGTGGTCTCCATGTGGTGACAGCCAACAAGGCGCTGCTTGCCTATCACGGCGTCGAGCTTGCGACGATCGCCGAGGAGAAGGGGTCGCTGCTGAACTTCGAGGCGGCAGTCGCCGGCGGCATCCCAGTCATCAAGGCGCTGCGTGAATCGCTGACGGGCAATTCCGTCTCGCGCATCTATGGCATCATGAACGGCACCTGCAATTACATCCTGACCAAGATGGAGAAGGAGGGGCTTTCCTTCGCCGAATGCCTGAAGGAGGCGCAGCGGCTGGGTTATGCCGAGGCCGATCCGGCCTTCGATATCGAGGGCAACGACACGGCCCACAAGCTTTCCATCCTGACGACGCTCGCCTTCGGCAATCAGATCGCGGCCGACGACATCTATCTCGAAGGCATCACCAACATCTCGATCGAGGATATCCACGCTGCTGCCGAACTCGGTTATCGCATCAAGCTCTTGGGCGTTGCCCAGCGCACCGATACCGGCATCGAGCAGCGCGTCCATCCCACAATGGTGCCGGTCGATTCGGTCATCGCCCAGGTCGACGGCGTCACCAATGCAGTGGCGATCGAATCCGACGTGCTCGGCGAACTGCTGATGGTCGGCCCTGGCGCCGGCGGCAATGCCACGGCCTCGTCGGTGCTTGGCGATATCGCCGATATCGCCAAGAGCCAGCCGGGCGCCCAGCGCGTGCCGGTGCTCGGCCATCCCGCAGCGACGCTGGAACCCTACCGCAAGGCGCAGATGCAGAGCCACGAGGGCGGCTATTTCATCCGCCTGACCGTGCTCGACCGCACCGGCGTCTTTGCCAGCGTCGCAACCCGTATGGCCGAAAACAACATCTCGCTGGAATCGATCGTCCAGCGCTCCAAACAGCACCTGGCGCCATCGCACCACCAGACGATCATTCTCGTCACCCATGCGACGATGGAAGAGTCGGTGCGCAAGGCAGTCGCCTCGATCAAGTCGGAAGGTTACCTCTTCGGCGAACCGCAGGTGATTCGCATCGAGCGGCCGAAAGAGGAAGGCTGACCTCTTTTTTTGGCACAATCCGGGATAGCTGACCCGCTCTGTGCACGCAGGGCGGGTTTTTTTATTGCCTGTTTAGCCGCTCTCACGAAAACTTATATTAACAGATACCGAAACATTGATATAAATAAGCCGGGAGAGGGAGTCGCCGGCTTTGGAGAATTTCGTGAACAAGGACAGCCATGCCGGGAAGGGGTATGGTCGCCCGGAAGAGGAGCCTCCCGATCATTCTGGTGTGTTTGAGGACGTTCCCGAGACGAACCGTGATGAGGCTCGTTACCACCCCTCCGACGAGGCCTCGAATGAGGCCTACGACGACGACGAAAGCCCGGAAGGCCGTAACTGGGCCATTCTTCTCACTCTCTTCTCCGTTATCCTGGTGCAACTGGCCGGCATGGCCCTGATCGTCTGGGCGGTATTCTAAAGCGTGTCGCGATCTTTCAGATTCGCTCTCGCGCTTTAGGTCTTTATTTTTACGCATGTCGTTGTCGCAAAATCGCTGCACACTTTTGCTTTGCGCGACATGCTTTGGTAAAAATCCGTGTCTGCAAATCCATCGCTATGTTATCTCCGCTGCTCCTGTAGAAAGTGCAGATGCAGTCAGCGGAGTATGGCATGGCAGATCTCGTCGATCCGGTACAGCGCGCGTTTCTCGGGGTGGAGAAATCCGCGCTCGACAATCGCTGGGTCGCGCGGCTCGACCAGGCCGGGCAGAACCGCGCGCTGGCCATGTCGCAAATCCACGGACTGCCGGATCTGATTGCCCGGGTGCTTGCCGGGCGCGGCGTGACGGTAGACGAGGCGATCGAATTCCTCGATCCGACGATCCGCAGCCTGATGCCCGATCCCCATAGGCTGACCGATTGCGAAAAGGCCGCGACCCGCCTCCTGCGCGCGATCGAGCGCGGCGAGAGCGTCGCGATCTTCGGCGACTACGACGTCGACGGCGCAGCCTCCTCGGCACTGATGTTCCGCTTTCTCAGCCATTTCGGCGTCAGGGCGACCATCTATATCCCCGACCGAGTCTTCGAAGGTTACGGCCCCAATCCGGCGGCGATCAATCAGTTGATTGATAACGGCGCTCAGCTGATCGTCACCGTCGATTGCGGCTCCACCAGCCACGAGGCGCTGGCCGCCGCTGCCGCGCGCAATATCGATGTCGTCGTCATCGATCACCACCAGGTGACACATGAGCTGCCGCCCTGCCATGCGCTGGTCAACCCGAACCGCGAGGACGACCTCTCGGGGCAGGGGCATCTTTGCGCCGCCGGCGTCGTCTTCATGGTGCTGGTCGCGACGCTCCGGCTGCTGCGCGCGGCCGGCAACAAGCACATCCTGGCGATCGACCTCTTGCAGTGGCTGGATATCGTGGCTCTTGCGACGGTCTGCGATGTCGTGCCGCTGAAGGGCCTCAACCGCGCCTATGTGGTGAAGGGGCTGGTCGCTGCCCGCCACCAGAGCAATGCCGGACTGGCAGCACTCTTCCGCAAGGCTGGGCTCGCCGGCCCCGTGACACCCTATCATTTCGGCTTCCTGATCGGCCCGCGCATCAATGCCGGCGGGCGGATCGGCGACGCGGCACTCGGAAGCCGGCTGCTGACGCTTGATGACGCCGGAGAGGCTGATGTGATCGCGCAGCGCCTCGACGAGCTCAATCGCGAACGCCAGGCGATGGAGACGATCATGCTGCAGGAGGCCGAAGCCGAGGCGTTTGCCGAATATGGCGACGGCGAGGGCGCCTCTGTTATCGTTACCGCCCATGAGAAATGGCATCCCGGCATCGTCGGGCTGATCGCGGCGCGGCTGAAGGAAAAGTTCAAACGGCCTGCCTTTGCGATCGCCTTCGATCCCTCCGGCCGCGGCACCGGCTCGGGCCGCTCGATCAACGGCTTCGACATGGGCAGGATGGTCCGGGCTGCGGTCGACGAGGGTCTGCTCGTCAAAGGCGGCGGCCACGCCATGGCCGCAGGCCTAACGGTCGAGCGCGCCGATCTCGGCAGGCTGAGGACCTTCTTCACCGAGAAGGCCGAGAGGACGGTGGCCAATCTCGTCGCCAACGAAACACTGAAGATCGACGGCGCGATCGGCGCAAGCGGCGCCACCCTCGAACTCATCGACCGCCTGGAGGCTGCCGGCCCCTATGGCTCTGGCCACGCACAGCCGCTCTTTGCCATACCGGCGCATAGGGTGCGCGATGCCCGCTTGGTCGGCGAGAAACATGTGAAGGTGACGCTGGAGGCGATGGACGGATCGCGGCTCGACGGCATCGCCTTCCGCGCCGCCGATACGCCGCTCGGCAATCTTCTCATCAATTCGCGCGGCGCCAGCCTGCATGTCGCCGGTTCGCTCGGTGCCGATCATTACCAGGGCGCACGCCGCATCCAGCTCCGCGTCTGCGATGCAGCGCCGGCGAAATAGAGCAGTCGCGCAAGAGCGCTGACGATGGAAGTGTCGAGGGAGAGAAAGTGGTACGCCCTAGGGGAGTCGAACCCCTCTTCCCAGAATGAAAATCTGGTGTCCTAACCGATAGACGAAGGGCGCGTCCTTCGTGGTGGCGCCCTTATAGTCAGCGCCTTCGAAGGCCGCAAGCGCCAAGGCGCGAAAAAATCATCGTTTTCGCCGATTTATTTGCTGCTGTTGAAAAACATTGTATCGTGAGGTGACGGAGCCGGGAAGATAAGCCAGCGGGCTGGTTTAGGGGCGATTGCGCAAACCTGATGGTACGCCCTAGGGGAGTCGAACCCCTCTTTACAGAATGAGAATCTGTCGTCCTAACCGATAGACGAAGGGCGCAGGCAGCCTCGTTAAGATAGGAGCGTGCACCTGCTTCTGCAAGCGGAAGTGTTGGCTTCTATATGGAGAGAAAGTGGTACGCCCTAGGGGAGTCGAACCCCTCTTCCCAGAATGAAAATCTGGTGTCCTAACCGATAGACGAAGGGCGCTTCCTTCGTGGTGGCGCCCTTATAGTCAGGCGTTTTGAATCCCGCAAGCGGAATTGCGGTTTTCTTTCAAAAAAATGACAGGAAATCCGAGTGTGTTCGAGAAGCTGATTATTGAAGCTGAATCAATAGGCTGCCGCTTGTTTCTTTAACGAGACGAGGCGGTGTTTCCGTAACGTAATGCGAAAATCGCGCGGCCGTCAGATCGCTCTTGCCGTCGTTATCGGTGCGCGCTTGCCGCCGCAGCCCCAGTCCCAGTCACGGGTTTTGCCGGTATCGAGGTGAACCGAATCGGTGTGGCAGTAGGTGCCGACGCCGCCGCGGTCCGGCAACGAGCGGATATAGGTGGCGATATCCCATTTCGTCACACCGTCGATCTGGATGTCGGCCGCCTCGCAGCTCTTGTGCATCGATTCGTCGGCGCCGCCGACGAGGCGGTTATGCTCTTCGTCACGGTAGCCGGAGGTGACGATGACCGGCCTGCCGAAATGACTTTCGACCATCTTGATCACTTTCAGCAGGTCGGGCTTGAAGCAGCCGACCTCGACCTTGTCGTTCTGAAGATGCAGCCCGTTCGGCGCGATGCGCGTCATGCCGGGCAGCGCCGCCTTGTGCAGCAGGCCGGAGAGGCTGCCGAGCAGGTTCTGCTTTGGCGCGCTGTAAAGCGCGTTCATCGTCGAGGCCGGAATGCTGGCCGTCGCCAGCGACGCCGTTTGCACGGGCGCAAGCTGCGTGCTGCTATTCTGCGAGGATTGCTGCGGCAGCACCGGCTCCACCGGCTGTGTGGGCACGGGCGGCTGGCTGTAGACGCTGCTTCGCGCAGGTGCTGCACCTTCCACCGGCACATAGGCCTGCGGCTGAATGACGGTGGACGTGCTGTTGTTCTGCGGCGCGGGCTGGTGATCGGAAAAGATGCTCATCGCCTGCGCATTGATCCGGGTCGACTGCAGGACGAGTCCGCCAATATTGGCGGGCGCCGCCGTTGCCGAGCCGGCGGGCGGGACGGCTGCATTCGGGTCTTGTGCCACGACCTGAGGCGCACCCTGGACGCCGGAGATGTTGACGAGCCGGGGATCCGTATAGACCGAACGTGGGGCAGGGCTTGCAGGCGCTGCCGTGGTCAGCTCAGGTACTGCGGCTTGCGCCGCGGGAACCACCGCCGCCGAATCGAGTGCCTTCTTGTCCGACGCGCAACCGGACAGCGCCAGCACCGAGGTGGCGATCAGCAAAGCGCCCGTCATGGGCATCCGCATTTGCATCTTACGCAAGCGACAGTCTCCAGTTGAATGCGGAAAATAAACGAAAACGCTTCTATTCCGCTTCGAGTCGTCAGGAGATTGCCTGCGGCGTCGGCTCGCGGCAAGCGCCGAGGCGCCGGCGAGACCCGAAATCGAAAAAGCCGCAAGCCTCGCAAAAGCCTTGCGGCGAAAACCCTTACCAGTCGCCGGTATTGCCCATCGAGGCCCAGGGTTCGGCGGCCGGAAGCGGGCTGCCCTTCTGCAGGATTTCGATCGAGATGCCGTCGGGCGAGCGCACGAAGGCCATGTTCCCGTCGCGCGGCGGCCGGTTGATGGTGATGCCATTGTCCATCAGATTTTGGCAGGTGGCGTAAATATCGTCGACCTCATAAGCGAGGTGGCCGAAATTGCGACCTCCGCTATAATCTTCCGTGTCCCAATTGTAGGTAAGCTCGAGGCAGGGAGCTTTTTCGCTGCGCGCACGGTCGAGATCGTCGCGAGCAGCCAGGAAAACCAGGGTAAAACGGCCCTTCTCGTTTTCGTGGCGGCGAATCTCCTCCAGCCCGAACAGCGTAGTGTAAAAGGTGAGTGAGGCGTCGAGGTCTTTGACGCGCACCATTGTATGAAGATAACGCATTCTATTTACTCCTTTATTGGGGCTAGCTTTTTTCGGCGAGCCGAGGTCAGCTTCGGGCAAGTCATCTTTATAAAATGTGCACCTGGGAATAACCGAAAACTAGGACTTGCGCTTATCCGTTACCAAGATGTTAATCTTGATTTCAAGAATCAGTTAACCGTAACAGTGTGACGCGTATTCGAGGGGCTGGCGACAATGGCTGACAGGATTTCATCGAACGAATACTCCGACCTCGACGAGCTATCAGGAGAGGCGGTCGATCTTGTTGAAATCACCGGCGTCGTCAAGTGGTTCGACGTGGCCAAGGGTTTCGGCTTCATCGTGCCCGACAACGGCATGCAGGATGTTCTCCTGCACGTAACCTGCCTGCGCCGCGACGGTTACCAGACGATCCTCGAGGGAACGCGCATCGTCGCCCTCATCCAGCGCCGCGAGCGCGGCTATCAGGCCTTCAAGATCCTCTCGATGGACCAGTCGACTGCGGTTCATCCCTCGCAGCTGCCGCCGGTGCGCACCCACGTGCAGGTCACCGCGACGAGCGGACTCGAACGTGCGCTGGTCAAATGGTTCAACCGCACCAAGGGCTTCGGCTTCCTGACGCGCGGCGAGGGCACCGAAGATATCTTCGTGCACATGGAGACGCTGCGCCGCTTCGGCCTGACGGAGCTCCGCCCCGGCCAGGTGGTTCTCGTCCGCTTCGGCGACGGCGAAAAGGGCCTGATGGCCGCAGAGATCCATCCTGACGTTCCGAGCCCGGCAAGCCGGTCGCACTGAACATGCGCGGCCTAATCCTATTTGATGCCATCAGAAGCGCCTTATTGGCGCTTTTTTTCATGGTTGCGCTGCCGGCCTTGGCTCAAGAGGAGATGCGCTTCGACAAGGAGCCGCTGCTCATCCAGACCGCTGCGGGCAAGGTGCTGCATTTCACCGTCGAAATCGCCTCGACCCCGGATCAGCGCGCCCGCGGCCTGATGTTTCGCAAGACGATGGCCGATGATGCCGGCATGATCTTCGATTTCGACCAGCCGCGGCGCGTCACCATGTGGATGGAAAACACCATCCTGCCGCTCGATATGCTTTTTGCAGACGACACCGGCACGATCCGCCACATCAAGGAAAAGGCAGTGCCCTATTCGCGCGACATCATCGATTCGATGGTTGCGGTGAAATACGTCGTCGAACTAAACGCCGGCATCGTTGCAAAATTGGGAATCAAGCCTGGCGACAGGATCGTCAGCGCCACGACGACGAAGAAGGCGAAGTAACGGCGCGCGACCACGAGCAGGGGTGCGCCTGTCAAGGAATTCAAAAATATCGGGATATTGAATGGTCGGAGTGGAGAGATTCGAACTCCCGACCCTCTGGTCCCAAACCAGATGCGCTACCAGGCTGCGCTACACTCCGTGCCGTGAATGGCAGGGGAGATACACGGTTCACTTCGCCGTCGCAACCCATAAATCCAGCTCTGGCCGAAGATTCCTCGCAGGACCTGTGGATGCAAGACAGAAAAATCTTGATAGGTCGCCCAGCCTGCTTGCCGGGCGCACGAGTTCGGTCTGTCTGGCGCAATTGTACGTCAGCACAAGGCTCCCTTAGCCGTGGGCGATCAGGCCGATATATTGGGCGTAGCTGATGGCAACGTAGAAGAACGCCGTGATGCTAGCGCCTATCACAATGGCATTGAACTCCGCCGAACGTCTCATCATGAGCTGCAAATCCACTGAAATCGATTGAGCCGTAAACTAGTGCCGAGGGAAGGCAGCGGCAATCAGGTTATGATCACAAGGTGAGACAAGCGGAAATATTGCGAAATCCGCCGGCAATCACCGGATTTGAAGGGGAGGCGGTGTCGGCCGTCATGCGAACGGAGTCGGCAGCCGTGTCGCACACCGCCTTTTTTCTTGAAAAAGCGGGGATTCGCGGCTAAGCAAAATTCATCTCTTGGCATTATTCTCTGCGATGATGCCAAGGCCCGAGAACGGGCCAGCAACGGGATTGAGACCATGAAAGGCGGGCGCTGCCCGCATAGTCGGAGACGCTGCAGTCATGTCTGCCAAGATCTATCGTCCAGCCAAGACCGCCATGCAGTCCGGCAAGGCCAAGACCCATCTCTGGGTGCTTGAATACGATCAGGAGTCGGCGCGCAAGATCGATCCGATCATGGGCTACACTTCCTCGGGCGATATGCGCCAGCAGGTGAAGCTCACCTTCGAAACGCAGGAACTCGCCGAAGCCTACGCCCAGCGCAACGGCATCGAATACCGCGTCATCGCACCGAAGGATCCGGTCCGCCAGGTCGTCGCCTATCCGGATAATTTCCGCTATACACGCACGCAGCCCTGGACGCATTGAGATTTCTCGTCCAGATATGCCGCATCCGGTCGCGCTCGCGAGACGCGGCCGCCGGACGGCCCCTTAGCTCAGCTGGATAGAGCACCTGCCTTCTAAGCAGGTTGTCGCAGGTTCGATTCCTGCAGGGGTCGCCACCAATTTTTCAAGTATTTGTTTTTATTTTATTTTCGAGCCTGAAACCCTCATTGGATCTGGTTTGAGGGGTTAGGCTGTTCTCGTTCAGTTTCGCAGCGCCCGAAATGGCGAGCTTCCTCTTGTCGGCTTTCCGCGTATAGTGGTTAGCCATGGAATCGCTTCTCCAGCCAAAGCGCGCCTTCAGTTCGCTGTTGCTATTTCGGCTTTCGGCCAGGAGCAGGGCAAGCGTCTTTCTCAGGCCGTGGGCGCGGCCTTCCACTCCCGCTTCCGTGCACATTTCCCCAAACCAATTCCCGAACGCCGCCGCGCTCTTGAACGGCCGGCCGTGAACCGGCGTGAGCAAGTACGGGAGATGCTTCGTCGCCGTCGCCTCCAGAACTGACTTTAGATCAGGGTGCATCGGGATATAGACCCACTCGTCATTCTCGCCCGCGCGATTCTCGATCACGTCACCTTTGACGTGCTGCGGACCTATCCGGAAGATGTCCGAGCGGCGCAGGCCGGTGAACAGCAGCATGTCCATTGCCAACCTCGCTTGCGAGCCTTCGGGGTGGGTCGCATAAAACTTTTCGACGTCGGCCGCGTCCCATGGCTTGAAGCCATCGGTCTTTGCCTTTGGCATCTTCACATCGCGGACGGGATTGTTCTTCACGATACCCGCATCCACGGCATAGGCGAAGAGATAACCCATGATCTTCAGTTAGGAGATTGCGGCGAAAGGCGCATCGGCTCTGCGATCGCGGCCGGCGGCGATCACGGCGAGGGCGGCGTTCAGGACCGGTGTGGTGGTCGGATCGGTATAGGTTGCCCCGGTGACTATCGCAGTGTCAGGATTCGGGCTGCCGATGCCCATCACGCCCCAGTTGGCCGTGACGTTCTGCTTCGCATTCAGCTGCAGATCCAGCGTGTTCATCCGGCAGCCGCGGTAGCGGGCATAGACGTCGGTGGCGCCGAGCTCGAAGGTCTTTTCGAAAGCCAGCGTCTTCACGACGTTGCCGTTCTTCAGGACGTTGGTTGCCCAATCGTTCGCCAGCAGGTCAGCAATCCAGTCATCGAACGTGACCGTATGAATCGCTTCTCACTCATAGAGGGGCGGCTGTATGCCGCCCCTATAGAGATAAATAATACAAAAATCCGCGCGCACACGCGAGGCGGCGGCGATTTTCCGCGCTGTTTCCGCGATCTTTCCGAAGGCCGGTTTCCACAGCCCTTGAATGTCTTGCAAGCGGAAGGAAAGCAAAGCCGCTTTTCCGCACTTATTCCGCAGATATTCCGCGCGCGCTCCGCAAAGCGTCCGCAGACGACACGCCCGAAAGCAGGCCGGATTTCAACCTGTGATTTTCCATCAAAGAATATTTTCCACCGTCCGGGGCCTTCGTTCGCAGTGAGAGCAGAATAACCGCCCCCTTTTTGCCCGATGTGAAAAAAGTTTGAGTCCAATCAGTCGAATAGATTTGGATCGGGTTTCTGGTACGGGCTCTTTATGACCCACAGTCTGCAATCATTTCAGGCGGACACCGATCGGTTGGTAGTGGATCGGATTCCCGTCGCGCGTGAGGGTACAGCTTGACCTGGTTCAAGGGGCCCTTTTGTCACAGCTTACACGCGCTACCCATCCTTTTTCGCGCTTCATCTTGACAAGGCGGAAACTTCGGAACGCACTAGCGCATCTACTCCGACGGCTGGGTTAATCGATGACCAAAGTTCCAACTCCGCAGCGCAAAGGCAATCCGTTGATACAGGCGATCAAAAGCGATGGGTTTATTGAGAAACTTCTCCTCCTTGTTTTGACTGCCATCCTTTCCGGGTTTTTCGTACCCCTCATCATCAAGTCGATTGACCAATCGCGTGAGGCTCGGCAGGCGGTAGCGACGGCCCAGGCAAAGTTATTCGATGATATTTCTGATACAATCCTTACCCTTGAGACTCTGATCCTCGATGTGAGCTGGTTCGGAACAGCGGATGCAAAAAATGCCGACATGCAAACCAGAGCTTTCGATCGCTATACCGAGAGGTCCGTTGACCTTATTGTAAAATGGCGAGTGGAGGCCAGCCGAGCACAGGCGTTGGCTTCGCCAGAAACTGCTGAAAAAATGCAGGCATTTCTCGATCGGTTTTTCACAGAACAAGATATGCCCACGAATCGAAGCTGGAACCATTGTCCCGATAGGTGTGACTGGGAAGCGCAACATAAGAAAAACGTGAAGATGCTGACCGAGGCAAACCGACTAATCCTGGAGATTGGTAGCGAGTTCCACCTGACTGCGAAATCCAGTGAAAGCCGATAGTGCGTTGATCAGTGCCGCCGACTATTTACCCGATCTTCTTTAGGGTCTGTTGGATAAACAGAGACCCTTCAAGCTTGTAAGTCGCGCCTTCCTTGTTGAACCAGACGCAGTAACATTTTGCGGCCCCTTCAATGCTCTGAACGGTCATCTCTGGTCCACCAGACTTCAGTTCCACACGATCGCCGATTGCAAACTGCATGATGTCTCTCCTTTTCGAGTTGATTCGAAAGCGGACTTTAGGCGAGTCTTCTGCAATTGGAACGATACATTGCGTTTCCCACAGCTATCACAGGGTAGCAGAACGTTCGGGTCTGCATGAGAGGCAGAAAGCCAAATCCCACCCCCGCGACGAATGTCGTGGCAGGACCATCCAGGCGTGGACACGCTTGAGATCGAGATCGATGAGCCTAACCCGAATCTCTCAAAGTAAGGGGTGCATCGGGGCCGCGAATCTGAGAAACTGCTTTTGCGACAAAGGCTTACCAGATTCGTAACGGAGCCCCGATGCAAACAGACTGTATCTCCGCGCAGTTGGAAT
>NZ_WIEU01000011.1:0-222694 GCF_012276115.1 Rhizobium leguminosarum bv. viciae | reverse complement strand
GGCTGATCCTGTTGTTCGACGGTCGGCCGATCGCCTTGTGCCGGATCGACGCCGCGCCGGTCGTCCTGATCCGCTCCAACAGCCGGCGCACCTGGCGCTCGCTCAAGCCCAGAACACGCGCCGCCGACACCAGCGTCATCCGGCCGGCGATCACCTTCGACAAAATCTCGATCCGCTGCAGGTCGCGCTCGCTCATCGCTATCAGTCCCATCGGCAATCTCCCACACCATCAAAACCCGGGGAGTGTGACATTCCAACTTTGCAGAAACAGGACACTTCAACTTTGCGGTGGAGATAAAAGTCGCATAAGACAGATTATGGAACACGTGGATGCCATTTGATTACAATGGCATACCTTCGTCATCCATCTTATAGCCACTCTTTTAAAATCGCCACGATCGAATTTGCGCCTGGACGATCCAGCATATCGACGAGTTTGCCTGCGGACGTGCCTCGTTGAGCGGCTGATCCCAGCCAACAGATTCTTATAGAAGCCCGTGTCTCGGACGACGCGTGCCTGGCGGCAACGTCCGGGTCAGACTGTTGAGCATTGACGGAAAACTCGCCGTTGCTATTCCTCAAGTGTCGGGATGACTTTCGGTGGTCTTTGCAGTTCCGAGGCGGCAGCGGTTGCCGCGGCATCGGCGGGACCGCCGGAAACATGGACGGTCGGCGTTGCAAACTGGATGCCTTTTTCTGCGAATGTCTTCTTGAGCATGGCAAGGGCCTTTCGGCGAACGCCGAACTGTTCGCCGGGTTTCGTCATGAACTTCAGCCGAATCTGCACACCGTAATCCGCCATCTGCTCGATCCCCTGCATTTTCAGGGGCTCGATGATATTAGGCCCGAGTTCAGCATCCTCCAGAAGCTCAGCGCCGATGCGCTTGATGGTCTTGCGGACCTCCTCGAGGTCACTGTCGTAGTTCAGGGTGAGCGTAATAATATCGATGACCCAGTCACGGCTGAGGTTTTGCACCGCGCCAAGTTCGCCGAAGGGAACGATGGTGACCGGACCGCGGTGATGGCGCAAGCGGATCGATCGCAGCGAGAAACCTTCGACCGTACCCTTATATTTCGCCGCCTGGATGTATTCGCCGATGCGAAAGGCATCGTCGAACAGATAAAAGACGCCGGAGATGATGTCCTTGACGAGTGTTTGGGCACCGAAGCCGACGGCTATGCCGACGACACCGGCGCCCGCCAGCAGCGGTCCGATCTGAATGCCAACGGCATCCAGGATCATCAGGAAGCCGACAGCTCCGATCGCCAGGAACAGCACATTGCGAAGAATGGGAAGGAGGGTATTCAACCGCTGACGCCGACGCGCTTCGGGGCCATCCTGATGTCCCCCCTGCTCGCTTCGCGACGCCACCGCCATCTGGCTGTCGATCAGCGTGCTTGCCAGCTTCCAGATTACGTCGGTCACCAGCAGCACGATCACGATGCGGATTCCGGCGCGAATCAAGCGCGTGGTCACTGTTTCGGCTGCGGCGAGATCACTGAGATTGACATTCCATGCGCGGGCAATGAGCAGCGCGGCGACCACAATCAGACCGTTGCGCAGCGTTTGCATGATGACAACAGACCATCCGACGATAGCCGGATCTTCCACCGCTTGCTCATCGCCGGATCGAATAATGCGACGAATGATATCATGAGCCACCGAAACGGTAAGGGGCAGAAGCGTGATGACGACAACTGTCCAGAATGCACCGCGGAGCCCGGATACCCATAACAGCCACGATAGCAGGATGCTCGCGCTGAAGCCGACACAGACCAGCCGGCTCACGGGCGGCCCGTCAGGACGAAAGTGCCGCAGCCAGATCATAACGATCAAAGCGATTGAAACGACAGCAAGCCATGCTGCGGTAAAGAGGTCGACCAAGATAGGTGAAGCCCGGATCGTCCCGATCACTTCAATGGTGGCCCAGCCAGCCGCCAGCACTGCGACGATTCCGAGGAGCCAGTAGTACCAGAACCAGGCAAGCGAGGTGACAAGCGTCAGAAGCCGCATATGCGGCAAACGGGCGCCCGGCGCGATGACAATGCGGCCCACGAGCACGCCAAGGCGTACCATGAGCGCGGCTGATAGCAGGATCAGCGCGATATCGCGAAACACGGCAGGCCACGGAAACAGGATAAACGCGCCGAGACTTCCGATCAGATAACCGACCAAGGCGAGAAGACCCATTGAAAGCCGGGCGGCGTGGAGCTTGATCCGCTGCCGGACGGTGTCGGCAGGCGCGTTCAGCACAAAATGGAGCAGCCCTCGCCCTGACCACCAGGCAAGGCGCTGCGCAACGAACCCGCCGGCGACGAAGAGTATGACCGCCAAGATCAGGCCGACAGGTTCGATGCGATCATCCGTTTGGAAGACACGGATCGCCGACTGGATCTGCCCGGGAAGAGTCGGAACGGCATCGACGAGTGTGAGCAACCTCTGGCGCAAATCCTGTAGTGACGTGGCAAGCGACGTCGGTGCAGCCTCTTGCGAAACCGCTACTGGCTGCGCCGGTTCCTGATTGCCCGGAACGATCCGATTAACCAGCGCTCGTCCGGAATCATCATTCGGCAATTCGATAATAACCCGGATCGGCGTCGAGGAATTGGTCGGCTCAGCCGCCGAAGCGGGGTTTGCACTCGCCAGCAGAAGCGTTGAAAATATCAGCGTCAGGAATGCGCATACTCTGCGGCGGGGATAACGGTCGTCGATGATGCGCATATAGCCGTGGTCCCCGCGACGGTGTCGTCGCTTTGCCGGGTTGGTCGAAACTTCGGACTTTGTGAAGCGTTGCACGACCAACGTCAATCGACGAACCGGTCTCGGGGACGCAGACTGCGAACCAAAGGTTAAGACCGCAAGCTTCTGAAGGCCTCCCTGATCTCCTGACTGAAGAGTTCCGGCTCCTCCCAGGCAGCGAAGTGACCGCCCTTGGAGGCGTGGTTGTAGTAGATAAGTTTCGGATAGGCCTTCGACAGCCAGTGCTTTGGCGGCTTGTAGACCTCGCCGGGAAACACCGTGACGGCGACCGGGACTTGGACGGGCGTGAGTTTTGCGCCCGACATGACGTTTTCCCAATAGATGCGACCGCTGGAAGGGCCGGTGTTCGTCAGCCAGTACAGCGTGATGTTGTCGAGGATGCCATCTTTGCCAAGGGCCTGTTCGGGATCGCCGCGTGTATACACCCAGTCGGCGATCTTATCGTAAAGCCAGGCGGCCAGGCCGACCGGAGAATCCGCAATAGCGTAGCCGACCGTCTCCGGTCGCGTGCTCATGATCGCTGCGTAGCCGAAGCCGTTGTTGAGGAAGTCCCGAGCCTCGTCGAAGATGACCTTTTCATCTTGAGACAAGCTGTCGGGAGCTGGCCCTCCATTTTTAAGAGCCTGCGCTGCGTCCGCTGGGAAAGTCGTCGCACGCTCGACCCTGTTGACGTGGATCGCGAGCAGCCCAGCGGGCGCCTGGCGACCCAAGGCGTCGCTGATGATCGCGCCCCAGTCACCGCCTTGCGAGACATAGCGGTCATATTGCAGTCGCTTCATCAGCACGTCCCAGGCAGCGGCTATCCGCTGGGGGTTCCAACCCGCCGATGGAGGTTTGCCGGAGAAGCCGAATCCTGGAATCGAAGGGATCACCAGATGGAAGGCATCATCAGCCGGGCCGCCATGCGCCGTCGGATCGGTGAGCGGCCCGATGACATCAAGCAGCTCGAAGACCGAACCTGGCCAGCCGTGGGTCATGATCAGCGGCAGCGCGTTTTCATGACGGGAGCGGACATGGATGAAATGGATGTCCAGTCCATCGACAGTGGTGAGAAACTGCGGAAAGGCATTCAGCCTGCTCTCTGCCTTCCGCCAGTCATAAGACGACTGCCAGTAGCGCACCAGCTCCTTCAGCCTGTCGGGCTGGACGCCCTGCGAACGGTCCATGACGGTTTCGCCGTCGGGCCACCGAGTCTCGGCGAGACGCCGCCTGAGATCTGCGAGCGCCGCCTCGGAGACCTCAGCCTTGAACGGTCGGATCTCCTCGGACACGACGCCGACAACATCAGCGGCGTTGGACGTGCGCGGAAGGAGAACGGCGGTTATGCCGGCTGCGGCAAAGCCTGACAGCAGCGAGCGGCGCGATACGTCGCGGTGTTTTAAAACGTTCAGCATTGCCATGATGCCGTGTCCTTTCGTGATATCGAGGAGAGGAAAAGATGCCCTGCCCCGCTTCAATGCGGAAAACGTCAGGCCGCGTCCGCGCCGGAACGAAAGATCAGAAACTTGTTGCCTTCGGGATCGCGAAAATAGGCGCAGTAAGGACCCGTGCCGTTCTCGCCACGCGGACCAGGAGCCCCTTCGTCCGAGCCACCCGCCGCCAACGCAGTTGCATGGGCTTCGTCGACCTTGGAACGGGACGGCGCTTCGAAAGCAATCATTCCACCGTTGCCGACGGTGGGAGGGCGGCCGTCGAACGGCTTGATGATGCCGAATTCGAGCGTGCGATGACCGTAGTAGATGGCTCGGTTGGGCTGGACGAGGACTCGTCCGATCCCGAACACGGCCAGAAGCTTGTCGTAGAATGCCGAGGCGGCATCCAGATCGTTCGTGCCGACAGTGGCGTGGCCCGGGAGGCCGCGGACCTTGTCGGGGGTGGCCGCAACCTGTCTGCTTTGGGTAATGTCAGTCATATCAGTTCTTCCTTATATTGTCGCGGCCGACGCTCTGCCTTCCGCAAGCAAACGCCAATGAGCTGTCTCAAATCGGCGGCTGGTGGATATTTGGGCGGGTCGACGGCCGGCCGGCACCTCGGGAAAGTGAGAGGCACCCTCTCGTTCAGAGGTCAGCCTTGAGCAACCGGGTTGCAGCGCTACCGCCATCGAGAGGCTTCCTCTCACTTTCTCCGGCTACTGCGGGCTGACGCCATGCTCAATTATTTGTGGAGACAGCCGGCTTTTGGGCTTTGGCTGACCGCCGTTCAGAAAGGACATCCTATGTCTAAGGACAAAACCGCAAATGCTGCATCAGTCGCAGCAACTCCGTCTTCCCACATGGCTGAAGCCTTCGCTTCTACGCAAGCCGCGCAAGACACCATAGACTTCACCGAGATCGACGAGATCCTGACGCTGAGGAGGATGATTGTCCGCGCCCCCGCGTCAAAAGGTACCGTGCTTTTCCTGCATGGGTTTCCGGAAACGCTGATGGTGTGGAAGGAGATCGCGACAACGCTTGCACGCGATTACGACGTCCATGCCTTCGATTGGCCGGGCTACGGGCAGTCGTCGCGCCCGGCTTCGGAACGGTTTTCTTATGCGCCGAGGGCGTACGCCCGAGTGTTGAAGGCCTATATCGAGCGGGCAGGCATCGACCGGTCGAAGCTCGTGATCTATGCGACTGATATCGCTGCCCTCCCCGTTCTGCTGGTTGCTCTCGATGAGCCGACGATCGCCAGGCAGATCATCGTCGGAGACTTCGCGCCGTTTGACCGGCCGCACTACATGTGGGAGAACCTGCAGAATCTCAAAGCCGAACCGACCGCCTCGCCGACCCGCGCCTACATGAACAAGACGAGCGACGAGATCCTTCAGAACGTGCACAGGCGCGGCCTCTCACCCGCGGAGCAATTCGATCTGCCGATCGACGTCCAGCAAGACATGAGCCATTCGTGGAGCCGTGACGGCGTCACGTCGGCGGACGCCTTCGCCCACTACTACGCGAATTTTACGCGCGATCAGCATTACCTGGAGGCCAACCTCGACCGGCTGAAAACGCCCGTGAAAGTGATCTGGGGCGAGAAGGACATCTATATCAGCAGCGAGATGGGCATCGAGTTCGCTGGCAAGATCGGCGCAAAAGGCGACGTCCTGCCAGGCATTGGTCACTTTCCGCACCTTCAGAACCCGAAACAAACAGTTGAGGAGATCTATGCATCATTCAGATAATGTTTGATTATCTTCATGAGGATGCGCGCGCAGCCGCGGCAGTGCCCAGTCGACGAAAGCCCGTATTTTTAACGCGAGAAGCCCCTGTCGCGCGTAGACGATATGAATGGGCTGGGGTGGGCCGTCGAAATCGCGGAGGATGGGAACGAGCGCGCCGGACGCCAGCTCGTCTGGAATCTGATAGTCGAACAGCCGCGCGATCCCCGCCCCGCCGACCGCCGCCGCAACACAGTTCGCCGCCGTATTCACCTCGAGCCGGTTGCGGGGCGCCGCCTCTATCGGCGTGCCGTCGACGTCGAATGTCCAGAAGAATGTTCGCTTGTTGAAGATGATCCCGTCGCAATCGATGAGATCGCCGGGACGCTCGGGCATGCCATGCCGCTTGAGATAGGCAGGGCTCGCGCAGGTCAGCAGGCGGAATTCCCCGACCTTGGCGGCATGGAGGGCGCTGTCGGCGAGGTCGCCGAGACGGATCGCGATATCCACCTGCTCGGACACGAGATCAACCGTGCGGTCGAGCGACAGAAGGTTCAGCGACACCTCCGGGTATTTGTCCATGAAACTCAGCGCAATCGGCAGCACGTATCGGCTCCCGTATTCGATCGGCATCGTGATCGTCAGCACGCCTCTGGGCGTCTGGTATTCCCCGGACGCTCTTCGTTCGGCCTCATCGAGATCCGCCATGATCTTTCGAGCGGCGTCAACATAGTCGCGCCCGGCATCGGTGAGCTGCAGATTGCGGCTGGTGCGGACGATGAGGTTTGCCCCAAGCTGCCGCTCAAGTTCGGCTACCTTGCGGCTGACGCTGGGCAATGGCGCGTTGAGCTTCCTGCTGCCGGCCGAGATACTCCCGGCGTCGACGACCGCCAGCAATATGCGCATCGCTTCGAGACGATCCATCGGACACCGCCAATACCGCTTATGTGCAACCCAGCCTAAGGCTAGGCTTTAGAACATGATGCCGAAAAGTGTGTGCGTTTTTCGGACGACATCATGCTCTAACTCTTAGATTTAGAACAGGATTCAAATTTTAGGCCGACCGCGCCTGAAATCATCCTGTTCTAGTCAAGCAGCTTGCGTATGGCCATGATCCCCTTTGCAGCATCCGACCAGGATTGACGCCAGATCAACACGCCGACGCTGAGGATGGTCGCAACAGCGAAGGGGATTGGCCCGAGAAACCAGAAGGCGGCTGCGAAGGTGAAGTAATAAGACCGAACACCGACGCTGAACGATCGAAGCGCCGGGTTCAAAACCAGGGTCAGGGCATTCGTCCAGCCGCCGATGTCCCTCTCCTCATCGCGGGATGGGCTCGCCCCGATCGCCGCCAGGCAGTAGTTGATCTGCCGGACCGCCCAGAT
The DNA here is from genome assembly GCF_012276115.1 of Rhizobium leguminosarum bv. viciae. Classification (GTDB taxonomy): domain Bacteria; phylum Pseudomonadota; class Alphaproteobacteria; order Rhizobiales; family Rhizobiaceae; genus Rhizobium; species Rhizobium leguminosarum_T. Next base: position 215,409 of record NZ_WIEU01000011.1, on the reverse strand, counting down.
GAAATCGGATAGGCCCCGCAGCAGCGTCGCCATGATCAGGAGGACCTTGCACTGGAAAAACCATGCCGGGTCCTGAGCCGCAAACATCGCGATCAGGCCGCCACCCGATCCATAGTTCGGCTCCATGAACAGCGCGCCGCTGAGCCCGACGATGACGATAAGATTGGCGGAGCCGAAGAAGGACGCCGAATTGATCGTGTGCCCAAGGATCGCGGCATCGCCGATGAAGTTGTTGTCTCGCGTCAGCACCTCCCGCATCCAGGCGGCGCGAATGCGCACCATATCCATGGAAAGGCTGTCGTTCTTCCTCGGCCACCCCGCTGCCATCAAAGGCTCGACGGCCACCCAGACGAGAAGGAAGAAAAAGATCGCCGCGACGTTCAGAAAATCCATGGTGCCCCCGAACCGAATGTGGATTTTTTCCGAACAATACTTCGAGCGAACCGCAGCTCCAAGCGGCTATCGCCGCCCTACCCTTCAGATCGACACGCCTATGTTCGCGCGTCATGGTCCGTCGCGGACTGCCGCGAGGTAACGGGACATCGTCGAAGCCCGAAGCCGAATGTGTTCGATCGCCTGCTGCGGTGTCACGGCCAGGAAACCGATATGGTCGCGTGGGCGCAACTGGACGAAGGCGTCCAGATCCGAATCCACCACCGTGGCGATCTTGGGATAGCCTCCGGTCGTCTGGTGGTCGGCCAGCAGAATGGTGGGAACACCGTCTCCGGCGACCTGCACCGAGCCCCGCACGATCGCTTCCGACGGCATGTCCAGCGCGACGCTTGGCGCAAGCGACGGACCTTGGAGGCGTATACCCATGCGGTCATAGGCGTCGCTCAGGCGGAAAGGCGACGAAAGGAAATTCGACAAGGTTTCTTTCGAGAAGAACCGATCCTGTGGACCGACCACCACACGCAGTTCGGATCGCGGTCTTGCGATGACCGGACATGTGATCGGACCATGTCGACCGTCTCGCACTTCCGGATCGGCGACGGTGACCGTCTGCCCGGCTGCGAGACGCCCGCCGCCGAGGCCGGAGAGACTGTGCGTCGACATGCTGCCCAGCCAGATCTTCGCCTCGATATGACCGGCGAAGGCCAGATACGTCCAGCTTCCCCAGTGTCCGGGACGAATTGCCAGCCGTTCCCCGGCCCTCAAGGTGGCGACCATCCATGCGCCGCGCTTGTCGCCGGCATGCTCTACGACGAAGCCTCCTCCGGCGACGGCGAACGTAACCTCCCCCGAGATGCAGTCTAGAACGAGGCCGCCCATGGAGACTTCGATTGCGGGCTGAAAGGCAGGATTGCCGACGGCGACGTTGGCGGCGGCAAACGAGGTCCTGTCCATCGGGCCGGAGGCCGGAACGCCATAACGCATCAATCCGTGACGCCCTCCGTCCTGGACCGCGACGTGAGGACCCGCGAAGTTGATTGCAAGGACGGCTTCGCTCATGCGAGGCACCGCGCGTCGAATTCGGCCCTCGATATGCGGCGGAAACGCACCGCGTCGCCGACGTCGAAAAGGAACGGACGGTCGCTGGACGTGGCGTCGAGGATCTTTGTCGGCGAGCGGCCGATGATCCACCAGCCGGTCGGCATGGTGAGCGTGCTGACCAGGCATTGCGGACCGGCGATCAGCACGCTACCGGCGGCGACGCCACGAATAGGCGCCGGCTTCCTCGGCTGCTGAATGGCTTTGGGCACGCCTGCGAGGTAAGCATATCCTGGAGCGAAGCCGTACATGAAGACGCTGTAGTCGCCGGAGAGATGGGCGGATATAACGTCTTCCGGCGATAATCGACTTGCCTCGGCGACGGCGGCAAGATCGGGCGCAAGATCAGGATCGTAGCAGACTTCGACTTCGCGCATCGCTCCGATCGTCTCTGGAACCTCGGCCCCCAGAAGCTCCTCAATGGCCGCCTCCGTCGTCCGATGATCGGCCACGAGCGGATCGAAGCATACGAGAATGCTGGCATAGGCCGGAACGGCTTCGACGAATCCTTCAAAGGGTGCCGCCTTCAAGGCGGCATCCAGCTTGACGACCTGATTGTGGATCCGTTTATCGATGGTCGCGCCGAATTCGACGAGCACCGCGTGCCCGCCCACCGGGCGGTAGGTCGGAACGCTGCCGGACGATGCGGACGGGTCCTGTGACACGTCAGTCGGCGCCTTCGATCAGAATGATAAGATAGCCTTTGGCCATCACTTGTTTTCCTGCGTCGGCTGGAGGAATGGACCCACATCGATGCCCGCCTTCTGCAATTCCCGGCGCACATGGACGGCCATGGCAAGTGCTCCTGGGCTGTCCCCATGAACGCAGATCGAGTGCGCATCGAGAGAAATAGGAACGCCGTCGACCGTCGGCATGAGGCCGCTGGACAGGTATCCGATCAATCTCGAAGCTGCCTCCGCGGGATCATCGATCATCGCTCCCGGCAAGTTGCGTGGAACGAGCCGACCCGTGGAGAGATAGCCGCGATCGGCAAAAATTTCGCTGAAGACGGTCATCCCGGCATCGCGGGCCGCATGTTCCAGCTCTGTCCCGGAGATCGCCAGTATGGCAAGTTCGGGCGAGACCGCTCGGGTTGCGCGGATGATGGCGTCGGCGACCGACCGTTCGTCGGCCGCCCAATTGGCGAGTGCGCCGTGCGGTTTGATGTAACGGACGCGGGCGCCCGCCAGAGCCGCAGCTCCCATCAGCGCGCCGGTCTGCGTCGCGACAAGCTGCTCCACTTCCCGGATGCTCAAGGGGATCAGGCGTCGTCCGAAACCCTCGCGATCTGCAAAGCCCGGATGGGCTCCGGCGACGACGCCCCGTTCGCTGGCCAAGGCAAGCGTCTCCACCATGGTCGCCGGATCTCCGGCATGGCCGCCACATGCGATGTTCGCACTGGTGACAACGTCAAGGATCGCCTTGTCGTCGCCCATGCGCCAAGGTCCAAACGCCTCCCCCAGATCAGAATTGAGATCGATTTTCGCCATGATTTCCGTCAACCCTTCGCGCCGGTCTTGTCAGCTTCGTCGCATTCTAGAACCTCGAAGCCGAGGTGGAGCACATCTTCGCCGTGCCCGTCAAGAAAACGACGCCGCTGGTTGCGCGTGGCGAGAGTGTGTGGTGGTCGCAGGCCCGTGTATTGTCCTTGCGGTTGCGTCCGATGGAAACGTGGCTAAGATCGGGGGTGAAATGGTCGACCGCCCTGTCATTGATCGAGCGCGTCGTTTTCTCTCAAGAACCGGGGGACCTAACCACCCGGCGGCATTGGCCTGCGGACGACGGCAGATGCGCTTGAAGCGATCGTCAAGGAGCTTGGCCGATGCCTTCAGACGTCGCGCAGGTTCATTGATTCCTTCCAAAGCGTTGGTTGTGGCATCAGACTTTCGGTGATGGCGATATTGCTGCTATCGGCGACGCGCCGCGCGCACTCTGAATTAGTGACAAAGGAGAGTGGGCATTTCGAGGTGGGTCAACAGCGACCGTGTCACCCCTCCCAAGAGGAATTCGCGTAGTTTCGAATGGCCGAATGCGCCGGCGACGAGCAAGTCTGCCTTGCGTTCCAGGGCGGCAGCTTGAATGACGCTGGCCGGTGAGTTTCCCTGCGCTTGCACGGCTGCGATATCGACGGCAAGACCAGCCTTTCGGAGCGCGGTTGCAAGGCGGTCTCGGGCGCGCTCGTCAATCTGCTTATCATCGGTAACGGAAATCAGGACGACACGCGAGACCTGTTCCAGCAACAATCTGGCGCCTGTCAGTGCCCGCGCGACAGTGGCTCCTCCATCCCAGGCGACGGCAACAGCCTCGATCCGGCCGCAGAAATTATCCGGAGGAAAAAGCAGGAGCGGTCTACCGCTTTCAAACAGCACGCTCTCGATCTGCCGCCTCATCAGCTCAGATGCTTCCAAGATGGAAAGATCATATGCGCGCGACAGCTCGGCAAGAGTTTGTGCGACAAACGGCTCCCTCGCATCGAATGGCTGGATCTCGACCTCGACCTCGGCTTTTTTCGCATAATCACGGAGCGTCTGCCCGAGAACGGTTCCATTGTCCTTACTCAAGCGCTCCGCCTCCGCACGCATTTTGTCGACGTCAATGAGTGACGGAAATCGCGGCTGAAAGGGTTCGATCCTGACCAGCGGTATACTTGCCGTCAACCCGGCCTTCTGGTGAAGGGAAACAGCGACAGCGTTCTGAAGGAGCGAGAAAGAGCTTGCGTCTGGATAGGTGGCCAGCGGTAAATGGAATTGCGCTTTCACGGCTGATGTCCTCCGAATGGTTGGAGATTATTATAGCGCAGAGGTGTCTCCCGCGCTTTGACGAAGATCAAGGTCGCTCCACCGCGAAAGTGCGAGCGTGATATTGACCGTCCTAGGAAGCAAGCGGAATTCGTTGGGCGAAGCGGCAAAGATCCGTGTTAAGCGATGAAGTGCGAAGCCCGATTGAATATCAGCACTTCACGGAGCAAACCCGTCCGGACGCCGCTGAGTAGCAGCTTGCGGGTGAACAGCAATGGCATATACGGCGCAGCTGCCTTCGATGAATCGGTTGGCGCGCCTGGACCCGTCGGATGATGACATCATTGGTGACGACAGAAGCATTCCAGCGCCTCAGCCTCGCGCTTGCAATCGGCATTCTTGTCGGCATTGAGCGCGGCTGGCAGGATCGTGAGGCTGCGCCAGGCAAAAGAGTGGCCGGTATCCGCACCTATGGCTTGTCAAGTTTCCTCGGCGGTTTCTGCGGTTTCCTCCAGCCTGTGACAGGGCCGATTCTGCCGACAGCTATCTTTATATTCTTTTGCATTACGGTTCTCCTCTTCAGCCGCATGCAGGCGGCACAAGAAGAGGATTACAGCGCCACCGGCACCATTGCGGCCTTGGCGGTCTTTGCGCTGGGCTTTGGCGCGGTTGTGGCGGATATGACGGTAACGGCCGCAAGCGCTGTGGCAATAACCGCCCTTCTTGCAGCGCGGGAGCCGTTGCATGGATTTCTTCGCCGATTGACCTGGCTCGAGCTCAGGGCCGCCCTGATCCTGCTGACGATGACCATCGTCATCCTCCCGATCCTTCCCAACGAACCGATTGATCCTTGGCAGACAATCAATCCTTTCGAGCTTTGGATGATGACGATCCTGGTGGGAGCCGTTTCCTTTGCCGGTTATACCCTCATCAAGCTGAGCGGCGCCCGCGCCGGAATACTGCTGACCGGGGCCAGCGGCGGCATCGTTTCCTCGACGGCGCTGACGCTTTCCTTCGCCCGTCAGTCGAAGCAGATGCCTGCCCTCTCGCCACTCCTCTCAGCGGGAGCAATGCTGGCGGGAGCCGTTTCTCTCGCCCGCGTGCTTTTGATTTGCGGCGTCATTGCACCAGCTGTTTTCAGTGATCTTGCTCCATTACTCGCTCCGGCTGCTGCCATCCTCGCCATAGCAGGCGGCTTCGCCGCATTGCTGCAGCGCCCGGATGACAGCACCGATTTTTCACCCCGAAACCCACTCGAGGTGATGGTCGTGCTGCGCTTCGCGCTCGTTCTCGCCGTCGTGACAGTCCTGACGCGAATGACCTTGATCGTCTTTGGAACTCAGTCGCTGATCGCCCTTGCATTCATCACAGGACTGGGCGATCTCGATGCGATAACGCTTGCCGTTGCGAAATTGCCATCCATCCAGGTGCCCGCGGATGCGGCCGCTCGCGCCATAGCGGTCGCCGCTTTCGCCAATTTTCTTGCGAAAGCCGTTCTTGCAGCAAGTATGGGGAGCATCGCCTATGCGGTTCGTTTCGCGATCGCAGGCGGTGTCGCGACCTTGGCCGGAATTGCCGGCTTGGTTTTGACATGAGCGCTTGTTCGCATATCGATCACCGGCTCCAATGACGTTCGTCCATCAATCAGTGCCTGGAACGATATTCGTCCGCGCCAGGCAGCCGCCATTAGCGATCGTCACCGCGGTCTTGCCTCCGAGAGATGGCCGGCAAATCCCGCAAGCAGGACGCCGAGCGGAAGACGCCGAACCAGCCTGGCTGCAATGAAGGTTGCGCCGATCGCCGCGGCAAGTTTCAGCCAGGGATAATCGCCAAGCTGGACATGAGCGCTTGCATCGACCGATACAGCCTTGGCTTTCAGCGCCGCTTCGGCATCCTCGCGCAGCACGCCTATGCGGGCATTCAGCAACCTGATCTCATGCTGCAGAGCGTTCAGGCTCTCGTCGGCCTTTTCACGCGCCGTCTGCTCCGCGGCATCGGCAAAAGGCAGATCACCTTCCGCGATCAGTTCGTCGGGGTCAGGCGCAAGGCCGTGGCGGTTGATGGATGATTGCATCGACATGTCCTCGAATAGTTGAGCGAGAAGAAACGAGGCCCGGCATTGCGGCCGGGCCTCGTGATATCAATGGTCGCGTCGGAAACCCTGGCTCTGATGAGATCCGCCTTGCGATTGGGTTTGGGACTGGCCTTGGGATTGCCGATTGGTTTCGTCCGATGACGTCGTGCCAGGGTCGGGCAAGGTATAGGCACGCACCTTGGCGCTTCCATGCGCGGTGTCCCGCATTGCCCCCGGGCGCGCATCGTCGAATGCGCTCTCGGACACGGCGAGATTTTCCGAGGCTTTGCCGCCCTGCGGCGATCCGGCAAAACCGGTATTGGACGCGCCTTGCTGTCTGTCCTCCAACGACCAGAGATCCGCGCGCTCATCCATGTCGATGCTGCCCTCGTCGTCCAGAATATCGTGGACGGTCTCGTAGAGCGCGTCATCGACATCATTGACCTGAACGAGGAAACCGCCTCGCCGCAACCCTTCTGCATAGACCGCACGATCCTCGTCGGGGAAGAAGAAGTCTGCCAGCGCGTCGAAGAAGCCGCTGCGGTCTTCGCTCATCGCGCCGGTATTTTTTGCGCCCGCCTCATATCCGGGCATCAGCCTTATTCTCGCAACCGGCACGCCTGCGTCCTCAAGACGGGAGACGGCGGATTCGGCGTCCGATCGGTTGTCAAAAAATGCGGCAAGGCTGCTGCCGCCTGTCGGGCCTGAAAAGGCCGGGTTGGTGTCATTGTAAATGCTGCCCATGGGACTGTCCTCTCGATGTCTGGATCCAGCCGCCAATCCGAAGTTTGGCCGAAGTCTGGTTTCCTGACTTGAAGAACCGGCGGCTGAGTTGAATGTTCCAAGGGAATGGCGATGCTCCGCCGTATCGCCTGCTGTTTCATCGCCGCCTGCCATTTCGGCGCGCAGACTCGCAAATTACGCCGCTTGCGAAATCTCTCAGCGGTTGACGTCAAACCTTCGAGACGCTAGCACGGCTTTGACGCATTGGGGATAATTCATATGGACATGTTTACGGCAGCCGGTCTGACGGCTTTGCTGCAGGTCATTGCTATCGACCTCGTTCTCGCCGGCGACAACGCCGTGGTTATCGGTCTTGCCGCTGCCGGCCTCGAGGCGACGCAGCGCCGCAAGGCGATCGTCGTCGGCATTGTGGCCGCGACCGTTCTGCGTATTCTCTTTGCCAGCGTCGCAGTCTATCTGCTGGCGATCGTCGGCCTGCTGCTGGCCGGCGGCCTGCTGCTGCTCTGGGTCTGCTGGAAGATGTGGCGCGAGCTTCGCGCCGGCCATGGCGAAAATCACGGAGCGGTGGGTGGCGAAGGCGCGGCGAAAAAGACCTTCTTCCAGGCGGCGACCCAGATCGTCATTGCCGACGTCTCGATGTCCCTCGACAACGTGCTGGCCGTTGCCGGTGCTGCGCGCGAACATCCGAGCGTGCTGGTCATCGGTCTTGCTCTGTCGATCGCGCTGATGGGTATTGCCGCAAACCTGATCGCCCGCCTGCTCTCCAACCATCGCTGGATCGCCTATGTCGGCCTGCTGATCATCCTCTATGTCTCGCTCGACATGATCCATCGCGGCGGCGTCGAACTGCTGCCCTACGTGCAAGCGAGCGGGTTCAAGCTCTAAATCCTGACCTCGGTCTCAAAACTCATCTGGTCATACGCCGGCACCACATGGTCCGGCGTCTCAGCCATCACCACGTCGTAGTCGAGCGGCGTGTGCATATGGGTAAGGATCGCCCGTTTGGGCTTCAGCCGGCCGATCCAGTCGAGCGACTGTTCCAGCGACAGATGGCTCGGATGGTAGGTATATTGCAGCGCGTCGATGATCAGCATCTCGAGATTCTGAAGCTTCTCGACGGTCTGCGGCGGGAAATCGCTGATATCGCTGCAATAAGCCACATCGCCGATGCGGAAGCCGAGCGAGTGGATATCCCCATGCTGCTGAATATGCGGATGGAAGGCGATCATTCCGCCGGGACCATGGATTTCGACGGGCGCGTCGAGGTTTTCGATGACAACAGGCAGCACGATCGGCGGGTAATTGCTGCCCGGCGGCGTTTCCAGGCAATAGCCGAAGGCTTCCCGCAATCTGTCCATAGTAAATTGGTCGGCAAAGATCGGCACCCGGCGGCGCGTATTGTGAAAATAGCCGCGCAGATCGTCGATGCCATGAATATGATCCGCATGTGGATGGCTGTAGAGCACGGCGTCGACATGGTCGGCCCCTGCCCTGATCATCTGCTCGCGAAAATCCGGCCCGGTGTCGATGACGACGGTGGTGACACCGCCATCGGGCGCGAATTGCTGCACCATGAAGGCAGCGCGCGTGCGCCGGTTCTTCGGATTGTCGGGATTGCAAGCGCCCCAGTCGCCGGTGATGCGCGGCACGCCCGGTGACGACGAACAGCCGAGAATGGTGAAACGCCGCCGGTAGAGCACGCCGCTAGATCCTCGGCATCTTCGAGAACAACCGGAAAGCGTTCTCCGTCGTGATCCGCGCGACCTCTTCGGTGGCAAGGCCGATCGTATCGGCGAGCACCTCGGCCGTGTTGACGACATAGGACGGCTCGTTGCGCTTGCCGCGCCAGCGCTTCGGCGCGAGATACGGTGCGTCCGTTTCCACAAGCAGCCGATCAAGCGGGATCGTCTTGGCGATCTCGCGCAGCTCGTCCGACTTCGGGAAGGTCAGGATGCCCGAGAAGGAGATATAGCCGCCGAGCGCGACGCCGGTCTTGGCAAGTTCCGGGCCTGCGGAGAAGCAGTGGAGAATGAAGGGGAAGGCCCCCTTCCCGCTTTCCTCGGTCAGCATATCCGCCATGTCCTCGTCGGCGCTGCGGCTGTGGATGACGAGCGGCAGCTGCGTCTCGCGCGCCGCCGCGATATGCCGGCGAAAGCCGGTCTGCTGGTCCTCGGGCTTTTGCGTGTCGTAGAAATAGTCGAGACCGGCCTCGCCGATCGCCACCACCTTCTCATGGGCATTGGCAAGCCGGACCAGCTCGTCCGTCTGGATATCCAGCTCTTCATTTGCATTGTTCGGATGGGTGCCGACCGAGCAGAACACCGAGGGATACTTCTGGGTGATTGCAAGCAGCGCCTCGAGCTTGCGCACCCGCGTCGAGATCGTCACCATCTGCTTGACACCGGCAGAATGGGCGCGCGCGACGATCTCGTCCCGCTCCGCCTCGAAGTCGGCGAAATCAAGATGGCAATGCGTGTCGATCAGCACGGCCTCAAGCCTCCGGAGCCACGTAGCGCGGGAAGACCGGCGTCGGCGCTTCGAGGGTCGTTCCGGCAACCAGACGGCCGGCTTGCCCAAGAGCGGCGAAGTCGCGCTTGTCGTCGGGCGCTGCGACCAGATCGAGCAGCTTGGCCGAAGATTCCGGCATGAAGGGCTGCAACAGGATGGCGATCTGGCGCACGACTTCGGCAGTCACATAGAGCACCGTGCCCATGCGCTCGGGATCGGTCTTCTTCAGCGCCCACGGCGCCTGGCCGGCGAAATAACGGTCGGTCTCGGAAACGACCGAAATGATCGAGGCGAGCGCCCGGTGGATCTGCTGCTTGCCCATGTCCTCGCGGGTCGAGGCATGCAGCGCATCGACCTCAGCCAGCATAGCCTTGTCCTCGTCGCTGAGCGCCCCGCATTCCGGGATCTTGCCGTCGCAATTCTTGACGATCATCGACAGCGAGCGGCTGGCGAGATTGCCGATACCGTTGGCGAGGTCCGAGTTGATGCGGGTGCCGATCGCCTCTTCGCTATAGCTGCCGTCCTGGCCGAAGGAGACTTCGCGCAGGAAGAAGTAGCGCACCTGGTCGAGGCCAAAATGGTTCACCAGGTTGACCGGATCGACGACGTTGCCAAGCGACTTCGACATCTTCTCGCCCTTGTTGAGCAGGAAGCCATGGGCAAAAACCCGCTTCGGCAGCGGCAGCTTCGCCGACATCAGGAAGGCCGGCCAGTAGACGGCGTGAAAGCGGATGATGTCCTTGCCGATGATGTGCACGTCGGCCGGCCAGTATTTCGCCCGCGGGCCGTTCCTGTCCTCGATATAGCCTGTTGCGGTGATGTAGTTGGTCAGCGCATCGACCCAGACATACATGACATGGGCCGGATCGTTCGGCACCTTGATGCCCCAATCGAAGGTCGTGCGCGAAACCGAGAGGTCCTTGAGGCCTGACTTGACGAAGGAGATCACCTCGTTGCGGCGCTCGGCTGGGCCGATGAAATCAGGGTTTTCTTCGTAATGGGCAAGCAGCTTCTCCTGATATTCGGAGAGCTTGAAGAAATAACTTGCCTCTTCCACCCACTCGACCGGCGTGCCCTGCGGCCCGTAGCGCACGCCGTCAGCGCGCAGTTCCGTCTCGTTTTCCTGGTAATAGGCCTCGTCGCGCACCGAATACCAGCCGGCGTAGCTGTCCTTGTAGATGTCGCCATTGTCGGCCATCATCTTCCAGATGTTCCGCGACGTCTGGTGATGACGCTCCTGCGTGGTGCGGATGAAGTCATCGTTCGAGGCGTTGAGCAGCGTCGCCATCGCCTGGAATTCGCCGGAGTTGCGGTCGGCAAGCGCTTGCGCAGTGATCCCCTCGGCGCGCGCCGTCTGCTGCATCTTCTGGCCATGTTCGTCGGTGCCCGTCAGGAAGAACACATCCTTGCCGTCGAGGCGCTGGTAGCGCGCCATCGCATCAGTCGCGATCAGCTCATAGGCATGGCCGATATGCGGCTTGCCGTTAGGGTAGGAAATCGCGGTGGTGATGTAGAAGGGTGTCTTGTCTGTCATGGCGGCCAATGTCCGGCTAACTCTATAAAAATGGTCAGCCGCTCTTAGCGCATGTCATCGTCAAGCGAAACCTCAACTTTCCAGTTGTCGATGATTTCCGGGACGATGGGGGCGTGAACTTGACTCAGCTTCTCGCCCAATCTACCGGTCATGAGAAAGAGGGTGGGACAAGAACGAAGTGCGAGTTTTCATCTACCGGAATGGTCGTGGCCGCGCGCCGTCGGGGGCGCTTGCTTGACATTCGAGCCGCTCTATTCGCTTTCCGGCCTGTTCGTCGGCGCCCTCGTCGGCATCACCGGCGTTGGCGGCGGTTCGCTGATGACGCCGCTGCTGGTGCTGCTCTTCGGCGTCCATCCCGCGACAGCCGTCGGCACCGATCTTCTTTATGCGGCGATCACCAAGACGGCAGGCACGGCCGTTCACGGCATGCATGGGCGCGTCAACTGGAAGATCGTCGGCAGCCTCGCAGCCGGCAGCCTGCCGGCCGCCCTGCTGATGCTCTGGCTGCTGGCCGGCGTCGATCGCAAAAGCATCGGCGTGACCAACACGATCACCACGGCACTTGGCTGGCTGCTCGTCATGACCGCGATCATGCTGGTCTTCCGTGGCCAGATACTCGGGCTGGCGCGCCGCGCCATGGGCCATCGCAGGCCACCGCAACCGGCAACGATCCTTGCTCTCACCGTCATTCTCGGGTTCGTCCTTGGCGTTCTCGTCACCTTGACCTCGGTCGGTGCCGGTGCGCTGGGGGTGACGATCCTGCTGGTCCTCTATCCCAGGCTCGATGTGCGCGAGATCGTCGGTTCCGATATCGTTCATGCGGTACCGCTCACCCTGATCGGCGGCACGGGCTATTGGCTGATCGGCGAGATCGACTGGCCGATGCTGCTTGCCTTATTGATCGGCTCTATCCCCGGCATCATCATCGGAAGTCTTCTGGCGCCGAAGCTGCACGAACGCACCATCCGCATCGTCCTTGCCGCCACGCTTGCTGTCGTCGCATTGAAGTTATTGACCGGCTGATCAGAGCACGGTGCCGAAAGTGCCAGCGCTGACGCGCTTTAAAGGCCTGGCTGCTTGATATCGGCGAGAATGCTGATGATCGTCTGCTTGCGGTCGAGATTGTAGCCATCGGAAATGGTGAGCCGCTCGATGATCTCGGAATAGAGCCGAGCCAGCCGCTCCGCCGCGGCGATCTGCCCCTCGCCGGCCGCCGCGCGGGCGCGGTTCATGATGTCGTCGCCGACATGGCTGACGAAGAAATCGAAGATCGTATCGCTGTCCCGGCCCGAAAGCGCGTCGGCCAGCCGATGCATCGCCTTGCGGGCCGTCGGTCCCTCGGCGGCAAGCATCTCGTCATAGGCGGCGATGATCTCGCCGCCACCATAGTTCAGCAGTTTCAGCGCCTCGCCGACGCTGCCCTTGGCGGCCGAAAGCACCGCCCCGCCCTCGCCTGATATGCCGAGATGGACAAGGGCCGCGACGAGCGCGTCATCGGCAAGCGGCGCCAGCTTCAGCGGCAGGCAACGCGAGCGGATCGTCGGCAGCAGCCGTCCCGGCGCATGCGACAGCACCAGGAACAGCGCCCGCTTCGGCGGTTCTTCCAAAATCTTCAGGATGGCGTTGGCCGCATTTCGATTCATGTCGTCGGCCGGATCGATGATGACGATCCGCCAGTTGCCGGTGCCTGAGGTCTGCGAGAAGAACTTGCCGGCACGGCGCACCTCGTCGACTGTTATCGCCGATTTCACCTTGCCGGTCTTTTCGTCCACCGGCCGGGCAAGGTGCAGCAGATTATGCGAGGCGCCCGACGCGATCTGCCGGCTGACGGGAGAGGCAGGATCAGGATCGCCGATCGTCTCCGGCGCTGTCTCGGGATCGGGATGCGAGAGCACGTGATTGGCAAAGCGGAAGGCGAGCGTCGCCTTGCCGATGCCTTCCGGCCCCTCGATCAGGACGGCGTGATGGCCCTTGCCGGACCGATAGGACTGCGCAAGAAAGGCTTCCGCCTCCTTATGCCCGAACAGCCTGGTATTTTCCCCCGGCCAGATGGCACCGTCGAGCAGGCCGGGCCTGTCCTCACTCATGATGGGCCTCACTCATGGTGCGCGGCTTCCGGCATTCGGGCATGGCCTGCCGGCGACAGCAGCTGTTTGATGATCGCCAGGATCTCGGCGGCGATCGCCTCTTCCGTCTGCATCGCGTTGACCACATGGCAGCGCTCCGGCTCGCGGGCGGCGATATCGAGAAAGGCCTCGCGCCGTTTCTCGTGCGTTTCCAGCCGCTCCTTCTCGAAGCGATCGGGACCGTCGGCTGCGGCGCGCTTCTGCGCGCGCTCCAGCCCGACCTTGGCGGGGATGTCGAGGATCACGGTGCAATCCGGCATGACGCCGTTGATGGCGATGCGCTGCAGCGTCTCGATGAAATCGGGCTCGAGATTGCCGGTGATGCCCTGATAGACGCGGGAGGAATCCATGAAGCGGTCGCAGAGCACGACCTTGCCTGCGGCCAGGGCCGGCCGGATCACCTCTTCGACATGGTCGTTGCGCGCCGCGGCAAAGAGGATCGCCTCCATCCGCGTACCGAAGGCTTCGGCAGCCCCCGACAAGAGCACGTGGCGCACGGCCTCCGCGCCCGGCGATCCGCCTGGTTCGCGCGTCATCAGCACGTCGTGACCTTCGCCCTTCAGCGCCTCGGCAAGGCGGCGGATCTGCGTGGATTTCCCAGCGCCTTCCCCGCCTTCAAACGTAACGAACAATCCCGTACCGGATGACAATGACAACTTCCCGCATTCCAGGCGCCGCACGCGCCCCGCTCCTTCTATCTATCCGAAGATATCAGGGAGGAAAACCTTTCGCCGCGGCGACAGTTTCACCTTTCCCGGCAAATTGCATTGGAAACAGCTCGTCAGACAGGCGCGGGCTTATCCCAGAGCCAGGAGAAGAACAGCGATTCGCCGAGTTCCAGCATGGCGTCGACCGCCCGGCTGCTGAGCGAGCCCTCGCCCACCGCCTGCACGGTGTAAAGCGGCACTTCCCTGAGCAGCCGGCTGCCGGCGAAAATCCTCAGCGTGCCTGCCTGGGTATCCGGCTTGACCGGCGCCGTCAGCGGCCAGCGATAGATGATGCGCGCCGATAGCCGGTCGGGATTGCTGATCGGAATATAGACGCTGACCGGCGCCTTGGCGACGAGATCGACGGTGCGCGCCGTGCCGCCATAGACGCTGGCGGCGCCGATCACTTCCTTCTCGCCGAAGATCTGCCGGTTCTCAAAGGCCGTCAGCCCCCATTCGAGTACGCGCTTGGCTTCCTCCGTCCGCTCCTTGTCGGAGGCAATGCCGGCAAGCGCCACAAACAGCCGTCTGCCGTCACGCTCAACCGAAGCGACGATCGAATAGCCCTCGCCCTCGGTAAAGCCCGTCGCCAGCCCATCGGCGCCGAGATCGAGCCCGAGCAGCGGGTTGCGGTTGCGCTGGAAGATCTTGTTCCACTCGAAATCCGGCTGCGCGAAATAGGGATATAGGTTCGGATAGGTCTGCTGAAGGGCGGCGGCGAGCGTCACCATCTCGCGTGCTGTCACCTTGCTCTTGCCATCGGGAAGGCCGGTGGAATTGCCGAACTCGGCCTTCTCCATGCCGAGTTCGCGGGCGCGCCGCGTCATCGACACGGCAAATTGCTGCTCGCTTCCGGCCATGCCCTCGGCGAGGATGATGCAGCTGTCATTGGCGCCCTGGATGGCGACACCCTTGATCAGGTCCTCGACGCGCACGCGCGATTTCAGGCTGGCAAACATCGTTGCGGTCCGCGACGGTGCGCCGCCTGTCCGCCAGGCATATTCTGAAACGGGATATTCGGTATCGAACGTGATCTGGCCCTTCGTCACCGCCTCGAAGACCAGATCCATCGTCATCAGCTTGGCGAGCGAAGCCGGCGAAAAGCCCTGGTCCTCGTTCTTGGCGAGAAGCACCGTGCCGGTGGCTGCCTCGATCATATAGGCCTGCGCCGCCTTGGTGGCGAAACCGGCGGCACCGCCATCGGCTGCAAAGGCTCCGGTGGCGAACGGCATCAGGCATGCAAGCAGGCGAAGCGCGGGCTTCAGCATCGCAATTTCCATTGATCGAGCGGCGTATTTCAAGAGGTTAGAACGCGAGGAAATCCGATGCAATTGCCAGTTCAGCGCGCGGCGAACTTTGCCTGCCGGCGCTTGGCCGCGGCAAGGATGGACTCTTGGGTCAGCCCGTCATTGCGCACCATCACCGCGTCGAAGGCGAGATCGACGGTCACCGTCTTCACCTCGTCGTTCTGGTAGCCGAGCGCCAGTGAATTCTGCGGCCGCTCGTAGGGCATCGGACCGATCTCCGGCAGCACGACCATCTGGTCCATCGCCTGAGCGCCATTGTTGAAGGACGGCGCTGATGGCGCGACCAGAACATGGGCAGCCGGTGCAGATGCGGGTGACGCATTGTAGCGCGCGCTCGGCGTCGAGCCGGCATAGGAAGTCGCCGACCTCGGCACCGGCACGTTGGCCGGCGTCCCGTAGTCTTCCGAACTCTGCAGCTGGTCGCGGGTGATCTTGCGGCTGTTGGAGGCGACCATCACGCCGGTTGCGATCTGGCCTTCCGGATTGACGCCGGGAATGCGGCTGCCCTTCGGCGCGTAGGAGGCCATCAGATAGGGCATGTCGTGGCCGTCCATGCGGGCGCGGCCGACATATTGCACGCGCACCTTGCCGGTGCCGCTGTGCTGCAGGTCCAGCATGTCGGCCGTCTTGTTGGAAAGATCGATGATGCGGCCTTCGTGATAGGGGCCGCGATCGTTGACGCGCACGATGACCGAGGAACCACTTTCGAGATTGGTAACGCGCGCATAGCTTGGCAGCGGGAAGGTCGGATGCGCGGCGGAAAGATGCATCTGGTCGTAGACTTCGCCATTCGCCGTCAGGCGCCCGTGAAAGGCCGAACCATACCAGGAGGCGACGCCGACCTTGCTATAGGCGAAGTCTTCCTTCGGGTAATACCACTTGCCCTTCACCTCGTAGGGGTTGCCGACGATGTAGCGGCCGCCGCCCTTCGGGATATTGTTGCCGGTGGCGACCCGCGGGCTCGCCTTCACGCCATATTCGGATTCGGAGAAATACTCTTTGCCGTGGGATTTTTTCTTCGGCACCGCCTGCGTCGTGCCGCAAGCTGCAACCGTCGCACACATTGCCGAGATCGCCAGCCACCGTGCTGTCGTTGCGAAAGACGCCGCCCCGTAATCCAGTTTCATATGCCCCACGCCGCTCAAAGATCGTTATGGTTAAGGAACCCTGCCCCATCCTGGGGCAATAGCGCCTTATTCCCGCCCGCCTAACGAGGCTTTAATCTTGCTAAGTTCGTGGCAAATTTACGAACGATTTCGCAGCGATAGCGACAATTCTAATGATTATGGTTTATAAATCACTAACGGATGCCTTCTCCACCCGCCCTTCCGCCGCCGCAATATGGCCCGAAATCATCGTGCCGATGCGGGCATATGGTGAACATCCGGGTGCTTCCGGACGCCCTAAAAGCTCCATATTGAAACACGGTCTGCGCGTATTTGACGAGCGGCAGCGGGCGGCGCTTCCTTCTGTATGGGAACGAATTGTCCGCCGTGGGCTTTGAAGGTTTAGACTTTTGGAATCGAAGCGCGGATCTTTGACTTGGATGGGAAGCCGTGGGCCGCCGCCTATGCTGCGGGTGGACGATAGCGAATCGACTTCGCCTTTTCCAAGGCTTCGATCGTATCCTCGACGCTGAGGAGGACGGTGGTCTCCATGGAGCTGAGCGCGCCTCCTGCACCGATCGCAAGCGCGACGGCCGCCATCGATACGTTATCAGGCGCCTCCCACAGATTCCAACCATCATGCTCGCCGAAGGCGTACCAGAAGCCATGGAGCTTTCCGCCCACGGATTCAATGTAGCTACGTGCCGCCTCTCGGCGATCCTCGGGGTTTTCGATCATCCGCGCCCAGGTCTCGGGCGTATAGCTGAAGCGCGTGAGATACATGGCCATGGTTCGTTTCCTCCGCCAGAACAACACAGTTAACGCTCAAGTCGGGGAGAACGCGAGTCATTTCCAATGTGTGGGACAGGCCCTCTCGGCTCACGCTCGAATTTGTTCGACGTCATGCCAAGGAGGCGGGCAAATGCTGCAGAGCAAGTTGACGCTGCTACCAAAGCTGCTAAAAAGCCAGCCATCGAGTGATTGGGTCGCAAATCGGTAGCAATGGCCGGTTCGTAGACATCGACAGAATGTTGATGTCTCAACCTTTTCAATCAGATGGAAGAGTGTCCGAGTGGTTTAAGGAACCGGTCTTGAAAACCGGCGTGCGGGAAACCGTACCGTGGGTTCGAATCCCACCTCTTCCGCCATATGTCTCCCTTCTCTCGGGAAGGGCAATTTTCCGAAAATTGCTGTTTTGCACGAGATCCGGCCGTTGTCGCGACCGTCAAGAAGGTTGGCCTTCCCCGAGGGCAATAGATGAGTTTCACGCCTCCTCCTTTGCGTTGACGATGAGATGATATACAGGCAGCAACAGGACGCGACCGCCATTAACTTAAGAATGGGGTCGGGCGGCAGATTGACGTCACGTCGCTGCCACGAGATCACGTGGCCGTCCTCTGGTCGGCATGCGCGCAGCCTGACCCTGCACGAGAGCAGCAGTCGTCTATCTCGACTGATTTGATATTGTTGGGCTGCAACGGCAAGGGAAATGACTTTGTCGGCAGCGCCCCTAAGTCTTCAGGTTTCCAAATGTCGTATGCGGCCCAACAAGCGCGAGGCTCGTTTTATGATCGTTCAAGCTTGCATCAACGGCGCGCGGCCGAGCGATTTCCATCCGCTCCTTCCGCTGACGATCGATGCCATGGTGCGTGATGCCGCGGCTTCGGTCGCTGCCGGCGCTGCGGAGCTCCACGTTCATCCGCGCGGAGCCAATGGCAGGGAGAGCCTTGCCGTCGACGACACGGTAGGCGCGATCCGCCGTGTCTGTCCGGGAACGCTGATCGGTGTGTCCACCGGCGCCTGGATCGAAGGCGATCGGCAGAAAACGCGGGAAGCCATCCGCCGCTGGCGTGTCCTGCCGGATTATGCCTCGGTGAACCTTTCCGAAGACGATGCGCCCGGTGTCATGCAGCTCCTGCAGCAGATGGGTGTCGGCATTGAAGTCGGACTGGCATCGGTCGCCGATGCGGAGCGCTACATCGGCCTCGATGATCATGAGCGGGTCTTTCGTGTGCTTATCGAGCTCGATGACGAACAGGATTTGCAGCGCGCATGCGATATCGCGGACGGCATCATCAAGGCGCTCAGGGATAGCCGGGTCAATCGGCCCATTCTTCTGCACGGTTTCGACGACACCGTCTGGCCCTTCGTCAGGCTGGCGCGCGAGCGGCGCTACTCCACCCGTATCGGCCTGGAAGACGGCAAGCACCTCCCGGATGGGACGATTGCCAACGACAATGCCGCGCTGGTCACTGCGGCCGTTGCGATCTTCCGTGGCCACTCGATCTGATCCCGATGTGTCGGCGGTCAGGCGGCAGTTCGGAATCTCTTCGGCGCCATCGGCCGGCATCGTCAAGGCGCAGAATGTTTCGAAATACGGGCTCGGCGATGTCGATGTTTTCGCCGGGCAGCCCTCACGAGAAGTACGCGTATATCAGGACGCCAATAGAGCCCCAGAAGACAAGCGGCGCCAGGATCATCCCCGCAACGATCATTTTAGTCACAGCAAAACTCCGACACCTCCACGCATGCCGAAGCAACCTATTGCATCGATGGGAAGTTGCTATGGGCACGAAGTCCGGGATGGATCGGACCTTGGTCTGAGTTGCGCTGGCGCGGGCTAACCGAAAACGTTCAGCCGCTCGATGAAGCGCCCCTTCTGAGCGTGGCGTTCACGGATCGAATGCAGGCGGCGGGTGAAATCGGCAGTGCCGCCATTTTGTCCGGCGATCGTCTTCAGGTCGGTGAGCAGGCTGGCCGCCTTGTCATAGCCGGAAGCGTTGCGGCGCTCGATCTCGGTCTCGATTTCGCGCCAGACCGCATCGCCTCGCTGGATGATCGCGTTGAGCCGCGCGCGGCGGGCGCGTGCTTCTTCCGCCTCTTGCTTTTTTCGTTCCGCCGCCAGCCGCTCGTTTTCCTTACGCTCGCGGATGTGGCGAATCGCGCCGGCATGGGCTCGCAGTTCCGCGACCGTGGGCGGGGCGACGGCCGGCTTGGTTCCGGCGGAGAAACTCCGGGCGTTTTTCTGCAGCTCGCTTGCCACATGCGGATCCCCCTCGATCAGACGGGTAAGCATCATCGTCTTCTCGTTGTCCGGCATGGCTGCCACGAAGCTTCGGACGGCCTCCGATGCCATGGAGCCGGCCAATGTCGTCTCGGCCGGGCGTTCGGCGGCTGCGGCAACGAGGTCGGCATCGAGACCGAAGAATTGCGCGAAGGCTTCAAGCGCATCGGTCATCGGGCCAAGCCCCGGCAGTGGCGCTACCTCCTCCGGCCCGAGCGACTCCGCCTGAACAGCCATCAGCCACAGCAGATAAAACAGCCTGAGATCACCGCCCAGCACGTCCGCGCGCAACGGCATCAGCGCCGCGAGCCAGCCCGGTCCCTCTTCCCAATCATCCTCGGATTCCACTTCCTCGCATATGATATCGAGGATCAGGTTTTCACCCGAGGTGGTGAGTTCAGCGCCATCGACCGCGCTGAGAAATCCGTCGAGACGTTGCTGGTCGACGAGCCGCTTTGGAAAGCGGATCATCAGGCGCCTCGTTCCCCAATTGGCGAGATAGAGGTGCAAGTCGAACCAGCGCTCAATGAGCTCGGCCGGATCACCTTTGAAATCGCCCCATTCGTAGGAATTGGTGAAGCTCGTGGAGGTGATCCGCGCCCGGGTCGATAACTCCCGGAGGGAGCGGCGATCCGCGTCGCTGAGGGGGCGGTCGATCGCTTGGAATTCGTAATATTGATATTCGCTCATGGCCGTGGTGGTCGAGATTTCATCGTGGACGAAGGCGGTTCCAGTCTGCGGCGCCGTTCTGTCTTGATCAGACCGGATGCAGCATACCGTCAGTTTCGAGGATTCGCAGCGCCTCGGCAAGCGTCACACCGGAATGGAGCCGCCACCATTTGCCCGTGTGCCGCATCCAATAGATATCGAACCGGTCTGGTCCCATGCGGTCGATGCGGGCGAAGGGGGCATCGAACTCTTCGCCGCGATTGTCCTCAAAGCCGGATCTGTAGCGCTGCATAAACCGATACCGATTTCCCGCCCATGAGCCCCTGATATCGACGACATAGTTCCACTCGGTCGGCCGGATTTCTGGCAGGAAGCGCGGCTTCAGAATATCGCGAATGAAGGCCTCGCAGGCTGCGATAATCGCCTGCTTCTCAAGATTGTCGGCCGGAGCCGGCTTCTCGATTCGCGTCCCGATCCATTGTCTCTTGCCGGCCATATCCTCAGCCCATTTTCATTGCTACCGAACTTTACCCTGCGAATTAGGCTGGATAATAGAATAACAAACCACTGAAAGAGCGAGCAGCGACAATGAAATTAGGCTGGCAACCACGGAAATGGCTCGAGAAAAAGAGCAAGCGCGGTAACCGCGGCTACCCCATGGGCACGATCGCGTTTTATGGGCCCGACAACAGCCGCGCCAGCAAGGCCGCCGTCAGCATCATGCCGGCGCTGCATGCGGATCCCCTCGATCTGCGCCGATGGTTTGCCGAAACCGGCGATCTCAGGATGGACGAGACCGTTATCGCCGAGATCGCCGCATTCCTGCGCGAGAATGAGGTGAAGTCGGTAGTGATGGTGGACGCAATCATCGGCTGCCCCCACGAGGAGGGAATCGACTATCCGAGCGGCGAGGCCTGCCCGGATTGCTCATATTGGAAGGGGCGAAACCGCTGGACCGGCAAGCTCGAGTCCAGTTGAATTCTCGGCGGCTTTTGCTCGCATGTCCATACCGGGCGCTGATCATGCTTGGGAATCGGTTCGGCGTCGATGAATCCCGGCCGCGATGGCGAGCGCGGCGATAACCAGTGCTGCCGCGACGGCGAAGGTCATCTGCATGCCTGAGGCAATGGCCTCGGGATGCGCCGCTGTGATATCGGGTGTTCCCGAGGCAAGCGCGAAGACGGCGCCCATCACGGATGCGCCGGTGATCAGACCGAGATTGCGCGACAGGTTGAGCATGCCCGAGATGACGCCCCGCTGGTCCGGGTGGACGTCCGCCATGACGGCAGTGTTGTTGGCCGCCTGGAACAGCTGATAGCCGGGTGTCAGCATGGCAATGGCAGCGATATAGCCTGATATCCCGGGAAGCACGGCCATGGCGACGGAGGCTGCCGCCATGGCGAGGAGCCCTGCGACGACAACGAATGGTGCGTCCAGACGGTCGACCAGGCGACCGGCCGGGACCCCGCTCAAGATGGAGATGACGGGGCCGATCGACATGACGATGCCGACGAGAGCTTGATTGAGCCCGAGCGCATGGGAGAGGTAGAACGGCGCCACCACCAGCGTCGCCATCATCACAGTCGACACCAGCGCGTTCATCGCCAGGCTGGCGGTGAGCATGCGATTGCGGAACACCGTCAACTGAATCAGCGGCGATGCCGCTCTCGCCTCGGCGAAGACGAACAAACCGGTGCCGAAGACGGCAGCCGAGAGCAGGGCGATGTTCAGCGGCCCAAAGCGACCGTGCCCGATCGTCATCGCCAGCGCATAGGCCGAAAGCGTCAGCGCAAGCAGCAGTGTGCCCGCCATGTCGAAGCCCTTCCGATCCGTCTTCCCCTTGGTGATATCGGCGGGCAGATGGCGATAGGCGAGAACGAAGGTCAGAACGCCGAGCGGCACGTTGACGAGAAAGATTGCCGGCCAGCCGAGCCCGGCGATCAGCAGGCCACCGAGCGAGGGCCCAAGAGCGGTACCGATCGCCGACATCGTTCCGAGCAGCCCCATGGCGCTCCCGGTTCTTTCTTTCGGCACGGTTTCGCCGACAAAGGCCATGGTGAGCGCCATCATGATGGCCGCACCCAGGCCCTGCACAGCGCGCGCGGCAATCAACAGCCATAACGTCGGCGCGACGCCGCAGAGGACCGAGGCCAGCGTGAAGAGCAGGATGCCGATGAGTAGCAGCCGGCGGCGGCCGGTGATGTCGCCGAGCCGTCCGACGCTGACGATCAGGGTGGTGATGGCAAGGAGGTAAGCGAGAACGATCCACTGCACATCCTGGAAGGCGGCATCGAACGCCTGCGCCAGGCTCGGCAGGGCAATATTGGCGATGCTGGTGCCGAGCGACGGCAGCAACATCGAGAGGGAAAGACTGGCAAGCGCCCATCGTACGGAGGGTGCCTGTTCGGCGATGGCCTCGCTTCGCTCTGCAATGATCGATTTCAACCCGTGAACTCCGTTTTCTCTTAGTTCCCCGAATGGAACTGGTGAAACCTAGTCCTCTGCTTGATATGGCGGAAGGCGCATGGTTTGCACTTAATTCATGCGTCTGACGCCACATCACGATGAAAGCGTGTTATACTTGAATGCATGTCGACACCCGATCTCAACCTCCTTGTCACCCTCGAGGTGCTGCTTGCCGAAGGCAGCGTTGCGCGTGCGGCGCAAAGGCTGCGGCTCAGCCCGTCGGCGATGAGCCGGGCCTTGGCGCGATTGCGCGAAACGACCGGCGATCCGCTGCTGGTGCGGGCCGGCCGCGGCCTCGTCCCCACGCCGCGCGCGCTCGAACTGCGCGAGCGGGTCGGCCGGATTGTCGAGGACGCGCAGGCGATCCTGCGTCCTGCCGAGGCGCTTGACCTTCAACGCTTGGTCCGGACGTTCACGCTGCGCACCAGCGAAGGCTTTGCCGAGAGCTTCGGGCCCGATCTCATCGCCCGCCTAGGCCGGCAAGCGTCCGGTGTGCGGCTGCGCTTCGTGCAGAAGCCGGACAAGGACAGCGCCCCGCTTCGCGACGGGACCGTCGATCTGGAGACCGGCGTCGTCGGCGGGACGACCGGGCCAGAGGTGCGGGCGCAGGCCTTGTTCCGCGATCGTTTCATCGGCGTCGTGCGCTTGGGGCATCCGCTTTGCGAGCGCGAGATGACGCCCACCCTTTATGCCGCCGGCCAGCACATCTATGTCTCGCGGCGCGGGCTCGACAAGGGACCGATCGATGAAGCCTTGAACGCGCTCGGGCTGGAACGGCAGATCGCCGCCATCGTCAGCGGCTTTTCCACAGCGCTGCAACTCGCCCGGAACTCCGATCTGATCGCCAGCGTGCCCGAACGGCACACGGGAGCCTTGCGCGTGGGAATGCACAGTTTTCCCCTCCCCGTCCCGACGCCTGAGATCACGGTGTCATTGCTCTGGCACCCCAGGATGGATGCCGATCCGGCGCACCGCTGGCTGCGCGGCTGCGTTCGGGACGCCTGCGCGGGGGTTGATTAAAGGCTCGCGCCGGATCTGAGGTCGGGCAGATTGATCCGTTCGTATGGTTGACTATTCCGCGTCGCCATGATTTCCCGTCCGGATCACCAAAGGGGGACGTTATGACCGACATCATTGTAAAAGACAGCAACGGAAGCCAGCTTCACGACGGCGATTCTGTCACGCTGATCAAGGACCTCAAGGTCAAGGGAACTTCCGAGACGCTGAAGCGTGGAACGCTGGTCAAGGGCATTCGTCTGACCGACAATCCGGGTGAGATCGAGTGCAGCACCAAGCAGGTCAAAGGCCTCGTGCTGAAAACCGAGTTTTTGAAGAAGGCATAGGATCCGCCTCGCCCGCGATGCTGGTTGTCAAAGCATCGTAAGGCCTGCCCCTGCCGATCAATCGGCTTTCATCGCCTCCTACGGCACTTCTTCGGTGATCACCTCGAAGCGGGAGAGCGTTGCCGGGCCGAAGGCCGTCGACATGGCGACGTCGGTGGCGTCGCGGCCGGTTCCCATCAGAATCCGTCCGATGCGCGGCGTGTTGTGGCGGGCGTCGACCGTATGCCAGTGGCCGCCGAGAAAGACCTCGAACCAGGCGCTGAAATCCATCGGATTGGGATCGATCGGAACGCCGATATCGCCGAGATAGCCGGTGCAATATCGTGCCGGGATATTCATGCATCGGCAAAGCGCAATGGCGAGATGGGCAAAGTCGCGGCAGACGCCCGTCTTGTCGGTGAAGCCGCCATGCGCGGTCCTGAGCACGTCGGCCTTCAGGTAATCGAAGGTGATGTGGTCATGGACGAAATCGCAGATCGCCTGGACGCGCGCCCAGCCGAGCGGCGTCGATGAGAATCTGGCCCAGGCGAAATCCGCAAGCCTGTCGGTGTCGCAATAGCGGCTGCCGAGCAGGAAGACCAGCACATCGTCCGGCAGGTCATTGATCGCATGCTGAACGGCATCGTCGGGAACGATGTCGGGCTGGCCGCTGTCGTAGATCTCGAACTCCGTGGAGATCGTCGTCAGCCCCGGCGGAGCGACGATCCGGCTACAGGCATTGCCGAACACATCGGTGTAGCTCCAAGCCTCGATCGGCCGGTCGAATGTCAGGGTCTGATCGCTGAGAAGATCGGCGCGACGGGAGGGATGGATATTGAGGACGAGCAGCATCGGCGTCGGCTGCGTGCATTCATAGCCCAGATGAAACCCGGCGCGTATCTTCATTGTCGCTTCCTTGTCGCGTCTCCGCATCAGTGGAGGTGAGTATGGAACGTTGATCGCGCTACCCGGTTCCGTGGCCGCGGGACTGTCACTGCGCGGCCGGCTCGGGGTAATCAAGATTACCCCGGAGTAATCCAAGGTTACCTCGGAGGTAGTCGAGATTACCTCGTGGTGACGTTGACCTGCACCGTCATGCTGTCGAAATCTTTCCCGTCCCCGTCATAGCTGCCGCTCAACGGGACTGCCTGACGCGGATCGCGGGCAACCGCGACACGAATGAGATCGCGGTTGCCGACAATGCCGTTGGTCGGATCGAACTCCGTCCAGCCGGCGCCTGGAAGATAGATCTGGCACCATGCGTGCGTGGAACCGCCGCCGAGCACGGTGGAGCCGTCCCGGTCGGGAACATAGACATAACCCGTGACGAACCGCGCCGCGAGGCCGAGGATGCGTGCCGCCTCCATCATCAGAAGCGCAAAATCCCGGCAGGTGCCGGAGCGAAGCTGCAAGGTCTGCACCGGCGTCTGCGTTCCATGTTCCTGGCGCCGCGCATAGACGAAGCTCTCCCGAATGGCGTAGCAGAGCGTCATCAGCAGATGCCCGGTCTCCGTCGGACGCCCCTGGCGCACGAATTGGCGCGCCCAGCGTCCGACCTCGTCGTTAGGGTCGGGATAATGGCGCTGCATCGCCGGTGTCAGATCGGCGATCTCGTCCTTGTCGTAGGAGAATGGATAGATCAGGGCCGCGTCGTCCACCTTGAGATCCAGGGCGACCTGGGGCGTATGATCGAGCGTGATCCAGGTTTCGAAACGAAGTTCGGACGCCGGCCTCGAAAAATCGACGAGCGCCACGCAATTGCCGAAAACATCGTGGATCCAGCGCACCTGACTTTCCTCGGGATAAATCGTCAACGATGCTTCGAGCAGCCGCTGGTCGAAACTGTCGCGCGGCCGGAACATCAAGCGATGCTCGCCGAAATCGACGTCCCTGACGTAACGATAGGACGTGATGTGGCGGACGGAGAAAATCGTCATAAGCCGCCGTCGAATCTGTTCACTTTGCTGCTCCAAGGCGGCAACGCCGCCTCTCCTCTGCGGAAGCGCCCTGCCGGCTTTCCCGCTCATCCCGATTTCTTGTCATATAAGCACGTTCGAAAGATTGCTATTGTATCTTCACCGATCGACGGCAGGGCCGTCCAACCTAAGAGGATAACATGCATATCATCTGGGACGTTCTGACGCTTCTGCTGACAATCGGCTCGCTCTATGGCGGTCGCGAATACCGGATTATTCGCGCTCGTGCCCGCGCTCAGAACTGGGGCAACTTCTGATTCGATCCGGATATCTCCGATTCGATTCCGAATCATGGCGGCATCGGTCGTTGCCGGTCGCCGTTACGTCGAATGACGTAAAGTCATGCGCTTAAGAAAATGCTGTATTAGTTGAGGCGGAGTCTATCCGTCCATTCTCCCTGTTAGTCCTAAGCCCGCCTCACCCCAGGCGGGCTTTTTTATTCCATCGCCTGCATCACTTCTTGGCGCCGGCCGAAAGCACCCGATGTGTCGCATTGTCCATGGCGTGGCTTGCTTCCTGTCCATCCTTCTTCAGCCCGTATGCGGTATTGCCGCAGCCGGAAAGTGTCAGCAGGCAGATACAGGCGATGGCGATTGCAGCTTTTGGCATCAAGTGGTTCCCCGGATTGAATGGCGATAGCATGATGCCGAAAAGTGTGAGCGGTTTTCGGACGACATCACGCTCTAACTCTTAAGAACAGGAAGATGACGCATTCTTCGCCAAAATCAATCCGCAGGCGATAAGCGCGAACTCGCGACATGGAACTCGGTGACGCCACAGGCGTTTACGGGAGCCATCCAATGGGGCTAACGAACATGGACTACCAGATTGCCTTCGCCGCGACGGTCGCAACAGCGTCCTTCCTCGTCTTTATGCTGATCGTCCACCGGAGCTGATTGCCGCGCGGCAAATGGATTGGCCTTAAGGCGCGCGATCACTGGACCCGGTGCCGACCGCGTTCCGCGGCTTATTGGTTTGCGATCCGGAGAGATAGCAGCACCATGTTCTGCCTCGACGACAAAGGCGGGGATCGGAAGGTCTGAAGCGCATAGATCGCAGATGATCCGTCAATAACACGGGAAAGGTGCAAAACAAAGTTTTCAACATCCGCAAGTATTCTTACACTTCTTGATGTAATTAATTTTAATTAATTGCCAAGCTTAACTATCCGTTAACAATATTGTTGCGCTCCGTCCGCTTCCGCCTATGCTTTACGCAAAAGGGGAGAGGAAAGATGTTTAGCAAAAGCCTGATCATGCCATTCGGATTTGCAATACTCGCCATTGCCGGCCTGTTGTTCCAGATTGTCGCTCACGCTTTGCACTCTCCGGTCACCCTGCTGCAGCCGTGAGTCACATAAGTTGCTGAACGCGCACGCGATCTCGGTAACTGGGAGTGGAACTTCCTTTCGTTTCGTGCATTCTGTGACTCGTTTTGCCAGGAGGGAGATAACCATGGAAAACGCAGGCGTGGGTTGGATTGCAGCCATCATCATCGGCGGCATCGCCGGATGGCTGGCGGAAAAGGTCATGAGCAGCAGCATGAGCCTGCTCATGAACATATTGCTCGGCATCGTCGGCGCCATCGTCGCCAACTGGGTCCTGGGTCTGTTGAACATCCAGCCGCTTGCCGGTTGGCTGGGTTATCTGATCACCGGCTTCATCGGTGCCTGCATCCTGATTGCAATCGGGCGTGTCATCCGCCGCTGACTCGGTCGCAGCTGGCCTCCGGCGCCTTGCCGGGTGGTCGGAAATATCAAAAGCCGGGCGTTCATGACGTCCGGCTTTTCCTTGCCCTGAATTCCCGTTCAGCGACGGCTGAGCAGGCCAAACACGTAGGCAATGCCTGCCGTCACGGCGAGTGCCACGAGCGGTTCTTCGCGCACCTTGTCGCGCAGCCGTTCCGTCATCAGCGAAGCCTCGTCGGTCACCGCCGACTTCGCCCCCTGCCCCAGCGCGACCACGCTTTCCGTCAGTCGGGAGAGATCGTTGCGAAGGGCTGCGACCTGCGCCGACAGATCGTCTGCTGCAATATCAGCCTTGACGCGCGCAGCGGTGGATTCGGCGGAAGCGGTTTTCAATTCTGCCATGGTCTGCTCCTGTTTCATGGGATGCCGCTTCAACGAAATGGCGGCCCGAAAGGTTCCGCCGCAACCGATCTTTTGTTCGCCGCAAAGCCGCCGCGGTGAAGCCGCCGCCTTGTGCAGCTTTTCGCGCGACAAACCCTTCATTTCCTGTCGGGTTTGTTTTAAGGAACGTCGAATGTCCGCCCGCGCGCGGGTCAATGATACTGCGAGGTTTGCGTTTCTATGTTCCATATCCTGAGAAGAGCTGCTCAGACCTGGGTTGCCAAGCTGCTCCTGCTTCTGCTCGTCGCGTCCTTCGGCGTCTGGGGCGTGTCGCATGAGCTGCTGTCAGGCGGCAACAGCACCACGGTCGTGACCGTCGGCGATCAGCATGTGGACGTCAACGAATTCCACCTCGCCTATCAGCGCCAGGTGGCAAGCCTCAGCCAGCAGTTCGGCACGCGCCTCACCCCCGAGCAGGCCCGCGCCTTCGGCGTCGAACAGCAGGTGCTCGCCCAACTCGTCGCCGGCGCCTCGCTCGACCAGCTCGCCGAAGACATGAACCTCGGCCTTTCGGAAGATCGCCTCGCCCAGCTGATCGCTGACGATCCGGCTTTCAAGGCCGTCAACGGCCGGTTCGACCGCGAGCTCTTCATCTCGCGCCTGCAAAATGCCGGCATCCGCCAGGATGATTACATCAAGGAGCGCAGCAAGGTCGCTGTCCGCAGCCAGGTGGTCGATGCCATCTCCAACGGCTTCACCGCACCAAAGACGCTGGTCGACGCCCTGAAGCTCTATGGTGACGAAAGCCGCAGCGTCGAATACCTGCTGCTCACCAATGCCAATATCGAGCCGATCAAGGCGCCTGCCGACGACGTGCTGGCGACGTGGTTCGAAGGTGTCAAGCAGCGCTATCGGGCGCCCGAATACCGCAAGCTCGTCTATCTCAAGCTGCAGCCTGGCGATATCGCCGATGCCGCGACCGTCACCGAAGACCAGATCCACGAAGCCTTCGACAAGAGCAAGGATAGCTATCGCACGCCGGAAAGCCGCACCATCGAGCAGCTGACCTTCGCCAGCAAGGATCTCGCCGCTGCCGCCGAAACGGCGCTGAAGAGCGGCACCACGTTCGACCAGCTGGTCTCCGACCAGGGCAAGACGGCAAGCGACGTGCTGCTCGGTGAGTTCACCAAGGACAAGGTTCCCGACCAGGCCGTTGCCGACGCGGCCTTCGCGGTTTCGCGCGATGGCGGCACGACGCCTGTCGTCGATGGCTCCTTCGGCCCCGTCATCCTGCGCGTCACCAACATCAAGTCGGAAACGGCGAAGAATTTCGACGAGGTGAAGGAGGATATCCGCAAGCAGCTGGCGCTCTCCAACGCCTCCCAGGAAGTGATCAACGTTCATGACCGCATCGAGGACCTGCGCGCTGGCGGTTCGACGCTCGAGGATATTGCCGGCCAGCTGAATCTCAAGGCCGTGACTGTCGATGCCGTCGATATGACCGGCGCCGACAAGGATGGCCAAGAGGTCAAGGATATCCCAGCCAGGCAGCAGCTGCTCGGCGAAGCCTTCAAGACCGAGGTCGGCGTCGATGCGCCGCCGCTGCCGATCGGCAATGACGGCTATGTCTGGTTCAACGTCCGCGAAATCACGCCGGACCGCGACCGCCCAGTCACCGAAGTGCGCGAAAAGGCCGTCGAGGACTGGACGGCGGAGCAGCAGAAGGCCGAGCTCGCCAAGAAGGCCGACGCATTGAAGGCCGAGGCGAAGAAAGGCACGGCCCTTGCCGATATCGCAACGCCGCTCGGCATTGCCGTCGAAAGCAAGAGCGGTGTCACCCGCTCAACCGATGATGCAGTCCTCGGCCGGGCCGGCGTCACCGCCGCCTTCTCCGGTCCGGTTGATACGGTCGCGAGTGCCGTCGGCGCCGATCCCTCGACGCAGATCCTGCTGAAGGTCACCGAGGTCAACACCCAGCCGACCGGCGACGTGCTGAACAACCGCGATGCCCAGATCACCGCCATGGCCAATGCCGCCGGCGACGATATTCTCGATCAGATGGTGAACCTGCTGCAGACGCAGTATGGCGCTCAGATCAACCAGACGCTCGCTGAACAGGCGACGGTCCGCTAGGAGGCTTTATGACCGATCTGAAGCCGTTCCTGGCCAAGGCCGCAAGCCGCGAGCCGCTGACGCGTGACGAGGCCCGCGCCGCCTTCGACATCCTGATGTCGGGCCAGGCGACGCCCTCGCAGATCGGCGGCTTCCTGATGGCGCTGCGCGTGCGCGGCGAAACCGTCGATGAGATCGTCGGCGCCGTCACCGCGATGCGCTCGAAAATGTTGACCGTCGAGGCGCCGGCCGATGCGATCGACATCGTCGGCACCGGCGGCGATGCCAGCGGCACCTACAATATCTCGACGCTGGCGGCGCTGATCGTCGCCGGGGCCGGTGTTCCCGTCGCCAAGCATGGCAACCGGGCGCTGAGTTCGAAATCGGGCGCAGCCGACAATCTGGCCGCACTCGGCGTCAAGCTTGACGTCGGTCCCGAGATCATCTCCCGCTGCATCACGGAAGCTGGCGTCGGCTTCATGTTCGCGCAGCTGCATCATTCCGCCATGCGCCATGTCGGCCCATCGAGGGTCGAGCTCGGCACGCGCACGATCTTCAACCTGCTCGGGCCGCTTTCCAATCCGGCCGGCGTCCGCCGCCAGCTGCTCGGCGTCTTCTCGCCGCAATGGCTGGTGCCGCTTGCCGAAGTCATGCGCGATCTCGGCTCCGAATGCGTCTGGGTGGTCCATGGCGACGGCCTCGACGAGATCACCACCACCGGCATCACAAAAGTTGCAGCACTCGAAGACGGCAAGATCCGAACCTTCGAGCTCTCGCCTGCCGATTTCGGCGTCAGCCCTTGCTTGCTTGCCGACATCAAGGGCGGTGACGGTGTTGCCAACGCCGCAGCGCTTCGCGAAGTGCTCGGCGGCGCCAGGAATGCCTATCGCGATGTCTCGCTCGCCAATGCCGCCGCCTCGCTCGTCATCGCCGGCAAGGTCGAAACGATCCGCGACGGCATGACGCTTGCCACGCATTCGCTGGATAGCGGTGCGACCGCGCTCGCCCTCGACAAACTCATCGCCGTTTCCAACGATATCGACTAGGATTGTTCGATGACCGATATCCTGACGAAGATCGAACTCTACAAGCGCGAGGAGATCGCCGCTGCCAAGGCGGCAGTGTCGCTTGCCGATCTCAAGGCAATGCAGGCCGGCCAGTCCGCGCCGCGCGGCTTCCACAAGGCGCTGATTGCCAAGCGTGATGCCGGCCGCTTCGGCCTGATCGCCGAAATCAAGAAGGCAAGCCCCTCGAAGGGCCTCATTCGCCCGGATTTCGATCCGCCGTCGCTTGCGAGCGCCTATGAGGCCGGCGGTGCCGCCTGCCTTTCGGTGTTGACCGATACGCCGAGCTTCCAGGGCGCGCCGGAATTTCTGACAGCCGCCCGCGCGGCCTGCGCGCTGCCGGCGCTGCGCAAGGATTTCATGTTCGAGAGCTACCAGGTGCACGAAGCCCGCGCCTGGGGCGCCGATTGCATCCTGCTGATCATGGCCTCGCTGTCCGACGATGAAGCCGAACGCCTGCAGGACGAGGCCTTCGCCCTCGACATGGACGTGCTGGTCGAGGTCCACGACGCCGAGGAGATGGAGCGGGCGCTAAAACTCTCCTCACCGCTCATCGGCATCAACAACCGCAATCTGCGTACCTTCGAGGTCAGCCTGACGGTCAGCGAGGCGCTTGCCCCCATGGTGCCTGATGATCGGCTCCTGATCGGCGAAAGCGGCATCTTCACCCATGCCGATTGCAAGCGCCTGCAGGCCGTCGACATCAAAACCTTCCTTGTCGGCGAAAGCCTGATGCGCAAGGAGGACGTGGCGGCCGCCACCCGCGCGCTGCTCTTTGGCGAAGCCGCCATCGCGGCCGAATGATATGAGCGGCCAAAAGCCAGGTCTCACTCACATCGGTGCCTCCGGCGAGGCGCATATGGTCGATGTCTCCGACAAGGCCGAGACGGTGCGCGTCGCCATTGCCGAGGGCCATGTGAAGATGGCGCCGGAAACGCTTGCTCTCATCCGCCAAGGCAATGCCAAGAAGGGCGATGTCATCGGCACCGCGCGCCTTGCCGGCATCATGGCGGCAAAACGCACCGCCGATCTCATCCCCCTCTGCCATCCGCTGATGCTGACGAAGGTCACGGTCGAGATCGAGGACGATACCGCCTTACCCGGCCTGCGCGTTACGGCGACCGCCAAGCTCACCGGCAAGACCGGTGTGGAGATGGAGGCGCTGACCGCCGTCTCGGTCGCTTGCCTGACGATCTACGACATGGCCAAGGCGGCCGACAAGGCAATGGAGATCGGCGGCATCAGACTTCTTAAAAAGTCCGGCGGAAAATCCGGCGATTTCCGTCATCCGGAGGCGAGATGAACCTACTCCCGGTCGCCGAGGCCCTGAACCGCTTGCTCTCCAGCGCAAAGCCCATTGCTGCGTCCGAGACGCTGCCGCTTGCCGAGGTTGAGGGCCGCGTCCTGGCCGTCGATCTGACGGCCGGCCTGACCCAGCCGCCCTTCAATGCCTCCGCCATGGATGGCTATGCGCTACGCCGCGAAGACGCGCCGGAGCCGGGCGCCGAGCTGAAGGTCATCGGCACGTCGTCCGCCGGCCACGGCTTCGAGGGCAGCGTCAGCCAGGGAGAGGCGGTGCGCATCTTCACCGGCGCGCCTGTTCCGCCAGGCGCCGATAGCGTCCTACTGCAGGAGGATGCGGAGAAGATCGACGGCGGTATCCGAACCAGTTTCCCTGTGCGGCAGGGCCAGCATGTGCGTCCGCGCGGCCAGGATTTCGCCGAAGGCGAAGCGGTGCTGTCGGCCGGCACCGTGCTCGATTTCTCACGACTGACGGTCGCTGCCGGCATGAACCGGCCCGATGTCGAGGTGCTACGGCGCCCGCTGATCGCCATCCTCGCAACCGGCGACGAACTGCTGCCGCCCGGAAGCACGCCCGGCCCTTCGCAGATCATCGCATCCAATACGTTTGGCATTGCAGCCCTTGCCCGCAAAGCCGGCGGCGATGTGCTCGATCTCGGCATCGTGCCTGACGACAAGGCCAAGATCAGCGCGGCGATCGACACGGCGCGGGACGCCAAGGTCGATGTGATCGTCACGCTCGGCGGCGCTTCGGTCGGCGACCATGATCTGGTGCAGGCCACGCTGATCGAGGCCGGCATGCAGCTCGATTTCTGGCGCATCGCCATGCGCCCCGGTAAACCGCTGATGGTGGGCAGCTTCGGCGAGATCCATGTGCTCGGCCTGCCCGGCAATCCGGTCTCCAGCCTCGTCTGTTCTCTGCTCTTCCTGGAGCCGCTGATCCGCAAGCTCGCCTCCCTGCCGCCGGTGCGGCGCGAGGTAACGGTGGATACGGCCGTCACACTGCGCGCCAACGACCACCGGCAGGACTATATCAGGGCGAAACTTTCGAAATCCGTCGCCGGCCACTGGCTCGCCGAGCCTTTCGGCAAGCAGGATTCCTCGATGATGAAGGTCTTCGCCGAAGCCGACTGCCTCGTCATCCGCCCACCGCATGCGCCGGAATTGCCGGCCGGATCGCCCTGCCCAGTCATGCTGTTGCGGCCCGACCTTTTAGCCTGATTATAGTTGTAATTTATTTCCACGTCTGAGCGTATTCCGTTTCTACCTGCTGATGAACGCGCAGGAGCCACGTTTGTAGGTGATGCCAATGTTATCTCGCTGCATGATATCGGCTGTGATCCTCCTCGCGGCATACTCGTCCGCCGTTGCGGCGGTAGAAGGAAGCCCCGCACTGGAGCCACCGTCCGATCTCGGTGCCCCCTGGGCGATCGAGTGGAGCATGCCTGATCGCAAAGACGAGATGACGCCCAAAACTCTTATTCTCTGCTCGGATCATATGGACGAGCATCTCAGGCGGTATCGGTCGCTGATTGAGAAGTCAGGTGTGCTGAAAGGCTATACGATCCTGGATGGAAGCAAACTTGGGGCGTACAAGTCGGCGGCAGGCAGCGTTGGCTACATCGTCTCCACACATAAAGGCAACGAAGATCAGACCGTAAGCAATTGCGTTGCGAACTACCCGGAACTCCAGCCGCTTGTGACTGATTTCATCGCAAAAGGAATACGGGCTAACGAAGATGAATTTCAGAATCTGATAAAGACTGGAATACTCCCGAAGGAAGTTCTGCCACTTCAATGTTATTCGAGGTTCTACTATCCGACTGAAGACCATTATCCCACCAAAAGTACAAAGCAATGGCTTGCGTTGATCGACGTGGACGACACCACCGACAACAGATGTTTTGATGTGACCCTTCCAACAACTTTCGGCATCCATCCTTTTTCGTGTGAGTCTGCCGGAATCTGCGTTGACGACCGAAAATAAAGGCATGGTGTCTGCATCGACCACACAGTCATTTGATAGACGGTAACGCATCAGCCAAAGCGAGTTTTAATCTTGCCTTCAGCTATTGCCGGAGCGAGAAAACCCCCGCCTGCGCCGCCCCGCGGCCCGTGCCCGCGCCGAAATCCGCAACCGCATGGGTCGCGATTCGCCGGAGTTCGCCCTGCGGAAGATAGGCGCGCTCGGGATCGCCGATCAGCACCTCGATGCCGCTTGCCTGGCAACGCCGCAAGAAGGCCGTCACTCGCACGGCAAGGGCGGGATCGTAGAATAGGTCGCCGACCACGAGAACATCCGCCTCCGGCGGGGGCGTCCCGATGATATCGGCGGCGACGACCGCAATAGTAACCCCATTGATCGCCGCATTGATGCCGATCGCGGCGATTGCATTGGCATCGATATCGACCGCCGTCACCATGGCTGCTCCGGCCTTTGCCGCCGCGATAGCGACGAGCCCGGAGCCGGCGCCGAGATCGAGGACGTGGCGACCGGCGACCATTTCTGGTCGATCGAGCAGATGGCGGGCAAGCACCGCGCCGCCGGCCCAGGGATAGGCCCAGTAGGGCGCCGGATCGGTCTCTCCGCGGCCGGCAAGCCGCCAGAGCCCGCTCGCAGGTCCTGCTTGATGAAGCCGGATTTCGGGGACGGAGGGAACGGGCGATATCGGCAGATTGGCCCTGATGAAGGCGGCTGGATCGGGTTGTGGCGTGCGCGGGCGTTTCATCGTCGTGGCTCCTGCCGGCGAAGCTCAGTAATTCTTCATGGCAAGATGCGGCATGCCACCGTCAAGAAATTCCGCGCCATAGGCGACGAAGCCGAAACGCTCGTAGAGCGGCAGCTTGTCGGCCTGCGCTGTCAGATAGAAGCGGTTGTCGCGGGCAACGCTGTGCAGTTCCATTGCACGCCCGATCATTGCGGCCGCAATGCCGCAGCCGCGCCATCGGCCGGCAACCGCAACCCGGCCGATCTTCACATGTTCCTCGGCGTAAATGACCCGCAATGTGCCGGAGACCTCGCCTGCCGTGACGGCGACGAGATGATGGGCGCTGAGATCGTCGGCATCGAATTCCTCGGCTTCGGGAACCTTCTGCTCATGCACGAAAACGGCGCGCCGCAGCCGGAAGGCCTCATTGCAGAGCGTACTGAAAACCGGGACGCTGAGGATCGCCGTTTCCATCACCATCCTTGCCTCCCTCGGGGATACGGCCCAAAGCCCTCCGCCGGACCAGCGAAGGGCTGCCGGCAAAATCAGCCGGGCTTCTTCTTTGAAAACTTATTCTTCGGTGCGGCGCCGCCCTTACCCTCATATTTGGGGGCATCGGATCTGGGGCCTTCGAATTTCGGCTTGTCGTATTTCGGCTTGTCGGACTTCGGGCCATCGAAAGGGGGTTTGCCCGGCTTCTTGCTCCAGGGTTTGCTATCCCGTCTTTCCCCGCCGCTATTGTCGGCTGCAGCATATCCGCCGCCCGGACCCTTGCCGAACTTGTTTTTCGGCCGCTCGGCGCGGAACGCGTCGTCGGGCCGCTCGTCACGGGATGGCTTGCCAGCATAAGACTTCGGCGCAGGCGCCCGGCTGAAATCCGGCGTGCCGGAAAGCCTGGTCACGCGTATGCCGCGTTCGAGCGCCTTGTTCGGACCGATCGCCGCCAGGAAGCTTTCGGCGCTCGCCGCGGCGATCTCCACAAAAGTTTCCTCGGGCTGCATCTTGATCGCGCCGATCTCGCGCTTCGTCACATTGCCGTTGCGGCAGAGCATCGGGATCAGCCAGCGCGGCTCGGCATTCTGCTTGCGCCCGACCGAGACGGAGAACCAGACGCTGGCGCCGAAATCTTCGCGCAGTCCCTTCTGCGCCGGCTCGTACGGCTCGGCATTGTCGCGGCGCTTGCGGCTGCGATCGTCCTGCACGGTGACCTCGAGCAGATCCTCCGGCGCCGAATGATTGGTGCGGTAAAGACGTAAGAAAGCGGCGGCAAGCTTTTCGGCGCCATGGCTGGCGAGAAGCTGCTGTACCAGCCCCTGCTCTTCCTCCTGCGGCGTTTCGTGGAAGATCGGATCGGCGAGCAGCCGCTCGTCGTCGCGCTCGCTCACCTCCTCGGCCGAAGGTGGCCGCGCCCAGGCAGCCGAAATACCGGCATTCTCAAGCAGGCGCTCTGCCTTGCGCCGTGCATTCAGCGGCACGATCATGGCGCTGATGCCCTTGCGTCCGGCCCGGCCAGTGCGGCCGCTGCGGTGGAGCAGCGTGTCCGGATTGGTCGGCAGGTCGGCATGGATGACGAGATCGAGGCCCGGCAAATCGATGCCGCGGGCGGCAACGTCGGTCGCGATGCAGACCCGCGCGCGCCCGTCGCGCATCGCCTGCAGCGCGTGGGTGCGCTCGTTCTGCGTCAGCTCGCCGGACAGCGCCACCACGGCGAAATTGCGGTTGTTGAACCGCGCCGTCAGATGATTGACGGCCGCGCGCGTCGAACAGAAGACGATGGCATTGGTCGCCTCGTAATAGCGCAGTACGTTGATGATCGCATTCTCGCGGTCGCTCGGGGCGACCATCAGTGCGCGATATTCAATATCGATATGCTGCTTTTCCTCGGCCGCGGTGCTGATGCGCACGGCATTGCGCTGGTAGCTCTTGGCGAGCTTGGCGATCGCAGCCGGCACTGTTGCCGAAAACATCAGCGTCCGGCGTTCGTCCGGCGCCGCATCGAGGATGAATTCAAGATCTTCGCGGAAACCGAGATCGAGCATCTCGTCGGCCTCGTCGAGCACGGCGGCCTTCAGTTCCGACATGTCGAGCGCCCTGCGGCGGATATGGTCGCAAAGCCGGCCGGGCGTGCCGACGACGATATGGGCGCCACGCTCGAGCGACCGGCGTTCGCTGCGGATGTCCATGCCGCCGACGCAACTGACGATCACCGCGCCGGTCATCTCAAAGAGCCAGTCGAGCTCGCGCTTGACCTGCAGGGCAAGCTCGCGCGTCGGGGCGATGACGAGGGCGAGCGGCGCGCCGGCATTGCCGAAGCGCTCCCTGCCCTCAAGCAGCGTCGGCGCCAGCGCCAGACCGAAGGCGACAGTCTTGCCGGAACCTGTCTGGGCCGAGACCAGCGCGTCGGAAGCGGCGAGCGCCGGATCGAGCATCGCCTTCTGCACCGGGGTGAGTTCGGCGTAACCGCGCTTCTGCAACGCCTTGGCGATCGCCGGAACGACGCCGTTAAATTCTGTCATGAGTTCGATCTTTCGGAGCTGTCAGGCGCGTTGCTGCGCCATGGCCGGAGCCAGCCGGCTGGGTATTTGCGCCGTTCCTAGCCGCTCCCGCAGCGATTGTCAAAGCGTGCGGCTGCGCCACAGCCAGGCGTCGATGCGGCTTGCCCGGCCCCGCAGCGCCGTTTCCAACGGTCCCTCCATGCGGCCGGACTGCGTGAGCACGCTGTCGGGGCCGGCGGCGCGGACGATTTCGGCACTCAGCGCCAGCTCGACGCCATGGCGGGCGGCGACCTCCATCAGCCGGCTGCCGACATTGATGGTATCGCCTGCAGCCGTGATCTGCTGCCGGTCGCCGGTGCCTAGTCGCGAGGCAACGATCGGGCCGCAATGGGCGCCGACCTTGAAACCGATCTTCTTCTGGGCAAAGCCCGCATGCGCTTGAAGCCAGGCTCTTGTGCGCTCGCACAGACTGACCGCGCAGGCGGCAGCGCGGGCGGCATCGTCATCGGCGGGCTCCGGCAGGCCAAACAGGATCATCGCTCCGTCGCCCATGAAGCTGGTGATGGCGCCGCCATGGGCGCGCGCCTCCTCATCGACCAATTCGAAGAAGCCGCTCAGCATCTCGCTCACCGCCACTGGCCCGACATTTTCGCTGAGGCCGGTGAAGCCCGAGAGATCGATGAAGATGACGGCGGCATTCTGGCGCACTGGCGCGGCGAGGAAATTCGGATCGCGCGCCAGCCACTCGCCGAGCCCGGGCGCCTCGATGCGCTGCAGGCGCGCGCTTTGCTCGGCATAATGGCGGGCGCGGCCGCGGTCGAGCCAGAGTTCGGCCGCGCCATAAACCAACGCCGGCGGCAGCGCCGCGGCGATCGGCAGCGCCGCACTCAGCCAGTAGCCATTTGCGAAGGCCGACAGATTGAGCATCGCCCAGACGATCAGCGTCAGCACGATGATGACATAGCCTGCCGCACTCCTCCGCCAGGCGACCATCGACACGAGCACGATCGGCAGTCCGATGGCGGTGGCGGCATCGATCAGCCGCATCCTGCGGTCGCGCACCATGCCGTCGCCGGTAACAAGATGGGTGATCGCCGTCGACATCACCTCGACGCCGGGCATGACGGGATCGAACGGCGTCGGGTAGACATCGCCGCCGCCGGTGACAGTCGAACCGATGACGACGATGCGGCCTGCCACCGCATCCGCCGAAAGCTTGCCATCCAGCGCATCGGCGGCGCTGAAGGTGGCGATGGTGCCGTGCCGGCCATAGAAGGTCACCGGCAGCCGCTGGCCGATATCTGTGGGAATACGCAACTTTCCGAGCATGATGGCGTCGCGTTCGATCGTAGGATCGACGCCGAGCGCCACCGACGCGGCACGCAACGGAAAAGCCGGATCCAGCCGGTCTGCGGCACGCGAGATCAGCGGAATGAAGCGCGGCGTGCCGGTCTGGTCGGTTGCAACGTTGACGATGCCGACTGCGGCGGCCTCGGCAAAGCGGGGAAGCGGCAACAGCAGCTGATTTGCCTCCGGGATGGCGGCAAACGGATCCTCGGCCGCATCGGTGACCCGCTGGCTGCTTTGCGCAAACGTGGCCGCGGCCGCAATTACGCTTGGCCCCTGGCGAAGGGCTGATGTCAGCGCCGCATCACCCGCCTCCGGCCCCGGATCGACCAGCAGAATGTCGATCGCCAGGGCCTTCGGCTTCAACGCGTTGATCACGTTGGTGAGGCGCGCAAGTGTTGCCCGATCGAGCGGATAGCCGTGCGCCCCAGCGGTGCGGTCGTCGATCGCAACGATCGAAACGACCGGAGGCGGCGTCTTCGACCCGACGATGGCGCTGCGGATATCGGCAAGCGAGGCTTCCATCCGGTCGAGAAGGCCGCTTCCGGCATTGAAATTGACATAGCCGAGCGCAGCCCCCCAAAGACCGGCGAGCAGCAGCGCGATCACGGTCTGCAGGCGATGGTTCATGGGATTTATTGGCCGAGACGGGCAAGAAGGGCAGCAGCGCGCGGCGCCGGCCAGCGACGCACGACGAGGGGTTCGGTTCCGGCGGTAACGTCGACGCCCTCGCCCGGCGACAGCACCACCGGCTCGCCGGCCGGCCGGCGAACCGCGACGCTGCCTCTGACGACCAGCACCGAGGTCTGGCCGCCTGCGACATCGACAGCCCATTGGGTGCCGCGCACGGCTGCGATCGCCTGCGGTGTCACGACCTGGAAACCACCGGCGTGCTGGGCGTTATCGACATCGACAAGAATTGCCTTGCGGCGCACCGATGCCGAATCGGGGCTGCCGTCACGGTTGCGATCGACGAGGCTGTAGGCCGCGCCGGCCTCCGCCGTCACAGTGACGCCGCCGGGACAACTGAGCACCTGGCGGGTGCCGGCATCACGCGATACCGTGCAGCCGGCAGACTGCGCAAAGGCCGCCCCATGCGGAATGAGGCCGGCAGCGAGTGCGGCGGCAAAAAGATTGCGAAGCGTCGTATTCATGGAAAGTCCCCTTGACCGTGCGAACAGGTCTTTTCGAAAGCGCCCGCCAACCGTCTTCTTCCCAACTGTCTTCTTCGATTTAAGGCATGATAGCCGAATTCAAATATTTCCCTAGGCAAAAAAAGCAGATCGGCGCAATCGCCGGAGGAATTCTTACGCTCTACTATCCGTTTCAGGCGTCGGTCCGGTATAGCGCGCCCGCGGCCGGATCAATTCGCCGCTGTCGATCTGTTCCATCGCATGCGCAAGCCAACCGGCAGAACGGGCAAGCGAGAACAGGATGATCGGCGCCTCCCTCGGGAGGTCGAAAGCGGCGCCCATCGCCGCAAGCACGAAATCGACGTTGACCTTCTCGCCGACCACCTCCTCGCCCACTCGCCGGACCTCGTCAAACTGCGGCGGAAGGGGGAAGTGCGAAAGCAGCGCTAAGGCCCTGATATCGCCATCGGGATAGAGCGGATGACCGAAGGCTGACAGGCGATTGCCCTGGGCAAGCGTGCGGC
The DNA here is from genome assembly GCF_012276115.1 of Rhizobium leguminosarum bv. viciae. Classification (GTDB taxonomy): domain Bacteria; phylum Pseudomonadota; class Alphaproteobacteria; order Rhizobiales; family Rhizobiaceae; genus Rhizobium; species Rhizobium leguminosarum_T. The sequence continues at coordinate 174,824 of NZ_WIEU01000011.1, read as the reverse complement.
GAATCGCCTGCGCCGCCCCAAGAGTGGAGGCGTTCTCGATCAAAGCGTCGACGCCCTGCCAGGCGCCGCCGTGCAGCGGCCCTGTCAGCGTCGCCAGACCGGACAGCACGGTGGCTGAAAGGGCTGCACCCGCCGATGCCGTGACCCGCGCCGCGAAGGCGGATGCGTTGAGTTCGTGATCGGCAAGCAGCACCAGCGCGCGGCGCAGGCAATCGGCAGCATCCGGCCGCTGCCAGCTTGCCGCAAGCCTCAGATGCAGCGGCCGGTCGGAAGGCCCAGGCGCCAGGGCATCGGCGACCGTATAGAGAACCCGGCTTGCTTCACGCCGAAGTGCTGCCTGCGAGCGGCCGAGCGACGGCAGATCCGATGTCACCCGCCCTGCCAGCGCCAGGAACGCCGCCTGAAGCGACGGAGAAGCATGTCTGGTCTCGCTGCCGGGGGAGAGTGGCTCCGCACCGTTCCAGAGCAGCGCCGCCGTCTGCTCCAGCGTCGCGACTTCAGCGAAACCGGCCGTATCTTTTCCGCGATAGAAAAGCCGTCCGCCGATGATGGTGGAAATTGCCGAGGACAGAACTGGATCGCCCCAGCGGATCGCCTCGGCGGCGACGGTTTCGGTCTTGCGGCGGCCGGCATGGCGTTCGGCAAGCCGCTGTACGTCGGCGGCCTGGTAGAGACTGCGGCGCGGGTCGGCGGGATCCGCCTTGGCGCGGATGCGCCCGCGGCTGACATTGGCGTAAAGCGTCTGCGGCTTGGTCTTCAGTGCCTGCAGCGCCTCCTCGGCAGTCAGCCACGACATCGGAACCTCATGTTGATCAATTGCATCAAGATTGACGTCAATGAGACTAGGTCGGATCATCCGGGCCGTAAAGGAGAAACAACATGAAAAACGGCTTGGAAGATGTCATTGCTGCCGAAACGCAGCTTTCGGATGTCGATGGCGAAGCGGGGCGACTGATCATCCGCGGCGTATCGCTGGATCACCTGGTTGCAAACGGCACTTATGAAGGCGTCGCCGCCCTATTGCTCGATGGGCTGATGGAAAAAAGCTTCGACGAAGCGGAATTGCGCGACTGGTTGGCGCAGGCGCGAACGAGGATTTTCGGCCATATCAAGGCCGCCGATGCCGCCCTGCTCGCTTTGCCTCCTGTTGATGCGATGCGGGCCTTGATCGCCCGCCTGCCCGACGGCGAGGATTTCGATACCGCTCTCAGCCTTCTGGCGGCGCCCGCCGTCTTCCTGCCGGCGATCCTTCGCAAGCAACGCGGCAAAAGACCGATCGCGCCGGACGCCTCGCTGCCGCAGGCGGCCGATATCCTGCGCATGCTGACCGGAAAATTGCCGACCAGGGAGCAGACAGCGGCACTCGACACCTATCTGGTGACGATATCGGACCATGGCCTCAATGCCTCGACCTTCGCATCGCGCGTCATTGCCTCGACGCAGGCCGGCCTCACCTCTTCCGTGCTCGCGGCGGTGAGCGCTCTGAAAGGGCCGCTTCATGGCGGCGCGCCCGGTCCCGTGCTCGATATGCTGGATGCGATCGGAACGGCGGAGAATGCTTACCCGTGGCTCGAGGAAGCACTCGACCGCGGCGAAAGGCTGATGGGCTTCGGCCACCGTATCTATCGCGTCCGCGACCCGCGCGCCGATGCGCTGAAGGGCGCGCTGAAGCCGCTGATATCAACCGGACAGGTAAACAGCACCCGCAGTGCGCTGGCGGAAGCCGTGGAGGTCGCTGCATTGGTGATCCTGAAGGCGCGCAAGCCGAACCGGCCGCTTGACGTCAATGTCGAGTTTTATACCGCGCTGCTGCTCGAAGCGCTCGCCTTTCCGCGTGAGGCCTTCACCGGCGTCTTCGCGATCGGCCGCACCGTCGGATGGCTGGCGCATGCGCGCGAACAGGCGCTCGACGGCCGGCTGATCCGGCCGCGCTCGGTCTATATCGGGCCGCTGCCGGCGGCTGCGTGAAAGTGGAAGGGGGGATTTATCCAGATCGCGCATAACCGCGCGATCTGGAGCGGAACTCGTCAGACGAGACGGCTCTGTTCCGTCGCCGCTTCGATGAAGCTGGCAAACAGCGGATGCGGGTCGAGCGGCCGGCTCTTCAGTTCCGGGTGGTACTGTACGCCGATGAACCAGGGATGATCGGGATATTCGATCGTCTCCGGCAGCACGCCGTCCGGCGACATGCCGGAGAAGACGAGGCCGCAGTTTTCGAGCCGGTCCTTGTAGTCGATATTGACCTCGTAGCGGTGGCGGTGACGCTCGGAAATATCGGTGGAACCGTAGATATCCGAGATCTTCGTGCCCTTCTTCAGCGCCGCCTTGTAGGCGCCGAGGCGCATCGTGCCGCCGAGATCCCCGGCTGCCGTGCGCTTCTGCAACTCGTTGCCCTTGACCCATTCGGTCATCAGGCCGACCACCGGCTCTTTCGTCGGGCCGAATTCGGTCGAGGAGGCACCGGACACGTCGGCGAGATTGCGCGCCGCCTCGATGACCGCCATCTGCATGCCGAAGCAGATGCCGAAATACGGCACCTTGCGCTCGCGGGCAAAGCGGGCAGCGTGGATCTTGCCTTCCGAACCGCGCTCGCCGAAGCCGCCGGGCACGAGGATGCCGTGCACCTTTTCGAGATAGGGTGCCGGATCTTCCTTTTCGAAGACCTCGGACTCGATCCATTCAAGATTGACCTTGACGCGATTGGCGATGCCGCCGTGATGCAGCGCCTCGATCAGCGACTTATAGGCATCCTTGAGGCCGGTATATTTGCCGACGATCGCGATCGTCACCTCGCCCTCCGGCGTGCGGATGCGGTTGCAGACCTCCTCCCACGGGTCGAGCCGCGGCTTCGGCGCCGGCTCGATACCGAAGGCCGCGAGCACTTCGTCGTCGAGGCCTTCCTTGTGGTAGGCTATCGGTACATCGTAGATGTTGGCGACGTCGAGCGCCTGGATGACGGCAGACGGGCGAACGTTGCAGAACAACGACAGCTTGCGGCGTTCGGCTTCCGGAATTTCGCGGTCGGCCCGCACCAGCAGGATATCGGGATGAATGCCGAGCGCCTGCAGTTCCTTCACCGAATGCTGCGTCGGCTTGGTCTTGAGCTCGCCGGCCGCCGGAATATAGGGCATTAGCGTCAGGTGAACGTAGACGGCGGTGCCGCGCGGCAGGTCGTTGCCGAGCTGGCGGATCGCCTCCATGAACGGCATCGCTTCGATGTCGCCGACCGTGCCGCCGATCTCGCAGATGACGAAGTCGTAGTCGCCATTGCCCTCGGTGACGAAATCCTTGATCTCGTTGGTGACGTGCGGGATGACCTGCACCGTCGCGCCGAGATAGTCGCCGCGCCGTTCTTTGTCGATGATGTTCTTGTAGATGCGGCCGGTGGTGATGTTGTCGGTCTTGGTCGCCGAACGCCCCGTGAAGCGTTCGTAGTGACCGAGATCGAGATCGGTTTCCGCGCCGTCGTCGGTGACGAACACCTCGCCATGCTGGGTCGGGCTCATCGTGCCCGGATCCACATTCAGATAGGGGTCGAGCTTGCGAAGCCGAACCCGATATCCGCGGGCCTGCAGCAACGCTCCGAGAGCCGCGGCCGCAATTCCTTTTCCGAGAGAAGAAACCACGCCGCCAGTGATGAATACGTATCGCGCCATGGGATTCACCGGATACCTTTTCAAAAACGATTCCACCAGCCCAAAAATTCTTTTCCAGAACTTTCGATGCGTGGCGCAGGAATCTGAACAAAAGAAAACCGGCAGACCCGAGGGCCTGCCGGCGGTTTATGTCGAAGACCGGTTTACTGTCCGGTCGGGACGCCGGAGGGCTGAGCCGGAGCCGGCGCGGCCGGAGCTGCGGGCGTTGCCGGGGCAGTCGTTGCCGGAGCAGTCGTTGAAGGCGCGGTGGCCGCCGGGGCCTGAGTTGCCGGCGCAGCGGGAGCCTGCGGTGCGGGTGCTGCAGCGCCGCTGCTCGGAACGCCGTTGCCGGCCGGCGGGGGTGCCGGAGCCTGCGCGCCGCCGAGCGAATCGAGAATGCCGTTGCCCTGGCCGCCTGTTGCCGGAATGCGGTCGAGAATGTCGCTCGGACGGCCCTCGTAACGCGTCAGGATGCCGAGGCCGAGCGAGGTCAGGAAAAACAGGGTCGCAAGGATCGCGGTCGTGCGCGTCAGCGCATTGGCCGTGCCGCGGGCCGACATGAAGCCGGAGCCGCCGCCGATGCCGAGGCCGCCGCCTTCCGAGCGCTGAATGAGCACGACGCCGACGAGGGCGAGCACGATCATGAGATGGATGACAATCAATACGGTCTGCATGGGTCCAGTCCTGCCCGCCTGGAGACGGACAAAGTTAAGAATTCTGGCGGCTCTTTACATGAGGCTTTCATCTATTCCAAGCCCTTCGGCCAGGAATAAACTCGGGAATAAACCCAGGAATAAAAAATGCCTCAGGCGAGCAGCGCCTCATAGGCCCGGTAGATGGCGAGGAAGTCGGCCGCTTTCAAGCTCGCTCCGCCGATCAGCGCGCCGTCGACATTGGCAATGCCCATCAGCTCATGGGCATTGGTCGGCTTGACCGAGCCGCCATAGAGAAGACGCATCTTCCGGCCTTCGTCGCCGAAGCGGGCCGCAAGCTCTGCCCGCATGAAGGCATGCGCCTTTTCGACATCACCTGATGTCGGCGTCACGCCGGTGCCGATCGCCCAGATCGGCTCGTAGGCGATGACTGTGCTCTCAGCGGTGGCGCCGTCCGGAACCGAGGCGGAAAGCTGGCGCTTGATGACGTCGAGCGCCTGGCCTGTCCGGCGTTCATCCGCGGTCTCGCCGATGCAGATGATCGCCGTCAGCCCTGCGGCGAAGGCAGCCTCCGCCTTGGCGCGCACCAGATGATCCGTTTCGGCATGGTCGGTGCGCCGCTCGGAATGGCCGACGATGACATAGGTGCCGAAACAATCGGCAATCATCTCGGCCGAGAGGTCGCCGGTATGCGCGCCTGATGGGTTCTGATGGCAGTCCTGAGCGCCGATCGCCAGCGGGCTGTCGGTGCACAGCGCCGTCGCCACATAGAGCAGCGTCGCCGGCGGGCAGATCAGCGCTTCCACCTTGTCGGCCAGCGGCGGGCGAACACCCTCGGCGATCGCTTTGATCTGATCCAGGGAGGCACGCATGCCATTCATTTTCCAGTTTCCCGCCACAAGCGGGCGCACATCAGGTGTCATGCTGGCCTTCCACAATCTGCTTATGCCTTGGGCAATATCAAAAGCTTGCAGCAAAGAAAAGCATCATGCCCTTGACGTAAGGGGAATCTCTGCGATCCCGCGCATATTTCTGCCGAAAATCGTCCGCTAAGCAGCCAGAATCCAGTTCAACACTCGACGCCAGTCGATCATCCGGATCGGCGTCCCGTGATTGCCGGTCTGAAACAGCGTGAAACGCGCCGGATACTTTGCCTTGTGCAGGCTTTCGAACAGCGCCTGCTGGTTAGCGGCGGCATAGACCGGGTCGCGGCTGCCATGGGCGAACCACAGCGGCAGCTTCGCCTTGTAGAAGACGCTTCTGGTGAAATCGGGATCGGTGACCCCGCTCAGAACAAGCATGCCCTTCAGCCGCTTGACGCTGTCGCTGTCGCGCGCAACGCCCCAGCAAACCTGGCTGCCCATCGAGGCGCAGGAAAGGATGATCGGCCGGCCGGGCGATTGCGCGCTGGCATAGCGGATGAGGCCGGCGATCGCCGCAACGCCGCTGCTGTCGAAGCTTCTGACCGTCGGCGAATAATAAACGCCGTCATTGCCGGCGACGAGGTTCTTGAGGCGGTTGAAATTGCCGCCGAAGCTGTAGTCGTTGGCTCCGAGCCGCCGGTCACCGTCGCGGCCATGGATGAAAATCACCGTGAAAGCGGCACTCTGAGCCGGTCCCACCCTGGTGACATCGAGCTTGATGCCGTCGAGAGACAGCGTCTCGTCCGCTTGCGCCTTGCGGATGCCGAGCGCCACATATTTCTGCTGCACCCGCTTTTGCGGGATCTGGTCGCGGCCGTTGATATCGCGCATCTCGTCATAGTCGATGACCTCGAAGGCGCCGCCGTCGCCTGTCTGCAGCACGGTCTGCTTGGAAAACAGGTCGTCCTTGAAAGGCGGCAAAGCGTCGGCCGCCTCTGCCGGACCAACAGCGGACAGGATGGCCGCGGACAAGAAAAACGCCGCAATTGCGGTGATGATGGTGCAATGACTTGTGGACATTCGCATTCGGATGGTTCCTGAAGCCTGCCGCCGCTTGCCATTCTGCGCCCGGCAACGCAAATCATTTGGGAAAAGCCCGCCAAATCAGGCGGTGTCGCGTATAGAGGTGCTTTCTGGCAAAATCTGCGTGATTCGCAAACGTGGCATGAAATGCGGTGATTTTGGGTCGGCGGCGGATGCCCGCCCAAGCCAGACCTAAGACAGGATGAAGATCTGAACGGCTCCATGGACGATAGCAACGACCTCTTTTCCGGAATGCCCCTCTCTGAAAAACGCGAGGAGGCGCAGAAGCCTGCGGCGCCCGCCGAACGGCCGCCGGTGACGGCTGCGCCCGCCGCAGCGGCAGCACCCCCTGCTGCCGGAGCCTCCGCACGCCCGGCGCCCGTCGCCTCGAACTCGGATGATTACGGCGCCTCGTCGATCCGCGTCCTCGAAGGCCTCGAGCCGGTGCGCATGCGCCCGGGCATGTATATCGGCGGCACCGATGAAAAGGCGCTGCACCACCTCTTTGCCGAAGTCATCGACAATGCGATGGACGAGGCGGTCGCCGGGCACGCCAATTTCATCGAGGTCTATCTCGACATCGAGGGTTATCTCACCGTCTCCGACAACGGCCGCGGCATCCCGGTCGAGAACCATCCGCAGGTGCCGGGCAAGTCGACGCTCGAAGTCATCATGACCAAGCTGCATGCCGGCGGCAAATTCGACGGCAAGGCTTACGAGACCTCTGGCGGCCTGCACGGCGTCGGCGTTTCGGTCGTCAACGCGCTCTCCGACGACCTCGAGGTCGAGGTGGCGCGAAACCGCAAGCTCTACCGCCAGCGCTTCTCCCGCGGCCTGCCGCAGGGCGGGCTCGAAGAGTTGGGTGACGTCCACAATCGCCGCGGCACCCGCGTGCGCTTCCATCCAGACCCCCAGATCTTTGGGGATCACATGAAGTTCGACGCCGCCCGCGTCTTCCGCATGGCGCGCTCGAAAGCCTATCTGTTCGGCGGCGTCGAGATCCGCTGGAGCTGCGAGGCGGGCGTGCTGCCCGAAGGTTCCGAGGTCCCCGACAAGGCCGTCTTCCACTTCCCCGGCGGCCTGAAGGACTATCTCCAGGCGACGATGGGCAAGGAGTTCACCGTCACCCGCGAGATCTTTGCCGGCAAGACCGAGAAGACCAGCGGCCACGGCTCGATGGAATGGGCGATCACCTGGTATGGCGGCGATCCGCAGGTGCATTCCTATTGCAACACCATCCCGACGCCCGAAGGCGGCACGCATGAGGCTGGCCTCCGCATCGCGCTGACCAAGGGCCTGAAGGCCTATGCCGAGCTGACGCAGAACAAGCGCGCCGCGCAGATCACCACCGACGACGTGATGATTTCGGCCGTCGGCATGCTGTCGGTCTTCATCCGCGAGCCGGAATTCGTCGGCCAGACCAAGGACAAGCTTGCGACCGTCGAGGCCCAGCGCATCGTCGAGAATGCGCTGCGCGATCCCTTCGACCATTACCTTGCGGACAATCCGAACGAGTCGGCCAAGCTGCTCGACTGGGTGATCGAGCGCGCCGAGGAGCGCCTGCGCCGCCGCAAGGAAAAGGAAGTCAACCGCAAGACGGCGGTGCGCAAATTGCGCCTGCCCGGCAAGCTTGCCGACTGCTCGCAGAACACCGCCGAAGGTGCCGAGCTCTTCATCGTCGAGGGTGATTCGGCAGGCGGTTCGGCCAAGCAGGCGCGCAACCGCGCCAACCAGGCAATTCTGCCGCTGCGCGGCAAGATCCTCAACGTTGCCAGCGCCGGGCGCGAAAAACTCGGCGCCAACCAGCAGCTCGCCGATCTCGTCCAGGCGCTCGGCTGCGGCACGCGCTCGAAATACCGCGACGAGGACCTGCGCTACGAGCGCATCATCGTCATGACCGATGCCGACGTCGACGGCGCCCACATCGCCTCGCTGCTCATCACCTTCTTCTATCAGGAGATGCCGGAGCTGGTGCGCGGCGGCCATCTCTTCCTCGCCGTGCCACCGCTCTACAAGATCACTCAAGGCTCGAAATCCGCCTATGCCCGCGACGACAATCATCGCGCCGAGCTGATGCTGACGGAGTTCAAAGGCAAGGCAAAGGTCGAGATCAGCCGCTTCAAAGGCCTCGGCGAAATGATGCCCGCTCAGCTCAAAGAAACCACCATGGATCCGTCCAAGCGCACCCTGCTCAAGGTGCTGATCGACGAGGTGGATTTCGAAGGCACCCGCGCTGCCGTCGACGATCTGATGGGCACCAAACCGGAAGCCCGCTTCCGCTTCATCCAGGATCGCGCGGCTTTCGCCGAGAACCTCGATATCTAGAATATACCATCGAGCGCGCCGATCGGTCGGATAGACACGGGTTCGGCGCGCCGCATTTTAGCATTCACGATTTCACGGAACTGACGAAGAACCGTAACAACTCCGTCAAACAACCGGCGCATGAAGCGGTCGGCGTGCCTCCCCCAGGGAGCATTTGCGCCGGTCGAACCGTTTTCAACCCTTGCCGGATATTTGTCATGACCAAGCGTTTTCTCGCGGCTGCCGCTTTCGTTCTCCTGTCCAGCACCGCTGCCGTGCGCGCCACCGATGTCGGCGCCATCTTCGAGACCGCCTGCCCCTTCGGCGATTGCGCCGCCGGCATCTCGCTCTCTTATCTCGGTGAATTCGTCATCCCGACCGGCCACATGGAAAACGGCGTCGAATTCGGCGGTATTTCCGGCCTCGATTTCGATGCCGCCACAGGCCACTATCTCGCCATCAGCGACGACCGCTCGGAAAGAGGCCCTGCCCGTTTCTATGAACTCGACGTCGATCTCGACGCGGGCCTCAAGGGCGTTTCGGTCGTCAAGCAGGTGACGCTGAAGGACAAGAACGGCGAGCCCTTCGCTGCCCGGACTGTCGATCCGGAATCGATCCGTCTCGGCAAGGACGGTATCTATTGGGGCAGCGAAGGCGACGGCAAGGCGCTGCTTTCGCCCTTCGTTCGCGTCGCGTCGCCGGACGGTTCCTTCGTCCGCGAATTCAAGCTGCCGGAGGGCTTTGCACCGACCGCGGACAAGTCGACCGGCATCCGCGACAACCTCGCCTTCGAGGATCTCGCGGTCGCACCCTCCGGCGATGTTTTCGTCGGTGTCGAAGCAGCCCTTTACCAGGATGGCCCGAAATCGTCGCTGACGTCAGGCAGCCTGTCGCGCATCGTCCGCTATGACGGCGCCACCGGCGAGCCGAAGGCTGAGTACGTCTACCCCGTCGCGCCGATTCCGCAGGCCGCCACCAAGGCCGACGGCGGCAATGACAACGGCATGTCCGAGATTCTCGCCCTCGACGATCACCGCCTGCTCGCCGTCGAGCGCAGCTATGCCCAGGGCTTCGGCAACAACATCAAGATCATGATGATGGATCTGACTGATGCCACCGATGTATCCGCCATCGCGTCCCTCTCCGAAAACGACCAGCGTGTTGTCCCCGCCCGCAAGAGCCAGGTGCTCGATTTGAGGGCGATCGGGCTCGTCCCCGACAATATCGAGGCCATGTCGCTCGGCAAGGCCAAGGATGGCACCGATGTTCTCATTCTCGGCTCCGACAATAATTTTTCGACCAGCCAGAAGACGCAATTCTATGCCTTCAAGGTTCTCAGCCGTCCGCAGCAGTAAGACGCCCGGGTCTGAGTGTCGAATAGCGACGCTTTGTATACGCTTTCATGGTGCGGACCTTGAAACCGCCGGGGTGATGGCCCATAACCAGAGTACAAGAAAAAGAAGAGGCGCGCGTGGGTGTGTTCGACCGTCAGAAAAGCAATCATGTACCGCGATGGCTCGGATCGTCGGCGCAGACGCGTACGCCGCTGATCCCCTCCATTTCGGCGGCGCGCTGGCTGCTGGTCCTGGTCGTCGCTGCCGGCGTCTATTTCTTCTACGGCTTCCTCGTACCGGTGCTCGCAGCCCTCGTCATCGGCTTTGCCAGCTGGCCTCTCTACCGCAAGCTTCTTGCCCGGGTCGGCGGCAATACGACGATCGCCGCGACCATCGCCATCATCCTGATCATCACCTTCCTGGTCATCCCGATCGGCCTTGCGGTCACCTATACGACGGGCGAAGTGCGCACCTGGGTCGCCTGGGCAATCCACGCCAACCGCGCCGGCGCCCCGACACCCAACTGGATCGTCGCGCTGCCTTGGGCCGGCGCCTATCTCGATGAAGTCTGGACAAAATATATCGGCAGTCCCGGCGCGCTCGGCGAAGTCATTCAGGCGGTCAGCGGCGCCAATATCGGCAACATCTACCGCGCCGTGCTGGCGGCCGGCGGCGGCGCCTTCCATCTGCTGCTGACGCTGCTCTTCATGCTGATCGCGCTGTTCTTCGTCTATCGCGACGGCTTCTCCTTCTCCAAGCAGATCGACATGCTGGGCGAGCGCATCCTGCCCAACCGCTGGGAGCGCATTTCCCGCGTCGTGCCGGCGACGATCAGCTCCACCGTCATGGGCATGACGTTGATCGCGATCGGCGAAGGCATCGTGCTCGGCCTTGCCTACTGGATTGCCGGCGTGCCATCGCCGGTGACGCTCGGCGTGCTGACGGGCGTGATGGCGCTGATACCGGGCGGTGCGCCGCTCTCCTTCACGCTGGTCTCCATCTATCTGCTGGCGAGCGGCTCGCACGTCGCCGGCATCAGTCTCTTCGTCTGGGGGACTGTCGAGCTCTTCATCGTCGACAAGACGCTACGGCCGAAACTCGTCGGCGGTCCGATCAAACTGCCCTTCCTGCCGACCTTCTTCGGCCTCGTCGGCGGCGTCAAGACGATGGGTTTCCTCGGCCTCTTCATCGGCCCGGTGCTGATGGCGCTGATCGTCGCCATCTGGCGCGAATGGATCCACGAGGCCCGCAACGCCGACAAGAGCGAAACCGGACCGCAGATCATCATCGACGAACAGGCCCCGCCGCCGGTCCCCGGTTCGCCGAAAACCATGCCGCGCGTCGCCGAAGGCTGAACATGGCGTCGCAGACGGGCTACCCCAGCCGCTTTTCCATGAATAGGCTGAGCGGGTCCGGCAGATAGCTGCCGAAAGGCTCGATTTTCTGATATCCATATTTGCGGTAGAGCGTGATCGCCTCGGGCTGGTAGATGCCGGTTTCGAGCCGGATCGCCGTCAGACCCTTTTCTCTTGCGATCGCTTCGAGCGCATTCATCAGGCCGCTGGCGATCCTCAGCCCCCTCGCCTCGGGATCGACGAACATGCGCTTGATCTCCGCCGTGCCGTCCCCGGCCTCGACCAGCGCGCAGCAGCCGACGATCGCATCGCCATTGCGCGCGACGAGGAAGCTCACCGAAGGCTCCTCCAGCAAGGAGAGGTCGACCAGATGGTTGCTCTCCGCAGGATAGAGCGATTGCGCATAGGCATCGGAAAGATCGAGAAGCCGGATGATGCCCTCCTGGCGTGGCGGTTCAAGAGCGATGGTGACGGACATTCTGGCTCCCTCTGCCGGCGCGGGCACAATTTGACGAAGAGTTAATGCCTTGCCTTCATTCGGTTGGAATTGCGCCCTCTAAGACGATGATGTGCTCAATAATCAAGGAAGCAGAATATGCAAGCGGTGCTGATCGCGATGACCATTCTCGGCTGCGACGATTCCATCAGCCAGTGTAATTATGTCGCGACGGTCGATAAACACTGGGAAACCGTTGCCGCCTGCGATGCCGAAGCCGAACGACGGCTGAAGACCTATGTGAATGTCAACTATCCCTCGGTGATCGCGGTGTGCGAGGCGCCGAAAGCCGTCGCCGCCGCGGAGCCGCCGAAACCGGCGCCCGTGCCAGCCGCCGCGCCCGAGGTCGCTGTCGCAGAGCCCCAACCCGCAGGAAGGATTGCCGGTTTTGCCGAAGGCATCGCCGGGCAGGTCCGCGCCCATTTGCCCTCTGGCAGAAGTGTCAAGGACACACTGACCAAACCCGTGCACTTCGTCTCCGCCAGCTATTCCTGGGTGGTGACGCGGCTGGCTGATTAGGCGGCCGCGCATCCGACGCATAAAGAACGCTCTGCTTGTTTTAATGTGATGGAAAATTCAGTCGGCTGGTATGGCGTCAGGCCAAATCTGGGCGCCGTGGAGGACGCGAAGAATACGGATTCGGTCTGCATGCACCACATACGCGGCGATGTAAGGCGTGCTTGGGATTACTAGCTCCCGTGTGCCCGCAATTCTTCCCGGCCTTCCGCTTTCGGGAAATTCGACGAGGCTGCGAACAGCAAGAACGATTTTCTGGTCAACATGAACTGCCGCCCTTGGATTCTCGATCTCAATATATGTGAAAATATTCTCTCGGTCGGATAAGGCGTACCTCGCCCAGACAAGCCTCACGATCGAGCCACCTGGCTCTTCCGAAGTGCCGCCGCGCGCCTCTTCTCAAAAACGGTCTCGACCTCGGTATCGTCAACATCCGGTCGCGTGTCATGGAGAGCTTCCAGGACTTTCCCGCGAAACCACGCATCGTAAGCGTCACTGTTGCTGATAAGCTCCAGCGGAAGAGCTCCCTCATTCGCGGTGCGGGTCAACAGAATACGGACGACATCCGAGACGGTCAGGCCCATGTTTTCCAGAACAGCCGTGGCGCGATCCTTGACCGCAGCATCTATGCGAGTTTGAACGAGTGCGTTTGACGCCATGTCGGCCTCCTTGAACAAGATGCAATGTAATGCAATTGAATGACGACTTCCAGCGTGCTGGGCTATAACGCGCGTAAATCCTCGCCACCGATCTGCGGGATGAGATTCACGAATCGGTCGATAACAAATTTCGGGCTAAGCCGCCGCAAGCGCCGCGTAGACGCGGGCCGATTGTCGCTGCTCAGTGACACTGAGCTTTTCCACCATGTCGAGCAACTCGCCGATCGCGCCATGCGCGTCGTGATGGCGGAATTTTTCGAGAAGACGGCCGCAGACATTGCCGAGCACGCTGGCCGGCGCTTTTCTGGCGGCGTCGCGCCACAGCATCGTCGCCTCGACGAAGATCACGCTGATATCCCTCGGCAGGCCGGCGGACTCATAGAGCGCGCGCACGGCATGCATGCGCCCGGTTGCCAGGATCGAGCGCACCCGGCGCTCGCTGCACGCGGTCAGATCGACGATCGCACCGGCGAAAAAATCCACCTTGCCGGCACAGAGCGCATGCATCAGGAAGGACGGCGTCAGCCGGCCGTTGAGGCGCAGATGCTGGACGAGATCGGGTATTTCGCGCGGCGCGATGTCGCCGGCGATCGAAACGATGGCCGCCTCGGTCGCCTCGCGGCTGATGCGCTGAAGCCGCTGCAGGCCGATCGCCGCCTGTGCCAGCGGCAGGCCGACCAGCGCATTACTGACATGCTGGGTGAGCAGTTGCCGGGCATCGGCGGGAAGATCGCTGCGGTCGAGAAGCAGGTTGCGAATATCGCAGCAGTCGCCGAGCCGTTCGGCGATGCGTTTCAACGATAGGCTGGAGATCACCGCGCCGTCATTCTCCAGCAGACAGAGCAGTTCTTCCTCGTCGCCAACCTCCGCAAGCGCGGCGGAGACCGGCCGCGTCACATGTGCTCTGGCGGCGATCAGCATGCGGGTGGCGCCATTGCCGCGTGCGGCAAGGTCAACGAGATCGGCGTCGCTCAAAAGCGGCGAGCAGGTCACCGCGTGGCAGGCGACCTCGGGTTGGTCTTCGGCAAGCGAAAGGATCAGGTTGCGCGGCGCATCGGGCGACCAGGCGATTGCCTCGGCAAGCGCAAGCCGCACGCGTGGCGATGGATCGTCGAGAAGAAAGGTCATCGCCATTTCGGCCGCCGCCCGTTCATCCGAGGACATTTCGGACTGCAGATAGGCGCGCCCGAGGGCGTTTGCGGCCCGGGCCCGGTCACCGGTCTTGGCCGTTTCGATCCAACGAAGGAAAGCTTCTACGATCACGCGACGCCCCAGTATTTGAAGGCGATTCCCTCGCGCTCCATTCAATGCTGCGACCGTAGCGGCAAAAGGTTTAAGATTGGTTCACCATGTTTCTTAAGGCTTTGGATACCTTGCCGGTTCGGCTCAGCCTTGCTGCGTCTTCGGCCGGATCATCTCGAAAACATCGCTGCCTTCGCTGTAATCCATGTAGCCCATGCGCGCCAAAGGTCGGGCGATCGACATGTCGAGACGGCCGTCCCTGACGATCGCTTCGTCGATGCGGATGCCGACCACTTCGCCGAAGACGAGGACGTTTTCGGATGGTTCGCCCGACAGCGTCTTCGGCTCGATGATCTCGGTCACCCTGCATTCGAGTACAGCAAAAGCCTCGCCGACATAGGGCGCGTCGATCAGTTCGGCCGGCTTCGCCGTCAGGCCGGCGAAATCGAATTCGCTGTCGCCATAGGGCAGTGCCGCCGAGGAGAGGTTCATCTTCTCGGCGAGATCGCGACTGACGAAATTGCAGGTGAAGACGCCGGTCTCTGCCGCATTGCGCTGGCTGTGCTTGCGCCCGGCCGAAGAAAACATCACCAGCTTCGGCCGGTCGGCAACGGCATTGAAGAATGAATAGGGCGCCAGATTGATCGAGCCATCCCTGCCCTTGCTGCCGATCCAGCCGATCGGGCGCGGCGACACGATCGCCTTGAAAGGATCATGCGCGAGCCCGTGCCGGTTGCTGTCGGTGGTGTAGAACATCAGTCGTCTCCGCCGACCCAGGTCACGGTATCGGCAAGCTCCGGCCGCGGCCGCTCGATCGCCGGAAATGTCGTCGAGCCGATATGGATGAAGCCCGCCACCTTTTCATCGGGCCCGACGCCGAGCAGCGGATGGGCGCGCTCGTCATAGGCGAACCACTCCGTCAGCCAGTTGGCGACATAACCGTTGGCATTGGCGGCGAGGATGACGTTGAAGCAAAGCGCGCCTGCCGACATCATCTGCTCCCATTCCGGGATCTTGATATGCGGCCCCGCCTTGCTGACGACGGCGACGACCACGGGCGCGCGGGTAAAACGGCTGCGCTCGACCTGGATCATCTCTTCGGAGAGGTCGGGCTTTGTCTGAAGCGCCAGCGCCAGAAGCTCCTCGCCGAGACGCACGCGCTGCTCTCCGCGATAGACGATGAAGCGCCAGGGCGCGATCTTGCCGTGATCGGGAACACGCGAGGCAAGACGCAGGATCTCCTCGATCTCGGCCCTCTCGGGGCCTGGTTCACACATCTGGAAAGCGGGGATGGAGCGGCGCACGGCGAGGTAGTCGATCAGCTTGATATCGGATTTCATACGGGAGAAGCTCTCATTTTTATGCTGCTGCAAAGGGTGGGTCTTGAATTTGCCATCGCGTTGGTCTTGAAGTGACCTTTGCTATTTCAGAAGTCAATCGGTTCACGAAACAGATGTTTGGCATTTTGCCTTTTGCACGCATCGGCCTTGCCATTGCCCTGATGGTATTGATGCCCCTCGGCGCCGGCGCTCAGGACGCATTCAAGGAATTCAAACAGCTTGAATCGACGCCGAAGATGCCGAAGCTCGATGCCTTCATCGCGCCCGGCACGGTGCCCAAAGGGGTCAAGCTGCGCGACGTCCCGATGGAAGCCAAGTTGACGGCGGACGGCACGCCGATTGAGGAAGGCCTCTCCTGGTATGTCTTCAGCCCGATCGCCGGATCCGACGGCAAGCTGCCGTTGATCGCCAGCGCCAAGGGCGGCCCCGCCGCCTTCCAGCTCGCCCCCGGCGATTATTTCGTCAACGTCTCCTTCGGCCGCGCCGGGGTCACCAAGAAACTGACCGTGCCTGCCGAAGGCGAGGTCGACAAACAGGTGATGGTGCTCGATGCCGGCGGCCTGCTGCTCAATGCCGTCTCCGGCGCCGATGCCCGCATCCGCCCCGACCAGTTGAGCTTCTCGATCTATTCCTCGGACGTGCGCGACGATGGCGAGCGCGGCCTCGTCGTGGCCGATGTTTCGCCGAATACCGTTGTCCGTCTCAATGCCGGCACCTATCACATCGTTTCCGAATATGGCAGCGTCAACGCCGTGATCCGCGCCGACATCCAGGTCGAGGCCGGCAAGCTGACCGAGGCGACGATCCAGCATCGCGCCGCGCAGATCACCTTCAAGCTGGTCTCCGACGCCGGCGGCGAGGCGATCGCCGATACAGCATGGTCGATCCTGACGGCCGCCGGTGACAGCGTCGGCGAAAGCGTCAGCGCCTTCCCGACCATGGTTCTCGCCGAAGGCGGATATTCCGCCGTCGCCCGCAACAAGGACAAGATCTATCAGCGCGATTTCACCGTCGTCGCCGGCAGGAACACCGATGTCGAGGTTCTGATGAAGGACCAGCAGCCGCAGCCGCCGGTCAGCGCGGCCCGCACAGTGCAGCAGGTACCGGTCGGCACGCCACCGCCGCCAGGCGTCCAGCCGGCTCCGGCGGAACCGCTGCCCTCCTACGAACAGCTCGTGCCACAGGGCGGCGACGATACCAGCCTCGATTGATTTTTCCGGGAGCGGTTTCGGCTCGAGACGACGTCGGCGCCACTGAGAAGACGGTCACGGCCAGAAGCCTCCGACCGTGCAGCTCAGCAGTGCTCAGGCGCAGATTCCATCATTGGCACAGAATATTTTCTGAAACTCACCCGGGACGACACGTTCCGATCATGGTGATAGATCAGCTTCCGACAGCGCCGAAGCCCAGCGCTGTCGGTTCCCGGCCGCTTTCAGGCCGCTTTGGCTTTTTTTGCTTCGGCCTTGCGGCGGATGTCGGGTGGTGTCGCTTCGAGGGTAAGGCTCTCGACGGCGGCGTCGAGCCCCATCGAAACCTGGTCCTGGCTGCCGAGGCGGCGGATATTGACCGTGCGCTCCTCGGCCTCCTTCCTGCCGCAGACGATGATGACAGGAACCTTGGTGACCGAATGCTCGCGGATCTTGTAGTTGATCTTCTCGTTGCGGAAGTCGGTTTCGACGTTGAGACCGGCCTCGCGCAGCGCCTCCGCCACTTCAAGCCCGTAGGCGTCGGCTTCCGAGGTGATCGTTGCGACCACCACCTGCAGCGGCGATACCCAGAGCGGCATGTGGCCGGCGAAGTTCTCGATCAGGATGCCGAGGAAGCGCTCCATCGAGCCACAGATGGCGCGGTGGATCATCACCGGTTGCGTCTTTTCCGAGTTGCTGTCGATGTAGAAGGCGCCGAAGCGTTCCGGCAGGTTGAAGTCGACCTGCGTCGTGCCGCACTGCCATTCGCGGCCGATGGCATCCTTCAGCGTATATTCGAACTTCGGACCGTAGAAGGCGCCCTCGCCCGGCAGGATGCCGGTCTTGATATTGTTGGACTGCTGCTGGATCGTCTCGAGCACGCCCATCATCACGCTTTCGGCGCGGTCCCAGAGTTCGTCCGAACCGACGCGCTTGTCCGGCCGAGTCGACAGCTTGATGGTAACCTCGTCGAAGCCGAAATCCTTATAGACCGAAAGGATGAGATCGTTGATCTTCAGGCATTCGGCGGCCATCTGCTCGTCGGTGCAGAAGATATGTGCATCGTCCTGCGTGAAGCCGCGCACGCGCATCAGCCCATGCAGCGCGCCCGACGGCTCGTAGCGGTGGACATTGCCGAATTCGGCGAGCCGGATCGGCAGCTCGCGGTAGGATTTCAGCCCGTGCTTGAAGATCTGGATATGGCCGGGGCAGTTCATCGGCTTCAGTGCGAAGACGCGGTCGTCATCGGTGTCGTCGCCGGCAACCGTCACCTTGAACATGTTGTCGCGGTACCAGCCCCAGTGACCGGAGGTTTCCCACAGCGACTTGTCGAGCACCTGCGGCGCGTTGACCTCCTGATAATCGCCGGCAAGCCGGCGGCGCATGTAGGCGACCAGCGTCTGGAATACGCGCCAGCCCTTGCCGTGCCAGAAGACGACGCCGGGACCCTCTTCCTGGAAATGGAAGAGATCCATCTCGCGGCCGAGGCGGCGATGATCGCGCTTTTCGGCTTCGGCAAGCATATGCAGGTAGTTGTCGAGTTCCGACTGCTCGGCGAAGGCCGTGCCGTAGATGCGGCTCAGCATCGGATTGTTGCTGTCGCCGCGCCAATAGGCGCCGGCTACCTTCAAGAGCTTGAAGGCGGAACCGATCTGGCCGGTCGAGGCCATGTGCGGACCGCGGCAGAGGTCGAACCAGTCGCCCTGGTAATAGATCTTGAGATCCTGCCCTTCCGGGATCGCATCGACGAGTTCAACCTTGTACTGCTCGCCCTTGTCGGCGAAGACCTGTTTCGCCTTCTCGCGCGACCAGACCTGCTTGGTGAAGGCGGCGTTGCGGGCGATGATCTCCTTCATCTTCTTTTCGATCTTCGGCAGATCGTCGAGTGTGAAGGGCTCGTTCTTGGCGAAGTCGTAATAAAAGCCGTTTTCGATGACCGGGCCGATCGTCACCTGGGTGCCGGGCCAGATCTCCTGCACCGCTTCGGCCATGACATGCGCCGCGTCGTGGCGGATGAGTTCGAGCGCGCGGTCGTCATTGCGGGTGATGATCTCGATTCTGCCCGTCGTCACAGGATCGGAAAGGTCGCGCACGGTGCCGTCGATAGCAACGGCCACTGCCTTCTTGGCGAGCGATTTGGAAATGGATTCGGCGACATCCCGGCCGGTTGCGCCGGCGTCATAGCCGCGCACGGAACCATCGGGAAATGTCAGGGAAATAGCTTGGGACATCGAAATTCTCCTTGTCCAGTCCCGCCAACGAATGCGGGTGGTTGACACAAAAGCGCCTCCGCGGAGCTGAATGCGCAGCCGCCTGATAGCCAGATTTCCTGTCTGAGTAAAGAAAAAGCGGGGGTTATATAATCATTTCAGTCAGCCCGCGCACGGTGTTCCAGTTGCGCATCGTACCGACGCCGAGCCGCTTGGTCGTCAGCGCCGAAAGCAGCTTGGATTGGCTCGGCTTGCCGGCGAAATCGATCCAGAGATCGCCGCCGACGACGGCGATGCGCTGTCCCTCCGTCATCAGTGGTTTCAGTGCCTCCACCTTCTTGGGATCGACCGGCAGACGCATTACCCGGACGATGACTTGGTCGCCATTGCCGTCCTTGAAGGGATTGGTGCTGCAAAGCGCCATCCAGGTGCAGTCGCTGCGCACGATGATATCGACATGTTTGCCGAACTTTTCTTCAAAACCCTCTTCCAGATCGGTCTCGACTTCGTGCGGCCGCATCTCGTCGGCCTCGAAGACAAGATTGCCTGTGGAAACCAGCGTGCGCGGCTCGCGATAGCCGAGTTCTTCGGCAAGTGCGCGCAAATCCTGCATGATGACACGGCGGTCGGGCGTCAGGACAATGCTGTGCAGAAGGGCGATGAAGGTGCTCATGGCGCTCACCCTTTCTTCCGCCCGAGGGCGAGATAACGCCACGGTGTCCACCAGCGGAAGCCGTCGCCGAGCATCTCCGGCACCTGGTCGAGGCCGCTTGTGCCGCCCGGGCCGCAGCGGCCGACGCGAAACAATGTCATCCAGCCGCCGGCCCAAAGGCCGTGGCGGGCGATCGACTCGTAGCCATATTCGGAGCAGGTCGGGATATGGCGGCAGGAATTGCCGACAAAGCCGGAAAGCGTCAGCTGGTAGAGGCGGATCAGCCCCATGCCGAGCAGGCGGTCGGGAGTCTTGCGGAACGGACCGGCATAGTTGCGGGAGGTGCGTGCGGCCTTTTCGCGCGGCTTTGCTGATCCGGCGGCACCGCCGTCGTCCTCATCATCGGCCTGCCGAACGCAGAACTCGCACATGTCAGTTACGCCTCGACAACTTCCGCCCGTTTCGCCTCGATCTGCCCGATCGCATCGACGACGGCATCGAAGGTCAGCATCGTCGAAGCATGGCGGGCCTTGTAGTCCCGCACCGGCAACAGATAGCGCATGTCTTCGAATCGTCCATGAGGCCCCGCCCCGTCCGCCTTCAACATGGCGAGCATGTCCTGGCGGGCCTGCCGCAATTCGTCCGATGTGGCGCCGACGACATGGCGGGCCATAATCGAGGACGAGGCCTGGCCGAGCGCGCAGGCCTTCACGTCATGAGCAAAACCGGTCACGGTGTCGCCATCCATCTTCAGCCAGATCCGCACCTTCGAGCCGCAGAGCTTGGAATGGGCCTGGGCGCTCGCATCGGCATCATCAAGCGTGCCGGTCAGCGGAATATTACCGGCGAATTCGAGGATTTTGCTGTTGTAGATATCGTCCATGCTGGATTTCCGCTCCAAAATCGCTGCGGATCGGCCTCTCTGAGGGCGTTATTGTCGTCAAAACAAAAAACACACCGTGTCGTGTGAGGATACTTACATACGATGACCGTCTTCCTATATGTATGTCGTTCGAAGGCCATGAAAATGCAATGGCCTGGTGTAAGTTTGATTGGG
Organism: Rhizobium leguminosarum bv. viciae; assembly: GCF_012276115.1. Lineage (GTDB taxonomy): Bacteria > Pseudomonadota > Alphaproteobacteria > Rhizobiales > Rhizobiaceae > Rhizobium > Rhizobium leguminosarum_T. Next base: position 154,238 of record NZ_WIEU01000011.1, on the reverse strand, counting down.
AAACCGTGCCGGACGGGCGTTGAAATTGCCCCGAAAGCCCCGGAGCCTGCCAAAGGTGCATGAATTCCCGCATGGGATTGACCAGTGGCGATTCCGACAGATGGGTCCGCGGTGCGGACCAGGAGACCATTGTTCATGGACGCCATCGTAAAGAATTTTCCGCAGACGAACCGCGACTCGGATCGCCCCTCCCAGCAGGAGGCGGAGGAAGCCGTTCGCGTTCTGCTGCGCTGGGCCGGTGACGATCCGACACGTGAAGGCCTGCTCGAAACGCCGGCCCGCGTCGTCAAATCCTACCGCGAGCTTTTTTCCGGTTACGACATGGCGGCGGAAGACGTGCTCGGCCGCACCTTCGAGGAGGTCGCCGGTTACGACGACATGGTCCTCGTCAAGGATATTCCTTTCTACTCGCATTGCGAACACCACATGGTGCCCATCATCGGCAAGGCCCACGTTGCCTACATGCCGGACGGGCGTGTGCTCGGCCTGTCGAAGATTGCCCGTGTCGTCGAGATCTATGGCCGCCGCCTGCAGACGCAGGAAACGATGACTGCGCAGATCGCCCGGGCCATCGACGATACGCTGAATCCGCGCGGCGTCGCCGTGTTGATCGAGGCCGAACATATGTGCATGGCGATGCGCGGCGTTCAGAAGCAGGGCTCGACCACGTTGACGACGACATTTACGGGAACGTTCAAGACTGAGCCGGCCGATCAGGCCCGCTTCATGACCATGGTGCGGAGCCGCTGATACCGGCTCCCTCAGGAGGGCCGCGATGAGTCAACTGATCTTCAATCAACCATCCGAGGACAAGTCGGCGTTGGAAGACGCCGGCGATTTCACGCCGCGTTTCGACGACCGCGGCCTGATCACCGCGATCGTCACCGACGCCGGCGACGGCGAGTTGCTGATGGTGGCGCACATGAATGCCCAGGCATTGGCGCTGACCATCCAGACCGGCACCGCGCACTATTTCAGCCGTTCGCGCGGCAAGCTCTGGAAGAAGGGCGAGACCTCGGGTAATCTCCAGTCGGTGAAGGAAATCCGCACCGATTGCGATCAGGACGCCATCTGGCTGAAGGTCGAGGTCGCCGGCCACGACGCCACCTGTCACACCGGCCGCCGCTCCTGCTTCTACCGGACGATCACGCTTCGAGACGGAAAGCCGATGCTTGATATCGTTGACGACGAGCTTCATTTCGATCCGCAGGATGTCTACGGAAAATAGCCTGAAATTCTCCGGCATTTGCTCCTTATTGCGCCAGAAACCGCATCTATATACCATTTGGAAACTGATCGGGCACACTATCGAAAATCAAGTGTTCTGCTGGGAGGGGAGAGCGCCATGCTGAGCTGGAGTCTGCATCGTCAAAGCTCTGAAGGCGAGGGTTCCGGTTCCGGCATGTCGACCACACTCGAGATGCTCCCGCCTCCTGCGCCTCAAAAGAAAATCAAGATTGCGCTCGCACTCGGCGGCGGCGCTGCCCGCGGCTGGGCCCATATCGGCGTGCTGCGCGCACTCGACGAAGCAAAGGTCGAGATCGGCATGATTGCCGGCACCTCGATCGGCGCACTGGTCGGCGGCTGCTATCTCGCCGGCAAGCTCGATGAACTCGAAAGTTTCGCGCGCTCGCTGACGATGCGCCGCATCGCAAGTCTCCTCGATCTCACCATCGGCGGCAGCGGCCTGTTCGGCGGCATGCGGCTGACCAAGCGCATGCAGGAACATCTCGAAGGCCTGAACGTCGAGGATCTCGACCGGCCGTTCGTCGCGGTCGCGGCCGAGGTCAATACCGGCCATGAGGTCTGGATTGCCAATGGTTCGCTGATTACGGCGCTGCGCGCCTCCTATGCCCTGCCCGGCATTTTCGAGCCGGTGCGCAGCAATCACCGCACGCTGGTCGACGGGGCGCTGGTCAATCCCGTCCCCGTCTCCGTCTGCCGAGCCTACGAGCAGCCGCTCGTCGTCGCCGTCAATCTCAATTACGATCTCTACGGCCGCTCGGCCGTCGTCCGGCACAATGCCAGCCTGTCGGCCCAGGAAGTGCAGAAACAGGAAGAGGCGCCCTATGCGCGCCTCGGCATGACCGGCGTCATGGTGCAGGCCTTCAACATCATCCAGGACAGGATCGCCCGCGCCCGCCTTGCCGGCGATCCGCCGGATATTTCGCTGCAGCCGCGCCTCAGCTATATCGGCCTTTCCGAATTCCACCGGGCCGGCGAGGCGATCGAACGCGGCTACGAGGAAGCCAGAGCCCGGCTCCCCGAGATTCAGCGCATGCAGGAAGTCTACGCAAGCAACCCCTGATGCACGTCGTCCAAAAGCGCGTGACGGTTTGGGACGACGACACTAAGCGAGGCAGCCGAAAACCTCAGCCGGCGATATAGGCCTTGATTTCCTCGGCCTCACGCTCGACTTCGGCGATGCGCGATTTCACCACGTCGCCGATCGAGATGATGCCGGCAAGCTTGCCGTTGCTTTCCACCGGCACGTGACGGAAACGTCGGCTGGTCATCAGCTCCATCAGCTCGTTGACGGTCGTCTCCTCATGGCAGCGATAGACCTTCGCGGTCATGACCTGGGACAGCGGTTGGTCGAGGCCTTCCTTGCCGTGTTTGGCGATCGCATGCACGAGATCGCGCTCGGTGAACATGCCCGAAATCCGGTTCTCCATGCCGACGACGACGATGGCGCCGATCTTCTTCTTGCTGAGGATGGCGGCCGCCTCGGCGACGGTGGCGTTCGACCCGGCGGTGACGACGTCCCTGCCCTTCAGGTCGAGGATTGCTTTGACTGAACTGGTCATTCGAACCTCCTATGTCCGTGAAACACTTGTCACAGGCATCCGCGGCGGTTTCTCCCCCCGGCACGGATATGGGTCGATCGTGCACTGCCCGGCTCAGGATTGCAACACATCCTTCTCGGTTCCGTCAGGCTCCATCACCGGCGGGCGTGGCGCCCGGTCGAACAGCGAAAACAACAGGAAGCCGAAGACGAAGCCGCCGATATGCGCGTCCCAGGCAATCGCTTGGTCGCTGTCGCCAACGAGCGGGATGCCGACGGCGATCAACGCATTGCCGACCAGCCAGAGCAGCATGAAGATGATGACGGTACGGCTCTTCAGCGCCTCGAAGATGGAAAGCCGAGGATTGAGATGCGCAGGCAGCATCGGCCGCCGTTCGGCTGGAAAGGCGAATCGGCAGGCGGCGCCCATCAGCCCGGAGATGACACCCGATGCGCCGATCAGCAGCGACACGTCTCCCCAGTTCAGGACCGCGTGCAGTATGGCGGACGCGACAGCGGAAAAAAACCAGAAGAGCACGAAACGCAGCGTCCCGATGCGGCGCACGACCGGCGCGCCGAAGGCCATCAGCCAGAACGCGTTGAAGACGATATGCTGGAAGCTGCCGTGCAGCAGCGAATAGGTAACGGGCGTCCAGAACAGCTCCAGCCCCTGCTGCGACAGCGGAATCACGTAGCGGGCGGGAACGAAGCCGAAGGTGAAGAACAGCCAGTTCTGCGCATCGTCGGATAGCAAGAGCTCCTGCACCGCATAGATGATGGCCAGCAGGCAAAGGCTGAAGAACAACGCCGGCGGGAGGTTGAAGACCGGTTCACGCGGTCGTGCCGGCGGCTCGACCTCGGGAGGTTCGGGCGCCTTGTGCGGCTCGGCCGTCTGCTCATTCATCTGTGTTTTGCCTCGTTGAGGCCACAGCCATACAGGAGCGACTGTCAAAAAAAAAGCCGTCCGAAGTGCCGGACGGCGTACCGGGAGCTCCAGGAAAAGACCTCGGCCCGGGCAGGTTGTGCTGAACTTCGAAAGTCGAAGCGATGGCAAGACAGTGTCACGACGGGCATCGCATCTCAACCGAAACCATCTCTTAACCTTAACCGCCGCGATCTGGCATGAAATCCGCAAGGTAGAGCCTGTACGGGCAATGACTGCCCGAAAATGCTCCGGAATGGGACAGGTTGGTGTGAAATGCGTGTGCAAACGACCATCGAAATTTTTGACTACTGGAACCGTATCCGCGGCGCCGCCGATGCGCCGCTGAAATCACAGGTCGAACCCTCCGCCGTCCCCCACCTGCTCCAGAGCCTGTTCATTCTGGAGAGGCGCGAGGGCGGAGACATCGGTTTCCGGCTCGCCGGCACCCGTATCTGTGATCTCTTCGGGCGTGACCTGCGCGGCGAACGTTTTTCGTCTCTCTGGGCAAATGGTCAGCTCGCGGACATCGAACGCACGGCGATGGGCGTCATGGACCATGCCATGCCGGCCCTGTTCAACGCCACCGGCTACAGCACCGTCGGTCATCAGGCCTCCTTCGAGATTATCATGATGCCGCTGCGTTCGCCGGACGGCGCCTGCGACAGGTTGCTCGGCGCGATCGCGCCAGCAGCGGCCGCGAGCTGGTTGGAGATCGTACCGCTAGAATTCCTGGCGCTCGACCGCAGCCGCCTGCTGCCCGGAAAATTCGACAAGGCAGCACCGGCCGAACCGCGCCCCATCAACAGGATCGTCGCTGGCAAAAGCATCCATTTCGGCCAGGTCATGCGCCGCATGGTATCGCAGCTGCTGAGCGTGGAGGCGCGCTGACGGTCCCACTTCGGCACATCAGGCATACTCGTTTTCCGCTATATGGGGACCGGCCAAAACAACCTTCTGTTAATGGATTGTGGGTAAAGATCGGTCTCTGCTATTTTCATGAAGAAGCCCTTTGATGCACTCGTTCCAGCCAGCTCAGACGCAACGACCTGCGCCGCGCCCTGAACAGGGCGTTTTTCAGCGCGTGCCCATCAATATGCAGGGCAGGCTGATGCTTGCGAACTACGAGGAATTCGAATGCATGGTGATCGACATGTCGCCTGGCGATATGTACGTCACCTGCCTCGGCCGGCCGCGCGCCAACGAACGCGTCGTCGCCTATATCGACCATCTCGGCCGCGTCGAAGGTTATGTCCAGACGATCGACGGCCGCGGCTTCACCATGTCGATCAACGCCACCGACCGGAAGCGCGAGAAGCTCGCCGCCCAGCTCACCTGGCTTGCCAACAAGCACGAACTCGGCCTGCCCGAGGATCGCCGCCATGATCGTCTGACGCCACGCGACACGAAGACCGAACTGACGCTCGATGACGGCACGCGTTATTCCTGCCGCATCATGGACCTTTCGCTGTCGGGCGCTGCCGTCGACGTCGAGATGCGCCCTTCGATCGGAACGGCGGTGCGCCTCGGCAACATGCGCGGTCGCGTCGTGCGCCACTTCGTCGAAGGTGTGGCGATCGAATTCCTGTCGATCCAGTCCCGCGAGACGCTGCGGGAATTCCTTTAACAGCTGCTGAAAATTGTACTGCTTTCCAGGGTTCCCTGGGTGCAATTCTCGAGCGACTTCCATAGATCGCGATTGCCAGGTCCGGCGCGCGCCTGGTCAGGTCGTGTTGAAAAGCCTGCACGTCTTGGCACGAACTTCGCAAGCGGCAACGAATCTGGCTTTGGAAAGCAAGCGCGAAATCCTGTCGCAAGTCGTTCCACCCAGTCGGCGGACACTATTATGAGTGGAACAAGCTGCGACACTGATCGGCACCCGTCTTCCCTTCGTCAGCGATATGATGGATAAGGTCCGCTTCGTCCGCAGGTGCGCCGATGTCAGCTCTTTATCCCGAAATCGAACCTTATGATCACGGCCTGCTCGATACGGGCGACGGCAATCTTATCTATTGGGAGGCCTGCGGCAATCCCGCAGGCCGGCCGGCACTAGTGCTGCATGGCGGGTCTGGCTCCGGCTGTTCGACCGCGGCGCGGCGCTATTTCGATCCCGACGCCTACCGAATCATTCTGTTCGATCAGCGCAATTGCGGCCGCAGCCTGCCGAGTGCCGCCGATCCCGAAACCGATCTCTCCCTCAACACCACCTGGCATCTCGTTGCCGATATCGAGCGGCTGCGGGCCTGTCTCGGCATCGATACCTGGCTGCTTTTCGGCAATTCCTGGGGTTCGACACTGGCGCTCGCCTATGCCGAAACCCATCCGGAGCGCGTCGCGGCGATCGTCCTGTCAGGCGTGACCACCACCCGCCGCTCGGAAATCGACTGGCTCTATCGCGGCATGGCACCGCTCTTCCCGGAAGAATGGCGCTGTTTCCGCCAGGCGGTCCCTCCGGGCAGCCAGGGACGAGACGAGGACATAGTCGCCGCCTATCATCGTCTCCTCAACGATCCGGACCCGGAAACGCGCCTCAAGGCGGCGCGCGACTGGCATGACTGGGAGGCGGCCTCGATCCTGCTCGCCGATCCTCAAGGCCGGCCGCGCCGTTGGGCCGATCCGGCCTATTTGCTGACGCGCGCCCGCATCATCACCCACTACTTCACCCACAGTGCCTGGCTGGAGGACGGCCAGCTTCTGAAGAACACCGCGCGGCTCACCGGCATTCCCAGTATCCTGCTGCAGGGAAGGTTCGACATCGAGGCGCCGCTCGTCACGGCCTGGGAACTCGCCCGCGCCTGGCCGCAAAGCGAACTCAGCATCATCCCGCATGCGGCACATTCCACCGCAAATCCGGATATGAGCGCGGCGATTGTGACTGCCACGGATCGATTTCGCGATTTTCCTCAAAAATAATTTTCCCGCCGGAATCGGCGATCTGAGCGACATGCTGCTTTTGAACCGGCCGAATCGGTCCTTTCCGGCGGCATCGTCGGCCGGCGGCACGCCACCACAGACCGCTTATTGGCCGGCGGAATTTACCCGGCTCAACGAAAATCCTTAACATCAGGACGGCAACGCAACCTTTTCGCGGGCGAAAGCCTTGTTGTGTGAATTAAAATTTGAAACGAATTCGCGACAAATCCGCATCGAATTTTATGCGCATTCGAATCTGTTTTTAGCCAAGCTTTATCGGTATTTGAATCAACTAAGCCTTTAATTCTATTGCGTAATTTTGCGTGAGATAAAAACGTCTGTGCCATTGTCACCTCAACTTACGGGGAGACGGCAATGACAACTGCAAATATCCTGAAAGGCGGCCTTCTGGCCGGTGCCATCATGATGGCAATGGCGGGTTCGGGACAGGCGATGCCCGCCAGCATGGCCCTGGCAGGCAATGCCAGCCCGCCGATCGGACACTACGAATTCTGCAAGGCCAATCCGACGGAATGTGTCGAAGTCGGCGGCGATGCCGGACCGGCCATCCTCACCGAGGATCGCTGGAAGGAAATTCTCAAGGTCAACTACGCCGTCAATTCGACGGTCCAGCCGATGACCGATGAGCAGATCTACGGCGTCGAGGAGCGCTGGGCCTATCCGCGCACCGTCGGCGACTGCGAGGATTACGCCCTGCTGAAGCGCAAGATGCTGATCGACGACGGTTTCTCGCCGTCCGACACGCTGATCACCGTCGTGCTGCAGCCGAATGGCGAAGGCCATGCCGTGCTGACCGTTCGTACCGATCATGGCGACTTCATCCTCGACAACATGCGCAACAAGGTGCTGCTGTGGTCGGACACCGAATACACCTATCTGAAGCGTCAGTCCGCCGACGATCCGGCCCGCTGGTCGAAGCTTCAGGATGGCCGCGCTGTCGCTGTCGGTAGCGTCAAGTAAGAACAGCCTGCCGGCCATTGCCGGCTGCAGCCTGCGGCCCGGTCAGTCCCCGCATCCCGTCCCCGACCGGTGCCCAAGAGCCGTTCCCGCTGTCCCGGGAACGGCTCGCCCCTTTTAAAGGCTCCTCCACCAGCGCATTAGCGAATTGTTAACCCTGTCGGTCCGATCATGACGATGAGATTCATCATCGGCACCGGCGGCTCATGTTCTTCCTGCGGCGGACCGAAACGCGAAGAACCGCCATGAGCCATGCCGCGCACAGCGCACCCGACGAGCAGCCGCTTCTTTCCATGGGGTTTCTCCTCCGCACGATGGCGGTGATCTCAGTCCTGGCGGTCCTGACTATTGCCATCAGCATCGGCGGCCGTTGGTTCGGCCGGCATATCTCGCTTGCCGGCAACACCGACAGCACGGTTGAAATCCAGCTGGCTATCGGCCGCGACACCGTAAAATTCCCCGAGAATGCCATCCGTTTCCCGAGTCAAAGGCATGAAGGCGCCGCCGAGCGCGTCGATCTCTACCTCGCCTGGCCTGAGATGCAGGGTTACGGCAAGGAAAACCACCTTCGATTCGACGATATCGCTCAATCCTCCGGACTGATCTTCCTGCAGATCACCCAGAGCACCATGTCGCGCGACATGTCCGGGCGGCTGGAACCGATCTATTCGCATCTGCTCGAAGGTCCGGCCGAGCCCTTTCGCCACGGGCTGACGCTGCATCGTCTTCGCGCCGATGCGGGTTATGGCGACGAGGTGCTGCTGACGGCGCCCGTCAAGGGCGGGCCGGATTACGTCGTGCGCTGCATATTGCCGTCAGCCCCGGATAAGGCGGCGGGTGGAGATTGTCAGCGCGATATCAAAGTCGGTCGGGATCTCAGCGTTCTCTACCGCTTCTCAAGCAGCCATCTCGACGACTGGGAACATATTGATGCCGCTATCCGCACCTTTGTAGACGCGCGTCTTGTGAACCGTTCTGCAACAACACCCTAAAATGCTCCCCGGACAGCGAAATAAACGATTCATCATAAACGGATTGGTAACGCCCAGCCGGTAATTTTAGAAGACGAGCTGTGCGGCGGGAGGTGTGCGGTTCCTGCCAAAATCTGAAGTGCCAAATATCTGAAATGCAAGCGAAGAGTGGAATAGTGTCAAGGTCAGTCTCCTCCGTATCATCGTCCCGATCCGGCAGTTTTTTCGCAAGGCTGCTGGCGATCCTTTCGGTGGCCGTCACGATCGTCATGGTCGATTCGGTGAATGCCGAAGCGGAAGCGGCAAATCCGAAATATGCAGGCATCGTCGTCGACGCCAAGACCGGCAACGTTCTCTACAGTGAGAACGCCGACCGGCTGCAATACCCCGCCTCCCTGACCAAGATGATGACCCTCTACATGACCTTCGAGGCATTGGAGCAGGGGCGCATCCGCCTCGATACGCCGGTTCCCTTCTCCGCCTATGCGTCAGCCCAGGCGCCGACCAAGCTCGGCGTGCGTGCGGGCGGCACGATCACCGTCGAGCAGGGCATTCTCGGTCTCGTCACTCTGTCGGCCAATGATGCCGCAACCGCGCTCGGCGAAATGCTGGGCGGCGGCAGCGAGGATCGCTTCGCCCAGATGATGACCGCCAAGGCGCATGCGCTCGGCATGACGCGCACCACCTATCGCAACGCCAACGGCCTGCCGAATACGGCGCAGATGACGACGGCGCGCGACCAGGCCCGCCTCGGCATCGCCCTTCGCCAGCATTTCCCGCAATATTACGGTTATTTCTCTACTCGCGCCTTCAAGTTCGGCAGCCGCACGATCCGCAGCCACAACCGCCTCGTCGGTTCAGTGCGCGGCGTCGACGGTATCAAGACCGGTTACACCCGGGCTGCCGGTTTCAATCTGGTAAGTTCGGTGCAGGTGGACGGCAAGTCGATCGTCGGCGTCGTGATGGGTGGCGCCTCGACGCCCGCCCGCGATGCCCAGATGCGCAATCTGATCGCCAGCTACCTGCCGAAGGCATCGAGCCGTGGCGGATCGTCGGCGCTGATCGCCCAGGCAGCCCCTGCCCCTGATATCATCGAGACACCCGCTCCGGTCCAGCCGAAGAAGGCTCAGCAGCAGGTCGCCCAACAGCAGGTCGCAAAGACAATCACCGCAGCGCAGCCGCCCGTTTCGGCCGCCGCTGCCGATCTCAGCCTGCCGCACAAAGGCCCGCTGCCGGATGCGCGTTATCAGGTCGCCGAGACCGAGGTCGCCTATGCCGAGACCGCTGCGCCGAAATCCAACAATCCACTGGTAGCACAGCCGATGCCGGCGCCGACAAAGGTCAAGACCATGACCTTCAAGCAGCAGGCAGCGGTGGCCGCACCAAAGCCGACGCCCGCGTCTATGCCGTCGGAACAGGGCGATACGTCGGTCGATAACGTCACGACTGCGTCGACCACTCCCTCCCCGACTCGTGCTGCCTCAACCAGCAACGGTCCGACCGGCTGGGTGGTGCAGGTCGGCGTCTCGCCGAGCCGGCAGATGGCCATGGACCTTCTGGAAAGCGCCAGGAGCAAGGGCGGCAAGGCGCTGGCCTCGGCAAAGCCCTTCGCGGTCGCCTATGCCGCTGGCGGTGATCAGCTTTACCGCGCCCGCTTCGGCGGCTTCGACGATCAGCGCGATGCCGTCAATGCCTGCAAAGCACTGAAGAAGGCAGGCATCAAGTGCTGGGCGGCTGCCCAATGAGCTATTCGATGCTGCCTGCTAAATGGCCGGCGGCATCGGTGACGGCCGGAATCGGTGTTTGCGTTTCCGGCCACCGTTCTTGAACTCGATCAGTATTGCGTACGGGGAAAACCATGGCGATCAACGAGAATGTTCCGGGAATGCCTTCAGACCGCCGCATGGCGGCCAAGGGGCGCTCATCTCTGCATCCGCTGCACGAGGCGGCTTTGCGCCTCGCCGAGATCGGCCTGCAGCGGCCGAAGGCGAAGTCTCCGAAGACCCGGGATCTCATCAATCTGCTGCTGTGCCATGGTGCGCGCGCCTGGCGCTATTCTCAGCCCGAAGCCCGCATCCATCTGCATGTGACCTCGCCGAACGGCAGTGCGCCGGTGCAACTGCGCCTGCGCTGAACCCTAAGGGCTAGAGCAGACCAAGGTCCGTAAGCTCGCGGCGAAGATCCGCGGGCATTTCGGCAATGCCGGCGCCAAGGCTTGTCAGGTCGCGCGGCACGTCGTCCTCAGTGTAATAACGCCAGCCCTGGAAGGGACGCTTCGGCTGCACAGCCGTCTCGATGACCTCAGGGCCGAGCATCAGGCGGCAGCGTGAAATCCCCTCGCCGTCGGTAAAGGTCTCGATGTCGAGCAGCTTCTGCCGCGCCTGCACCTGCCCCTTGATCACCCAGTAGAGCGAGCCGCCGTCAAGCAGCTCCTCCATGCGTTTCGGCGCCATGCGCGTCGTGTGCACCGAATGCGGCTCGAGCCCGGCGGCGATGGCGCGCAGCGAACGTTCCGCTACCCATTCGCGCAGATCGTCTATCGAGTCGGCGCCGACGCAGAGTTTGATGAGATGCAATGCCATGCTGCCGTTGAAATCCTTTTGGCAGCGAGCGTCAAGCGTCAAGCACCTGATGTCCACAAACTCAGCATTCGACGACGTTGACGGCAAGACCGCCGGTCGAGGTTTCCTTGTATTTCTCGCTCATGTCGTGGCCGGTCTGGCGCATCGTCTCGATACAGGCATCGAGCGGCACAAAATGCTGGCCGTCGCCCTTGATGGCGAGCGAGGCCGCCGTGACGGCCTTGACCGCGCCGAGCGCGTTGCGCTCGATGCAGGGAACCTGCACGAGGCCGGCGATCGGATCGCAGGTCATGCCGAGATGATGTTCGAGCGCGATCTCGGCGGCGTTTTCGATCTGCTCCGGCGTGCCGCCCATGACGGCCGCAAGCCCCGCGGCAGCCATCGCTGCCGCCGAGCCGACTTCGCCCTGACAGCCGACCTCGGCGCCCGAGATCGAGGCATTGTGCTTGATAATGCCGCCGATGGCGGCGGCCGTCAGCAGGTAGTCGCGGATACCGTTCTGGTCCCAGTCCTCGTGGAAATGCTCATAATAGCGGATCGTCGCCGGAATGACGCCGGCAGCACCATTGGTCGGCGCCGTGACGACGCGCCCGCCGGCTGCATTCTCCTCGTTGACGGCCATCGCATAGACGCTCAGCCAGTCATTGGCGAGCAGCGGGTTGACGCGGTTGCTGCGCCACTCCTCCTCCAGCTTGTCGTGAATCCTGCGGGCGCGACGCTTGACGTTGAGACCGCCCGGCATGATGCCCTCGACCTTGAGGCCGCGCTCGATGCAGGAGCGCATCGCCTCCCAGATACGGTCAAGCCCCTGGTCGAGTTCCTCTTGGCTGCGCTGGCTCTCCTCGTTCGCCCGCTTCATCTGGGCGATCGACAGCCCTGAGCGCTCCGCCATCTCGAGCATCTGCTTGGCGGTGGAGAAGGGATAGGGCACGCGCGTGCCGCCGGGCGCGTTCTTCTTCGCCCGCATCTGCTCGAGTTCGGTGTCGGTGACGACGAAGCCGCCGCCGACCGAATAATAGATGCGCTTGACGAGAAGCCGGCCGTCTTTGTCATAGGCGGAAAAGACCATGCCGTTGGCATGGCCGGGCAGCGGCTGTTTTTTGTCGAAGATCAGGTCGGTCTTCGGCTGGAACTGATAGGCGGGATGGCCCTCCGGCGTGATGCGGCCGGTGCGCTCCACGGCGTCGACGATGCCGTCCATCCGGTCGGGATCGACGCTGTCGGGCGCCTCGCCCATCAGCCCGAGAATAACAGCCCTCCCCGTGCCGTGGCCGATACCGGTATGGGCGAGCGAGCCATGCAGACTGACCTTGATGGCTGTGACCTGCGCGCCCGACGACGGGCGCGGCCATTCGTTCGAGAGGATCAGCTCGAGAAACCGGTTGGCGGCCGACATCGGACCCATCGTGTGCGAGCTCGACGGCCCGACACCGATCTTGAAGACATCGAATACCGAGAGAAACATGGGTGCGCCTTCTGAATACGAGGATGCAAGCTTAAGCGAGGTCGGTTTCGAATCCGTGCAGCACACCGACATCGCATGGAGCTGGTGCGACATTCCGGCTGCACACTGGAGCGCCGCGTGTCCAACAGGGACGCTCTGGCACTTTGAGTGTGCGCATAATCTTTCCCGAAAATCGAATCCGATTTTCGGGGTCATGCGCTAAATCAAGTGGTCCGCCTTGCCGTTCATTGCTGCAATCAATGAAGCCTATGCGGCGGAAGAACTGGTGGCTTTATCTTGACAGTCTGTACCGACTCCCAATGTCCTGCTGACGTCGATGCTAGACGACACCTTGCAGATTGGGAGATTGGACACATGGCGCTCAAACGGATGGACAACGTGGGAATCGTCGTCGATGACCTCGAAGAGACGATTGTTTTTTTTCGCGAGCTCGGCCTCGAGCTCGAAGGGCGGGCCATGATCGAAGGAGAATGGGCTGGACGTGTGACTGGACTGGGCGATCAGCACGTCGAGATTGCCATGATGCGCACGCCTGATGGCCACAGCCGGCTCGAGCTCTCCCGCTTCCTCAGGCCGCCTGCCGTCGCGGATCACCGCAATGCCCCGGTGAACGCTCTAGGCTCTAGGCTACCTCCGCCTCATGTTCGCCCTCGACGACATCGACGAGACGCTTGAGAGGCTCCGCAAGCGCGGCGCGCAGCTCGTCGGCGAAGTCGTGGACTATCAAGACACCTATCGGCTCTGCTACATCCGCGGGCCTGGAGGGCTTCTCATCGGACTCGCCCAAGAGCTTAGCTGAGCTATGCGCGAAGCTTCCCGTTGCGATCATCTTGAATGACCGTGCCGTCGGCTCCATCCCAGGGCTCGGCCGTCGTCGAGATTTGTCGTTGATCGGCCATGGCTGGCGTTGCGTCGCTCAGCAGGCGCTTTTCGATCTCCTGCAAGCCGAGAATTGCGCGGTCCATTTGGTCGGCCGGAGTTTCGCGCGAAACCAGACGCCAGCGATTGTCCTGCCATATCAGGACCAGCAGCCGCCGGCCTGGAACCTCTATAGTCTCGTGGATGAACCATGCCCCGGCTACCGCAATGCAAAGCGTCACCACGATGAGCGCCGGTTCGGGCATCAAGGCATCAAAGGTCAGACGCGCCAGGAACATGATGGGGACATGGAAAAGGTAAAGTGAAAAACTGATTTTTCCGAAAAACCGTACTGGTGCAGCTGCCAGGACACGGGCTGCGATGGGAGGCTGTCGAGCGACGAGCCCGACAATGACGGCCGCGGCCACCGCACTTTGCAGGCTCCAAAATTCCGGGGAAAAGCCGGGCAAGATATGCCGGTAAGTGAAAAACACCGCCAGAAGGAAAAGCGCTGAAATACCTGTGAGGACAGATGGAATCCATCTAGTCCAGCAGGAATGCATGATCCCGGCAAGTGCCCCGAAAAGAAAGTAAGGAAGCTTGGAGACGAGCACTATCCCCGGGCCTGGCAATTCAACCAAGCCATCCACGACGACGGCCACGGTGAGGCCCACAATCACGCCGCTATAGCGGTGCGGCTGGGCCAAGCAAAGCCACAGAACAGGAAAGAGCAGATAGAATTGGATCTCGGGCGGTATCGACCAGAAAACACCACTCGAGCCGAGAAGAAAGACATGGCGCAGAAAGTCCGTGCCGCCAGCGATCGGCTGAACAAAATCCAGATTTTGCATGCTCGACAGCATCGCTACGAGAACGACGGCCACCAGGTAAACCGGATAGATGCGGGCAAAGCGGCTCACAAGAAAATCCAGCACGTTTTCTTTCGTGACCGGCCGTGAGCCGTAAAGATGAGCCATCAGGAAGCCGCTGAGAGCAAAAAACAAACCGACAGCTTCGTCGCCCATCGTCACGAGATGCGGAGCTGTGATCGGAAAGATAAGCCCAATATGGGCTCCAACGACCAGAAGCGCAGCGACACCGCGCAGGCCATCAAGACTCGGGATGTAATCCGGCCGACTCATGGGTCACTTTTGAATTCGGAGTTCAGGTTCAGTCCTCAAGAATTGGCCATGACGACTTTATAAGCGGTTAACGCGGCACGCTCGTCTGCCGGTTGCAGCCGATTGATGATACGGCTTTCGCTCGGGCGTGAGAATTCCGAGTGCCCGCCCCGAATCCCCAAGCTGACGGATGACCGCATTGCTTTCGTTAGTTCCAGAAGATGCCGGCCGGCGATCCACCAAGCCTTGTCGTTTCCCGACGGCTCGATTATGCCGAACTGCCGCATGGCCGAAAGCCCGCGTAAAGCCGCCGAACTCGGCCATGCGGCATAATCCGACTTGCGGCATAGTGGCCGCGTTGATGCGGAGACCGAATCACTGATGACGACGGCGGATTATATCGCTCTGGCTTTCTTTGCCTTTGTCTGGATGGGCTATTCCTGGCTGCTGCATGGCCGTACCTTCTTCGGGCGCACCAGCCTGACCCATGCGATGACCGAACGGCGCCGGGAGTGGATTTACAATTCGCTGCGCCGCGACCTGAAGATGATCGACACGCAGATCATGGCCGGCCTGCAGAACGGCACCGCCTTCTTCGCTTCGACGTCGATCTTCGCGATCGGCAGCTGCTTTGCTTTGCTTGGCGCGACGGAGAAGGTCGACGCCGTCTTCGCCGACCTGCCCTTCGTCTTCCATGGCGGCCATGCCGTCTTCGAGATGAAGGTCGGTGGGCTGGCAGCACTTTTCGGCTATGCCTTCTTCAAATTCGGCTGGTCCTACCGGCTGTTCAACTACTGCACCATCCTCTTCGGCTCGATCCCGATGATGCGCGACACCGAGCGCGACGTCATCGCCGCTGAGCGGGCCGCCGAACGCGTCATCCGCATGAACGTCATTGCCGGCAGCAATTTCAACGAGGGCCTCAGGGCGATCTTCCTGTCGATCGGCTATCTCGGCTGGTTCATCAACCCCTATGTCTTCATGCTGACGACGGCGATCGTCATCTTCGTGCTGACACGCCGGCAATTTTTCTCGCAAGCGCGACTGGCGATCATGGATACCGGCCCGCCATCAAATCTCCACCTTTCTGCTATTCGCCGCGATAGGCCGTCGAGCGACGGAAATGATTTGTCCGAGGGACTTTGATGACATTGCCGGCAAGGGAAACCGACGCAACGGCAAAACCGCCGCGCATCGGTCTATTGGATACGGCGCGCGGCATCGCGCTGATCGCCATGGCGAGCTACCATTTCAGCTGGGACATGGAGTTCATGGGCTATCTCGCGCCGGGCACGGCCGAGACCGGCTGGCTGAAGATCTATGCCCGGGCGATCGCCACGACCTTTCTCTTCATCGTCGGCATCAGCCTGGCGCTGTCGAGCAGGCCCGAGATTCGCTGGCCCTCCTTCTGGAAGCGCTTCGGCATGATCGCCGCGGCAGCCGCGGTGATCTCGATCGCCACACGCATCGCGATGCCGAACGAGTGGATCTATTTCGGCATCCTGCATTGTATCGCGGTGCTCACGCTCATCGGCGTCATTTTCTTGAGATTGCCGCTCGCCTTCACGCTCATCGCCACGCTCGCGCTCTTTGCCGCCTGGATTACCGATAATTTCGGGCCACCCGACCTGCTTCGCTCATCCTTCTTCGATCCGCGATATCTCGCCTGGATCGGCCTTGCCGTGGCGCCGGAACGATCCAACGACTATGTGCCGCTCTTTCCATGGGCAACGCCCTTCTTCGCCGGATTGAGCATCGCCTCGATCGCTGTCAGAACCAAGCTGTTGCACCGGCTTGCCGCCGTCGGCACCGGCTCCTGGTGGCCGGCGAGGCTCGGCCGCCACAGCCTTGCCTTCTATCTCATCCACCAGCCCGTATTGATTGGCATCGCCTATGGGATTTCCCTCGTCCTCCCGCCGCAAGCCCCGGATCCGGTCGCAACTTACCTAAGGCAATGCAACGCCTCTTGCGTCATGCAGCAAGGCGAAGCGCTCTGCCACAGCTTCTGTCAGTGCACGCTGGGGAAATTGCAGGCGCAAGCCCTGTTCACGCCGCTGCAGGCGGGCGCGATCGATATACAGAACGACGAGCGGGTCCAGACGATCGCCGCCGAATGCAGCGCCGAGGCGCAATAAACGCCGGCAATCGCTCTGCGGCGTTTTCAGGTGTTGACGCCGATTTCGGCGAGGCGGCCGAGGCAAGTCTCTTCGATAGAGTCGAGTTCTGCCAGCGTGTCATCGATATCCTTGCGCTTCTGGCGCAGGTCGTCGCGCTTCTCGTCGACGCGCTTCATCAGGAGCTTCAACTGGCCGAGTTCGCCCGGCGGCTCCTTGTAGACCTGGATGATCTCACGGATCTCCGCGATGGTGAAGCCGATGCGCCGACCGCGCAGGATTTCCCCGATCAGCCGCCGGTCGGCTTGCCGGAACAGACGGGTGCGCCCGCGCCGCTCCGGATGGATCAGTCCCTCGTCCTCGTAGAAGCGGAGCGTGCGCGTCGAGACCCCGAATTCGCGCGTCAGTTCCGTTATGCTATAATATTTGTTCACCGGCATGTGTTCCCCGTCGTCGGACAGACGATAATATTGACTTTTACGTAATAGTCAATTTTTGGGCGGTTCAGATGCCGAACCACCATGTGGCGATACCAAGAAAGGCGAAGAAGCCGGTACAGTCCGTCACCGTCGTGACGAAGACGGAAGAGGCGATCGCCGGATCGGCCCCCATCTTGTCGAGCAGCAGCGGCAGCAGGATGCCGGCAAGAGCGGCTGCCATCAAGTTGATGACCATCGCCGCCGCAATCACTCCGCCAAGCTGGTAGTCATGGAACCACGTGCCGGCGATCGCGCCCATGATCGTCGCGAAGACGATGCCGTTGAGGATGCCGACGCCCGCCTCCCTGCGGATGATGCGGCCGGCATTGTAGATGTCGAGATCGCGGGTGGCGAGCGCGCGCACCGTCACCGTCATCGTCTGCGTGCCGGCATTGCCGCCCATCGAGGCAACGATCGGCATCAGCACGGCAAGCGCGATCATCTTCTCGATCGAGCCGTCGAACAGCCCGATGACGCTGGCCGACAGCATCGCCGTGCCGAGATTGATCAAAAGCCACAGGAAGCGCGAACGCACCGTCGAGAGCACATTGTCCGACAGCTCTTCGTCGCCGACGCCGCCGAGGCGCTTGATGTCCTCGTCCGCCTCTTCGTGGATGACGTCGACGACATCGTCGATGGTCAGCACGCCGACCAACCGGCCGTTTTCGTCGACGACGGCGGCCGAGAGAAGGTCGTATTGCTCGAAGAGCTGGGCAGCCTCCTCCTGGTCCATCTCGGCCGGAACCGGATGGTTGGTCTCACGCATGATCTGCTCGATCTTCGTCTGTCGCTTGGTGCGCAGGATCTGGTCTAGATCGACGGCGCCGAGCAGCTTGAAGGTCGGATCGATGACGAAGATCTGCGAGAAGGAATAGGGCAGATCCTCTTCGTCGCGCATGTAGTCGATCGTCTGTCCCACAGTCCAGAATGGCGGCACGGCGACGAATTCCGTCTGCATGCGGCGCCCGGCCGAGCTTTCGGGATAGTCAAGCGCCCGACGCAGCCGCACCCGCTCGGTGAACGGCAGCTGCGCGAGGATCTCCTCGCGGTCCTCCTTGTCGAGGTCCTCGAGAATGTAGACGGCATCGTCCGAATCGAGCTCGCCGATCGCAGCAGCGATCTGCGCGTTCGGCATCTGGTCGACGATTTCGCGGCGGATCGCCTCGTCGACCTCGGTCAGCGCCGTCATATCGAAATCGTCACCGAGCAGGCGTACCAGCGCCAGGCGCAGGTCCGGCTGGATCGATTCCAGCAGGTCGCCTATTTCGGATTCATGCAGGCGGGCAACGTTCTGGCGCAGGAACAGCGTGTCGCGGTCGGCGATCGCAGCACCGACGAGCGCCAGAAAATCGCCGCGGACATTGCCGTCCTCGTCGTAGATATCGGCTTCCCCGTCATCGGGACGCCGGCGAATGCGGTCTTCCCCATCGGTCGTCGTCATATGCCGCCCTCGCATCTGGTTCGAATTTCAACGACTGCCGCGCCGCATTCGCAAATGTCGGCCGAAAACACATTGTCAACAAGCGGATAAGCGAATCCCGCGCGAGGCTCCCGCAGCCGGAATTCTTGGCCCCTGCTAGCCCAAAGCATCCGTGTCGTAAAGCGGCAAACCGTGCTTCGTGATGACAATGCATGCGGCCGGCGATAGTTTCCTCACCCGTCCAAGCAGAGGAAGCCTGCCCCATGCCCATCCGTCCGATTCTGCGTTATCCGCATCCGGGCCTCAAGACTGTCTGCGCGCCGGTGACGGACTTCGATTCCTCGCTCATAGCGCTTGCCGAGGACCTGCTGGCGACGATGCGCGCAGCCCCCGGCGTCGGCATCACCGCCGCCCATATCGGCGTATTCAGCCGTGTCACGGTGCTGGAGCTCGACAAGGCCGACGGCGTGCGCCTTTACGTCAATCCTCATATCACCTGGTTTTCGAAGGAGACGATGAACCATACCGAAGGCAGCGTCTCGATGCCCGGCGCGACCGACGAGGTCACCCGCCCGCGGGCGATCCGCTTCCGCTATCAGGACGCCGAGGGCGCCGTGCACGAGGACGGTGCCGAAGATTTCCTCGCCATCTGCATCCAGCACGAAGTCGACCAGCTCGACGGCATTTTCTGGCTGCAGCGCCTCTCACGGCTGAAGCGCGACCGTCTCGTGAAGAAATGGGAGAAGGCCCAGGGCTGACAATCACGGCTGACAATCACGGCTGGCAAATCGCCGTCCACGCCGAACCATTCGCCGTTGGCGGCGTTTCCAGCAAAGAAACAAGGAGCGAGTGCAATGGCAAGGATCGGTGACAAGACCCAGTTTTCCCGGGAGAAGCCTGAGCTTTCCCGGGAGGAAGATTATCGCGACCTCGAAGAGCGCAATCTCGACGAAGGCTGGCCCTATGCCGATGGCAGCGGCGCCGGCACCGGCGGCCCGGATAATCGTCCTTACGGCGAGACCGCGGCCAATTTCGACAGCGATCCCAACAAGGGCTTCCGGATCGATGGCACGGATGAAGACGGCAACGAGAATCGCCTGAAAGATTCGCTGCGCGCCGATACGATCGACCGCGATGAAAGCGACGATCTCGAAGCGCGGGTGAACGACAATCTCGAAAACATTCCCGAGGTCAATATCGACAGCGTCGAGGTTCATGCAGACGGTCACGTCGTTACCCTGGAAGGATCGGTGGAGACGATCGGCATCGCCCGCAAGGTCGAACTCGGCGCGCTTTCGGTCGACGGCGTCCATCATGTCCGCAACAAGCTGCGGCTGACCGGTGTCGACGCGCATATCCCGAACGAGGACTGACTTCGCCCCAAAGTCCAGGTCATCCACGGGAGGCGGGCCGCTGTCGCCCGTGATGATCTTTTCAAGATTACCAAAAATTAACAATTTACGATTGTAGCAACAGCTGTCTTATTCACGAGACTAATTGCCGATGTCGTTAGGTGGCTTCTGTCACGAGAACGTCAATTACCTTGACAACACTGTGATTTCATTAGGACAAATGGTCGCGGTTGGGGTCGCCATATTATCACAAAATCGCCTGAATTGGGGCGCGAACTCGTGTGTGCCGAGGGTTGGTTTATGTTGTGGATTCAACAGCAGATTGAGGAGATAGACCCATGCGCATCAAATTTGCCCTTGCCGCGTCCCTGTTCGCCGTCAGCCTCGCAGGCGCCGCCTTCGCCCAGCCGACCTATTCCAGCGATTACACCAATGACAGCGACGGCTTCGCTCCGAGCCCGATGTCGAAGCCGGCTCCGGTCCACTATAGCAGCCGCAAGGCCCCGGCCTACTCCAGCGACTACACCAACGACAGCGACGGCTTCGCCCCAAGCGCCATGGCGACTCCTGTCGTCGACAAGACCGCAACGGCCGGTATCAATCCCCTGCCCCCATGCCACAGCATGATTGGCCCGAAGGGCTCCCACACCAAGGGTGCCGACAGCGGCGCCTCCCGCACCGAAGCATGCCGCGCGACGCATTGATCCCATAAAAGAACGGGCCGGAAACGGCTCTCGGGGATCCCATGAAAAAACGGGCCGGAAACGGCTCTCGGGCTGGTGACAAACCGCTGCAAACCCGCGACGTCATCCTCGGCCTTGTGCCGAGGATCTGCGATTGTCCAATTAAGAACATGAAAACAAAAGCTTTTCAGTCAGAATAATTGGTGTGGTCAGATGCTCGGCACAAGGCCGAGCATGACGGACGAGACCTTGTTCAAACTGGGGCGGAAACAGCCCCTCCTGGTAGAACGAATGCAGCGCGCGCGTCTTTTCAGGCGCGCGCGTTCAGGCTTCGCTGACCGTTTCGCCGAAAACCGCCTCGAAGGCGGTGCGCAGCCGCATATCGACATCAGCCATCATCACAGGCAAGCCAAGATCGACGAGGCTGGTCACGCCATAGGCCGAAATCCCGCAGGGCACGATGCCGCCGAAATGATCGAGATCCGGGTCGACGTTGAGCGACAGTCCGTGGAAGGTCACCCATTTCCGCAGTCTTATGCCGAGGGCGGCGATCTTGTCCTCGGCCATCGTCCCATCGGCCAGCAATGGCTTTTCCGGCCGGCGCACCCAGACGCCGACGCGATCTTCACGTCGCTCGCCGCGCACATTCATCATGTCAAGTGTGCGGATGACGACATCTTCGAGGGCGGCGACGAAGGCGCGCACGTCCTGGCGCCGCCTCTTCAGATCGAGCATGACATAAGCGACGCGCTGGCCGGGTCCATGATAGGTGTATTCACCGCCACGCCCGGTCGCAAAGACCGGAAACCGGTTCGGCTGGACGAGGTCCCTCGCATTGGCGCTGGTGCCGGCGGTATAGAGCGGCGGATGTTCGACGAGCCAGACGAGTTCATCACCGCCATCGGCGATTATCGCCACTTCGCGCTCCATCGTCTCCACCGCCTCCTCATAGGGAACGAGACCGTCGGCGATGCGCCAGCGGACCGGTCGGGTTCCGAGTTGGGGAAGCATGGAGAATTCGAGATCGGTGCGAAGCATGGCCATTCCTTGCCGCTCTCCCCGAAATGCCTGTAAAATAGGGGCGGCAGCACAGCTATATGGACCCGTTTCGGGGCCAATTCAAATGCTGTGAGCGGTTTTCAAAAAAACTGTCATATCGCCCTTGTGCACCCCAGATGCTTTTGCTACATGCTGCCCCGCCGACGCAAATCGGCACCTACCACGATGCGGTCGTGGCGGAATTGGTAGACGCGCAGCGTTGAGGTCGCTGTGGGGCAACCCGTGGAAGTTCGAGTCTTCTCGACCGCACCATTTTCCCTTCAGGGAAACGCTCTCTAAGCGACGATTTCGTTTTCACCTCGAATCCATTTGCGATTGCTCGGCTTGATCGCCCGGCCTTCCCGTGGTTGATGGCGTCATCCTCGCAAGAATCAGCAGCCATGTCAGAGCCCCATCAAAATTCCCTGCAGGGCATGGCCATCATGTCCGGCGCCATGCTCATCCTGCCGACCATGGATGCGATCGCTAAATATATGGCGACCTTCGAGGCGATGTCGCCGGGTCAGGTCACCTTCTACCGATTCTTCTTCCAGATCGCCTGCACCCTGCCGATTCTTTTCGCCCTTTTCGGGCTGAAGGCGCTTTCGGCCCAACGGCCGTGGATGAACCTGCTGCGCGGTGCGCTGCATGGTGGTGCGAGCCTGCTGTTCTTCGTCGCCGTCAAATACATGCCGCTTGCCGATGTCTTTGCCATTTATTTCGTCGAACCCTTCATGCTGGCCGCGCTGTCGGCGCTGTTTCTCGGAGAGAAGGTCGGCTGGCGGCGCTGGGTGGCGATCGTCGTCGGGTTCGGCGGCGCGATGATCGTCATTCAGCCGAGCTACGAAATCTTCGGCCTGAAGGCGCTGCTGCCGGTCGCCTGCGCCTTTCTGTTCTCGCTCTATCTCTTCCTCAACCGCGCCATCGGCGAGGCCGATTCGCCACTGACCATGCAGACGATGGCCGGCATCGGCGGAACGGTCTTCATGGCGGCCGCCCTTTTCCTCGGCAGCAGTTCCGGCAATGCTGATTTTGCCGTCTCTCTGCCCTCCTCCAGCCTCGGCCTTGTTCTGCTTCTCGCCCTCGGCTCGATCTCGGGATATGCGCATATGCTCGTCGTCCGGGCTTTCCGCCTCGCGCCGCTGTCGCTGCTTGCACCGTTCCAGTACTTCGAGATCATCTCGGCGACCGTTCTCGGCTATGCGCTATTCAACGATTTTCCGAGCTTTTCCAAATGGATCGGCATCTTCATCATCGTTGCGTCAGGCCTCTTCATCATCTGGCGCGAGCGGCTGCAGGCGCAATCGTTAAAATCCTCCTAACCTGGGGAATATCGGGTTAACTCCTCTTCTTGAGGGATCGTCAATTCGCAGACGATAAAACTGTCTCCGGTTTCATGATGAAGCCTGGAGTTAAAACATGAGCGAATTTCGTCTCGCTTTTCCGGCCTGTGTCGTGGCCGGCAAGCATCGGCTGACGGCCGAAGATATAGTACTGCTGCGCAAACATAGTTTTCCGGAGGGTATCCGGACATCCGACGATGTCGTGGCGATGTTGGCGCTCAACAATTCCTGCCCTGAAAAATGTGCCGACTGGAACGCTTTCTTCGTGGAGCAGCTCGCCGGTTTCATCGTCCATTACACCTATCCGCAGGGCTCGCTGGATGAAATCAACGTCGCCTGGATCATGCGCATGTTCACGACCGATGGTGTCGTCAACTCGGCGCTCGAGCTCGAACTCATTCTCCACGTCATGGAGATTTCGGCCGATGTCCCAGTCGAGTTGAGAGCGCTCGCCCTCGATCAGCTCCGCCTGGCGATCACCGACAATATCGGTGGCTACAAGCTGTCGCGCGCCATCGATCGCCGGGGCATCACCCGCCAGGACATCGACTATGCGATGCGCATCTTCAGAAGCGTCGCCGAAGGCGGCACCATCCCGGTCTCGTCGGTCGAATACGGCGTTCTCCAGCAGATCGAGCAGGCAACGCTGCGCGGCGCCAATCATCCGCACTGGGCGGGGATCATGGCTGCCGTCGAGCTGCGCGATTATGCCGAGCCGCGGCGCAGCCGCTGGCTGCGCATCGTCGACGAGGAACCCGTCGCAGAAGCTGCCGTCGCCTGACGCTCCGCAAGCCTGATTGTGCGTTCCGGTGTTTTGTGCGTAAAACTCCGGAATGCATTTCTGGGTGGAGTCTCGATGTTCAAGAAAATCCTGATCGCGAATCGCGGCGAAATCGCCTGCCGCGTGATCAAGACTGCGCGCCGCATGGGTATTTTGACCGTCGCGGTCTATTCGGATGCGGATCGGGACGCGCTGCATGTCGAGATGGCCGACGAGGCCGTGCATATCGGCCCGGCCGCGGCGTCGGAGAGTTATCTGGTTGCCGAAAAGATCATTGCCGCCTGCAAGGCAACCGGCGCCGAGGCGGTGCATCCCGGCTACGGCTTCCTGTCCGAACGCGCCTCCTTCTGCGCTGAACTGGAAAAGCAGGGCATCGTCTTCATCGGCCCGAAGCCGAAAGCGATCATGGCGATGGGCGACAAGATCGAATCGAAGAAATTCGCCAATGCCGCCGGTGTCTCCACCGTGCCTGGCCATCTCGGCATCATCGAGGATGCCGCCCATGCGGAGGTGATATCGGGCGGGATCGGTTATCCCGTCATGATCAAGGCCTCGGCCGGCGGCGGCGGCAAGGGCATGCGCATTGCCTGGAACGAGGCGGAAGTGCGCGACGGCTTCGAGCGCGCCCGCTCGGAGGCGAAAAGCTCTTTCGGCGACGACCGCGTCTTCATCGAAAAGTTCGTCGTCGAGCCGCGCCATATCGAAATCCAGGTCCTGGCCGATGCGCATGGCAACGTCGTCTATCTCGGCGAGCGCGAATGCTCGATCCAGCGGCGGAACCAGAAGGTGGCGGAAGAGGCGCCCTCGCCGTTCCTCGACGAAGCGACCCGCAAGGCGATGGGCGAACAATCGGTGGCGCTGGCGAGAGCCGTCGATTACCAGAGCGCCGGCACCGTCGAATTCATCGTCGACCGCGACCGCAATTTCTATTTTCTCGAAATGAACACCCGCCTGCAGGTCGAGCATCCCGTGACCGAACTCATCACCGGTATCGACCTCGTCGAGCAGATGATCCGTGTCGCAGCGGGAGAGCCCCTTCCCTTTGCCCAGGAGGATGTGAGGCTTGACGGCTGGGCGGTCGAGAGCCGGCTCTATGCCGAGGATCCCTATCGCAACTTCCTGCCCTCGATCGGCCGCCTGACGCGCTACCGGCCGCCGGCGGAAGGCAGGACCGGCAATGTCGTCGTCCGCAACGACACCGGCGTCTTCGAGGGTGCCGAGATTTCGATGTATTACGATCCGATGATCGCCAAGCTCTGCACCTGGGCGCCGACGCGGCTGGAAGCGATCGAGGCCATGGGTCAGGCGCTCGACGGTTTCGTCGTCGATGGCATCGAGCACAATGTTCCCTTCCTGTCGGCGCTGATGAAACATCCGCGCTGGCGCGAGGGCCGGCTTTCCACAGGCTTCATCGCCGAGGAATATCCTGATGGCTTTGCGCCGATGAAACCGGACCGGGCGCAAGAAGCCGTGCTTGCCGGCATCGCGCTTTCCGCCTGCCTGATCGAGACGAACCGCCGCGAACGTTTCGCCGATCGCCTGCGCGCCGCAGCGGGCGCGCTGCGCGAGGATTGGGTGGTCAAGATCGGCGACAACCACGTCGCGGCAAGATTGCTCGACGGCCTCGTCACCATCCCCTTCGATATGGATATCGCGATCGATGGGGCGATGGGGAGCGAGAGCCAGAATATTGTCACCGATTGGAGACCGGGCGCCCCTGTCTGGAACGGCAAGGTCGGCGGTCGCGCCATCACCGCGCAGATCCGCCCCGTTCTGAACGGCTTGCGTATCGACTGGCAGGGACTTTCGGTGACGACCAAGGTCTTTTCGCCGCGTCATGCCGAGCTCGACATGCTGATGCCGGTGAAGCTGCCGCCCGATACTTCCAAGCTCCTGCTCTGCCCGATGCCCGGCCTCGTCGTCGCCATCGCGGTGGCCGAGGGCCAGGAGGTCAAGGCCGGTGAGACGCTTGCGATCGTTGAAGCGATGAAGATGGAAAACGTGCTCCGCGCCGACCGCGATCTCGTCGTCTCGAAGATCAATGCCGCAGCCGGCGAAAGCCTGGCCGTCGATGCCGTGATCATGGAATTTGCCTGAGAGACAAGCCAGGTGGGCAGATTCACGTCAGCCCGGCTTGCCGAGCATGCCAAGCTCAGCCCGACACGCAGCCGGGTACCGACGGAATCAGCAGGGAGATATCAAATGGAAGTTCGCGCCGCCGTTGCCGTTCAGGCAGGAAAACCGCTGGAAGTGATGACCGTACAGCTGGAGGGGCCGCGGGCCGGCGAGGTACTGATGGAGGTCAAGGCGACGGGGGCTGCTGCCACCTATAGGGTAGACCTCAGGAGTCTCGATGAACTTCCCGCGCGGGAGCTCTACGACCTCTTGAGAATGCGCGTCGATGTCTTCGTCGTCGAGCAGAACTGCCCCTACCCGGAACTTGACGGCAAGGATATCGATGCCTTGCATCTGCGGCTGCTGCAAGGTGCCGAACTCCTGGGCGCGGCGCGAATCCTGAAACCGTATGAGCCGCAGGATCCGTCGAAGATCGGCCGCGTTGTCGTCTCGCCTGACCATCGCGGCAAGCGGCTGGGCGATGTACTGATGAGGGAGGCGATTGCCGCTTGCGAGCGGCTTTATCCGGAAAATCCCATTGCCTTGTCGGCACAGGCCCATTTGCGCCGGTTCTACCAATCTTTCGGTTTCATCGCGGTGTCACAGGAATATCTGGAAGACGGCATTCCCCATATCGATATGGTCCGCCAGAAGGCCACGCAACCGGCATGAGGATATTGCCATGATCTACGTCGACGCCGATGCCTGCCCGGTGAAGCCGGAAATCCTGAAGGTCGCCGAACGGCACGCCCTCGAAGTCACCTTCGTTGCCAATTCCGGCCTGCGCCCCTCGCGCGATCCGATGATCCACAACGTCATCGTCTCCAACGCCTTCGACGCCGCCGACAACTGGATCGCCGAACGCGCCGGCGCGGGCGATGTCGTCGTCACCGCCGATGTGCCGCTTGCCGTGCGCTGTGTCGCGACCGGCGCCTTCGTCAGCGGCCCCACCGGGCGCGTCTTCGACCAGACCAATATCGGCATGGCGAGCGCCATGCGCGATCTCGGCGCGCACTTGCGCGAAACCGGCGAGAGCAAGGGCTACAACGCCGCCTTTAGCCCGAGGGACCGCTCACGCTTCCTCGAAACCTTCGATCGCCTCTGCCGCCGCGCCAAAAGCCTTGCCGCGGAGGCTGGCGGGGAGTCTTGATGTGGCTCGCACAAGCTCGCAAGAAACGGCTGGCATGGCAGCTGTGCCGATTCCGACCTTGAACATCGGCGCCGCCTCACGCATATAGGCACTATCGCAGACGACTGCGGCGTCCTTCCTCAGGACGCAACTGTCGCGGGGACGGCCTCGCTCTTGAACAAGGAGAGTTGCATGGCCTGGTTTCTGCTTTTGCTCGCCGGTCTTTTCGAATGTGGCTGGGCGATCGGCCTTAAATATACCGAGGGTTTCACACGACCGCTGCCGACGGCGCTGACCGTCATATCGATGGTGGTGAGCATCGTGCTGCTCGGCCTGGCGGTGAAGCATCTGCCGATCGGCACTGCCTATGCGGTCTGGACCGGCATCGGCACGGTCGGCACCGTGTTTCTCGGCATCTGGCTGCTTGGCGATGAGGCAAGTGTCTCCCGCCTTGCCTGCATCACGCTGATCGTCGCCGGCATCGCCGGCCTCAAGCTTACCGCCTGACATGAGATCGAGGGGCGCCGCCGACGCCCCTCAGCTTATCGTTCAGACTGTCTTGCGGTTATCGACGGCAAAAGCGCCGGGACCGGAGAAGACCAGGTAGAGGAAAACGAAGCAGAACAGGATCGCGGCGTCGCCCTGGTTGACGGCCGGGAAGAAGCTGCTCGGGGCATGCGCCATGAAATAGGCGACGGCCATTTCGCCGGCCAGCAGGAAGGCGACCGGACGTGTCAGCAGGCCGACGAGAATGAGGATGCCGCCGATCAGCTCGAGCAGGGCGGCGAACAGCATCAGCGGCGGCAGCGAGCCTTCCATTTGCGCAACCGGGAAAGCGAAAAGCTTCATCGTGCCGTGTTCGATGAACAGCAGCGCGGTGATGATTCTGAGCGCAGCCAGCCCATAGGGCTGATAGGCGGAAAGACGGTCGAAAGTTGACATTAAAACCCCTCTTTAAAAGACACAGCCGAGCGTTAACCTGTCCTCGCCAAGGATTGAACACACGGATTGCTGACATCCGTTCACTTTTTCGACAGCAGCTAAACGCCTGAATGGACGGTCTTATTCGCCCGCGCCATGGTCAAAGCGGGATGTTGTCGTGTTTCTTCCACGGATTGGCGAGATCCTTGTTGCGCAGCATCTTCAAACCGCGCGCCAGCCGCCGGCGGGTCGAGTGCGGCATGATCACCTCGTCGACATAACCGCGCTCGGCGGCGACGAAGGGCGAGAGGAACCGGTCTTCGTACATCTTGGTATGAGCGGCGATCTTCTCCGGATCGGCGATATCCTTGCGGAAGATGATCTCGACGGCGCCCTTGGCGCCCATCACGGCGATCTGCGCCGTCGGCCAGGCATAGTTGAGGTCGCCGCGCAGATGCTTCGACGCCATCACGTCATAGGCGCCGCCGAAGGCCTTGCGGGTGATGACGGTAAGCTTCGGCACTGTCGCCTCGGCATAGGCGAAAAGCAGCTTGGCGCCGTGCTTGATGAGGCCGCCATATTCCTGCGCCGTACCCGGCAGGAAGCCCGGCACGTCGACGAAGGTGACGATCGGAATGTTGAAGCAGTCGCAGAAGCGGACGAAGCGGGCCGCCTTGCGCGAGGCGTCGCTGTCGAGCACGCCGGCCAGCACCATCGGCTGGTTGGCGACGAAACCGACGGTCGAGCCCTCGACGCGGCCGAAGCCGCAGACGATGTTTTTGGCAAAGCTCGCCTGGATCTCGAAGAAATCCCCCTCGTCCGCCACCTTCCGGATCAGTTCCTTGATGTCATAAGGTTTGTTGGAACTCGCCGGTACCAGCGTATCGAGCGAGGCATCGACATCTGTCACCGACTGGTAACATTCGATCTCCGGTAGCGGCGCCGTGTTCGAAAGCGGCAGGAAATCGATCAGCCGGCGCACCTGCAGCAGCGTTTCGACATCATTCTCGTAGGCGCCGTCGGCAATCGACGAGCGCACCGTATGCACCACGGCGCCGCCGAGTTCTTCTGCCGTCACCGTCTCGTTGGTGACGGTTTTCACCACGTCCGGCCCAGTGACGAACATGTAGGAAGTATCACGCACCATGAAGATGAAATCGGTCATCGCAGGCGAATAGACGTCGCCGCCGGCGCAAGGACCCATGATCACCGAGATCTGCGGAATGACGCCGGAGGCGAGCACATTGCGCTGGAACACCTCGGCATAACCGCCGAGAGCCGCCACGCCCTCCTGGATACGGGCGCCGCCCGCATCGTAGATGCCGACGATCGGCGCGCGGTTCTTCAGCGCCATGTCCTGCACCTTCATGATCTTCTCGGCATGCGCCTCAGACAGTGAGCCGCCGAAGACGGTGAAGTCCTTGGCGAAGACGAACACCGTGCGACCATTGACCGTGCCCCATCCGGTGACGACGCCGTCGCCGGCAATCCGGCTTTTGTCCATGCCGAAATCGGTGGAGCGATGTTCGACGAACATGTCGAATTCCTCGAACGAGCCTTCGTCAAGGAAGAGATCGATGCGCTCGCGCGCCGTCAGCTTGCCGCGCTTGTGCTGGGCGGCGATGCGCGCCTCGCCGCCGCCGAGGCGGGCGACGTCGCGGCGCCGTTCCAGTTCTTCGAGAATTTCCTTCATGTGATCTCCCTCGCCGCTGCCGGCGGCAATCCGGCGGTTAGAGCGCGGTGCTAATGAGCGCGCCCGCTGAGTGAGAAAGCCGAGCGTATCCTTGCCGCGACGTCCTCGGCGAGGATCTCGTCGGCAAGCTTGGGATCGGCAGCGATGCTGGTGACGTCGAAGGCGCTGACGGCGATGACCGAGCCGTCCTCGACCGAGGCCGCGTCAATGCTGATCTTGGCGACGTTGCGGTCTTTCTGGAAGCCGAGGCCCTTCTGGACGGAAACCACGCGGATCGTCAGCACCACCCGCGGCAGCACGGTGTCGCGCATGGTGGCGTTGATCGCCGCGTTGACGCGGTCGTTGATACCGGAAAGCAGCTCGGCCTGCATGTTCGGACCTGAGAGAACGACGGCGCTGCGCACATCATAGACCGGCGCCGCCGGCTTGGTGGCCGAGAGGCTGCCGCAGGCCGTGAGCGCGACACAGACGAGTGTCGCCCGGCAAAAACACGACCTCAGCCAATTCATTGCAAAATCCCGCACCACCCCGTTGGAGTCGCAGACTTCGTCATAATGCATTGGAAGGCAATATGTTTCAGGCGCTTAGGGCGAAAAAAACATCCGCTGCGGCTTTGAACTCGGCAAAGCGCTTGGCCCGCCGCTGCTCTGCTTCCTCGTCGCTGCCCCAATGCTCGATCGTCCAGTCCTCGTCGAGATGGGCAAGCGACCAGGCCTCCTCCACCGTTACCCGGCTCTCGGCGAAGGCCAGCGCCAGGATCGCCGAGCCCGTCAGCGTGGTGACTGTGTGGAGGGCGGCTAGCGCCATTGGGCTATCATATCTCGCGAGCGTGACGGCAAAGGCGGCAATCGCCTCGCGCGGCTGCTCATGAGGCATCACCCCTTCGACGAGGATGAAGCGGGCGCCGAGATCGGTCGCCGCCCAGTCGATCACGGGATCCCAGCGTTCGGCCTGGCGCTCGACCAGCAGTTCCGGCTCCTCGGCGCGATAGCAGATGAGGTCGCTTGAGGAAAAGCGCAGGATATCCTCGAAGATCGCCTGCGCGTTGGCGGCAACGCCGTCGAGTGCGGTGTTGACCAGCCGGGTCACCGGCATGCTCACGGGATTGATCTCCTCGCCCTGCGCCTGCCATTCGGCGGCGACAAGCCGCGCAAGCGCTTCGGTCGGTACTGCGAGAACTTGGCGCGCCGGCGTGCGCACCATCTTGCCGTCGAGCGTGATCGCAAAACCACCCTCGTGCTCGGCTATGGAGACATCGGTATAGAAACGCTTCGGCAGCGGCTTCTTCATCTGGATCTGCGCGCGGCGGATGGGATCGGGATGGCTCAGGCCTTCGGAAAGGTCGTTCAGCAGATCGCGCATGGGCTCACCTCAGGAAAAATGACGCAATATCTCGTTCGGATGGTAGGCGATCGCATCAGCGCCGTTGGCGATCAGCTCATCCACGCTGGCATAGCCCCAGGCAACGCCGATCGCCTTGGCGCCGGCAGCCTTGGCCATCTGCATATCGTAAACCGCATCGCCGATGACAATGGTGTCGACTGCATTCAGGCCGGTTTCATCGCAGCATTCCGTCACCATGGCCGGATGCGGCTTGGAGGGGCAATCGTCGGCGGTGCGTGCGACGATGAAATGCTTGTCGAAGCCATGCGTCTCCATCACCACCTTGAGCCCGCGCCTGGATTTGCCCGTCACCGCGCCGATCAGCAAGTCATCGCGTCCGCTGATCGCGTCGATCATCTCGCGGATGCCGGGAAACAGCGGCTCCTTGTAGTCGAGATCCTGACGCACGATCGAGAACAGCGATTTGTAATGCGCCGTCATGTCGATGTCTTGCTGCTCCACATGCGGCCTGCCCTGCATGCGGGCGATCGCAATATCCAGCGACAGGCCGATGATGGCCTTGGTGTCTTCAAATCGCGGTTCCGGCTTGCCGAACTTGTCGAAGGTCCTGCGCATGGTTTCGTGGATCAGCGCAGCACTGTCGACCAGCGTACCGTCGCAATCGAAGAGCGCCAGTTTCATTCGCTGTCCCTTTCAGCGCCGGCAAGGTCGAGACCGAGAAGGTTCCAGGTCTGCACCATATGCGCCGGCAGCGGCGCGCTGACACGCAGGCGGCCGCCGGAGGGGTGCGGAATGTCGATGTGACGCGCGTGCAGATGCAGCTTCTTCTGAACGCCGCCTGGAAAATCCCAATTCGGATCGTCGTCGAAATATTTCGGATCGCCAATGATCGGGTGGCCGATATGCAGGGCATGGACGCGCAACTGGTGGGTACGGCCGGTATAGGGCTCCATCTCCAGCCATGCGAGGTTCTGTGCCGCCGTCTCCAGCACCCGGTAGAAGGAAATCGCATGGTCGGCGCCGTCCTCGCCGTGCTTGGCGATGCGCATGCGGTCGCCGTCGACGGTCGGCTCCTTGACGAGCCAGGTCGAAATCTTGTCCTCGTGCTTGCGCGGCACGCCCTTGACCAGCGCCCAGTAGGTCTTTTTGGTGTCGCGCTCGCGGAAGGCCGCCGTCAGCTTCTGCGCTGCACCACGCGTGCGGGCGATGACGAGAACACCCGAGGTGTCGCGGTCGAGACGGTGAACAAGCCGCGGCTTCTCGCCCTTCGGGCTGGTCCAGGCTTCGAGCATTTGGTCGATATGCCTGGCCACACCCGAGCCGCCCTGCACCGCAAGACCAGGGGGCTTGTTGAGTACGATTACCTTTTCGTCCTCGTGCAGCACCATGCGCGACAAGAGTTGGAAATCCGTCGAATGTTTGAGATCCTTGCCGGCGATCGGTCCGGATTTCAGCTTGGCGTCGACATCCATCGGCGGCACGCGCACCGTCTGGCCGGGCTGCACGCGCGCATCCGATTTGACACGTCCACCGTCGACGCGCACCTGGCCGGAGCGCAAGAGCTTCTGCAGCGGACCGAAGCCGAGCCCGGGAAAGTGCACCTTGAACCAGCGATCGAGCCGCATGCCGGCTTCGTCGGGTTCAACCTTGATATGTTCTATGCCAGCCATAAAAAATCTTTCGGAAATTGCAGCGCAGGCCAAGCCGGCGTTCTTGCCGCAGCCTTTAGAGCATTTTCAAGCAAAACGGAAACCGGAAAAGAAATCAGGCCAAAGCGCGCATGACGGCAAGCCCGGCGATGACGGCCGCCATCGAAAACCCGACGCTCGCCGCGATGTAAATACCGCCGGCGACGGCCTCGCCGCGCTCGAACAGCGAGATCGCATCCAGCGAGAAGGCCGAGAAGGTTGTGAAGCCTCCGAGGAAGCCGGTGATCGAGAGGAGGCGCAGCTCCACCGAGGCATTGAACTTCCGCGCGATCAGCTCGGCGAAGACGCCGATGACGAAACAGCCGACGACATTGACGGCGAGCGTGCCCCAGGGAAATGCCGGACCCATGAGTCTCAGCGCCCATTGGCCGACATAATATCTGAGAAGAGAACCGATGGCGCCGCCGACGGCGACGAGAAGAGCCTGGATCATCAGCCGGATTTATCGCAACTCTGCAGCGATTCCAATCGGGAAGGAATGAATTCTTACCATCCGGTAAAATGCCGATGATTTTTTTATGAGGGCGCCAAGGTCGTACCGATACGCTGACAGCATGACCCAGCTTCTGTCCATATCGGCGAGCACCGCCGCCATTGCCTTCGACTCGCTCCGAATTCCGCAGCGTGTCGCGACGAGCACCGCCGCCCGCGATGCGCGCCGCGTTGCCGACCGGCAGTTGAAGGCCGAAGGCACTCAGGAAATAGACGAGCCCTCCAGCATCATCCAGTCGACCGAAGTTGCCCTCGACCTGATGGCCAAAGGCAACCGCCAGCCGCAGGCCGGCCTGAAACAGGCGCTGCGATCCTACGAAGACTTCTGAGGCCATCGCCTTCCAAACGACAGCCCGCGACTGCGATGTGAACTGCCCCCGAAAGTTGGACATCAACCTTCGGGGGCAGTTCACATGACAGTCGCGGGCTTTTCTGTTTTAACGATAGCGCCGCGCGTCTTTCCAGACGCGCAAAGGACGCTGTAGCACTTTGAATCGCTGCTCTCACTTGCCCTGGGCGGAGAGTACCCGCAGGACCAGATCGACCTTGCCGGCTTTTTCGAAGGTCAGCGTCACCGGCACCGTATCGCCCTGCTTGAACGGCGTCTTCACCTTCTGGAACATCAGGTGCAGGTTGCCAGGCTCGAGCTTGACCGCCTCGCCTGCGGCAATGGCGATGCCGTCCTTCAGCTGGCGCATCCGCATGACATTGTCCTTCGTCACCATCTCGTGGATCTGAACCTCGCCAGCTGCGGGCGAGCTGACGGACACCAGGCGATCGTCCGCCTGGCCGTTATTCTTCACCGTGAAAAAGCCGCCGCCGACCGGCTGGCCGGGCAGCATTGCCTTGGCGAACGCGCCGGAGATTTCGAGATCGCCGGCCTTGACCGTGTCGCCAGCCGGTGCGGCCCCCTTGCCTGACATGTCCATGCCCGCCATACCAGACATGTCCATGTCGGCCATATCGTCATGATCGTGACCATGATCTTCGCCGGCAACGACCTTCAACAGCGGCGCCGGGCTTTTCATCCTATGCGCGTCGCCGCCTTCCTTGGCCACCTGATCCCAGGCCGCGACCGTGTCGCCGCACATCTGCGTCACCGGAAAGGCGAGCGAGGTGCCGGCTTCGACGCCCGATACCTTACCCTGGATGACGAAGGTGTCGTAGAAATCGTCGGAGAGATTGCCGTTCGTCCAGCGCACTTCGATCGCACCCGTCTTCACCTTGTCGCCGTGATTGTCGTAGGTCTTCTGGTAGTCGCCCTTGATCACCTCGAGTTCCCAGCCGGCCTTCGGCTGCGGTTTGGCGAACACGAAGCCTTCCGGCAGCTTGACCCGCACTTCCGTGGTCGCCTTGCTATCGCAGCCATGCGGCACCTGCAGCGTAGCGAGAATGGTGCTCTCCTGCTTCGCCTCTCTGTCGAGGAAGGTCACATGCGCCTCGGAGCTGGCAAAGGCGGTCACGGAAAGAAGGGCGGCAAGCCCGAATGTCTCGCCAAGTGTCTTGATAGTTTTCATCGGATGTCTCCTCGCCGGCCGCGGACTTCTCTCAGGCGGACCGGCATGCTGCATCATGGATTGCGAAGGCAGGTCAGGCGAGGATGGGAGGCGCGCGGGAATTCGCCCGGCTGACAGCGCTTGCGCCGGCAACGGCGGAGATTTCGATCGGCACGTTGATCAGCGAGGCGAACTTGCGCTCGAGCCAGGAGGCCGCATCCGGCGTCGGCAGAATAGTGGAGGTCGACAACCGGCAGGCTTCGCAATTCGACTTGAAGACGACGGTCTTGCCGTCGTCGTCCTTCACGGTGACGCAGAGCGAGGCGAAAGTGCCGTCGGGCAGCACATAGGCCGCGGCATCGTAACCTTCGAAGGCGACAGCCTGCGGCGCCTGATGGGCGCCGAGCAAAGCCAAGCTCAATGCGCAAAGCATGCGCAGGAAGAGCGTCGCTTTCAGTCCGGTCTGTCGCATGAAATCCCCTTCAACAGCATGTCGCGATAGCCGTTTTCCCCGCGAAATGCAAAAGCAGATTTGCTGCAGATCGGGGCTCAGCCGGCATATGGCGACAAAAATATGTCCGGTCACGACATTTGGCCTTGCCAAGTGCTGCACCCGCCGGATAATTGCGCCAACCTTGTTGGGAGAAGCCGGTGCTTTCGCCACCGGTGCCGAAGGAGCAACCGCCCCGGAAACTCTCAGGCAAAAGGACCAGCAAGGGGCAGACGGAACTCTGGAGAGAAGCGTTCTCGAAACGCTCGCCGAAGGGATAACAATCTCAGGCACAGGGACAGAGGGGGCTCAGGAGAGAAGTGCGCAACCGCGCCTTCAGATTTGAGCCCGCGCCTTCGCGAGAAGGCGCAAACCCCGGAGGCGTCTTTTGGACGATACTGCTGCCCTGAAGAAAACCCCGCTGCATGCCCTGCATCTTTCGCTCGGCGCCCGCATGGTACCGTTCGCCGGTTACGACATGCCGGTACAATATCCCGCAGGCGTGATGAAGGAGCATCTTCATACCCGCGCCGAAGCCGGCCTCTTCGATGTCTCCCACATGGGCCAGGTCATCGTGAAGGCGAAGTCGGGCAGCTACGAGGATGCGGCGCTGGCGCTCGAAAGCCTGGTGCCGGTCGACATCCTGGGCCTTGCCGAAGGCCGGCAGCGCTACGGCTTCTTCACCGACGACACCGGCTGCATTCTCGACGATCTGATGATCACCCATCTCGACGACCACCTTTTCATCGTCGTCAACGCTTCCTGCAAAGAGGCCGATCTCGCCCATCTGCAAACCCATATCGGCGACCAGTGCGACATCACCCTTCTCAACCGCGCCTTGATCGCGCTGCAGGGGCCGCGCGCGGTCGAGGTTCTCGCCGAACTCTGGGCCGACGTTGCGGCGATGAAATTCATGGATGTGCGCCACTGCCGCCTGCACGATGTCTCCTGTCTGGTCTCGCGCTCCGGCTATAGCGGCGAGGACGGCTTCGAGATTTCGATTCCATCAGACAAGGCCGTGGATGTCACCATGCGGTTGCTCGAACATCCGGACGTCCAGGCGATCGGCCTCGGCGCCCGCGATTCGCTGCGC
Source organism: Rhizobium leguminosarum bv. viciae (assembly GCF_012276115.1). Lineage (GTDB taxonomy): Bacteria > Pseudomonadota > Alphaproteobacteria > Rhizobiales > Rhizobiaceae > Rhizobium > Rhizobium leguminosarum_T. The sequence continues at coordinate 117,951 of NZ_WIEU01000011.1, read as the reverse complement.
CTGGAAGCCGGCCTCTGCCTCTACGGCAACGATATCGATACGACCACCTCGCCAGTGGAGGCGGCGCTGGAATGGGCCATGCAGAAGGCACGGCGCGGCAACGGCGCGCGCGCCGGCGGTTTCCCGGGCTCCGGCCGCATCCTGTCCGAACTCGAAAACGGCGCTGCCCGCCGCCGTGTCGGCCTGAAGCCGGAAGGCAAGGCGCCGGTGCGCGGCCATGCCAAGCTTTATGCCGATGCCGAGGGCAAGATCGAAATCGGCGAGGTCACCTCGGGCGGCTTCGGCCCTAGCGTCGAAGGCCCCGTCGCCATGGGTTACGTGCCACTCTCCCATGCTGCGGCAGGCACGCTCGTCTATGCCGAGGTGCGCGGCAAATATCTACCGATCACCGTCAGCGCCCTGCCCTTCGTCACACCGACCTACAAACGCTAAACCTTTTCCAGAGAGGACGAACAATGCTGAAATTTACCGAAGAACATGAATGGCTGAAGATCGAAGGCGGCGTTGCGACGGTCGGAATCACGACTTATGCCGTCGAACAGCTCGGCGACCTGGTTTTCGTCGAACTGCCGGAAGTCGGCGCGACCTTCTCCAAGAACGGCAATGCCGCGACCGTTGAATCGGTCAAGGCTGCTTCCGACGTCTATTGTCCGCTGGATGGCGAGATCACCGAGGTCAATCCGGCCATCGTTGCAGATCCGTCGTTGGTCAATTCCGATCCCCAGGGCGCCGGCTGGTTCTTCAAGCTGAAGCTTGCAAATGCTGCGGACGCCGATGGCCTGCTCGACGAGGCGGCCTACAAGGAGCTCATTGCGTAATGACGACGCCGACAGAATTCCAGTTCACCGACTATCAGCCCTACGATTTCGCCAATCGCCGCCATATCGGCCCCTCGCCGGCCGAGATGACCGATATGCTGAAGGTGATCGGCTATAGCAGCCTCGATGGCCTGATCGACGCGACGCTGCCGCCCTCGATCCGCCAAAAGGCGCCGCTCGTCTGGGGCGCGCCGATGACCGAGCGCGAGGCGCTCGACAAGCTGCGCGAGACCGCCAACAAGAACAGGGTGCTGGTCTCGCTGATCGGCCAGGGTTACTACGGCACGATCACGCCGCCGGTCATCCAGCGCAACATCCTGGAAAACCCGGCCTGGTACACCGCCTATACGCCCTACCAGCCGGAGATCAGCCAGGGCCGCCTGGAAGCGCTCCTGAACTACCAGACGATGATCTGCGACCTCACCGGCCTCGACGTCGCCAACGCCTCGCTGCTCGATGAGGCGACCGCCGCCGCCGAAGGCATGGCGATCGCCGAACGCGTCGCCAAGTCGAAGGCGAAGGCCTTCTTCGTCGATGCCGACTGCCATCCGCAGACCATTGCCCTCATCCGCACCCGCGCCGAGCCGCTCGGCTGGAGCGTCATCGTCGGCAATCCCTTCACCGATCTCGATCCTGTCGACGTTTTTGGCGCGATCTTCCAGTATCCCGGCACGCACGGTCACGTGCATGATTTTACCGGCCTGATCTCGCGCCTGCATCAGACCGGCGCCATAGCGATCGTCGCCGCCGATATCCTGGCGCTGACGCTGCTGAAATCGCCTGGCGAAATGGGTGCCGATATCGCCGTCGGCTCCTCGCAGCGCTTCGGTGTCCCGGTCGGTTACGGCGGCCCGCATGCGGCCTATATGTCGGTGAAAGATGCCATCAAACGCTCCATGCCCGGCCGCCTCGTCGGGGTTTCCGTCGACGCCCGCGGCAACCGCGCCTATCGCCTGTCGCTGCAGACCCGCGAACAGCATATCCGCCGCGAAAAGGCGACGTCGAACATCTGCACCGCCCAGGTGCTGCTCGCCGTCATGGCCTCGATGTATGCCGTCTTCCACGGCCCGAAGGGCATCAAGGCGATCGCCCAGCAGGTGCACCAGAAGGCAGTGCTGATGGCCAAGGGCCTGGAAAAGCTCGGTTACAAGGTTGAGCCCGAGACTTTCTTCGACACGATCACCGTTGATGTCGGCCATATGCAGGGCCTCATCCTGCGCGCTGCCGTCGCCGAAGGCGTCAATCTGCGCAAGGTCGGCGAAACCAAAATCGGCATGAGCCTCGACGAACGCACCCGGCCGGCGACGCTCGAAGCCGTCTGGCGCGCTTTCGGCGGCAATTTCACCATTGCCGATTTCGAGCCCTCCTACCGCCTGCCGAAGGGCCTGCTCCGGACCAGCGATTACCTCACCCATCCGATCTTCCACATGAACCGCGCCGAAAGCGAGATGACGCGTTACATCCGCCGGCTTTCCGATCGCGACTTGGCGCTCGACCGCTCGATGATCCCACTCGGTTCCTGCACGATGAAGCTCAATGCGACGGCGGAAATGCTGCCGATCACCTGGCCGGAATTCTCGGATATTCATCCCTTCGTGCCGGCCGATCAGGCACTCGGCTACCGCGAGATGATCGACGACCTGATCGAAAAGCTCTGCGCCGTCACCGGCTACGACGCCTTTTCCATGCAGCCGAATTCCGGCGCGCAGGGCGAATATGCCGGCCTGCTGACGATCCGCAACTATCATATCGCCAATGGCGATACCCATCGCGACGTCTGCCTGATCCCCACATCGGCACACGGCACCAACCCGGCCTCGGCCCAGATGGCCGGCATGAAGGTGGTCGTCGTCAAGGTGCGGGAGAACGGCGATATCGATCTCGACGATTTCCGCGCCAAGGCGGAGCAGCACGCCGAGAACCTCGCCTGCTGCATGATCACCTACCCTTCGACGCATGGCGTCTTCGAGGAGACCGTCAAGGAAATCTGCGATCTCGTGCACGTCAATGGTGGCCAGGTCTATCTCGACGGCGCCAACATGAATGCCATGGTCGGCTTGTCTCGCCCCGGTGACATCGGCTCCGACGTTTCGCACTTGAACCTGCACAAGACCTTCTGCATCCCGCATGGCGGCGGCGGACCCGGCATGGGCCCGATCGGCGTCAAGGCGCATCTGGCTCCCTACCTGCCCGGCCATCCCGAAACCGACGGCCGTTCGGGTGCAGTCTCGGCTGCCGCCTTCGGCTCGGCCTCGATCCTGCCGATCTCCTGGAGCTATTGCCTGATGATGGGCGGCGAAGGCCTGACGCAGGCGACCAAGGTGGCGATCCTCAACGCCAACTACATCGCCACCCGGCTGAAGGGCGCCTATGACGTGCTCTACAAGTCGGAGGCCGGCCGTGTCGCCCATGAATGCATCATCGACACCCGCCCGCTGGTCGACAGCGCAGGCGTTACCGTCGACGACGTCGCCAAGCGCCTGATCGACTGCGGGTTCCATGCCCCGACCATGAGCTGGCCGGTCGCCGGCACGCTGATGATCGAGCCGACGGAAAGCGAGACCAAGGCCGAACTCGACCGCTTCTGCGAGGCGATGCTGGCGATCCGCGAGGAAGCCCGCGCCATCGAGGATGGCCGCATGGACAAGGTGAACAACCCGCTGAAGAACGCCCCGCACACGGTGGAAGATCTCGTCGGCGATTGGGACCGCCCCTACTCGCGCGAACAAGCCTGCTTCCCGCCCGGCGCCTTCCGTGTCGACAAATACTGGTCCCCGGTCAACCGCGTCGACAATGTCTATGGCGACCGCAACCTGATCTGCACCTGCCCGCCGGTGGAAAGCTACGCGGAGGCGGCTGAGTAGCGGTCAAGCCTGATGCTGTAGCGAAGGGCAGAGCAATCCAAGCCCCTTCCATCATGGGAGGGGCTTTCCTAATTCTGATGGACATGTGCGGCTAACCTGTCTGGTTAGCAGCCGATCCAGGTTCAATTCCTCGGCAGGGGCACCAGTTTCCCAGTTCCCCCTATCAGCCTCGACGCGTGCCGGTTTACGGCCTAAAAGCGCTCGCCGACCATATCCTCGCTTTTGGCCCACAATGCCCTGGCCGTCTCGGGATCGACCGCGTAGGTGCGCACGCCTTCGGAAATCGGGCTGATCTCCGCATCCGTCACTTCGGAGAGGTGGCAATTCTCGCAATATTTGCCGCCGACCACGTCTGCCGGCGCAACGAAACCTGCCCAGACGGAGGTAGCCGCACCCTGAGGAACCGTCTTCCACTGGAAGGGCGGCTTGCCCTCGGCGGCGAGTGCTGCGTTGATCTGCGTTATCATGCCTTCAATCATGTCAGGGTCGAGATGACGGTCGAGTTCGGTCTGGATGCCGCCGGGATGCAGTGCCGTTGCACGGATGCCGCGCTCCTTGAGGCGCCGGTCGAGTTCCACCGCGAACAGGATATTTGCAGTTTTCGACTGGGCATAGGCCGCCCAGGGCTCATAGGTCTTGCTCTCGAAATTGAGGTCATCGAGGCTGAAAGGTGCCATTCGATGGCCCGAGGATGCGACGATCACCACTCGGCCGCCCGATTTGACGAGCGGTGCGATGCGGTTGACCAGCACGAAATGACCGAGATGGTTGGTGCCGAACTGCGTTTCGAAGCCATCGGCGGTGCGGCCGAAGGGAGCGGCCATCACGCCGGCATTGGCAATGACGACATTGAAGGGGCGGCCATCCGAAATAAGCGCATCGGCGCAGGCGCGCACGCTTGCCAGAGAGGCAAGATCAAGCTCGATGATGTCAAGGCTGCCGCCATCGGCCGCACCGGCGCGCACGACTTCCGTTGCCACCCTCGCCTTTGCAAGGTCGCGTGCCGTACCCGTCACCTGCGCACCATGGGCTGCCAGCACGCGCGCGGTTTCCACGCCGAGGCCGGCCGAAATACCCGTCACCAGAACACGCTTGCCCTTGAGATCGACGCCGGCGAGCACCTCATCGGTGGTTGATGTCGCGCCAAAAAGTCCACTCATGATTATCTCCTTGATCATGGACGCACCACTCCAGGCTGGTGGACCATTGCCCGCCGGCCTCAAATGAAATAAAAGGAGGATGCCTCCAGATAAATATGGAGGGTGCCTCCGTTTATCAAGGAGACTTTTCGGAAATGGCCGAAAAAAGTGACGGGCCCACCGTCCGAAAGCCGCGTGCGGATGCCGAACGCAATCGTCTTGTGCTGATGGAAACGGCAAAGACCGTCTTTGCCGACAAGGGTTCCAGCGCCAGCCTGGAGGAAATCGCCCGTATCGCCGGCGTCGGTATCGGCACGCTCTATCGCCATTTCCCGACGCGCGATGCATTGGTTTCCGCCATCTACCGCAACGAGACGGCGCAGCTTGCCGCTGCCGCCAAAAGCCTTGCCGAGACACATCCGCCTGTCGAAGCGCTTCGCCTGTGGCTGGTGCAGTTCGTGGACTATGTCGTGACTAAACATGGCATGTCCGAGGTGCTGGATTCTTTGGTCGGCGGCACCTCCGAGCTCTATGCCGATTCTGCCGATTTGATCATAGGTGCCGTCAATCTGCTGGTGGATCGCGCAGTCGCCACCGGTGAAATCCGTCTGGCGATGGACCCGCTCGATATCTTGCGCGCGCTGGCGGGCGGCGCGAGCATCAGCTGTGGCCCCGCCTGGCGGGAGGCGGCAAGGCAACTCATTGATATTCTGATTGCAGGTATGAGAGCCAATCGCTGAGGCTGTTTCGGATGGAGGTGCGCGAGAATGGCGACATCGACATGGAGGACTTCCGCGCGCAAGGATCAAATTTAACCTTTCTTAGCAAGTCTCTGTTAGCAATTCAGAAAGGCGACTTCCATCAACATGGATCTCCGTCGATCCCTTGTTTTGCGTGCAGGTTCTTATGCGTCCATCGGCAGTGCCAGCAATCCTCCTCGCCGCCCTGATCCTGTCGGGATGCGCTGCCAGTTCTGGCGCCGAAGATGTGCTGGGCAACGTGCCGTCGCCGGAAACGACCAATGCCATCGCCCAGCCGAGCGGCCCGATCCCTGCCGCCGCCGTTGGCGATCCTGCGCCGCAGGCAAGCCCGCCGCAGCAGGCGTTGCGCTGGGCGGGAGAGGTTCCGGAGCCGCGAGCGCTCGTACCCGCCGACAGGCCGGTCGGCATGCCGCTGCCAACAGATAAGCCCGTCGCACTGCTGATGCCGTCCAATCCCGCCGGCAATGCAATGCCCGATGTCGGCGCGAGATCGCCGACACGCGGCCAAATTTACGGCCACCGGTTCCGCGATGCCAAGCCGATCAACTTCGGTTCCACTTCGCCGAGGAAGCTTGCCGTGCACGGCGTCGACGTGTCGCGCTGGCAGGGCGAGATCAACTGGGAGACGTTGCGGCGGCAAGGCGCGAACTTCGTCTACATCAAGGCGACCGACGGCGGCGATCACCTTGATCCGATGTTCAAGAAGAACTGGCGCCGGGCCAAGGAAGCCGGCCTGAAACACGGCGCCTATCACTTCTTCTACTGGTGCCGGACAGCCGGTGAGCAGGCCGACTGGTTCATCCGCAACGTGCCAAGGGAAGCCAACGCTCTTCCGCCTGTGATCGACGTCGAATGGAACGGCGAATCGAGCTGCAAGAGGCGCATCTCTCCCGCACGTGTCCGGGAAAAGATGCAGGTCTTCATGGACAAGCTGGAGCGCTATTACGGCCAACGCCCGATCATCTATACCGCACCGGATTTCTACCGCGACAATTTGAAGGGCCAACTGCTCGACTATCCCTTCTGGCTGCGCTCGGTGGCCGCTCATCCCTCCAAGGTCTACCCCGGCCGCAAGTGGGTCTTCTGGCAGTATTCCGGCTCCGGCCTTTCCGAAGGCGTCGACGGCAAGATCGACCTCAACGTGTTCAACGGCAACGAGAGCGATTGGCATGACTGGGTGGCGTCGCGATAGCGAAGCTGGCCATGGCTCCGCGCGCCCGACCCCGTTCCGTGCCAATCCGGAACAAATGGATGCGAAGATGCGCGAACCGATAGGTCTTTGCTAACGCAACGCCTTCAACATTCCCTAAGCCCTTGCATGTACAAGGATTTCATCCAGTTCTGGGGAAACGGCTGATGAGCATATCGGGTGTTACGAGCACTGCTCTTTCGGGAATGCGAGCGCAGACGACGCGGGTTAGCGTGGTTGCCAACAACATCGCAAACAGCAGCACGCCGGGCTATGCCAGGCTGAACACCAGCCTCACCTCCGTTGAGTCAGGCGGCGTCCAGGCCGTCATCAACCCGACCGCGTCAGATGTCGATCCGGCCACCGAACTGACCGACCTGATTGAAGCCGAACAGAGCTATAAGGCAAACGCCGTTGTCTTCGAGACTGGCGCCGACATGTGGGAAATGCTGATGAGCATCAAGCGCGACTGAGCACGATCCTCAAAGTCGTGGCGCTGTTATAATACTGTTTACATCACACTTGTGCCGATCTACGTACTGGCATTGACCGCTACGAAATCAGCAGCCTAGAATAATTGCTCTGATCAGGGGCTCATATATCCCTCAGGGAGGGAATTCCGCTTGCGCCGCATTACCTTGTCAGCTCTTCTGAATTTAGCTCTGATAACCGGTGCCGGCGCTAGCGAAGACCTTTCCGACGTTTGGCGTAACCTGTTCACACGGTGTCGAATTGCCGTCGAGACAGGCAAAGACTTTGATGCAACAGGATTACGCGACCTTGGGCGTGATGTTAGGACGGTGGCCCCGGTGACCGCTCCTGGGGTGCCCTTTCCGCTTATATCTGGGTACGAAGTGGCTGAACAGCGCTGGGAGGTTCCTGGATCTCGTTTCTTGGTCGTGGAAGCCGAGCATCCATCCAATCGTGGCAAATCAAAACGTTCGTGCGAGATCAAACTTGCGCAGAGAGCGGAGCCAATCTCCACGGACGAGGAAAAACTACTGAGAGCGACATTTCTTGTCGAACGGGATGAACTCCTCAGTACCGGACGTTACGAATATTGGAACCCGGATCCGCTATTTTCCACCAACCTTGGTATTCGATTGGCCGGGAACAACCCCCACGGCTGCCGTGTCGTCTCTTTCCTAGACATCGAGACACGTTCCCATTCGCAGTCGTTTTTTATGACAAGTTCTGCTGAGCAGGACACAGCATGTGGCGCGGCGCCTCGCCTTGCTCGTCCATAAAGCGCAGCTACAAAGGCTCGACTAGGCGGACTCGTTTCAACAGGAATTGGCTGGCGGAGTTTCTCTGCCGACTCAATGGCCTAGGAATGCGCCGGCTCGCCCTGGCGCTGTGCGGCAAGAGCCGCGAGATCGGCGGGCTTCAGCTCGACCGATTCGCCGCAGCCGCAGGCCGATGTCTGGTTCGGATTGGTAAAGGTAAAGCCGGAGCGGAGCGTCGTCGTTTCGAAGCCCATCTCGGTCCCGAGCAGATAGAGAGCTGCCGACGGCTCGACCCAGACTTTGGCACCGTCGCGCTCAATCAGATCGTCCTTGGCATTGGGCTCGGTCACCAGGTCGATGGTATATTCCATCCCGGCGCAGCCGCCCTTCTTGATGCCGACGCGAATGCCTTTGGCATCCGATCCTGAGTTCTCGACGATCGCCTTGACGCGAGCCGCAGCACCGTCCGTCATGCTCATGATTGCAAAGCCCATCGGCTCATTCTCCTTCCGCAACCGGGGTCAAGATCCGGCGCTTCGTGATTCAAATGTAGTCTTCCGAGGTAAACGGATCAATACCACGGTACTGTATCAGTACCAGCCGACGGCGACCTGCGCCTCTTCCGACATGCGGTCCGGCGTCCATGGCGGATCGAAGGTCATCGCGACCTCGACGCCCGATACGCCTTCGACGGCGCCCACGGCGTTTTCGACCCAGCCGGGCATCTCGCCGGCAACCGGGCAGCCGGGTGCGGTCAGCGTCATCATGATTTTCACCATCCGATCGTCCTCGATGTCGATCTTGTAGATCAGACCGAGCTCGAAGATGTCGGCGGGAATTTCAGGATCGTAGACCGTCTTCAGCGCGCTGATGACGTCGTCGCTGAGCCGCGCCAGCTCATCGGCCGGAATGCTGGAATGCACGATGCCTTCGCGCACGTCGATCTTCTGTTCGCTTTCGTCCAGGCTCATCACGGACACTCCTCAAGCAAAGAACTTGCGCGCATATTCAAGCGCATCGGCCAGGGCATCGACCTCGGCGCGGGTATTGTACATGCCGAAGGATGCACGGCATGTGGAGGTGACGCCGAAGCGTTTCAAGAGCGGCATGGCGCAATGTGTGCCGGCCCTGACCGCAACACCCTGCCGGTCGATCACCATCGAGACGTCATGGGCATGGATGCCGGCAAGCTCGAAGGAAAAGATGCTGCCCTTGTCGGGCGCCGTCCCAAAGACACGCAGCGAATTGACGGATTTCAGCCGCTCGACCGCATAGGCGGCAAGATCGGCCTCATGCTTGGCGATCGCCTCACGGCCGATCTTCTCCATGTAGTCGAGCGCATAACCGAGCCCGATCGCCTGCACGATCGGCGGCGTGCCGGCCTCGAAGCGATGTGGCGGATCGTTATAAGTGACCATATCCTCGGCGACCTCGAAGATCATCTCCCCGCCGCCCTGGAACGGCCGCATCTCGAAAAGCCGCTCCTTCTTACCGTAGAGCACGCCGATGCCCGACGGGCCGTAGAGCTTGTGACCGGTCATGACGTACCAATCGCAATCGATATCCTGCACGTCGACAGGCAGATGCACGGCGCCCTGGCTGCCGTCGATCAGCACCGGAATGCCGCGCTCATGCGCGATCCGGCAGACTTCCTTGACGGGAACGATCGTGCCGAGCGCATTCGACATATGGGTGATGGCGACAAGCTTGGTGCGCTCCGTCAGGCTTTTCTCGAAATCTTCGATATGGAAGGCGCCTTCGTCATCCACGGGCACCCAGACGAGCTTGGCGCCCTGCCGCTCGCGGATGAAGTGCCAGGGCACGATGTTGGAATGGTGCTCCATGATCGTGAGCACGATCTCGTCGCCTTCGCCGATCTTCGGCATGCCCCAGCCATAGGCGACGGTGTTGATCGCTTCCGTCGAATTCTTGGTGAAGACGATGTCGTTGACCGAGGGGGCGTTGAGGAAACGGCGCACCTTCTCACGCGCTGCCTCATAGGCGTCCGTGGCCGCATTCGAGAGATAGTGCAGGCCGCGATGCACATTGGCATATTCATGGGAATAGGCATGCGAGATGGCGTCGATCACCACCTGCGGCTTCTGCGCGGATGCGCCGTTGTCGAGATAGACCAGCGGCTTGCCATACACCTTCTCCGCCAGGATCGGGAAATCCCGGCGAATGGCTTCGACGTCGTATTGCGTGGCCGGCACTATCTTGTCCATTGCTATATCCGATCAGGCGTGCTTTTCGAGCCAGGCCGAAATCACGCCTTCCAGCGCCTCGACCAGGGCCTCGTCTTCCAGTTCCTCGACGATTTCGGCGACGAAGGCGTTGACGAGCATCGCCCGCGCCTTGTTCTCCGGAATACCCCGCGCCATCATGTAATAGAGATGGTTGGCGTCGATATCGGTCACCGTGGCGCCGTGGCCGCACTGGACGTCGTCGGCGAAGATTTCGAGTTCGGGCTTGACCGAGAATTCGGCATCGTCGGACATCAGCAACGTGTTGCAGGCCATCTTGGCATCGGTCTTCTGCGCATCGGGCGCGACCCGGATCATGCCCTGGAACACACCCTTGGCACGGTCGAAGACGACGTTGCGGATCACTTCGGTCGAGCCGGTATTCGGCACGTCATGGCCGAGCATCATCGTCACGTCGGTATGGCTTTCTGCTCCGAGCAGGTTGATGCCGCGCAGGGTCAGATCGGCGCCCTCGCCCGTCACCTTGATATGCAGCTCCTGCCGGACCAGCTTGCCGCCGGCATTGATGACGAAAAGCCGGAGCTTGGCGTCAGCGCGAAGATCGATGCGGATCTGCCCGAGATGCGTATCGTCAGCCCCCTGCTCCTGCAGGATGATCCAGGTCAGTTCGGCGCCTTCGCCAACCGTGATGTCGCTGACATGGGACACCAGCGCTGCATCGCCGGTCACCGTGCGGTGACGCTCGATGACGGTCGCCTTGACGCCGGCGCCGAAGGACACAGGCAGGCGCGTATGTGTCTGCCCACCGGCATGGATGAACTGGATTTCAAGGGGGTTTTCAAGCTCGGTATCGGCAGGCACGTCGACGACATAGCCGTCGCGCACGAAGCTGCCATTGATGCGGCCGACCGCGTCGTCAGAACCGAGTGCATCCAGGCCACCCGCGGCAGAGCCGTCAAGCAGACGCTCGGAATAGGCGAAAACGCCAAGACCGTCGACCGTAGCCTTCTGGTTGGAATGGCCCTGGATCACCGCCAGCACCGTCGAGTCGGCAACGAGCGGCTCCAAAGCCTGCGAGCCGGCATCGCCAGCCTGCTGCGGGACAGTGCGCAGCAGGTTCTTGAGGTCGCTATAGTGCCAGGCCTCGATGCGGCGCGTCGGCAGGCCGGCCTTCTTCAGGTCGTCGAGAAGCCGGTCGCGCAATGCCGTCACGGCGCCATTGCCCGGCAGCTCGCCGATCTGCTGGTTGAAAGCCTCGATCAGCGCCGTCTCAGCCGCAGTCAGGCGGCTCGTCGTCTGCATATTCATGGACGTCGTCCTTTCCACCCGAAACTCAGGCCGCCGTGCCGATGATGTCGGCATAGCCGTTGGCTTCCAGCTCATGCGCCAGTGTCTTGTCGCCCGACTTGATCACCTGGCCCTTGTAGAGCACGTGGACGGTATCCGGCACGATATAGTCGAGCAGGCGCTGGTAGTGGGTGATGACTACGACCGCGCGGTCCGGCGAACGCAGCGCGTTGACGCCGTCGGCGACGATCTTCAGCGCATCGATGTCGAGGCCGGAATCGGTTTCGTCGAGCACGCAGAGCTTCGGTTCGAGCAGCGCCATCTGCAGGATCTCGGCCCGCTTCTTCTCGCCGCCGGAGAAGCCAACGTTCAGCGGACGCTTCAGCATCTCGGTATTGATCTGCAGCTTGCCGGCGGCATCCTTGACGCGGCGCATGAAGTCCGGCGTCGTCAGCTCGTCCTCGCCGCGCGCCTTTCGCTGCTCGTTCATCGCCACCTTCAGGAACTGCATGGTGGCAACACCCGGGATTTCGACCGGGTACTGGAAGGCGAGGAAGATGCCCTTGGAGGCGCGTTCGGAGGGATCAAGCTCGAGAATGCTCTCGCCATTGTAGAGAATGTCACCCTCGGTGACTTCGTAATCGCTGCGGCCGGACAGCACATAGGAGAGTGTCGACTTGCCGGAGCCGTTCGGCCCCATGATCGCGGCAACTTCGCCGGCTTTCACCGTCAGGTTCAAGCCACGGATGATCTCGGTGCCGTCTTCGGCGATACGGGCATGAAGGTTTCTGATTTCAAGCATTTCGTTTTTCCTGTTCATAAAGCGGATTCAAGTGCCGCCTGATAGACCGTTCGCACCGGTCTCGATCCGTCATCCTCGGGCTTGTCCCGAGGATCTAAGCCGTCAATTGTAATCGCTCCACTCCCGCGTATTCGGATGCGGTCGATAGATATTCTCGATTTCATCGATCCGCTCGTAGAGATCCATCCAGGTCGGATTGAGCTCCTCTACGAGCTTGATTTTCCATTCACGCATATAGCGCTTCAGAGATTTTTCCCGCTGGATCGCCAACACGATATTCGGATGGTGCTCAAACCAGACGAGATTCTTTGCTCTGTATTTCTGCGTAAAACCCTTCTGGATTTCGTTGCGATGTTCCCAAATGCGTCCGTGCAAATCGCTCGTTACGCCGATGTAGATCACGCCTCGTGGTTTGTCGGACATCATGTAGACGAAACCACTCATCCCACTTTCCGGATACGTGCGTAGATCCTCGGGACAAGCCCGAGGATGACGGAAAACTGCGGCTAACCGACCGAGCCTTCTAGCGAGATGCTGATCAGCTTCTGCGCCTCGACGGCGAATTCCATCGGCAGTTCCTGCAGCACTTCCTTGACGAAACCGTTGACGATCAGTGCGATCGCCGCTTCGGTCGGGATGCCACGCTGCAGGCAGTAGAACAGCTGGTCCTCGGAGATCTTCGAAGTCGTCGCTTCATGCTCGAACTGCGCCGTCGAATTCTTCGCCTCGATGTAAGGCACGGTATGGGCGCCGCACTTGTCGCCGATCAACAGCGAATCGCACTGGGTGAAGTTGCGCGCGTTCGACGCCTTGCGGTGAGCCGAAACCTGGCCACGATAGGTGTTGTTGGAAACACCGGCGGCGATGCCCTTGGAAACGATGCGGCTCGACGTGTTCTTGCCGAGATGGATCATCTTGGTGCCGCTGTCGATCTGCTGATGGCCGTTCGACACGGCGATAGAGTAGAACTCGCCGCGGCTGTCGTCGCCGCGCAGGATGCAGGACGGATATTTCCAGGTGATCGCCGAGCCGGTTTCGACCTGCGTCCAGGAGATCTTCGAACGGTCGCCGCGGCAATCGCCGCGCTTGGTGACGAAGTTGTAGATGCCGCCCTTGCCGTTCTTGTCGCCAGGATACCAGTTCTGGACGGTGGAATATTTGATCTCGGCATCATCAAGCGCAACCAGCTCGACCACAGCCGCATGCAACTGGTTTTCATCGCGCTGCGGCGCTGTGCAGCCTTCGAGATAGGAGACATAGGCGCCCTCTTCCGCAATGATCAGCGTGCGCTCGAACTGGCCGGTGCCCTTCTCGTTGATGCGGAAATAGGTCGACAGCTCCATCGGGCAACGAACGCCCTTCGGCACGAAGACGAAAGAACCGTCGGTAAAGACCGCCGAATTGAGCGTCGCATAGTAGTTGTCGCTGGTCGGAACGACGGAACCGAGGTACTTCTTCACCAGTTCCGGATACTCGCGGATGGCTTCCGAGATCGACATGAAGATCACGCCGGCCTTCTTCAACTCTGCCTTGAAGGTGGTGACGACCGAGACGCTATCGAAAACGGCGTCGACCGCGATCTTCGGCTTCTCGACGCCGGCAAGGATCTCCTGCTCACGCAGCGGGATGCCGAGCTTTTCATAGACCTTCAACAGCTCCGGATCGACATCGTCGAGCGACTTCGGACCCGGCGTGCTCTTCGGCGCGGCGTAATAATAGATGTCGTTGAAATCGATCTTCGGATAGTTGACGCGCGCCCAGGTCGGCTCTTCCAGCGTCAGCCAGCGACGATAGGCCTCGAGACGCCATTCCAGCATCCACTCCGGCTCCTGCTTCTTGGCCGAAATGAAGCGGATGATATCTTCGGACAGGCCTTTCGGCGCCTTGTCCATCTCGATGACGGTCTCGAAACCGTATTTATACTGGTCCACATCGATCAGGCGCACCCGGTCGATTGTTTCCTGCACGGCAGCCATCTCATTCTCCAATCTCGCCGGATACAAGGTCCGGCAGCTTGTAGTGTTTGGGCAATTGTCTTGCCCTTTATGTAAGAGGCCAAAAGGGACTTTTCAGCCCGATTGGCAAGTAGAAATTTGCGTTTCCGCAAGTTTTGACACGGGGCAAGCCGCCTCCCCAGCCGACCTGCGCCGGTTGGAGATCTTTGCGAAAGCCGCAATCGCCCTGTCGATATCCTCTTCCGTCGTCGAAAAGCCGAGCGAGATGCGCAGAGCTCCGAGCTTGGCGTCACGTCCCATCGCCGTCAGCACATGGCTTTCGCCAAGCCGACCCGATGAGCAGGCCGAACCTGCGGAAAGTGCAACGCCTTCGAGATCGAAGGCGATCTGTCCAGTCTCGGCCTTCAGCCCCGGCAGGGTGAAGAAGATCGTATTGGCGACGCGCTCGCCGCCCTCGCCGTGGATCATCACATCGGCTGCCGCCTCACGCATGCCGGCCTCGAGCCGCTCGCGCAACGCGCCGATTGCCGCATTGCGCGCCTCGAGTTCGTCGACCGCCGCTTCTGCTGCCGCGCCGAAGCCGATCAGCGCCAGCGAATTCTGTGTCCCTGAGCGATGACCCCGCTCCTGCCCGCCGCCCTGAATCAGCGGCCTGGGCATCAGCGCTTCGCCCTGCGCAATGAGCGCGCCGGCACCCTTCGGCCCGCCGATCTTGTGCGAGGAAACGATCATGAAGTCCGCGCCGATCTTGCCGATATCGAGCGCGATGCGGCCGGCCGCCTGCACGGCGTCGACGACGAAGAGCCCGCCATAGGCGTGGACGATCTTAGCCGCCGCCTCGACCGGCTGGACGATGCCCGTCTCATTATTGACGAGCATGATGGCGACCATCGGCAGGCCGGCGGCCTTGTCATGCGCATCGAGCAGGCGGCCGAGTGCATCGAGATCGACGATGCCGGCTTCCGTCACCGGGATCTCTGTCATCTTCTCTTTGGCGAAGCGGCCGCCTTCGCGCACCGCCGGATGCTCGATCGCCGAAAAATAGAGATGGCCAAGGCGAAGCGGCGTGCGGCCCATGCGGAAATCCGACGTCAGCACCAGATTGGCGGCTTCGGTCGCGCCGCTGGTAAAGACCACATTGCCGGCATCGGTGCCGGCAAGTGCTGCCACCTTGCGTCGTGCGCCTTCGATGGCGGCGCGCGCGGCGCGGCCCTCTCCATGCACGCTGTTCGGATTGCCAAACACGTCGATGGCGCGCATGATCGCCGCGCGTGCTGCGGGGTGCAGCGGCGCTGTGGCATTCCAGTCGAGATAAAGGCGTGGCGGCGCCATGATCTTCAGTCCTGCGCTTGACGAGCTTGCTTCAGCGGCCGCGGTTCATTTTTCTTGAAATTTCCGCCGGGCTTGCCTTATGACACGTTCCACGATGCGTGGATCGCCATGCAAGTTTCGAATTGTTCTAAACTGCGTTTTAGAAAAGCTGACAACATTAGTCAAGTCATGTTGTCATCCAACGCAGCGCGAACGCGAAATAAAACCCGGAGTACCAATGCCCGAAGTTATTTTCAACGGCCCAGCCGGCCGTCTTGAAGGCCGCTACCAGCCCTCCAAGGAAAAAAGCGCGCCCATCGCCCTGATTCTGCATCCGCATCCGCAGTTCGGCGGCACGATGAACAATCAGATCGTCTATCAGCTCTTCTACATGTTTCAGAAGCGCGGGTTCACGACGCTGCGCTTCAATTTCCGGGGAATCGGCCGCAGCCAGGGTGAATTCGACCACGGCGCAGGCGAGCTCTCGGATGCCGCCTCGGCGCTCGACTGGGTGCAGAGCCTGCATCCTGATTCCAAGACCTGTTGGGTCGCCGGTTATTCCTTCGGCTCCTGGATCGGCATGCAGCTCCTGATGCGCCGGCCGGAGATCGAAGGCTTCATGTCGATCTCGCCCCAGCCGAATACCTACGACTTCTCGTTCCTGGCGCCCTGCCCCTCCTCCGGCCTGATCATCAACGGCGAGGCCGACAAGGTGGCGCCGGAAAAGGATGTCAACGGCCTGGTGGAGAAGCTGAAGACCCAGAAGGGCATCCTCATCACCCATCGCACCGTCGCCAACGCCAACCACTTCTTCAACGGCCAAGTGGAAACGCTGATGGGCGAATGCGAGGATTATCTCGACCGCCGCCTCAACGGCGAACTGGTGCCGGAACCGGCCGCCAAGCGGATTCGCTGACACCACAAATCTCGGCCTTATCGATGCCATGACGGTCCGGAACACAACCGGGCCGGCTGTGCCGGAACAGATCACCTATCGTGTTGCAATCCATGTTGCAGTGCGGTAGGGTCCTCGCGATCCTAACAAAAGCGAGGTCCGCAATGACCAAGTCGTTCGGGGAAGTCCTGGATAAGTATAGGGGAATTGGTCCGGGGTTCGATTTCCTTCGAATAGGGCTCGCCTTTTCCATCGTATTGACCCATTCCTTTTTGTTAACCGACAACAATGACTTCATCAGGGGGTCAGTATTCTGGTTCACTGAATACGCTCTTGTTCCGATGTTCTTCGCGTTGAGCGGATTTCTGATCGCCGGCAGCGCCCAGCGCCTGAGCCTCCGGAATTTTCTGATCAACCGCGGCTTGCGCATCGTCCCGGCCCTGGCCGTCGATATCGTCGTTTGTTCGCTGATCATCGGGCCGATCATCACGGTCGTTTACCACTCCGAATATTTTACCGATCAGCGATTTTTCAAATACTTCCTGAATATCGTCGGCTGGATCCATTACGAGCTTCCGGGCGTTTTCCAGGATAATCCGAGCCAGCGCGTCAACGGCGCTCTGTGGACGGTTCCCTGGGAAATCTTCTGCTACATCATCATGTCGTTCCTGATGATCACCGCCATCGTGAAGACGCGCTACAAGCTGCTCGCGGTGACGATCGCCTACATCGTTATCGGCCTTATCGTGCAGAAGATGCCCTATCTGTTGCCCGGCTCGATAAAGCCGGTCGCTCGCTTCCTGTTCATGAGCCGAGGCTCGCAGCTGATCACGGCCTTCATGATGGGCATCGTCGTCTTTCAGTTCAGAGCAGTCATTCCGCATTCCCGCTGGCTGTTCGCCGCTGCCTGCCTGGTTTGCGTCGTCGCCATTCTCACCCTCGATAGCCAAGCGACGGAGTCGGTGCTCAACCGGCCTTTGGTCATTACCTCTCTCGTTTACATCACCGTCTTCGTCGGCCTGTCCGAGGTGCCCATCCCGGCCTTTTTCAGGAAAGGCGACTATTCCTACGGCGTCTATCTCTATCACGACCCGTTTTTGCAGATCTGGATCAGCTCGTTCCCGTCGGTTTTCCTCTATCCGAAATATGGTGCGCTGGCGCTCTATCTCGTCGGCCTGCCATCGGCTCTCGCCGTTGCGGTGCTGTCCTGGCATTTCATCGAGAAGCCGATCCTCGGCCTTCGCAAGAAGTTCTCATTCATCGCTCAGGTCAGGGGCGTCGAGGATGGCCATCAGGCTGGACGCGAATCCCATGTCCGGCCGGTCGCCGTAAAGAGTTAGAGCTTTGCCGGCCGCATACTGGCGATGAGTTCGAAAGCCGTGTCCAGCACTCCATCGATCAGGATCGGCGCGCGTTCGCGCATGCCGATCTTTCTGAGGACGCGTTGCGAGGCGATGTTTTCGGGATGCGTGAAGGCGATGAAGCCCGATGCAAACTTCCTTTCGAAGAACCAGTCGGCAAGCGCGCTCGCCGCTTCCGTTGCCAGGCCCTTGCCCCACGCCTCCTCGCGCAGGGAATAGCCGAGTTCGAATTGCTCGTTCCTGAACTTTGAAATCCCCGCACGGCCGACAAATCGACCGTCCTCGGCGAGAAGCTTGTATTTGGTCGTGCCGTCGCGCGCCTGTTCCTCGAACCAGCCGCGCAGCCGTTCCTCAGCCTTTTGGAGACTCCACGGCACGTTGCCGGACAGGTATCGGGTCGTCGCCATCGTCGAATGCAGCTGTTGCACCAAGGTCCCATCGCCTTCGTCCCACATGACGAAGGTAAGCCGTGGCGTCTTCAGTATGACCCTTTTCTCTGTCATGGCGTTGCCAGCACCCCACCACTGACAGGAGCCGCGACCCCTGTCGTGCCGGGAAATGTCAGCGGCAGCCCGTCCAGCGATCGGACGGCGAGATAGGCCCAGGCCTCGGCTTCCATCGCATCGCCGTCGAAGCCCCCCTCCTCAGCCGTCAACACCCTCGAGCCCAGCCTTTCGGCCGTGGCTGAGAACTCTGCCATGAGAGTGGCGTTCAGCCGCCCGCCGCCGCAGACGATATAGATCGCTGGGGTCTCCGGCAGGAAACCGGCGGATTTGATGATCGAGGCGGCGGCGACATGCGCCAGCGTCCGAGCGCCGTCTTCAAGACCCGCCTCCTCCGGCCGAAGTGGCGCGAAATCGCCGCGGTCCAGCGAACGGCGAACATTGCCGCGGAAGAACGGGCTTTGCAGATAACGCTCCGCCAGGCTGGCCACGACCTTGCCGCGGCCGCCGATCTCGCCGCCGGGATCATAGGTTCTGCCGGTCTGCATCTCCACCCACTGGTCGATCAGCGTATTGCCCGGCCCGCTGTCGAAGGCCGATATCCGGCCGTCCGTGCCGATAAAGGTCAGATTGGAGATGCCGCCGATGTTGACGAAGCACACTGCCTGTCCCGCCTGCTGGAATTTTCCCGCAAGTGCTGCGTGATAGGCCGGCACCAGCGGCGCGCCCTGCCCGCCATGAACCATGTCGTTGGCGCGCATGTCGTAGACAACCGATATGCCGGTTCTCTTCGCAAGCTCCTGGCCGTCGCCGATCTGGATCGTCAATCCCTCATCAGGGCGATGAAGCACCGTCTGGCCATGGAAACCAAGGATATCGACGCCATCGGCCGCTAGGCCGAAACGCTCCATGAATGCCGTAACGGCAATTGCATGCCGTAACGTCAGTTCAAGCTCGATATCGCGAAGCTCAGCCGGCCGCTGGCTTCTCTCACTGAGTGGACGCGACAGTTCCAGCGCCCGTTTGAGCTGCCCGCGAAAATCCGCATCATAGGGCACGCCCATGAACGGCCCGCGCTCGATGAAGCCGCGGCCGTCGGTCCTGATCAACGCGACGTCGATTCCGTCCATCGACGTGCCGCTCATCAGCCCGATCGCGGTCCTGATGACATCCATGAGGCTTGCCTCCCATGCGATTCCCGGATGCACTTTTATAAAAACAGTGCTAAACGCGCCGCGACAGATCAACAACAACGAACTTGCTTCAAGCCCGCATGGGGTGCGGAGCAGACACCAAGAGACGAAACCTATGTCCGAGTTCAAGTCCGATTTCCTCCGCACGCTGAAAGAGCGCGGCTTCATTCATCAGGTTTCCGATGAAAGCGGCCTCGATAACCTGTTCGCGAAGGAAACCGTGACGGCATATATCGGCTTCGATCCGACGGCGCCCAGCCTGCACGCCGGCTCGCTGATCCAGATCATGATGCTGCACTGGATGCAGAAGACCGGTCATCGCGCCATCTCGCTGATGGGCGGCGGCACCGGTATGGTCGGCGACCCCTCCTTCAAGGAAGAGGCGCGCCAGCTGATGACCGTCGATACGATCGAAGGCAACATCGCCTCGATCAAGCGCGTCTTCTCCAATTACCTGAACTACGGCGACGGCCCTAAAGACGCGCTGATGATCAACAATGCCGAATGGCTGCGCTCGCTGAACTACCTCGAATTCCTGCGCGATGTCGGCAAGCACTTCTCGGTCAACCGCATGCTGTCCTTCGACAGCGTCAAGACGCGTCTCGACCGCGAACAGTCCCTGTCCTTCCTGGAATTCAACTACATGATCCTCCAGGCCTACGACTTCGTCGAGCTTGCCAAGCGCTACGATTGCCGACTGCAGATGGGCGGTTCGGACCAGTGGGGCAATATTGTCAACGGTATCGATCTCGGTCACCGCATGGGGACACCGCAGCTCTATGCGCTGACGTCACCGCTACTGACAACGTCGTCGGGCGCCAAGATGGGCAAGTCGGCGACCGGCGCTGTCTGGCTGAACGCCGACATGCTCTCGGCCTATGATTTCTGGCAGTACTGGCGCAACACCGAGGATGCCGACGTCTCGCGCTTCCTGAAGCTCTACACCACGCTGCCGATGGATGAAATCGCCCGCCTCTCGGCACTCGGTGGTTCGGAGATCAACGAGGTCAAGAAGATCCTTGCGACCGAGGTAACGGCGATCCTGCACGGCCGCCCGGCCGCCGAGCAGGCCGCTGAAACCGCGCGCAAAACCTTCGAGGAAGGCAGCCTCTCGGAAAATCTGCCGTCGGTCGACGTGCCCGCCTCCGAGCTCGACGCTGGCATCGGCTTGCTGTCGCTGATCGTTCGTGCCGGCCTTGCCTCGTCGAACGGCGAAGCCCGCCGCCACGTCCAGGGCGGCGCAGTCCGCATCAACGACGAGGCGGTCAGCGACGAACGCAAGATGATCGGCAGCGGCGAAATCACCGCCGACGGCGTCATCAAGCTCTCGCTCGGCAAGAAGAAGCACATCCTGATCCGCCGCGCGGCGTAAGGGCCTCCAATTCCGAACCAATATCGAAGCCGGCGCCCTCGCCGGCTTTTCCCTGCCTCGCTATTCGGGTCGGCGAGCAAGATCATTCGGCCCCTCACCGGTATTTCGGGTCATCTCGTCTGGTTTCTTAAGAAGATAGCCCGGTGGATCGACGCTTGAAGCGGGCTTCACCCGCGACCACCAGCTGATCGAGAAGATCGGCGGCGTTATCATCGCGTCCAGAGGAACCGTCAGGACGTGGTCGGAACGGATGACCGCCTCTTGCGAGTTCAACCGCGCGCTCTTTTCCGCTGAAAACGAAGCGTCGCCAATCGTGACTGCGAGCACGGCGGCCGATGCGAAAGAAACTGTCCGGGCGCACTGCATGGCATCCTCCGACATTGCACCGGCCGTTGCTTCCTGGCCGGGACCGTATCTTATATCAGATTTTTCTAAATCAAGTTGGGCGTCGATGACGGACTTGTCAATCGCGCTCGGCAGATGAAGACAAACGCCACACCCGTCATGCTCGATGCCTACGGCTATCGCTGGTATTGTGTCAGCGGCCTCGACTATCTCTTCAGGCGGAGAGAGAGTTAGCTACGTCTCGCCACGACCTCTGCCGTGACCGCTTCCCGCCTCACTGGAACTCGAAGATCTGCCGGAAAACACCAGGCGCGATGATCGACAGCGGATTGATCTGCAGGTTTGGCTGGTCGAACTTGCCTGTCAGCTTGAAGGTGATGCCGATCAGGCCGCGGTCGCTGCCGTTTCCGAGGATCACGCCGATCAGCGGCAGTTCGGCGAACAGGCGGTTGAGGCCGTAGGCCGGCATGAAGGTGCCGGTCATGTCCATGTTGCCCTTGCGGTCGCGCACGATGCCCTGGAAGGTTGCGCCGATCTGGTCGCCGCGCAGCACGCCGTTCTCGATGCCGACCATGCCGTTGCGCGAGACGACACGTGCAAAGCCGCGCTGGAAGCGCTGGGACGAGGTGTCGATGTCGCGCTTGACCGCTTCGTTGAGGCTGCGCTGCTCATTTCCGACCGGTGTCGAGACGATCGAGCGCAGGCGCTGTTCGTTGACGATCGCGAAGCGGCGCACGTCGAGCGAGCCGTCCCAGCCGCCCTCCGTCCCCAGCCGGATCGCCAGATTGAGCAACCCGCCCTGCATGTGCTGGTAGAGATCGGCGAAACGCGATACCGCGCCGGCATCGCCGCTGGTGATGTTGATGACGCCGCCGTCCTTCATCTGGCTGACCACGGCCTCGCCGCTGTCGGTAACAGCGGAAAAATTGAGTGTCTGCAGCTTGTCGCCGCGCAGTGATATTTGCGCCTGGAAATTGCCGACCTTCTCGTCGTTGAAGCCGATGACGTTTTTCAGCCTGGCGCGCACCGATACGCCGGTGTCGCCGGCATCCCCATCACCATCGCCGTCCGAACCCGATTTCAACCGCGCAATGACCGGCCGCGCATCGGCGCTGTCGCCGGAGACCGAGACGTCGAAATTGCCTTTGCTGCGCTTCACCGACAGGGCGAAATCGTCGAGCGAAGAGAGCTTGACGCTGTCGAAATCGGCCGAGATCAGCCCGCCCTTGCCGATGTTCAACGATCCATTGGCGCCGAAACCGTCGCCCTTCAGCCGGAAATTCTTGATCTGGGTATTGTCGGCAGGGCCGGATGTTTCGAATTCCGCCGTAGCGGCAATGCCGCTGCCCTTCGCCCAGCCGATCCAGGGCAGTTCGAGCAGCGACTTGGTGAGGTCGAGCTGGACGTCCTGCCGGTCGTCGTCGATCCGCGTCAACACCATCTTCACGCTGCCGCCGACGATGCCGGAAAGGCCGGGTATCAGCTTGTTGCGCTGGTCCTCGGAAAGGGTCGCAGTGATCACCCGTTGTTTGGCCGCTGTGTCGGATGCCTCGACCGGTTCGGTAAGATCGATATCGGCCGGGACGCCGTCGATCTGAGCCTTGGCGTCAAGCGTGATTCGCTTTGGATTGCCGTTCAGCGTGCCGTCGAGATTGCTGATCATCCGGCCGGAAAACGGCTTGGCAAGATCGACATCGGTGAGCTTCATTGCCGCCGTCCATTCGGCCGGCGGCGGGTTTTGCGAGGAGAGCAGGCCGAAATGGGCCTTCACATTCGCTTCGATCCGGCCCTTGAGATCGTCGGGCGTAAAGCCGGCGCGCTGCAGCACCCGGATTGGCCTGTAGGTCAGAAGCTCACCGACGGCGTCGGCCGCTCCGGAGACCGCGAGATCGATATCGGCCATCAGCGGTTTATTGTAGGTGGCGGGCAAGATGAACGTCCCCTGCCCGAGACCGACGGACCGGCCGGAGGGGAAATAGGAGGTACCGCTCTTGATCGCGATCGTCGCAACCGGGCCGGTCAGGTCGAAATGTGCTGACGTGTCGCGGATCGGCGGAATGTCGCCGGCGACGTTCATCCGCGCCTCCGCAATGTCGAAGCCGATGCGGATCTGGTTGGCGTCGAGCTTCAGGCCCTTGCCGCCGGCTGCCTCGTCCAGCCTGCCGAAAGGAATGAAGACGGATAGGGTAGCATTGGTGACGGTGCCGCCGAAGAGATTGCCGTGCACCCAGGTGCGCACCTTGGGCGCCATCCAGAACGGCCAGAGCTGCTTGATCGCTGTCGTCTGCAGCTGCGCCGACTGGCCGGCGAAACTGATCTCCGGCGATTTGTCGCCGAGTTTGACGTGCAGTGATCCGTAGAGCGCGCCGAGCGGGCTGGAAGCGGTTATGTTGGGAAACTGGAATTCGCGGCCGGCGACCATGTAGCGCCCGGTCGCCTGGATGTCGAAAGAGAGCGGCTGCTCGCCGGAGCCCCCGGGGGCTGCCGTGCCGCCACTGACGAGCAGGTCGATGCCGAAGCCTTTGCCCGCCTGCGGGTCGAGCTTGTCGAGGTCGATCAGCGCGCCGTTGATCGGAAGCGTGGTCGCGCCGAACCGGGCGTTCGATCGGGCGATCTCGATCGTCTGCTTGGCGAAATCGTAGACGAGATTGACTTGCCCGCCCGACAGCTCCTGCGGATCGCCGTCGGCATAGACCAGGCCGGGATCGATATCGATTGTCGCCGCAAGCGCCGGCTGCACGCCATCGCGCCCTCTGGTGGCCGACACCGTGAGGTCGGCAAAGGCGCTGAGCCCCTGCCGTATTGCGCCCTGATCGTTGCGTTTCAGCCCGAAGGGCGTGAGGTCGGCATGCTTCAGCGTCGCAACGACCTTCGACACGTGGCCGCCGTCCTTCTCGGCCAGCACGTCGAGCTCCGCCACTTCGCCGTTGAGCGCGACTTCGCCGGTCAATTGCAGCGAGGACGGGCCGGCATGGGCAAAGACGAGATTGTCGATGACGAGCGACAGCGGACCGTTGGCGGTATCGGCAAGCTTGATGTCGAGGCCGGAGATGCGCACCGAATTGGTCGAGCCGCGCGTCACGATGCTGTCGAACATGTCGAACTGCGAGAAGATCTTCTCCATCGCCGCCGGCATGGCGTCGATGCGCAGATCGTCGAGCTTGACGGCATTGCCGGAGGGCAGAAGCGCGGTATCGAGGGCGATATCCTCCGCTTCGATGTCCGCGACGGCGATGCGGCCGCGGAAAAGCTGCAGCGGATCGAGCCCCAGGCGCACCGAACCCGTCGTCGACAGGTGCTGGCCGCTCTCCTGGTCGATCATGTTGACGTTGCGCGCTTCCAGCGCCAGCCGGAAATCCGAGGTGAAGCGGATGACGGTGGAGCCGACCTCGGCGCGGTAGCGCGGTCCGGCCACGCCATTCAGCGCCGCCTGCGCCTGCTGCGACAGCGGCTTGTCGAACATGCCGCTCTCGACGGTAAAAACGATGGCAGCGAGAATAACGAGGATCAGCCCCAGAAATCCGCAACTCAGCTTCGCCGTACGGCGCATCGGCGAACGCTGCGGCGGGCAATGAACGATGATCGGATCCTCGGCCTGAGCGGACGGCAAGCGGTCCAGCGCAACGATATCCTTCTTGCGAAACGTGACCTTTTCGCCGCGGATGGCTGACATGCGCCCTGGGGCTCTCCCTTTACGTGAAGAAATGAACCCGGCCATGCTGGACGGGTATCCGTCCACTATATAATTCGGGGAGAGAAAGTGTCACCACACAAACCCGGCAAAAGAAAGGTTTTCACAATGGCGGTTCCAGGCATCGGCGTCACGGCCCCTGATTTCAACCTTCCCCGCGACGGCGGCGGCCGCGTTTCGCTGGCCGAATTCCACGGCAAGCCGCTGGTGTTGTTCTTCTATCCCAAGGACGACACCACAGGCTGCACCGCCGAATCGCTGGCTTTCACCGCGTTGGCAGCCGAGTTCGAAGCGGCGGGTGCTGCCGTCATCGGCATGTCGCCCGATTCGGCCGCCTGCCATGACAGGTTCATCAAGAAGCACCGTCTTTCGGTGGCGCTCGCCTCGGACGAGGAAAAGACGACGCTGCAGGCCTATGGCGTCTGGAAGGAAAAAAGCATGTACGGCCGCAACTTCATGGGTGTCGAGCGTACGACCTTCCTGATCCGCCAGGACGGCACGATCGCCACCATCTGGCAGAAGGTGAAGGTGCAGGGCCATGCCGAAACCGTGCTCGAGGCCGTGAGGAACCTGGCGGCGTGAGCGCGGATCTCACGATAACCTCGCTGCGCGGCGGCGCCATCGATGCGATCTCTTCGGCCGATCTCGACCGCAAGACGGCGCTTGCGCAGGAAAGCGCCACCCGCTGGTTCGCCCGCCGGGTGTCGCTGCGCTCGCCGCTCGATGCCGCCCTGCCCGACAGGCCCGGCCGTCCTGACAAACCGGTGCTCATGCCGCCGACCCAGGTGGAGAAGCGCTCGCTGCATACGCTCAAAGGACGGATTGCCCTGCTTCATGCCATCGCCCATATCGAGCTCAACGCCGTCGATCTGGCGCTCGATATCGTCGCGCGATTCGCGACCGAGCAGGTGCCGAATTCCTTTTTCGACGGCTGGATGCTGGTCGCCTTCGAGGAGGCGAAGCATTTCCGCATGGTGCGCGCCAGGCTCAACGATCTCGGCGCCGATTACGGCGATCTGCCCGCCCATGACGGGCTCTGGCAGGCCGCCCATGCGACGCGCAACGATCTGACGGCAAGGCTCGCCGTCGTGCCGCTGATCCTGGAAGCCCGCGGCCTCGACGTTACACCGTCGCTGCAGGCGAAGATGCGCCAGACCGGCGATCTCGAAAGTGCAGCGGTGCTCGACGTCATCTACAACGACGAGAAAGGCCATGTCGCCGTCGGCGCCAAATGGTTCCGCTTTCTCTGCGCCCGCGAGAAGCGCGATCCGGCAAAGGCCTTCCAGGAACTGGTGCGCGCCAATTTCCGCGGACCGCTGAAGCCGCCCTTCAACGACCTTGCCCGCGCCGAGGCCGGGCTGACGCCGTCCTTCTACCGCGCGCTTGCATCGATCAGCCACGCTTGAAGTCACTGAAATTTATGACGCGACGGCGACAATGAAAGCATTCATTAACCATAACGGTGTCTAATTTCCGAAAGAGGCGTAGAGCATCAATCGGGAGAGCCTGCGTGAACAGCGGACATCAGCACCGGGTATTCGGCAGGCGGGCGCAGGAACATATCCTCATCCTGGCAAGCGGCGACAAAGTCCGCCATATGACGGTCCGGCCCTGGATGGCAGCACTTGCCTTCTGCTTCGTCGGCGTCTTCTCGATCGGCTACCTCCTGGCCACGTCCTATCTCGTGCTGCGCGACGACCTGATCGGCGCCACCATGGCCCGCCAGGCCCGCATGCAGCACGATTATGAAGACCGCATCGCCGCCCTTCGCGCGCAGGTCGACCGCATCACCTCCCGCCAGCTTCTCGATCAGCAGGTGGTGGAAGACAAGGTCGACAAGCTGATGGAGCAGCAGATGGCGCTCACCTCGCGCCATGGCAAGCTCGACAATCTGCTCGACCGGGCCGAAAGCTCCGGCCTGACGGAAAAGGACGGCGCCCCGCCTGCGCCGTCTTCGCCCGTTCAGTCCTATGCACCCGATATCAAGGACAAGCGCGCTTCGCTCTCCGGTAGCGGCATCGAGGCGATCGAGAAACAGCTGGCGAGCGGCGCGCCTGCCGATGCGACGCCCGACAATTCGACGCTTGCCTATGTGCCGGCCACTGACACGGTCGGCGACCGTGCCGACCGCATCTTCTCCAAGGTGACGCTGTCGCTGAAAGATGTCGAACAGGACCAGCGCAGCCGTGTCGAACAGCTGACCAGCGATGCCGGCAATGCCGCCAACGCCATCGAGACGGTGCTGACCCGCTTCAAGATTCCGATGCCCGAGACCGTTGCCAGGAAAGATGACGACGATGCCGTCGGCGGTCCCTATGTCGAGCCGGAAAGCAACGACGGCTTCAGCAATTCGCTGGCAGCGCTCGACGGCGCGCTGACCCGGCTCGAAGCAGTGCGCAGTACCGCCGAATCCCTGCCCTTCCGCAATCCCGCTATCGGCAAGGACGTGACCAGCCCCTTCGGCAATCGCCGTGATCCCTTCCTCGGCCGCCTCGCGCTCCATTCCGGCATCGATTTCCGCTTTTCGCCGGGCGAAAGGATCCGCCCGACGGCGCCCGGCAAGGTCATTTCCGCCGGCTGGACCGGCGGCTACGGCAACATGATCGAGATCGATCACGGCAACGGCATCTCGACGCGCTACGGGCATATGTCGGAGGTTCTGGTCAAGGTCGGCGACACGGTCGATCGCAACGACGTCATCGGTCTTGCCGGCAGCACCGGCCGCTCGACGGGCACGCACCTGCATTATGAAGTGCGCCAGGATGGCCATGCCGTCGATCCAGTATATTTCATGAATGCCGGCCTTAAACTCGCCACCTATATCAAGTAACTCCTGCCTGGTAACCAACGCTTCACTCTGCAATGGGTGCGGCGTCTCTATTTCTTGACTTGCCGGCCATTCGGGGCTATGTCGCGCTGCATTGCGGCATGCAATCCCGCCGACTCGTTCAGAGCGGCCGAACGGAACGGAAACAGTTTTCCCTTTGACGACATTTGCTGACCTTGGCTTGAGCCAAAAAGTGCTATCCGCTGTTACGGATGCGGGCTACACGATCCCCACGCCCATTCAGGCGGGCGCCATCCCGTTTGCGCTCGAGCGCCGCGATATTTGCGGCATCGCGCAGACCGGCACTGGCAAGACGGCATCCTTCGTGCTGCCGATGCTGTCGCTTCTCGAAAAGGGCCGTGCGCGTGCGCGCATGCCCCGCACGCTGATTCTCGAACCAACCCGCGAACTCGCTGCCCAGGTCGCGGAGAATTTCGAGAAATACGGCAAGAACCACCGCCTCAACGTCGCCCTTCTGATCGGCGGCGTTTCCTTCGAGGACCAGGACCGCAAACTCGAGCGCGGCGCCGATGTGCTGATCTGCACCCCCGGCCGCCTGCTCGACCATTTCGAGCGCGGCAAGCTCCTGATGAGCGGCGTCGAGATCCTCGTCATCGACGAGGCCGACCGCATGCTCGACATGGGTTTCATCCCCGATATCGAACGCATCGCCAAGATGATCCCGTTCACCCGCCAGACTCTGTTCTTTTCGGCAACGATGCCGTCGGAGATCCAGAAACTCGCTGACCGCTTCCTGCAGAATCCTGAGCGCATCGAAGTTGCAAAGCCGGCTTCCGCCGCCGCGACCGTGACGCAGCGTTTCGTCGCCTCGCACGGCAAGGATTACGAGAAGCGCGCCGTCCTGCGCGAACTCGTCCGCGCCCAGACCGAACTCAAGAACGCCATCGTCTTCTGCAACCGCAAAAAGGATGTCGCCGATCTGTTCCGGTCGCTCGAGCGTCACGGCTTCTCGGTCGGCGCTTTGCATGGCGACATGGATCAGCGTTCCCGCACGATGACGCTGCAGAGCTTCCGTGACGGCAATCTCCAGCTTCTGGTCGCTTCCGACGTCGCCGCCCGCGGCCTCGATATCCCTGATGTCAGCCACGTCTTCAATTTCGACGTACCGATCCATTCCGAGGATTACGTCCACCGCATCGGCCGCACCGGCCGTGCCGGCCGCTCGGGTGCCGCCTTCACTCTCGTCACGAAACGCGACACTAAGTTCGTCGATGCCATCGAGAAGCTGATCGGCGAAAAGGTCGAATGGCTGAGCGGTGACCTGACGTCGCTGCCGCCGCCGGCAGAAGACAGCCGGGACAGCGAACGCCCGCGCCGCAACAGCCGCGAGCGTGGCGCCAGAGATGGTGCAACCCGAGATCGTGCGCCGAGAGAAAATGGCGACAGGGATCGTAGCCGCGGACGCGGCAGTCGCAGCGCTGCGAGTCATAAATCTGACAACGACATACAGGATAATGGCGTAGACGTGATTGAAGCAGCACCAGTAAAGGCCGACATCGTGAAGAACGAGCGCAAAGCAGAGCAGAAGCCGCAGAACAATGCGCGCAACAGTCGGCCTTACCCGGCAAACGACGACAGCCGCGACCGCCGCCGTCATCGCGACCACGACGACGGCCCGACCCCGGTCGGCTTCGGCGACGATATCCCGGCCTTCATGCTGATCGCCGGCAGCGCCAAGGTCTGAATTTCCAATGGGCAGGCCCGGTCTCGATTTTCCGGGCCTCGGCGTCGGCCTGGTGATTCTGCGCGACGCCAGGATCCTTCTCTACAAGCGCTTGCGTGCACCTGAAGCCGGCTACTGGAATATTGTCGGCGGCAAGGTCGACCATATGGAGCCGGCAGAGATAGCCGCGCGCCGCGAGGCCGAGGAGGAAACCGGCCTGACGATCGGCCGCATCGAACGGCTTGGCATGACCGAGCAGATCATCGATGCCGATCGCCAACACTGGATCTCTCTGCTCTATCTCGCTCGCGACGTCGAGGGCGAGCCTCAACTGACCGAACCGGAGAAGCTCTCGGATTTCGGCTGGTTTCCGCTGACGAATCTGCCCGAGCCGCTGTCGGCCTTCACCAAAGCCGCCATCGCAGCCTTGCCGACTGCTGAACGCTAGAGCATTTCCGCTTTTCTCCGAATCACGGAAATGCTCTATCTCTTTGTTTTCACGCAATTCCGGACGCAAAACCGCTACGCACTTTTGCTGGAATTGCTCTGCTATTCGGCGCGAAGCGACGCCTCATAGGCAAGCCTCACCCATTTCGCCATCAGATCGGGATCGTCATAAGCCTCGTCGGGGATCGACCAGTAGGGCATTTTTACCGGCTTGCCCTTCTTGCCCTCATAGGTCCATTGCGTGGAGCCGGCAGCTGCAAATTCCGGGGCGCTCTTCTCGTCGGCCTTCAGCAGCATCTCGTCGCGCACTTCGAGCGCAATGATCCGTCCGAGATGATAGATGCCTTTGCCGCCGAACATGCGCTTGACCGTGACGGGGCCGAGCCCCTGAAACATTTCCTCGATCCCGGCATTGTCCATTCTCTATTCCCTCGAAATCTCGATCGCTGCGGAAATCACAACGCGTGATAATCCCGGTTCATATAGATTAGCGCCGGGTGTTTTTCGCTGAAGCGGACAGCCGCAACCTCGCCGAAGATAACATTGTGCGTCGGCATTTCCTTGATGTCGATGACCCGGCAATCGAAGGCGGCGAGCGCATCGGCCAGCACCGGCGCGCCGGTCACGAGCATCTCGAAACGGGCGCTGTCGAAACGGTCGTCATTGGCAAGCGACGTGCGCCCGGAAAAGGCGTCGGCGACGCTCTGATGATGAGCGCCAAGCGTGTTCAGCGCGAAGATGCCGCTGCGGAAGAAGATCTCGTTCTTCGGATTGGTGTTGTTGAGGCAGATCAGCACCGAGGCCGGATTGTCCGAGACCGAGCAGGCGGCGGTGATGGTGACGCCGCGGCGCAGTTCGCCCATCGCCGTCGTCACGAGTTGCACATGGCCGGCATACCGGCTCATGGCATCGCGATAAAGGCCGGGGTCGATATGCTGCCTGTTCAACACCTGCTTCTCCCGTATGCGTTTTATCCGGTTCGTCTTTGCTATCGCGCCAATATGGCGAGCATCGGTTACCTTTTCTACAATAGCACCGGTGAAAAGCGCTGCGTTGCGCTTGTTTTTCTTTGACGATCGCGGCCTTGCGGATAAAAGGGCATGGACGATGGCTAGGGATCTCCGCCTTTCATGATCAACCTGCGTGGCATAGCAGCTTTTCTGGCGCTGCTGGGAGCGGCGGCTGAAAGCCATGCGGCCGGCGTGACGATCGGTGTCGTCGCCCCTCAGAACGGACCGCTCGCCCTCCTCGGCGCCCAGATTGCCGCCGGCGCCGGTTTCGAGATCCAGCAGTCCGGAAATATCCTCGTCGCCATCAACGAGACCTGCGAGGAGAATAGCGGTGCCGCGGTCGCCGATGCTCTTGTCAACGCCAAGGTCCAGGTCGCGGTCGGCTTTCTCTGCAGCGAGACGCTGGAAGGCGCGCTGCCGAAGCTGAAGGACGCCAATATTCCGGCGATCACCGTCTCGGTGCGCTCCCGCATCCTGATGGAGGATGCGCTGAAGAACGGCTGGCCGCTTTTCCGGGCGGCGCCCGCCGACGGCGCCGAGGCGGCAAAGGTCATCGAAGTGATCCTGAAGGACTGGGCCGCCGATCCGATCGCCCTGATCGAGGACGGCACCATCCATGGCCGCGAACTGACGGAAGCGATCCGCAATGCGCTGGAGCAGAACGGCCTGAAGCCGGTTTTTACCGATACCTACCGGCCGGGACAGGAGCAGCAGATTGCCCTCGTCCGCCGCCTGAAACGGGCCGGCGCCACCAGGGTCTTCATCGGCGGCGACCGCAACGACGTCGCCGTCATCGCCCGCGACGCCAAGGCCGAGAACATCCCGCTGTCCATCCTCGGCGGCGATGCCATGCGCGCCGCCAATCAGCCGCTGCCGCTCGCAGATGGCGTGCGCGCCGTCGCCCTGCCCGAATACGCCCTTCTGCCGGAAAGCGCAGCGACAGCCGATGCGCTGCGCGCCAAAGGCGTCGAGCCGGAAGGTTATGTCCTGCCGTCGCTGGCCGCGGCCCTCATTGCCGGCCAGGCGGGACAAGCCGCCGCCGCGGCGGGCAAGCCCCTCCAGGAGATGCTTCTCGGCGCAACATTCCAGACGCCGGTCGGCACTATTGCCTTCACCGGTGCGCATGAACTTTCGCAAAACCCCTACCGCCTGCTCGAATGGCGGGGCAACGGCTTTTTTCCACCTGCCGCGCCGACGCAATGAACGGCGCGCCAGCCTTGAATTCGGGCCCCGCGCTCTGGCGGGCCCATACGGAGTAAGATTTGATGACGCTGCCCATTCGCATTGCCCCTTCGATCCTCGCAGCGGATTTCGCCAGGCTCGGCGAGGAGGTGCGCGACGTGACGGCCGCCGGCGCCGACTGGATCCATCTCGACGTGATGGACGGCCATTTCGTGCCAAACATCTCCTTCGGCCCGGATGTCATCAAGTCGCTGCGTTCGTATACATCAGCCACCTTCGACTGCCACCTGATGATCTCCCCTGTCGACGACTATCTCGAAGCCTTCGCCAAGGCCGGCTGCGACCGTATCACCGTCCATGCCGAAGCCGGGCCGCATCTGCACCGCTCGCTGCAGACCGTCCGTAATCTCGGCAAGAAGGTCGGCGTGACAATCAATCCGGCGACGCCGCTTAGCGCCATCGAGAACGTGCTCGACGATGTCGATCTCATCCTGATCATGTCGGTCAATCCCGGTTTCGGCGGGCAGAAGTTCATTCCGGCGATGGCGAAGAAGATCGCGGCGGCGAAGTCACTGATCGGCGACCGGCCGATCGAGCTCGAGGTCGATGGCGGCGTCACGGTGGAAACGGCGCCTGATGTCGCGCGGGCGGGCGGCAACGTCCTCGTCGCCGGCTCGGCAATTTTCAAGGGCGATACGGTCGAGGATTATCGCCGGACCGTCGCCGATCTGCGTCAGGCAGCCGAAGGGGCACGAGCATGAACAAACGTCTGATTATTGGTGGCATGCTTGCTGCCGCATTTGCCGGCCTGCCCGGCCTGTCACTTGCCGGCGATATCGCCAATATCCAGCCGATCGGTTTTTCCGCCGACGGCAAGGTTTTCGGATTTCAGGAGTTCGGCATCGAGGAGAGCGGCAAGCTTCCCTACTCCAACACCTACTTCATCGATACCGAAGACGGCCGCTATCTCGAGGGCACGCCCTTCCATACCGAGCTGACCGACAGGGACGCCAATCTTTCCAAGGCGCGGCGGCAGAACCTGACGGCGGCGCGCAGCCAGATGGACAAATACGATCTGTTGACCAATCCCGGCCTGATCGCCGCCTTCAATCCGCCGACCGAACTCGGCTCCCCTTCGAAGACGCTTCGCTACACGACGCTTGCGACCGACGGTCCGCCGAAGGCGCCCTATACGCTCTCGCTCGGCGAGATGCCGGTGCCGACGCCGAAGGATTGCGCTGCGGTCGACAAGCGGGTCATCGGCTTCAGCCTGCAGATGATCGAGAAGGAAGGCGCTCCGAACCGGCAGGCGGCGCGCCAGGCTACAGCCGTTCCGGCCGAGCGCGTATGTTCCGTCGAATACCGGATCGGCGGCGCCGTGGTCTATCAGCCGGAAGGCGGAAACCAGGTTCACATCGCCCTCGTCCTGGCCTTCGATGCCGACAGGAACGGACGCTGGATCGCCGTTCCGGTTCAACCCTGAGCATGGATCGCCCGAGGACGGATCGCCAACGGATGGATCGTCTAAGAGCTGCACGGCCGCCCTACCCCGATCTGATCGCCGGCGCGCTGCTCTGGGGCATGCAGATGCTTGTCGCCGCCATGCTCGGCCTTTACCTGCGCAATGGCCTGCAGACGAGCCGACTGGCCGAGATCGCCGCACTCTATTTCGCCGGCGGCCTGTTTGCCTGGCCGTTCGCCCTGCCGGTCGCCCGCTTCCTTGCCTTTGACAGGCCGCTGGAAACGCGTTTTGCCGCTTTTTTCGTGACGCTGACCGCGGCCACGATCCTGATGACCGCTTTCCTCTTCGCCATGGAATACAGGATGTTCTATTCGCGCTGGCATGCGCCCTTCGGCAGTATCGTCTGGGCTTTCCAGTTCGTCTTCACCAGTATCAGCGCCGTCTATCAGTTCCTGGTGATCGGTCTGCGCCTCTTCCTGCCGCTCGGCCTCGTCTGTCTTGTCGCAAGCAGCTATCATCTTGCCAAACGCATGCGTTGAGATTGCCGCCCGTCTTTGCTACAGGGGCGCTAACCTCGACAAAGCAAACCTCTTGAAGTGAAGGCAGCCGCCCATGATCCCGCGTTACTCCCGGCCCGAAATGGTCGCCATCTGGTCTCCCGAAACCAAGTTCCGCATCTGGTTTGAGATCGAGGCGCATGCCTGCGACGCGCTGGCCGAACTCGGCGTCATCCCGAAATCGGCGGCAAAGACGATCTGGGAGAAAGGCGGCGCCGCCACCTTCGACGTCGACCGCATCGACGAGATCGAGGCCGTCACCAAGCATGACGTCATCGCCTTCCTCACCCATCTCGCCGAGATCGTCGGCCCGGATGCGCGCTTCGTCCACCAGGGCATGACCTCGTCCGACGTGCTCGACACCTGCTTCAACGTGCAGCTGGTCCGCGCCACCGACATCCTGCTTGCCGATATCGACCGGCTGCTCGCAGCGCTGAAAACCCGCGCCTTCGAACACAAGGACACCGTCACCATCGGCCGTTCGCACGGCATCCATGCCGAGCCCACCACCTTCGGCGTCAAGCTGGCGCTTGCCTATGCCGAATTCGAGCGCTGCCGCCAGCGCCTCGTCGCCGCCCGCGAGGAAGTCGCGACCTGCGCCATCTCAGGCGCCGTCGGCACCTTCGCCAATATCGATCCGCGCGTCGAAGAACATGTCGCTAGAGCCCTTGGCCTGAAGGCCGAGCCGGTCTCGACGCAGGTCATCCCGCGTGACCGCCACGCCATGTATTTCGCCACCCTCGGCGTCGTCGCCTCGTCGATCGAGCGGCTGGCGACCGAAATCCGCCACCTGCAGCGCACCGAGGTGCTGGAAGCCGAGGAATATTTCTCGCCCGGCCAGAAGGGCTCTTCGGCCATGCCGCACAAGCGCAACCCGGTTTTGACCGAAAACCTGACCGGTCTTGCCCGCATGGTCCGCTCCTATGCCATGCCGGCGATGGAAAACGTCGCCCTCTGGCATGAACGCGATATCTCCCATTCCTCGGTCGAACGCATGATCGGCCCTGATGCCACCGTGACGCTCGATTTCGCCCTGTCACGGCTCGCCGGCGTCATCGAAAAGCTGCTGGTCTACCCCGAGAACATGGAGAAGAACCTCAACAAATTCCGCGGCCTCGTCCATTCGCAGCGCGTCCTGCTGGCACTGACCCAGGCCGGCACTTCCCGCGAAGATGCCTACCGCCTCGTCCAGCGCAACGCCATGAAGGTCTGGGAACAGGGCAAGGATTTCCTGGAGGAGCTGCTTGCTGATGCGGAGGTACGCGCTGCGCTTTCGGAGGAAGATATTCGGGAGAAGTTCGACCTTGGCTATCATACCAAGCATGTGGACACGATTTTCCGGCGGGTGTTCGGCAACGCCTGAGCGACCCTCAATCGACGAAATAGCGGCGCCCTTGCAAGCGCCGTTTTTCTGCCAGCATATCTCTCCGTCGAGAATCTATCAGATGGCTTTTTTCCTTAGTCGCAGCCTGATCATAACTGGGAAGTAGATGCATGAGACAAGGATAGAAGGCAGAGAAATAATTAGGAAAAAAGCTAACAAGGTCAGCCTCTGAATACTTCCGCCCGACAGCAACAAGAAAGCGGCTACAATCAGCAACAAAATTACTACAAAAATGATAGACGACCAAAGAAATGGCCGTGAATTTATTTCAATGTATTTCACACGATAAAAAATAAACAAAACAAAAACTATTGGTATCGAAACAATAAACTTTGGAATAAACGCGATAAAGCCGATATCGTCGAAGAAAAATGGCAAATGACCTAACGTCAATCCTATGAAATAAGCTTGAAAGAACAGCTCAACCTGCGGCTCTCGAAGAAAGGAGTCGTTCATTTTTCCCTGCGGAGTTGGATTTAATGAACTGAATATAGTGCCGATTGTATTTCATAGTCTAGCTTTTCTCAAGCGGCCGCTGTTTTTGCTTCGGTGCTTTGGCAATCACAGAGCGTTTGCGCGCTCCCGCCTTCTTCGACGGCGCCGCATTCGCTGCTTCGGTTGATTCCGATGTCCTGCCAGCCTCCGTCTCACCCCTGCCCTTTGCGGCCTTGGCGACCAGGTGGTCGAGGTGCTTCAGCTCCTCCTCGTCGAGATTTTCGATGCCGATGAAACGGTTTTCGGCATGGCTGGTCAGGATGATTTCGTTGAGCTTGGCCTGGATCGCCCGCGTGTCGCGCGTCTGGGCGTTCTGCAGCACGAAGACCATCAGGAAGGTGATGATCGTCGTGCCGGTATTGATCACCAGCTGCCAGGTTTCCGAATAGTCGAAGAACGGGCCGAGTGCCGCCCAGATGACGACGGCGATCAGCGCCAGGATGAAGATGACGGGTTTGCCCGCCCATTCCGATACTTTTGTTGCGAAGCGGGCGAACAGATGCTTCATCGTCACCTCTAGAATCCTCCCTCGACGTCTCCGGAGCATGATGTCGACGACATCATGCTCTCGGTTAAACAAACTCCGAGGCAGGTTCGAGGTTCCCAGGGATCTTAGATTCCCCAGGGATCTTAGATTCCCCAGGGATCTCAGATTCCCCCGAGGGATCCGAGATTTCCCCCGAGGGATCTCCGGGATTCCGGCAGGCCAGGCCGTGGTTATGCTGTGGCTTCCCGCGCAATCAGCTTGCGATAGAGATGCCAGGTCGCATGGCCGAGGATCGGGATAACCAGCGCAAGCCCGGCAAAGACCGGGATCGTGCCGAGGACGAGCAGCGCAGCGACGATCAGGCCCCAGAGCAGCACCGGCACCGGATTGAGAATCGTCGCGCGGATCGATGCCGTGACGGCGGCGACTGCCCCGACATCGCGGTCGAGCAGTAGCGGAAAGGTTATGACGGTGATCGCCAGCACGACGAGCGCAAAGACGAAGCCGATGAGATTGCCCCAGATGATCAACTGCATGCCCTCCGACGTGCCGAAGACCTGGCGGAAGAAATCCCCCATGCTGCGCGGAAAGACCTCGCCGAGCAGATTGCTGTAGAGCGTCTGCGCCGTCACCAGCCAGACGATGAAGAGGCCGCAGAGCATCAAGCCGACCGCGACGATCGACGGCAGCGCCGGCGAATGGCGTACGTCCAGCGCATGCGTCCAAGACGCGTCGAGGCCGGCCTCGCGCCGGCGGCTGATCTCATAGAGGCCGATCGCTGCGATCGGGCCGATCAGCACGAAACCCGCCATCAGCGGGAAGACCATCGGCAAAAGGTTGGCGCCCGAGGTCCACAGCGTCAGGAAAACGCCGGCGATCGGGTACATCAGGCACAGGAACACATAGTGGGACGGTTTCTCCATGAAATCGTCATATCCGCGCTTCAGCGCGTCGAAGACGTCGGCGATACCGATGCGATTGACGACGGGCCGCGCTATGCTTTCGCTTGCACCCGTCATGACGTGAAATGCCGCCATAGCTTTCTCCTCCTCAGCCGAGACCTGATCGGCGGCGGACAGCATCGGCGGGCAAGCCGATACGAAATCCGCAACCGGCACTGGAGGAATATAGCAACTTTCAGGGCCCGTGTCGCTCCCTCCCTTGACACCCCCTCTTGACATCTTGGACCAGCTTTCTCACATCGGCGGCATCATGAAAGCCTCAGACGCAGATATCCTCATCATCCCCGGTTACACCAATTCCGGCCCGAGCCACTGGCAGAGCCGCTGGGAGGCAAAGCTCAGCACGGCGCGGCGCGTCGAACAGGCCGAATGGACGAAGCCGGTCCGCGAGGACTGGATCGCCCGCATCGCCGAAGAGGTGAACGCCTCGACCCGCCCGGTCGTTCTCGTCGCCCATTCGCTGGGCGTGCCCTCGGTGATCCATGCCATCCCGCATTTCCGCAACCGGGTGGCGGGCGCTTTCCTCGTCGCCCCGCCGGATGTCGCCAATCCCGACATCCGACCGAAGCACCTGATGACCTTCGGCCCCTATCCACGCGATCCGCTGCCCTTCCCGTCGATCACCGTCGCCAGCCGCAACGATCCGTTCGGCAGCTACGAACATGCCGATGATGTCGCCAGCAGCTGGGGCTCCTTCCTCGTCGATGCCGGCGAGGCCGGCCACATCAATGCCGATTCCGGTCACGGCCCTTGGCCCGAAGGCACCATGGTCTTTGCCCAGTTCCTCGGCCGGCTCTCCGCTGATTGAGGAAAACCCGCATTCTCGCTTGTTGAGCAAGTGCTTTCTAAGTCTTTCTTAATGGAATGACAGCAGACTGCGCCGAGGTGAGATAAGCGAGAATGCCCGTGAAGAAAGCCCATCCAGAGGCCGGTGATCCGCATGGCGATGCCGCAGCGGTTGAGGCAGGCATCGGCAATGGGGCAACCGATGATTCCGACCTGGCCGAGCGGGAGAGCCGCTGGAATTATGCACTCGTCGGCTCTGGTCTCGGCGTATGGGATCACAATTACCGTCTCGACCGGAAATATTACTCGCCGACGTGGAAGACCATCCGCGGCATGGCGCCCGAGGAGGAAGCCGACGGCGATTACGAGGCCTGGCTGCAGCTCCTCCATCCCGACGATCGCGATTTTGTTGTCCATGCAATCGACCGGCAGAACGCCGGCGATCCAAATTACCAGGTCTTCGAATATCGCGAGCGCCACAAGGACGGCCACTGGGTCTGGATCGAGTGTCGCGGCGCCTGCGTCGAATGGGACGAGAACGGCGTGCCGACGCGCATCGTCGGCACGGACACGGATATCACTGCCCGCAAGCAGGCCGAAGAGACGCTGTCGCGTTTGTCGCGCCGCCTGGATCTGGCCTTAGAGATCTCCCGCATCGGCGTATTTGAAGCCGATATCGAGCACGATACCGTCGAATGGGACGACCGCCTCATCGCCATTTACGGGCTGCAGGGCGCCTCGCGCCAGATCGCCGGCGACGCCTGGGCGAGAAGTCTGCATCCCGACGACCGCGAGCGCGTGCTCGGCCTGGCCGACCGCAGCGTCGAGAGTGGAAGCGATTTCCAGCAGGAATACCGCATCATCCGCGGCGACGGTGCCGAACGCGTCATCCGCGCCCGCTCGGCCTTCTTCGTCGACGGCAACGGCCACCGCAAACTGATCGGCGCCAACTGGGACGTCACCGAAGAAGTCGCGCTCCGCAACGAACTGCAGCGCGCCAAGGATCTGGCCGAGGCGCGCAACCGCGAGCTCGAAGCCACCAAGGAGAGCATCGAGCACCTGGCACTGCACGATTACCTCACAGGGCTGCCGAACCGCCGCTATCTCGACAAGATGCTGGACGAGCGTGCGGCGGAATGCCGGGCCAAGAACCTGGCTCTGGCGATCCTGCACATCGATCTCGACCGCTTCAAGCAGATCAACGACACGCTCGGCCACCGGGCCGGCGATGCCATGCTGCAGCATGCCGCAAGCGTGCTGAGAACATCCGTCCGCGCCGCCGATTTCGTCGCCCGCATCGGCGGCGACGAATTCGTCATCCTCTGCACTGTCGATCCCGCATCGAAGAAGATCGCCGGCCTTGCCGAACGTGTCATCCGCGAATTGCGCAAACCCGTCAGATATGAGGGGCACGATTGCCGTTTCGGTGCCAGCATCGGCATCGCCATCGACAGCGGAGCGAAGCTCGACGCCAAGCAGATGCTGCTCGACGCCGATATCGCGCTCTACCGCGCCAAGGGCCTGGGCCGCAACCGCTTCGAGTTCTTCTCGGCCGCTGCCCGCCGCGACATCATCTCCGCCAAGCACCTTGCAGACGAGATCCTGATCGGCCTCGAACGCAATGAATTCGTGCCCTTCTATCAGTTGCAGTTCGATGCCCGCACGCTCGATGTCGCAGGTGTCGAAACACTTGCCCGCTGGCAGCACCCGGTGCACGGGCTGCTGACGCCCGACCGCTTCCTCGACATCGCCGAGGATCTCGACGCCGTCTCGACCATCGACGCCCTGATCCTCGAGCGCGCCATTGCCGACCGGAAGCTGTGGCTGAAGGACGGGCTGCCGATCCCGAAGATATCGGTCAACGTCTCCGCCAGGCGGCTCGCCGATCCCGATCTGGGCAAGAAGCTCCGCGCCTTGAAGATCGAGCCCGGCACCTTCTCCTTCGAGCTGCTGGAATCGATCTCGCTCGACGATTGCGACGAGGCGGTGGCCGCCAACCTGAAAAAGCTGCGCAAGCTCGGCATCGACATCCAGATCGACGATTTCGGCACCGGCCATGCCTCGATCGTCAGCCTGCTGCGCCTGAGCCCGAAGACGCTGAAGATCGACCGCGAGCTGATCCGCATGCTGCCGCAATCGGCCGAGCAGCGCAAACTGGTCGGCTCGATTATTGATATCGGCCGCTCGCTGAACATCCTCGTCATCGCCGAGGGCGTCGAAACGGCGGAGCATATCCGCATTCTCGAAGAACTCGACTGTGATACGCTGCAGGGCTACGCGCTCGCCCGGCCGATGCCGGCCATGCAGATCCCCTCCTTCATCCGCTCCGAAAGCTGGCGCCACGGGCAAATCGCCGCTCGCGCCTTGCAGGCGCAACTTCGCCGCGCCCTGCCAAGCAGAGCCGCCAAATAAAAACCTGCATAAACGGCCCGCCATTTCGCCTTCATTTCACCGTAGAGGAAAAGGCGCTAAACTCCTCTTGCGAATTCATTCGATTCTCTTGGCGGTATTCCGTAAAATTGGAAACCAAGGTCGCGAAATCCGGAAACCGGGGCCACAGAATCTTGAAACCGGGGCCACAGAATCGTCAAACCGGGGAAGGAGCGACAGGCGGATTGTGAAACCCACTCTTTTCCTTTAAGGGGACGCCACGAGATCGATCCACTCGCGCTATCCCAAGAGCGCCAACAATAGAGAATGACCACGATGAACCGTCGCCGCC
The DNA here is from genome assembly GCF_012276115.1 of Rhizobium leguminosarum bv. viciae. Lineage (GTDB taxonomy): Bacteria > Pseudomonadota > Alphaproteobacteria > Rhizobiales > Rhizobiaceae > Rhizobium > Rhizobium leguminosarum_T. Next base: position 77,090 of record NZ_WIEU01000011.1, on the reverse strand, counting down.
GTATCTACGAGGGCAAGGCAAAGATTCTGTATGAGGGCCCGGAACCGGGCACTTTGATCCAGTTCTTCAAGGACGATGCCACTGCCTTCAACAAGAAGAAACACGAAGTCATCGATGGCAAGGGCGTCCTCAACAACCGCATCTGCGAATATATCTTCAGCCATCTGAACAAGATCGGAATCCCCACTCATTTCATCCGCCGGCTCAACATGCGCGAGCAGTTGATCAAGGAAGTGGAGATGATCCCGCTGGAGATCGTCGTGCGCAATGTCGCAGCCGGTTCTCTCGCCAAGCGCCTCGGCATCGACGAAGGCGTCGTGCTGCCGCGCTCGATCATCGAATTCTATTACAAGTCCGACGCGCTCGACGATCCGATGGTCTCCGAAGAGCACATCACCGCCTTCGGCTGGGCAAACCCCGCCGAACTCGATGACATCATGGCGCTTGCCATTCGCGTCAACGACTTCATGACCGGCCTCTTCCTCGGGGTCGGCATTCAGCTCGTCGATTTCAAGATCGAATGCGGCCGTCTCTTCGAAGGCGATATGATGCGCATCATCCTCGCCGACGAGATCTCGCCGGACAGCTGCCGGCTCTGGGATATCGAAACCCACGAGAAGATGGACAAGGACCGCTTCCGCCGCGACCTCGGCGGGTTGCTCGAAGCCTATTCCGAAGTCGCGCGCCGTCTCGGCATCATCAATGAAAACGAGCCTGTGCGCGGCACCGGCCCGGTTCTCGTCAAGTAAGGCAGGAAAGACAAAGTGATCAAGGCTCGTGTCACCGTCACACTGAAAAACGGCGTTCTCGATCCGCAGGGCAAGGCTATCGAGGGTGCGCTCAGTGCCCTCGGCTTCTCGGGCGTCGGCCATGTAAGACAAGGCAAGGTCTTCGACCTGGAGCTTGATGGCGCCGACAAGGGCAAGGCTGAGGCCGATCTCAAGGCCATGTGCGAAAAACTGCTCGCCAATACGGTGATCGAGAACTACGCAATCGCGATCGACTGAACATTGCGAGATTGGCAATGCCCGAAGCACATCGAAACACTGTCGCCGCTTCGGGAACTGGCACAAACACAAGCAAGGTTTGAACAGCACCCATGAAATCAGCCGTCGTTCAACTTCCGGGCCTCAACCGCGACCGCGACATGATCGCCGCCTTGACCAAGATCTCCGGCCAGCCACCGATGACGATCTGGCAGACGGAAACCGAGATCCCCGATGTCGACCTGATCGTCATCCCCGGCGGCTTTTCCTATGGCGATTATCTGCGTTGCGGCGCGATCGCCGCCCGCATGCCGGTCATGCAGGCGATCATCGACAAGGCCTCAAAGGGCGTGAAGGTGCTGGGCGTCTGCAACGGCTTCCAGATCCTCGTCGAGGCCGGCCTGCTGCCAGGCGCGCTGATGCGCAATTCCTCGCTGAAATTCGTCTGCCGCGAGATCAAGCTCGAAGTCGTCAATGCCGAGACGGATTTCACCCGCGCCTATGCGCAGGGCCAGGTCATTCGCTGCCCGGTCGCCCATCATGACGGCAATTATTTCGCCGACGATGCGACGCTGGCTGCGATCGAAGGCAATGGCCAGGTGGTGTTCCGTTATGCGGAAGGCACCAATCCGAACGGCTCGATCAACGATATCGCCGCCGTCATGAACGAAAAGGGCAACGTGCTCGGCATGATGCCGCATCCAGAGAACCTGATCGAGGCCGCCCATGGCGGTTCGGACGGCCGCGGCCTCTTCGCCTCGGCGCTCGACGTCATCGCCGCCTGAACCCGCACGTCGCCCAAGCGCGCGTAGCGGTCTTGGGCAACGGGATGCACACGAAAATCCTTCTATTCGGATCTGGAGCAATCGATGCGCCCTCGCCTCTCCGTCGCAAACGCCGCCCTGTTGACCGCTCTCGCAGCCATGGTGGCAGCCTGCCAGACGCCGGCGCCGACAGGCCCGAACCGCGCCGCGCTGCCGACGATGGAACGCGTGGCGCTTGGCGCCAATGCCTGCTGGTTCAAATCGGGCGATCCGGCCTTTGCAGCCTACAAGCTCGCGCCGGAGCTCAATTCCTTCTCCGGCCGTCCGCGCATCCTGCTCGTCCATAAGGGAAGCCCGGAAAGCCGGCCGCTGCTCGTCGTGCAGGCCGAGGGAAGTCCGTCGCGCCTGCAGGCCTTCGGCCCGATGATGCAGGAACCGGTCGCCGGCCGCATCACCGCCGACGTCAATCGCTGGTCCGGCGGCAACAAGGCCTGCAGCTGATCCCGGCGATGACAGCGTCACGCGTCTTTTCAGACGCGCAAACAGCGCTGTAACTCTTTGAGTTCTGCACAATCATTCCCAGAAAAACGACTTGCCGACTTCGCGCGCGGCATCGGACTGCGACACTCCGATATCCTTGAGTTCGGTCGCTGTCAGCTCCCTCAGCGCGCGCCGGCCTTCCCGCTTTTGATGCCAGAGAAGAATGGCGGCCCAGATTCGCTCCAGCGTCGTCACCTCGGCGGGCGAGTCGGGGAGAATGATTTGTCTCCTGTCCTCGTAAGAGACAATCGGTACAATCGGCATTTTGATCTCAGGCAAGGCAGACATTCCAGGAATCCTCTCGGTTTGCCATTGGAATTGACTCATACGCTTGACGGGTACAATGTGCCAATATATACAATTGTCACCATGACAAATTGGCTTCCCGATATTTCCCGCGGCTCCGGGCCGGTCTATCTCCGGCTTGCCGACAGCATCGAATCCGCCATATCAAGCGGCGCCCTGCCCGCCGGCAGCAAATTGCCGCCGCAGCGCAACCTTGCCTACGATATCGGCGTGACGATCGGCACGATCGGCCGCGCCTACGCGCTGGTGCATGAGCGCGGCCTGGTCGCCGGCGAAGTGGGGCGCGGCACCTATGTGCTGAACCGCTCCGAAACGCCGCCCGGCGAACAGATCGATCCGCTGACCGTCTCGCTCAGTGGCACCCGCATCCAGGATGCGCCTGCCAACAAGATCCGCTTCGACACGACAGCCGCGCCCGATCTCGGCCAGGGCAAGATCATCGCAGGCATCCTCGCCGAGATCGGCGAGCAGCATCTTGCCGAAATCTCCTCCTATTCCCGGAGCTTCCCGCGCAACTGGTTCGAGGCCGGCCGGTTGTGGCTTGCCCGCAGCGGCTGGACGCCGGAGGTCGAAAACATCGTGCCGACGCTCGGCGCCCATGCGGCGGCGATATCAGTCATCGCCGCCGTCTCGGCGCCGGGGGACAAGATCGTCTTCGAGGATCTCACCTATACCCAGGTCAGCCGCAGCGCCCGCCTTCTCGGCCGCCGCACGCTGACGGTCGATTCCGATAAACTGGGCGTAATTCCAGAGGATTTCGAGCGGCTCTGTCAGCAGCAGCATCCGAAGATCGCCTTCCTGATGCCGACTGTCCACAATCCAACGCTGGCAATCATGCCCTATGAGCGGCGCGCTGATATCGCCGCAATCGCCAGGAAACACGGCGTCTGGCTGATCGAAGACGACCTCTACGGCGGCATGGCCGACGATGATACGCCGCTGCTCGCCTCGATTGCGCCCGACCGCACCTTCCTCGTCAACGGCCTGTCGAAATCGGTCGCCGCCGGCGTGCGCGGCGGCTGGGTCGCCTGCCCGCCGCATTTCGCCCAGCGCATCAAGGTGACGCACAGGATGATCACCGGCGGCCTGCCCTTCATCCTGGCAGAGACCTGTGCGCGCCTCGTCGAGAGCGGCATGGCGCATGAGATTCGCAAGGCAAGTGTCGAGGAACTCTCCCGGCGCGTCCGGCTCGCCCGCGAACAGTTGCAGGGCTTCGATTTCGAATCGCACATACACGCGCCCTTCCTCTGGCTGAAACTGCCGGAACCCTGGATGTCGGGCACCTTCAAGAATGCCGCCTTCCGCGACGGCGTGCTCGTCGACGACGAGGACGAGTTCAAGTCGGCGCGCGGAGAGCGACCTTATCATCGCGTTCGCATCGGTTTTTCCTCGCCGAAGACGGGGCAGGAACTGATCTCGGGCCTGATGATCCTGCGCCGGCTGCTGGAAAATGGCGGCTCCGCCTATGATGGCGAAATATGACGTGTTGCAAATACACGCCATAAATCGGAAAAAACGCCGACGCCTATTCGGAGCGCTATACCGACTCAACCTCCATGTTACCTCTTTGTTGTTCCCGTCTGACGCGAATCAAAGGACAGCAAATGAGGGTCGACTTCGGAAAGATCGCGTTGCGTTTTTTGGGTATGGCATCATTGGCAGCGGCAGCCGCCATCCCGGTTGCGAGTTCGGCAAGTGCCGGCGAGCAGATATTCGATGAATTGCGCTTCGGCGCTTCGGCCTCGGTACAATCGGGCCATTCCAGGGAAGACGGCGTCTTTCCCGAAATTACCGCTCTCTTCGATCCTTTCGGCTACGACACGGCGGTCGGCTGGCAGCAGCAATTGCTGCACCCTCGTGTGCATCTCGGCACCTCGATCGGCACATCGGGCGAAGCCACCCAATTCTTCACCGGCTTCACCTGGACGATCGATTTCAACGAGAAGCTCTTTGCCGAAGCCGGCTTCGGCGGCGTCATCCATACCGGCGATCTCGAAGGCGATGATGACGGTCCGGAACTCGGCTGTCGCGTCCTCTTCCACGAATATGTGGGTGCCGGCTATCGTTTCAACGCCCACTGGAACGTCATGGCCCAGATCGCTCACTCCTCGCATGCCAACCTCTGCGATGGGCCGAACGACGGCATGACGCGCGCCGGTCTGCAGATCGGCTACAAATTCTAGCAGCGACCACTTTTCATCATGAAGAAGAAGTTGCCCGCCCTCTGTTGACAGCGGGCATTTTCCTGTCGCGCGTCGCCGCTACATAAGCTAAAGACAGCGCAAAACGCGCCAGGGATTTTCCGCTCATGACCATTCCAAACACCATCCCGATCACGCCCGAACTCATTGCAAGGCACGGCCTGAAGCCGGACGAGTATCAGCGTATTCTGGATCTGATCGGCCGCGAACCGACGTTTACCGAGCTCGGCATCTTCTCGGCCATGTGGAACGAGCACTGCTCCTACAAATCCTCGAAGAAGTGGCTGCGCACGCTGCCGACCAAAGGCCCGCGCGTCATCCAGGGCCCGGGCGAAAATGCCGGCGTGGTCGACATCGATGACGGCGATTGCGTCGTCTTCAAGATGGAGAGCCACAACCACCCCTCCTATATCGAGCCTTATCAAGGCGCTGCGACCGGCGTCGGCGGCATCCTGCGCGACGTCTTCACCATGGGTGCGCGCCCGATCGCCGCGATGAACGCGCTGCGCTTCGGCGAGCCGGATCATCCGAAGACCCGCCACCTCGTCTCCGGCGTCGTCTCCGGCGTCGGCGGCTACGGCAATTCCTTCGGCGTGCCGACAGTCGGCGGTGAGGTCGAGTTCGACGCCCGCTACAACGGCAACATCCTAGTCAACGCCTTTGCCGCCGGTATTGCGAAATCCAACGCCATCTTCCTGTCCGAAGCCAAGGGCGTCGGTCTTCCGGTTGTTTATCTCGGCGCCAAGACCGGCCGCGACGGCGTCGGCGGCGCGACGATGGCATCGGCCGAATTCGACGAATCGATCGAAGAGAAGCGCCCGACCGTTCAGGTCGGCGACCCCTTCACCGAGAAGTGCCTGCTGGAAGCCTGCCTCGAGCTGATGCAGACCGGCGCCGTCATCGCCATCCAGGACATGGGTGCCGCCGGCCTCACCTGCTCTGCCGTCGAAATGGGCGCCAAGGGCGATCTCGGCATCCTGCTCGAACTCGACAAGGTGCCGGTCCGCGAAGAGAGGATGACGGCCTACGAGATGATGCTGTCGGAAAGCCAGGAGCGCATGCTCATGGTGCTGCAGCCGGAGAAGGAAGAGGAAGCCAAGGCGATCTTCGTCAAGTGGGGCCTCGACTTTGCCATCGTCGGCTGGACGACCGACGATCTGCGCTTCCGCGTCATGCACCAGGGTGAGGAAGTCGCCAACCTGCCGATCAAGGATCTCGGCGACCAGGCGCCGGAATATGATCGCCCCTGGCGCGAGCCCGGCAAACACGCTCCCCTGCCCGCCAATCTCGTCGCCGCTCCTCAGGATTACGGCCAGGCGCTGCTGCAACTCGTCGGCTCCGCCAACCAGTCGAGCCGCCGCTGGGTCTATGAGCAATACGACACGCTGATCCAGGGCAATTCGCTGCAGCTTCCGGGTGGCGATGCCGGCGTCGTGCGCGTCGACGGCCATCCTTCCAAGGCGCTTGCCTTCTCCTCCGATGTCACCCCACGTTATGTCGAGGCGGATCCCTTCGAAGGCGGCAAGCAGGCGGTCGCCGAATGCTGGCGCAACATCACCGCGACAGGTGCCGAGCCGCTCGCCGCCACCGACAATTTGAACTTCGGCAATCCCGAAAAGCCCGAGATCATGGGCCAGTTCGTTCAGGCGGTGAAGGGCATCGGCGAGGCCTGCCGGGCGCTGGATTTCCCGATCGTCTCAGGCAACGTTTCGCTCTACAACGAGACCAACGGCGTCGCCATCCTGCCGACCCCGACGATCGCAGGCGTCGGCCTGCTGCCGGATTGGCGCAAGATGGTTCGCATCGGCAGCGCCAACGATGGCGACAAGGTGATCATGATCGGCGTCGACGGCAGCCATCTCGGCCAGTCCGTCTATCTCCGCGACGTGCTTTCCAGCAGCGAAGGTCCGGCTCCTGAAGTGGATCTGTTCGCCGAGCGTCGCAACGGCGATTTCGTCCGCTCCGTCATCCGCAACGGCCAGGCGACCGCCTGCCACGACATCTCCTCTGGTGGTCTTGCCGTGGCGCTCGCCGAAATGGCGATGGCCTCGGGCAAAGGCCTGACGATCGATCTGAGCGAAGGCAAGGGTGCACCGCATGCGCTGCTCTTCGGCGAGGATCAGGCGCGTTACGTCCTGACATTGCCCGCCGATGTCGCCGATTTCGTCTGCGTCAATGCGGAAGGCGGCGGCGTTCCCTTCCGCCGTCTCGGCACGGTCGAAGGAACGGCGCTCGTCGTCGGCGATCTCATCTCGCTGCCGATTCAGCAATTGCGCGATGCCCATGAATCGTGGTTCCCTGATTTCATGGAAGGCCGCGGCGAACTTGCCGCTGCGGAATGATGCGCAAGGAGTAACGATCATGGCCATGAAACCCGGCGATATCGAAGACATGATCAAGGCTGGGATTCCCGGTGCCAAAGTGACGATCCGCGATCTGGCGGGCGACGGCGATCACTACGCCGCCGAAGTCGTCGCCGAAGCCTTTCGCGGCAAGAGCCGCGTGCAGCAGCATCAGATGGTCTACGAGGCGCTGAAGGGCAATATGGGCGGCGTGCTGCACGCTCTGGCCCTGCAGACTTCCGCGCCGGAATAAAAGCCCGATGCAATCCGGATGACGATGCCCGGCCCTCAGCCGGGCATTCTCTTTTCGTCGGGATCGGCAAAGACCGAGGCGGGCATCGGCCCGGATGTCAGCAGCGTGAAGTCGAAGGGCGCCTGCAGATCGGGCCCAAGCACATATTGCCGGTGGACGCGCAGCTGGTCCTTGCGGATCTTGCGATAGTGCTCGCGCGTCAGCATCTGCTTGACGCGGATCAGGATCATTTTCGCCTGGGGCGCATCCGCATGGCCGGAGACGGCGACGACAGGCACCTTGTAGAAATTAATCGAATCCGTCAGGCACTGCACGTCGAGCCAGGAAATGTCGGGACAGCGGGCAATCAGCCCGACGCGAGCGCGAAGCAGTGTCGCCGATGACATGAGCGCACATTGCAGGATGGCACTGCCGAGGGTGGCGAACACCACGCGCTTGCCGTTGAAGATCTCCGGCTCCCGTTCCAGCAATATGCCGATGACATGGGCGGCGACGCTCGACCCCATGCTGTGCGACGAGATCACATATTCGTCCGCCTCTTCGTCAAGCGCCGTGCGCACTGCAGAGGCCCGGTCTTCCAGCCAGTCGTTGAATTCCGCCCGGTCCATGCGTCCGAGCGCCACGGCCATTTCCCAATCGGCAAAAAGATGCAGCGTATAGAAGCGCTCGCAAAACGGCAGTAAGGCGAAGACGAACAGACACAGCGCCAGCGGCCCGCTCCAGAACATATGCCAGGCAGAAAAGCCGAGAACATAAGGCATGACGGTAATTTGTGCTGTCAGAGCGATCGCCAGTGCCATCAGCAGGAACGGGAAAACGAAGAACAGGCCGAAGCGCCAGGCATGGCGGAAATATCCCCGCATTCCGCCTTCGAGCATGATCTCGGCGCAACTTCGGAAGCCCGCAATGATCTGGCTCAACGTATTGCCGCCGCGGAGCCGACGCACCAGAGCGTCTTGATCGATCATGTGGATCCGGCTCTTGGTCTGCCAGCCGGATGAATCTCCCGCATCGCTGCCCATCCCATCGCCCATCGTGACCTCGAAACTGACAGGATCGGTTCCTTCTTCCACTGCCCCCGTCGCGATCGAATATCCCCAGACGGCGGCACTTTGCCTGGCGGATCGCTCGTAGCGCGCCCTGTGAGCAGTGCCATCCAATGGCTCGAAGCCCGGGAAATGCAGGACGACCCGCTTCTCGATCAGTTTCATTCCACTCTTCCGGCCGGGCGAATGGCCGGCATGCTGCTGTGATCAGGCCATTCCACCGATGCTGTCGGCGAAAAACCGGGTATGTTTTCGAAGCCGTCTTGCTAACCGAACTCTTCCAGAATTCAATAGCAGCCATGTCGTTTCCACCACGAACGGAGGGGTTTTGTGGCCGACCTAGTCAAAGAATTGATATCAGGCGTCGTCGAAAGCGTGCTGAAGGAGATCCTGAAGAAAACCACCGGCCGCGTCACGACGAAGCGCAGGAGGCGTAAGACACGCCCCGCCGCAACGACGAAGGTTGCGCGCAAGGCGACCGCGGCCAAGCCCAAGCCCGCCCGCAAACAGGTCAGCAAGCGCCGCACTGCCGCTGGCCGCAGCCGTCAGCGACGCAGCTAAGACACGATGAAAATATGAGCGGCTTTCGGATGAATTCTGCTCCGCTAAAGCGCCGCGCGTCTCTTGAGACGCGCAAAGGACGCTGTAGCACTTTGATGGGCAGTAGCGCGACTGCAACAACCCGGCAACGGCCGGCCCGAATTGGTATTTTTTTGGTTCGGGCGGCTGGAATTCCTGCTGTCGCATGCTATCTAAAGGCAACGATTGAAACGGTGGGCCTTTAACCCGCCTGTTGAAAGGATTAGGTCCCATGAGCGGCATTCACGAATTTATCGACAACGAAATCAAGAGCAACGACGTCGTCCTCTTCATGAAGGGCACGCCGCAGTTTCCGCAGTGCGGCTTCTCCGGCCAGGTCGTGCAGATTCTCGATTACATCGGCGTCGACTACAAAGGCGTCAACGTGCTCGCCGATTCGGAAATCCGCCAGGGCATCAAGGAATATTCCAACTGGCCGACGATCCCGCAGCTCTACGTAAAGGGCGAGTTCGTCGGCGGCTGCGACATCGTCCGGGAAATGTTCCAGGCTGGTGAACTGCAGCAGCATCTCCAGGAAAACGGCATCACGGTTCGCGGCGCCGCCTGACCGGTCACCGGACGTCCGCCCGGTTTCCAAATCTGTTTCTTGAGTTCGAGGCGCTGCGGCCAGCAGCGCCTTGACCTGTTTATGGGAATTTCATTGTGACAGATTCATCACAAGCCGTGTCCGCGGGCCGCATGCCCATGGGCAAGCGAGAATTCATCGCGCTCGCAGCCTTCCTGATGGCCATCAATTCGCTGGCGATCGATATCATGCTCCCAGCCTTGCAGCAGATCGGCGCAAGCCTCGGCGTCGAGAGCGAGAACCACCGGCAACTCGTCGTCTCCTCCTATCTGCTCGGCTTCGGCTGCGCCCAGCTTTTCTACGGACCGCTTTCCGATCGATTCGGCCGCCGCGCGCCGCTGTTGTTCGGTCTCGTCGTCTATATCGTTTCCGCCATCGGCATCGTCTTCGTTCCCTCCTTCGCCGGTCTGCTGGTGCTGCGCTTCGTCCAGGGCATCGGCTCGGCGGCCACCCGCGTCATCACCATCTCCATCGTCCGCGATATCTATGGCGGACGGCAGATGGCCGAGGTCATGTCGTTGATCATGATGGTCTTCATGATCGTGCCGGTGATTGCGCCCGGCACCGGCCAGATCGTCATGTTCTTCGGCAATTGGCACCTGATCTTCCTGTTCATCGCCACCATGGCGACTGCTATCGCCGTCTGGGCCTATCTACGCCTGCCGGAGACCCTGCATCCCGCCAATGTCAGGCCCTTCACCGCCCGCTCGATCTTCGGCGCCTTCAAGCTGGTGCTGACCAATCGCGTCGCGCTCTGCTACACCATTGCCAGCACCTTCATCTTCGGCGCGCTGTTCGGCTTCATCAATTCGGCCCAGCAGGTCTATGTCGGCATTTACGATCTCGGCGTCTATTTCCCCTTCGCCTTTGCCGGCGTGGCGATCTTCATGTCGCTGTCGTCCTTCTTCAATTCGCGCTTCGTCGGCAAGCTCGGCATGCGCCGCCTGTCGCACGGCTCGCTCATCGGCTTCATCGCCATCAACACCATCTGGCTGATCGTCCAGATGGCCAGCACCGAGCCGATGCCCTTCGCTCTGTTCATCTCCTTCTTCGGCCTTTCCATGTTCCAGTTCGGTTGGATCGGCTCGAACTTCAATTCGCTCGCCATGGAGCCGCTCGGCCACGTCGCCGGCACCGCCTCCTCCGTCCTCGGCTTCATGAGCACGGTCGGCGGCGCCATCATCGGCGCCGGCATCGGCCAGGCCTTCGACGGCACTGCGCTGCCGATGGTCGCCGGTTATTTCACCGTGTCGATCATCGGGCTCGTCTTCGTGCTCATCGCCGAGAAGGGCCGCCTCTTCCAATCGCAGAACCCAGCCGTCTGAACGGCGGGCCTCATTCGCATCCGGGATTTCACCAAATGACGCCGCCGCATAAGCCGCACCAGGAAAACCAGGGCTCCCGCCGCATCGGCATGGGCTTTGGCGAATTCGTCGTTACCATCGCCATCATGACCGCCAGCGTTGCTATGGCGATCGACAGCATGCTGCCGGCATTGCCCAATATCGGCCATTCCCTCGGCGTCACCAGTACCAACGACGCGCAGCTGATCATCGGCGTGTTCTTCTTAGGATTTGGTGTCTCGCAAATCTTCTTCGGCAGCCTTTCGGATACGTTCGGCCGCCGCAACATCCTGCTCGGTGGCCTCGCCTGCTATATTGTCGGAATGTTTGCCGCTGCAGCGACCGGCAGCTTCGAAATGCTGCTCGTCATGCGTTTCGTTCAGGGTGTGGGCGGTGCTGCGGTGCGCATCACCACCATGGCCATGGTGCGCGACTGCTTCGGTGGCCGCGAAATGGCCCGTGTGATGTCCTATGTGATGATCGTCTTCATGATCGTGCCGATCGTCGCCCCTTCCGTCGGCCAGCTCATCATCCTCTATGCCAACTGGCACTGGATCTTCATCCTGCTCGGGATCATCGCTACCGTCCTGTTCGTCTGGGCTTTCCTGCGGCTGAAGGAATCGCTGCCGCCGGAAGAGCGGCTGCCGCTGTCGGTCGGCTCTGTCGTGGATGGCTTCAAGACCGTGCTCACAAACCGCATCACCTGCGGCTACATGATCGGCCTCACCATGTTCACCGGCGTTATCAGTGCCTATGTGATCTCGGTGCAGCAGGTCTTCGGCGAGGTCTATGGCCTTGGCGACTGGCTGCCGATCGCCTTTGCGGCCACCGCCGGCGGCATCGCCGTCGCCAATTTCGCCAATGGATTCTTCGTCCGCAAATTCGGCATGCGCCGCATCTCGCACGCCGCCCTGCTGATCTTCACGGCGCTGTCGGCTGTCGGATTTTTTTATTCGCTGGCCGGCAAGCCGGATTTCGCCATCGCCTACGGCATCTTCACCATCGTGCTGATGATGTTTGCCCTGATCGCCACCAATTTCACCGCCATCAGCCTCGAGCCGATGGGTAATCTCGCCGGCACGGCGACCGCCATCACCGGCTTCGTCTCGACGACAGCCGGCGCCATCCTCGGCGGCCTGGTCGGCCAGATGTTCAACGGCACGGTGCAGCCGCTCTTCGGCGGCTTCGCTCTCTTCGGCGCGGTGACGATCGCAGCCACCCTTTGGGCCGAAAACGGCAAGCTCTTCACCCACCCCGGCGACAGCCCGCAGCTCGATCCGGGTGCTGCTCACTTCTGAAAATGGGAAATCTGCCGGAGCAGTTGGTCCCCGACGGCATTGCATTAGATGGCAAACTTGGCACGTTCCTAAATCTGGATGCCCCCTGGAAGAAGGAGCCTGGTTTTGGATGCAGAATATCAACGTCTCCCCCCGCCATTGCAGGGCGAGATATTTCAAGTCAAACCGGATGCCAGCACCGGCGTGGTGGTGCTCGGCGGCTCCAGTGGCCGGGTCGATGTGGCCCGCGCAAGGTTGTTTGCGAGCCAGGGGGCAACGGCCATAGCGCTTCGCTGGTTCGGCGGCGAAGGCCAGGTGCCAGGCATTTGCGAGGTGCCGCTAGAAACGTTTTTCTCTACCACGGACTGCCTGGTGGGTCTCGGCTGTAAACGCATCGTCCTGGTGGGAACCTCGAAAGGCGCCGAAGCTGCACTGCTCACGGCCGTATACGATCCGCGCATCACCGCGGTCGTCGCCATGAGCCCTTCGTCAGTCGTATGGGGAAATATTGGTCCAGGGCTTGATGGCATCAGTTGGCCCGAGCGCTCGTCGTGGACATTGCGAGGTACACCGCTTCCTTTTGTTTCGTCGGACCCAGATTGGGTGCGAGAATACAGAGACGGGCTGGTCGCCTATCGGGGTTTGTTCCAAAGATGCCTCGATATGCACGAGTCTGAGATCGACGCAGCGGCTATCCCTTTGGAGAAAACGAATGCTGAAATTCTGCTCGTAGCAGGATGCGATGACGCGCTTTGGCCGTCAGACAAATTTGCCGCATCAATTGTTCGGCGGCGCGCAGGTTTTGGTTTGTCCACCCAGCTTGTCTTGGGAGAACACGCGGGCCATCGCAATCTGTTGCCGGGCGAAACGACCCCCCGATCATCGCTGCATGCGCACGGTGGAAGTGACGAAGCCGACACAGAGTTGGGACGACTAGCGTGGGAGCACATTCTCGCTGTCCTATAGCATGAGGGCAGCAGTAAAGGCTCTACGCTTTAAGGCGAGTGTTCAGACCGTGAAAACCTCACGCCGCAGCACGTCCCACGAGGCCTTGTCGGGCGCAATCAGCAGCCCGCCGTCGAGATGATGCGGCAGGTAGGGTGAGCCGTCGAAGCGCGCCGCATAGGCGCCCGCCTCCTGCGAGATCAGGGTGCCGGCAAGGTGATCCCAGGGCATCAGCTTATTGTACATGAGGTAATGCACATGCCCGCCGGCAAAGGTGCGGTATTCATGGGCGGCGCAGCGGTAATTGGTGAGGAAGCGCACCTTGGCGAGATTGGCGAGCACTTCGGCCCGCTTCGCCTGCGGCAGGTAGCCGGTCGAGGCCATGCCGACCATATGCTCCAGTCCCACGGGAGCTGCGACCGAGAGCCGCTCGGCGCCGCCATCCGGCCGCCGCAGCCAGGCGCCGCCGCCCTTTTCGGCCATCACCCAGTCGTCGCCCATCGGATCGTAGATGATGCCGGCAACCGTCTCGCCGCCGGAGATGACGGATGCCATGACGCCGAAAGCCGGAATGCCGGAGGCGAAATTGAAGGTGCCGTCGACCGGATCGACGACGATCGCGAGATCGGCATGTTCGAGGCTGCCGAGCAAATCGGGATCGGCCGCGACCGATTCTTCGCCGAGAAACAGCGCGTTCGGCCAGAGCCGCTGAGCTTCCGCCTTGATCATCCGTTCGGCCTGCTCATCGGCCTCGGTGACGAGGTCGGTCGCCTCACTCTTGGCGCGCACATCGGCTTGGCCGAGCCGGCGAAAGCGCGGCAGGATCTCTGCCTTTGCCGCGCGGCGCAGCAGATCGGCAAGAACGGTCACGTCGACAGTCGAAGTCATGTCAAATCCTCACGCTTAGGTCTCTCAGGAGAAGCTTGAATCAGATGCCGACGATCTCGCGCCGGATGAGCTGCCAGCTCTCCCGGTCGGGCGCGGAGATGATCCCGCCCGTCGTCTCTCCGGGGCGATAGGGCGTGCCGTCGAATTTCGCCGTATGACCGCCGGCCTCCTGATGCGCCAGCACACCGGCCAGGTGATCCCAGGGCATCAGTTTCGTATGCCCGATGAAATGCAGCTTGCCGGAGGCGACCATCCAATATTCGTAGGCCGAGCAGTTGAAGGCGAAGGTCATCCGGATCTTTGCCATGTTGGCGCAGATACGCGAGCGGTCCGGCTCGTCCATATGCCCCCACGACATGCCGCCGACCATCTGGCTCAGGCTAGTAGGCTCCGCCACCTTCAGCTTTGTCGATTGCCCGTCCTGGCGCGTCAGGAAGGTGCCCGCCCCCTTGATCGCGGTCACTGTGTCGCCGAGAACCGGATCATGAATGATGCCGGCGACCGTCTCGCCCTTGACCGTCACAGCCAGGATGGTCCCGAAGACGGGAAGCCCGGCGGCGAAATTGAATGTCCCGTCGACAGGGTCGATGACGAAGGCGAGCTCGGCATCGGCAAGGGCCGGCACGACGGACCGGTCGGCGTCATAAGCCTCCTCGCCGACGACGAGTGCTGCGGGAAAGCGCTCTCTCAGCGCCGCGGTGATCCGGTGTTCGGCAAGCAGGTCAGCCTGCGTCACCAGATCGATTGCCGAAGTCTTCTCCGAAACATCGGCAGCGCCGAGATTGCGGAAACGCGGCATGATCTCGGCGCGCGCCGCCTCTCGGACGCAATCGCCGAGAAAGAGAATATCCTGATCTGAAATAGTCATGCGAAGTCCTGCCTTCATGCAATGAACAGCCTGCTTAGCCGGACCCTTATGAAGGATCGGTGACACCAAGGGTGGAAAAGTCGAAGAGTTTCGGATCGAGCAGATGCGACGGGTTCACATGCGAAAGCGCCCGCAGCATCGTATCCTTGCGCCCCGGCATGCGCCGTTCGATATCAGCGAGCATGTCCTTCATCGCGTTGCGCTGCAGCCCGTCCTGCGAGCCGCAGAGATCGCATGGGATGATCGGAAACTGCATGGCGGTGGCGAATTTCGCGAGGTCGTCCTCAGCGGCATAGGCAAGCGGCCGGAGCACCATCAGGTCGCCCTCGTCGTTCAGAAGCTTCGCCGGCATCGAGGCGAGCCGGCCGCCATGGAAGAAGTTCATGAAGAAGGTTTCGAGAATGTCCTCGCGGTGGTGGCCGAGCACCAGCGCATCGCAACCCTCTTCCCGCGCCACACGATAGAGATTGCCGCGCCGCAGCCGCGAACAGAGCGAGCAATAGGTGGCACCCTCCGGCACCTTCTCCTTCACGATCGAATAGGTATCGCGATATTCGATCCGGTGGCGGACGCCGATCTTCGTAAGATAGCCCGGCAGCACGTGCTTCGGGAAATTCGGCTGTCCCTGGTCGAGATTGCAGGCGATGAGCTCGACCGGCAGCAGGCCGCGCCATTTGAGATCGAGCAGCAGCGCCAGCAGCCCGTAGGAATCCTTGCCGCCGGAAAGGCCGACCAGCCAGCGCTTCTGGCCCTTCAGCATGTCGAAATCGTCGAAGGCCTGACGCACCTGCCGCAGCAGCCGCTTGCGCAGCTTGTTGAAGGAGACGGAACGCGGCGCATCGGCAAACAGCGCATGGCCGTTGCTGTCGGCCTCGTCAGTTTCCAGATCATCGGCGATGTTGGCTGCGATATTCATTGCTTCGTCCTACAGAAATTCCACATTTGCTCTAGCAGAAACCCACCTGGCAACACAGCGTCAATCGCCGAAAACCGACCAACCGGTCCGCGCCGCAAGCATCTCCAATGCCGCAGCGCCAAGCTGTGAATTGCCGACCTTGTTCAGCCCCGGCGACCACACCGCGATCGAGGCGATGCCCGGCGCCACCGCGAAGATGCCGCCGCCGACGCCGCTCTTGCCGGGCAGGCCGACATGATAGGCGAAGTCGCCCGAGCCGTCGTAATGGCCGCAGGTCAGCATCAGCGCATTGATGCGCCGCGCCCGCTTCGGCGAGACCACCGAATGGCCGGTCGTCGGATTGCTGCCGCGCGCCGCCAGGAACAGCCCGGCGCGGGCGAGCTGCTCGCAGCTCATCGACAGCGCGCATTGATGGAAATAGACGCCGAGCACATGATCGACCGGATGGTCGAGATTGCGGTAGGCGCGCATGAAGTTGGCAAGCGCGAAATTGCGGTATCCCGTCTGCGTTTCCGAGCGCGCCACTTTGTCGTCGATGGTGATCGACTCGTCGTCGGCGAGATAACGCACGAAGCGCAGCAGCTCGCCGATTGCCTCGCGCGGCGCATGGCCGGCCATGACGACGTCGCTGACGGCGATGGCGCCGGCATTGATGAAGGGGTTGCGGGGGATGCCGCTCTCATGCTCGAGTTGGACGATCGAGTTGAAAGCCGATCCGGAGGGTTCGCGCCCGACCCGCTTCCACAGCCCCTCACCGACCTTGCCGAGCGCCAGCGTCAGCATGAAGACCTTCGAAATGCTCTGGATCGAGAAGGCGATGTCGGCATCGCCGACGCGATAGACCTTGCCGTCGACGGTGACGATCGCCATGCCGAACTGCTTCGGGTCGACCTTGGCGAGCTCGGGAATATAATCCGCGACCTTGCCCTCGCCGATCCGCGGCTGGATATCGGCGTAGATGCTATCGAGGGTCGCCTGCAAATCTGCCATTGCTTCTCTCCAGATCGCAAAAAAGCCGCTCGAAGGAGCGGCTTTCCCTATATCGACGCATGCTGTTGTCTCGCAATCGGTTTCGACTGCGAGACGAATGCATTAACGCGAATAGAATTCGACGACCAGGTGCGGTTCCATGACGACCGGGAACGGAACGTCGCTGAGTGTCGGGACGCGGCCGAAGGTTGCGACCATCTTGTGGTGATCGACTTCGATGTAGTCGGGAACGTCGCGCTCGGCGAGGCTGACGGCTTCCAGAACGATCACCAGCTGCTTCGACTTTTCGCGAACTTCGATGACGTCGCCGGCCTTGCAGCGGTAGGAACCGATGTTGACGCGCACGCCGTTGACCGAGACGTGGCCATGGTTGACGAACTGACGGGCAGCAAAGACCGTCGGAACGAACTTGGCGCGATAGACGATCGCGTCGAGGCGCGATTCCAAGAGGCCGATCAGGTTTTCAGAGGTGTCGCCCTTGCGGCGGTCGGCTTCGGCGAAGATCGCGCGGAACTGCTTTTCACGCAGGTCACCGTAGTAGCCCTTGAGCTTCTGCTTGGCGCGCAGCTGCACACCGAAGTCCGAAAGCTTGCCCTTGCGGCGCTGGCCGTGCTGACCCGGGCCGTATTCGCGGCGGTTCACCGGAGACTTCGGACGGCCCCAGATGTTTTCGCCCATACGGCGGTCAATTTTGTACTTGGACGATTCGCGCTTGCTCATCGTATTTCCTTTCAAAGGTTTAAGACGGTTTGTTGCCAAACCGCACGAAGGAAACACGCCCTCCTCTGATCTCTGCCGAGATCTGACAGGATGTTCCGGTTAGCGAACAGGAACGATCCACGGGACATGTCAAATGAAACACCGGACATTGCTGCCCGGTGCTTGCGGCGGTCTTTAGAGGCCCGTCATGAAAATGTCAACAGCGGCAAACCCTGAAAGCGCCACTATTCCGCCGCCAGCGGTTGATCACCCGTGTCGGGCGCGTTGGCGTCGCCCGGCGCCGTCTGGCAGTCCATGTCCGGGAAAGCGACGATACGCTTGCCGGAAAAATCGGCGTGCACGACGATGATGCCCTGCTCCTCGAAATAACCAAGCAGGCGCCGCGCGCGGCGGGCGGAATGGGTGCCGTAGGCGCGGGCGATGCGGGCGTCCGACGGGCACGGCTCACCGCGGACGGCGGCCTTGGCGATCGTCAGGAAGACACCCTGCAGATCGTCGGTAACGCTTGATGACAGCGACAGCGCCGTCGCCCAGGCATCGGTTGCGGCAGTTGCCGCATCGACGCCGGAACGCGAGATCGCCACGCGCCGGCGGAATTCCGGCAGCGCGATCGGCGGTCCCGGCACGCGACGCATGCGCAGCCGTACCAGAAAGTCCTGGTAAAGCACCGAATCGGTGCGGAAGGCGGATGCCGGATCGTCCAGTATCTCGGCCAGCACGCCGGCAAGGCGCTCTTCCCGCTCCTCGGCGGAGACTTCCACCTGGTTCGCCCTCGCCTCCGCAGGTGCAGCCGATGCCGCCGGCGTCGAGCGCGAGAGTTCGGCCAGAATATCGGTCGTCGGCCGCGGCGCCGGCGGCGCGCGGCGCACCAGCGGCCGCTGGAATTCCTCCGGATCGGGCGTGAAGATCAGGTCTTCGACATCCTGAGGCGCATCCGGCAGCGGCATCAGCTTCGGGCTGGAAGAGCGCGCCGAGGTCTCCACCGCGCCGATCTGGATCGGCAGCGGCCGGCGCGACAGCGCCGGTCCGAGAGCAACGAAATTGCCGCGCTTCAAGTCGCGGAACATCTCGGCCTGGCGCCGGTCCATGCCGAGCAGGTCGGCAGCGCGCGCCATGTCGATATCGAGGAAGGTGCGGCCCATCAGAAAGTTCGAGGCCTCGGCCGCGACGTTCTTGGCGAGCTTGGCAAGCCGCTGCGTCGCGATCACGCCGGCAAGGCCGCGTTTACGTCCGCGGCACATCAGATTGGTCATCGCGCCGAGCGACATCTTGCGCGCATCTTCCGAAACATCGCCACCGACCGACGGCGCAAACATCTGCGCCTCGTCGACCACGACGAGAACCGGATACCAGTATTCGCGATCGGCATCGAACATGCCGTTGAGGAAGGCGGCTGCAGCGCGCATCTGGTCTTCGAGATCGAGGCCTTCGAGCGTCAGCACGCAGGAAACGCGATGCTGGCGGATGCGGTTGGCAATGCCCGCCAACTCCGCCTCTGTGCGCTCACCGTCGACGACGACGTGGCCAAACCTATCGCTGAGAGTGACGAAATCACCCTCGGGATCGATGATGACCTGTTGCACCCATTGCGCCGACTGTTCGAGCAGGCGGCGCAGCAGATGCGACTTGCCCGATCCGGAATTGCCCTGCACGAGCAGACGGGTCGCCAGCAGCTCCTCGATATCGAGCGTCGCCGGGCTGCCGGACGCCAATCCCATATCGATGCCAACCTGCAATGCTGATCCTCGCGGCGAAAAGACTCACATGAACGAAGCGCCATTCTTCCGAAACGGCAGCGCCCCGTCTATCAAAGAATGCATCGTCTTTCAGGACCGTATTTCGCCAACCCACAGGACAATTCCGGGCTCCGGGCTATCAAAGAACTTTGCGGAAATAGACGACTCGCTCGGTTTCAGTAAAACCCCAATTCTGATGCGCCTAGTGCGACCGTCTGTTTCTGATGTCTGCATCGGAGCAGAGCTCCCGAAATCCTTGCTTGATCAGATCACCGGTAATGTTTTCAAGCAGTGCACGGCCAACGCCCTGTCGACGGTGTTTGGGATCGATCCAGATGCCTTCGAGAAAAGGGACGGGCTGTGCAGTGCAGCCGTTGGCGTATTCCCGTATGCAAATCTCGGCAAAACCAAGCGGCGCTTGGTCGGGACGCAGCGCAAGATAGCCGGTCCGTTTCTTGCCTTTGAGCATTCTGCCTATATCGCCAAGATGTTCATCGATAGAAAGGCTGTCCCAGAGCTTGAAGCGCATCTCAGCCCAAAGCGCACTGTCGCCTGCTCGCATCTTTCTGATCACAATTGACATGCTGCTCCCTTTCTCCCACGCGATTGCGTGTGACAACATCTGCGACGGTTCGCTTCGGGTCGAGCAGTTCGAATTTCATCAACCGCCGCCGATATCGCGATATTTCCTGACGGCATTGACCATGCGATCGGTCGGCTTTGCCGGCTCGTCGAGTGCCGCGAAAAAGCGTTCCCAATCCTGGGCCGTAAAGCGCGTCCGTGCGCCCTCGGCAGTTGCGGCGTAGACCGCCAACCTATCTTCTTCTTCAGCATTCCGAGCCATGTCAGTTCCTCAAATGTGTCCCCAAAATCGAAGGGCCTTCAAATCAATCGCGGCGCTACGCCCTCAAGCCGAATCCCTGCATCAGCCGCCGCGTCGCGAAATCGGGATTGCCTGACATAAACACCGCAAAGTCGAAATTGCCGGGATGCACAGCGTCTGCGATCAGCGGCACCAGCGTGCGGGCGCGGCGGGCGATCGCTTCGGCGGGGTCAAGCCAGTCGACCGGCCAGGGCGCGAGCCGCCGGAAAAGGTTCGCCATGAAGGGATAATGCGTGCAGGCGAGCACAACGATATCGGTCTTTCGTCCGTCCTTCTCGACGAAGCATTGGTCGATTTCGGCAAGCACGGCGTCGTCGGAGACGGCGTCGCCGCGAATATAGGCCTCCGCCATGCGCGCAAGGTTCTCCGAGCCGACGAGGCGGACATGGCATTGCTGGGCGAAGGACTGGATGAGATCGCGCGTATAAGCGCGCTTGACCGTGCCCGGCGTCGCGAGCACCGAGACGAGGCCGGACCGCGTGCGCTCCGCTGCTGGCTTGATCGCCGGCACGGTGCCGACGAAGGTCATCTGGGGAAAGGCGGCGCGCAGATCGGCACCAACAAGCGTGAAGGCGGTGTTGCAGGCGATGATGCAGACTTCGGGATCGTGCTCTTCGAGCAGGCGGCCGAAGAGGCCGATCACCCGCTCCTTCAGCGCCTGTTCCTCCCAGCCGCCATAGGGAAAGCCGGCATCGTCAGCGACATAGATGAAGCCGCGTTCCGGCATCAGCACGCGCGCCTCGCGCAAGACGGTCAGCCCGCCAATGCCGGAATCGAAGACGAGGACGGGTTTCAGCTCATGCGTCGGCGCTGTCATCTGGCGGTGTTTCCTTGGCCGCTGTCGGGAACCGGCCGCCGCGCGGGCTCTTGCGCGAGAAGCGGTCGAGGGAGGAGATGACGCCGCGCAACACGCTGATTTCCTGCTCCGTGAAGGCCCGGCGGGATAAGACAGCGCGCAGATTGTCGACCATTTTCGGCTTTTTCCCGGCAGGATGGAAATAACCGCGCGCATCGAGCGCCTCTTCCAGCTGGTCGAAGAGGCCGAACAACTGTTCCTTGGTCGAAGGCGTCTGCCCCATCGCCTGGAAGGGCACGGCGCCGAGATCCTCCATGCCTGATTTCATCCATTCATAGGACATCAGCAGCACCGCCTGGGCGATGTTCAGCGAGGCGAAAGCCGGGTTGACGGGAAAGGTGACGATCTCGTCGGCAAGCGCCACCTCCTCGTTGGTCAGCCCCCAGCGCTCGCGCCCGAAGAGGATGCCGGTGCCTTCGCCGGCGCGAAACCTCGCCCGGAGCGTCTCGGCGGCGATGACGGGCGAGCGCACCGGCTTGTAGCCGTCGCGCTCCCGCGCCGTCGTCGCATAGACGAAATTGAGGTCGGCGACCGCCTGTTCCAGCGTATCGTAGACCTTGGTCGCCTCGATCACGTGATCGGCCTTGGAGGCGGTCGCCAGGGCTTTCTCGTTCGGCCAGCCGTCGCGCGGATTAACGAGGCGGAGTTCAGCAAGGCCGAAATTCGCCATGGCACGCGCCACCATGCCGATATTCTCGCCCATCTGCGGCTCGACCAGAATGATGGCCGGCCCTTCGGCCAGAAGTTGACGCTCGCTGTTCGTGCCTGCCATGGTTCTATCCCTGTTTCGAGCGCGCAATAACCTCGCCCGGTGCAAACGGCAAGACATCAGCCTGCGGATAGAGCCTTTGCAGCGCCGAACCGATCATTTCGAGCCCCAGCCTCGCGCCCTCGCGCGACAGCGGCAGGTGCCGCCCTGTCGTCCGCGACGCCTTGCGCTCGATGAAGAAACAGGTCGAGCCACGCGGGGCCGCATCCTTCATCAGCGCCAGATCCGACGCGATCAGCCTTTTCAGCTCGTCGGCCTCGCCCGACGCTGCGTAGCTCTTCGCCAGAATGCGCGCCCAGTAGGTGCAGGAGAGGAAGATCGCCAGCGTCTGGCGGATCTGGCCGGGCCGCGTCACCACCGACCAGGACGAGCCGAGCGGCCGCGCCGCCACCGTTACGTCGCGGTAGCAGGCATCGATCTTCTGCGACTGGGCGATCAGCGCAAAACCGCTCTTGCCATCGCCGATCGAGCTCAACAACTCGTCCAGCGCCTGGAACCAGCGGGCGAGTGCTGCATCAAGCGCGCCGCGCGTGCGTGCCGGAAAGACCAGGAAGGCGACCGCTGTCCCGGCCACCGCGCCGATCACGGTCTCCCCGATGCGGAGTTGCAGGAGATCGAGCGTCAGCACCCCGGTCATGCCGTAGACCAGGCAGAGCACGATCGAGATGAAGAAGGTCATCGTCGCATAGGAAACCTGCAGGAAATAGAAGGCGAGGAAAATGCAGACGGCCGCAACCGGAATGGCGATCGCCAGCTGCCCCGAAATCAGCGTCGCCAGCAGGAGGCCGATGGCGATCCCGAACACCGTGCCGAGCGACCGCGACAGCGCTTTCATCGCCGTGTCGCCGCGCGAATTGGTATTGGTGAAGACGAGGAAGGCGGCAAGCACCGCCCAGAACCAGCGGTCGCGCGACAGAAGCAGGCCGAAGCCCATGGCAAGCGCCGAGGCGAGCGTGATCTGCAGTGCCGAGCGCAGCAGCGGATTGGCAAAGGAAAAGTCGATCTTTTCAGGCTGCGCAGTGTCCTTGACGGCATCGATGCCGGCAAAGCCGGAGGCCTGCCCCTCGCCGATCGCCTGCGTCAGCTGCTGCCGCGCCTCGCCGAGCCAGAGAAGCGCCCGCACGGTTTCGCCCTGAGGCTCGTCCTTGATGGCTTCAGCCATGGCACTATAGGGTGCAAGTTCGGTTGCATCCGCCTCGATCACCGCATGGACGAGCGCAAAGGGCGGCGGGCTATGGAAGCTCAGCACGATCGCGCTCTCGGCGGCGAGATGCGCATCGAAGAGCCGGATCGCCAGCTCTGCGGCAGGATCGGCGGCGGCATCGAAAACCCCGCCGGCCGGGCGTGGAATGAAGGTTTCGGCCATCAGCACCACTTCCTTCAGCCGGTCCTCCAGCTGGCGCAGCTCCTGCCGGTCAGCCTCGCCGATATGGCCGCTGCCGGCAAGGGTGGCGAGCTTGAAGAGGATCTGGTTGATCCGGCCCCTGACGCTTTCGAGCGAGCGCAGCAGGTCGCGCCGCCAATCATCCGGCAGAAGCACCGCCCGCACCACATGGCCGATCAGCACCGCGACGACAGGGCCGCCCGCCACATAAGGCAGCTCGGCAAGCGAAGGCTGGAAATACGCGCCCATGAAATAGGAGGTGAAGGCGAACATGCCGATTGCAAAACCGCGCGACCCGAACACCCGCCCGGCGGATGCCAGCGCGATCACCACCAGGAAGACGAGATCGGAGAGAAAACGGCGGTCCTCCAGCCCCGCGGCGATGCCGACGACGGCAATGCTCGCGACACAGCCGAAAAGCCGCGTCACCAACTGACGCGAATTGCCCTTGTCGCGCACTGCCACCCCGCCTTCGATCGACAGCACGATGCCGAGGCCGAAAGCCGCCTTCGGCAACGGCACGATGAACATCTGGATGGCAAGTAGAATGGCGAAGGAGAGGACGATCGTCAGCGTTACCCGCGAGGCCATCCGCAGGCGCGAAAGCGCCGGATCGTTGGCAAGCAGCCAGTCGCGGAACTGAAAACCGGAAAACAAATGCAAAAGCCCCTCATGCCGCCCAGGGATCAACAGATACCGCCGCAAGAGCGGAAATCAAACCGCCTGAGATCGCCCCGATGCTCTCGAATGTCGCGCGCCTATTGGCCCTTGGCAATCAGCGCCATCGTCGTTTTCAGGGAATCGCGCGCCTGCGTTTCGATATTCTCGGTGACGATATCGTCGATGACGGGCTTGCCGCCTACTTCGACCACCAGGAAACGAACGGTCGTATAGTCCTTGGCATCGGGCGCCGCCGAGCAGGCGGATTTTCGGAAGCGCACCGTCACCTCGGCCACGCCGTCGACCACAGGCGCTGCCGCAATCGTCAGATCCTCCAGCGGGCAGGCATCCTGGCCGTTGACGATGACGTCGTAGTCGAAGGGCGAAATGCCGTCGTCGTCGACGGCGGGAAACTGCGCCGCCGCCTGGTATTTCGCGACGAAATCGCGGCTGTAGAGATGGTCAAGCCGGCTCGCATCGAAGATGTCGGTCCAGTCGCTGTTATTGTCGGCCCAATTGCTCTTGGTCGCCTCCATGATCTCCTTCACGGGAGCAATGATGTCGGCGGCGTGCCCGATGCCGGAAAAGGCGATAAGGCTTGCGATAACAACGGCGATTGTCTTCATGGTCGGATGTCCGGAGCGGCAGATCGAGGCGGACACTAGCTAAATTTCAGCACTTGGCAATGGCGGCAAAAACGCATTGTCGAGCCCCTTGCAGCTTTGCGTTCCCTGATCACAATGCTATAGCGCTCCTCATCACATCACCCACCCGGGACGCCGGTCCCCATTGAAGCTCGAACGAGGCAGATACATGAACAAGATCAAGGTCGCCAATCCCGTCGCCGATCTCGACGGCGATGAAATGACGCGCATCATCTGGCAGCTCATCAAGGATAAGCTGATCCATCCGTATCTCGACCTCGACATCGACTATTTCGACCTCTCGGTCGAAAACCGCGACGCCACCAACGACCAGGTCACCGTCGACGCCGCCAACGCCATCAAGAAGTACGGCGTCGGCATCAAGTGCGCGACGATCACGCCGGATGAGGCCCGCGTCAAGGAATTCAACCTCAAGGAAATGTGGAAAAGCCCGAACGGCACGATCCGCAACATCCTCGGCGGTGTCATTTTCCGCGAGCCGATCATCTGCAAGAACGTGCCGCGCCTGGTTCCCGGCTGGACCAAGCCAATCGTCGTCGGCCGCCACGCCTTCGGCGACCAGTACCGCGCCACCGATTTCAAGTTCCCGGGCAAGGGCAAGCTGACGATCAAGTTCGTCGGCGAAGACGGCACGGTCATTGAGAAGGAAGTCTTTAACGCACCGGGCGCCGGCGTTGCCATGGCCATGTACAACCTCGACGAATCGATCCGCGAATTCGCCCGCGCCTCGATGATGTATGGCCTGATGCGCAAGTGGCCGGTTTATCTGTCGACCAAGAACACCATCCTCAAGGCCTATGACGGTCGCTTCAAGGACATCTTCGAAGAAGTCTACGAGACCGAATTCAAGGATCAGTTCAAGGAAGCCGGAATCACCTACGAACACCGTCTGATCGACGACATGGTCGCCTCGGCGCTCAAGTGGTCTGGCGGTTACGTCTGGGCCTGCAAGAACTATGACGGCGACGTCCAGTCCGACACCGTTGCCCAGGGCTTCGGCTCGCTCGGCCTGATGACCTCGGTTCTGCTGACGCCCGACGGCAAGACGGTCGAAGCCGAAGCCGCTCACGGCACGGTCACCCGCCACTACCGCCAGCACCAGAAGGGCCAGGAAACCTCGACGAACTCGATCGCCTCGATCTTCGCCTGGACCCGCGGCCTGGCGCATCGCGCCAAGCTCGACGACAATGCCGAGCTCGCCCGCTTCGCCGCGACGCTCGAAAAGGTCTGCGTCGACACCGTCGAATCCGGTTGCATGACCAAGGACCTGGCGCTGTTGATCGGGCCCGACCAGCCGTGGCTCTCAACCACCGCCTTCCTCGACAAGATCGACCAGAACCTGCAGAAGGCCATGGCGTAAGCCGGTCTTTCCGAGATAACATCGAAGCGGCGGGGATTTTCCCCGCCGTTTTATTTTGGGAGAATGAACCGATGACGGCCATCCTGCGACCGCTTGAATCCTCGGACCGCGCCGTTTGGGAACCCCTATGGGAGGCCTATCAACGCTTCTATGAAGTGGTCATCCCGCCCGAAACCACAGATCTCACCTGGGATCGCTTCCACGATCCTGACGAACCGATGCATGCGCTCGGCGCCTTCGACGAAGACGGCCGTCTCGTCGGCATCGTCCATGCCATCTTTCACCGTTCCTGCTGGCTGCCGCAATGGACCTGCTACCTGCAGGATCTCTATGTCGACAACAGCCAGCGCGGGCTCGGCATCGGGGCCGCTTTGATCGAGGCCGTCGCCGACCTCGCCCGCGCCAACGGCGCAGGCAGGCTCTACTGGATGACCCACGAGACCAATGCAACGGCCCGCCGGCTCTATGACAGGATCGCCGAGCGCTCCGGCTTCATCCAATATCGCAAGCCGCTCTAACGGCCGGGACTTGCAGGCTGCCATCGCTGCGCTATTGATTCCGTGGGACCAGCAACACGAGGAGGACGTCATGACCGAAGAATTGGTATTCTATACGAACCCGATGTCGCGCGGCCGCATCGCGCGCTGGATGCTGGAGGAGATCGGCCAGCCTTACCGCACCGAACTCCTGACCTTCGGCGAAACCATGAAGGCGCCGGAATATCTCGCGGTCAATCCGATGGGCAAGGTGCCGGCAATCCGCCACGGCGATACCATCGTCACCGAATGCGCGGCGATCTGCGCCTATCTGGCCGAGACCTTCCCCGAAAAGGCGCTGGCGCCGAGGCCGGAGGAGCGCGCCCGCTATTACCGCTGGATGTTCTTTGCCGCCGGCCCGCTCGAATCGGCGGTGACGATGAAGGCTCTCGGCTTCGAAATTCCGAAGGAACGCCTGCGCATGGCCGGCTGCGGCAGTTTCGGCGACGTCATGAACACACTCGAGAAAGCCGTCTCCGCTTCGACCTACATCACCGGCGAGCGTTTCACCGCCGCCGACGTCTATGTCGGCTCCCATATCGGCTGGGGCATCGGATTCGGCGGCATCGAAAGACGCCAGGCCTTCCTCGATTATGTCGGCCGCATCAGCGAGCGCGAGGCCTACAAACGGGCGAACGCCGTTGATGACGAAGCCATCAAGACCATGCAGGCCGCTTGAAAATTCCAGGACGCGGAAGGTCGCCTTGAACGTCCTGGGGACGCGGCAGATCCGCTGCGCCCCCGATGGATGGGCCTCAGACAAGCGGCATGTGAATATCCGTCAAAAGCTCGGTCGGCGACACCTCGCGCGGATTGTTGAGATATTCCTCGAACATGACCCTGTCCTTCAGCTGCCGGCCGGATTTCGGCAGCCATTCGGCAAACAGCCACTGATAGGACTTGGACATGTCGGCATAGGGACCCTTGTGGCGCAGCACCGCATAGTCGCCGCCGTCGATCGTGCGCCGCTCGAAGGGTGCCGCCGCCGGCACTTCGGCAGCGCCGGTGACGCAGGCGATCGAGCGCAGCTTTTCCTCCGGCACAAGATCGGGATCGTCGAGATAGACGCCGATCATCCGCATGTCGGGCTTGGCGAGGCCACGGGCATAAAGCGTGCCGAACAGCGTCTCGAAGGCCTTGTCGATCTGCATGTAGGAGCCGGTATGGGCAACGCCGATCAACTCGATCGGCCCGATCTCGCGTATGATAACGTCTAACATGGCTTTGGTCTTTCCGTTAGGTGAGGGTTCGAAGGCTATGTGGCTTCCCTCTTTCCGATAGCGGGCCGGCGGCATGCCGTAGACCGACTTGAAGATACGATTGAAGGATTGGAGATTGGGATAGCCTGATCGCTTCGCAATTTCGCTGACGGCAAGCTCCGTGCGGACGATCTCGCCCGCCGCGCGATGCAGCCTGAGCCGCTTGACGGTGGCCGCCAGCGTCTCGCCGTAAATCGCCCGGTAGATCCTGTGCCAGTGATAGCTCGACATGCAGGCGATCTCGGCAAGGCGCTCCATATCCAGCTCCTCGTCGAGGTGGTCGTGAATATAGGCCGAAACCCGTCTCAGACGGCTTTCATAAAGTACCCATGCCGTTTCGCCATTCATCTCGGAACCTCGTGCAAATCGATCGGCTTGAGAGAAGCATAGTCCGATTTGACAAATCCTGCTGACTTGAACCTTCGGCGAATCCTGCGTAGACCGGAATTCCGGCTCGAACCCAAAAGGAATGATAGATGCCGGATTTTTCAACATTAATGCTCTTTGCCGCCGCAGCGCTGGTGCTGACCGCCACGCCCGGTCCGGACATGCTGCTGATCGCCTCTCGCAGCATCAGCCAGGGACGCGCTGCCGGTTTCCTGACCTATGCCGGCATCGCGCTCGGCACCTATTGCCACGCCCTTGCCGCAGCCTTTGGGCTGTCGCAGCTCTTCATGACCGTGCCGGCCGCCTATGAAACGGTGCGCTGGGCCGGCTGTTGCTATCTTCTCTATCTCGCCTACAAGACGGTCCGCTCGGAAGGCGCCGCCTTTCAGCCGGCATCGACGCTGAAGCAGCTGTCGGGCCGGCGTATCTTCTTTGCGGGCCTTGCCACCAATCTGCTCAATCCGAAGATGGCGCTTTTCGTCATGGCGCTCTTTCCGCAATTCGTGAATGCGTCAGCCGGATCGCTGACGGTGCAGATGCTGATACTTGCAAGCATCCTGAATGGCATCGGCCTCGTCGTGAACGGCGCCGTGATTTTCCTCGGAAGCACGATCCGTTCGAGACTCCAATCGGCGAGCCGTTTCCCGAAGTTGTCGCAATATGTCCTGGCAACGGTCTTCACCGGGCTCGCCTGCCGCCTTGCATTGCAGCCGCGAAGCTGAACATCGAGTGACCACGGTCGTTGAAAACAAAACCGGCTGCGAAATCCATGATCTCGCAGCCGATTTGAATTTTAAACTGTTGTCAGGCGGCAGTTCAGCCGGCAAGTGCCACGGCAACCGCCTCGATCGCCTCATCGGCCTTCGAGCCGTCGGGGCCGCCGGCCTGCGCCATGTCGGGGCGACCGCCGCCGCCCTTGCCGCCGAGGGCGGCAGATGCGATGCGGACGAGATCGACGGCGCTATAGCGCTGCACCAGATCCGGTGTCACAGCCACGACAGCACTTGCCTTGCCGTCGTCGGAAACGCCAACCAGCGCGACGACGCCCGACCCGATGCTGGTCTTGCCGTCATCGGCAAGTCCCTTCAGATCCTTGGGATCGACGCCCGAAATCGCCTTGCCAAGGAACTTGACGCCGGCGACTTCGCGCACGGCATCGGCCGAGCCGCCCTGCCCGCCGCCCATGGCGAGCTTGCGCTTGGCGTCAGCCAATTCCTTTTCGAGCTTGCGGCGCTCGTCCATCAGCGCTTCGACACGCGACAGCACTTCGCCCGGCTGCACCTTCAGCGAGGCGGCGAGCGTCTTCACGCGTTCGTCCTGTTCGGCCAGATATTCGCGCGCCGATTCACCGGTGACGGCCTCGATACGGCGAACGCCGGCGCCGACGGCGCTTTCGCCGAGAACGCGGATCAGCCCGATCTGGCCGGTGGCCCCGACATGCGTGCCGCCACAGAGTTCGATCGAATAGGGCTTGCCGGCCTTGGCGCCGCGCACACCCTCGCCCATCGCCACGACGCGGACCTCGTCGCCGTATTTCTCGCCGAACAACGCCATCGCGCCTTCGGCGATCGCATCGTCGACGCTCATCAGCCTCGTGGTAACCGGCGAATTCTGCAATACGATCTCGTTTGCCATATCCTCGACGATCTTCAGTTCCTCGGCCGACATCGGCTTCGGATGCGAAACGTCGAAGCGCAGGCGCTCGGGTGCGACCAGCGATCCCTTCTGGGCAACATGGGTGCCGAGCACTTCGCGCAGCGCCTCGTGCAGCAGGTGGGTCGCAGAATGGTTGGCGCGCAGCCGCGAACGGCGGGCATGATCGACCGTCAGCACAACAGCATCGCCGTCCTTGAACACGCCGTCGACGACGGTACCCTGATGCACGAACAGGCCTTCGCCCCTCTTCTGCGTATCTGAAATCTCGATCTTGCCGTGGTCGGACGAGATCACGCCGGTATCGCCCATCTGGCCGCCGGATTCGCCGTAGAACGGCGTCTGGCTGACGACGATCTGCACCTTGTCGCCGGCCTTGGCATCGGTCGAAACCGCGCCCTCTTTGACGATCGCCTGCACGACGCCTTCAGCCGTTTCGGTGTCGTAGCCCAGGAATTCGGTCGCACCGTGTTTTTCCCTAAGCTCGAACCAGACGGTTTCCGTCGCCTTCTCGCCGGAACCGGCCCAGTGCGAGCGAGCTTCGGCCTTCTGGCGCTGCATCGCATCGGTGAAGCCGGAGATGTCGACGCCGATCTCACGGGCACGCAGTGCATCCTGCGTCAGATCGAGCGGGAAGCCGTAGGTGTCGTAGAGCTTGAAGGCGGTCTCACCATCCAGCATATCGCCCTTGGAAAGATCGCTCGTCGCATCCGACAGAAGCGACAGGCCGCGTTCCAGCGTCTTGCGGAAGCGGTTTTCCTCCAGCTTCAGCGTTTCCGAGATCAGCGCCTCGGCGCGCACCAGTTCCGGATAGGCGCGGCCCATCTGCTGCACCAGCGTCGGCAGCAGCTTGTAGACCAGCGGTTCCTTGGCGCCGAGCAGCTGTGCATGGCGCATGGCGCGGCGCATGATGCGGCGCAGCACATAACCGCGACCCTCATTCGACGGAAGCACGCCGTCGGCGATCAGGAAGGCCGAGGAGCGCAGATGGTCGGCGATGACACGGTGGCTTGCGCTGCCTTCCGCCTTGACGCCCATCGTCTCCTCGATGGTGCCGATCAGCGTGCGGAAGAGATCGGTGTCGAACACGCTCTGAACGCCCTGCAGAATACAGGCCATGCGCTCCAGCCCCATGCCGGTATCGATCGACGGGCGGGGCAGCGGGTTGCGAACGCCAGGCTCGGTCTGTTCGAACTGCATGAAGACGAGGTTCCAGAATTCCAGGAACCGGTCGCCATCTTCCTCCGGGGAGCCCGGAGGGCCGCCCCAAACATTCTCACCCTGGTCGATGAAGATTTCCGAGCACGGGCCGCAGGGGCCGGTATCGCCCATCTGCCAGAAATTGTCAGAGGTCGGGATGCGGATGATCTTGTCGTCGGAAAAGCCGGCGATCTTCTTCCAGAGCGTCGCAGCTTCCTCGTCCTCGGAATAGACAGTCACCAGCAGGCGGTTCTTCGGAAGGTCGAAGCCCTCGGTGACGAGCTTCCAGGCAAGCTCTATCGCATTCTCCTTGAAATAGTTGCCGAAGGAGAAGTTGCCGAGCATCTCGAAGAAGGTCAGGTGGCGTGCAGTATAACCGACATTGTCGAGGTCGTTGTGCTTGCCGCCGGCTCGCACGCATTTCTGCGAAGACGTCGCCGTCGAATAGGGACGCTTTTCGAGGCCGGTGAAGACGTTCTTGAACTGCACCATGCCGGCATTGGTGAACATCAGCGTCGGGTCGTTGCGCGGCACGAGCGGGCTCGACGGAACGATCTCATGGCCGTTCTTCTTGAAATAGTCGAGGAAGGTCGACCGGATATCGTTCACACCGCTCATGCTACGCCCTTCAATGCTGCCGGAGGCAGGTAAATTTAAATTCATCGGCTTTTAACGTTCACCCCCGCCACTGTCCAGCAGACAAACAAAACCGACCGCATTCTGATCAAGGAATGCGGCCGGCTTTGATGTTCAAAAGAACCGAGCGTGAAAATCACATTTCCGCGGCGGAGTCGCCATCATCGGGATCCGGTCCGCCATTCTGCAGGAAGCGGTCGGCGATCAGGCCGGCATTCTGGCGCAGCGACAGTTCGATCTCGCGGGCGAGATCCGGATTGTCGCGCAGAAAGGTCTTGGCGTTTTCACGGCCCTGGCCGAGACGCTGGCTGTTATAGGAGAACCAGGCGCCCGACTTTTCGACGATGCCGGCCTTGACGCCGAGATCGACCAGTTCGCCGGTCTTGGAAACACCCTCGCCATACATGATGTCGAACTCGACCTGCTTGAAGGGCGGCGCCATCTTGTTCTTGACGACCTTGACGCGGGTCTGGTTGCCGATCACCTCTTCGCGCTCCTTGACCGCGCCGATGCGGCGGATGTCGAGGCGCACGGAGGCATAGAACTTCAGCGCATTGCCGCCCGTCGTCGTTTCCGGCGAGCCGAACATGACGCCGATCTTCATGCGGATCTGATTGATGAAGATCACCATGGTGTTCGACTTCGAGATCGAAGCGGTAAGCTTGCGCAGCGCTTGGCTCATCAGTCGCGCCTGCAGGCCGGGAAGGCTGTCGCCCATCTCGCCTTCGATTTCGGCACGCGGCGTCAGGGCAGCGACCGAGTCGACAACGAGAACATCGACGGCGCCGGAGCGCACCAGCGTATCGGTGATTTCGAGCGCCTGCTCGCCGGTATCGGGCTGCGAGATCAGAAGGTTCTGCAAGTCGACGCCAAGCTTGCGGGCATAGACGGGATCGAGCGCATGTTCGGCATCGACGAAGGCGCAGATGCCACCCTTCTTCTGCGCTTCGGCAATCGTCTGCAGTGCAAGCGTCGTCTTACCGGAGCTTTCCGGCCCGTAGATCTCGATGATTCGGCCCCTCGGCAGGCCACCGACGCCGAGTGCAATATCGAGACCAAGCGAGCCGGTCGAGATCGTCTCGATCTCGACAACATTCTCGTTGGAGCCGAGTTTCATGATCGAGCCCTTGCCGAACGACCGCTCTATCTGTGAGAGTGCCGCTTCAAGCGCCTTGCTTTTGTCCACCGATTTGTCCTCTACCAGCCGCAATGAATTCTGAGACATCCGATCCACCTTTAGGTTATTGAAGCCGCTCTAGCAATGTCGAGTTTGTACTCCATTTGTTCCATTCTCGCAATAGGCGATCAAACAGTTGAAAGAAAAAGGTAAAACGACACGTGTTCTGCATTTGTTTTATCGATAAAAAGCAACGGCTTAGGCCAGAAATGCCGACTCGGCCGCGGAAGGGCGCGCTGTATCGATTCGTCCTTCGGGCATCGGGAGAGAGGATCGGATGAAGAAAAAGATTCTTGTTCTCGGCGGCGCCCATATCGACCGGCGCGGCCGCATCTCCGGCGAGACGGCGCCTGGCGCCAGCAATCCCGGCACATGGTTCGAGGAGCCAGGCGGCGGTGGCTTCAATGCAGCGCGCAACCTGGCAAGGCTCGGTTTTCAGGTGACGATGATCTCGCCGCGCGGTGGCGATCCGATGGGCGAGACGGTCGGAGAAGCTGCCGATTTCGCCGGCATCGACGACCGGCCCTTCGTCTTCCTCGACCGCAAGACGCCGAGCTACACGGCGATCATCGAGAAGGACGGCAATCTGGTGATCGCCCTTGCCGACATGGATCTTTACCGCTTCTTCGTGCCGCGACGTCTCTCCATCCGCTGGGTGCGGGAGGCCTTCGCCGCGCATGATTTCATCCTCTTCGACGCCAACCTGCCGGAAGAGACGATCGCGGCGATCGTCGCAAAGGCGCATTCCCTCGCCAAGCCCGTTGCGGCAATCGCCATCTCGCCGGCGAAGGTCGTCAGGCTGAAACCCTGCATTGGGGATATCGACTACCTGTTCCTGAACGAGGCTGAAGCCGCCGCCCTTGCCGGCGAGCGGCCGGAAGAGGCTGCAGGCTGGCCACCTTTGCTGAACGAGATCGGCATCAGGAACGCCGTCGTCACCCGCGGCCGGCGTGAGCTCGTTGCACTTTGCGAGGGCCGCGCCGTGACGCTGCAGCCGCCGATTGCCGACACCGTCGCCGATGTTACGGGTGCCGGCGATTCACTTGCGGCCGGCACGCTCGCCGCATTGATGTCAGGCCTGCCGCTCGAAGAAGCTGTTCGTCACGGCACCGCAGCCGCCACGCTGACCGTCCAGTCGCGGCATGCCGTCAACGAAAATCTGACACCCGATCTGCTGAATGAAGCGCTTGCCCTTGTTCCCAAGGTCAGAATTCTGCATTGAAGCGGCTAATTAAATAGTTGAGCATGATGTCGTCCGAAAACCGCTCGCACTTCGACATCATGCTCTGTCGATCACAGGACAAGACCATGACCAAGCCCATCTCCCCTCTTCTGCCGATCGCCTATTCGAAGGAAGTCGCCAGCGCCAAGCAGCGCGGCGCGCCGCTGGTGGCACTGGAATCGACGATCATCACCCACGGCATGCCCTATCCCGGCAATATCGAGATGGCCCGCAGCGTGGAGGCGATCATTCGCGAACAGGGTGCGGTGCCGGCAACGATCGCCGTCATTCACGGCACGCTGCATATCGGCCTTGAAGCTGCGGAACTGGAGCAGCTCGCCAAGGCGACCGAAGTCATGAAGGTGTCGCGCGCCGATCTCGCCTTCGCCATCGCCGAGCGCCGCACCGGCGCCACCACGGTTGCGGCGACGATGATCGCGGCGGCGCGCGCCGGCATCCGTGTCTTTGCCACAGGCGGCATCGGCGGCGTGCATCGTGGCGCCGAAGAAAGCTTCGATATATCAGCCGATCTCGAGGAACTCGCGCGCACCGGCGTCATCGTCGTCTGCGCCGGCGCCAAGGCAATCCTCGACATTCCAAAGACGCTGGAAGTGCTGGAAACCCGCGGCGTGCCTGTCGTCACCTATGAGAGCGAGGAATTCCCCGCCTTCTGGTCGCGCTCCTCGGGCATCCGCAGCCCGCTGTCGCTGAACAGCCCGGCGGCAATCGCCAATTTCCAGACGGTGCGCGAACAGCTCGGCGTCGACGGCGGCATGCTCGTCGCCAACCCCGTGCCCGAGGCCGACGAGATCGCGCGCGAAGAGATGGAAATCTATATCGAGCGAGCGCTCGACAGCGCCGAACGCGACGAAGTCACCGGCAAGGCGGTAACACCCTATCTTCTGTCGACCATTTTCGACCTGACGGATGGTCAGAGCCTGAAGACCAATATCGCGTTGGTTGAGAACAACGCGCGGCTTGCTGCTGAGATTGCTGTCGCGCTGGGTGAGTGAAGGTTGACGGGCCTTGTCAGATAGGTGGTGCCGATCCCGCCCCCCTCTGCCCTGCCGGGCATCTCCCCCACAGGTGGGGAGATCACAAGTGGCTTGAACGTCCTGCCCATCGACCGTTTCGCCGTGCTGGACGCTCATTGTTTGGGGAAGCCGGCGCGCCCGGCCCGATCTCCCTCCTTGTGGGGGAGATGCCCGGCAGGGCAGAGGGGGGCGGTACGGCACGACCTCTCTGACCCATACCCTCAACCGTCCAACGTCTCCTTCACCACAACAGCAAGCTGCTTCAGCGAAAACGGCTTCGGCAGGAAGCCGAATTTCGCCTCCGGCGGCAGATTGCGGGCAAAGGCATCTTCGGCATAGCCTGAGACGAAGATGAATTTCATATCTGGATAGGTCTTGCGCAGTTCGCGCAGCAGCGTCGGGCCGTCCATTTCGGGCATGACGACGTCGGAGACGACGATGTCGACCTTGCCGTCGAGTTCTTCCAAGATAGCCAGCGCCTCGACGCCCGAGCCCGCCTCGTGCACGGTATAGCCGCGCGTTTCCAGCATGCGCTTGCCGCCGCGGCGCACTGCCTCCTCGTCCTCGACGAGAAGAATGACGGCCGACCCCGTCAGGTCCTCCGGCTGCTGCGGCGATACCGGCAGCGGCACCACTTCGGCCCCGGCGATGGCGCCGTCGATCGAACCTGCTTCGGCGGCCACCGCCGGCTCCGGAATGTGGCGCGGCAGGAAGACGCGGAAGGTCGTTCCCTTGCCGACTTCGGATTCCGGCTGGATGTAGCCGCCCGACTGTTTGACGATGCCGTAGACCATGGCGAGTCCAAGACCGGTGCCCTTGCCGACATCCTTGGTAGTGAAGAACGGCTCGAAGATCTTGTCCATGATCTCCGGTGCGATACCGGTGCCATTATCCGCGACTTCGACCAGCACCATGTCTTCGGCCGGCATGTAGGAATAGTTGAAGGCCGAGACCTCGGCGGCGGTCAGATTGCGGGTGCGGATCGTCAGCGTGCCACCCTCGGGCATCGCGTCGCGCGCATTGACGCAGAGATTGATCAGCACCTGCTCGAACTGCGACAGGTCCGTTTTGACAGGCCATAGGTCGCGGCCATATTGCACGTCGAGCTTGACATTGGTGCCGGAAAGCAGCCGGTCGACCAGCATGCGCAGGTCGCCGACGACATCGGTAAGGTTTAGCACCGAGGGCCGCATCGTCTGCTTACGCGAGAAGGCGAGCAGCTGGCGCACCAGCACTGCGGCGCGGTTGGCGTTGCGCTTGATCTCTATCAGGTCGGCAAAGCTGGCATCCGAGGGCCGCGCCTGCAGCAGCAGGTGGTCGGAGGACAGCAGGATCGCCGTCAGCACGTTGTTG
The DNA here is from genome assembly GCF_012276115.1 of Rhizobium leguminosarum bv. viciae. Taxonomy (GTDB): domain Bacteria; phylum Pseudomonadota; class Alphaproteobacteria; order Rhizobiales; family Rhizobiaceae; genus Rhizobium; species Rhizobium leguminosarum_T. The sequence goes on along the minus strand of NZ_WIEU01000011.1, from coordinate 40,770 downwards.
AAATCATGCGCGATGCCGCCGGCGAGCGTTCCCACGGCATTCATCTTCTGCGTCTGCGCCATCTGCGCTTCCAGCGCCTTCTGCTCGGTCACCTCGACGGCATAGACGATCGCCGCCTCCTCGGGCGCCTCGTCGCTCTGGTCGATGACGGCATTGACATAGAAGCGGAAATAGCGCGCCTCGTCGGTCGGCGTCCGGGTGTCGAGGGGCGCGATGTCGCCCTGCCGGTCCTTGGCCGCCGCCAGCGCCGCGGCCAACTGCGGCCGGTCGCTCTCCTGCACGATGGTTTCAAGATGCGGCGCCTTTTCGAGGTCGTCGCGCGAGACGACGCCGGAGAACATCTTCAGGAACGGCGCGTTGGTGCGCAGGATGCGCCCGTTTCCGTCGACCGAGGCGATCGCCATCGGCGTATTGTTGAAAAAGCGGGTGAAGCGCATGGCGGCGGCCGAAGCGGACTGGCCGCCGGCATCGCTCTTTTCACGCGCCAGCACGATCGTCCGGCTTTCGCCGGGGGCGCCGTCGCGCATCGAGGTGACGCTATGAACGATTTGCACCGGCAGGCTCTGGCCGTTGCTCTTGCGCAGGTCGAGATCGAGCGTCACGGTCTTCTTCAGACCCGGCTCGGCCTGCACCGACTGGATCAGCGCCAGTCCCTCGCCCGCCACGACGTCGCCGATCGTCATCGAGCCCGGCACGAACTTGGTGAGGTCGAGGCCCAGCCATTCGGCAAGCGTCGCATTCAGGTAGAAGATCTCGCCCTTCCTGCCGGCGGAAAAGAAGCCGGCCGGCGCATGGTCGAGATAATCGATCGCGTTCTGCAATTCCTTGAAGAAGCGCTCTTGGTCGTCGCGCTCCGTGGTGATGTCGGTGATCTGCCAGATCTGCAGCGGCTTGCCGCCGTTTTCCTCCGGCTGCAGCAGCCGCGCCTTCAGCCGGTACCAATGCGCGCCGGAGCTGTTGCTGCCAGGCCCGACGGCGCGCAGCAGGCGAAATTCCTCCCGGCCTTCCTTGCCCTCGCGCAGGCCGTTGACCAGCCTGTAGAGCGCCTCGTTGGATTCGCGGTGGCGCGACAGCAGCGTTTCCAGCGTCTGCACCTCGGTCGCCTTGCGCGCGCCGGTCAGCGCGCCATAGGCGGCATTGGCATAGATGATCCGGCCTTTTTCGTCGGTGATCAGCGTACCGTCGGGATGACTGTTGAGGAAGGCACGCGCCAGGCTGTCGGACTGATGCTGCGGCATCACCTCGATGAAGCCGATGACCGAAGACACCAGGAAGAAGATGCCGACCATGGCGAGCACGCCGAGACCGCCAAGCACGACCTCGTTGTCGAGCGATTTTTTGAAGAAGACGAAGGCGCCGGCAGCAGCGATCAGCACAAGCGCTAGCAGAAGAATGCGCAAGACCGTGCCAGAACGCCCCCCACGATCCACAAGCGGTGCGTTATAGTCGTCGGCCTGACGCGATTTCGTCATATATTCCTCACATAAGCCCTCCCGCTTCGTAGCACGAACACGAAGCAGGAATCAGGCACTCTTTCCTTCTTAGCAATTTGCCGCGTCGGCAAAAACACCGCTAGCCGGCAAGACTGCTTGAATTCACAGGCAACAGCGCCATCTGCCCCAGAAGCCAACGCTGCCGCCCGTGCGCAAGGTCGCCGGGTGCCTACCAGCGGAACACGAAATCGCGTTCTCCCGTGACTGGACAGCACCGGCGGCCCTTGCCTAAGGAACGGAAAAGTCGTCAATATGTGCCGAATGTGAAATGGAGTGAGTGACTATGTTGGATGATGTTGTCGGAGCTTATGGCAGCCATTTCCTGCTTGCGGCCGGTGGCGTCGGCCTGGCGCTTCTCCTGCTCATCCTCGTGCTCTGGGTGATCCGCAGCCGGGCGCCCTCGCCTTTCGTGCGCGGCGGCCGCAATCGCCAGCCCCGCCTGCAAGTGCTGGATGCCGCAGCCGTCGATGCCCGTCGCCGGCTGGTGCTGGTGCGCCGCGACGAGGTCGAGCACCTGATCATGATCGGCGGCCCAAGCGATATCGTCATCGAGAGCCGCATCCTGCCCGCGGCGGCCGAGCAGCCGGAAAGCGCCAACCGCCCGCAGCCCGTCGAGCAGCGTCCGATATCCGTTGCGCGGCCGGAAACGCCACCGCGCCCGCCGGTCGCAGCCCGTGTCGAGCCGGCCGCCGAGCCCGTTTTCTCCGCGCCGGTTCCGCCGGAGCCGCGCCCGCGCCCAGAACCGTCGGCCCAATCGCCCGCTCAGCCGATCGTGGCCCCGCCGGTGGTCACGAGCCCTCTTCCGGCAGAGCCCGTGACGGCTCCGCTGTCGGCCGAACGCGACAATCCTCTGCGTGCCGTCCCGCCCCAGCCGCGTCCGCTGGAGCGTCCCGTCGCTCCCCCGGCCGCGCAGCCCGCACCGTTCCACGATGCCTCAAGTGCCGCCGAGATCCTCGATGCCGCCCGCCAGCGCGTGCTGCCGCAGCAGCGCATCGAACCCGAAGTCTCCGCCCCGCCTGTCAAGGACATGCCGACGGCCGCACGCGCCGCACCAGGTAGCGCCGAAGACGATTGGGCTGCGCAGTCGGCAGCAGCGAGCCGTCTTGATTTCCAGCGGGTGCTGGAACAGGAAATGTCGAACAATCTGACGGCTGAACGCATCGTGCCGGCGTCGGCAAACCAAGCGCCCCGGCCCGGAGCGCCGCAACCCGGAAACCTGCCGCGCCGCGATCCGGAAATGGCTCCGATCACCGGCGCCGATACCGATCTGCAAAAGGAAGTCGCCCGCATCTTCGGCGAGATGAGCGTCAACCGCGACAAGTGAGCGGCGCGACAAGTGAGCGGAAACGCACGTCCGACTTTCCATCATCACCAGTTGCATAAAAGCCGCAATGCGGCGATTTTCAGTTCCTGATGTGTCAGGGGGCTCCATCTTGTGCTGATAATTTGTTATCGCATCGGTTGAAGAGCTTTGGCGCATCGAGGTCATACTTTGCCTAAGTAAATACCGGTCTCACTCCAGTTTCACCCGTACTGCCGAACAGCGACACGCTGACGGCGTATGAATATGTTCATCGGGTGGTGGCGAGAGACCGGTTTGGCATTGTTGACATGTGCCATGTGCAGCTCCGCTGTCTCAGCTCTTCCGCCGCCCAGAACATCGCCACACCGCGCCCGCAAGGGCTTTCTCACGCATCATCCTGGTGGACTTCCGAACGGAAGACCAACACGATATGTGCAATACCCTTCGGGTCCGATGGACCATTCTGCCGAAAACAGCGCCCCAGCCCTGGATTGTATGCAGCGGCTGCGGGGGCCTCAGAGCTTTCCGATGCAGCGACAAGATCCGGCTCAACGCCAATGGCCGCAAGCTCGATGCCTGGCTTATCTACAAATGCTCGACCTGCGATAAGACGTGGAACCGTCCGATCTTCGAGCGTCGGAATGTTCGCGACATCGATCCTGCAGTCCTCGAGGCGTTGCAGTCCAACGATCCGGATTGGATCCGGGCAGAAGCGTTCAACCTCGAAGCTCTCAGGCGCAAGTCGCAGCGTGTCGACGAGTTTGCCGAATCTGAAATCGCAAAAGAGATGCAGCAGGACATTGCCAATTGGACGAGACTGGAAATCGAACTGATCGTCCCGTTTCCATCAAGCACGCGCCTCGACCGCCTGCTGGCGTCCGAGTTGCAAGTTTCACGCACCCGGCTACAGGCTCTTCACGATGGTGGCATGCTGCGGACGGATTCGAATCGAGCCGACGTTTTGCGGCGGCGGATCAAGAACGGCACCAGGGTTGCAGTCGACCTCACCGCCGAGACCGGCCGGGAGCAATGGTGGAGGTCTGTGGCGACCGGAAGCTCACCGTAATTGTAAAAGGCGCCGCGATCGGATCGCGGCGCCTATTCTGCTGTCATACCTGCATGAAAACTCTCATTCGTCGCGATAGACTTTTTCGCGGCGTTCGTGACGCTCCTGCGCCTCGATCGACAGTGTCGCGATCGGGCGGGCGTCGAGGCGCTTGAGGCCGATCGGTTCGCCGGTTTCCTCGCAATAGCCATAGGTGCCGTCTTCGATGCGCTGCAGTGCCGCATCGATTTTGGAAATCAGCTTTCTCTGCCGGTCACGGGCGCGAAGTTCGATCGCCCGATCTGTTTCCGACGACGCTCGGTCAGCGAGATCAGGATGGTTTGCGCTTTCCTCGGCCAGATGGTCGAGTGTCTCACGCGCTTCTCTAAGGATATCATTTCTCCATGCAACCAGCTTGGCCCTGAAATAGGCACGCTGGTTTACGTTCATGAACTCTTCCTCTTCCGAGGGAACGTAATTGCTAAGATCGATCTTCTCACTCAACGCGATTCTCCTGAAGAACATCTCATCTGGCGGGGTGTATATCCCAAGCGCTAGCCGCGATTCAAGCCAAATACGACAGGTAAACAGATTTTTAAATCTGTCACAATTTTCGGCTAACAGACTATTTTCTCATCATTATTCCGGCTTGCGTTTTTTGCTTCGCCTTCAAAACGCCGTGTTATCAGCCGCGTTTTGGGCAGCTGGAGCAGCGCTGACGGTTGACGCCGGCCGATTGCAACCGCTACTGAAAAGGCCCGCTGGATCTTGGATTTGCCCATGACCGTACCCCTGCCTCCGCCCAACCGCATCTATCTCCTGCGTCACGCCGAGGCCGCCTGGGCCGAACCCGGACAGCGCGATTTCGACCGCCCGCTCAACGAAAAGGGCTTTGGCGATGCCGAGATCATAGCCGATAAGGCCGCCGACAAGGGCTACCGTCCTGATCTTCTGATCAGCTCTACGGCGCTGCGCTGCCGCGATACCGCCGATGCGGTGTACCGGGCGATGGGCCTTACGCTCGAGGTTCGTTATGTCGACGCGCTCTATAACGCTACGGTCGACAACTATCTCGAGATCATCGATGCGCAGGACCAAGCTGCTGTCATGCTGGTCGGCCACAATCCGACCATGGAGCAGGCATTGGAGGCGCTGATCGGCCATGAGGCAATGGCAGGCTCTCTTGCCGGCGGCTTCCCGACGGCTGGCCTTGCCGTGCTCGATTTCGATGCTTTGGCCACCGCCTGGCGCCTCACCGATTTCGTCGTCGTCTGAAGACTAGAGCAATTCCAGCAAAACTGTGCCGCGGTTTTGCCGGGCAAAGCGCGAAGCGCTTTTGCCGGGAATTGCGTGAAAACAACGAAATAGAGCATTTCCGTGATTCGAAGAAAAACGGAAATGCTCTAGCCTCGCTTCTTTTGCGGGCGGCGCGCCCTCCCTATATTGCGGGGCAGTCACCAACCGGAATCGCGCCTTGCCGCCACGCCTGACATCCCTCGCCGACGATGCCCGCATCGCCTTCGATAATCTCGCCGACCGGGCGAGCGGCCTCGTCAATCCGACCGTGCGGCTAGGTGTCACCGGCCTTTCTCGCTCCGGCAAGACGGTCTTCATCTCCTCGCTCGTCCACAATCTCCTGCATGGCGGCCGCCTGCCGCTGTTCGAACCGGTCCAATCAGGCCGCGTCTCGGCGGTACGGCTGGAGCCGCAGCCCGACGATGCCGTGCCGCGCTTCCAGTACGAGGACCATATCCGTGCGCTGGTGAAGGACCGTATCTGGCCGGATTCGACCCGCGCCATCTCCGAGCTGCGCATCACGCTGGATTATCAGAGCGCCAGCGGCTGGAACCGGTTGTTTTCGCCCGGCCGCCTGTCGATCGATATCGTCGATTATCCCGGCGAATGGCTGCTCGACCTGCCGCTGCTCGGCAAGGATTACCGCATGTTCAGCGAGGAAACGTTGGCACTTGCCGAAACCGGCGTCCGCTGCGAGCTGTCGCGCCCATGGCTGGCGCTGACGCGCGCCACTGACATCCATGCCGGCGCCGACGAGATGATCGCCCGCGACCTCGCCACCGCTTTTGCCGATTATCTCAAAGCCTGCAAAGCCGACGAACGCTCGCTTTCCACCCTGCCGCCTGGCCGTCTGCTGCTGCCCGGCGATCTCGACGGCTCGCCGGCGTTGACCTTCGCGCCGCTGGCTCTGCCGCCGAACGGCCGTCCCGGCCGCGGCTCGCTCTGGACGATGATGGAGCGGCGCTACGAGGCCTACAAATCGGTCGTCGTCAAACCTTTCTTCCGCGAGCATTTCGCCCGGCTCGATCGTCAGATCGTCCTGGTCGATGCGCTGCAGGCGGTGAACCGCGGCCCCGAAGCCGTGCAGGATTTGGAGCGCGCGCTGACCGATGTGCTTGCCTGCTTCCGCCCCGGCACCAATTCGCTGCTCTCCTCCCTGCTCGGGCGGCGCATCGACCGCGTACTGGTTGCCGCCACCAAGGCCGATCATCTCCACCATGAAAGCCACGACCGGCTCGACGCGCTGACCCGTCGCCTGGTGGATCGCGCCATCGACCGCATCGGCATGGCCGGTGCCGGCATCGACGTCATGGCGCTTGCCTCCGTGCGGGCCACCCGCGAGGCGACCGTCAAGCGTGACGGCCATGAACTGCCGGTCATCGTCGGCACGCCGATGGAGGGTGAAACCATTGCCGGCGAGCGTTTTGACGGCAAGAGAAAGACCGCGATCTTTCCCGGCGACCTGCCGGAGGATCCGGAAAGCCTGTTCGACCGCATCGCCTCGGGTGTAACAGGTGTGCAGCTGCCCGATGTCAATGTCGTCAGGTTCCGCCCGCCGCACCTTGAGGAAACCGGCGGCGGCATCAAGCTGTCGGTGCCGCATATCCGCCTCGACCGCGCCATGCAGTTTCTGTTCGGAGACCGTCTCGCATGAGCAAGCCCCCGTCAGATCCGCCGCGCCGCGCACCCGCCGCCTTCAGCTACGAGGACGAGGCCGCCGATCAGCGCGACAACGGCCGGCAGGGAGGTGAGCGACGCAAGCCGGAAAGCTTCTCCGAAAATATCGTCGTGACATCTGACGAGGACGATCCCTTCCTCAATCCCGACAAGGATCTGAGCGCGGTCCCCGTTGCAGCGCCGCGCAAGCGGCGGACCTCCTTCGGCAAGATCGCCGCCGGCGCCTTCGGCATCCTGCTGTCGCTCGCCATCGGCCTCTGGACCGATAGTCTGATCCGCGATCTCTTCACCCGCGCCGACTGGTTGGGCTATGCCGCCCTTGCCGTGCTCGCGGTCGGCATTCTCGCGATACTGGCCCTCGTCATCCGCGAAACCATCGGCATGATGCGCCTTGCCGCCGTCCAAACGATCAAGGCCGAGGCAGACGCGGCGATGCTCGAAACCCGACCAGCGAAGGCGCGCGCCGTCGTCGCACGCCTTACCACGCTCCTTTCCGCCAATCCGGAGACGGCGAAGGGCCGCGCGACGCTGAAGGCGACTGAGGGCGAGGTCATCGATCCCCCGCATCTGATCGCGCTAGCCGAACGGGAACTGCTCGCTCCGCTCGACCGCAAGGCCCGCGCTCTGATCGTCAACGCCTCGAAGCGCGTCTCGATCGCCACCGCCGTCAGCCCGCGCGCCGTGGTCGACCTGCTCTACGTGCTCTATGAGGCCGTGCGCCTCATCCGCGCCATGGCCGAGCTGTATGGCGGCCGGCCCGGCACGCTCGGAATGTTCCGCCTGTTGCGTGACGTGCTGGCGCATCTGGCCGTCACGGGCTCGATCGCCGTTGGCGACAGCCTCGTCCAGCAGGTGCTCGGCCATGGGCTGGCTTCTAAGCTTTCAGCTCGACTGGGCGAAGGCGTCATCAACGGCCTGATGACCGCCCGCATTGGAATCGCGGCGATGGATCTCTGCCGTCCGCTCGCCTTCCGCGCCCTGAAGCGGCCGGGAATCGGTGATTTCATCGGCGATCTCACTCCCTCCATGTCGCCGCGCGGCAATAATCCTTGAACGAAGCAGGGAATCCGCAGCTTTCACCTCCCCTTGCGTAAGGCCGAAGAAATTACGGCAGATTCAATGATTTAGTGCCGATGTTTTAAAATCGTTGACGCGCGAAAGCTCTGCGTTGTCTTGCATTTCGGCATAATCGAAAGGAAGGATTAACCATTCTTCGGCAAAACTTGCAGCCAGTTCGTGAGTGGTGTTTGCCAAGGAAAATCCATGTATTCGCGCAAGTTTCTCATCGTATGCGGTCTGGCCGCCGCGGCATTGTCTCCCGTCGCAGATGTCGCACCGGCAGCCACCGCTGCAACCCGTGACAAGGCCTTCTTCGATTCCGTTGCCGGCTCCTGGAAGGGCCCCGGCGAAATCGTCGCCGGCAAGTACAAGGGCACGAAATTCACCTGCAACCTGATCGGCGAGCCCACCGGCGACAGCAGCGCCGGCATCAAGCTCGACGGCACCTGCCGCGTCGGCGTCTTCAAGCAGCCGATGACCGCCGTCATCTCTCAGTCGGGCTCGAGCTACAAGGGCAAATTCCTCGACGGCGCCGCCGGCAAGGGCCTTGACGTTGTTTCCGGTGCCGTCAGCGAGGATACCGTCGTTGTCGGCATCAACCGCGCCAAGCTGAATGGTGCGATGATTGCCCGCGTGCGCGACGACAAGACGATGAACGTCACCGTTTCGGTCAAGGTCGAAAGCCAGATGATCCCGGTCATCGGCCTGACGCTGACCCGCCAGGTCGACGAGATGGCCGTCGGTTCCATCCAGTAGACAAATCGCACAGCGGATTTTCCTGAAGCGGCGGGTTTCCCGCCGTTTTCCGTTTCAGTTTCCCTGCTTCAGGCGCTCAGCCACCAGTCACGACTGTCGTCGGCGATCTCGATGCCGGTCACCTCGGCATTCGACAGCCAGTCACTGACCGCCCTGCCCCTGACCCGAAGATCCGGCGCGATATCGGCAAGCGGCATCAGCACGAAACCGCGATCGGTCATGCGCGGATGCGGCAGTTCCAGCCGCGGCGCGTCCTGGATCACGTCGCCATAGGTCAGCACGTCGATATCGAGCGTGCGCGGACCCCACCGTTCGATGCGCTCGCGTTTCATCTCCCGTTCGATCGACAGGCAGACATCGAGCAAAGCCTCGGGCTCCAGCCTGGTCTCGACGGCAGCGCAGGCGTTGAAGAAGAACGATTGGTCGGTCTTGCCCCAGGGCGGCGTGCGATAGAGCCGTGAGACCGCCGTAACCCGGCAGTCGTCTCGTCCGTTGAGCCTCCGCAGTGCCGCAGCCATCGCCTTCACAGGGTCGCCGATATTGCCACCGAGACCAAGTGTGGCGGATTGCGATGCGGCCTCAGGCAAAGTGTTCAATGCTCACCTGCACGAAATCGAGCACGCCGGGCACCGGCGCGTTCGGCTTGCGCACCGTGATCTTCGCTCGCCGGATCTGCGGGAATGTCTCGCAGAGCCCCTTGGCGATATCGAGCGCCAAGGCCTCGATCAGGTAGCGCCGCTTGCCGGTGACGATCTGCTCGATCACCGTAAAGGCGATGCCGTAGTTGACGGTATCGTTGATCGAATCGCTTTCCAGCGCCTCGCCCGCGACGACATCGAGCTCGGCATCGACGAAGAAGCGCTGGCCGAGAAATTCCTCCTCGTCATGCACGCCATGGCGCGCGAAGAAGGCGCAGTTCTGCAGCGTGATCGTGTAGGTGGTCATGTCGGCCGCTTCCTCTCGAATTCCTGGCGCGCATTAAGCATAGCATCGGCGATATCGAGCGCATCCCTGTTGATTGCGACATTGTGCACCCGGAAAACCGCAGCCCCTTGAAGCCTGAGCAGCGCGCTGGTCGCAGCCGTCGCCGCATCCCTGTCCTGCGCCTCACGCCCCGTCACGGCGCCGAGGAAGCGCTTGCGCGACGTGCCGGCGAGCAGCGGCAGGCCGAAGCGGGAAAGTTCGGAAAACCGCGCCATCAGCTCCAGGTTCTCCTCCGCCGTCTCCTTGGCGAAGCCGAATCCCGGATCGAGCACGATGCGGTCTCGGTTGACGCCTGATGCAGCGGCGATATCAAGCGACCGTTTGAGGAAATGCACCTGGTCGGCAATCACATCGACGAGTTTTACCCTGTCGCGGCCGGTATGCATGATGCAGAGCCCGGCTCCGGTCACCGCAGCAATATCGGCGATATCGGGCTCCTTCTGCAGCCCGTAGACGTCATTGACGATGTGGGCGCCGGCGCTGATCGCAAGCCGCGCCGTCTCGGCGCGATAAGTGTCGATCGAGATCAGCGCCTGGGTGCGCCCGCGCAGCGCCTCGATGACGGGCAGCACGCGCGCCTGCTCCTCGGAAGGGCTGACGGTTGCTGCGTTCGGCCGCGTCGATTCGCCGCCGATATCGACAATCCCGGCACCCTCGCTCACCGCCCGCAGCGCCTGTTCGACCGCCGCATCGACGGTTTCAAAGCGTCCGCCGTCGGAAAAGGAGTCCGGCGTTACGTTGATGATCGCCATGATCGTCGAACGACGGCCGAGTTCGATCTCCCGGCCATGGCCGACACGCCATATGCTGCCTTCGAGCCCTGTCACCAGACTTATCCCATTGATGACGAAAAAAGCGCCATCCGATATTGCGCTTGCGGTGGCTATGCCCCAAGCTCCTGCCGATTTCAACACGGATTGCGTTCAGAATGCCGCTTGCAGTGCGTTATATGGTCGTTCCTATCGCCTTTTCCATTGCTCTTTCCCTCTGCAGCCCGTCGGCAGCCGAAGTGATCGCATCGAAAAGCTATTCTTATTTCGACATTCGCGGCAAAGCCGCGGATGAACTCGACCGCGAACTCAGCCGGCGCGGCCCGACGGCGAGCGGTTCCTCGGCACGCCACCCCGGCGCTACGAAGATCCGCTTCGGCGGCGAGGCAACCTATATTCAGAATAACGGGCGCTGCCGCGTCGGCAACGTCAAGGTCACGGTCCACACCCAGATCATCCTGCCGCGCTGGAGCAGCCGCAAGGGCGCCAGCAAGGAGCTGTCGATGATCTGGGACGCGCTGTCGAGCGATATCAAGCGCCACGAGGAGCGCCATGCCGAGATCGCCCGCGACCAGGCCCGCGCCATGGAGCGCGCCATCCGCGCGCTGCCGCAGCAGCGCAGCTGCGAAGCCATGCAGGAACTCGTCTCCAACGAATCAGCTCGCGGTATAGAGGAGCACGACCGGCAGCAGGCGCGATTCGACCGGGTCGAGGCGGTCAATTTCCAGAAGCGGATGCTGAGGTTGCTGCACAATCGAATCAATGGTCGAGCCGGCGCAAAATAAGGCTTTTTCAGTCTGGTTGCGAGCGGAAACCCTTAGCTGCATAACGAAACTTGTGCGAAACTTGCACCCTCCCCAGCGAATTACTGGTCATTTTTCATCCTGGCAGACTCAACCGGAACGCGTTAACATGAACACATTCGAAAGTTCAGGTACGGCATCTGCACTTTCATCGCTGGGTTCTCCTGGCGCGTTCCGAAGCCTCGGATGTTCCTCCCTCATCCGTAGGTAATGCGCCCGCCTCGCCTCGCTCGCTCAAGCGCGCGAGGCGTCTTTTTTGGTATCGAATGTTTCGGCGACGTTTGAAGCGCAGCGTGCTTCAGGCTTGGCGTTCCGGCACGTGCACCACGAGCCCGTCATAGACAGCCTTCATCCGGATCTGACAGGACAGCCGCGAGGTCGGGCGCACATCAAAGGCGAAGTCGAGCATGTCCTCTTCCATCGCTTCCGGCTGGCCGACCTTCTCTGTCCACTCTTCGTCGACATAGACATGACAGGTCGCGCAGGCGCAGGCGCCGCCGCATTCGGCCTCGATGCCGGGCACCGAATTGCGCACGGCATTCTCCATCACGGTGGAGCCTTGGTCGACGTCGAGGTCGAAGCGCGTGCCGTCGAAGGCGACGATGGTAAGTTTTGGCATCAGGACTATTTCCGGTCTTCAAGTGGGTGGGCGGATTTTCTTCCGACAATTCGACGCATCAGTCAACATTGGGAAATCCGTGATAGCCTCGCAGATCGGGCCTTCGCCCGTCGTCTTCAAAGCGTCATCAGGGACGTCGCAAAAAGACCCGCGGTTCCGCAATGGAACAACGGGCCTCGTTTGAACTGTATCTTATGCACATCGCCCAAAAGTGCACAGTGGTTTTGGCACAACGACATGCGTCAGATAAAAACTTGGAGATCAGCCGCGGCAGAGCTTCAGGATGAAATTCTCGGCGTCGATGACGGCGGCTCCGAGCGCTGCCGTCGCGCCGGCATCGTTGCCGTTTTCCTCGACGGCTTCCGCCGTCTGCGACACGCGGAACGCGCCGACCGAGCTTGCCGCGCCCTTCAGCCGATGCGCGGCTGCGCCGATACGGATGGTTTCGCCGCTGGCAATGTCCTGGAGGCATGCGCGGGCCTGACGCGCAAACATCTGAAGGACTTCGAGTTCCAGCGTCTTGTCGCCCATCGTCTGCTTTGCGAGATGCACCAGATCGATCGGCCGAACCTTGGAGGGACACGGTCCCTTTGCATTATCCGGCGCCTCGAATACGATGTTCAATGCTGCCATCTGGGCTGCCATTGCCAATTCTCCCGTCTCTGTCGTCTGCAGTTGCAACAGTTCTGCGACAGGAGGGTGGCCATTACGTTAAATTCCGGCACATTCGGGGCGGAAATCTCGCCATATGGTTAACGTCCGTTAAATATCCCTAAATTATTGGTTTTTAAGCCGTAGCTAGGATTCAAAGATGTTAACAATGAGTTAACGAGCCATGAATCTCAAGCCTTCATTAATTGTGTGAAGAGCCCAGATGTGTCACTACGATACTGGTGGAGCGGGTTTATGGTACGCGCCTTTGCCGAGCGAGTGGATAATGGTAGTGTTTTGATACCTTCCGTTTGAAAAAGCGGCTATCTACTCTGAAATGACATGCTTATCCGTCCTTCGTTGGGATGGAGGGCTGGAACGGCAAAGTTATTCCCGGGTGAGGCGGAAGCCCAGGATGCGCTGTCGGACTGGCTGACAGTAACGAGGCATAACCGAATGGCGAACAACAAATATAATGAGTCAATTGAGGACAAGGCGTTCAAGGCATTGGACGAGGCGCTCCAGATCGACTTTAGCAAGGATAACGTACCGTCTCGCCGCGGCGACGCGCCCCAGGCCCCGGAGGCTAATGTGTCTGATCCAGTAAATGCGCGTAACCAGCAGGCCCAGGAAGAAGCGCAGCGCCGCAGCCGCCGCGGTGCCGCTGGCGAGCAGGCTTCCAGGGGTCCGGCTTTCGCGCCCGCCAACGATGCCAGCCGCAATACGCCCGCCTCGATCTTGAAATCCTTTGACGGCGCCTCCAGCCGCTCGGCGGTGCGCACCGCCACCTTGTTTTCCGTGCTTTGGGTCATGGCCGGCCTCGGCCTGATGTCGCTGCTTTATGCTCCGCAGATCTGGCAGATCCGTTCGCTCGCCGATCTCGTCGCCCTGCCCGGCGTCATCGCCGGCCTCGTCGGCATCATCATTCCCGTGATGATGTTCTATGCCTTCGCCATCATGATCTCCCGCGCCCAGGACATGCGCAACGCCGCCCGCTCCATGGCAGAGGTGGCATTGCGCCTGGCAGAGCCGGAAACCATCGCCTCCGAGCGCATCATGACCGTCGGCCAGGCCGTGCGCCGTGAGGTCTCGGCCATGAATGAAGGCATCGAGCGCACCATCGCGCGTGCCTCCGAACTGGAAACGCTCGTCCATTCCGAAGTCAATGCGCTTGAACGTTCTTATGCCGACAACGAGTTGCGTGTTCGCGGCCTCGTCCACGAACTCGGCTCCGAGCGCGAGGCGATCGTCAACCATGCCGACCGTATCCGCACCTCGATCGGCAGCGTGCACGACCAGTTGAAGGAAGAGCTGTCCCTTGCGACCGAAGAAATCGCGGTGCGGCTCGCCACATCGGGCGAAGCCTTCGCCTCGCTGATCGATACACGCGCCGCGACGATCCTGGAAAAATCGGACAGCGCCCTGCAGTCGATGGGCAGCCTGCTCGCCGCCAAGACCGATACCTTGCTGCAGACCCTGAACGCATCGGGTTTTGCGCTGGCCACCGAATTCGACAACCGCCTCGAAGCCCTCTCCGTCAATCTCAACGACCATGGCGAAAGGCTGCTCAGCCAGTTCGAGACGCGCGCCTCGACCATGGACAGCAGCACCGAAAAGCTGAATGCGGCGCTGAATGAGCGCACGCACCAGCTCAACGAGATCCTGATCGCGCGCACCCGCGAGATCAATGAGAGCCTGACGTCAGGCGAACGCACCATCGGCGGCACGCTCGACGACGTGCTGTCGAAGCTGAACAGCGCGCTCGACGAAAAGGGCGCAAGCTTCCGCCAGAGCCTGCAGACCACCGCCGACGACGCCGTCATGGATCTCGACGTGCGCTCCGGCTTCTTCGAGGAGCGGCTGCAGACGACCGTCGCCCATCTGTCGACCGCCTTCGACGAACGCGTCGCCGAATTCACCAGTGCCTTCGACAAACGTACCGGCTCGCTCGACACCAAGCTGATGGAGAGCCTCGCCCGTATCAACGAGACGCTGACCGGCGGCTCGGATTCGATCGACGGCATTCTGAGCTCCGGCATCGACCGGCTCGGTTCGTCGATATCAGACCAGTCGCTGGCGCTCGCCACCGCGCTCGCCACCGGCCACGAAGTGCTGGAAAGCACGCTCGGCAGCCGGGCGGACGAAATCACCACCGCGCTCACCAGCCGCACCGGCGAGCTGACCTCGGCGCTGCAGAGCGCGACCTCGGAAATCGCGCTGACGCTTGCGACCGGCACCTCCGAGCTGCAGAACAACCTTCAGACACGCTCGGCCGAATTCCGCGACACGCTGCGCACCACCACCACCGATCTGACGACTGCCGTTGCCGCTGGCACCGAGCAGGTGACCGCTGCCTTCGGCGGTCGCGCCGAGGAGCTAAGCGGCGTGCTTACCGCCCGTGCGGCCGAAATCAGCGAGGCGCTCGGCACTGCCCACGGCCGTATCGACAGCGTCATGGCAGAGCGCGGCGGTGCATTGGTCGAGGCGCTGACCACCCATCACGGCCGCTTCGAGGAAGCGCTGACGACCCGCTCCGACGCCATCATCAATGCCGTCTCCGGCACCCATGACCGTCTTGCCGAGACGCTCGACGAAAAGGCGATGGCGCTTGCCATCTCTCTGAACGAGAGCCAGGCCCGCATCGAGGACACGCTCGAGACCCGATCCGAAGCTCTGTTGAACGCCGTCTCCGGCACCCATGATCGCCTGTCGGAAACGCTGGACAGCAAGGCGGCGGCCCTTACGACCTCGCTCGACGAGCGCCATGCCCGCATCGAGGATGCGCTTGGAACGCGCGCCGAGGCACTGCTGAACACTGTGTCCGGCACGCGCGACCGTCTTGCCGAGACGCTCGACGAGAAGGCGATGGCACTCGCCATGTCCTTGAACGAGAGCCATGCCCGTATCGAGGAGACGCTGGAAACCCGTTCCGCCGCTCTGCTGAACGCCGTCTCCGGAACCCATGATCGTCTCTCGGAGACTCTGGACGGCAAGGCGGCAGCTTTTGCCACCTCGCTGAGCGAAGGCCAGGCCCGTATCGAGAATACGCTCGAAACCCGCTCCGCGGCGCTGCTGAACGCCGTCTCCGGCACCCATGATCGCCTCTCCGAGACGCTGGACGAAAAGGCGATGGCACTCGCCATTTCGCTCAACGAAACCCAGACGCGTATCGAAGACACGCTGGAAACTCGCTCGGCGGCCCTGCTGAATGCGGTCTCCGGCACGCATGACCGTCTGTCCGAGACGCTGGACGAGAAGGCGATGACGCTCGCCATCTCGCTCAATGAGAGCCAGTCGCGGATCGAAGACACGCTGGAAGCACGCTCCGAAGCCTTCCTCAAGGCCGTGTCCGGCACGCACGACCGTCTCTCGGAAACGCTCGACGAAAAGGCGACGGCGATCGCCGCCTCCCTGAACGAGGGTCAGAGCCGCCTGCAGGATACGCTCGAGAGCCGCTCGGAATCCTTCCTGAATGCGGTCTCTGCCACCCACGACCGCCTGTCCGAGACACTCGACGATCGGGCGATGGCGCTTGCCATCTCGCTGAACGAGAGCCAGAGCCGTCTCGAGGAGACGCTGACAACAGGCGCCGATGCGATCACCAATGCGGTTTCCGGCACGCATGTTGGCCTGAACGGTGTACTCGACCAGAAGGCCGCCGCCCTCGCCACCTCGCTGAGCGAAGGCCAGGCCCGCCTCGAGGAAGCCTTGGGCCACCGTACCGCCGCGATCATCGGCGCCGTAACGGCAACCCACGATCGGCTCACCGATACGCTCGACGAAAAGACCATGGCGCTCGCCATTTCGCTCGATGATAACCAGAGCCGCTTCGACAGCGTGCTCGAAGCCCGCAGCAACGCCATCATGGAGGCCGTCTCCGGTGCCGAGGCACGAGTCGCCGGTGCCTTCTCCGACAAGACCGATGCGATCCGCACCGCCTATACCGACAATCAGCAGCGGCTCGAAAATGCGCTTTCCGAGCATAGCGCCGCCCTCTCGGGCGTTCTCGATGCCGGCAGCGCCCGCTTCGAGGATCTCGTCGGCGGCTTGACCGGCCGCATCGAAGGCCGCCTGACCGATGCACATACGCGGCTCGGAGACCTCGCCGACGAGGCCGCGGCGCGCATCGAGGGCGGGCTCGCCTCTGCCCATGAGCGCATCCGCACGACGCTCGAAGACCGCGCCAACGCCATCGACCTATCGCTGAACCAGGCCCATGCGCTGATCAGCGATACGCTGGCCGAACAGGCGACCAGCATCGGCACCTCGGTGGCGACGAGCGTCAGCATGCTCGAATTGTCGCTGGAACACCGTGAGGCCGCGATCCGCCAGGCGATCGATGCCGGCGCCCAGACATTGGAAGATCGCATGCATGCAGGCGCCGGCCAGATCGCCGGCCGCTTCCAGGAGGCGGCAAGTGCGATTTCGAGCTCCACCCAGGATTTGTCCACCCATCTCGATCGGTCGGTCGAAAGCCTGACGGGCCGTTTTGAAGAAACCGGATCGCGTGTGGAATCCGGTCTTGCGGCGATCGAGGCCCGCATCCGCGACGGCGTCGGCGGCGTTGCCGAAAAGGTCGAAGCGGCCAGCGGCCAGCTGTCCGGCGTGCTTGCCGACGGCGCCTCTCGTCTCGGCGCGCTCAGCAACGACGCCACACAGCGCATCTCGGCGACGCTCGAAGGCAGTGCCGCAAACCTCACTCAGGCGATCGACAGCCGCACCGCCAATCTGGCCGAGACGCTGGACAGCCGCACCACCAGCCTGACCGGCGCTATCGATGGCCGAACCGCGAGCCTCGCGGAAACGCTCGACCGCGGCAATGAACGCATCGAGGAACGCCTCTCCACCATGGACCGTGCGTTGACCGTCGGCCTCGAGGCCGTCAACCGCACCATCGAAGGCAAGGCCGCTGGTCTCGCCTCGACGCTGCGCAGCGCAGTTGCCGACGCGGCCCAGGGGATGGAAGGCGAAGCGACGAGAACCACCGAACTGCTTGGCAAGACCGGCCAGCAATTCGCCGAGGATCTCAATGTGAAAAGCGACGAATTCACCCGCACCATGGATGAGCGCTCGTCGCAGATCGTCACTCGCGTCGCCGAAGCTCAGAACCGGCTGGCAAGCCAGGCCGCTGCCGTCGCCCAGACTTTCTCGGAAGCCGGCAACGCCATCGTCAACAAGGTCGCCGAGGCCGAGACCATCGTTGGCACGCAAGTCAATGCCATCTCCAAGGTGCTGTCGGATGCCGGCCAGTCTCTGGAGTCACGCGGTAACGCCATCCGCTCGACACTGTCGGGCGCCGGCAGCGAGATTACGGCCACCATGGCGGATGTCGACCGCGCGCTCGAAGCGCGCAGCAGCGCCATTCGCACCAATCTCGAGGAGCATGCCCGCGAGATCGATACGACGTTCTCCGACATCGACCGGGCGCTCGAAGCACGCGGCAACTCGATCCGCTCGACGCTCGAAGAGCGCACCCGCGACCTCAACTCGATGCTATCAGGCCGTTCGGTCGAATTGACTCGCATCCTCGACGAAACGGCTCGCCCGATCATCGATCGCTACACCGACGCCGGCGAGCAGGCCGCCGCCCGCATTACTGCCGCGGCCAGTCTCAGCGCCGACCGTCTGCGCGCCGAAAACGAAGCGCTCGCCAGCGCCGTTGCCGCCCGCACCGAGAATGTCGCCAATGCCGTCAGCGCCATCGAGAACAGCCTTGTCGGCAACGTCAACGGCCTCGTCGAGCGCATGTCGGAAAGCAGCGCGGCGATGGCGATGATGATGAACCGCGCCGCCGAGCAACTGACCAGCGTCGATGGCCGTCTCGGCGATACCACCACGCGCTTTGCCGAGTCCGCCACCAAGGCAGCCGAAATGGTCTCCGCCTCGACCAGGCTTCTCGAAGGCAAGGTCGATCGCCTCTCCGACATTTCGGGCCAGACGCTGGCGCAGGTCGGCGGCATCATCGGCCGCTTCGACGAACACTCCAAGGTTCTGACCCAGGCTTCTCAGCTTCTCGGCGCCGCCCAGTCCAACCTCGCCTCGACGCTCGAAGAGCGCGAGAGCGCTCTGCAGACGCTCTCGGTCGGCCTCGTCTCGCGCTCCGCAGAGATCGAAAAGACCATGCAAGGCCTCGGCGGCATGATCGAGACGGTGTTTGAGCGGGCAGAGCAACGCTCAGCCCAGGTCACCGGCAATCTGCGCCAGGGTGTGCAGTCCTCCTTCGCCGATATCGGCCGCATTCTCACCGAAACCGAGAAGCGTGCCCAGGAAGCGGCAGAGACGATGCGCGAGGCGATCACCCGCGCCGGCGACGAGGCCAATACGACGATCGACGGCACCTTCGCCAATGTCGAGCGTCGCTCCGGCGATCTCTCCAATCGTATTCGCGGCGGTCTCACCGCCTCGCTGTCGGAGGTCGAGCGCATGCTCGGCGAAGCCGGCCGCGCTTCCGACGGTGCCGCCCAGAATATGCGCGAAGCGCTGCGCGAAGCGATCGATGATGCCGTCGGCCGCTTCTCCGGCGCCACCGAGGATATCCGCCGCTCCGCCGCCGACATCCGCAGCGAGCTCGACGCCACCCGCGCAGAGCTGAAGCGCGGCGCCTTCGACCTTCCCGAGGAAGCCAAGGAAAGCGCTTCGGCCATGCGCCGCGCCGTCGCCGAGCAGATCAAGGCGCTGCAGGATATCTCCCAGCTCGTCGGCCGCTCCAGCCAGCAGCTCGAGATCTCCGAGCCCGTCGCCCGCACGCTCGCTCAGGTACAGCCGGCCCCGCGTCCCGCTCAGCCGGTCGCAGCCCAGCCGCCGCAGCCGGCAGCACCGCCGCCGATCGAAGCGACGGGTCTGCGCGGGACGATCGCACCGTCTGCGCCGGCTGCCGCCCCCCAGCGCGCCGCGCCGCAACCTGCCCCCGCTCGCCAGGAAACAGGCCGCCCGGAAGCAGGTCGCCCGGAAACGGCTCGTCAAGAGCCGGCTCGTCCCGAAAGCGGCGGCTGGATCAGCGATCTCCTGCGCGGCGCATCGCGTGAGGAGGCCGCAGATCAGGCGTCTGCCCGCGCTCCGGCCCGCCCGGCGGAAACTGCCGCACCGGCCGCGCGCAGCAACGACAGCCGCAATCCGCGCCACGTCGTCGAATCGCTGAACTCGCTCTCGGTCGATATCGCCCGCGCCATCGATCACGACGCTTCGGTCGATCTCTGGCGCCGTTATCAGCGCGGCGAGCGCGACGTCTTCACCCGCCGCCTCTACACGCTGAAGGGCCAGCAGACTTTCGACGAGATCAAGCGCAAATACGACCGCGAACCGGAGTTCCGCACCGCCGTCGACCGCTACATCGGTGATTTCGAAAAGCTACTCGCCGACGTCGCCCGCACCGACCCGAACCGCACGGTGACGCAGTCCTACCTCACTTCGGATACGGGCAAGGTCTACACCATGCTCGCCCACGCCGCAGGCAGGCTCGGCTGAGCCTGGCTTGGCACCCACGATTGGAAAGCCGCTTGAACACGTGTCAGGCGGTTTTCGTTCTATAATGTGGGTGTGACCAAGGCACACGAAAGCAAGCATTCCCAAACGAAACCGTCCGCCGTCCTGCTATGGAAACCTCGCCGAAATGACCACGGCCCTTCTGATCATCGACGTGCAGAATGCCATCCTCTCCGGCAAAGCCTCGCCGGAGCGGCAACCTCATATTGATGCCGCACTCGACGAGACGGTCGCACGGCTGGCCGCGCTGCAGGAAAAAGCTCGGCAGGCGGGCGCGGCGATCGTACTCGTTCAGCATGACGGCGACAGCGGCCATCGCTTGGCTGTCGGCACGCCGGGTTGGGCGCTACGCGACGAGATCGCGCCGACACAGGCCGAGGTCGTTGTGCGCAAGAAAAGCGCCGACTCTTTCTTCGAGACCGATCTTGCCGAACGCTTGGACGAACGGTCGGTCACCCACCTCGTCATCGGTGGATGCATGTCACAATTCTGCGTCGACACGACAGTCAGGCGTGCCGTGTCGCTGGGATATGACGTGACGTTGATTGCCGATGGTCACACGACCGGCGACACGGCGACCCTCACCTTCTCCGAGATCATTGCCCATCACAATGAAACACTCGATGGTTTCGATGCGGGCAAGGCGACGGTAGAAATCCGTCCCGCCGCCGAGATAGCCTTTTCATAAATTTTCGGGCTGCAGGAGAACCGGGACTGCTTGGCAGCCCCGGCTTCCGATATCTCATCGATCGGCCGCTATGTTCCAGTTGTAGACGCAACGATCAAGGCCGATGGCGATCTCAAGCACGAGCACGTCGTGGTCGATAGCCGCTCCCTTCTTGGGCTGTGATCGGTAGCGCTGCGGAAAGTCCGTGCGTCGCGAGATCGAGCAGACCTCCATCCACTTGTCGCCATTGTCGACCTCGATATCGACAGTCACCTCGGAATAATCAGGAAGCCGGTCGGAGGGTACGATCCGCGTCGGCAGATGGATCAACGATGCGATCATCCGGCGGACCGGCTCAAGGCAGGCGGCGTGATAGTCGTTGCCGCTGTCGGCCGTGAAGGCACATTGGAATTCGAGCTGCCAGAATTCCTTCAGCCGCATGTGTTTGCTCGGCTGTTCCTGCTCGCGACGATAGGATCTGCCGGCCTGCCAGACGCAGAGCGGCAGCCGTGTCTTCGAGTGATTGCCGAGAATATGCTGCATGTAGACGTAGGTCGACGGCGTGGTCTCCGGTCTCAGCACCAGCGCGGTATCGCTGGTGGAGAGCTGTTCCTGGATCCAGATATCGGCGTTCGAATAGGCACTTGAAACCAGCGACCGCGGCATCAGCGCCGGCGCCTCGACCCTCCTGACATCCCAGGCCGGATTGACGGATCTGAGGAAGCTACGGACCTCTTGCGAGAAGAAGCCGATCATATGATCGCGCAACTGGATCTCGCGCTCCTCCCAATGGACGAGCGAATTGACATGATAAATATTGAGCACGGTGCCTGTCTCCCTGGCAACCTTGATTGACGTGGTGAGGGGCTTTACGTCCAGCAGCGCGCCGGGCGCCTGGCGCCCTGACGTCACAGCAGGACGCGAAGACCTCGTCCGCCAAGAGCGCGCAAGATCGCGACCTGCGGGCAGGTGCTGATATGACGGGAGAAGGGCGCGCGCTTCATGCTCATGGTGCATTTTCTACGTGCCGTACGCATCATTGTCAAAACCGAAGAGGGTGAGACAAAAGGAATCAGCTGTGGATGATCCTTTTTTATTGCCCGCTGTCCTTCATTCCGTCACAAACTTTTCTGATCCGCTCATATTCAAACAGAACGGCTCACTCCGCCATCCAAACGACAGAGACAGCAATATTGATGACCAAGACGACATCCCGGCTCCTTGCCACCGCGCTCTCTTCCTTTTTCCTGATGGGCGCTTTCACTCTGGCTCAGGCAGGCCAGGCAAGCTTCGTCGTGGATGTGCAGTCAGGCCAGGTTCTCGAAGGCTCCAACCAGGACGATCTGAACTATCCGGCGTCGCTGACCAAGATGATGACGCTCTATCTCGCCTTCGAAGCCCTGCATGACGGACGCCTCAACTGGGACCAGAAGCTCACCATGTCGGAAAATGCCGAGAGCAAGGAGCCCTTTAAGCTCGCTGTCGGCGCCGGCCGCAAGGTGACGCTGCGCGAAGCGGTCGAGGGAATTGTCGTGCTCTCCGCCAATGATGCGGCCGTGGCGATCGCTGAACAGCTTGGCGGCTCCGAACAGGCTTTCGCCAAGGCGATGACCGACAAGGCACGCCAACTCGGCATGAAGGATACGGTCTTCAAGAACCCGTCGGGCCTTCCCGATCCGGAGCAGGTGACCACGGCGCGGGACATGGCGACGCTCGGCGTTTCGCTAATGCGAGACTTCCCCGAGGAGTTCAAGCTCTTTTCGATGCGCGGCTTCCAGTTCCGCGGCATGAAACTGCGCGGCCACAACAACCTCATGTATCGCTACGACGGCGTCGACGGCATCAAGACAGGCTACACCGATGCATCGGGCTACAATGTCGTGACGTCGGCGTTGAAGGATGGCCGCCGCGTGGTCGGCGTCGTCATGGGCGAAAAGACCGCGAGCATACGCGACGACAAGATGGCAAGCCTGCTGGACAGCACCCTGTCGCCGTCATCAAACGCCACAGCTTCCACCATACCGGGTAATCAGCCGGGAGCGACGATGACGGATTCGCAACCGACGAAGTAGATCGATGAGCGGAGACCTGCCGACAGGTTTTCGCTAGCATAGACCCGAAATCGGATCGATTTTCGGAAAGCACGATGCGAGGATTGAAAGAGTGAGAGCGTCCTTTATGCGTCCGAAAGGACGCACGGCGCTCTAACGGGCTACCTGAAAGCCACTTCCAGGTGCTGCCGGTCTTGCGCGATCACCCTGCAATTCGTTTCGAATCGCCGCCAAGAAGGCCGAACAGATCACCGGCTCGAAGTGTCGTCTTGCAGGTCGATGCCACCGCTTGAGAACCTCGTCTCCTCGGCCTCGAAATTCCAGTTCAGATCAAGGGCAGCGTCCAGCTGACGATCTCGGAGGCAACCGTGGAGAAGGCGTGGTCGAGGCCCTTGACGAAGCCTTGATTGTCACCCCCGGCCGGCGCCATGGCGCGGAACACCTTCTGGGCGCGCACCGAGCCGTTGCGGTCGTTGAGGATCTTGGCGGAGATTTCGACCACCGCCTGGTTGCCGTTCGAAGCATCGATCTCGAAGGAGCGGATATCGGTAACGACCTGATAGTCGATCGCCAGCCCCTGCCCCGGCATGCCGACGCCGCCGAGCTTGCCGGAGTTTTCAAAGGCTTCCACCAGCTTCGACTGCACCATGCGCGGCAGCTTGTCGCCCCACTGCGCCTTCGAGAGATACTGGATTTCCGACGGCGAAACACGGATGACGATCTGCTCGCTGTCAAGCGACCTTAGCGCTGTAGGGCTGGCGATAAGGATCTGGCGGGATTTGGCCGCGGGTCCACCCCCGTCGACGGCAGCGGAAAGATCATAAGTATCGTTCTTGGCCGCGGTGCCGCACCCCGAAAGGATCAGCGCCGTCAGCGGCAGCGCGATCACCGTTCCCCTGATCCAAGAACGGCGCGACAACAGATGCGATGCGACCATATTAGGCTACCCCTGACTTCCCCAGTTAACGCCGCGTCCGGCCGTCATATTGCTTGACCGTGTCCCCGCCGAAGATCAGGCGTTGCGGATTGCGGTCGAAGTTGGTGATCGTATCGTTCAGATTGCTCACGGTTCCGCGCATGTCATTGATGAGAGTCTGCACGTCGCGCAAGCCACCGTTCGAGAATTTCTGCAGATTGTCGGCGATCGGCCCGATCCGCGAATTCAGGTTGTCTGCCACCTTCTTGAAGGATTCCAGCGTATTTCGCGCCTCGGTGAACAGCGATTGCGTATTGTCGGTTCCAAGCAGCGCATCGACCTTGATGAGAATGCCGTCTATGCGGGTCGAGGCCGAATTCAGCTTGTTGGAAAGCTGCGACACGTCCTGGATCGTCTGGTCGATATCTTTCTGACGCGCCGAAACCGTGTTGGCGACATCGCGGATAGAGACGACGGCGGCGCGCGCATCCTTGGTCGCCTGCGCGATGTCGTCGACCGAGCCCTTCACCTTCTGGGGGTCGATCTGGGCAACGAGCGTATCGACGCGGTCGAGCGTCGCCTGCGCCTGCTTGCCGAAATCGTTGAAGGTGGTGGCCGTCTGGTCGAACTTCTGGATCGCCCCTTTGAGGTCGCCTGAGGCATCGGCGACATTGGCGGTGATCTTCTCGGCATTGGAGACGATGTTGTCGATCTTCTGCGCATCGACCGCCTTGATCAGCGATTCGACGGCCTGAAGCGTCGAATCGACACGGCCGGACACGGCCTTCACCGTATTGGAGAGCTCACCCACACTCTGCAGGAAGGCGTCGATATTGCCGGAATTCTTGGCAAGCGCATCCGAGAACGTCTCGGCATTCTTGAAAGTCTCGGTCAGCGGCCCGCGCGAATCTTCGATGAAACCCTGAAGTTCGCCGACCGCGTCGTTGGCCCGATCGAGGATCTTGTCGGCGGTCGCCAGAAGATTGGTGACGCTCGACTGGTCGGCGACGATGACGGCGCGTTTGTTATTGTCGATCGCATGCTGGAGTATACTTTCCTCGCCCTTGCGGCCGCCCGAGAGTTCGATATAGGCAGCCCCGGTCAAGCCCTGAATTTCAAGGGCGGCCTTGGTGGAGGGGTAGATCGGCGCATCGGTACGCACCTGGGTGAAGGCCAGCGAATATTGCGGATCGTCGGCATCGATCGACAGCGTCTGCACCGAGCCTATCTGGATGCCGTTGAAGCGCACCGGCGAGCCGACGCTGAGACCGTTGGCCGAGCCCGGAATACGAACGATCAGCTCCGTCATCGGGCCGCCTCGGCCATATTCGGCCATCCAGTAGACGAAGCCGAAGGCCGCCGCGATCACCAGCACAGTGAAAAAACCGACAATCGTGTAATTGGCTTTGGTTTCCATCTTATCCGGTCACTTCTCGCTGCTGCCGTGCCGCGCGCCATCATCCTGCGGCACGATCGACCGCGCACGTTTGCCCTTGAAATAGGCCTGCACCCACGGATCGTCATAGGCCAGCATATCGTCGATCGTGCCTTCCACCATTACCCGCTTCTTTCCGAGCACGGCAATACGGTCGCAGACCGAAAACAGGCTGTCGAGGTCGTGCGTGACCATATATACGGTCAGTCCCAGACTATCGCGCAGGTTGGCGATCAGTTCGTCGAATTCGGCCGCGCCGATCGGATCGAGGCCCGAGGTCGGTTCGTCCAGGAAGACGAGTTCCGGATCGAGCGCCAGAGCGCGGGCAAGGGCTGCACGCTTGATCATGCCGCCTGACAGTTCGGACGGGTATTTGTCGGCGGCATCAGCCGCGAGCCCGACCATGCGGATCTTCAGATGCGCCAGTTCGTCCATCAGCGAGCGCGGCAGGTCGAGATATTCGCGCATCGGCACCTGGATGTTCTCCTTGACCGTCAGCGACGAGAACAGTGCTCCCTGCTGGAACAGTACGCCGAGCCGCATATCGAGCGCGTTGCGCTGCGGCTCATCGAGCTCGTCGAAATCCTGGCCGAGGATCTTGATCGTGCCGGAGCGGCGCGGCAGCAGCCTGAGCACCGTGCGCATCAACACCGATTTGCCGGTGCCCGACGCACCGACGAAACCGAGTATCTCGCCGCGGTAAATATTGAGGTTCAGATTGTCGAGCACGACCTTGGAGCCGAAGCCGACGGTGACGTCGCGCGCCGACAGCACGATGTCCCTTTCGTCCTTGTCTTCCGTATCGATCGGTTTCTCGTCCACGCGGTCCGCCATGCTAAAAGTCGATCGCTGCATAGAACATCGCAAAAAGCCCGTCCATCAGGATGACGACGAAAATCGCTTTCACCACCGAGGCCGTGACATGCTGGCCGAGCGATTCCGCGCTGCCGCCAACCTTCAACCCCTCGACGGCGGCAACGATGCCGATGACCAGCGCCATGAACGGCGCCTTGATCATGCCTGAGAGCACCGTCGACAGCGTCACCGCCTCGTGCAGTCGCGACAGGAAGTTGGCGAAGGTGATGCCGGAATAGCCCCAGGCGACAGCGGCAGCCCCTCCCAGCGAAGCGAAATTCGCCAGCACCGTCAAAAGTGGCAGCGCAATGGTCAGCGCCACCAGCCGCGGGAAGATCAGCACGCCGATCGGGTTCAGGCCCATCACTTTCAGCGCGTCGATCTCCTCGCGCATCTTCATCGAACCGATTTCGGCGGTGATGGCGCTGCCCGAACGGCCGGCGATCATGATCGAGGTCAGAAGCACGCCGATTTCGCGTAATTGCAGGATGCCGACGAGATCGACGACGAAAACCTCGGCGCCGAAATAGCGCAGCTGGAAGGCGCCCTGCTGGGCGATGATCGCCCCGATCAGGAACGACATCAACAGAATGATCGGAACAGCGCGAACGCCCATATGGTCGATCTGGTTGACGATGGAGGCCGGCGAAACGCCGCTGCCGCGGCCGAACTTCATCTGCGCGCCGCGCACCGCCGAGCCGAGGATATACATGGCGGCGGCGAAATTGTCCCAGACCTCATAGGTCATCTTGCCGATCGGCGCGAAGATGCGCGCGGCAAGCGAGACTTTCTCCGCCTGTTCCGGCTCGGGCTTGGCCGGCTCCTCGGAAAACATCTCGAGCATTTCGTCGATATGCGGGTTGGTGCCTTCGAAGCGAACCGTACGCCCGCCGGCCTCTTCTTGCTTTTTCAGCCGGCACAGCAGCCAGATGCCGGCAGTGTCGATCTCCGATATGTCCGAGAGGTCTACCGTCAGGTCGCCGGTCTTCTTCTGCAGGAGCTTGTCGAAATCGCGCAGCACCAGATGGATGTAGGCGCTGCGCCAATTTCCCTGAAGACGCACACGCTGTCCCGAGCCATCAGCCTGGTCGTTCACATCAAGTGAGGCGGCGTTGCGATTCTCGGCGTTCAAGATACTTGTGTCTTTCAAGGCTTATAGCGACATTGCCGAATCGCGAAGCAGATCGTTCGTCGCCCGGCGCGTCAATATACAGAAGCACCGTGCAATTTCCATGCTCGCAGGAGAGCAATAATGCCGCGCACCCTCGATATCCAGATGAATTCCTTTCCGATTGCCGGGACCTTCACCATCTCGCGCGGGGCAAAGACCGAAGCCGAGGTCATCACCTGCACGCTTGTCGAAGCGGGTGCGCAGGGGCTTGGCGAATGCGTGCCTTATCGCCGCTACGGCGAGACCATGCAGAGCGTTTTCGCCCAGATCGAAGCGGCGCGACCGCTGATCGAGGCCGGCATCTCGCGCCGCGATCTGCAGTCGGCCATGCCGCCGGGTGCGGCCCGCAACGCCGTCGATTGCGCCCTCTGGGATCTTGAGGCGAAGCGGACGGGAGACAGCGTCGCCGCCCGCCTCGGCCTTTCCGCTCCGCAGCCGCTCACCACCGCCTACACCATCTCGCTCGGTGAACCGGAGGTGATGGCCGCCCGGGCGCGCGCGCATGCCGGCCGTGCCCTGCTGAAGGTCAAGGTCGGCACTGGCGACGATGAAAGCCGCATCCGCGCCGTCCGCGCCGCCGCGCCCGATGCCGAAATCATCCTCGACGCCAATGAAGGCTGGCCGGAAGCGGTGTTGGAGCGTCATCTCCATTTCGCCGCAGAAGTAGGCATCGCCCTCGTCGAGCAGCCGCTGCCGGCCGGCCGCGATGGGCTGCTCGCCGAAATCCGCCGCCCGCTCCTCGTCTGCGCCGATGAGAGCGTCCACCACACCGGCGATCTCGCAAGCCTTGCCGACCGCTACGACGCGATCAACATCAAGCTCGACAAGACCGGCGGCCTGACGGAGGCGCTGTCGATGAAGGCCGAGGCCGAACGGCTTGGATTCAGCATCATGATCGGCTGCATGGTCGGCACCTCGCTTGCCATGGCGCCCGCAGTATTACTCGCCCAGAACGCCGATTTCGTCGATCTCGACGGCCCGCTGCTGCTTGCCCGCGACCGCGAACCCGGCCTGCGCTACGCCGCTTCCCTGGTCTTTCCGCCCGAGACCGCGCTCTGGGGCTGAAGGTAATAGGCTGAGATGACGAGGCCGAGGCCGGTGAACGCCACCACGGCCATGACGTAATAGCTGACGACGCCGAGCCAGGCATAGAGATAACCCGACGCCAGGGTCATCAGCGCCATCGCCATGCCGACATAGAAGAAATAGGCGCCCTGCGCCGAGGATTCCTGCGTCTCCTGCACCGTCGCCACGATCCGCCGCTGCACGCCGGTATGCACGAAGGCGTAGGTGAAGCCGTGGAAACATTGCAACAGGAAGAAACCGGCAAATCCCGTATTCATCGGAAACAGGATCCAGCGACAGACGCTGATGGCGCAGCCGAAGCGGATAAGCGTCCAGGCATTGAAGCGCCGGCTGAGGCGCTTCGACAGAAAGAACACTGTCACTTCCGAAGCAACGCCGGCACTCCAGAGCAGGCCGACCTCGGTACCGGAAAAACCGAGGTGATGCCAGTAGATCGAGGAGAAGGCGTTGAGCACCGCATGGCTCGATTGCTGGATGGCGACGCCGATCAAGAGCAGCATCAGGTGCGGCTCACGCAGGCCGCTGCCGGTGGCGGCCGGAAGATCGATCGGCTGGCCTCGCCGCCGCGTCGGCCCGATGCGCGGGCAGAAGATCGCCATGACCACGGTCATGATAAAGCCGAACACCATGATCGGCAGCACCATCCCCCCGCCCCACTGGTTGATGAATTCGCCGCCAACCAGCGTCGAAACGATGAAAGCAATCGAGCCCCAGACCCGCATCGATCCGTAATCGAGACCCCAGCGGCGCACGCCAGATATGACGATCGATTCGACGACCGGCACATAGGGCGCGAAGGTGGCGCCCTGCAGCGTAAAGACGATGAAGACAGGCCAGAAAGTCGTCGTCCAGTAGAGTGCTACTGCCGTCAGCAGCGACAGGCTGCCTGACCAGAGCAGCACGTCGGCGCGCTCCTTCATCCGGTCGGCGATCATGGCGACAACAGGCGCCACCAGCACGCGCACCACCATCGGAACGGCCAGGATCACACCGATTTCGTGGTCGCTGAAGCTGTGGCCCGCAAGCCAGACGGGGAAGAACGGCAGAACGATGCCGTTGACGAGCAGCGGCGCGCAATAGGAAAGCGCACTGAGCAGCCGGAAGCGCGGCGGCGCTCCCTCACCCGTCGGGGAATTTTGAGCGGGAATCATGGATGGACCTGAAGGAAACTCGTCGTTGTCCTAACACACCACCCTTGAGGCGACTATTGCGAGAAATAGCCGTCCTGAAACGTTTTAGAAAATAAATAGGGCCTGTCGCCTGACGGTAACGGCTAAATTCCTACTGCAAAATTTCAACGTGCTACGGCGTCCTTTGCGCGTCCGAAAGACGCGCGGCGCTGTAAAGCGCGGGTGCCAAAATCAGGCGGCTTGCGGGGCCAGTTCGCCCTCGTCATGCATTTCGATAGCGGCAAGTGCCGGCACACTGCTGGCGAGCGAGCGCCAGGTGATCAGTTCGAAGGTGCCATCCTCGTGCTCGGCGACAGCCGTGCAGCTTTCCACCCAATCGCCGGTGTTGATGTAGCGGATACCGTCCATATCCTGGATGATGGCATGATGGATATGTCCGCAGATCACGCCGTCGGCGCCGTTTTTGCGGGCTTCCTCGGCCACGACGCGCTCGAATTCGCCGATGAAATTGACGGCATGCTTGACCTGCAGCTTCGCCCAGGCCGAGAACGACCAGTAGGGCATGCCGAGCCGGCGGCGCACCGCCGCCAGGATGATGTTGATGCGGATCGCCGTGTCATAGGCCCAGTCGCCGAGATAGGCGAGCAGCCGGGCGTTGCGGACCACGACGTCGAACTCGTCGCCGTGCAGGATCAGGTATTTCTTGCCGTCGGCGCCGTCATGCATCATGCGCTCGACGACCTCGATGCCACCGAAATGCATGCCTGGGAAGGCGCGCAGGAATTCGTCGTGATTGCCGGGAATATAGACGACACGCGTGCCCTTGCGCGCCTTGCGCAACAGTTTCTGGACGACATCGTTGCAGACCTGCGGCCAGTACCAGCTGCGCTTCAGGCGCCAGCCGTCGACAATGTCCCCGACGAGCACGATCGTATCGGCCTCGTGGTAGCGCAGGAAATCCAGCAGGAAATCGGCCTTCGCGGCCTTCGAGCCGAGATGGACATCGGAAATGAAGAGCGTGCGGAAATGTCTGGGTTCCATCATGTCTTTCACGAGCTGCCGCTCATGTCCCATCTTTCATCTAACCTTCCAAAACCAGACTCGTGTTTCAGGAAGATGACAAGCTGGGGAAAAGCGCTGCAAACCCGATCATTCCGCGCGGCCGGATGGCCGTCGCCGCGCGGGCAGCATGGCCGTCGACGCCAGGCCTGCCGGCCATGTTGCCCTGCGCATTCAGGGCGTTCATGATGGCGGCGATTCATATCCGACAATGCGGGATGGCTGATGCGTCTTTTTCTCGTTCGCCATGGCGAATCCCTCGGCAATATCAACGAACAGGCCTACCGCCAATTCGGCGATCACAATGTGCCGCTGACGCGGTGGGGCCATCGGCAGGCTCTCGAAGCAGGCAGCGTGATCGCCTCCTATCTCAAGGCATTGCCGAGCGCGGGTTTCGGTAAGCTGCATATCTGGTACTCGCCCTTTCTCAGGACCCGGCAGAGCAAGGATGCGCTGCTCGAAGCCCTGCCGGAAAGCTTCGTCGGCGATATCAGGGAGGATTATCTGCTGCGCGAG
Organism: Rhizobium leguminosarum bv. viciae; assembly: GCF_012276115.1. GTDB lineage: Bacteria > Pseudomonadota > Alphaproteobacteria > Rhizobiales > Rhizobiaceae > Rhizobium > Rhizobium leguminosarum_T. Next base: position 9,946 of record NZ_WIEU01000011.1, on the reverse strand, counting down.
CAGGATTTCGGTCTCTTCACCGAAATCTACGACCACGCCGAACAGAAGCAGAAGTTTCCCGAGGAGTTCGAAAAATGGGCAAGGCTGCGCAGCAACAGCGGCAAATTCTACGCACGGCCGCCGGACGGCGAAAGCCGGGCGGATGTGGCTCAGCGGGTGCGCCTGTTCCTCCAGACCGTCATGCACGACGCCGAAAATAGCGACCACAACCTCGTGATCGTCGGTCATGGCGTCACCAACCGGGCGGTCGAAATGAACTTCCTGCACCGCCCTGTCGAGTGGTTCGAGCGCTCCGACAATCCTGGAAACGCCGATATCACGCTGATCGAGGGGACGCGCTCGCAAGGATACGAATCGATCCTGCTGCATCAGGCCGCCGACCGGCAGCCGGGACAGGAAGGCGAACTGCGCGATGCCTATGGCGCCGACGTGACGATCACGCCGAAGCCGACTGCATAATTCCTGAAATCGGACCGGCGCAAAGGTGTGGCGGGTCGGGTAAGGCAACCCGCCAATTCTTCACCTCAGGTCGGCGACGCGACGGTTGCCGGCTCCTGCCCGGCCGGCGCCTCCTCGTTCACAGTCTCCGGCCGCTTCGTCCTCAAGAGACGCAGCACGAAGGCGAAGAAGACGGGAACGAAGAAGATCGCCAGCACCGTCGCCGAGATCATGCCGCCGAGCACGCCCGTGCCGATGGCATTCTGGCTCGCCGCACTTGGCCCGGTGGCGATCGCCAGAGGCACCACGCCCAAAGTGAAGGCGAGCGAGGTCATGACGATCGGCCGGAAGCGCAGACGGGCGCCTTCGATTGCGGCCTCCATCAGCGATTTGCCCTCGGCAAAACCGTCCTTGGCGAATTCGACGATCAGGATGGCGTTCTTCGCCGACAGTCCGATGATCGCGATCAGACCGACCTTGAAGTAAATGTCGTTGGACATGTCGCGGCTCATCACCGCGAGCACGCAGCCGATGACGCCAAGCGGCACGACCAGCATTACCGACAACGGGATCGACCAACTCTCGTAAAGCCCCGACAGCAGCAGGAAGACGAAAAGGATGCTGAGGCCGAACAGGAACGGCGCCTGCGATCCCGATCTGAGCTCCTCCAGCGACTGGCCGGTCCATTCGAAGCCGAAGCCGTCGGGAAGTTCTGAGGCCAGCCGCTCCATTTCGGTAATCGCCGCCCCCGACGAATATCCGGGTGCCGGAGCGCCAGAGATACGCACGGAAGGGTAGCCGTTATAACCGACGATCTGCGCCGGTCCCTTCTGCCATTCGGCGACGGCAAAGGACGATAGGGGCACCATACCGCCGCTCGCATTGCGGACATTGAGCTTCATCAGGTCTTCCGCCTGCAGTCTGCTCTTGTCCTGCGCCTGCACGATGACGCGCTGCATGCGGCCCGAATTCGGGAAGTCGTTGACATAGCTCGAGCCGAGATTGGCGGTGATCGTGCTGTTGATGTCGGCGAAGGCAACGCCGAATGTATTTGCCTTCTCGCGATCGATGACGAGCACGAGCTGGGCCGAGTCAGGCATACCTTCCGGTCGGATGCCTGATATGATGGGGTTCTGCGATGCCTTGCCGATCAGCATTCCCGCCGCCTCGGTCAGTGCCGCCTGGCCTTTCCCCCCGCGATCCTGAAGGCGGAAGGTGAAGCCGTTGGTCGTGCCGAACCCTTCGATCGGCGGCGGCGACAGCGCGAAGGATGTGGCGTCCTTCAGCCCAAATAGCTGCATGTTGGCGCGGTTGGAGATCTCCTGTACCGAATTGCCGGCGCCGCGTTCGGCCCAGTCCTTGAGCGTGACGAACACCAGGGCGGCGTTCGGTCCCTGCCCCGAGAAGCTGAAGCCCTGGATCGCAACGACGTTGGCAACGGCCGGCTCCTTCTTGAAGATCGCTTCGATGCTTTCAAGCGAGGCCACCGTGCGGTTGCGGCTCGCCTCCGGCGGTCCCTGCACGTCGACGATCAGGAAGCCCTGATCCTCATCCGGCACGAAGCTGCTCGGCAGGTTGACGAAAAGATAACCGAGGCCGATGAGCAGCGCGACATAGACGGCCATGACCCGCCAGGAACGCTTGGCCAGTCCCTCGACGGTGCGGGCATAACGGCCTGTCAGCCGGTCGAAGTTGCGGTTGAACCAGCCGGCAATGCCTTTCTTCTCGTGATGACCCTTGATCGGCTTCAGGAAGGTTGCGCAAAGCGCCGGGGTCAGCGACAGCGCCAGGAAGGCCGAAAACAGGATGGATACGACCATGGTCAGGCTGAACTGACGGTAGATGATGCCTGTGGAACCCGGGAAGAACGCCATTGGAACGAAGACGCAGGAGAGAACCAGCGTAATCCCGAGGATCGCGCCGGTGATCTGCCGCATCGCCTTCTTGGTCGCTTCCTTCGGTGACAGCCCTTCCACCGCCATCAGCCGCTCGACGTTTTCCACCACCACGATGGCGTCGTCGACGAGAATGCCGATGGCAAGCACCATCGCGAACATCGTCAGCACGTTGATCGAGAAGCCTGCGGCAAACATGACGGCAAGCGTCCCGAGCAGCGCGACGGGCACGACGAGCGTTGGAATGATGGTGTAGCGGAAGCTCTGCAAGAAGATGAGCATGACGACGAAGACGAGCGCGACGGCTTCTGCGAGTGTATGCGCCACCTTCTCGATCGATGCCGAGACGAACGGGCTGGTATCATAGGGAACGGAATATTCGACGCCGTCAGGGAAGAAGCGTGACAGCTCCTCCATCTTCGCCTTGACCAGGTTGGAGGTGTTGACGGCATTGCCCGTCGACGACAGCTGGATGGCAATGGCGGCACTTGGCTGCCCGTTCAAGCGGGTCGAGAAGCTGTAGCTCTCGCTGCCCTCTTCGATGCGCGCAACGTCGCGCAGCCTGACGTTCGATCCGTCGGCATTGGCGCGCAGCACGATGTCTCCGAACTCCTCGATGTCGGTCAGTTGCCCCTTCACCAGCACCGTCGCCGTCAGGTCCTGCGAGATCGGATTGGGTGCCGCACCGATCTGGCCAGCCGCGACCTGGGCGTTCTGTGCCGAGATCGCCGCGCTGATGTCGGATGCTGTGAGGTTCAGGCCAACCATCTTGTCGGGATCGATCCAGATGCGCATCGCCCGCTGCGACGCAAACAGCTGGGCGCGGCCAACGCCCTCGAGACGGCGCAGCTCGCCGATGACGTTTCGGTTGAGATAGTCGCCGAGCGCCACCTCGTCGGTCTTCCCATCCGTCGATGTCAGCGAGATGAACATCAGGAAGCCGGACGATGCCTCCTCGACCGTGATGCCCTGATCCTTGACGGATTGCGGCAGTCGCGGTTCGACGCGGCGGATGGCGTTCTGAACGTCGACCGAGGCCTGGTCGATATCGGTGCCTGCCGCAAAGGTCGCGGTGATGGTCATCGCACCCGATGTATCGGAGGTCGACTCGAAATAGGAAAGGTGCTCGACCCCATTCAGCTCTTCTTCGATCTGGCGAGTGACGCCCTGATAGATGTCCTGCGGCGATGCGCCGGGATAGCTCGTGGTGATGCTGAGCTGCGGCGGCGCGACCTTCGGATATTGCGCGACCGGCAGGAACGGCAGCGCGATCAGGCCGGCGAGGGAGATGAAGATCGCAAAGACCCAGGCAAGGATCGGGCGATCGATAAAGAAACGTGCCATCGATCTTACTCCGGCTTCTTGGCGTCACCGGACGCGAGCTGACCATCCCGCCACTCTTCCGGCGCGACCTTTGCGCCCGGCTGCAGTTTCTGGCTGCCGTCGACAACGAGACGCTCACCTGATGACAGGCCGCTTTCGACCACCCATTCATTGCCGAAGGATTGACCGAGCTCCACGTCACGCGGCTGTGCTACGTCTCCCTCCTGGACGACATAGACCTGCGCCTTGCCATCGGCCGTGCGGATGACGGCGCGCTGCGGGATGAGGATTGCCTTCTCACGGACGGCCTGTTCGATGCGGACCCTGATGTAAAGACCCGGCAGCAGATCGCCCTTGGGATTTGGGAATTCACCGCGGAGGGTGACCTGGCCCGTCGTCGCATCGACGCTGGCGCTGCTGAAGAGCAGCTTGCCGGCTTCGCCATAGACCGTGCCGTCGTCGAAGACGAGTTTGATATCGGCCTTGCCTGGTTCGGTCGATGTGAGGCTGCCGTTCTCGACCGCCCGCTTCAGCGCCAGCAGATCTCCGGAGGATTGCGTGAAGTCGGCATAAACTGGGTCGATCTGCTGGATCATCGCCAGCGCATCGCCGGCGTCGGCCGTCACCAGCGCGCCTTCCGTCACCAGCGCGCCGCCGATGATGCCTGATATCGGTGCGCGGACTTCGGTATAGCCGAGATTGATCTTCGCTTCGTCGAGTGCGGCCTGCGCCAGCGCGACATCGGCATCGGCCTGGGCAAGGGCGACGGCTGCCGCATCGTATTCGATACCGCTTGCAACATCGCGGTCGCGCAACGATTTCTGCCGCTCCAACTGCTGGCGGGCATTCATCTGCGTCGCCCTGGCGCGCTCGAGGCTTGCCTCGGCACTCGCCACGCGGACCCGGAAAAGCGCCGGATCGATCCGGTAAAGCACGTCGCCCTGATGAACGAGGCTGCCCTGCTCGAAGATCCGTTCCTGCAGGATGCCGGAAACTCTGGCCCGCACCTCCGAAACGCGCGTCGCGGCGATGCGGCCCGGCAGCTCGCTGATAACGGGAACCGGACGCGCATTGAGCGTCAGGACGCTGACGGCTGCTGGCGGCATCGCGCCGCCTTCCTGCGCGTAAGCCGGCAGGCCGGCACCGAATATGAGCGCCAGGACAAGCGTATAACGCAATGATTTCGTTCGAAAAAGCATGTTCATTAGCCTTCCTGCTGGTCCCGCTGGGGTCCAAAAAAGCGCAGCCCGCCGAAATGACGTTCGGCGGGCCTCCTCAGCCGACAGATAGTCGATCTTATTTTGCATTACAAGATACCTACCGGTAGGTATGATAGCACTATCATGATCGGAACTCCCATGGCCCAGCGATCCCGGGAGTGATACTGATCTTTCTCGGGCCGCCTCGGCGCGAAGCTTCTCGAACACAGGTCATGCATTGGTAGATAGCCCCCGCAACAGAAAGAAACAGCCGGACGTCGTGCGGCAGGCTCTTCTCGATTGCGCCACCAAGCTGGCGCTCGAGCATGGTCTCGCCGCCGTCAGCCTGCAGGCGGTCGCGAGTGCCGCCGGCGTGACCAAGGGAGGTCTGTTTCACCACTTCCCAAATAAGCAGGCGCTTATAGAGGCCGTGTTCGACGGCATGATGGAAAACCTCGACCGTGAGATCGATGGAGAACTGGAAAAGGATAAGGGCGGCCACGGCACATTCACCCGCGCCTATGTCCGCACCCTGTTTGCCGACCGCGCCCTCAACAACAGCCCGTGGTCGGCGCAGACGATGACGGTGCTCGCCGACCCCTACTCCAAGAGCCTCTGGCACAGATGGATGAACGACCGGCTCATCAGGCACGCCGAAACCGACATGGGAATGCGGCTCGAGATCGTTCGCCTGGCGGCGGACGGCGCATGGCTTGCCCATGTTTTACGGCCTGACGGCCATGCCGCGTCCGACGACGCGGTTCTGCTGCGTGAATTGATCGAACTCACCGAGGGGTGACAAGTGATTGGCGCCTCATCCCGCGCCCGACTATATCATCCGAGCGCGGGATCGGCGGGGCTAGGCAGCTCGCACTGCCGCCATCGGTTTAACATTCTGGTTCATCCGGAACAGATTGTTCGGATCGTAGCGCCGCTTGATCTCGGCAAGGCGAGCGTAGTTGGCGCCATAGGCGGTCTCGACGCGATCGCCTTCGTCTTCGGGCATGAAATTGATGTAGGCCGTGCCGACCGAATGCGGCTTGGTTGCCTCGAACAGATCCCGCGCCCAGCCTATGCAGCTTCCATCCATCCCGGCTTCCCGCCAGCGCGCATGCACATTCATGACGAAATGCGAGCTGCGTTGTGGAAATGCGGTGGCTTCGGTGGCCACGCGGCCAGCCGCACCGCCGACATGGCCGATGAAGATCTCGCATTCCGGGCCGGGCAGCTTGCGCACGGCCTTGAGCAGAACCTCGATCGCGACATCTGAGAGAGAGGCAAAATCCTGGCTCTTCCAGTAATTGCGCGCGCCCGGTGTCAACAGCGGATCGAATGCCTGTTGCCAGCCGGTGAACGGCACCGGGCCGACAACGTCGGCAATCGGATTTCCGATCGCGCGCAATCTGGCCGTCGCCTTTTCGCCCGCCGTGATGTCTCCGCAATAACACATGGCGAGCACGACGATTTCCTTGCCGTGCCATTCCGCGGGAAGGAAGGGCAGCGGCGGCGCTTGCCGCATCACCACCCAGCAGGTCAGCTCATCGGGTGCCGCGTCCAGCGCCTGCCGGTATTCCCTCAGCACCTTCTCCGCATCGGCGAAGGGATGTACCACCAGCCCGGCGAGAACTTCTGTGTTGAGAGGGTTGAGTTTGAATTCAAAGGATGTGACGACGCCGAAATTGCCGCCGCCGCCGCGCAGCGCCCAGAAGAGGTCCGGTTTTTCCGTCTCGCTCGCCTTGACCAGTTCGCCATCGGCCGTCACCACATCAACCGAAAGCAGATTATCGAGCGTCAGCCCGAATTTGCGGGTCAGCCAGCCGAAACCGCCGCCGAGCGTCAGGCCGGCGATGCCGGTGGTGGAATTGATGCCGGTCGGCAGCACCAGCCCGAAGGCCAGCGTTTCCTGGTCGACATCGGCAAGCGTGGCTCCCGGCTCGATCCTGGCGCGACGCGTCTTCGGATCGACCCGCACCGATTTCATCGCAGACAGGTCGATGACCACACCGCCTTCGCAGACGGCATTGCCGGCGATGCCGTGTCCGCCGCCACGCACCGAAACGAGCAGATTATTGTCGCGTGCAAACCGCACCGCCCGCACGACATCGGCGGCGCCCGCGCAGCGCGCGATAAGCCCGGGCCGGCGGTCGATCATCCCATTCCAGATCGCCCGCGCCTCGTTGTAATCCATGTCTTTGCTGGTCAGGAGACTGCCGCGAAATCCGGCGGCAAAAGCATCGATGGCCACGTCATTGACCATCGTCTGCCCCTTTTGCAGGGTCGTGAGGTTCAAATTGTCCATGATTTCCTCCATGCGACCGGCGCCCCGCACCGTCGCGGCCGGCATCCTGCTCCTGTTGAGGTCGTCAAACAAGTTTCCCCAAAAGGATTAGCTGCGGCGGCTGCTTGAAGGCCGAATGGTCACGGCGTGGATACACCCCTCTGCCCACCTCACGAAAACTTCTTCCATCCCTCATTTCCATACTGTCGCCCGTATCCGATTGATGTATGGAGGGAGCTCAAAAGACGTGCACGGAGGCGGCGATGGATCACCTGGAAAAATCGAAGACGGAAAAGAACCTGACGAGCGGCGATCTCGACGAACAGGCGCTTTTCTTCCACCGCTATCCCCGCCCCGGCAAGCTGGAAATCCAGGCGACCAAGCCGCTCGGCAACCAGCGCGACTTGGCGCTCGCCTATTCGCCCGGTGTTGCGGCCCCTTGCCTTGCCATCCGCGACAATCCCGAAATGGCGGCCGAATATACCTCGCGCGCCAATCTCGTCGCCGTTATCTCCAACGGCACCGCCGTGCTCGGCCTCGGCAATATTGGTCCGCTTGCTTCCAAGCCGGTCATGGAGGGCAAGGCGGTGCTCTTCAAGAAATTCGCCGGCATCGACGTCTTCGATATCGAGATCGATGCCGCAGCCGTCGACCAGATGGTCTCAACCATCGCCTCGCTGGAGCCGACCTTCGGCGGCATCAACCTTGAAGACATCAAGGCGCCGGAATGTTTCGAGGTCGAGCGTCGCCTGCGCGAAAAGATGAAGATCCCCGTCTTCCACGACGATCAGCACGGCACGGCAATCATCGTCGCCGCCGCGATCCTGAACGGGCTGGAACTCGCCGGCAAGAACATCGCCGACATCAAGATCGTCGCCTCCGGCGCCGGTGCTGCCGCCCTTGCCTGCCTCAACCTGCTTGTCATTCTCGGGGCAAGACGCGAAAACATCTGGGTCCACGATCTCGAAGGCCTCGTCTATGAGGGCCGCACCGAGTTGATGGACGAATGGAAATCCATCTATGCCCAAAAGAGCGAGACGCGCACGCTCGCCGAAAACATCGGCGGCGCCGACGTCTTTTTGGGCCTCTCGGCCGCTGGCGTCCTGAAGCCGGAACTGCTGGCGCAGATGGCCGACAAGCCGCTGATCATGGCGCTTGCCAATCCGACGCCGGAGATCATGCCCGATCTCGCCCGTGCCGCCCGCCCCGACGCGATGATCTGCACCGGTCGCTCGGATTTCGCCAACCAGGTCAACAACGTCCTCTGCTTTCCCTATATCTTCCGCGGCGCGCTCGATTGCGGCGCCGAGACGATCAACGAGGAGATGAAGATGGCGGCCGTGCGCGCCATCGCAGCCCTTGCCCGCGAAGAGCCGTCCGATGTTGCCGCGCGTGCCTATTCCGGCGAGACCCCGGTCTTCGGCCCCGATTACCTGATCCCCTCGCCCTTCGATCCGCGCCTGATCCTGCGCATCGCACCTGCAGTCGCCAAAGCCGCCGAACAGAGCGGCGTGGCACGCCGCCCGATCCAGGATTTCGACGCCTATCTCGACCAGCTGAACCGCTTCGTCTTCCGCTCCGGCTTCGTCATGAAGCCGATCTTCACTGCGGCCAAGGCCGCCGAGCGCAAGCGCGTCATCTTTTCCGAAGGCGAGGACGAGCGCGTGCTGCGCGCCGCCCAGGTGCTGCTCGAAGAAGGCCTTGCCGAACCGATCCTGATCGGCCGCCCGCAAGTCATCGAGACGCGCCTGAAGCGCTACGGCCTGCGCATCCGCCCGCTGCAGGATTTCGAAGTCATCAATCCGGAAGACGATCCGCGCTTCCGCGAATATGTCGATCTCTATTTCTCCCTCGTCGGCCGCCGCGGCGTCATCCCGGAAGCTGCCCGCACGATCGTGCGCACCAACACGACAGTCATCGGCGCGTTGGCGCTGAGGCGCGGCGAGGCCGATGCGCTGATCTGCGGCCTGGAAGGCCGTTACGAGAAGCATCTTCGCGACGTCCGCCTGATCATCGGCAAGCGCAAGGATGTCCGCGATTTCTCAGCCCTCAGCCTGATGATTTCGCAGCGCGGCGCCACCTTCTTCACCGACACCTATGTCACCTTTAATCCGACCGCCGAGGAGGTCGCCGAGGCGACAGTGCTAGCGGCCGAGGAAATCCGCCGTTTCGGCCTCACGCCGCGCGCCGCCCTGGTCTCGCATTCCAATTTCGGTTCGCGTGAGTCCGAAAGCGCGACGAAGATGCGCAACGCCCTGCAGCTCGTGCGCGATGCTGCACCCGACCTTGAGGTCGATGGCGAGATGCACGGCGAAAGCGCCATCACCGAAGCGCTGCGCAAGCGCGTCATGCCGGACACGACGCTGCACGATGAGGCGAACCTCCTGGTCTTCCCGAACCTCGATGCCGCCAACATCACCCTCGGCGTGGTCAAGTCGATGACCGACGGCCTGCATGTCGGCCCGATCCTGCTCGGCACCGCCCTGCCCGCCCATATCCTCGCCCCCTCTGTCACCTCCCGCGGCGTCGTCAATATGGCGGCACTCGCCGTCGTCGAGGCATCGCAACCGGCTTGAGCCGGCTTAGACTGCTGACAAAGTCGGCCAACTCCTCTGTCGTCATGCTCGGGTCTGTCCCGAGCATCTACAGCTGGTGCAGCAGATCCCCGGCACGAGGCCACTGCTGTCCGGTTTAAATTTAGTGGACATGGTGCACGGTGTTGATTCTACTCATGTTCGAGCGTTTGGCGACGTTCCCGGACACGAAAGAGGAGCAACACCGTGCGGCACGACAATAGCGTCTTTCATGATCTG
>NZ_WIEU01000010.1:0-237994 GCF_012276115.1 Rhizobium leguminosarum bv. viciae | reverse complement strand
TACAATTTTGGGCGCAGGCTCAAGACACTAAAGGGCCTCACCCCCTTCGAGTTCATCTGCAAAAGGTGGACTTCCGAGCCAGATCGATTCATCATCGATCCTATCCATCAAATGCCGGGACTAAACAGCTAGGTAATCCGACATGGATTTGAGAATGGCGCGAGCATCATCCTCCGCATGCGCAATCGGCGCAAAGGCTGCCAAGGCGAGTATCGCCACGGCGCAGGGACGTCCAATTTTCATGTTTTCCTCCCTCGGATTGCATATGTAAGCAAGTCAGCCGCCATGACACCACCGGTAAATAGAGACTCCCAATGAACATCACAGTACGTGCAGCTCCGAGTTTCATCACTTCCCCTACAGTAATTCTAAGCATTTTGGCCAGTCTCAACCGGGTCGGTCATGGCCTAGCATACTATTTTCCTACTAAAAGTTTCTCATGCCGTTCCGTATTTGCTATGATGTAAAGAGAGTTATCGCACTCTGTCTGGACTCAAAACGTCAATCCAGCAATATTTTTCGCGAACAATTGAATGTTCGGGAAAATGCCTAATCTCGATGATACTACAATTGCCCTCTGCTAATCGCCATATGCGGTGGTTGACACCAGGGACGGCAGCCACAGGACGCTTGAGAAGGACAAAGGAGAGACAAGGTTTCCTGTCATTGATGCAAATCAACAAATAGTCAGCTCAGACAGTTTAAGTATAACTGCTGCAAAGGGGGGAATGCGATGAAAAAGACATCTGCGACGTTGATTATTGCGGGCTTCGTAAGCCTGGGCTCTGCCTTGCCGGCTGCGACCCAGGAGACCACCGATATCGGCACTCTGGACAGTGCGAAGGCCGGAAAGGCATTTTCCAGCAAACCCGTCTACTCGCCCTATGCGGGGCGCAATTTTCCGACCCGACCGCTGTTCGGCGACACGCATCTCCACACCGGAGCCTCGTTCGACGCCGGCGCTTTCGGAGCACGGCTGACGCCTCGCGACGCTTACCGCTTCGCCCGCGGCGAGGAGATCACGGCGTCGAGCGGCCAGCCTGCCAAGTTGTCACGGCCGCTCGACTTCCTGGTGGTGGCCGACCACTCGGACAACATGGGCATGTTCCCCGACCTCTTTGCCGGCAAACCGGATGTTATCGCCGATCCGCAGGCCAAGACCTGGTACGACATGATCAAGTCGGGTCAGGGCGCCACGGCGGCGCTCGAAATCATCTTCAGCTTCGGCAAGGGAACACTGCCCAAGAGCATGATCTACGGGCCGGATACGCGTCCCTACAAAAACGCCTGGCAAGACACGATAAAGGCCGCCGAGGAATATAACGATCCGGGGCGGTTCACCGCGTTCATCGGTTATGAGTGGACGTCGAACACCGCAGGCAACAACCTGCACCGCAACGTGATCTTCCGCGACAATGCCGACAAGGCCGATCAGGTCGTGCCCTACACGACGCTTAAGCCCTTGGGCAGCGACAACCCGCGCGACCTGTGGAAGTGGATGCAGGCCTATGAGGACAAGACCGGCGGCAGCGTGCTGGCGATTGCGCACAACGGCAATCTGTCCAACGGCCGCATGTTCCCGCTGATCGAGTCCTTCACCAACAAGCCCGTGGACACCGAATATGTCGAGCAGCGGGCCAGGTGGGAACGTCTCTACGAGACGACCCAGACGAAAGGCACGGGCGAAGCGCACCCGGCGCTGTCGCCGAATGACGAGTTCGCCGATTTCGAGATTTGGGATTTCGGTAATCTCGATGCCAGCGTGCCGAAGACGCCTGACATGCTGGAGTTTGAATATACAAGGTCCGCGCTGAAGAACGGCCTCAAGCTCGAAGCCGAACTCGGCACGAACCCCTACAAGTTCGGGCTGGTCGGCAGTTCGGACGCGCATACGGGCCTTGCGGCCATGGAAGAGGAAAATTTCTTCGGCAAGACCACGCCGCAGGAGCCGAGCCCCGAGCGTCTGACGGCAACCTTCGTCAAGGACGCCAAGACCGGGATTACGGTGATGGACTGGGAGGTCGGCGCGTCGGGCTACGCGGCTGTATGGGCCGCGGAAAACACGCGAGAGTCGATCTGGGACGCGATGCAGCGCAAGGAGACCTACGCGACTACCGGACCGCGCATGGCCGTGCGCTTCTTCGGTGGCTGGGATTTCGAGCCGGCCGATGCCGAGACCCGCAACCCCGGCGCGATCGGTTACGGCAAGGGCGTCCCCATGGGCGGCGACCTGACCGCAGCGCCGGAGGGCAAGGCACCGTCGTTCCTCGTCGCCGCGCTGCGAGACCCGATCGGAGCCAATCTCGACCGCTATCAGATCGTCAAGGGCTGGCTCGACGACAAAGGCGAGACGCATGAGCAAATATACGACGTCGCCTGGGGCGGGGATCGCAAACCGGGCGCCGACGGCAAGGTGCCATCGGTCGGCAGCACCGTCGACATCGAGAACGCGACCTGGACCAACACGATCGGCGCGCCGGAACTGATCGCCGTGTGGAAGGACCCCAGCTTTAATCCGAAGCAGAAGGCCTTTTACTACGGACGCGTCATCGAGATACCGACGCCGCGGTGGACCGCCTATGATGCCAAACGGTTCGGCAACAAGCCGCTCGAGAGTACGCGGATGACCGTCAGCGAACGCGCCTATACCTCGCCGATCTGGTACACGCCGTGATAGCGGTGCCGGCGGTTGAATCGTCCGCTGCACCGTCGGGGCCCTCATCCGGTGAACGCGTGAGCACGATCTTGTTGAAACGCGTGTTGATGGAACCACTGGTCCACTTCATGGCTCTGGCGCTGCTGATCTTCGCAGGCTACGGGCTCTTGGGCCCTGATACGGACGACAAGCCGGACACCATCGTCGTCACGGCGCCGAAGATCGAGCAGATGGCGACCGTGTTCACAAAGACCTGGCAGCGCCCGCCAACAGCCGAGGAATTGAAGGGTCTGATCGACGATCATGTGAAGGAGGAAATTCTGGTACGCCAGGCGCTGGAACTCGGGCTCGACAGGGACGACACTGTCGTTCGTCGCCGCTTGCGCCAGAAGATGGAATTCCTGAACGCGGCCGACGCCGAAACGCTGACAGCGACCGATGCGGAGCTCGATGCCTATCTGAAAGCCAATGCAGCCACGTTCGAGATCGATCCGATGCTGGCCTTCCAGCAGGTGTTTCTCAACCCTCAGCGGCGCGACGACACGATCGCACAGGACGCGGCTTCCGTCCTCGAAGCACTGCTGACCAACCCGGCCACGGACCGCGCCCTTTTTGGCGACCCCACGCTGCTTCCGCCCGACCTGCCGCTTTCGAGCAAGACATCGATCGGTCAAACCTTCGGCGCCGAATTCGTGGAAGAACTCGACAAGGCCCCGCTGGGCCAGTGGACGGGTCCCGTCGCCAGCGGTTACGGGTTGCATCTGATCCGGGTGTCTGACCGCCTGCCCGGCCGAGTGCCGGCGCTCGACGTGGTGCGCGACGTCGTTGCGCGAGAGTGGACGAACGCCAAGCGCAAGGAACTTGAAGACCAGCGATTCGCCGAACTGCTCAAGCGCTATGTGGTGAGCATCGAAAGCCCGGCTGGTGCGGAAACCGGCCCATGACGCGGCTTGGCGCCCTGCTGGCAGTGCTCATCCCGGTGTTCCTGGCCACGTCCGGCATGGCCCATGAGATCAGGCCGGCCTATCTCGACATGCGCGAAACCGCTCCGCACGAGTTCGCCGTCGTCTGGAAGGTGCCGGCGCAGGGCGACATGCGTCTCGGCCTCTATGCAAGTCTGCCGAAGCCGTGCATCGAGAAAGCCGAACCGGTGAGGTCGATCGTGAACGGAGCTTATCTGGAGCGAAGGACCGTCGCCTGTGCAGGGGGATTGAGGGGCGGCGAGATCGGCATCAACGGCCTCAAGTCGACCATGACCGAAGCGCTCGTCCGCATCGAATACGCGAACGGCGATACGGAGGTCGTGCGCCTCATGCCGGACGCGCCCTCTTTCGTCGCAGCAGGCGCACAGACCAGCCTCGAGGTCGCTCAGACCTATTTTCTGCTGGGCGCCGACCACATACTCTCAGGCCTCGATCACCTGCTCTTCGTGCTTGCGCTCATGCTACTCATTCGAGGCCGCTGGATGCTGGTCAAGACGATCACTGCCTTTACGATCGCCCACAGCATCACGCTGGCTGGAGCGTCGCTCGGATATTTCAGCCTGCCGCAGAAACCGGTGGAAGCGACGATCGCCCTCAGCATCGCATTTGTCGCAAACGAACTGATCAAGACGAAGCCGGGCGAAAGGCGGCTCTCCGAGAGCTACCCCTGGGTCGTGGCCTTCGCGTTCGGGCTGCTGCACGGCTTCGGGTTCGCTGGCGCCCTGAAGGAAATCGGCTTGCCGCAATCCGATGTGCCGATGAGTCTCCTGACATTCAACCTGGGTGTGGAAGCCGGACAGTTGATCTTCGTTGCCATGGCGCTGGTCCTGGTTAGGGCGGCAAACGCGCTGATCGCGATGCCACCCGCGCCGGCGCGCCAGATCGGCGCCTACATGATCGGCACGGCCGCGATGTTGTGGCTCATTCCCCGCATCGCCAGCTTGGCGGCGTGAGCGGCGAGATCCACTGAAGGTCTGCTTCTCGCTCTGTTCGCGACAAACGGAGCCAGAAGTAGAAGGTGCGCCTTGGTCAAGCCGCGCCGTCAGGCAGGTCAGATGGCTTCAACGCATCGACAACGGCGCTTGGGCGAGCAGGCGCCGGACGTTTGACGGAGAAGCTTCCGTTTTGCCCCGAACGATCCGCTTTGATCCTCGTCGACAAGGACGGCGGCTATGGCACGATGATCGCTGCGCCGTTGATGCGGCCTGCGCGCAGGTCGCCGAGGGCCTCGTCGCGACGTGAAGGTCCGGCAGACGCCGCAGGCTTCCACCTTGACGACGACCTGGCCGTGCGGCGCTGGCGGGTCCGGCCGCTCCACCTGTTCGAGTACCATCGCCCTCACGTTTCCCTCCATCGGCATGTACCACCGCCGTAGTCGTATCACCACCTTCCCGATCTTGGCTTGATCCCGGTCAAACGTCCGGATTGATGCTCGTCAAAGACGGAATGCCGTAGGTCCGATAACCTCCCTGGACACAGCGCCACGACCTCATCCAAAGGAGACGGACATGCGCGAACAGACCTGTAAGACAGCAACGACCGCAGCCACATCGGTTCCGCCGGTCGAGCGAACCTCCGCCGACCTGGTTCTCGAACGTCGGGACGAGGATCGTTGGGAGGTGACGGCGGCGACGCCGCGAGGCCAGGCGTGGGCGAGAGATCATTTCTGCTGCGCGCTTCGGCAATCCTTCAGTGGCACCATGTGTCTCGACATCATGAGTGCCGATCGGCTGCTCAAGGAAGCCCATGTCGATGGACTGACCACCGAGTTCGTCAGCCTGTCTGGAAAGGACATATACTGAGATGTTCGCCACAATTGTCTGCGCCATCGGCCGAGGATCCCGGCAACGCATGCTCCAGCGCGTCGAAACGGCCCGCGCGCAGCATGCGCCCAACGGAAGCCTCCACCTCGTTCACGCGGTAGAGGGCCTCCCTTCGTCGGCCTCGCCGGACGATTGGGCGGTCGAGGTGATGGCCGCCGCCGAGACCCGGTAAGCCGCGCGCTTCACACGACCGTCTTCGCCTCAGCCTCCCTGACCTGACCGGCGGCGACGTCACGATACAGTTCGGCGGTGTGCGACAATAGTCGTGATCCGGTCTCGCAAAGCCTCGACACCTCTGTAGGAAATTCCTCCAGTTCGGTCTCGACAAAGTCCGAAAGAACCTCGACCGCATCGCCGTTTTCGATACTGCAGGCAAGTCGAGTCAGAAATTCAAAGCATCGAAGCCCTCGCCGAGCGGCGGACGCCGTCAAATCCGTGGTGATCGTGGTCGACGCGACGAAGATCTGCTCTTGAATCAGAGCCCCCGGGCGAAAAACCGGCGCGAGGTTGGACGTGAAAGTGGCGCGTGGATAGAGGCTGGGGAGATATGGCATGTGGTGCTCCGTTTATGGGATAGGGGTTCAGGGCGAGCATCGACTCTCATTCCGTCCTGACGGCGCTCCGTCCTGATACGGCGGTGACGGCAATGCCGTAGAAGACGTGCGGAGAGCCTTCGAGCACCGGGGGTTCCTGCAGCGTCATGGCGCCGATCTCCCACCAGTCAGGATGCTTTTGAAGAAGTGACCAGGCATGCAACCTCTCGCTTCGCCGCGCGTCGCTGTCCGGAAACTCCTCGAACCGCCCTTCGACGACGACGCTCGCCCAGCCGCCGACGGCGGGACGCTGCTCGACGTGAAGGCAGACCCTGTCGTTCCCCCGCATCCAGTCGAGCTTCTTGCCGGGCATGGTGAAGCTATAGGCAACGCCGCTGGAAAATGCGAAATAGATCGCCGCCACGTAAGGCTGGCCATTCTTGCAGCAGGCGAGATGACCGAAGTGCGCGCTCTCAAGAATGCGGTAGCACTGGGCCGGGGTGAGTTCCGTCAGCTTCATCGTCATGGTCACGCACTCCGCTCGTATCGAAGGCACGATCATAAGAGTTTCCTGAGAACCCGGCCTTGATCAAGCGCAATGCAAACTTCTCCGCAGGATGCATCATGACCACTATTTAACCTCAGGAGGCCAGCATGAAGCCGCAGTTCCATCTTCCGTTATCGACCTATCCCGACGCGAGTTCCTTCACCATAATCGACAACGCAGTCGACCTCGCTCGCCAGAACGACGCCGATCTCGTCGCGAGCGTCCCGGAAGTCCGGATCCCCCAAGTCCATCAGCCCTTCCCGACATTTATCGATGTCGACACATGGCGGGGACAAGCAGAGCGGTATAGCCGGGACAGCGGTGCTTCGCTGCGGGAACACGTCACCGACGCTGTCTCGGAAACTGGCTTCGAGGTGCGAATCCACGGATTCGAGGTCACGGAACCGTTCGTCTATGAACGCTTTTCGGAAATTGCCAGGTGCCACGACCTGTCTATTGTCGAGGCATCGGAACTCTCCCGCCAGCTTTCCGGGACGCTGCTGTTCGGGAGCGGCCGTCCACTCGTCCTATTTCCTGCCACCAGCGTCTGCTCTCATGTGAACACGATCGCCGTTGCCTGGGACGGCAGCGCCACCGCGGCACGTGCCCTTTCCTGCGCCCGCTTGTTCATCGAGCGCGCAACCAAGGTGCATGTCATCTCGATCACCGACGACAAGGAGATCGACGAGGCGAACCGCGCGCTGCTGATCTCTTGTCTGAAACACGCGGGATTGGAAGTGGAAGACGTATCGATCCAGGCAGGCGGCGAGACCGCGACCGCCGCCATCCAATCGGCCGCGCTGGAACGAAAGGCGGACCTATTGGTCGCGGGCGGGTTCGGCCATTCGCGGCTTCGTGAGTTCATCCTCGGCGGCGTCACTCGGGAACTGCTCGTCAAGGCCGAGCTGCCGGTGCTTCTCGCCCATTAGAGGGCGCGAAGGGCGTTGAGAATGACCGCCACGTCGATGGCCTCCTGAAGCAATGCGCCGCCGACTGGCGGAAGGTAGCCCGCTCCCGCGAACCCCATCGCGAGGAGCGAGAGACCTATGCCGGCATAGATGCTCTGAAGCGCGATCTTGCGCGAACGACGCGCGATGCCGATCGCCGTTGTTATCCTGGTGAGGTCGTCCCGGACGAGCACGATATCCGCGGCCTCCGCGGCCGCCGCAAGGTTCTCGACCCCCACCGCGATTCCGACGTCGGCTGCCGCCAGCGCTGGCGCGTCGTTCACGCCGTCGCCGACCATCAGCACCCTTCCGTGGACGCGTTCCTTTTCGATGACTGCGACTTTGTCTGCGGGAGCGAGCCTCGCCGCGACGCCGTCCAAGCCCAGCGAGCGAGCTATGGCTGTCGCGATCGGCAGCTCGTCGCCGGAAGCCAGGACTATTCGAGTGATCCCCACTGCTCTGAGCTGGGTGACGAGTTGGACAGCGTCTTTGCGAAGCCGGTCTTCGAGCGTGATCGTGCCAGCCGGCGTGCCGTCAAACAGTACCTTCACGCGCATCGCGCTGCTTGAACCGTTCGATCCCGAGCGCAGCGCCTCTCCGAAATAGGTGTCTCCTCCGACGCCGACACGCACGCCATCGACTATTCCGGAGATTCCGGATCCCGCGGTCTCGGTCACCTGCGATGGACGGCTCAGTACCAACCCACGTCTATGCGCCTCGTCCACCAGCGCGCGCCCTACCACATGGCCCGACGCCTGGTCCAGCGAGGCGGCCAGCCGCAGGATCCTGTCGGGATGTTCCGGGCCCTCGATGTGACCGACTTCCGGCTGTCCCGCGGTGAGCGTCCCCGTCTTGTCGAACACTGCTACGGTGGCCTGTGCGAGGGCCTCGAGAGGTCCCGCACCCTTCACCAGAACGCCCTCCTTGGCGGCTTTTGAAGTGCCGGCCGCAAGTGCGACGGGTACGGCCAATATCAACGGACAGGGCGTGGCGACAACCAGCACGGCCACGATCCTTGACAGGTCTCCGGACATGAATGCCGAGACTCCTGCGATCGCTACCGTCGCGAACAGGAACCAGACCGAGAACCGGTCGGCCAGGCGCATCAGCTTCGCCTTGGAGCGCCTCGATGCTTCCACGAGCCTGACTATACCGGCATAGGTGCTGTCCTCGGCGCGGTTTAAAACGCGGATTTCAATCGCATCGCCCTCGTTCGTAGCACCGCTCGAAATCTTGCCACCCCTGGCGATGCGCACTGGGAAAGGCTCTCCGGTCAGCACCGCCTGGTCGATCGTCGCGGCTTCGCCGACGAGCGCCCCGTCGGCCGGTACGACGTCGCCCTTGCGTATCAGGAGCACGTCGCCGACTGCGATCTTCTCGATCGGAATTTCTTCGAAACCGGCTCCGGCAAGCCGCAAGGCCGTCCGCGGAACTTGCGCCAGCAAAGCCGACATCCCCTCGTCGGCGCGACGATGTGCGTATGCCTCCAGAAACTGACCGCCGGAATACATGAGACCGACGATCGCTCCGGCAAGATATTCGCCGAACCACAAGGAGGATCCCATGGCCAGGGCCGCGATCAGATCCAGGCCGTATTCCTGCTTCCGCAGCTTCTTGGCGATCTCAATGCAAAGAGACAGCAGAATCAGGCTGGTGCAGCCTACAAGGATTAAACGATATCCAAGCCCGTGACCCGCGAGATAGAGGGCGAGTGCGGCTGAAAGAGCAAGGAGCGACGACAGCACCAGAAGGCCCGACCGGGAGCCCGCCGCCCTCAATCGCGACACCCCGTCCTGAGGCCACGCCCACCTATCAGCCCACCAAGCCGCCGCTGTAGCCACCTCTCACCCTCCCATCAATCCGGAAGCCTCAGCGAAACGATTTTGCGCAATCGATGCAGAACGGCGTATAGGGAACCGCAGTCAGCCGCTCCTTGCCGATCGGATGGTGGCATTTGGCGCATTGTCCGTATGTGCCGTCGTTCAGCCTGCCGATCGCCGCGTCGATGGCCGCGATCTGGTCACGTCCCTCGGCTTGCATCTCGCGAAGAACTTCGTCGTTCTCAACCTGGGTCGCGCGCTCCTCGCTGTCCTTATCGAGCGCGACGCAGAGATCCGCATCGATCGCTTCGAGACGACGGACAAGGTCATCCTTCATCGTCTGCAACACCGTCTGTACCGAGCTTTTATTCATTTTAGTCGCCTTTCAATCTTGCCGGATCAATCTCAGTCCACACGCGATGCCGTCAGAATACCGATCCAAACGCACCGCCATCAGAACGCAGTGGCCGCATATGCCGCGGCCCACAAATCGTCTGCAGCATATCTCAATGCGATCGGAGCTCCTTGATCCCGGTCAATGCCGCCTGCGCGGGCGCACATAGGCTGTCGAGCGAGCTTTCAATGAAATCGTTGCGACAAGCCCGGAGCCCATCATGAATCTCACGGCGCAGACACCCGCCCCGACGACGCCAGCCGTGATCGGACTGACGAGCGTCGAGGCCGAGGAACGCCTTGCCGAGCTCGGACCAAACACCCTGCCCGAGCCTCAGCCTCCATCGCCGCTGAAGGTCTTCCTCGTTCAATTTCGCAACCCGATCATCTACATCCTTTTGCTGGCGTCAGCGCTCTCGTTTGCGACCGGCAGGATCGAAGACGCCCTGTTCATCTTGGTCGTGCTTCTGATCAATGCGGCCATCGGCACCTACCAGGAGTACTCTGCGGATCGAGCGGCCGCCGCCCTTCGCAAGCTTGAGCAGCCGTCGGCCCGGGTCATCCGGGACGGCGCGGCTTGCCGGATCGAGGCCAAGAGGCTGGTCGTCGGCGATCTCGTTCTTCTGGAATCCGGCGACAGAATCCCTGCCGATCTGACGCTTGTCGATGCAAGCGACCTCCGGTGCGACGAGTCGCTTCTGACCGGCGAGTCGAAACCGGTCGCCAAAGGGCGCACCGTCGAAGGATCGCCGGATGAAACCCGCAGTTCCATGCTGCTGCTCGCGGGTTCCCTGGTGACGCGCGGGCGAGCCAAAGGCGTCGTGACCGCTACGGGTACCGCGACCATGCTTGGCGGCATCGCCGCCGAGTTGGGAAGAGCTAGTTCGTCGCAGCCCCCGCTTGTCGCCCGGCTGGCGAAGTTCACGAACGCGCTCGCTCTTTTCGTAGGATTGGCAGCATTGGTGCTGGTCGTCGCGGGCTTCATGCGGGGCCTCCCTCTGCACGATCTGGTCATGATGTCCGTAGGTCTGGCGGTGAGCGCTGTTCCTGAAGGGCTTCCGATCGCCATCTCCATCGCGCTTGCCGTCAGCATGCGGCGGATGGCCACCCGCAACGTCATCGTCCGAAGCATGCCGGCCGTGGAGGCTCTAGGTTCGACAACGATGATCGCCACGGACAAGACGGGGACATTGACCAGCAACGTGCAGACGGTGACCGAAATTCGCCTGCCGGACGGCACGGACATCGCCCTCGACGCGCATGCCGATCTCGACAGGTGCGAGGCCAGGGCGAGCGGTCTGGACGACGACCTGGTCCGCGAGAGGGCGCGCAGGCTGCTACGCGCCGCACTGCTTGCAAACGAAGGAAGCCTCGTTCGCCGGGACGATCTCTGGCTCGCTGCCGGCGATACGGTCGACGTGGCGCTTCTTGCAGCAGGGCGAAAGGCGGGGCTGGGACAGGAAGAGCTGAACGACCGATACCCGCTGGCGGCAAGAATCGCCTACGAGCCCGAGCACAAATACGCTGCATCCTTCCACCACGGCAGCGATCGGATCCATGTCTTCGTCAAGGGGGCGTCGGAGGTGCTCATCGAGATGGCGGATCGGATGGACGTCGCGGGCAGCGCTGTCGAGATCGACCGCGCTTCGCTTTTGGCGCAGAAGGAAGAAATGGCCGCTCGGGGGCTCAGGGTGCTCGCGTTCGCCGAAGGGGAAGTCGGCGCGACGCTCGCCGGAAGCCTCGGACACGGTCACCTTGTCGATCTCGTGTTCCTGGGGCTGGCCGGACTGCAGGACCCGGTTCGACCGGAAGTGCTGCAGGCTATGAAAGACTGCCGCGCGGCCGGCGTGGACGTAGTGATGGTGACCGGGGACGACCCGCGGACTGCTGCCGCGATTGCCAGAGATGCCGGCCTGGGCTTTCTTGCCAGCCAGGTCGTTTCGGGCCACGACATCGATGAAGCTGCGCGAGCGGGCGACCAACGGCTGGACGAGATTACGAGAGAGGCCCGCATCTACGCCCGCGTGCAGCCGGCGCAGAAATCGGCGATCGTCGCATCCCTGATCCGCAATGGCCACATCGTCGCCGTCACCGGAGACGGCGTGAACGACGGTCCGGCGTTGAAGAAGGCGCATGTCGGGGTCGCAATGGGGCTCAGAGGAACCGAGGTGGCGAAGGAAAGCGCCGATCTCGTCATCACGGACGACAACTTTGCATCCATCGTCGCGGGGATCGCAGAAGGCCGGGCAGCCTATCGCAACATCCGCAAGGTAGTGCTGATGTCGGTGGCAACGGGCGCCGCCGAGGTCCTGCTCTTCATGCTCGCGCTGCCATTCGGCCTACCCATGCCGCTCCTCCCTGTTCAGCTCTTATGGCTCAATCTCGTGACAAACGGCATCCAGGACGTCGCCCTTGCAGGGGGAAGGCCGGAAGGAGACGAGCTGGCGGGGCCGCCACGTTCTCCGCTCGAGCCTCTCCTCGACCGGCTGATGATCCGTCGCGTCGTTCAATCGACGCTTGTCATCGGCGCGGGTGCCTTCCTGGCCTTTCAGTGGATGCTCGCGCACGGGTATGGCGTTCCCGAAGCCCGCAACATAACGCTTCTGATCTTCGTGATGTTCGAGAACGTCCAGACGCTGGCAAGCTCCTCCGAGAAAAGATCGATATTCTCCGTCGACATCCTCCGAAACCGGTTCCTACTCCTCAGCGTGCTCGCCGCCCAGACGATCCACATCTCGGCGATGTACGTGCCGTGGCTCAGCGGAACGCTCGGCCTTTCGCCCATCACGCCTCTCGAATGGGCCCTCAGCATGCTTGTGGCGAGCTCCCTCGTTTTCGTGACCGAGGCCGACAAGCTCGTCTGCCGGCGACGGCGCGGTCGTTCACCCCGTGTTGCTTGATGAAGATCAAAGACTTCGTCACGGGCGTCGATATCCTTACGCTATTCAACAAGAGAGGTGATCGAAATGTCCATTCGCACGGTATTGAGCATCCTGAGTTCCAAATATTTCGACGAAGACCTGAAGGCCGCCGCAGAGTTTTGCGGAGCCTCAGGAGCACATCTCAGCGCGGTCGTGATCTGCATGGGAGCGTCGCCAATGATGGGAGAATACAACTCCCTCTCGACCGTCTGGCTGGAAGAACGCCAGCGCGAAATCGAGGAACTCGTCAAAAAAGCCGAAGAGATCAAGGCATACCTGTCGCGCACCGACCTGTCCTACGACGTGCAGGACGTCTATACGGAATATGCTTTTGCGCAGGAGGACGTTGCAGAACGGGCGCTCTATGCCGACGTCGTTCTCGTCGGCCGCCAAGCGTGCAAGGATGAGGAACTCCAGAAACGGGTCATGAATGGCGCTCTGTTCCAGACGCCGACGCCGGTCATCATCAACCGCGGACGGCGGCCGCTCTCTTCCACTTCCAAATCGATCGTACTGGCATGGGATTCGAGCGACGAGGCGTCGCGTGCCGCAAGGCAAGCCCTCGACCTGCTGAAGACGGCCGACTGCGTCTACGTGACGATGATCGACCCGGTCTCACGAGAGCGGGTGAATGGAGAGGAGCCAGGCGCCGACATCGCGAGCTTCCTCTCCCGTCACGGGGTCAAGGTTCAGGTGGATCGCGTGGCCAGCGGCGGAAACACGGCCGACGAGATCCTGAGGCAGCATGCGACGGACGTGAATGCCGATCTGATCGTCATGGGTGCGTACAATCACCCTCGCTGGCAGCAGACGCTCTTCGGAGGCGTGACGCGCAACATGATCGAGCAAAGCAGCATGCCAATATTCATGGCTCACTGAAGGGATGAACCCGGCGGCACACGTGCGTCCCGCCGGGCCGCTAGGGCGACGCTGTTTTCGAGCGTGGTCAGCGTGACCGCCGGCGTATCCGCCGCAGAGGAGCGACGTCAACTCCTTCACGCGGCGTCCGCCGTCGCACGCGCAGTCTCGAAAAATCTGGCGAGCACCGCCTCTTCGGGCGTCAGAAACGTGTTCTTTGGAGCAGACCAGCCTTGTCGACGGCCGCCTTCACTGCCGACACTACTTCCTGATCGAGCCGCTCGACAAGCAGCCCGGGATCGACTTCATCCGAAGTCAGCGCGCCCTTCTGTATCTGCGCTTTCGTGGTGGCGACGCCGGGCTCTCGTGTGACGCTGCGCTCTGTAGATCGTCCGTTGAGATGCGGTATTGCAAGCCGCCTCGGCCGGCCTGTTTTTCCTTGCCCGCGCCAGCCAGTCCGAACATCACTAATCTCATCAACGCAGTCCTTTGATGCAGATCGTTCTTTGGTTTTTCGTGGCCGCGAGGCGGCGCTTCATCAAGCCCTAGTGCAACCGCGACCGTTCCAGCTTCCACGCGGTGACGTCGCTGGCGGAGACGCTTAACCGGGAGTGGGGGGAACCTTCGCCGCTCAGGATTTTCGACGTTGCTATTTCGCAGATCGCGCCGAGGCTCTGCTGAAGCCGGGTCTCGTCGGCCCGAGGCGGGCTGGCCATCTCGTGGAGCGCGGCGCGATCGACTACAATCACACGATGGGCGCCTTCATGTTCCATCACCACGACGCCCGCCTCGCCGGATGATTTCAGAAACGCGGTAACGAACCTCGGCAGCATCGCACTCTCCATGTCGTGCAGTTGATGGAGAGCATGTTAGACGTCTGCGCAAATCCGTCTTTGAGGGATGTCAAAGAACCGAACGCTCTCCAAGTCTATAGTCGTTGAAAATCTTGGAGATGAAGATGCGTACCCTGATGATGACGATCGCCTGGGCCTCGGTCGCCGCTGCAATCGTCGGCATTTTCCTGCCTCTGCTTCCGACGACGCCATTTCTGCTGCTGTCGGCGGGGATATTCGCCCGCACCTCGCCAAGGTTCGAGTCCTGGCTTCTGGATCATCCATGGCTCGGCGCTTCGGTAAGGGCATGGCGCGAGCGCGGGGCAATCAGATCAAGGGCGAAGGCTATGGCGGCGCTGACCATCGCGGCCAGCTTCCTGCTGCTCGTCTGGCTTGATCCCGGCCCCTTGCCACTCGCAGTCGTCGCTGTGATCCTCAGCGCCTGTGTCGCATTCATCGTCACCCGTCCGTCGGCGTGACCTCTCTTGAAGAACCTCAACAAAGAATCGTGTCAATACAAAAGAAATCAAGACCATTCGTCGAGATCAAAAAATCCGGCGACGGAGGCCGCAGTGCGTCTCGACCCCTCCCGTCGTCGCCGCGCCAATTGGCGACCGCCCGCAAGTGCAGCTGTTGATCGTGGAATGGTCTTCTACAAGAACGAAGCCAGCCAGGCCGCGCAGAACAAGGCGGTCGCTATGACCGCCGGAATCGTAGCGAGGATGCGGCGGGCGATTCCTTTGCTATAGACGCCCCCAATCCTGAAAAACAGCGCCGACGACCATACGCCGCAAAGTACGACTGCTGCTCCGCGGCTCGCATCGACTCCGGGAAGAACTATGCCATCCGAGCCTAGCTGGCTCGTGGTCAGCGCAAGGAGGCCGCAGAAAAGCGACGCGCTGGCGAGCGGAATGAAAGCCTGCGCCAGATGATGGACGATCCGCCTCGGACGACGAAGGATCGCAGCGGCGGCGGCGAGAGGCAGCACGAACGCGACCGAGGCGGCGAGCGCACCCAAGCACACGAGCACTAGAAAAGAGACCGCGTCTACGACGTTCATGACGTCGTAGACCGATGGGTAGTTGGTGAGAAGCCACCAGGGAATTCGCAGAGAGAGCGGCCAGGACCAGCTCATGTCGACGCAGAGTTCGACAAGCCATTGCCGGATAGACTGGAACACGCCGCTAGCCGTCCAATGAAGCGCCGTCGGCACCAGACCCAGAAGCACCGGGACGATCAGGATCGTGTCCCAACGGGTCGCCATCCGCCCTGAACCGGATACGATATCCGACGACGGCTTGCGCCAGGCGAGCCGTATCGCGCCACGATGCCCGCTGCAGCGGCCGCACATATGACAGGCCGAACTTCCCTGCATCGTCTTGATCGGAACGAGCGGTGCGCAATTCACGCCTGAGCCGCCCACTGCGGCCGAACGTTTCCAAACCTCGGGGTACACTCGGAAATGCAGCGGCGCGATTTTCGAAACGACCCCGAAGACTCCGCTCACCGGGCACAGGAACCTGCACCATACGCGCTTCGCCTTGCCATACCGGGCTCCGACGACCATCGCCGCGAGCGTCGATCCTCCGAGCAGCAGTGCGGCAGGCTTGGGGTACTGGTAGACGCTCGTAAGCTGCCCATAGATGGTGGTCGTAACGAATGCGACGACAGGCCAGCCGGACCATTTCATCCAGCTCGGAATGGCCCGACCTGCACCTCGCTCGCTCGCAATCTCCGAGAGCGCGCCTTCGGGGCAAAGGAGCCCGCACCAAAATCTGCCGACCAGCGCCGTCCCCAGGATCACGAAGGGCCACCAGACGCCCCAGAATACGAACTGTACGAACCGCGACAGATTATTCCACATGTAGTCGCTGCTGCCCGGTAGCGGAAGCAGCAGCGGAATGACGAGGAGCGACAGGTAAGCCGTTATTATGACCCACTGCGCTCGGCGGATAAGGCCCTGATGCGCGAAAAGGACGTCGCCGAGACCACCGGCAAAACTGCGCGTGACTGTCCGGACAGCGTTCATGCGTGAGCCTTGTCCCCAACCGCCGGTGCGTAGGCCAGCGACGCCGTCATCCAGTAGAAGCCCAGAGCGAGGAGCGGGAGAAGCTCGGGTCTCGAGCGATAGCCTGCCAGTCCTGAGAAGAAGGCGCCGGCCCCCGCCGCGTCGTCCAATATCCAGCTCGTGTCCCAAAGCGGCGACGTCAGCGTCGACACGATCCCAAGCGAGATCGCTCTGTCGACCGCAGTCATCATCAGGCCACTTCCGAGGATCAGGATCAGCACCTGGCTCGTCATCGATAGTGCTCTTTTGGAGAACGCCGACGCGCCGGATTTAAGGGCCAGGAAGGTCAGACACGCCGTCGCGAGCCCGAGCGCGCCGGAACCGGCCACGAGCGATGCGCTCTCATCCGAGCCGGAGAGCATTCCGTACAGGAAGACGACCGTCTCGGCGCCTTCTCTCGCCACGGCAAGTGTGGAAAGCAGACCGAGCGAGGCCCAGTTCCGGGCTTCCCCAAGGCCGGCGGCCTGCGACTTCAGGTCCCTGGACTGGCTGCGCATGGTTCCCTGCATCCAGAACACCATGCGGAGCATGAGGATGGACGCGAACGCGGCGAGTACGAGTTGAAGGACGTCTTGGCCGTCGCCATCGAGGACATCGGCGGCGCTGGTCATGAGGAAGGCCAGTCCGACGGCGGCGATCAGTCCGACCGCCGCGCCGCCGGCGATCGACCTCGCTGCTCGGCGCCGGACGGCCGCCCCCTCGTGTACCGTCCACGCGAGAAGTATTCCGATGATCAGCAGGGCCTCGAAGGATTCCCTCCACACGACGGAAACGATCCTGAAGGATTGGAGGAGGAGGTCCGCTGTCATCGCGCAATCAGTTTGGCTGGTGGCATGTCGAGGTGAAAGTCGTCGAAGAAGGCGTACTCGCCGACCTGTAACGACCTGAAGACGAGAAAGCTCGAAGCTCCCGGCGCGAGCACTTTTTCCTTGCGGAGCGGGATGCTCTCGAACTCGATCGGAGTGGAACCGTCGTTATGAAGTTCCAGCTTGAAGCGCTTGTTCGCGGGAACCTCGATAACCGTGGGCGAAATCACACCGTTGCTGAAGTGAACGTCGAAGACAGGGTCCTCGTTCTCCGCGGTCGCAGGAGGCGGCCCGACAAGAACTGCCGTCAGCGCCAGCGTCAGGACGGTCGAAGGTCTAATCGCCCCCATCAGTAGCCGCCCTTCTTTCCGACCCCCGCGAACACGAATTGGTACTCTAGGCTGAATGCCTCAGGCCACTCGGCGACGCCAGTTTCCTTGTCGACGTGCCGACCGAACGACATCATGCCGTGCCCTCCCGGATGAACGGTCAGCTCGACCGCGTAGCGACCCGGACCCGAAAGTTTGACGTTGTCTCCGTAGTGCGGGCCGTCGCTGGCCACCATCGCCTCGAGAGCGCCGGCCGCTTCCGCACCGTTGTCCAGGTTCTTCACCTTATATTCGACGTGAAGATTGGGAACCCAGTCGCCCTCCGCAAATCCATTCGCGTTGTCGCCGGTGGCGTGAATGTCCGCTTCCAGATGGACGTCGGACTCCGCGGCGGGCCGCATCATTCCGGGAGGATCCATCTCGATCGGCTGCAGGTACACCGCGGCCACTTCCATCCCGCCGGCAACCTGAGGTGCGCCAATGGGAAATTCAGCGGCATTGAGGACTAGCGGCATCGCGGCCAAGGCAACGGGAGCGAAGCAAATGGAACGAATTCGGAGCATGATCACAGGCCTTCAAAGATGACTAATGCCGTCATCTTTAAGTCGGCGAAAGACCACGCTCTTTGCGCTGGCGCAAAGACGCACGCAGATCTTATTGTCGAGCCGGTTCGATCCAGCGTGTCTTCGGATTGTTAAGGATTTAAGCCGGACAAGGTGTTGCAGGTTATGATTGACGGCGATCAAATTTAGCGGAAGGCGGATCTACTATGGATAGAGGGTCTCCAGGAGGGCCTCATGATTTCGTTCATTGCTGGATTCGCAGTGTTCCTACTTCTCCATTCCATCCCCGCGATCCCAGCGATACGGGCGGGCATCGTTTCCCAACTCGGCAAACCTGTCTATCTGATCAGCTACTCGGTTGTATCGACCGCGGCGCTCGTCTGGCTGTTTTCAGCCGCATTGTCTCTCGATTACGTTCCGCTTTGGGATCTGCGGCCATGGCACGCGGCGGCAGCTTTCGTCCTCGCTCCGCTGGGCGGCTTCCTGGTACTAGCCGGCCTGTTTAGTGAAAACCCGCTTTCGGTCGCATTGAGGTCCTCAGAAAGGAGCGGGGCCGTGGTGCAGGTGACGAGACATCCGGTACTCTGGGGCTTCGCCATCTGGGCGTCCGGACATATCGTCGCGAACGGGGACCTCCGGTCGCTCCTGCTGTTCGGAGGATTCGCGCTCTTCGCTCTCGCGGCCATTCCCATGGCTGAGAAACGCGCGCGCCGACGCCTTGGCGCTCGGTGGCGGGCTTTGTCGGAAGGGACCTCGATTGTTCCACTCGCGCGTCTTTTCTCGCGGCGGCGTCCAAGACTGGACCCGCCCATGATTCTCGCCGCCGCACTTACCGCCGGAATTTCATGCTGGCTCCTCCTGGGAGGCGGTCATGCGACGCTCTTCGGAGCGGACCCGATCGCCGTCCTCGGCTGAACGAAAGAGGCCTCTCCCGTCCATGGTCGCGACTGATGTGGCATATTAAGGCCGAGGAGGTCGATGGCCCGGCCGGCCAGATGGTCGACGACCTCCTGGAGAGACTGGGGCAGGTTGTAGAAGGCAGGCACCGGCGGCATGACGATGGCCCCCATTTCGGTAACGGACGTCATGTTGCGGAGGTGACCGAGATGAAGGGGCGTTTCACGCGTCAGCAGGACCAGTCGCCGACGCTCCTTGAGTTGGACGTCGGCGGCACGTGTCAGAAGGTTTTCCGACAAGCCCGTCGCGACTGCGGCAAGCGTCTTCATCGAGCAAGGCGCGACGATCATGCCGGAGACCGGAAAGGAGCCGCTTGCGATCGCCGCGCCGACGTCCTTGTGGTCGTAGCATCGATGCGCCTTGAGAAGCATCCTGCCGTGAGCCTCGGGGCCGAGTTCGTGCGCCAGGGTGCGCCGGCCGCCGGCTGTGACGACGAGATGCACTCTGACACCCAGGGCCGTCAATCGTTCCAGAACAGCGACGCCAAGCGCCGCGCCCGATGCGCCGCTCACTCCTACGACCACGTCGTGACGATCAACGTGCGAGTCCACGTCCGATCCTTTCCCAGATTTCGCCCGCGCGTTTTGTCAACTCTTCCGGCATGCGAAGTTCCCTTCCCCATTCCCGCTCAGTCTCGACGCCGATCTTGTTGGTGGCGTCCATTCCCATCTTCGTGCCCAGTCCAGCTTTCTGAGATGCGAAATCGAGGTAGTCGATCGGTGTGTTCTCAAGAACGACGAGATCGCGCGCGGCGTCGAAACGTGTCGAGATCGCCCAAAGCACGTCATCCCATCGGCGGACCGGAACGTTGGCATCGACGACTATGACGAGTTTCGTGTAGTTGAACTGCGGGAGCATCGACCACAACCCCATCATCACGCGGCGAGCCTGGCCGGGGTAACTCTTGTCGATGGCGACAACGGCGGCACGGTAGGAGCAGGCCTGCGGCGGCAGCCAGATGTCCGTTATCTCCGGGAACTGGCGTTTCGCTATGGGGACGAACAGTTCGTTCATCGCTTCGCCGAGTACGGAAGGCTCGTCCGGTGGACGGCCGGTATAGGTGGTCAGATAGACCGGAGACCGCCGGCTGGTGATTGCGCTCAGATGGAGGACGGGGAAGGAATCCACGCAGTTGTAATAGCCGGTGTGGTCGCCATACGGCCCCTCCGGCGCCGTCTCGTCCTTGGACACGAATCCTTCGAGGACGATCTCCGCGTGCGCGGGGACGGACAGCGGCACGGTGCGACACTTCGTAATCTGGGTACGCGATCCCCTCAGAAGGCCGGCGAAATTCAACTCGCTCATTCCTTCGGGCAGTGGAATGACCGCCGATAGGATCGTCGCCGGATCGGCGCCGATGACGACCGCCACCGGCATGTCCAATCCCTTCCGTTGCCACTGCCGGAAATGTTTCGCGCCGCCCCGATGGGCAAGCCAGCGGACGATCAAAGAGCTCCTGTTGCGGACCTGCATACGGTAGACGCCCACGTTGACGTCCTCCGGGTCGTCGGGGCTGCAGGTGATGACCAACGGCCATGTGACGAGCGGCGCGGGTTCGCCCGGCCAGCACCATTGGATCGGCAGCCGGCCCAGATCGATTGCGTCTTCCTTGACGACCACCTCCTGACACGGCGCCTTTCCGGAATAGCGAGGACGCATGGCCGACGCGGCCTTTAGAAGCGGTATCTTGCTCCAGGCGTCGACAAGGGATTTCGGCGGGCTCGGCCGCTGCAGCTCCGCCAGCTCGTCCGCGAGACGAGGAAGGCCGCCGGCACAGAGACCGAAGCCCAGTTCGATCCGTTCCCGCGTCCCAAAAAGATTGGCGACAACCGGCACGTCCGACGTTCTCCCGGAGGCGTCGACCGGTCGCTTGAACAGCAGGGCAGGCCCCGCCTCGTGCAGCACCTTTTGGTGGAGAGCCGTCACTTCATGCACAAGGGAGACCGGCTCCTCCACGGCAAGCAACAATCCCCGCCTCTCCAGGTCGAGAAGGAATCCCTGCAGGTCGACATGCCTTTGAACGTTTCGAAAGTCTTTCAACATCCGTCAGCAATCGCATCGCGAAACGGTCCGGTCTTTGTCGAAGATCAAACAGCGACTCGGCGAACGAAACTAAAGTGCCCCGTCAAACCGAAGAGGCCCCAATGCTCGCTCCAGCCCACCTGATGGCGACTGCAAGGTTGGTCCCGTTGCCGATCGCGGCGCGGATCGCCGACCTGCTTCTACAGCAAGTCCTACGAACTCACCCGAAACTGTTCGACCGCCTGGGTGAACATCGGACCACGCGTTTCGCGTTCGTTCCGACGGATTTTCCATTTTGGTTTTCAGTTCGGCCCACGGAGCGCTCTGTGTGGACGGCCAGACGTGGCAAGCTGCCCGAGGCGGACGCCACCATCACCGGACCGCTGGTGCTGATGCTGGCGCTCGCCGAGGGCCGGGTGGACGGAGACGCTCTCTTCTTCGCGCGTAGGCTTGTCGTGACCGGAGACATGGAAGCAGTGCTCGCTCTGCGAAACGCGCTCGACGACAACGAGATCGATCTCGTCCGATCGATGAGCAAACTCGCCGGACCAATGGGCGGCTTGACTGCAAAGGTCATGGACGCAGCTCGACGCGAAGCCCTCAAGACGCAGGGCGTGCGATGGAACTAATCTGCCCCGCAGGAACCCCGGCCTCGTTCCGGGAAGCCGTCGACGCCGGCGCCGACGCCGTCTACTGCGGCTTCCGCGATGAGACGAACGCCCGCAACTTTCCCGGTCTGAACTTCGACGTCCTCGAGCTTCGCGAGGCCATCGCATACGCTCGCGCCCGCAAAGTGAAGACTTTCGTGGCCCTGAACACGTTCATGACCGCCGGGAAGGAGGACCTCTGGTATCGACGAGCCGGCGAAGCGACGGAAGCGGGCGCCGACGCCCTGATCGTCGCCGACTTCGGCCTCATGGCGCATGTGGCCGAACATCATCCGGGGCAGCGGCTGCACGTCTCCGTCCAGGCCTCGGCCTCGAATCCGGATGCGCTGGCCTTCCTTGTGGAAAGTTTCGGAGCGGCGCGCGTGGTCCTGCCAAGGACGTTGACGATCCAGGACATCGCCAAGATCGCCCGACGCGTCGCATGCGAGCTCGAAGTCTTCGTGTTCGGCGGGCTTTGCGTAATGGCGGAAGGCCGTTGCTCGCTTTCCTCGTATGCAACGGGCAAGTCGCCAAACATGAACGGCGTCTGCTCCCCGGCCAGCCACGTGCGCTATCACCAGTCTGGAAACGACATGGTTTCGGACCTGGGCGGCTTCACGATCAACCGCTTCGAGGCAGGAGAGGCGACGGGATATCCGACGCTTTGCAAGGGGCGATTCGAGATCGGCGACAGCAGGACCTACGCCTTCGAAGATCCCGTCTCCCTCGACGTGATGGACCAGCTCGACGAACTCAGGGATGCAGGAGTGAAGGCGCTGAAGGTCGAAGGTCGGCAGCGTGGCAAGGCTTACATTTCCCAAGTCGTATCTACGCTGCGCGCCACCTTGAACGCGGCCCCGGCCGACCGCGCCCGCCTGATGGCTCGCCTTAAGGCACTGAGCGAGGGCCAGCAGACGACGCAAGGCGCGTACGTGAAGCGGTGGAGATAGGACGCGATGAATCCCCTCAGCCTCACCCTTGGGCCGCTCCTCTACCTTTGGCCGACTGAAAAGTGGCGCGACTTCTATTACAGGATCGCCGACGAGGCGCCCATCGACGTCGTCGTTCTTGGAGAGACGGTCTGCTCCAAGAGGCTCCACTTCATGGAAGGCGAAATGGCCGCGGTCGTCGATCGGCTGGAAAACGCCGGCAAGATAGTAAGGTTCTCGACGCTCGCCCTCGTCACGCTCGACCGGGAATCGAAGTACCAGAGGACGGTGGCCGAAGAGGACGCCCACCTCGTCGAGGCGAACGATCTTTCGGCCCTCCAGCTCCTGAAAGGTCGCCCGCACGCGATCGGTCCTTTCGTCAACGTCTACAACGGCGCTACGGCAAGGCTTCTCGCACGCAACGGAGCGACGAATATCTGCCTGCCGCCTGAAATCCCGGCGGCGTCGGTGATGGAGATTACGAAGTCGTGTCCCGGTCCGGAGTTCGAGCTTTTCGCCTTCGGCCGGATCCCGCTTGCCATCTCGGCGAGATGCGCTCACGCCCGTTCGAAAGGCAAGACGAAAGACAACTGCCAGTTCGTCTGCCAGAACGATCCCGATGGCCTACCCGTCAACACGCTCTCCGGACAGCCGTTCCTGGCGTTGAATGGCGTTCAGACGGTTTCGCATGCCTGCCAGGCCCTTCTCGAAGGGCCGAACGAAATGCTTTCACTCGGAGTCTCGTCTTTGAGGCTTTCTCCACAGAACTGCGACATGGCGCTCGTGGCCCGGCTTTTTGTCGATCTCTCTCGAGGAAAGATCGAGCCGGACGAGGCAGCCGCCTGTTTGCGGAACGTCTATCCGGCCGCGCCGCTTTCCAACGGCTTCCACTACGCCGTGGCCGGTGCGGAGTGGGTATCGAGGCTCAAAAACTCTCAAGGACATACGCGATGACGAGACTGAAGCAATCGCCGTGCAGCAAAGACAGAGCCGTGTCAGCTCTCCGCCAGATCAAGGCGTTCGCGAGGCAGCCGGAGGTGGGTTGCGGCTACTCGACCGTCGTGGGCGAGGTCCTGACCAACCTCGGGCCGGCGGAACGCGCGGCGGTCGTCCGGGAGCTTTTCGCGTCGGCGGTTCGGCAAAGATCGAAAGCGGGGACGCTGCTGGAACTTCTTCGCGAGTTGGATCAGCTCGGACCTGCGACGGACATCGGGGAACTGGAGGAGGCGGCGATGATCTTCGACGATCTCGCCGAGCAGGCACATCTGGGCTCTCAACTTCTTCGCGCCTTCACCTTCAACAGACGCGACCTCCGTCGACGGCCGGATGAAAGTCCCGTCGCGGTCGCGGGGGCGGGACGATGACGTATTCATGCCACCAAAACCTCCATCTAGATATTCTCGAACTGGTTAGTTCGGGCGTCTTGCTCGGAGGTGAAGCTCAGGCAACCTTGGAAGCCTATCTCCTGGACGCGCGAACGTCCTTCCGCGTCGCAACTTATGCCGCGGCAGCGCCCGGTAGCCGCCCGAGAGGCGCTTGGTTCAAGCGGGACCGCCGGTCATGAAGCCGCGGTCGTCCATCGAGTTCGACGGGCGAAGCATGACCGGGAGCCTTTTCTTGCAGATCGGTCAGAAAGCATCGTGCGGAATTGTCGTCAAGGTAACCCGACGGGCCATCCTAAACGTCGCATCGCCTCCTCGGGCCACCGAGGAACGCTTCGCTCAACACGTCGAATTCTTCAAGACGATCGCATTGGAAAAGTTTCACCGCGTCGCTTCCTGCGGACGGATCGACGTCACCGCCGAAGATGTGCGGGTCTGGCGCAGACGCCATGGCCCGCCTCTTCCGACCGACGGGCAAAGAAGCGGACCCATCTCGCCTTTGCCGCGGATATCTTCATCGTGATCGCGCAGCCGATTGATCTGCAACAAACGAGAGTGCATCAGCTTCGGATAGTCTATCGGCGTCCAATGACAGGAGACGTCCATGGGAAGTTTTAGCGCGTGGCACTGGGCCATCGTACTTGTCATAATCCTGATCTTTTTCGGACGAGGAAAAGTCCCTGAATTGATGGGCGACGTCGCCCAAGGTATCAGAGCCTTTAAGAGAGACCTCCGCGACGACCAGCGGACCGATGGCGAACTGGACCAGCAGGACAAGCTCTAGGCGTTGCAACCTCGCCTAAATGCGACGATTCGCCGCATGGAAGGCAGATCCGCCATGAAGTGACGCCGGACGTTGACGCAAGTCAATGAGCTTTGTGACCTCAGGCGGGCAAATAGCGCTGACACCCGCGTCAAAGGTAAGGAGACACGAGATGATGCCAGTGGTCGTTCATGCTGCTCTTGACGAACGCGAGCGGTCGGGAAGAATTGAATTCCGTCGTGAGGGGCGAGCGGGTATGGTAATCGTCTCACGGCGGGCGCTTTTGACAGTCGCGTCACCCCCGAGGGCCACGGAGACCAGGCTCATTCAATACGCAGCCATCTTCTGCGAAATCGCAGTCGCCCGCTCCAGGATCATCGACGGCAACCGGGACATCTTTCTGGTTACGGCGAACGATGTCTTGAACTGGGTCCGGGGTTGGCGGCATGCGGAGTCGGTTATGTTGCACCGACACCCAGCCAAAGCGGCGACGCCGAAAGCACAAGTCTTTTCGCCACGTCTCGTTTGGGACTCAGGCAAAGCGGTGTAGAGGCTGTTGCTACCTGCATTGAAAGCGTCCGCGGGCCTGCTGCTTGCAGAGGCCTCGAAGCGAACCGTCGTCGCAACGTCTTCTGTTGGCGAGGATGAGCTTCAACAGCTCCCATTCCGTTACGGCGGTTCGTTTAAACCACGGTTCCGTCGCGATTTCTTCATGAATTCGGCCAACTAGAACAGCTTCATCCGGTTCCAGATTGAGCACTGAAATTGTCCTTTCGGTATTTATCGGTGAAACTGCAGCCCGGTGTGAACCTCGTGGATGCACGACAACTCCTTAGTCGATTTGAGCCGTCGTTGCGTGGAAATGGGTTGCCCGTCCTCTCCTGTCAGGGCGGGCCAGCGCTCGGACTTGCCATGGTCATAGGGGACTCGCCCGAGGTAGCCGATCATCGCTCCCTCGACGGACGGACGTCTTTGATGCAGGTCAACCACGCGTAAGCTTTCAATCGTCATTCTGGAAAAGAGCCGTCGCCAGGTAGCCCCCGCCGATCGTGCTCGCGAAAAGGTAGATGAACAGGCCCTGCGCCAGCCATCGCTCCGAAACGTTCGAGGGAAACATTTCCGAGAGGCCATTGATCCAGACAATGGCGCCCGCGATGCCGCCTATCGCGAATCCGATGGCGAGACGAGTGAGCATGAAAGAGATCAGCGGCGGCATTCAAACCTCCATCCCGATCCGGGGAAACGAGCTCGAAGGCAAGCGGTTCCGAACATGATCTGAATCAATTACACGCTCGGAGAAGAGTGCGAAGGTAAAAGGTGAATAGTTGAAACGACGACATCAAGGACGTCTCTGGCGAGGCCAAGGGAATGGGCTTCGATACCAAGATCCTGAAGAAGGTCGTGGCGCCGCGCAAGAAGGACGAGCAGGAACGCATGGAAGAGGAAGCAATCCTCGACACCTACCTGCACGCGCTCGGCATGATCGAGTCGCCGCCGGAAGGCTGATCCTTCCGACATCGCCGATATCGACAAGCCGCCGAGCTGCTCTCCGGCGGCTTTTCTTTCTCAGGCCGATCGGCCATTGAGTCGCCCGATCAAGTCCAATTGCATCACGACGTCAGTCTGCGGGTCCTCGCCGACCATAAATGTCGTGTTGCCTATCACAGCAAATCCGACCCGCTTGTAGAACGCCACAGCTCGGCTATTCCGTTCGAACACCGTCAATTCCAGGTGCGTAACGCCGCGCTGCTCGAACTCGTTGATAACAACGTCGAGAAGACGGCTGGCCAATCCGCTTCCTCTCCACTCGGCGTCGACGTAAATTCGATTGAGAAGAGCAGAGCGTCCATCGGCTGAGCGCACGACGACATGCGCATATCCAATGATCAGATCATCGACCATCGCGACAAAAACGGCGGCTGAGGGATCAAAGATCTCGGCCTCCTGGCGTTCCGTGCTGAAATTCTTGTCGATATAGGATTCAAGATCGGACGCTGCTGTGTCGCTGCTATACGTGTCGCGGAATAGCCGCGCTGCGAAGCCGGACAAGGCTTCGGCATCAGATTGGCGCGCACGTCTGATCACAGATGCGGCAGGCAAAACACGCTCTGTCACGACATTCTCTCCCTTCGATCCCAAGAGGATTGAGCGATCAAAATGCTTCAGGAAGATATTTTCGACAAGGCCAACGGCTGCAACTTGCCTGCCCGAGCGGGGCCGGGCGCCAATGTCCATGGATTTCACAATTAGCCAGTGCCTGCGGGGGTCGCCTCGGCAGCTTTCGATACTTCGATGATCAGCAGGCTCAGTTCGTGTTGAACTTGCGCACTTCCATGAAGTTCACAGCCGTGCCGCTGAAGCGGGCCGGGTCGACCGAAGCGGTCTTGACGTTGAAGCCCTCGGCATAGACGGCGGTCGGCTGGGCGCGCATCGTCTGGCTGACGAACCGCGGCGCCTTGACCTGCTTGGAGGCCATTTCCAGGCGGGCATTGGTGAGCGCCCACTGCGAGATCATCTTTTCCGTCAGCTTTGGCTCGGTGCGCACCGTCGTGCGGCTGGCATCCGCTGCGGCGGCTTCCTTATGCGTCGGGCGACCACCCTTGGCAGGAAGCCCCTGCGCCACGGCGCTTTCGACAGCCGGTTCGTCGAAACCGTCGCCAAAGCTTGCCGACTTGGTCATCGGCGCCAAGGCGGCGAGTTCGAGCGGCGGCTTGGCGGCAGGCGCCTTTTGCGTCATCGCGGCGTTGATCGCCTGCTCGACCGTCTGCGGCGGCGCATTCGACGCGATCTGGCTTTCCGCATCCTCGTTTCGCTGTTGGTCGAGCGCATCGGCAACGGCAGGAGACAGCGCGTCCTGATCGGCTTCGTCGGCCTCTGCTTCCGGATCGGCATCGGCCGCGGCAAGAAGGTTCTCGGCGACCGCAGGGCGTTCGATCGGCGTCGGAACCGGCAGTGCATTCGCGCCCGTCAACATGGGATCGGCCAATGCAACCTCGGCGTCGCCAGGGGCGCGGCGCTGACCGAGAAGCGAGGGAACCGGAATGCTGTAGGCGCTGAGATCGGCGAACTGCTGCGGCTGGGCCTGATCGGCCGGAAGGGCCGCCGCAAGAGCCTGCTGTGCGGCATTACCCGAGGGCGGCGCGACGAGCGCGTTCCCCACTTCGCTGCCCGTCGGCTGGTTGCTGAATGCCGGGCGAACCTGCGGCACCGGCGCGTTCAGATCGGCGACTTCGGTCTGCTGCGGCTCGGCAGGAGCGGGCTCGGCCTTCGGCGGTGTCGCCTTGGCGACGGCGACAGGCGTGGAATCGTCCGACTCGTCTTCCTGCTCGTCCGCCCCGCCGCCAAAGAGCGCGGCAAACAGCGTCTTGTGCTTCGGTGCCGATTCGGAGGCGCTGGCGATCTGGATCTGCGGGCCGCTGCCGCGGCGCTTATAGTCGGCCATCGCCTGCTGGTAGCCCGGCAACGGCTTGCCGTCGGCCGGAATATGAATGGTGTTGCCGTTGGGGAAAAGCCTGACGAGTTCGTCGCGGCTCATGCGCGGCCAGGCGCGAACGCCGCCGACATCCATATGCACGAAGGGCGAGCCCGATTTCGGATAGAAGCCGACGCCGCCGACCTGCATCTTCATGCCGATGGCGCGCAGCGTCGCGAGTTTGACGTCGGGAATGAAGAAATCCATCGCCTTGCCGAGCATATGCTGGCTCTTTTCGGCGACGCCGGATTTGCGCGAGCGACCGCGCAGCATCTCGTTGGTCCCTGGCGAACGGAAACCGCAGACGACGTTGATGTAGTCCCTCGAACCGCTCTGGCGATAGACTTCCCAGATCAGGTCGAACAGGCGCGGGTCCATCTTCGTCGGCTGGTTCTTGCGCCAGTCGCGCAGGAAGCGGTTCAGCTGCTCCAGACCCTTGGGGTCGAACTTGCCGTTCCGCTTGTAGGTGATGACGGCTTTTTCGCCGGTATGAATGAAATAAAGCTTGAGGCTGCGGGTGTCGCCCGCTGCCTGCGAAGGCGTACCAACGAATACCGGTGAGGAAACCGCGAGCGCAAGAAGGGCGGCCGCTACCGTCCTTATTGCCTTTCCGCAAATGTCGGCGCACAACAAACGCCAGCTCAAGCGCGAAGGCTTGGAATTCCCATTCAGATTCGGCAACTCGATCCCCGTCAGACAGACAATGTCCCGTACTGTCTCAGATGACTGTCAAATGCGGTCACACGATGGCAAAAATGCCACACATGATCAACCTTTTCTTTACATAGTGAACGCGCCACTAACAAGTGGTTTATGACTAGTAACAAAACGTGGTTGCCTTAATCTTAATGAAAAGCGCTTAAGCCGCATCTTTCTGGGGATTGTCGGGGTCTATGCCGTAGTCCTTGAGCTTACGATAAAGTGTGGATCGGCCGATGCCGAGCTTGCGCGCTACTTGACTCATCTGCCCGCGATAGAATTTGAGCGCGAATCGGATGAGCTCCTCCTCGACATCGGCAAGTCTGCGCACGTCTCCGGCAGGATTGACGCTGGCGATCGCGTTTTCCGAGGCCTCGGACAGGCGGTGGTGCGCCTCTCCCGAGATCGACGCCCTGAAGTCCTCGCCATAGCCGTTGTCGGGATCGAGGCCGGTATTGTCGGCAACGAGTGCCAGGTGATCCACCACGTCATATTCCGGAAGCTGGGCGGCGATCTGCGGGAAATCCGCCTCGGTCAGCTCCGGCCCTTCGGCCAGAACGACCGCGCGGAAGATCGCGTTTTCGAGCTGGCGGATATTGCCCGGCCAGTCATAGGCCGTCAGCAAAGCCAGCGTGCCGGCGTTCACCGTCATGCGGCGGCCGTTCTTCTGCTCGCTGGAGAAGCGGTCGGCAAAGACGCGCACCAGATGCGGAATGTCTTCCTTGCGCTTGCGCAGCGCCGGAATGGTGATCGGGAAGACGTTGAGGCGATAGTAGAGATCCTCGCGGAAATGGCCGTTCTTGACCTCCTCGATCAGATCCTTGTTGGTCGCAGAGATCAGCCGGACATTGACCTTGTGCGCGGTGCGTGCACCGACGGTCTCGATCTCGCCCTGCTGCACGGCACGCAGGAGCTTCACCTGCACCTCGAGCGGCAGATCGCCGATCTCGTCGAGGAAGATGGTGCCGCCGTCCGCTTCCATGAATTTGCCGATATGACGCTCGGTCGCGCCGGTAAACGCGCCCTTCTCGTGTCCGAACAGAATGCTTTCGACCAGATTATGCGGGATCGCCCCGCAATTGACCGTGACGAAGGGCTTGTTCGAGCGGTCGCCGCCGGACTGGATGGCGCGCGCCACCAGTTCCTTGCCGACGCCGGATTCGCCTTCGAGCACGACGGGAATGTTGGACTGAGCCGCCCGCTGGGCGAGATCGATGACACGGAGCATCGCGGGGCTTGCCGAGACGATGTCGTCGAAACCGACCGAGCCTGAGCGCGACCGGCGTCCGGCCCGCGCCTTCACCTCGCGCTGGTCGAGCTTCATCGCGTTCGAGATCGAAGTGGCGATGCGTTCGGGCGAGACCGGCTTGACGACGAAATCGAAGGCGCCGGCGCGCATCGCCTGCACCACCGTCTCGATACCGCCCTGCCCCGTCTGCACGATGACAGGGATCTGCGTGCCGAATTCGTGAAGCGCATCGAGGAATTCGAGGCCGGTCATCTCCGGCATCATCAAGTCGAGCACGATGACGTTGAAAAGGCCGCTGTCGCGTTTGACCATTTCCAGGCCGATGCGGCCATTTTCCGCCTGGTGCACGACATGGCCGTGACGCTCGATTGCGTTCTTGAGCAGGCGGCGCTGCACGGGGTCGTCCTCGACCACGAGGATTTGCCCTGCTCCCTTGAGCTCATTGTAACCGGTCATTGTCGCCTCACTTCATGCGAAACCATAAAGCGCACTCTGACAGCAAGGCTTGAACATCCAGTTTTGAGAAATAATTGCATTTTAACGATTGCAACAGGTCGTTTTCGTGCCGAAGCGAGGCCTTTCATGCGCCGAAAACCCCTTGATGCGGGGCGTTAGCACGCTTACAGCGCCGCGCGTCTTTTCAGACGCGCAAAGGACGCTGTAACACTTTGAATCGACGCATCGTGCTTTCCGAAAATCGATTCCGATTTTCGGGCCGATGCGGTAGACAAGCAGACTGTTATGAAAGTGGAGAGGAATTGCGCCCATGAAAAACAAGCTCCCGCACGCCGGCCTTCTTCTATCGGCGGCAGCGCCAGCTGGGGCCGCCGATGCGGCGCTCGGCGATCTGCCGGTCTGGAAGCTGCAGGATCTTTATCCCTCCGCCACCTCCACCGCCTTCGTTGCGGACATGGAAAAGGCCGGCAAGGCCGCGATCGCCTTTGAAGAAAAGTGGAAGGGCGCACTCACTGAGGCGGCGGCGAAGACCGGCGCCGAGGGCATCGGCGCGGCGCTGAAGGAATATGAGGCGCTGGACGACATCATCGGCCGTCTCGGCTCCTTTGCCGGCCTCACCTATTTCTCCGACACCACCAATCCGACAAACGGCAAGCTCTATGGCGACGTACAGGCCAAGATCACCGAATTTTCCGGCCATCTCCTGTTCTTCGCGCTGGAACTGAACCGCATCGACGACGCGGTGATCGACGCCTGCATGGCGAATGATCCCGCCGCCGGACATTATCGCCCTTGGCTGCTCGACCTCAGGAAGGACAAGCCCTACCAGCTCGACGACAGGCTGGAACAGCTCTTCCTCGAGAAGTCGATGACATCGGCCGCAGCCTTCAACCGCCTCTTCGACGAAACCATGGCGGAACTTCGCTACGACATTGATGGCGAGAAAGTGCCGCTCGAAGTGGCGCTGAACAAGCTGCAGGAAAAGGATCCGGAAGTGCGCCGCAAGGCAGCCATGGCGCTCGCCGAAACCTTCAAGGCGAATATCCGCACCTTTACGCTGATCACCAACACGCTTGCCAAGGATAAGGAGATCGCCGACCGCTGGCGCGGCTTCGAGGACATCGCCGACAGCCGCCACCTGGCAAATCGCGTCGAGCGCGAGGTCGTCGATGCGCTGGCCGCGGCCGTCCGCGACGCCTATCCCCGCCTTTCGCACCGCTATTACAAGATGAAGGCGAAATGGCTCGGCATGGAGCAGATGAATTTCTGGGACCGCAACGCGCCGCTTCCGGAAACCTCCAGCGCCATCATCTCCTGGCCGGAGGCGAAGGACACGGTGCTTTCGGCCTACGACAATTTTGCCCCGGAGATGGCTGATATCGCCAGGCGCTTCTTCGACGAGCAGTGGATCGATGCTCCGGTTCGTGCCGGCAAGGCGCCAGGTGCCTTCGCGCATCCGACGGTTCCCTCGGCCCATCCCTATGTGCTCGTCAATTATTTGGGCAAGCCGCGCGATGTCATGACGCTTGCCCATGAACTCGGGCACGGCGTGCATCAGGTTCTCGCCGGTGCACAAGGGGCGCTGATGTGCCAGACGCCGCTGACGCTTGCCGAAACTGCTTCCGTGTTCGGCGAGATGCTGACCTTCCGCGCCCTTCTGCAAAAGACCACCGATACGCGCGAGCGCAAGGCGATGCTCGCCCAGAAGGTCGAGGACATGATCAACACGGTCGTGCGCCAGATCGCCTTCTACGAATTCGAGCGGAAGCTGCACACCGCCCGCAAGGCCGGCGAACTCACAGCTGACGACATCGGCGAACTCTGGCTCTCCGTCCAGTCGGAGAGCCTCGGGCCGGCGATCAGCATTTCCGAGGGATACGAGACCTATTGGGCCTATATCCCTCACTTCATCCACTCGCCCTTCTATGTCTACGCCTATGCCTTCGGCGATTGCCTGGTGAATTCGCTCTATGCCGTCTACCAGAAGGCGGAGAAGGGCTTTCAGGAGAAGTATTTCGAACTGCTGAGGGCCGGCGGCACCAAGCACCACTCGGAACTGCTGAAGCCTTTCGGCCTCGACGCCACCGATCCGTCGTTCTGGAGCCAGGGCCTGTCGATGATCGAAGGGCTGATCGACGAACTGGAGGCGTTGGACCGAACGGCCTGATCAGCCCTGTCCCCACGCCAAACCTCTTCCCGCAAGCGGGAAGAGGCGCCAGCAGGCGGACGAGGGATCGCGCTCCAAGAAAAGACGCCGCCGATGGCCGAAACCCAACCCACTATTCTCTTCCGCGACGACGTGACCGGACAGGTGATGCTTTTCGCCGAGCCGGCAGAGATCATCGTTGCCAGGACGCGCGCCGAGTTCTTTACAGGCCTTGCCCGGATGGAGCAGGCCAAGGCCGCAGGCAAATGGCTTGCCGGCTACATGGCCTATGAGGCCGGATACCTCTTCGAGGAAAAACTTGCTCCCTTCGCCGGGGAACATCGCGAAATCCCGCTCATCTGTTTCGGCGTGTTCGACGCTCCGCAGGCCGATACGCATCCGCTTGCCCAACCAAAACAGCGCCTCGAAAACGAGGAATTCCTCACCGCTCCGAAAGCTGCCTGGAATTTCCCCATATATAAAGAGCGCTTCGACCGTCTCCACCAGCACCTGCGGCTTGGCGACGCCTATCAGGCAAACCTCACCATGCCGGTCGAGGCTCGCTGGAACGGCGATCCCCGCGCCGCCTTCTGGTCGCTGATCGAACGCCAGCCGGTCAAATACGGCGCGCTGGTCGATCTCGGCGGCCCGATCATCCTTTCGCGGTCGCCCGAACTTTTCTTCCGCACCGACGAAGAGGGCTGGATCGAGACCCATCCAATGAAAGGCACGGCAAAACGCGGCGCTACCGCCGCCGAGGATGCCGAAATCATCGAAGCCATGCGCTGCGATATCAAGACGCAGGCGGAAAACCGCATGATCGTCGATCTCCTGCGCAACGATATCTCCCGCATCACCGAAGTCGGCACGCTCGACGTCCCGAAGCTCTTCGACATCGAGACCTATCCGACCGTCCACCAGATGGTGAGCCATGTCCAGGCAAGGCTCCGCCCCGATCTTTCGATCCGCGACATCTTCTCCGCGCTCTTTCCCTGCGGTTCGATCACCGGCGCGCCGAAGATGCGGGCAATGGAAATCCTCCATGCGCTCGAGGATGTCCCGCGCGACGC
Organism: Rhizobium leguminosarum bv. viciae; assembly: GCF_012276115.1. Taxonomy (GTDB): domain Bacteria; phylum Pseudomonadota; class Alphaproteobacteria; order Rhizobiales; family Rhizobiaceae; genus Rhizobium; species Rhizobium leguminosarum_T. The sequence goes on along the minus strand of NZ_WIEU01000010.1, from coordinate 204,122 downwards.
CTATTGCGGCGCGATCGGCATGATCTCGCCCACCGGCGCCATGCGTTTTTCCGTCGCCATCCGCACGATCACGCTTTTTAACGGCGGTAGGGCCGTCTTCAATGTCGGCGGCGGCATCGTCTTCGATTCGACTGCCGAGGCCGAATATGAGGAATGCCTGCTCAAGGCCCGCTTCGCTGTCGGCGACCAATGGATTGCGCGATGATCGATTTTTCGCTGATCGAGACGCTGCGCTGGCAGCCCGGCGAAGGCTTCATCCGGCTGCGGCTGCATCTCGCCCGGCTTTCCCGCTCCGCCCGCCGCCTTGGCTTCCCGCAACCGATCGAGGCGGCGACCAAGCTCGACGAAGCCGTTGCGGGTGCGACCGGTCCGCTGCGGATCCGCCTGACCTTCGACGCGCAAGGCCACATCGAGGTGACGCGCGCCGCTTTCGCGCCGCTCGCGCCCGACGCCATCTGGACCGTCCGTGTCGCCGAGACCCGCCTGAATTCCGCCGACAGGCTGCTGCGCGTCAAGACCACGCGCCGTGCCGTCTACGAGGCCGCACGCGCCGAATATAGGCCTGATGAAGCCGATGAGGTCATGCTTTTGAACGAACGTGGCGAAGTCTGCGAGGGCACCATCACCTCGATCTTCCTGGACGACGGAACCGGCATCCTGCGCACCCCGCCGATTTCCTGCGGCCTGCTCGCCGGCGTGCTGCGCACCGAACTCATCTGCCGGCGTCAGGCCCGCGTCGGCCGTATCACGCTTGCCGATCTCGATGCCGGCACGCTTTATATCGGCAATTCGCTGCGCGGCCTGATCCGCGCAAACCTCGTCAGGAACTGACCATGTTCATTCTCTCCCTCACCTATGTGAAACCCAACGACGAAGCCGACAGGCACATGGAGCCGCACATGGCCTGGGTGAAGGATGGTTATGCCCAGGGCTGGTTCCTCGCTTCCGGCCGGAAGGTGCCGCGCACCGGCGGCGTCATCCTCGCAATCGGCGATCGCACCGCAATCGAGGCCTATGTCGCAGCCGATCCCTTCATCATCCATGGCGTTGCCGAATACGACATCACCGAGCTTGCCGTGACGACCGCGGTCGAAGGACTGGAAATCCTGAAGGGCTGAATTTAGAGGAGAAAATCATGGATGATCTCGCAGCCCATCTGAAAAAGCTCGAAGAAGAACTCTTCGAGCCATCGGTTCGCGCCTCGCGGGAGATGCTGACGACGCTGCTCTCGCGCGATTTCCGTGAAATCGGCAGTTCCGGACGGCTCTATACCTTCGACGTCATTGTGCCCAGTCTTTTGGCCGAACAACGGACGGGAACGTCCCGCGGCGAGCATTTCGAAACCCAAAGACTTGCGGAGCACATCGCGCTCGTCACCTACCGCGCCATTTACACAGACACCGACGGAAGCGAAAGGCGGACGCTGCGCTGTTCCATCTGGCGGCTGGAAGAGGATGGGCACTGGCGCATGCTCTTCCACCAGGGCACCGTCATCGGTTAAGCCAATCCATCGAGCTGCCGATCCCCAGGATGGCTTCGCCGGCCTCTATCGCCGCTCGATATTTGGCCTTTCCCCGTCAACGCTCTTTATTGTGACGTCGTTTTATGGTTAGAGCCGGTCACTTCGCACTCTCTGCGGCAATCTCAAAATAATTCTTCAGGCTGAACGCCTTCGTCGCCTTCCACAGGAGAAAAGAATGACGGAACAAAACTATCCGGTATATGCCGAAATTACCGGTCCGATCGTGATGATCGGCTTTGGCTCCATCGGTCGCGGCACCCTGCCCCTGATCGAGCGCCATTTCAAATTCGACAAGAGCCGGATGGTCGTCATCGACCCTCGTGAGGAACCCTCCGACATGGAGATCCTGAAGAAGCACGGCGTTCGCCACATCAAGGAATATGTCACCAAGGACAATTACAAGGAACTGCTGAAGCCGCTGCTGACGGAAGGCGAAGGTCAGGGTTTCTGCGTCAACCTCTCGGTCGACACCTCCTCGCTCGACATCCTCAAGCTCTGCCGCAAACTCGACGTTCCCTATATCGACACCGTCGTCGAGCCCTGGCTCGGCTTCTATTTCGACAAGAGCATGAGCAATGCCGACCGCACCAACTATGCGCTGCGCGAAACCATGCGCAAGGAAAAGGCGAAGAACCCGGGCGGCGCCACCGCCGTCTCCACCTGCGGCGCCAATCCGGGCATGGTCTCCTGGTTCGTCAAGCAGGCGCTCGTCAACCTCGCCAACGACATCGGCCTCAAGTTCGAGGAGCCGGACCAGCACGATCGCGAAGGCTGGGCAAAGCTCATGAAGAAGCTCGGCGTCAAGGGCGTCCACATCGCCGAGCGCGACACCCAGCGCACCAAGCATCCGAAGCCGCTCAACGTCTTCTGGAACACCTGGTCCGTCGAAGGCTTCATCTCTGAAGGCCTGCAGCCGGCTGAACTCGGCTGGGGCACGCATGAAGAGTGGATGCCGAAGAACGCCAAGAAGCACAAGAAGGGCAACAAGGCAGCGATCTATCTGGAGCAGCCGGGCGCCAATACCCGCGTGCGCACCTGGTGCCCGACGCCCGGCCCGCAATATGGCTTCCTCGTCACCCACAACGAGTCGATCTCGATCGCCGATTTCTTCACGGTCCGCGACAAGGACGGTGAAGTGACCTTCCGCCCAACCTGCCACTATGCCTACCATCCGGCCAACGACGCCGTGCTCTCGCTGCATGAAATGTTCGGCAATGGCGGCACCTCGCAGCCGGTCCATCACGTTCTCGACGAGGACGAGCTGGAGGACGGCATCGACGAACTCGGCGTCCTGCTCTACGGCCACGAGAAGAACGCCTACTGGTATGGCTCGCGCCTGTCCCTGGAGGAAACCCGCCGCATCGCACCCTACCAGAACGCCACCGGCCTGCAGGTGACCTCCGCCGTCCTCGCCGGCATGGTCTGGGCGCTGGAAAACCCGAATGCCGGCATCGTCGAAGCCGACGAGATCGATTACAAGCGCTGCCTCGAAGTACAGATGCCCTATCTCGGCCCGGTCGAAGGCCACTACACCGACTGGACCCCGCTCGACGGCCGTCCGGGTCTCTTCCCGGAGGATATCGACACCAAGGATCCGTGGCAGTTCAGGAACATTCTCGTTCGCTGAGGACGCTTTCATGGCTTTGACAATGCCCGCCGCAAGGCGGGCATTTTTGTAACGCCGGCTGTATAATTGCTGCCCGCCGCCCTTCCAAGACTTGCCTTCATGCCGGGCGCGCGCCATGTTTTGCACGAACTTGGCGGGTGTCCGCCGCGCCGATTCGCCGGGAGAAGCCTTATGAAAATCAGAACTGGTCTTGTTCTTGTCGGTGCAGCGGCCGCTCTTGCCGCCTGCGTTTCATCAGAGCCGCGTCGCTTGCCGGTTGCAACCGCGCCCGCCGCTACCGGCGTCGAAGGCAATTGGAGCGATCCGAACGGCATCGTTTCCACCTTCCAGGGCGGTAGTTTCACCACCCGCACGACCGACAGCAACCAGCTTCTTGCCTCGGGCACCTATATCAACACCTCACCGACCCTGGTGGAGATCAACATGACCTCGCTGGTGCGCAAGACCCAGTCCAAGGTCAATTGCGCGCTCGTCAACCCGAGCCAGCTCAATTGCACCTCCGATTCCGGCGCACAGTTCACGCTTTCCCGCCGCGGCTGAAAGATGCGGCGATAGGCCAGGCATACCATGCGTGCCTTCGCGTCTTATCTCGTCCTGCTGCTCGCCATGCCGCTTGCGGCACTTGCGGTCGTTTTGCCGGCCAATGTCTATCGTGCCCAGGGTATCGCCGCTCCCGATTGCGACGAGCCGCTGCAGGTACTGATGTCAGCCGTGCCGGCAGTCCTGATCTATGGTGCAGGCGCGCTCCTTGCCTATTGGGCCGGCCGGCGCTTTCATCGCCTCGTTTCCCTTCTCTGCTTGATCATCGCGCTCGCCACGGTTCCGAATATTGCGGAGGCCGTGCACGAACTCTATCGAAACACCGCCGACGGCGAATGCCTGGGATAGGAACCCGGCTTTTTTACCCTGTCCCCTTGGAAACCGTCCCGCCTGGCCCAGCTTTCTCTTGCGGTCGTGCATCGTCTGATGGAACATCCGCAGGCCGGGAAACCGCCCCGGCGCATAATGAAAGGGATCGGCGAGGGATCAGGGGGATCTTTCGCCTCAATCAGGAGAACAGGGATGACGAAGTCTTTCAGCTTCGGTCTTTTGACCGCGTCCATGCTGGCGCTGAGCACGGGCGCCGCCTTTGCGGATTACGAACTCAATATTCTTCATATCAACGATTTCCATTCGCGCATCGAATCGATCAACAAGTTCGACTCCACCTGCTCGGCCGAAGAGGAAGGCAAGAAGGAATGCTTCGGGGGTGCTGCCCGCCTGAAGATCGCGATCGATCAGCGCCGCCAGGCGCTATCCGGCAAGAACGTCCTCCTCTTGAATGCCGGCGACAATTTCCAGGGCTCGCTCTTCTACACGACCTACAAGGGAGCAGCCGAAGCCGAGTTCCTGAACCTGATGAAATTCGACGCCATGACCGTCGGCAATCATGAATTCGACGACAGCGAGGACGGGCTTGCGACCTTCCTCGACAAGGTGCAGTTCCCTGTCGTGACGGCGAACGTCAAGGCGACGACCGCCTCCAAGCTCGGCGACCGCATCAAGCCGTCGCTGGTGCTCGATGTCGCCGGCCAGAAGATCGGTATCGTCGGCGCCGTCACCAATGATACGGCAGAGCTTTCCTCCCCCGGCCCGAACGTTACGATTGAAGATGACGTTCAGACCATCACAGCGGCCGTTCAGAATCTGAAGGGCCAGGGTGTCAACAAGATCATCGCGCTCACCCATGTCGGTTACCCCCGCGATCTCGCCCTGATCGCCAAGATCCCGGATGTCGACATCGTCGTCGGCGGCCATTCCCACAGCCTGCTCTCGAATACCGATCCGAAGGCTGAAGGCCCCTACCCGACGATGGTCGACAATCCCGGCGGCTACAAGGTGCCGGTCGTCCAGGCTGCCTCCTACAGCAAGTATCTCGGCGATCTCGTCGTCAATTTCGACGATAGCGGCGTGGTCAAGGATGCCAAGGGCGATCCGATCCTGATCGATTCCACCTTCACACCCGATCCTGCCGTCATTGCCCGCATTGCCGAACTGGCAAAGCCGATCGAGGAACTGCGCAAGAAGGTGATCGGCTCTTCCGAAAGCCCGATCGAAGGCGACCGCAAGGTCTGCCGCGTCAAGGAATGCTCGATGGGCAATCTGGTGGCCGACGCCATACTCGACCGCACCAAGAACCAGGGCGTCACCATCGCCGTTCAGAACGGCGGCGGCCTGCGTGCTTCAATCGACGGCGGCGAGGTCACCCAGGGCGAGGTCATCACCGTCCTGCCTTTTCAGAACACGCTCGCTACGTTTGAGACGACTGGCGCAGATGTCGTCAAAGCGCTGGAAAACGGCGTCAGCCAGATCGACCAGGGTGCCGGGCGCTTCCCGCAGGTCGCCGGGCTGAAATTCTCCTTCGACCAGTCGAAGCCTGTCGGCAGCCGCGTCAGCGATGTCCAGGTGAAGGAAGGCGACAATTTCGCTCCGATCGACCCTGCCAAGACCTACAAAGTCGCCACCAACAACTTCATGCGGGCCGGCGGCGATGGCTATTCGATCTTTAAGGAAGGCAAGAACGCCTATGATTACGGTCCGGACCTTGCCGACGTGACCGCCGAATATGTCGCCGCGCATTCGCCCTACAAGCCCTATACGGATGGCCGCGTCACCGAACTGGCGCAGGCAGCGCCTGCTCCCTCCGCTTCCGAGCCGGCGCCTGCCGCACCGGCTGCTCCTGCTCCATCCACCGAGCCGGCTCCCGCACCCGCTGCACCGGCCCCAGCAGCACCGGCCCCCGCGCCGGCGGCACCTGCAGAACCGGCTCCTGCTGCACCAGCACCAGCAGCACCCGCACCCACGGCGGAACCGGCACCGGCAGCCTCCACACCTGCCGCGACGACGCCTTCCACGCACGTCATCGCCGCGGGCGACACCTTCTGGGATCTCGCCGTGACCTTCTATGGCGACGGCACGCTGTGGCGGAAGCTTTCGGATGCCAATGGCAAGCCGAACCCGCGTCACCTGACGGTCGGCAAGGAGATCGAGGTCCCCGCCAAGTAAGACGATTTGTCTCGATGCCACTGGCCGGTCCGGGGTTTCCCGGGCCGGCTTTTCTTTCTATAGGGTGAACCACGATCTCCAGGCCGCGTATGAGCCGACGGGACAAAAGAGCGTTGGGGCCAGAATGACAGCAGATATTTCACTCCGTCCGGCCGACCATCCGACCGTCAAATTTGGTAGGGTCGGTGTGCTGCTGGTCAATCTCGGCACGCCTGACGGCACCGATTATACCTCGATGCGCCGCTACCTCAGGGAATTCCTGACCGATCGCCGCGTCATCGAATGGTCGCCCTGGAAATGGTATCCGATCCTGTTCGGCATCGTGCTCAACACCCGCCCGCAGAAGGTCGGCAAGGCCTATGAGCTGATCTGGAACAAGGAGAGGAACGAAAGTTATCTGCGCACCTACACCCGCAATCAGTCGGAACTGATGGCCGAGCGGCTGCAGGATCTTGATAACGTCAAGGTCGATTGGGCGATGCGCTACGGCACGCCGTCGATCGCCTCGCGCATCGACGCGCTGAAAGAAGAAGGCTGCGACCGGATCGTGCTCTTCCCGCTCTATCCGCAATATGCGGCGGCGACGACCGCCACCGTCAACGACAAGGCCTTCCAGAAGCTGCTCTCGATGCGCTGGCAGCCGGCGCTGCGCACCATTCCCGATTACCACGACGACGAGACCTATATCGAGGCGCTCGCCACGTCCGTCGAAAAGCATCTTTCGACCCTCGACTGGAAGCCCGAGATGCTGCTCGCCTCCTTCCACGGCATACCGATGTCCTATTTCAAGCAGGGCGATCCCTATTACTGTCAGTGCCAGAAGACCGGCCGGCTGCTGCGCGAGCGGCTCGGGCTCACCAACGAAAACTTCATGGTCACCTTCCAGTCCCGCTTCGGGCCGGAGGAATGGCTGCAGCCCTACACCGACAAGACGGTGGAGAAGCTCGCCAAGGACGGCGTCAAGCGCATCGCCGTCATCAATCCCGGCTTCGTCTCCGACTGTCTGGAAACGCTGGAGGAGATTGCCGAACAGGCCGCCCATTCCTTCCAAGAGAACGGCGGCGAGAAGTTCGCGCATATTCCCTGCCTCAACGACGGCGAGGACGGCATGAAAGTGCTGGAAAAGGTCGTCCGCCGCGAATTGCAGGGCTGGGTCTGAGAAACCGTCTTCAGAAAGCAGCATCGGCCGAGGAACTGGAAACAGCCCAATGACTTAGACGAAACGGAACCTCCTCTTCGCTTGGAGGCTAGCCGGCTGTGACCATCATTTCTTCCTCGCAAAGAACGTGCTAACTCATCACATGAGTTGGGCAGGCGCGTATGCGCCGATAGGAGGAATTCTTCATGCTGTTCGGCGGCTTCGACATCGTCGTGATCGTGCTTGTGATCTTCGTCATCCTGGTGCTCTTTGCCGGGATCAAGACCGTGCCGCAGGGCTACCGCTATACGATCGAGCGCTTCGGACGTTATACCCGCACGCTGGAGCCCGGCCTCAACCTCATCACCCCTTTCATCGAGCGCGTCGGCGCCAAGTTGAACGTGATGGAGCAGGTGCTGAACGTGCCGACCCAGGAAGTAATCACCAAGGATAATGCCTCGGTTTCGGCCGATGCCGTTTCCTTCTATCAGGTGCTGAACGCCGCCCAGGCTGCCTATCAGGTCTCCAACCTCGAAAACGCCATCCTCAATCTCACCATGACCAACATCCGCTCGGTCATGGGTTCGATGGATCTTGATGAACTGCTCTCCAACCGCGATGCGATCAACGACCGGCTGCTGCGCGTCGTCGACGAGGCCGTGCATCCCTGGGGCATCAAGGTCACCCGCGTCGAGATCAAGGATATCCAGCCGCCGCGCGACCTGGTCGATGCGATGGCCCGCCAGATGAAGGCCGAACGCGAGAAACGCGCCCAGGTGCTGGAGGCCGAAGGCTCGCGCAATGCCCAGATCCTCAGGGCCGAAGGCGCCAAGCAATCCGCCATTCTCCAAGCCGAAGGCCAGCGCGAAGCCGCCTTCCGCAATGCTGAAGCCCGTGAACGCCTGGCCGAGGCCGAAGCCAAGGCGACGAAGATGGTCTCTGAGGCCATCGCCGCCGGCGACATCCAGGCGATCAACTATTTCGTCGCCCAGAAATACACCGAGGCGCTCACCTCGATCGGTTCCGCGCCCAATTCCAAGATCGTGATGATGCCGATGGAAGCCTCTTCCATCCTGAGCTCGCTCGCTGGTATCGGCGCCATTGCCCGCGAGGTCTTCGGCGATGCCGGCAACAGCCCGTCAACGCCGCTGCCGGTACCGCCGCGTCCGCGCCCCGCACCGGCGCGCTCGACGCCGCCGATCAATCCGTCGACCCCCAATCCTTTCAATCCCGAGCAGGAGCGCTAAGCCATGCTGGCGAAGATCGTCGCCGAACTCGGTCCGTGGAGCTGGTGGGTCGCGGGCCTCGTGCTGCTCGCCGCGGAAATGATCGTTCCCGGCTTCTTCTTGGTCTGGATCGGCCTTGCCGCCTTGATCGTCGGCGCGCTGTCGCTGCTCTTCTGGGACAGCGCCTTCTGGGTCTGGGAGTTACAGGCGATCCTTTTTGCGCTTCTCGCCGTTGCCACGACCTTCGCCGGCCGCCGGCTGACGCTGCGCAACGCCACAACCGACGAGCGCTTCCTCAATCAGCGCGGCGCCAGCCTCGTCGGCCGCACAGCGACGCTGCACGAACCGATCCGTGAGGGCCGCGGCCGCATCCGACTCGACGATACGCTGTGGCAGGTGATGGGACCTGACCTGCCCGTGGGAACGCAGGTGAAGGTGGTTTCGAGCAACGGCCGCGACCTGACGGTGGAACCCGTCTGATCAAACGAGCCTGATCAGGCGACGCCGATCCGCAGCAGGTCGTGGAAATGCACCAGCCCGACCGGCCGGCGGTCGTCGTCGATGACGATCAGCGCACCGATGTGATGCTGGTTGAGCAGCGCCAGGGCCGCGGTCGCCAGCACCGTCGGCTTCACCGTCTTCGGCGTCCGCGTCATGATGTCGTCGACGGTAAGCTCGGCAAGATTGCGCGTCAGGTTGCGCGCCATGTCGCCTTCGGTGACGATACCGCAGAGCCGCCCATCCTCATCAAGCACGCCGACGCAGCCGAAATGCTTGCGCGACAGCACCGTGATCGCCTCCGGCATCGGTGTACCCGTGGCAACGAGCGGCAGCCGCTCGCCTGTATGCATGACATCGGCGACATGCATCAGGCTCGCACCCAACTTGCCGCCGGGGTGGAAGACGTGGAAATCCGTGGCGGTAAAGCCGCGCGCCTCCAAAAGCGCCACCGCCAGCGCGTCGCCGATTGCAAGCTGCATCAGCGTCGAGGTCGTCGGCGCCAGCCCATTGGGGCAGGCCTCCTGTTCGTTCGGCATCAGAAGGACGATATCGGCGGCGGCCGCAAGCGAGGAACCTTCGCTGCAGGTGATCGCGATCAGCGGAATGGAGAAGCGCCGCGTGAAGGAAATGATGCTCTTGAGCTCGGCGCTCTCGCCGCCTTTGGAAATCGCCAGCACGACGTCGTCGCGCGCGATCATCCCGAGATCGCCGTGATTGGCCTCCGCCGCATGCACGAAAAAGGCAGGCGTTCCGGTCGAAGCGAATGTCGCCGCGAGCTTGGCGCCGATATGCCCGCTCTTGCCGACGCCGGTGACGATGACGCGTCCGGAGATGTCGCCGATGACTTCGACGGCCCGGGTGAACGGTCCGGCCAATCCATTGTCAAAAGCCTGTTCGAGCGCTTCAAGACCGCGTCTTTCAGTCTCTATCGTGCGTTTTGCCGATTCGAGCACGCTGTTTTCAACGAGGTTGATCGCTCTTCTGTTCATGAAATTGCGTTAGACCTTTTCACTTTCCAAGTCCACCCCGCACTCTTTCCGAATTGTGAACAGCGCCCGCCGCCGGCAACGAATGGTTAACCACAAGGCTTTACCTTTGGGTAAGAACCGAAAGCATGTCAGGCGCGAATTGCATGGGCCAGCCAAAACAGACGAGCAGTGTCACGCCGCTCCGCGCCATGAGCCGTGCCGTCTCCTTTGCCGTGTTGGGTATCCTGCTTCTCAGCCAGACGGCAGCCTTCGCGCAGTCCGCCTCGACACAGCCGGCAAACAGCCGCTCCGCCGCCTCTCAGGATAACCGCGCAACCAACAATGCCGCATCCGCCGCCGGTTTCGATGACGAGACCGGCGATACCGCCACTCCTGCGGCAAACGGCGCGACCGCGAACGCGGACGATGCCCAGCAGCGGCCCGCCATACCGGACGCGCAAGCCGGCGACGACATTACCGGTTCCATCCTCGACGAAGAGATACGCCGGCTGAACACCCGTGAAGCGCCGGTCGACGAGGCGCTGCCGCGCCGCAGGGCTGCCGAAAGTGCCTCGACAACGGAAACGCCGGGAATCCCGATCGGCACTTTCGTGCTCCGCCCGAGCGTCACCCAGAGCATCAACACCGAGACCACCAAGGACGGCAATACCAGGCAGCGGCGCGCCTTTCTCGAAACGGATGCGGCAGCGACACTGACTTCCGACTGGGGCCGGCATCAGTTGACCGTGACCTCGGAAGGCGCCTGGCAGAAGAATGTCAGCGGCGAGGGTGAGGAACAGCCCTCCTTCAAGATCAACAGCGATCTCAGGCTCGATCTTCCCGACGACACCACGGCGCACCTCATCGCCGGCTATAATTTCTATCGCGAGGACACCGATGATCCCGACGCGATCACCAACGCCGCGCAGCAGTCGGACGTCCAGGAATTTTCGGCCGGCGCCTCCGTCCAGCGCGATTTTGGCATCCTGCGCGGCACGACGGCACTTGCGCTGACACGCTCGATCTATTCGGACGCTAAACTTTCGAACGGCACGACCGTCTCCCTCAGCGACCGCAATCAGACCACGGGCACGTTGCGTGGCCGTGTCGGCTACGAACTGTCCCCCGCGCTCATCCCCTTCATCGAGGCCAACATCGGCCGCACGGTCTATGACGAAACGCAAGATTCTGCCGGTTACGAGCGTTCCGGCCATAGCTATGGCGCCAAGGCAGGCGTCGAGGTCGATCTCGGCGAAAAGCTGAAGGGTGAAGTCGGTGTCGGCTACGAGATGGCGGATTTCGAAGACAGCCGCCTGTCCTCGATCGATACCGCCACGCTTGATGCGAGCCTGCTCTGGTCGCCGATCCGCGGCACCGATGTCAATCTCGACCTGCAGACAACCATCCAACCCTCGACCACGGCAGGCGAAAGCGGCTACGTCTCGCACGCGCTGACGACGACGGTCACCCACCAGCTGCGCGACAACCTGGTCGGGACGATGATCGGCGGGGTCATATGGCGCGATTATCCCACGGACAGCACCATCAACGACGAACTCGTCTATACCGCCGCGACCGGCCTGACCTGGAACATCAACCGCTATCTCGATCTGACCAGCACGCTCGGCTACGAGCTGACGACGCGCAAGGAAGGCACCGATTCGCAGCAATGGCGCGCCGGCGTCGGTCTCAAGCTGAAACGCTAAGAATGTCGAAAAATAGAGCGCCGCCTATCCGTTAGGACACGCGGCGCTCTATCACATTGAATCTGCGGCTTATTTCAGGCCGGCAAGCAGTTCCCTGAAACCGCCTTCGACGGAGGGGCGGATATCGGCGCGTTCGAGGGCGAAGGCGACGTTTGCCAGGATGAAGCCGTCCTTGGCGCCGCAGTCGTAGGTCGCGCCGCGGAAGTGGTAACCGGCGAAATCCTGTTCCTTCAGCAGCTTCAGCATGCCGTCGGTGAGCTGGATCTCGTTGCCGGCGCCGCGCTCCTGGGTTTCGAGGATCTTGAAGATCTCAGGCTGCAGGATATAGCGGCCGTTGATGAAGAAGTTGGAAGGCGCCGTCCCCTTGGCGGGCTTTTCCACCATGCCGGTGATGCGGAAGCCGTCGCCGATCGCCTCGCCGACGCCGACGATGCCGTATTTATGCGCCTGGTCCGGCGCGCATTCCTCGACGGCGATGATATTGCCGCCGCTCTGGGCATAGAGATCGATCATGCCCTTCATGCAGCCCTTGTCGCCCTTCATGATCATATCGGGCAGCAGCAGTGCGAAGGGTTCGTCGCCGACGATCTCGCGGGCGCACCACACGGCGTGGCCGAGGCCGAGAGGCTCCTGCTGGCGAGTGAAGCTCACCGTGCCGGCCTTCGGCAATTGCTGGGCGAGAAGGGTAATCTCCGCCTTCTTGGCGCGTTCGCGCAGCGTCTGTTCCAGCTCGAAATGAATGTCGAAATAATCTTCGATGACGTGCTTGTTGCGTCCGGTGACGAAGACGAGATGTTCGATCCCGGCTTCGATCGCCTCATCGACGACATATTGAATGATTGGCTTGTCGACGACGGTCAACATTTCCTTCGGAACAGCCTTTGTCGCCGGCAGGAATCGCGTTCCCAACCCTGCAACCGGAAATACTGCTTTACGAACTTTGTTGTGTTGAGCCACACCCGGCCTCCTGCTTCGATCATATCGCTTTGGAATTAGAGCTTTTTAGCTTTAACTAGTATAGAATTGCTACTGTTTTGCAAATGGTGACCGCAGCGGGCCGCCATGGTAAAGAATTTGTTGACTCCGTTCCTGTAGTCTCGGGTCTGGGCGGACGTGATGCCCCGCTGCACCAGAAACTAAAGATGACGGATACGACTGTCGATGACCCAGAATCACAAAAACTCCCTTCGTGGTCTTGCTCTCGCCCTCGTTGTCGCCGTCCAGGTGGCCCTGGTCCCCGACAACGCGCAAGCTGATTCCCGCTTCCAGAAATGGATCGCGGATTTTTACCAGACTGCCGCTCAGAGTGGCATCACTAAGGCAACCTATCAAAAGGCCTTTTCCGGGGTGAGCGAGCCCGATCCGACCGTGCTCGAAAAGGCGACCTACCAGCCGGAATTCACCTCGAAGATTTGGGACTATGTCGATAGTCGCGTCAATCCCTATACGGTCAAGATCGGCCGCGAGATGGCCGCCAAGCACGCAAGAACGCTCGCTGCGATCGAGCAGCGCTTCGGCGTCGACAAGACCATACTGCTGGCTATCTGGTCGATGGAATCGAATTACGGCGCGGTCCTCGACAAGGACGACCGGCTGCACTACGTGCCGCGCGCCCTGGCAACGCTTGCCTATGCCGATCCGAGCCGTGCCAAATTCGCCAAGAAACAGCTGGTTGCCGCGCTGAAGATCCTGCAGAATGGCGACGTGCCGGCACGCGAGATGACCGGCTCCTGGGCCGGCGCCATGGGCCACACCCAGTTCATTCCGACAAGTTACCTGCTTTATGCCATCGATGCCGACGGCAACGGCCATCGTGACATCTGGAACTCGATCCCCGACGCGCTGGCGACCTCGGCCAATCTCCTGATGAAGAACGGCTGGGATACCGGCAAGACCTGGGGCTACGAGGTCGTCGTTCCCGCTGCAGTCGCCAAGCAGGCCGGCAAGACCCATACATTGGCCCAATGGGCAGCCCTCGGCCTGACACGCCCGAACGGCAAGGCCTTCCGCGAGAGCGCTACCAAGGCCGTGTTGAAGATGCCGGCCGGGCCTAGTGGCCCGGGCTTCCTGATGACCGCCAACTTCTTCACCATCAAGAACTACAATGCCTCGGATAGCTACGCGCTTGCCGTCGGCCTGCTGGCCGACCAGATCGCCGGCTACGGCGGCATGCAGCAGCGCTGGCCGCGCCCGAACGGCGCACTCGACATCACTGAGAAATTCGAGCTGCAGACGCGTCTCAAGACGCTCGGCTATTACAGTGGCGAGGTCGACGGCAATTTCGGCTCAGGTTCGAAGGCGGCGATATCAGCCGTGCAGTCGCGCATCGGCATGCAGCCCGACGGCGAGCCCTCCTTGCCGCTTCTGAATGCACTTCGTCGCTAGAACACGACACCGAAAAGTAAGCGCTGATTGGAAGCGTCGGAACCGTGACCTACATAAAGCGGGAGTGGACGCTGGCCTGCCCTGCGTGCAAGATGCCGGCAGATGCGGAACTGCCCATGACGAAGAAAACTGATCGGACCCGTAAAATCCGTTGGCTCGTGCTCGCCTTGGCGGTGGCTTCGCTATGCCTTGGCGTGTCTGCGCCGGTGCATGTCGCCGAAGCCCAGGAGCAGCGCTATCAGCGTAGGTCCATCTTCGATTTCTTCCTTGGCCGGCGCTATCTCGACGACGGCCCGCAAGCCCCTGACGTTCAGCAGCCGAGACGCCAGCAGCGCAAACGCCCGCCGGCGCAGAAAGCCATCGTCAATACCCGCACTGCACCGCCGGTCCGCGCTCCCGTTGAGGAGGAGCCGGCCGTACAGAAGCTTGCCGACGCCCGAAAAATCCTGATCGTCGGCGATTTCCTGGCCAGCGGCCTCGGCGACGGCCTCACCGCCGCCTTCGAGACCTCGCCGGGTGTCGTCGTCGAAGCCCGCGGCAACGTCTCATCGGGTCTTGTCCGCGACGATTATTACGACTGGCCGGAACAGCTGCCGAAGATGATCGACGAGCTGAAGCCGGCAATGGTCGTCGTCATGATCGGCGCCAACGATCGCCAGCAGATGGTGACCGACACCGCCAAGGAAAAATTCCGCACCGATGGCTGGTTCACCGAATACCGCCACCGCGTGCTTTCCTTCGGCAAGGAGGTCACCGACCGCAAGATCCCGCTGCTCTGGGTCGGTCTTCCCGCCTTCGAATCCGATCAGATGACGGCCGATGCCGTCCAGATGAACCAGCTCTACCGCAACCAGGTCGAAAGCATCGGTGGTGAATTCGTCGATATCTGGGATGGTTTCGTCGACGAAAACGGCAACTTCATCGTCACCGGTTCGGATGTGAACGGCCAGCAGGTGCGCCTGCGCACCTCCGATGGCATCAACCTGACCCAGGCCGGCCGACGCAAGCTCGCCTTCTATGTGGAAAAACCGGCGCGGCGTCTTCTCGGTACGCAGGCAAGTCCCGATCTGGTCCGCCTCGACTCCAGCAATCTGCCCGGCCTCGGCCTTCCCGCCAATCCGGTCGAACATACCGTGCCGATCAGCCTCTCCGATCCCAATCTCGACGGCGGCGGCGAGCTGCTCGGCGCCAGGCCGCCGCCTGTGGCTTTGACGCGGTCGCCGCGCGACCTGCTGGTCGAGCAGGGCGAAATGACGCCAGCACCTCCCGGCCGCGTCGATGACTACCGTCTGCCGGCGGTTAAGGCGCCGGCCGAAGTCTCGGTCAAGTGAAAATGCCTTGCGAGGTCGCCGGCTCCTCCTCAGCCCGCGTCCGGCGGAAAATCTCGCTTCCTGGCACTGCCTGAGGCTTGCGGCGCATAGCCTCCGCGTAAAGCGGTCGCACCACAGCGCAGCGCACCATGAAAAAACTCCGCCGAAGGGGCGGAGTTCGTGGTCTTCGGGAAGGTGTGCGGCCGGTGGTCAGTTCGGCAGGACGGTCGAGCCCATCAATTCCTCGTCGATGGCGCGCGCCGCCTGGCGGCCTTCACGGATCGCCCAGACCACCAGCGATTGACCGCGGCGCACGTCGCCGGCCGTCCAGAACTTGTCGACCGAAGTCTTGTAGTCGCGGTCGTTGGCGACGACGTTGGTCGAACCGCGTTTGTCGGTGTTGAGCGTCAGCTTGCCCTCGAGCTCCTTCAGTACACTGCCGGTGAACGGCCCGCGGAAACCGATGGCGATGAAGGCGAGATCGGCCCGGATGACGAATTCCGTGCCTGGAACCGGCCGCCGGCGTTCGTCGACCTCGCAGCACTTGACGCCGGTCAGCACACCGTCTTCGCCGACGAATTCAAGTGTCGCCACCTGAAATTCGCGCACAACACCCTCGGCCTGTGAGGAGGAGGTGCGCATCTTCGTCGCCCAGAAGGGCCAGACGGCAAGCTTGTCTTCCTTCTCCGGCGGCTGCGGCCGGATGTCGAGCTGGGTGACCTTGACGGCTCCCTGGCGGAACGCCGTGCCGACGCAGTCCGAAGCCGTATCGCCGCCGCCGACGACGACGATATGTTTGGCGCCGGCAAGGATCGGGTCCGACGGCCAGCCGACGCTGTCGATGTTCTCGCGCCCGACGCGGCGGTTCTGCTGCACGAGATAGGGCATCGCATCATGCACGCCCGCAAGGTCGGTGCCCGGAATGCCCGCCTCGCGCGGCGTCTCGGAGCCGCCGCAGTAAAGCACGGCGTCGTGATCGGCGAGCAGCTGCTCGACCTTGACGTCGACGCCGACATTGACGCCGCAATGGAAGGTGACGCCCTCGCCCTTCATCTGCTCGACGCGGCGGTCGATGAAGTTCTTCTCCATCTTGAAATCGGGAATGCCGTAACGCAGCAGTCCGCCCGGCTTGGTCTCGCGCTCATAGAGATGCACTTCGTGACCGGCTCGGCCGAGCTGCTGGGCGGCCGCCATGCCGGCAGGCCCGGAGCCGATGACGGCGACCTTCTTGCCGGTATGGACCGTGGCCGGCTGCGGACGGATGAAGCCGAGCTCATAGGCCTTGTCGGCAATCGCCTGTTCGACCGTCTTGATGGCGACCGGCGCATCCTCGAGGTTCAGCGTGCAAGCTTCCTCGCAGGGCGCCGGGCAGACGCGACCGGTAAACTCGGGGAAGTTGTTGGTCGAATGCAGGTTCTGGATCGCCGCTTCCCAGTTGTTGTTGTAAACGAGGTCGTTCCAATCGGGAATCTGGTTGTGAACAGGGCAGCCAGTCGGGCCGTGGCAATAAGGGATGCCACAGTCCATGCAGCGCGCGGCCTGTTTCTGCACTTCCGGGTCCGACATCGGGATCGTGAACTCGCGGAAATGACGGATACGATCCGACGCCGGCTGGTACTTCGCCACCTGCCGGTCGATTTCCAGAAACCCTGTTACCTTACCCATATCTTCGTCCCTTACCCTCATGACCGCCTCACCGCAGCCAATCTGTCTATCGTCAGTCCCGGTACCCGGGGCAAGTTGCTTGTCTTGACCGTCATTGGACCATATCCCCTGAAAGACATCCGTGCGATCTGAACAGCTTTCGCCGTCGGCGTGATCGTCACGGGTCATCGAGATATTTTCGTCATCCGTCACCTGCAGTCGTCAGGTGACGAATGTCCGGTGCAATTCATTCCGCGGCGATACCCATCCGGCTGCGCTCCATTTCCTCGAGCGCACGACGGTATTCGACCGGCATGACCTTGCGGAATTTCGGGCGATAGTCGGCCCAGTTGTCGAGGATCTCAGTGGCGCGGGCCGAGCCCGTATAATGCAGATGGTTGGAGATCAGCTGGTAAAGGCGCTCCTCGTCATGGCGCGTCATGTCGCCGGAGACGTCGACGCGTCCCTTGTGCATGAGATCACCGCCGTGATGATGAAGCTTCTCCAGCATATCATCCTCCTCGGGCACCGGCTCGAGCTCCACCATTGCCATGTTGCAGCGGCTGGCGAAATCACCGGTTTCATCGAGCACGTAGGCGACACCGCCGGACATGCCGGCCGCGAAGTTGCGGCCCGTGGCGCCGAGCACGACGACGACGCCGCCGGTCATGTATTCGCAGCCATGGTCGCCGACACCCTCGACGATGGCGATCGCGCCCGAATTGCGCACGGCGAAACGTTCGCCTGCCACACCGCGGAAGTAGCATTCGCCCTCGGTAGCACCATAAAGCACGGTGTTGCCGACGATGATCGAGTCCTCGGCCACGATCCTCGAATTCTCCGGCGGCCGGATGATGATCTTGCCGCCCGAAAGGCCCTTGCCGACATAGTCGTTACCGTCGCCGATCAGGTTGAAGGTGACGCCGCGCGCCAGGAAGGCACCGAAGCTCTGCCCCGCCGTGCCGCGAAGCGTCACATTGATCGTGTCCTCCTTCAGACCGCGATGGCGATAACGCTTGGCGACTTCGCCGGAAAGCATCGCTCCCACAGAACGGTCGACGTTCTTGATGCCGACCTCGAAGGCGACGGGCGTCTTGGCCGTCAGTGCCGGCTGAGCCTGCTCGATCAGCACGCGGTCGAGAATGTCGTCGATCGGGTGCTTCTGTCGGCTCGTCCAGAAGGTCTCTTCCTTGGGAGCGTCGACCTTGTGGAAGATGCGGCTGAAGTCGAGGCCCTTCGCCTTCCAGTGGTTCAGCATCTCGTCCTTCTCCAGCAGCTCCGAAGCGCCGATGATCTGGTCAAGCCGGGTGAAGCCCAGCGAGGCGAGGATTTCGCGCACTTCGTTGGCGACGAAGAAGAAGTAGTTGATGACGTGCTCCGGCGCGCCCTTGAAGCGCTTGCGCAGCACCGGATCCTGAGTCGCCACGCCCACCGGACAGGTGTTGAGATGGCACTTGCGCATCATGATGCAGCCGGCGGCAATCAGCGGCGCGGTGGCAAAGCCGAACTCGTCGGCTCCAAGCAGCGCTCCGATGATAACGTCGCGGCCGGTCTTCAGGCCGCCGTCCACCTGCAGGGCGACACGCGAACGCAAGCCGTTCAGCACCAGCGTCTGCTGGGTCTCGGCAAGGCCGATTTCCCAGGGGCTGCCGGCATGTTTGAGCGAGGTCAGCGGCGACGCACCCGTGCCGCCGTCGAAGCCGGCGACCGTGATATGGTCCGCACGCGCCTTGGCGACGCCGGCAGCGACCGTGCCAACGCCGACTTCCGAGACCAGCTTGACCGAAACATCGGCAGTCGGGTTGACGTTCTTCAGATCGTAGATCAGCTGCGCCAGATCTTCGATCGAATAGATGTCGTGATGCGGCGGCGGCGAAATCAGGCCGACACCCGGTGTCGAGTGGCGGGTCTTGGCAACCGTCGCGTCAACCTTGTGACCCGGCAGCTGGCCGCCTTCGCCAGGCTTGGCGCCCTGCGCCACCTTGATCTGCAGCACGTCGGCATTGACGAGATATTCGGTGGTGACGCCGAAGCGGCCCGAGGCGATCTGCTTGATCGCCGAACGTTCCGGGTTCATCGAACCATTGGCCAGCGGTATATAGCGGTCGGATTCTTCGCCGCCCTCGCCGGTGTTCGACTTGCCGCCGATCCGGTTCATGGCGATCGCCAGCGTCGTATGCGCCTCCCTGGAAATCGAGCCGAAGGACATCGCTCCCGTCGAGAAACGCTTGACGATATCGGCCGCCGGCTCGACCTCGTCGATCGATACCGGCTTGCGGCCGAGCGCCTCGGCGCTCTTCAGCTTGAAGAGCCCGCGGATCGTGTTCATGCGCAGCGCCGAACTGTTCACCATATCGGCGAATTCGCGGTAGCGGTCCTCGGCATTGCCGCGCACGGCATGCTGAAGGGCGGCGACCGCATCCGGCGTCCAGGCATGGCTTTCGCCGCGCATGCGGTAGGCATATTCGCCGCCGATATCGAGTGTCGTGGCAAGAAGCGGATCCGTGCCGAAGGCCGCGTTATGGCGGGCGACGGTTTCTGCGGCGATCGCTTCGAGGCCGACGCCTTCGATCATCGTCGCGGTGCCGAAGAAATACTTGTCGATCAGTTCCGACTGCAGGCCGATCGCATCGAAGATCTGCGCGCCGCAATAGGACTGGTAGGTCGAAATGCCCATCTTCGACATGACCTTGAGGATGCCTTTGCCGACCGCCTTGATGTAGCGGTAGACGATTTCGGAAGCATCCACTTCCTTCGGGAATTCGCCCTTGGCATGCATGTCGAGCAGCGTGTCGAAGGCGAGATAGGGGTTGATCGCCTCGGCGCCGTAGCCGGCGAGCAGGCAGAAATGATGAACTTCGCGCGGCTCTCCGGTCTCGACGACGAGACCGACCGAGGTGCGCAGCCCCTTGCGGATCAGATGGTGATGCACGGCAGCTGTGGCGAGCAGCGCGGGAATAGCGATCCGGTCCGGCCCGATCTGGCGGTCCGAGAGCACGATGATGTTGTAGCCGCCCTTGACGGCCGCTTCCGCGCGCTCGCAGAGCCGGTCAAGCATCTCGGGCATGCCTTCGGCGCCACGCTCGATATCATAGGTGAAATCGAGCGTCTTGGTGTCGAAACGGTCTTCCGTATGGCCGATCGAGCGGATCTTTTCGAGATCGCCATTGGTCAGGATCGGCTGGCGAACCTCGAGCCGCTTGGCGTTCGCCGCGCCCTCATGGTCGAGAATGTTCGGCCGCGGCCCGATGAAGGAAACCAGGCTCATGACCAGTTCCTCGCGGATCGGGTCGATCGGCGGGTTGGTCACCTGCGCGAAGTTCTGCTTGAAATAGGTGTAGAGCAGCTTCGGCTTTTCCGACATCGCCGAGATCGGCGTATCCGTGCCCATCGAGCCGATCGCTTCCTGGCCGGTCGTCGCCATCGGCGACATCAGGATGCGTGTATCCTCGAGCGTGTAGCCGAAGGCCTGCTGGCGGTCGAGCAGCGACACGTCACGGCGCAGCGCCCGCGGCTCCACCGGCTTCAGATCTTCGAGGATGAGCTGGGTGCGGTTGAGCCAGCTGCGATAGGGATGGGCTGTCGCCAGCTGCGACTTCACCTCGTCGTCGGAGATGATGCGGCCTTCTTCCATGTCGATCAGCAGCATCTTGCCCGGCTGCAGGCGCCACTTCTGGATGATCTTCTCCTCCGGAACCGGCAGCACGCCGGCTTCGGACGCCATGATGACGCGGTCGTCATCGGTGACGAGGTAGCGCGCCGGCCGCAGGCCGTTGCGGTCGAGCGTCGCGCCGATCTGCTTGCCGTCGGTGAAGGCGACGGCGGCCGGCCCGTCCCAGGGCTCCATCAGCGCCGCATGGTATTCGTAGAAGGCCTTGCGTTCGGCCGCCATCGACTGGTTGCCGGCCCAGGCTTCCGGGATCAGCATCATCACCGCATGCGCCAGCGAATAACCGCCGCGCACCAGGAATTCGAGCGCATTGTCGAAACAGGCCGTGTCCGACTGCCCCTCGTAGGAGATCGGCCAGAGCTTGGAGATGTCCTCGCCGAACAGCGGCGAGGAGACCGACGCCTGGCGCGCCGCCATCCAGTTGACGTTGCCGCGCAGCGTATTGATCTCGCCGTTATGGGCGACCATGCGGTAAGGATGCGCAAGCTTCCACGACGGGAAGGTGTTGGTCGAGAAGCGCTGGTGCACCAAGGCGACCGCGCTTTCGAAACGCGGAT
Organism: Rhizobium leguminosarum bv. viciae; assembly: GCF_012276115.1. Taxonomy (GTDB): domain Bacteria; phylum Pseudomonadota; class Alphaproteobacteria; order Rhizobiales; family Rhizobiaceae; genus Rhizobium; species Rhizobium leguminosarum_T. The sequence continues at coordinate 182,823 of NZ_WIEU01000010.1, read as the reverse complement.
CCGACAGGTCCTTGTAATAGACGCCGACCTGATAGGCCAGGAACATGCCCTTGTAGACCACCGTCGTCGACGACAGCGACACCGGATAGAAATTGCTCTCCTCGCCGTCGAACTCGTCATAGATACGGTTGGAGATCACCTTGCGCAGCGTGAACAGCCGGCGCTCGAACTCGTCGTTGTTTTCGGCATCCTCGCCGGCGCCGATGAAGACCTGCACATGATGCGGCTCGGTTGCGGCAATAGCCGGCGCCTTAGAGAGCGAGGAATTGTCGACGGGCACGTCGCGGAAGCCGATGAAGACCTGACCTTCCTCGGTGATGACGTCCTTGATCACTTTCTTGAAGTGCTCGATCTGCTTTTCATCGCGCGGCATGAAGATATGGCCGACGCCATATTCGCCGACCGGCGGCAGGGTGATGCCCTGCTCGGCCATCTCCTCGCGGAAGAAACGGTCGGGGATCTGCACCAGGATGCCGGCGCCGTCACCCATCAGCGGATCGGCGCCGACGGCGCCGCGATGCGTCAGGTTCTCGAGGATGAACAGGCCATCCTTGACGATCTGGTGCGACTTCTCACCCTTCATATGGGCGACGAAGCCGACGCCGCAGGCATCATGTTCGTTGCGCGGATCGTAGAGGCCTTGTTTCTTCGGCAGGCCGGAGGCGGATTTGGACATATCGGCCGTCGCGCGCAGCTCTGCAGCAGCAAACCGGTCAACTTCCATGGATGGCGTCTTCGTCATCATCTTTCCTCCTGTCGAAGCCCGCGGGGCCGCGGGCGGCTTTTCGTCTCGCGCCGCAACCCGAAGATAGGTTCGGCGCATGACAGCGCTGTTGCATTGTGAAGATCGGCCGCAGACATCTGCTTTGAAGGAAAGCAAACCGTCGCGTTCCGCGCCTGCCATTCGCCTCCGCGCGCCGCCCCTTGAGGCTTGACGCTCGGAAGAACTATAGCGTGAAAGCCGGTCTGTTCCAGGGCTTTCGGCGCCTCTTCGGTCATAAAGGCCAAAATAGGACAGCAACACTGTCCTAATTCATCAGTTCTATGCCAGAAAGCATTCGGCTCTGCAAGAGCGTTCCGTCAAAAAACGTCAATTTGCGACGGAAGATTGCCCGGGTAGCGGCCATGACGAAATAAAATTACGCCGTGACGTATTATTTTGTTTATTGATTGCGTAGTTCAATTTCCGTGATGTGTCGCTGGCGACAACCTTGATCCTGTGAAGCTTTGGCGTAATGTCCGCTGCGGACTTTGCCAACCCCTCCTTTCCTACGGTTTCCCCCATGTTCTTTGCTTCCGATAACTGGGCCGGCGCCCACAAATCCATTGCCGAACGTCTGCTGATGGAATCGACCGGCTTTGCCGCGGCCTATGGCGCCGGCGATCTCGACAGGAAGGTCGAGGCCCGTTTTTCCGAGATCTTCGAGCGTGAGGTTTCGATCTTCTTCGTCGCCACCGGCACGGCCGCCAACTCCCTGGCGCTGGCAAGCGTCCAGCGGCCCGGCGGCATCACCTTCTGCCATTCGGGGGCCCATGTGATCGAGGATGAATGCGGCGCCCCGGAATTTTTCTCCGGCGCCGCCCGCCTCGTTGCCGTTGACGGCGAAGCCGGCAAGATCGATCCGGCAAAGCTTTCGGCGAAGATCGCAAGCTTTCCCGAGGATGCCGTCCGTCACGGCCGCGCCAGCGCGGTGACCATCTCCCAGACGACCGAGATCGGTACCGTCTATTCCTTGCCGGAGATCGGCGAGATCGCCGCCATATCAAGGAAGCGCAATCTGCCGCTCCACATGGATGGCGCCCGTTTCGCCAACGCCCTGGTCGCACTCGGCGCCAGCCCGGCCGAAATGACATGGAAGCGCGGCGTCGACATGCTGTCCTTCGGCGGCACCAAGAACGGCTGCTGGTGTGCCGAAGCGATCGTCTTCTTCAATCCGGATCAGGCCCGGGAAATGCCCTTCATCCGCAAGCGCGCCGCCCAGCTCTTCTCCAAGTCGCGTTTCATCGCCGCCCAGTTCGACGCCTATTTCGAAAACGGCCTCTGGCTCGATCTCGCCCGCCATTCGAACGGCATGGCCGACAGGCTGCGCGCCGGCATCGGCACGAGCAACTACTCCGCCCGCCTCGCCTGGCCGACCGCGTCCAACGAAGTCTTTGCCGTCGTCAACAAGAGTGCCGCAAAAACTGCCGAGGAAAAGGGCGCGAAATTTTACGAATGGCCAGTCCCGGCAGCAGCGCCCGAACTCGTTTCCGAAAGCGAAACCCTGATCCGCCTCGTCACCAGCTTCGCGACCACGGAAGCGGACGTGGATGGTTTCCTGAAATGCCTGGCCGCCTGATCGCCTGCCCGAAGGCTTGCGGGCCCGGCAGGCCCTTCGCTGGCGGGGCAAGGACTCACGTCGACCTCAGTCCTCTCACCTTTTGCAGAATATCCTCCGACAGTGCTGAAACCAGCGCCTGATCCGCGCCCTTACGCGGCACCAGCACGAATTCCACATCCTCCAGCGCCGGAAGTTTTCCGACCGCAATCTCCTTCAGCCCTGAGGGCGCCATGCTGCGCGGCTGCACCAGCACGCCCATCCCGGCCCGCGCCGCTGCCGTCAGCCCGCTCAGGCTGCCGCAGGTGCAGACGATCCGCCACGGCACCCCGTTCCGTCCGAGTGCTTCGAGGGCGATTGCGCGTGTGACACTCGGCGGCGGAAAGGCGATCAGCGGCAGAGGACCGGAAGCGAGCACACGCTCGGGATCGCGCGCCAGCCAGACGAGCGGCTCACGATAGACGAGCTTTCCGCGCGCATCGCCGAGCCGGCGCTTGGCGAGCACCAGATCGATCTCGCCATTGTCCTGCATCTCGTATAGGACACCGGACAGCGCAACCGTCAGTTCGAGGTCGACCGATGGATGCGAACGCACGAAATCCTCGAGCACCGCCGGCAACTGACTGGTGACGAAATCCTCCGACACGCCGAGCCGCAGGCTGCCGCGCAGGCTGTGGCTCTTAAACAATGACTGCACCTGCCCCTCGATCGAAAGCATGGCGCGCGCATGCGACAGCAGCGCCTCGCCATCGCCGGTCAACATCACCTTATGCGTATCGCGCGCCAGCAGCCTGCGCCCCAGTGCCGCCTCCAACCGCTGGATGTGCTGGCTGACTGTCGACTGCCCGAGGCCGAGCCTTTCTGCGGCGAGCGTGAAACTGCCCATCTGTTCGACGGCGACGAAACTGCGCAATTGCGAAAGGTCCAGCATGATCCAGCTTCTCGATAACTGTTATTCCTTGCATCCTGGATCATAATGGACGACAGAACAATGACTGTTTTACCAAGCCGCGAGACCGCCATGCGTCGCTTTCTGCCCGATACATTCACCATCCTGCTGGTCTGCACCGTCATCCTCGCCTCGTTGCTGCCGGCGAGCGGCACATTCGCGGATTATTTCGGCATCGCCACCGATCTTGCCATCGCGCTGCTGTTTTTCCTGCATGGCGCCCGCCTGTCGCGCGACGTCGTCATATCAGGCCTGCTGCACTGGCGCCTGCATATCGTCATCCTGCTGACGACCTTCGGCATCTTCCCGCTGCTCGGCATGGCGCTCGGACTGGTCCCCGACACGATCCTGCCGCAACCGCTTTATCTCGGCATCCTCTTCCTCTGCGTGCTGCCGTCGACGGTGCAGTCGTCGATCGCCTTCACCTCGATGGCGGGCGGCAACGTGCCCGCCGCCATCTGCTCGGCCTCGGCATCCAACATCTTCGGCATGTTCCTGACACCGCTGCTCGTCGGCCTGCTGTTTTCCGTCGGCGGCCACGGCGGCTTCTCCTTCGACGCACTAGAGCAGATCCTGCTGCAACTGCTTGCCCCCTTCATCATCGGCCAGGTTCTGCAGCCCTGGATCGGCGACTGGATTCGCGCCAAGAAGAAGATCTTGATGCCTGTCGACCGCGGCTCGATCCTGATGGTCGTCTATCTCGCCTTCAGCACGGCTGTCGTCGAGGGCCTCTGGCACACCTTCTCGATTGCCGATATCGCCGTCGTCATCGCCGCCGACATACTTCTGCTGGCAATTGTCCTGATGCTGACGATGTTCGGTAGCCGCTGGCTGGGCTTCAACAAGGCCGACCAGATCACCATCACCTTCTGCGGCTCGAAGAAGAGCCTCGCAAGCGGCGTGCCGATGGCGAACGTCATCTTCGCCGGCCAGTCGATCGGCGCGATCGTGCTGCCCCTGATGCTGTTCCACCAGATCCAGTTGATGGTCTGCGCCGTCATTGCCCAGAAATACGCCGCCGCCGCGGCCCGCCGCGCAACGCAAAAAGAGATAGACGAAGCCACCAGCCCGGCCTGAGCCGCAATAAAAAAACGGCGCCCCGATGGAGCGCCGTCCGTTTTATCCCGTGGGATCAATCAGCCGTTGATGATCTGCGCTTCGATGGCCTTCGGAGCCTCGACCGGTTCTGCGGCAATCGCGATCTTGCGGGGCTTCATGGCCTCGGGAATGTTGCGCAGAAGGTCGATGTGCAGCAGGCCGTTCTTCAGCGAAGCGGCGGTCACCTCGACATGGTCGGCAAGCTGGAAGCGGCGCTCGAAGGCGCGCTTGGCAATGCCGCGGTAGAGGAATTCGCCGCTTTCGGCAGGTTCCTCGTTCTTTTCACCCTTCACCGACAGGACATGGGCATGGGCTTCGATCGAAAGTTCGGTCTCGTCGAAACCGGCAACGGCCATGGTGATGCGATAGGTGTTTTCACCGGTGCGCTCGATATTATAGGGCGGATAGGTCTGCGCCTGCTCCGGCTGGGCAAGGCTGTCGAGCATGGTAAAGAGCCGGTCGAAACCGACGGTCGAACGATAGAGGGGAGAGAAGTCTACGTGACGCATGATGTCCTCCTGTGGAAGCGACGTGTTGCGATGAAATGCCCCTGAAACCCCATCTTTGGCGGCCTCGGGACGGTTGCGCGGGCCCTTTCCGGCACCCGCAGGAAGGAGATGGTGATGGGATTTGACGAGTTCAAGACCTTTCTGGATCGCCTTGATCGGCCCGTGAACCCCGCATGAACGACTGGTTCGGAGCGCGTTCAGGCGCATTCGCCTAGGATTTAGGCGTCGGGTGAATCTGGTCCCGATGGCTGAAGTGCATCGTCCCTTCTTCTTCAGCCTCAACTTCGGCCGGCGCGAGCACCCTCATGCTCCTGCCGGCCCTTTTCCCACCGCTTTCCAAGCCGGATGCCATGCGCTATCCCTGATGCGAAGCAGTCAGCAGCGGCGCATTGGCAAAGTCATGGATCAGGTTCTCTATTCGACGCCCGATAATCCCGCCCCGGAAAACCGCACGGAGGGGTTCTTCGAAACCCATGACGGCCACCAGCTGCGTTACGCCGTCTTCCGCTCTAGCGGACAGGTTGCCAAGGGCACCGTCGTCATCCTGCACGGCCGAAACGAATATATCGAGAAGTATTTCGAGACGATCCGCGACCTGACGGCCAAGGGCCTCTGGGTCGCGACCTTCGACATGCGCGGCCAGGGCGGCTCGCAGCGGCTCCTGAAACGCCGCAACCACGGCCACATCCGCCGCTTCGTCGATTACGAGCGCGATCTCGATACCTTCCTGGAAAAGGTTGTGCTACCGGATACCCGCCTGCCCTTCTATTTGCTCGCGCATTCCACAGGCGGCCTGATCGCGCTGTCGGCCGCGCCCTATCTCACCACTCGTATCGATCGCATGGTGCTGTCGGCGCCCTTCATCGGCCTGACCGGCCAGGCGGCTTCGCCCCGCGTCATTCGCACCCTTGCCGGCACGCTGAACGCCGTTGGCCTTGGCTTCCTGCCGCTGACCTCGAAACTGAAGGAGCCGGATTTCCGCGACAATCCGCTGACCTCTGACGAACACCGTTTCGAGCGCAATGTCGCGATGATGAAGGCCCATCCGGAGCTGACACTCGGGCCACCCACAGCCCGCTGGCTGACCGAGGCTTTCCGCACGATGGACCGGGTCACCTCGCCCTACCATCTCTTCTCGATCACCATCCCGACCATCGTCATCGCCCCGACGCGCGACGGTGTCGTGCCCTATACGGCGCAGGAGCGGCTTTCACGTTATTTCCGTGCCGGCCAGCTGGTGCCGATCAACGGCGCCCGTCACGAGATCTTCCAGGAGCGCGATATCTATCGCGCTGCCGCCCTTGCCGCCTTCCACGCCTTTATTCCCGGCAGCGATGCCGAAGAAAACCAGGACGTCGCCGCCCTCGGTACGTGAGACGGATCGGCTTTGCCGACCGGGGGATCAGCGTTGCCGACCAGGGGATCAGCGCTGCTGACCAAGGATCAGCACGGCTGATCGGGATCAGCGCTGCAGGATGGCGATTGCCTGTTCGTAGACTGCCCGGCTGCCGGCAGCGATGATCGAGCCGCCGTTTTCCGGCCGTCCGCCGTCCCAGGTGGTGATGATGCCGCCCGCCCCTTCGATGACGGGAATGATGCCGCCGACGTCATAGGGCTTCAGGCTGTTTTCGACGACCAGATCGATATGGCCGGCGGCAAGCAGCGCATAGGCATAGCAGTCGCAGCCATAGCGGAAAAGCCGCACCTGGCCTTCGATCTCGCGGTATTTCTCCATCTCCTCGCCGGCAAAGAGATGCGGCGAGGTGGTGAACAGGATGGCGTTCGAGAGCGTGTCGCACTGGCGCGTCGCCAGCCGTCGCTCGCCCTCCGGCCCGGTATAGATCGAGCCGTTCTGGTCGGCGAAATAACGCTCGCCGGTAAAGGGTTGCTCGATCATGCCCATGATCGCCCGGCCCGCTTTCTGCAGGCCGATCAGCGTTCCCCACACCGGCACGCCGGAGATGAAGGCGCGCGTGCCGTCGATCGGATCAATCACCCAGACATATTCGCGGTCGAGCCCGACATCGCCATGTTCCTCGCCGAGAATGCCGTGGTCGGGGAAATTCTCTTCGATCAACGCCCGGATGGCGAGTTCGGCCGCCCGGTCGCCCTCCGTCACCGGATCGAAACCGGAAGAAAGCTTGTTCGTGACATCGAGGCCGGAGCGGAAACGCGGCAGCGTTTCGGCGCGGGCAGCCTCCGCCAGGCGATTGAAGAACGAACGGTCAGGAAACATGTTGGATCCGTTTGGCTGGCGGGAGTGGCGCTTTTCATAGCGAAAAGCAACGGGAATGCAAACGCAGCAGGCAAATTGAGTTTAGTTGCACAAAGATATCGCAGCGCAATAAATTGCTTGACATTTGTGCAATGCAATAGTAGTGTCTTCATACAGTCTTCTGACTGTAAATACCCTCCTTGGGTGTTTCCTCCCTAGACTTAGCCGCGCTCACAAGCGCGGTTTTTTTTGGCCGGGGAAGGCCACACGTCAGCAAAATCGAAAAACGGATCTATTCGGCGGCCAGCGCCCGCTCGCCGGCGAATTTCTCGACATAGTCCGCCATCTGCTGCATGAAGTCCGCGACGGCATCGGCCACCGCGGCGAAATCGTCGCGTTTCTCCAGCGTCAGCTCATCGACATAGATCGCTCGGTTCACCTCGATCTGCAGCGCGTGCAGGCCGCGCGAGGGCCGGCCGTAATGTTCGGTGATGAAGCCGCCGGCATAGGGCTTGTTGCGGATCGCCGCAAAACCCATCTCCTCGAGGATGGCGATCGCCGCGCGCGAAAGTTCGGCCGAAGCGCTGGTGCCGTAGCGATCGCCGATGATGAAATCGGGCCGCGCAGTGCTGCCGGCGACGCGCACATTGCCGGGCATCGAGTGGCAGTCGATCAGCACGCCGAAGCCGAATTGCACATGCGTTCGCGCAATCAGCCGGCGCAACGCCGCATGATAGGGCTTGTAGACCGCTTCGACGCGGTCGAGCCCCTCCTGCACCGGCAGGCGCCGCGCATAGATCTCCATGTTCTCGGCGACGATGCGCGGAATGGTGCCGAGCCCGCCGGCGACCCTCAGCGAATTGACGTTGGCATAGGGCGGCAGCAACCCGTCGAACATCCGCGGATCGAGTTCGTAGGGTTCGCGATTGACGTCGAGATAGGCGCGCGGGAAGTTGGCCGCCAAAAGCGGCGCACCGAGTGCGACGGCCGAGCCGAAGAGCTCGTCGACGTAATGATCCTCGGAACGGCGGATGGCGATGCCTTCCAGCCTGGACTGAGCGATAAATTCCGGTGGATAAATGCGGCCGCTATGGGGGGAGTTGTAGACGAAGGGAATGGTCTGCGACACGGGCTCATGGACCTCAAAAAGCTCGTATTCGCGTATTTCCGGCACTTTCGGCCCTCTTTACCATGTCATGAACTGACTGCTTCGCGTATGTTGCCAGTTGCCCGGCCGCAAGTCCATACTATGTAGAAGGGATGGCGGTCACGCACAGGCAATTCACCGGTTGTTTACCGGAGCGAGACTAGTGTAAACGGCTGGCAGCCCACCAAAAACCTATGGATCGCGGTCTGGATTGATGACTCAGAAGATACTTCTCGCCGAAGACGACAATGACATGCGCCGCTTCCTGGTGAAAGCGCTCGAAAAGGCCGGCTACAAGGTCCTTTCTTATGACAATGGCGCTAGCGCCTATGACCGGCTGCGCGAGGAGCCGTTTTCCCTGCTGCTGACCGATATCGTCATGCCCGAGATGGACGGCATCGAGCTGGCGCGCCGCGCCACCGAGCTCGACCCCGACCTGAAGGTGATGTTCATCACCGGTTTTGCCGCCGTGGCGCTGAACCCCGATTCGAAAGCGCCGAAGGATGCCAAGGTCCTTTCCAAGCCTTTCCACCTGCGCGATCTGGTCGACGAGGTCAACAAGATGCTTGCCGCATAAGGCTTGCGGGCGGCGCGTCACAAAACTGAAAAAAGCCTATTGACGGCTCCGAAGGTTTTGTGATCTATGCGCCGCCATCGGATGGGCGTGTAGCTCAGCGGGAGAGCACTACGTTGACATCGTAGGGGTCACAGGTTCAATCCCTGTCACGCCCACCATCCGATCTCCCTGACATCGTTGATAAATCCCCGCCTTGGGGATTTTCTCTTTCCTGAGCTTGGCGCGCGCTCCAGATCCAGCACTTTGCGGAGCGAAGGCTTGCACGTGATTGGTCCGCGACCCATGATCCGGGTTGGATTCAATTGGCTGTGGGATAACCCGGCACGTGGCAAATTGAGGGACGTATGACGCAAAGGACGCGGACACGTAAAGCGATATCCATCATCCTCGGCCTCACCCTGGTTGCGGCTGGCCTCATTGGTTTCGGGTATATGCAGTTTCACGTCGTCGAACCCATTAGCATCAAGCTTTGGCTGATCCCGATCACGATATTTGCGGCTGGGGCAGCGATCCTCTGGGACGACTTCAAAAGTCCCTAGCGCCCTGTTTGATGTCGAGCGTCCGCCGGGTAAGACCAAAATAAGTCACAGAAGAGTGCCAATGCCTGGCTATCCAACGCACGGCCGATTCGCCGTCGCAGACAGATGGGGTTGAGATAGAGAATGAGACTTTCCGCACCGGCAGCTGCCGCCCTTTTTTCCGCCGTCCTCGCCTTGCCGGCCTCTGCCGCGCCCGCCGAGACCTTTCCTGGTGCGCCCGGCGTCATTACGCTTTCCGGCAAATGCGCCAAGCTGGTCGTCGCCAAATTCGACGCCACCAAGGGCTGCAAGAACGAGCTTGCCAGCGTCACGCTGGCCAATGGCGTGGTGACCTTCATCTTCACCTCGGATGGCAAGGCGCTGGGCTTTCAGGGCGACGGCAGCGGCATCAAGCCTGCCTCCAACGGCAATGCCCGCCTGCCGCTCAGCCTCGTCACCACGGGTGTCGGCAACAAGATGACCGGAGAGGTCAAGGTCGCCGGCTTCTGCACCTTCGGCAATCCCTATGCCGGCAAGCCGATCGCGATCGAATGCACCGCCGAAAGCAAGGACTCCTCCTTCACCGGCAGCTTCCGCACCGGCGGCAAGCTGGTGAAGAAGGGTAAGTAGCCGCCCTCAGGCGCACCAGGCGCTGCCGGCCGCCCCTGGCTTGCGTGCCAGGCCCTCATTGATCAGCTGCGCGCCGAAAGAGCGGCCGTCGCGCGAGACGACGCGCGGCGCGCCAGAGGGTTCGGCCTTACCCGCCGCATTCATGGTGAAGGGTCCGGCGTTCAGAAGCGCCAGCAGCCGCGACTTGGCGGCAAAGGCCACCCGGCGCTCGCCGTCACAGCGCGCCCGGTCGACCGCCGGGCTTGCCATGTCGGCAATCACGATCTTCTCGCCCTTGTACCAGAAGACGCCACCGTCGCCGACGCAATTGATATGGGCGCCCTGCCCGCAATAGCCGAATGCGACTGTCCCGGTTTGCGAAACGGCAGCGGAGGCCGGCGACGACACTGCCTTTATCGGCTGGATCATCGGCGTCGGGATCGCGGCCGGCGGCAGCGGCTGCGGCACTGGGACTTTCGGCGTGGGTGCGGCAAGCGCCACCTGCTTCGGCGGCGCGTCCTTCTTGACGACAGGCCTCGGCTCCGCCGCGTCCCGTGTGATCGGCGTCGATTGCCTTGCAAGCATCGGCTGGATGCTCTTCCAATGGTCGTGGGCGACGATGCCGCCGATTGCGGCAATGCCGATCACCGCCCAGGGCAGCAATCCGCCACCGCTGCTGCGCGCTTTGCTCTTTCCTCTCGCCGGCGCCTTGCGGCGGCCGCGTGTCGCTGTCTTGGCCATCTGTCCGATTCCCGTGAGGCCGGGATTATCGCTGCCCAATCCTTTCCGAAAGGTTGGCGCGGAGACAGGATGATGCCGGTTCGCCAAACTTTCCCTCCAATGACATGAACGCGCCGGAGAGGCCAACAGCACTGCCGAAACGCAAGAGGGAAAAGCTGAACAAATTCCGCGCCCAGACGTTAGCCAGCGAAAAATTCCATCTTTCTGGGGGAAAAATCCATGGATCTGATTATCGCCGACATAATACCGGCGTCGCGTATCCACTATCCCGTCATCTTCGCCCGCCTCTTCGGCGCCATCGTCTTCGGCGGGCTGATCGGCTTCGAGCGTGAGGCCCGCGACCGCCCGGCGGGCTTCCGGACCCATATTCTGATCAGTCTTGCCGCTGCCCTCTTTGCCATCATCTCGATCGAGGCAGTGCACATGCCGGGTTTTACCGATGACGATCAGGTGCGCATCGATCCGCTGCGCGTCATAGAAGCCGTCACCGCCGGCGTCGCCTTCCTCGCCGCCGGCATGATCGTCTTTGCAAGAGGTCGGGTGCACGGGCTGACGACCGGCGCTGGTATGTGGCTCTCCGGCGCGATCGGCCTCGCCATGGGCTTCGGCTATTGGCCGATCGCCTTCTTCACGACGCTCGCTGCCATCTGCGTGCTCTTCGCCTTCGGCAAGCTCGAAAAATGGTTCGGCTATAATTCCGGACAGCGTGTCGATCCCGATGAACACAAATAGAAAAACAAAGCGCCCGGCATCACGCCGGGCGCTCGTGTCACGTGTGCTTCAGTTGGTCATTCGGCTGTTGGTCGTTCAGCGCGTGTGGCCGAAGGATCGCTTTTACCAACCAATGCCGTGCCGCCGACGGAGAGCGGCTTCTGGCGTTTGCCGATATCGATGCGTTCGTCCGCCGCCTCGCGTACGGCCTGCCATTCATTTTCGTGCCGGATGAAGATCTCGCGGGGCACAAAGTTGATCGTCATATGTTTCTCACCCTGTTTCAAATCTACCGTCAGCGCCGGAGGCTTCCGGAATGCCCGTTATTTCTTGGTCCCTGCATTGCCCTTGATGTCGGGGCCGCCTTTGGAAAGATCGGCGCCGGTAACATGGGCCGGCACGTGAATGTCGTGGTAGATGCCGGGCGTCAGTGTCAGGTCGACATGATGCGGCGGCAGCACCTGCGCCTTCTGCATGCGGTTCGGCTTTACCCGCTTCATGCGGTCGGACGCCTCCGTGCGCTTGTCGGGAAGATGGGTCGAAGTGTGCATCATCGGCCTCCTTTTAAGCTCAACCAGTGCCTAACGGGCGGGCGTCGGGATTGTTCCAAAAAAAATCACCCCAATCCGGTGTGACGACCGACCTTGACTGGCCCGCGAAGTTCATTACCTAGAGCCTATCCGGCAGCCTTCCAGACATCGGCTGACGGGGAACTTTGGTGCCGGGCCCCTCTGGCGAGAGTTTTTACGGCGCTCTCGTGATGTCGGTACCGCCTGCAGCTTAGCCGGCGGATTTTTCATCGATGAACAAGCTCACCATGCCTGACCCGCGTGCCCGTTGTGGCGTGCCGCGTTTTTCCACTGTATCGACACTCTTCAACTCGATTTGCGGCCGCGAGGTGCGGCCATGAATCAACCCGTGACCCATAACTCCGCGCTCAGCTATTTCCGCTGGGCTTTCATCGTCACCGCCCTCGGCCTCGTTCTCGGCGCGGTGCTCGGCTGGCAGACGACCGGTACGATCGGCGGCATGGCGACCGTCTTCTTCATCTGCACGGTGCTTGCGGTGCTGGAGATCTCGCTCTCCTTCGATAATGCCATCGTCAACGCCAACAAGCTGAAGGAGATGACGCCGGTCTGGCAGCAGCGCTTCCTCACCTGGGGCATCATCATCGCCGTCTTCGGCATGCGCATCGTCTTCCCCCTGGCAATCGTCGCGATCGCGGCCCAGATCGGCCCCTGGGATGCTCTGGTGCTTGCCGCACGCGAGCCGGCCGAATATGCCCGCATCATGAACGACGCGCATCTGCCGATCGCAGCCTTCGGCGGCACCTTCCTGATGATGGTCGGCCTCAGCTACTTCTTCGACCATGAGAAAAAAATCCATTGGCTTCGCGGCCTGGAAAAGGTGATGGCGCGCTCGGCCACCATCAGGGGCATCGAGATCGCCTTCGTGCTGGCACTGATGCTTGTGTTCTCCTGGTTGATCGGTGGCGAGGAAGCCAGTGTCTTCGTCCATTGCGCCATCTACGGCCTGCTCACCTTCCTCGCGGTCGAGGTGGTCGGGGAGCTGCTCGATGCGTCGCAGCAGACGATGAGTGCGGCCGCCAAGGGCGGTCTTGGCGCCTTCATCTATCTGGAGGTGCTGGATGCGAGCTTTTCCTTCGACGGCGTCATCGGCGCCTTCGCGCTGACGCAGAACCTCTTCGTCATCGCGATCGGCCTCGGCATCGGCGCCATGTACGTGCGCTCGATGACGATCATGCTGGTGGAGAAGGGAACGCTTGCCGAATACCGCTATCTCGAGCATGGCGCCTTCTACGCCATCCTGATCCTCTCGGTGATCATGTATGCGCAGACCCTGGTCCATATCCCCGAGGTTATCACCGGCCTCGGCGGCGCGGCCTTGATCGGTCTTTCCCTCTGGTCGTCCATCCGCCACAACAGGCGCGAAAAGGTGGAAGATCACGGCGCCCGGCAGGAGGAGCTTCACGCCTGACGATGCAGGAAGCCGCAGTGTGCGACGCCCTTGCAGCTAAAAATAAAGCCCGCGACCATCCGGTTGCGGGCTAATTCATTCATGCATGACGTGAAGGTCTTAGCGGGAGACCTGACCGAAGGAGGCCGGGTCGATACCGAGTGTGGTGAGGTCATTGGCGCGCGGGCGGCGACCTGCTTCGACAGCAGCGCTGACGGCGTTTGCGGCACCAAGGACGGCGAACGCGCGGCCAAAGAAGCCAGTACGGACTGAATTGCGAAGTGTGGACATTGTCCTTTTCCTCTTGCTCTATGATTGACCACTCATAGATGGCATCGCGCACTGACCTCCACAATGCTCAGAAAATCACCTCAGCCATGCAAAAAACAGCAGGCCGGCACATGTCTCCATGGCCGGCCTCGAGAAGGGGGTGGGTGGTCTTTTTATTCTTAGAGCGCCGTGCGTCCTTTCGGACCGATTTTCGAGCCGACGCGCTAGTCTTCGTTTGCAGCCAGTTGCGAGAGCACCTGCCCTCTGCCGCGCAGCCGCAGGATCAGCGGGATGAGGAAGGCGGCCGCTGCAACGATGAACAGGCCTGCCGCGATCGGCGACATCACCAGCGTCGTGACGTCGCCCTGGCTGATTGCCAGCGCCCGGCGGAGCTGCTGTTCGGCAAGCGGTCCGAGGATCAAGCCGACGACGGTGGGCGCGATCGGATAGCCGAAGAGCCGCATCACATAGCCGAGCAGGCCGAAGGCGAGCAGCATGCCGAGCTCGAACACCGACGGATTGGCGCCGATCGTCCCGAGCGTCGCAAACAGCAGGATGCCGGCATAGAGCCACGGCTTCGGAATGGTCAGCAGCCGCACCCAGAGCCCGATCATCGGCAGGTTCAGCACCAAAAGCATCGCATTGGCGATGAGCAGGCTGGCGATCAGCCCCCAGACGAGCTGCGGATTGGTGGCAAACAGCAGCGGCCCTGGCTGCAGCCCGTATTGCTGGAAGCCGGCAAGCATGATCGCCGCCGTCGCCGTCGTCGGCAGGCCGAGCGTCAGAAGCGGCACCAGCGTGCCGGCGGCCGATGCGTTGTTCGCCGCTTCAGGGCCGGCGACACCTTCGATCGCGCCATGGCCGAACTCCTCCGGGTTTTTCGCCAGCCGCTTTTCGGTCGCATAGGAGAGGAAGGTGCCGATTTCGGCGCCGCCCGCCGGCATCGCGCCAATCGGGAAACCGATCAGCGTGCCGCGCAGCCACGGCTTCCACGAACGTGACCAGTCCTGCGCATTCATCCAGAGCGAACCCTTGACTGCCTCGACCTTCTCCGCGATCCGGTTGCCCTGAGCGGCTATATAGAGCGTCTCGCCGATCGCAAACATCGCCACCGCCAGCGTCGTCACCTCGACGCCGTCGAGCAGATCGGGAATGCCGAAGGAAAGCCGCGCCTGCCCCGTCTGCTGGTCGATGCCGACCATGGCGAGCGCGAAACCGATGAACAGCGAGGTCAGGCCCCGCAAGGCGGAGTCGCCAAACGCCGAGGAGACGGTGACGAAGGCAAGCACCATCAGCGCGAAATACTCGCGCGGCCCGAAGACCAGCGCCAGCTTGACGATGTAAGGCGCGATGAAGGCAAGCCCGAGCGTGGCGATCAGGCCAGCGACGAAGGAGCCGATCGCCGCTGTCGCCAGCGCCGGTCCGCCGCGCCCGGCGCGCGCCATCTTGTTGCCCTCGAGCGCGGTGACGATCGAAGCGCTTTCACCCGGCGTGTTGAGCAGGATCGAGGTCGTCGAGCCGCCATACATGCCGCCGTAATAGATGCCGGCGAACATGATCAGCGAGCCGCCGGGATCAAGCTTGTAGGTGACGGGCAGCAGCAGCGCCACGGTGAGAGCCGGGCCGATGCCGGGAAGCACGCCGACGGCGGTGCCGAGCGTCACGCCGACCAGCGCATAAACCAGGTTCATCGGCTGCATCGCAACCAGGATGCCCTGCCATAGGAATTCGAATGTGCTCATCTTGGTGTCCCAAGCGGCATTCCCGGCCGTGCGTTTGGCAACCGGGCGCCGCGCAAAATCAAAAGAGCTGACAGCGCGTCCCGCGCGGTCAGAAGAACAGATGTTCCAGCGGGCCGGCCGGCAGCGTCAGCTGCAGCAGCTGCGAGAAGATCGCCCAGACGACGAAGCTTAGGACGATGCCAAGCGGCAGCGAGATCCAGAGCTTGCGTTTGCCGAAGCCGCGTGCCGTCAGCGCGAAGAGGATGCCTGTTGCGATCGAGAAGCCGGCGACGCGCAGGAGCAGCATCTGGCCGGCAAGACCGGCGACGATCCAGATGACGGGTGCGACTTCCTGCCGGTCACGCTCCGGAAAATCGCCGCGCCAGGCTTCGAAGGCGGTCCAGATCCCGAGACAGAAGAGGCCAAATGCCACCATTTGAGGCGCGGTCGCCGGACCGATGCGATCGTATTGCGCGATCGTTTTCAGATGCAAGGCATCCCAGGCCATCACGCCGGCGACGACGAAGAGGAAAACGGCAATAATGAACGCCGCCCAATCAGGGCGGCGCTCGGTTGCCGAGGAGGTGTTATCCTCGCTCATTGAACAAGTCCGATGTCTTTGAGAATGCTCTCAGTGGCCGAGATATCCTTTTCGAGCTGCGCCTTGAAGGCGTCGCCGGACAGATAGGTGTCGGCCCAGCCCTTGGTCTTCAGCGTTTCCTGCCAGGTGGCGGAGCCGTGCAGCTTCTCGAAATCGGCGGTGACGCTTGCCACCTGCTCTGCCGACAGGCCGGGGGCAGCGGCGACCATGCGCCAGTTCTGGATGGTGACGTCGGTGCCGGCTTCCTTCAGCGTCGGGGCATCGACGCCGTCGATACGCTTTTCGCTGGAGACGGCGAGAAGACGGAGCGTGCCTGATTTCACCTGCGATTCGAACTCGCTATAGCTCGAGACGCCGGCCGTGACCTGGCCGCCGAGAATGGCGGCGAGCGCTTCACCGCCGCCGGAGAAGGCGACATAGTTGATCTTGGTCGGATCGACGCCGGAAGCCTTGGCGATCAGGCCGACGGTGATATGGTCGGTGCCGCCGGCCGAACCGCCGCCCCAGGAAACGGAGCCCGGATCCTTCTTCAGCGCCGCGACCAGATCGGCCATCGTCTTGATCTCGGAGGCTGCAGGAACGACGACGGCCTCATATTCGCCGGTCAGGCGGGCGATCGGCGTAACGTCCTTGAGCGTCACCGGCGACTTGTTGGTGAGGATCGCGCCGACCATGACATAGCCGCCGACGATCAGCGAATTCGGGTTGCCAGCAGCCTGGCTGCTGAACTGCGCAAGGCCGATGGTGCCGCCGGCGCCGGGAACGTTCTGGACCTGCACGTTGCCGGAGATCTTCTCCTGCTGCAGCGCGGTCTGCAGCGAACGGGCCGTCTGGTCCCAGCCGCCGCCGGGCGCGGCCGGCGCGATGATGGTGTAGTCGGCCGCATAGGCCGGCAGCGCGATGGTCGCTGCAAAAAGGGTTGCGATGAACGTATGCTTCACGATGTGTCCTCCGTCGGCGGCTGAGCAAACCGCCTGTTGTTCTCTGGGAATCGGGAGGAATGGCCGGTCAGCGGACGCAAGCGTCCTGAATGACGAGCGGAATACCTCCCAAGGCTTCAGCTCTCCGCCTCCACGGAGAAGAAGTAGCCAAAGCGACCACAACAACCTGTCATTTAGCTGACATCAGCGAGATATCCAGAAGGAGACGACACTTTTTTGCCGTAATTGGCAGGCGCGGATCTAAATCCGGTTCTCCGCTGCCGATGGCAAGTGCATTATCCGCTGCCGAAGTACGGCTGCGGGCTTCGTCTGGCGAGACCCTCGGACCGGTTCCTGATCCCCTGCATTGCCCTCAAATAGCTGTGGTTTAATCCCTTGCACGAGTGACCCTAAGTCAACTACATCTTGCTCAATCCAGGGTTTTGTTTCCCGCTCTCTCGATTTCTGCAGGCCTTTATTTCACTGATACCCACAGGAAACGATATGTCGTACTGTCTGCACACCAATCCCGACCGGATTTACGATGACATGCGATCGCTGCGTCCCGGCGCAACGCTGACGCTGGAAGGCGGACGATACGCAACGCCGCTTGTCCTCTCCTCGGTGAGCGGCTCGCAGCAGCAGCCGGTCGTGATCCGCGGCAACGGTGCCGTTATCGATGGCGGCGAACCTTACGAAGACTATCGCGAGATCGCCAACCGCCTCGCCGCCGTGCAGGAAGCCAATGGCCGCTTCCCCGGCATTTATTACCTTGCCGACAACGCAGCGCTCGTGCTGCGGAATTGCCAGTGGGTCGTCATCGAGGATCTCACGTTCGAAGGCTGCTGGCCCACCGCGATCTATCTCGACAACTGCCAGCATATCACGCTCCGCCGCCTGCATATTCGCGGCAGCACGATCGCCATCGGCGCTGCCGGACCTTACACCCGCCACCTGCTGATCGAAGAGTGCGACTGGATACAGGATCTGCGATCTCACGGCGAGGCGGACCTAGCAGCGATCCGAAAGATCGGCGCGGTCGATGCCGGGCTCGATCCCGGCGATTGCGGGCTCTGGCGAGAAATCTCATGGGACCAGGTCCACGGCAATATCGAGGACACCGAGAGCCGTGTGGACGTCGAAACGGATGAGCGCGGTTTTGACGGTGACTTCTTCCGGGCATGGACTATCGCCGGCTATGTCGTCCTGCGCAACAATGTCATTCTCGACGCCTTCAACGGCATCCATTTCTTCAACGATGCCTCCGATTCCACAGTGGAGGATTTCTGCCGCAACATCGTCATCGAAAACAACTGGTTCGTCCGCATTCGTGACAACGCCATCGAGGCGGAAGACTATGCCTGGAACTGGACGGTGCGCGGCAACAGGTTTGTCGACTGCTACATGCCATTTTCGCTGGAGATGCACCGATCCGGCTATTTCTACATCTACGGCAATCTCGGCTGGAATCAGCATCGACCTGGCCCCGATGGCGACGACCGCAATTTCGGCCAGCTTTTCAAGTTTCCCAAACAGCACGAAGCCGTCGGCCCGCACTATGTCTTCAACAATTCATGGATGCTGAGAGGGCCGATCAGCAAGCGCAACCGTATCCGCCAGTTCCACCATCTAAACAACGCGATCGGCTATTACGGCGCAGCGGGCCTGTCGACGCCGAAGGATTCTGCACCTTTTGGTGCGAGTTGGCAGAACGTCCCGAAGCCGGGCCAGGGCGAAAATTCACTCGAAGGCAGATATTTCACCAAGCTTTGGCAAGAACTCGACATACGCTTCGATGGTGATCTGATCGATCACGAATATTTCCCCGACCTGCTGCGTCATGCGGGATATCCGATCGGCGTGGACGCAAATCCCGGCCCGGTCCCTTTCCGTTCGACCGCCTTCGGCAAGCCCGAAGAATTGAAGCTGACCGTGCAGGTTGCGGCAGTGCCTTTCCAGATGCAGCTTCCTGACGGACGCGAACAGTCCGTCGCCGGTGCGGACTATAGCGTCGGCGCCTGGCAGGGCGAACGTCCCTTTACGATCGAAAAGCCGATGTTCTACGAATATTGGCTCTATCCGAAGCCTTGCGGAAAGGGTGATCAGGCTGAAAGCTGACGCCTTCACTGAGTCCGCAGAACCTCGTTCCAGTGCGCGATCAGCCGCGCCCGCTTCACCTGGTCGAGATAGACCATGAGCCCGGGGCTCACCGGCACCGGCCGCAGTTGGGCGCCGAGCAGTTCCTGCAGCGTATTGGCGGTATTCTCCCCCGCGACCTCGGGGCTGACGGCCGGGATCTGTAGCTCGCGCGCCATGATCGTCTGCCCTTCCCTCGACATGAAGAAGGTAAGGTAACGCCGACCGAGCTCCGGCTCGGCGGCGGCCTGCGGCACCAGCCCGATCCGCGACATCACCACGGTATAATCCTTCGGCAGCACGATGCCGACATCGGGATAGCGCGAGGCCCAGTCGGCCGCATAGGAGCCGAGAATATTGTAGCCGAGCACGAAGCGCCCGTCGGCAACGCGTTCGAGGATCGCCGAACTCGTCGAATAAAGCTTGACGCCGGCAGCCCCCATCGCCCTGATCACCGACCAGATGTCGCCGAACTGCTCCTGGTCGCGCGCCATGAAAAGAAAGCCGACGCCGGAACGCTCGATATCGTAGGTGCCGATCCGCCCGTAGACCTCGTTGCCCTTGCGCTTCAGATAGTCGACGAATTCAGCCCGCGAACTCGGCACCGGCTCATGCGCAAAGCTCGGCTTGTGATAGACGAACACCGCCGGCTCGAAGGTGAGCGCATAGGCGGTGTTGCGCCAGTTTGCCCATTTCGGCCATGCAGCACTCATCGGCAGGTTGCTGACCTGTGCATATCCGTCGTTGGAAAGCTTCACCTGCAGGTCCATCGCCGAGGAAAAGGCGAAATCCGCCGTCTTCTTGCCGGCATCCGTCTCCCGGACGATCCGGTCGTAGATATCGCCGGTCAGCATGTCTTCATATTTGACTGCGACATCGGGATTGGCGTCCTGGAAACCCCGGATCATCGGCTGCGCCAGGGGCTCGTCGAGCGAGGAATAAACCGTCAGCACCGGCGCATCGGCATTGCCCGACTTCGCCGGATAGAAGACCGGATCGGCGAGCGCAAAGCCCGGCCAGAGCGCCAGCAGCAAGATGAAAACTCTCCTCATGCAGCAACAATGCCTGAGCGCGTCGGGAGGAGCAAGGGCACCGGACTAGGCAGCGACCCACTCCATCAGCGCATTCTGCGCGTGCAGCAGAAAGGCCTTGGCGGCACGGCTCCGGCAGAGCGGATGCTCCATCGCCTCCGCCGTCACTTCCTGGCTGCGCGCAACCGGCGGGCACGGCAGGAAGATCGCATCCTCCCGCAAACGATCGAGCACGTCGATCCCGATCCGGTAGCCGGCGAGCGCCTCCCCGGTGGCGTCACCCGGCCATGAGTCGGTGATAACGACGTCGGCATCGGATAGCTCGCCCATATCGGTGCTCACGCGGAGGCGCCTGTTGAGCAGCGCGGCGTCGCTGATGTGCCAGCGTTCGGGATAGACCTGCACCACCTTAATCGGCAATGCGATCGATGCTTCGGCCCAGGAGCGAAGGATATTTGCGTCCGCCGCCACGCCAACGACCTTCAACCCGTCGATGGAACCGCGCCGGCTGTTGATATAGGCAAGATCGCCGAGCGTCTCGCAAGGGTGGTTGGAGCGTGTGCGCGCGTTGATGACAGGCACCGGCGAGGCTGCCGCCACCGCCTTCAATGTCGCGAACTCCCTGGTGCGGATCACCAGCATGTCGAACCAGTTGCCAAGATAACCCGACAGATCGCCGGTTTCCTCCTTGGCATTGAAGCCGATCGGCACATGCACGCAGATACCGCCCATCGCCTGGATGCCGAGATCGAAGGCGGTGGTATTGCGCCAGCCGCCATCATCGACGATCAGCGCGACGCGTTTGCCCGCAAGGCTCTGCGGCATCGTGCGCTCATCCCAGGCTTTGGCAAGTACACCGGCGCGAGCGATGACCGACCGAAGTCCGGCTTCCGGAATGTCATGAAACTCCAGAAAATTCCGGGCCGAACCTGTCATCCAAAATCTCCGTCAGGTATGAAACGTCGCCACAATACCTTTCGTTGGCCTCACGGCAATCGCCGAAGCAACCGCGAATCACATTCGATACCGCGATTGGATATCCTCGCGATTCGTCTTCCAAGCCATGCTGCTGGGTCCGGCGCAAGCTTAAATCAATCGGCGATCGGTTTTATGATACCGATCCAGAAAGTATCCACGAAAGCAAAACACTCCGTTTTCTCGGATGTGAATTGTCCTTTCATCACAAAGGATTATGGGCTGACGCCGCCCTTCACCCATTTAGAGTATTGATGAAGATCGGCGACGTTATATGGTCGCGCTGCCGCGCAAAAATGTCGAGACCGCCCGAATCTATTATTCGGGGGACGACTCTACGCGACAAAAACTCTATAAAAAGCTAGACTAAACTGTGAAGATCCATGGAGGGGTCATGGAACGACGACTGAGCGCTATTCTTGCTGCAGACGTCGTCGGCTACAGCCGACTGATGGGCATCGATGAATCCGGGACGTTGCAGGCGCTGAACCGCCATCGCTGCGAACTGGTCGACATTCGTATTTCGGACTACAAGGGCCGGATCGTCAAACTCACCGGCGACGGCATCCTTGCCGAATTCCAGAGCGTGGTGAACGCGGTCGCCTGCGCTGCCGAAATCCAGCGCAGCATGGCGGCCCGCAACGAGAACGTGCCCAAGGACGAACGCGTCGAGTTCCGTATCGGCATCAATCTCGGCGACGTCGTGGTCGAGAACGGCGACATATTCGGAGATGGGGTCAATCTCGCCGCTAGGCTCGAGCGCATTGCAGCGCCGGGCGGCATCGCCGTGTCGGCCTCGGTGCGCGATCAGGTCGGCTCGCGCCTCAATCTCGGCTTCGAATTTATCGGCGAGCATATGCTGAAGAACATCCGGCAGCCCGTTCAGGTCTATACCGTCAGCTTGGCGCCGCCTTCCTCCGCCAGATTGGTCGCGCAGAACCGCAACACCTGCTTCATCGCGGTGCTGCCCTTCACCAATATGAGCGGCGATGCCGACCAGGATTATTTCTCCGACGGCATCACCGAAGACATCATCACCGATCTCTCCAAGATTTCCAGCCTGCACGTCGTGCCGCGCAACACCATCTTCACCTACAAGGGCATATCGGTGAAGGTGAAGCGGCTTGCTCAGGAGCTTGGCGTGCGCTACGTGCTCGAGGGAAGCGTGCGCATCGTCGGCAATCGCGTGCGCATTTCCGGTCAGCTGATCGACACCGCCAATGGCGACCATCTCTGGGCCGAGCGTTACGACCGCGACATGACCGACATCTTCGCCATCCAGGACGAGATCACCCATGCGATCGTCGGCCAGTTGAAAGTGCGTCTACTGCCGGAAGAGAAGAAGGCGATCGCCAACGAGCCGACCGCCAATGCCGAGGCCTATACCTATTATCTCAGGGGCCGTCAGCTCTCCCACACCTGGACCAAATCCTATCTCCAGCTCGCAAGGCGCATGTTCTGCAAGGCGGTCGAGCTCGATCCGGATTATGCCCGCGCCTATGCCGGCATCGCCGATTGCGACGCGGCGATCCGTGACTGGGCGCCTGACGACGTGCCGCTGAGGCGCATCCTCGAGATGAGCGCCCGCGCCCTGGCGCTTGATCCCGACCTCCCGGAGGCCCACGCCTCCCATGGTCTCGCTTTGCATCAGAGCGGCTACGACGATAGGGCGGCGGCGGCGTTCGAACGTGCCCTGGCGCTCGACCCGAACCTCTTCGAAGCAAATTTCCACTATGCCCGGTTCTTCTTCATGCGCGGCAACTTCGCCGAATCCGTGCAATATTTCACCCGCGCCGCCGCAATCCGCTCTGATGATTACGTTTCGCCGATCCACCTGATGTCCGCCTACCGCTCGCTCGGCCGGGTGCTGGATACGGAAAACTGGGCGCGCCTCGGCCTGCTGCGCGCCGAACGGGCCTTGAACGTCAACCCGGAAAATTCAGGCCCCGCCCATCGCGGCGCGCTGGCGCTTGCCCATCTCGGCGACGCGGCAAGGGCACGCGACTGGGCGGCCCGTGCGATCGCCATCGATCCGGACGACATCGTCGCGCAGTATAATCTCGCCTGCGTCTACTCCGTCCTCGGCGACGTCGATCAGGCGATCGATCTGCTGGAGAAGCTGCTGCCGAACAGCTCCGTCTACCATATCAAATGGTTCGACAATGATTCCGATCTCGACAACATCCGCGACGACCCCCGCTTCCGGAAGCTGCTCGCCGCCGCAATGATGCAGCGCGAGCGGATCGAAAGGACCGGGAGCTGAGGTCGAACTTTTCCCGGCCGTTCGCCGGCGCATCGGCCCGAAAATCGGAATCGATTTTCGGAAAGCACGATGCGTGGATTCAAAGTGTTACAGCGTCCTTTGCGCGTCTGAAGGACGCGCGGCGCTGTAAGCTTGAAAATCGCTGTGACATCCCTGCTTCATCTCTGTAATCTCCCTTGAAAAACAGGGGAAACATCCGTGCGCATCCTGCTCACCGAAGACAATATCGCGCTGGCAGACGGCCTGTCGGCGATCTTGCGCGGCACGGGCCATGCCGTCGATGTCGTCCATGACGGGGCGTCTGCCAATGCGGTCATCGCAGCGGAAAATTTCGATCTGGTGATCCTCGACCTCAACCTGCCAGAGATGGACGGTCTCGACGTGCTGCGCGCCATGCGCGCCCGGCAGAACCAGGCCGCCGTCCTCATCCTGACCGCGCGCGGCACGCCGGAAGAGCGGGTGAAGGGGCTCGATCTCGGCGCCGACGATTATCTGATCAAGCCCTTCGATATCGCCGAATTCGAGGCCCGCGTGCGCGTGCTGCTGCGCCGCCAAGCCGGACTGCGCTCGGCGACCGTCGGCTTCGGCGGCATCTCCTTCGATCTCAATTCCCGCACCTTTTCATCAGGTGCCACGCCGCTCGATATTCCCGCCCGCGAGCTCGGCCTGCTCGAAATCCTCTTCATGCGGGCCGGCAAGGTCGTCGCCAAGGAGGCGATCATTCAATCGCTGACGGCCTTCGACGACGACATTTCCGCAAATGCCATCGAGCAATATGTCAGCCGCCTGCGTAAGCGCCTGTCGCCGCACGGCCTGACCGTCAAGACCGCCCGCGGCATCGGTTATTATCTCGACAAGCTGCCCGAGGCCTCATGAAAGCCGCCTATTCCCTTAGGCGCCGGCTGCTCTTCTGGCTGCTCGTCTCCACCGCCGTCATCGGCACGCTGGCACTTGCCGATACCTATCGCGAGGCGGTCCAGACCTCCAATATCGTCTCCGACCGCGTGCTCGCCGGTTCCGCGCTGGCGATCGCCGAGCGCGTCGTCGTCGCCGAGGACGGCACGCTGCAGGTCGATATCCCCTATGTCGCATTGGAGATGCTGACCTCGGCCGCGCAGGATCGCGTCTTCTACCGCGTCGACGGCCCGCCGGGCCAATTCATCACCGGCTACCAGTCCCTGCCGGTCCTCGAGAAGACGCCGGGCGATGCCGCCGCCTTCGCCGACGATAGCTTCCGCGGCGAACCGATCCGCATCGCCACACTCGAACGCTCGGCCTCGACGGGCATCCGCTCGGTGCCCTTCGTGGTGACGGTCGCCGAAACCACCATCGCCCGCCGACAGCTGGCGCAGGCGATCCTCGTCCGCTCCGCACTCCGTCTCGCCTTCATGATCGCAGGCGCCGCCGTCATCGTCTGGATCTCGGTCACGGTGGCGCTCCGCCCGCTCTACAAGCTCGGCGACGCCATCGGCGAACGCAGCCCCGATGACCTGCATCCTATCAAGCAGACCGTGCCGAGCGAGGTCGAGCCACTGGTCGATACGGTGAACTCCTTCATGGTCCGCCTGCAATCGGCGCTCGATGCACTCCGCCATTTCACCGGCAATGCCAGCCATCAGCTACGCACCCCGCTGGCGATCATCCGCACCCAGCTTGCCCTTTCCGCCCGTGCCGGCTCGCTTGATGAGGCGCAGGCGGCAGCACTGAAGGGCGACCAGGCGGTAGCGCATGCCGAGCGCATCCTTGCCCAGCTTCTCCTGATGGCCAAGATCGACGCCGCCACCGCCAAGGAGGCGCTCACCGCCTCCGCCATCGATCTCGCCGCCATCGCCCAGGAAATCACCGGCGAGCAGATCCCGACGGCCGCCGTCGCCGGCATCGATCTCGGCTTCGAGGGCGAGAGCCCGGCGATGGTCCGCGCCGAGCCGCTGTTAATCGGCGAAATGCTGCGCAACCTTGCCGGCAATGCCATCGCCTATGCCGGCAACGGAGCTGAGGTCACCGTCCGTATCATCGCCGCGTCAGAGACGATCCGCCTCGAAATCGAGGACAACGGTCCCGGCATCCCGCCCGAAAAGCTGGAGGCGGTGCGCCGGCGCTTTTCGCGCGGCAATGAGTCCAGTGCGCCCGGTGCCGGTCTCGGTCTGCCGATCGTCGAAGAAATCGCCAATCTTTTCAATGCCGCGCTGACGCTGGAGCCGGGCACGGGCGGGAAGGGCCTGAGGGCGGCGGTTACCTTTACCAAGGCAGCGTAAGAGCCGTCGACCTTTCCGCCTTGCTTTCTTTCGCTGCATTGCACACACTGATTTTCGGGAACAGCAAGCCGCACGACGATGCGAGCCGGATAAAAAGAGAAATATGTCGATCAAAGCCAGCATCTATCATCTGACGCATTATACCTATGACAAGCCGATCCGCCTCGGCCCACAGATCATCCGGCTGAAACCTGCCTCGCATTCGAAGACACGGGTGCTCAGCCACTCGCTGAAGGTCACGCCCTCCAACCATTTCGTCAACCTGCAGCAGGATCCATACGGCAATTACCTTGCCCGCTACGTCTTTCCGGACCCGGTGACGGAGTTCAAGATCGAGGTCGATCTCGTCGCCGACATGACGGTCTATAATCCCTTCGACTTCTTCGTCGAGGAAGAGGCAACCAAGTGGCCCTTCGGATACCCTGAAACGATCCAGGAGGATCTGTCGATCTACATGACGCCGGAGCCGGCCGGTCCGCGCCTCAAGGCGCTGCTGCCGACGCTCGACTGGTCGCCCGACCAGCCGACAGTCGATATGATCGTCGGCCTGAATGCCCGTCTGCAGCGACAGATCGGCTATGTCATCCGCATGGAAACCGGCGTGCAGACGCCGGAGGAGACGCTGGAAAGCGCCAAGGGTTCCTGCCGCGACACCAGCTGGCTGCTCGTCCAGATCCTGCGCCATCTCGGTCTCGCCGCCCGCTTCGTCTCCGGCTACCTCATCCAGCTGACGCCGGACCTGAAGGCGCTTGACGGCCCTTCCGGCACCGAAGTCGATTTCACCGACCTGCATGCCTGGGCTGAGGTCTATCTGCCTGGCGCCGGCTGGGTCGGCCTCGATCCGACGTCCGGCCTGCTGACCGGCGAAAGCCACATCCCGCTTGCCGCCACGCCGCATTATCGCAACGCCGCTCCGATCTCCGGCGGTTATTTTGGCGAGGCCGAAACCGAATTCGCCTTCGACATGAAGGTCTCGCGCGTTGCCGAGCACCCGCGCATCACCAAGCCCTTTTCCGATGAAAGCTGGGAGGAGCTCAACGAACTCGGCGAGAAAGTCGATCGTATCCTCGAAGCCGAGGACGTGCATCTGACGATGGGCGGCGAACCGACCTTCGTTTCGATCGACGATTTCCAGTCCGAGGAGTGGAACACCGCCGCGGTCGGCCCGACCAAGCGCGAAAAGGCCGACATCCTGATCCGCAAGTTGCAAGAACGCTTCGCCCCCGGCGGTTTCCTGCATTACGGCCAGGGCAAATGGTATCCGGGCGAAAGCCTCCCGCGCTGGACCTTCTCGCTCTACTGGCGCCGCGACGGCAAGCCGGTCTGGCAGAACCTCGATCTGGTCGCCGCCGAAGGCAAGGATACCGGCGTCAAAGCCGAGGATGCCGAAAAGCTCCTGACGGCAATCGCAAAGGAGCTGGCGATCAAGCCTGACATGGTGCAGCCGGCCTATGAGGATCCGGCCGACTGGATCATCAAGGAAGGCAGCCTTCCCGAAAATGTCGATCCGTCCAATTCGAAGCTGAAGGATCCCGAGGAGCGCAGCCGCATCGCCCGCGTCTTCGCCCGCGGCCTCACGACCCCGACCGGTTACGTCCTTCCGGTTCAGGCATGGAACGCCAAAGCAGCCGAAACACGGGTCTGGGTCAGCGAGAAATGGCGCACCCGCCGCGGCAAGATCTTCCTCGTCCCGGGCGACAGTCCGATTGGATATCGCCTGCCGCTCGGCACGCTGCCCTATGTTCCCCCGGCGCGTTACCCCTATATCCACCCCGCCGATCCGACGATCCCGCGGGGACCGCTGCCTGATGTCTTCGTACCGGCCGGCCGGGCCATGCCGGAAGCCTCCTTCCATGCCGACGAGAGCAATCGCGGCCGGGTCGAACAGACGCTCGGCGAGCTTCGCGGCGCCGTACGCACCGCCATGTCGGTCGAGCCGCGCGACGGCAGGCTCTGCATCTTCATGCCGCCGGTGGAGCGCATCGAGGATTATCTCGAGCTGATCGCCGCCGCCGAAAACGCCGCCGCCGAGCTCAAGCTTCCCGTCCATATCGAAGGTTATCCGCCGCCGCAGGATGAACGCATCAACGTCATCCGCGTCGCCCCGGATCCCGGCGTCATCGAGGTCAATATTCATCCGGCTTCGAACTGGAAGGACTGCGTCGACATCACCACGGCGATCTACGAGGAGGCCCGCGCCACCCGGCTCGGCGCCGACAAGTTCATGATCGACGGCCGTCATACCGGCACCGGCGGCGGCAACCATGTCGTCGTAGGCGCGGCCAATCCGAACAACAGCCCCTTCCTGCGCCGTCCCGACCTCCTGAAAAGCGTGATCCTCCACTGGCAGCGTCACCCCTCGCTCTCCTACCTCTTCTCCGGCATGTTCATCGGCCCGACCAGCCAGGCGCCGCGTATCGACGAGGCTCGTCACGACAGCCTCTACGAGCTGGAGATCGCCATGGCGCAGATCGGAGCCCCCGGCCGTGGCCAGCAACCGCTGCCCTGGCTCGTCGACCGCCTGTTCCGCAATCTTCTGACCGACGTCACCGGCAACACCCACCGCGCCGAGATCTGCATCGACAAGCTGTTCTCGCCCGACGGCCCGACAGGACGGCTCGGCCTCATCGAGTTCCGCGGTTTCGAGATGCCGCCGAACGCGCGCATGTCGCTTGCCCAGCAATTGCTGGTGCGCGCGCTGATCGCCCGTTTCTGGGTCAATCCCGTCGACGGCAAGTTCGTCCGCTGGGGCACGACCCTGCACGACCGTTTCATGCTGCCGCATTTCGTCTGGGCCGACTTCCTCGACGTGCTCGCCGATCTTCGCGAAAACGGCTTCGACGTCAGCCCGGAATGGTTCAAGGCCCAGCTCGAATTCCGCTTCCCCTTCTGCGGCGAGGTCGAATACGAGGGTTCTAAGCTGGAGCTGCGCCAGGCCTTGGAGCCTTGGCACGTCATGGGCGAGGAAGGCGCGCCGGGCGGCACTGCCCGCTACGTCGACAGCTCCGTCGAACGCCTTCAGGTGCGGCTCGAAACCGGCAATGCCTCGCGTTATACCGTAACCTGCAATGGCCGCACCTTGCCGCTGACGCCGACCGGTACATCGGGCGTGTCGGTTGCCGGCGTCCGCTACAAGGCGTGGCAGCCGGCCTCGGGCCTGCACCCCGTCCTGCCGATCAACACACCTTTGACTTTTGACATTTATGATACATGGTCGAAGCGTTCGATCGGCGGCTGCATCTATCATGTTGCTCATCCGGGTGGCCGGACCTATGACACCTTCCCGGTCAACGGTAACGAGGCGGAAGCAAGACGACTCACCCGGTTCGAGCCGTGGGGGCATACGGCGGGCGGATACATTCCGCGCGTCGAGACGGGTTCGCCGGAATTTCCGCTGACGCTGGATCTGAGGCGGCCCGCCGGGGTTTGAGGCCGAGGGTTTGAGGCTTAAGTTTTGATGGGCAAGAAGCCGGCAGTGGAGCGCAGGGAAGAGGCAGAGGACCGCATCGTCAAGAATGCGGCCTTCGGCTATGCGCCGCTTC
This sequence comes from Rhizobium leguminosarum bv. viciae, assembly GCF_012276115.1. Taxonomy (GTDB): domain Bacteria; phylum Pseudomonadota; class Alphaproteobacteria; order Rhizobiales; family Rhizobiaceae; genus Rhizobium; species Rhizobium leguminosarum_T. Next base: position 153,740 of record NZ_WIEU01000010.1, on the reverse strand, counting down.
CCGATACCGCCGATGAAATGGTCGACAACGACGGCGCCGTCCGCCCCGTCTGGCAGAATTTCCTCTCGCATCTGAGCGCAATGCCGGAAAAGGATCTCGCCGAGCGGTTCGCCCGCGCCGACCGCTATCTTCGTGATGCCGGCGTCTTCTATCGCGCCTATGGCAGCAAGGGCGCCGGCGAGCGAGCCTGGCCGATCTCGCATATCCCGGTGCTGATCGACGAGCGCGAATGGCAGACGCTGTCGGCGGGCCTCGTCCAGCGCGCCGACCTGCTGGAAGCGATCATCGCCGATATCTACGGCGACAACCGGCTGGTAGAGGAAGGGTTCCTGCCGCCGGCACTGATCGCCGCCAATCCCGAATTCCAGCGCCCGCTCGCCGGCATCAAGCCGGCATCCGGCCATTATCTGCATTTCTGCGCCTTCGAAATCGGCCGCGGGCCTGACGGCAACTGGTGGGTGCTCGCCGATAGGACGCAGGCTCCCTCAGGCGCTGGTTTCGCGCTGGAAAGCCGCGTCGCGACGACCCGTGCCTTCTCGGATATCTATGCCGAAACCCCGGTCCATCGCCTTGCCTCCTTCTTTGGCGCCTTCCGGGATGCGCTTCAGGGTATGAAACATTCCGGCGACGACCGTATCGCCGTGCTGACGCCCGGCCCCGCCAACGAGACCTACTACGAGCACGCCTACATCGCCCGCTATCTCGGCTTCATGTTGCTCGAAGGCGAGGACCTGACTGTCGTCAAGGGCCGCGTCATGGTGCGCACCGTCGCCGGCCTGAAGCCGATCGGCGTGCTCTGGCGCCGTCTCGATTCGGCTTTTGCCGACCCACTGGAGCTCAACCAGAATTCGCATATCGGCACGCCCGGCCTCGTGGAAGCGCTCCGCGCCGAAAGCCTCACCATCGTCAATGCGCTCGGCACCGGCATTCTTGAAACCCGGGCGCTTCTCGCCTTCATGCCGACTATCTGTCACCATCTGCTTGGCGAGGATCTGCAATTGCCCTCGATCGCCACCTGGTGGTGTGGCCAAGAGGAAGAGCGCGAGCATGTGGCGAAGAACATTGAGAAGATGGTGATCGGCCCGGCCTATTCCCGCGCACCCTTCTTCGACGACAACGGCGAGTCCGTGCTCGGCTCGTCGCTGCGTGCGGCCGCCAAGGATTCGATCACCGACTGGCTGAGTTCGGACGGCCCGAAGCTCGTCGGCCAGGAGGTCGTCACGCTGTCGACGACGCCCGCCTGGGTGGACGGCAAGCTCGTGCCGCGGCCGATGTCGCTGCGCGTCTTCGCCGCCCGCACGGCAAACGGCTGGCAGATCATGCCCGGCGGTTTTGCCCGCATCGGCTCCGGCGCCGATGTCGCGGCGATCGCCATGCAGTCGGGCGGAGCGGCGGCCGATGTCTGGATCGTCAGCGACAAACCGGTCGAGCGCCACACGCTGCTGCCGGCCGAGGGCAGCTTCACCCGCAACATGCCGGGCAGCTTGCCCAGCCGGGCGGCCGACAATCTGTTCTGGCTCGGCCGTTACATCGAACGTGCCGAAGGGGCGCTGCGCATCCTGCGCGCCTGGCATGCCCGTTTCGCCGAAGCCGCCGACCCGAGCCAGCCGCTGCTCGCCGACGTCTCCGATTATCTTGCCGCCGTCGATATCGATACTGCCAACGCCGTGCCGGAAACGCTGCTGCGCAACATTGACAGCGCCGTCTTTTCGGCCAGCAACATCCGCGATCGCTTCTCGCCGGACGGCTGGCTGGCGCTCAACGATCTCGCCAAGACCGCGCGCCGCTTCCACGTCACCGTCGCTGCCGGTGACGACGCCAGCCACGCGATGACGATCCTCTTACGCAAGCTTGCAGGCTTCGCCGGCCTCATGCATGAAAACATGTACCGCTTCACCGGCTGGCGGTTTCTTTCGCTCGGCCGCTATATCGAACGCGGCCTGCACATGACCCGCCTGCTCGGCCACATGTCCGGCCCGGAAGCGCCTGACGGCGCGCTCGACATGCTGCTCGAGATCGGCGACAGCGTCATGACCCATCGCCGCCGCTATAACGTCAACACCGCGCGGCTGACGGTCACCGACCTCTTGGCGCTCGACCCGCTCAACCCGCGTTCGGTCCTCTTCCAGGTGAATGAGATCCATCATGAGGTCGAGCAACTGCCGAATGCCATGATCAACGGCCAGATGTCGCCCTTCTACCGCGAGGCGATGCGGCTCCATTCCGGCCTGGCGGTGATGACGCCGGAGGGCATGGGCGTCGAGGTCTATCAGCGACTGGAACGCGAATTGGAGCAGCTCTCCGATCTGCTCGCCCAGACCTATCTCGGGTGACGGCCGTGCTCTACGATCTCTCCCTCCACATGGGTTACAGCTACGACGCGCCGGCCTCCGGCGCCCGCCACATCATGCGCCTGATGCCGCTGTCGCTGGCCAATCGGCAGCGGCTGATCGCCGGATCGATCACCATTTCGCCCTCGCCGGACGAACAGTCGCACTTCGTCGATTTCTTCCATCATCCCGCCACCTCCTTCCTGCTGCGCGCGCCGCACGAGACGCTCGACATTCGCATGCAGGCCCGCGTGCAGGTGGAAAGCCAGCCGATTGCCGCCGATTTCTCGCCGCTGCTTGCCGACCTGCCGGAGGAGATATCAGGCATGTGGTCGCTGGCGCCGGATTCGCCGCACCATTTCCTCGGCGACAGTCCGCGCCTCACCGAAGCGCGCGAGATCGCCGACTATGCGCGAAGGTGTGCGACGCCTGAGCTGACGGCGATGCAGATCGCCCATGCGCTCTGTGCCCGAATCAACAAGGACTTCACCTACGACCCCGACGCGACGACGGTGGACACGACGCCGCTCGAGGCGTTCAAACTGAAGAGCGGCGTCTGCCAGGATTTCACCCATGTGATGATCCTGGCGCTCCGAAGCCTCGGCATTCCGGCCGGCTACGTCTCCGGTTTCCTGCGCACCATCCCGCCGCCTGGCAAGGAACGGCTGGAAGGCGCAGACGCCATGCATGCCTGGGTGCGGATCTGGTGCGGTGAGACGAACGGCTGGATCGAGCTCGACCCGACCAACAACATCCCCGCCGGCACGGACCACGTCGTCGTCGCCTATGGCCGGGACTATTCCGACGTCGTTCCCGTCATCGGCGTATTGAAAAGCTACGGCGGCCAACGCGCCGTCCAGGCGGTCGACGTCATCCCGCTGAAATGATCCCAAAACTGGAAAAATCCGACGATTCGTTAAAATTGTATTGACGCCGTAAGGCCGGAGGAAAGGAGAAGCGTGCGCATATCACCTCACAGGGCCTCCTATACGGGTGAACATGATGAACACCTCCTTTTTGCATCCCTGCCTGCGTCGCATGTTCAGCGACCGTGGCGGTAATTTCGGCATAATGACGGCGATCATGATGCCCGTCCTGCTCGGTGCCGCCGGCCTGGCGATCGACTATTCGAACATGGCGCTCTCGAAGCGCGAGCTGCAAGAAGCCACCGACTCGGCCGCTCTCGCGGCAGCGACCGCACTCGCCAGTGGGGCGGCTTCGACCACCGCTGACGCCGAAGCCATAGCCAAAGATTTCGTAAGCGGCCAGATGGCCAATCATGTCGACACCGACGCCATAAGCAGCATTAAGGCTGGAACAAGCGTCGACATCGACGTCAGCACGACGGCAACAAGCAAGAGCTATAAAGTTACCGTCGCCACCTCTTATGGGATCGCCGCCACGCCATTCATGAGCGTTCTTGGCTACAAGACGCTGAATATCGGCGCCTCGACTTCGACTTCGAGCGGCACCAGCGATACCAAGACCGCTCTCTCGATGGAACTGGTCCTCGACCAATCGGGTTCGATGGGCGAAAAGACGACTACCTGCGCGACTTATAATGGTAAGAATTGCAAAACCTACGTCACGAAGATCGACGCGCTCAAAAAGGCTGCCGATGCCCTCTTTGATGCATTGGACACCGCCGATCCGGATCACAGCCTCGTACGCACGGGTGCCTATTCTTACAACAACGGTCTGATTTATAAGGATTGGCAAAAGACCCAGATCAAAAGCATGAGCGGTATGGCCTGGGGTACGGCGACGACTGCAACTTATGTGAGCGGAATTACAGCAAGCGGGGGCACCGACGCCACCGAACCGATGAGACAGGCAACTCTTTCTATTGCCAAAGCCTCGGACGGCTCTGATGTTGAGACTCAGGCGCATGCTGCCAAAGGCAACACAATTGTATCTCGGTACATCATCCTGATGACCGACGGCGAAATGACCGGCAACACAGGCGAATGGCAAAGTTCGTTCGACCAGAACGTGCGCAACCAGTGCGACGCGACCAAAACAGCCGGCATCAAGATCTTTACCGTCGCCTTCATGGCACCGGACAGGGGCAAGCAGTTGCTCCAGTACTGCGCTTCGCCGGGCGGAAACTATTATGAAGCCGAAACGATGGAGAAGCTGGTGGCGTCCTTTACCAGCATTGCAAAAGAGGCGACGAAGGCTGTCACACTGCTGACCAACTGAACGCTCAGCCCAACGTTCAACTTAGAAAAAAGCCGCACCGGAACAAACCGGAGCGGCTTTTCGTTGTGCTCGTTCGGCGCATCAGATCGGGAAAAGCGATTGAAATCAACCCCCTTGACCCGCGTGAATATGAAGGTTTCGCAAATTTTTCGTTTGTCCAAATCCTTTGTTGCAAGTGCTTAGTAACGATGCATAAACTATCGCTGGTGCAAGCGACAAATCGATTGAATCAGGCATAACACCCTGAAACCAAATTAAAATTGGCGAGACCTGACGATGAACACTGTTTCCAAGCCGATCATCCCCTCCCCCGCCCCTCGCAGTTCAAGGCCGGAAATTCTCGCTGAAGAAATTATCGAACGTCTGACCTACCGCATCGGCAAGGATGCCAAGGTGGCGAAGCCGCATGACTGGCTGACGGCGACCATCCTGGTGGTGCGCGACCGCATCATCGACAAGTGGATGGCTTCCACCCGCGAGGTTTATGCGACTGGCGCCAAGCGCGTCTATTATCTTTCACTCGAATTCCTGATCGGCCGCCTGATGCGCGACGCCATCTCGAACCTCGGCCTGATGGAGGAGGTGCGCGATGCGCTCGCCTCGCTCGGCGTCGACGTCAACGTCATTGCCGGCCTGGAGCCGGACGCCGCACTCGGCAACGGCGGCCTCGGCCGACTGGCTGCCTGTTTTATGGAGAGCATGGCGACGGTCGAGGTTCCGGCCTATGGCTACGGCATCCGCTATGTCCACGGCCTCTTCCGCCAGCAGCTGGCCGACGGCTGGCAGGTGGAGCTGCCGGAAAACTGGCTCGCCCACGGCAATCCGTGGGAATTCGAGCGCCGCGAAAGCGCCTATGAAATCGGCTTCGGCGGCGCCGTTGAATTCATCACCACCCATGACGACCAGCCGCGCTACGTCTGGAAACCGGCCGAGCGCGTCATCGCCGCTGCCTTCGACACGCCGGCCGTCGGCTGGCGCGGCAAGCGCGTCAACACGCTGCGCCTCTGGTCGGCGCAGCCGATCGATCCGATCCTGCTCGATGCCTTCAACGCCGGCGACCACATCGGGGCGCTGCGCGAAAGCAACAAGGCCGAAAGCCTGACCCGGGTTCTCTATCCTGCCGACGCCACCCCTGCCGGCCAGGAACTGCGCCTGCGCCAGGAATTCTTTTTCTCGTCGGCCTCGCTGCAGGACATCCTGCGCCGCCATCTGCAGCAATATGACGATTTCACTTCGCTGCCGGACAAGGTGGCGATCCAGCTGAATGACACTCACCCCGCCGTCTCGGTCGCCGAACTCGTGCGTCTGCTCTGCGACGTACACGGGATGGATTTCGACCAGGCCTGGGACATCACCCGCCGCACCTTCTCCTACACCAACCACACGCTTCTGCCCGAAGCGCTGGAAAGCTGGGCGGTACCGCTGTTCGAGCGCCTGCTGCCGCGCCACATGCAGATCATCTATGCGATCAATGCCAAGATCCTGATCGACGCCCGGAAGGGCAAGAACTTCTCCGATGGGGAAATCCGCTCGATCTCGCTGATCGATGAAAGCGGCGACCGCCGTGTGCGCATGGGCAACCTCGCTTTCGTCGGCTCGCATTCGATCAACGGCGTCTCAGCCCTGCACACCGACCTGATGAAGGTCACGGTCTTCGCCGACCTGCACAAGCTCTATCCCGACCGCATCAACAACAAGACCAACGGCATCACGCCGCGCCGTTGGCTGCAGCAGTGCAATCCCGGCCTCACCGGCCTGATCCGCGAAGCGATCGGCGACGAGTTCCTCGATGATGCCGAGAAGCTGCGTGCGCTCGACGTGCATTCCTCCGATCCGGCTTTCCAGCAGAAATTCGCAGCGATAAAGCGCGCCAACAAGGTGGCACTCTCCAACCTCGTCGCCAGCCGCATGGGCGTGAAGCTCGATCCATCGGCGATGTTCGACATCCAGATCAAGCGCATCCACGAATACAAGCGCCAGTTGCTGAATATCATCGAGGCCGTCGCGCTCTACGACCAGATCCGCTCGCATCCGGAGCTCGACTGGGTGCCGCGCGTGAAACTCTTCGCCGGCAAGGCGGCGCCGAGTTATTACAATGCCAAGCTCATCATCAAGCTGATCAATGACGTCTCCCGCACGATCAACAACGACCCGTCGGTACGCGGCCTGCTGAAGATCGTCTTCGTCCCGAACTACAATGTCTCGCTCGCCGAAGTCATGGTTCCGGCCGCCGACCTCTCGGAGCAGATCTCGACCGCCGGCATGGAAGCATCCGGCACAGGCAACATGAAGTTCGGCCTCAATGGCGCGCTGACGATCGGCACGCTCGATGGCGCCAATGTCGAGATGCGCGACAATGTCGGCGAGGACAACATCGTCATCTTCGGTCTCAAGGCCGACGAGGTCTCGAAAGTCCGCAGTGATGGCCACAATCCGCGCGCCATCATCGAGGGATCGCGCGAACTCGCCCAGGCGCTTGCCGCCATCGGCTCCGGCGTCTTCTCGCCCGATGACCGCAACCGCTATACGTCGCTGATCGACGGCATCTATTCGCACGACTGGTTCATGGTCGCGGCCGATTTCGACGCCTACGCCCAGGCCCAGCGCGAGGTCGACCAGATCTGGACCAACCAGTCCGCCTGGTACACCAAGACGATCAACAATACGGCGCGGATGGGCTGGTTCTCTTCCGACCGTACGATCAGGCAATATGCAGACGAAATCTGGAGAGCCGGATGAAAACGCCGAAAACCGTCCCTGAAGTAAAGCTTTCCTGGGAAATTTCGGCAGATGAAATCACGGCAATCCTTGCCGGCTCGCATTCCAATCCCTTTGCCGTCCTCGGTGTGCACCAGGCCGGCGACGCTTTCGTCGCCCGGTGCTTCATCCCGGGCGCCGAGGAGGTGACCGCCATGACGCTCGACGGCGGCGTCATCGGCGAACTGAAGCAGCTCCATGCCGACGGCTTCTTCGCCGGTCCGGTTTCCCTCACAAAGCTCCAGCCGGTACGTTACCGCGCCCGGCGCGGCGATGCCGAATGGGCTGTTACCGATCCCTACAGCTTCGGTCCTGTGCTCGGACCGATGGACGATTATTTTGCCCGCGAAGGCTCGCACCTGCGCCTGTTCGACAAGATGGGCGCCCACCTCATCAAGCATGACGGCGCCCAGGGCATCCATTTCGCCGTCTGGGCGCCGAACGCGCAGCGCGTCTCGGTCGTCGGTGATTTCAACAATTGGGACGGCCGCCGCCACGTCATGCGCTTCCGTGCCGACAGCGGCATCTGGGAAATCTTTGCCCCTGATGTACCGATCGGCGTTGCCTACAAGTTCGAGATCCGTGGCCAGGACGGCGTATTGCTGCCGCTAAAGGCCGATCCCTTCGCGCGCCGCAGCGAGCTGCGGCCGAAGACCGCCTCGATCACCGCCGCCGAGCTGGAGCAGGAGTGGGAAGACGAGGCCCATCTGAAGCACTGGCGCGAGACCGACAAGCGCCGCCAGCCAATCTCGATCTACGAGGTGCATGCCGCCTCCTGGCAGCGCCGGCAGGACGGCACGATGCTGTCCTGGGACGAGCTCGCCTCCAGCCTCATCCCCTATTGCGCCGATATGGGCTTCACCCATATCGAATTCCTGCCGATCACCGAGCACCCCTACGACCCCTCCTGGGGTTACCAGACGACCGGCCTCTACGCGCCGACCGCGCGTTTCGGCGAGCCGGAGGGTTTTGCCCGTTTCGTCAATGGCTGCCACAAGGTCGGCATCGGCGTCATCCTCGACTGGGTGCCGGCGCATTTTCCGACCGACGAACACGGCCTCGGCTGGTTCGACGGCACCGCGCTCTACGAACACGAAGACCCGCGCAAGGGCTTCCACCCGGATTGGAGCACGGCGATCTACAATTTCGGCCGCACCGAGGTCGTTTCCTATCTTGTCAACAACGCGCTCTACTGGGCCGAAAAATTCCACCTCGACGGCCTGCGTGTCGATGCCGTCGCCTCGATGCTCTACCTCGATTATTCGCGCAAGCACGGCGAATGGATCCCGAACGAATATGGCGGCAACGAGAACCTCGAAGCGGTCCGTTTTCTGCAGGATCTCAACATCCGCATCTACGGCAAAAATTCCAACGTCATGACCATCGCCGAGGAATCGACCTCTTGGCCCAAGGTCTCACAGCCCGTGCATGAAGGCGGCCTTGGCTTCGGCTTCAAGTGGAACATGGGTTTTATGCACGACACGCTGAGCTACATGAGCCGCGATCCCATCTATCGCGGGCACCATCACAACGAGCTCACTTTCGGCCTGCTCTACGCCTATTCGGAAAATTTCGTCCTGCCGCTCTCGCATGACGAAGTCGTCCACGGAAAAGGCTCGCTGATCGCCAAGATGCCGGGCGACGACTGGCAGAAATTCGCCAATCTGCGCGCCTACTACGCCTATATGTGGGGCTATCCCGGCAAGAAGCTGCTGTTCATGGGCCAGGAATTTGCCCAGTGGAGCGAGTGGAGCGAAGAGAGAGCCCTCGACTGGAACCTGCTTCAGTATCGCATGCACGAGGGAATGCGGCGCCTGGTGCGCGACCTCAATTTCACCTATCGCAGCAAGCCGGCGCTGCATGAGCGTGACTGCGAGGGCGAAGGTTTCGAATGGCTGGTCGCCGACGACCACCAGAATTCCGTCTTTGCCTGGCTGCGCAAGGCGCCGGGCCAGAAGCCGGTCGCCGTCATCACCAATTTCACCCCCGTCTATCGCGAGAATTACTCGATCCGCCTGCCGTCCGCAGGGCGCTGGCGGGAAATCCTGAACACCGATGCCGACATCTACGGCGGCAGCGGCAAGGGCAATGGCGGGCGCGTGCAGGCCGTCGATGCCGGCGGCAACATCACCTGCTCGATCACCTTGCCGCCCTTGGCGACAATCATGCTTGAACCTGAAAATTAGTGACTGGTGGGAGGAGAAAATGGTAGAAAAGCGCGTTCAGCCACTTGCCCGCGATGCAATGGCTTATGTTCTGGCGGGCGGTAGGGGAAGCCGTCTCAAGGAACTCACCGACCGGCGTGCCAAGCCGGCCGTCTATTTCGGCGGCAAGGCCCGCATCATCGATTTCGCCCTGTCGAACGCCCTGAATTCCGGCATCCGCCGCATTGGCGTTGCGACGCAATACAAGGCGCACTCGCTGATCCGCCACATGCAGCGCGGCTGGAACTTCTTCCGCCCCGAGCGTAACGAGAGCTTCGATATTCTGCCCGCCAGCCAGCGCGTCTCCGAGACGCAATGGTATGAAGGCACGGCCGACGCCGTCTATCAGAACATCGACATCATCCAGGATTACGGCGTCGAATACATGGTCATTCTTGCCGGCGACCACGTCTACAAGATGGACTATGAGTGGATGCTGCAGCAGCACGTCGATTCCGGCGCCGACGTTACCATCGGCTGCCTGGAAGTGCCGCGCATGGAAGCGGTCGGCTTCGGCGTCATGCATGTCAACGAGAAGGACGAGATCATCGCCTTCGTCGAGAAACCGGCCGATCCGCCGCCCATTCCCGACAAGCCGGATTTCGCCCTCGCCTCGATGGGCATCTACGTCTTCCACACCAAGTTCCTGCTCGATGCGCTGCGCCGGGACGCCGCCGATCCGACCTCGAGCCGCGACTTCGGCAAGGACATCATCCCCTATATCGTCAAGAACGGTAAGGCTGTTGCCCACCGCTTCGCCAAGTCCTGCGTCCGTTCCGATTTCGAGCACGAGCCCTATTGGCGCGACGTCGGTACGATCGATGCCTATTGGCAGGCCAATATCGATCTGACAGCGATCGTTCCGGAGCTCGACATCTACGACAAGTCCTGGCCGATCTGGACCTATGCCGAGATCACTCCGCCGGCGAAATTCGTCCATGACGACGAGGATCGCCGCGGCTCGGCCACCTCCTCCGTTGTGTCAGGCGACTGCATCATCTCTGGCGCCATGCTCAACAACAGCCTGCTCTTCACCGGTGTCAGGGCCAATTCCTTCTCCAAGATGGAAGGGGCGGTCATTCTGCCGAACGTGAAGATCGGACGGCGCGCGCAGCTCAAGAATGTGGTGATCGACCATGGTGTCGTCATTCCGGAAGGCCTGGTCGTCGGCGAGGATCCTGAGCTCGATGCCAAGCGCTTCCGGCGGACGGAAAGCGGCATCTGCCTGATCACGCAACCGATGATCGACAAGCTGGATATCTGACTTATGAAAGTTCTTTCGGTTTCGTCCGAAGTCTTCCCTTTGATCAAGACAGGGGGTCTGGCCGATGTGTCCGGCGCCCTGCCGATTACTCTGAAAGCCTTCGGGGTCGAGACCAAGACCCTTCTGCCCGGCTATCCCGCCGTCATGAAGGTCATTCGCGACCCGGTCGTCAGGCTCGAATTCCCCGACCTGCTCGGTGAGCGGGCGACCGTGCTCGAGGTCCAGCACGAGGGGCTCGATCTGCTCATCCTCGATGCGCCGGCCTATTATGACAGGCCGGGCGGGCCCTATCTCGATCCGCTCGGCAAGGACTATCCCGACAACTGGCGCCGTTTCGCCGCCCTGTCGCTCGCCGCCTCCGAGATCGCCGCCGGCCTGCTGCCCGGCTGGCGGCCGGATCTCGTCCACACTCACGACTGGCAGGCGGCCCTGACGTCGGTTTATATGCGCTATTATCCGACGCCGGAACTGCCGAGCGTGCTGACCATCCACAACATCGCCTTCCAGGGCCAGTTCGGTTCCGAGATCTTTCCCGGCTTGCGCCTGCCTGCCCATGCCTTCGCCACCGAAAGCATCGAATATTACGGCACCGTCGGCTTCCTCAAGGGCGGCCTGAAGACCGCCCATGCGATCACGACGGTCAGCCCGACATATGCCGATGAGATCCTGACGTCGGAATTCGGCATGGGGCTCGAGGGCGTCATAGCCAGCCGCATCGACGATCTGCACGGCATCGTCAACGGCATCGACACCGATATCTGGAACCCGGCGACCGATCCTGTCGTCCACACCCATTATGGCCCGACGACGCTGAAGAACCGCGAGGAGAACCGTCGCTCGATCGCCGAATTCTTCCATCTCGACAATGACGACGCCCCGATCTTCTGCGTCATCAGCCGTCTCACCTGGCAGAAGGGCATGGATATCGTCGCCAACGTCGCCGATGAAATCGTCGCCATGGGCGGCAAGCTCGTCGTGCTCGGCTCCGGCGAAGCCGCCCTTGAAGGCGCGCTGCTCGCCTCCGCCAGCCGCCACCCCGGCCGCATCGGCGTTTCGATCGGTTATAACGAGCCAATGTCGCACCTGATGCAGGCCGGCTGCGATGCGATCATCATCCCGTCGCGCTTCGAACCCTGCGGCCTGACCCAGCTTTACGGCCTGCGTTACGGCTGCGTGCCGATCGTCGCCCGCACCGGCGGGTTGAACGACACCGTGATCGACGCCAATCACGCCGCACTTGCAGCGAAAGTCGCAACCGGCATACAATTTGCCCCCGTGACCGAAACAGGCATGCTACAGGCAATCCGCCGTGCGATGCATTTTTATCAGGACCGAAAACTCTGGACCCAATTGCAAAAGCAGGGCATGAAATCGGATGTCTCCTGGGAGAAGAGCGCCGAACGCTACGCTGCCCTCTATTCAAGCCTCGTCTCGAAAGGCATGTGACCTAAAATGATCAAGTCCGTCCCCACCACGCCCTATCTGGACCAGAAACCCGGCACGTCGGGCCTGCGCAAGAAGGTTCCGGTCTTCCAGCAGCCGAACTATGCGGAGAACTTCATCCAGTCGATCTTCGATTCGCTGGAAGGCTATCAGGGCAAGTGCCTCGTCATCGGGGGCGACGGACGCTACTACAATCGCGAGGTCATTCAGAAGGCGGTCAAGATGGCCGCGGCCAATGGCTTCGGCAAGGTCATGGTCGGCAAGGGCGGTATCCTGTCGACGCCAGCCGCTTCCCACATCATCCGCAAATACAAGGCTTTTGGCGGCATCATCCTCTCCGCCAGCCACAATCCCGGGGGCCCGACCGAAGACTTCGGCATCAAATACAACATCAACAATGGCGGCCCGGCGCCGGAAAAGATCACCGACGCGATCTATGCGCGCTCCAAGACGATCGACAGCTACAAGATCGCCGATTTCGCCGACGTCAATCTCGACCGCATCGGCAAGGACGAGCTTCCCGGCGGCACGATCCTCTCGGTCATCGACCCGGTCGAGGACTATGCCGCGCTGATGGAAGAGCTGTTCGATTTCGGCGCCATCCGCAATCTGATCAGCCTCGGCTTCCGCATTGCCTTCGACGGGATGAGCGCCGTCACCGGTCCCTATGCCAAGGAAATCTTCGAAAATCGTCTCGGCGCTCCCTCGGGTTCGGTGCGCAATTTCATGCCGCTGCCGGATTTCGGCGGCCATCATCCGGACCCGAATCCGGTGCACTGCAAGGAACTCTTCGATGAGATGATGGGCGATGACGCGCCCGATTTCGGCGCCGCTTCCGACGGCGACGGCGACCGCAACCTGATCATCGGCCGCGGCATCTTCGTCACGCCTTCCGACAGCCTGGCGATCCTTGCCGCCAACGCCAATCTCGCCCCCGGCTATTCCGGCGGCCTTGCCGGCATCGCCCGTTCGATGCCGACATCGGGTGCTGCCGACCGCGTCGCCGAAAAGCGCGGCATCGGCATGTACGAGACGCCGACCGGCTGGAAGTTCTTCGGCAACCTGCTCGACGCCGGCATGGCGACGATCTGCGGTGAGGAAAGCTCTGGCACCGGTTCCAGTCACGTTCGCGAAAAGGATGGCCTCTGGGCCGTGCTGCTATGGCTGAACATTCTTGCCGTGCGCGGCGAGAGCGTCGCCGATATCGTCACCCAGCACTGGCAGACCTACGGTCGCAATTATTATTCGCGCCATGATTACGAAGGCCTCGACACCGATGCGGCGAACGGCCTGGTGGACAATCTCCGCAGCCAGCTTCCCACTCTGCCCGGCAAGAGCTTCGGCAGCCTGAAGGTGGAGAAGGCCGACGACTTCGCCTACCACGATCCGATCGACAAATCGGTGAGCGAGCATCAAGGTGTCCGTGTGCTCTTCGAGGGCGGCTCCCGCGTCGTCTTCCGCCTGTCCGGCACCGGCACGTCTGGCGCAACCTTGCGTGTCTATATCGAGCGTTACGAGCCGGATTCGACTCGCCACAACATCGAAACGCAGGAAGCGCTCGCCGATCTGATCGCGGCCGCCGAAAGCATTGCCAGCATTCGTGAACGCACGGGACGCGATGCGCCGACCGTGATCACCTGATCCGGGGGAAACATGCGGGGAAGCAGTTCGGCGCAAGCCGGCGCGATCGTCTTCGAGACCGGCGTCGAATTTGCCGTATGGTCGCATCATGCCGCACAGATCGAACTCTGCCTCTTCGAGGATGACGGCAACAGGGAATTCGTGCGCCTGCCGATGGCGCGCGACAGCAACTACTTCCATCGTCTCTTTGTCGACGGACTGAAGGAGGGCGCGCGCTACGGCTATCGCGCCGACGGTATCTATGCGCCCGATAACGGCCTCTGGTACGATCCTTCCAAATTGCTGATTGATCCCTACGCCAAGGAGATCGACAGGCCGTTCCGCTACGATCCCCGCCTCGGCATCTATGGCGAGGACAGCCAGGATCTGATGCCGAAGGCGATCGTCACCACGGATACCCGAGCCGCGATCGGCAAGCCGCTGTTCAAGCCGGGCGGCTTTATCTATGAGGTGGCGGTGCGGCCCTTCACCATTCTTCATCCCGACGTGCCGGAGGCTCAACGCGGCACGGTCGCAGCGCTTGCCCATCCCTCCGTCGTCGCGCATCTGAAGCGGATCGGTGTCGACGCCGTCGAACTGATGCCGATCACCGCCTGGATCGACGAACGCCATCTGCCACCGCTCGGCCTCACCAACGGCTGGGGCTACAATCCCGTCGCCTTCATGGCGCTCGATCCGCGGCTCGTCCCCGGCGGCATGACGGAGCTGCGCGAGACGGTCGCGGCCCTCCATGCCGAAGGCATTGCCGTCATCCTCGACCTCGTCTTCAACCATACCGGCGAGAGCGACCGTTACGGCGCGACGCTGTCGCTGCGCGGCCTCGACAACCTGCATTATTATCGCCACGCCCAGAATTGGCCGGGCGAACTCGTCAACGACACAGGCACCGGCAACACGATCGCCTGCGATCATCCTGAGGTCCGCCGTCTCGTCATCGACAGCCTGCGCCACTTCGTGCTCAACGCCGGCGTTGACGGTTTTCGCTTCGATCTGGCCCCGGTGCTCGGACGCACCGCGACAGGCTTCGAGCGCGGCGGGGGAACGCTGGCCGCGATCCTCTCCGACGATGTGCTTGCCGACCGGATCATGATCGCCGAACCCTGGGATATCGGCCCGGGCGGGTACCAGCTCGGGAATTTCCCGCCGCCCTTCCTGGAATGGAACGACCGGGTTCGCGACGACCTGCGCTGCTACTGGCGCGGCGACGATTGGAAGACCGGCGCGCTGGCAACCGCACTCGCCGGCTCCTCCGACATCTTTTCCCGCAACGACGGCAAGGAAACGCGCAGCGTCAATTTCCTCGCTGCCCATGACGGCTTCACGCTGATCGATCTCGTCTCCTACGCCGGAAAGCACAACGACGCCAACGGCGAACACAATCGCGACGGCCATAACGAGAACCATTCCTGGAACAATGGTGTCGAAGGCGAAACCGTCTATCCGACGATCCGCAAGCGCCGCCGGGACGATGTGATGGCGCTGATCTCAACGCTCTTTGCCACCCGCGGCAGCATCATGCTGACGGCGGGCGACGAGGGCGGCCGCAGCCAGCATGGCAACAACAACGCCTATTGCCAGGACAACGAGATCACTTGGCTGGACTGGAAGGCGTTGGACGGGGATCTCATCGCCCACACCGCCTTTGTTGCGGGCCTGCGCCGCCGCTTCACCGTGTTCTCCGAACCGGGCTTCCTGTCAGGAAACGGCGATGTCGAATGGATTTCGCTCTCCGGCGAGCCGATGAGTGTTGCCGAATGGGAGACGCCGTCGCTCTCCACCCTCGGCATGCTGTTATCGACCGGTGACCGCTCCTCTCGCGGCAGGCAGACCCGGCTCGGTGTGCTTTTCAATCGCTCGGGGAGCCGCCAATTTTTCACGCTGCCTTCTGAGGGCGAACCGGACTGGCGCCAGTTGACCCCGGATGGAGCGAAGAAAACCGGTGGCCGCGCAATCGTCGAGCCGCGCTCGATTGCCTTTTTCGTAGAAAATTGACCGCCTCCCCTCGCTTGCGCAAATCCTTGTCGCAATCGTCACAAATGCACGATAAGGCTTTGCCGCGGCGGCTAATTTCACGAGGAATTCATGGTCACGGAAATTTCACTCTCCGACGTGCGGGGATTGATCGGCATGGAAACGGGCCTTTCGGATTGGGTCACCGTCGACCAGACGATGATCGACGCCTTCGCGGCGGCGACCGACGACCATCAGTTCATTCATACAGACCCTGAGCGCGCGGCGGCCGAGAGTCCCTTCGGCGGCACCATCGCCCATGGCTTCCTGACCCTGTCTCTGCTGTCGACGATGAACTACAACTGCCTGCCGAAAGTGCGCGAGCAGACCCTCGGCATCAACTACGGCTTCGATCGCGTTCGCTTCATGACGCCGGTGAAAAGCGGCGCCCGCGTCCGCGGCCGCTTCCTGCTCTCCGAAGCCCGCTTCCGCGGCGCCGGCATGCTGATGACCACCTATGACGTTACGATCGAGATCGAAAACGAGAAGAAGCCGGCGCTGACGGCAAAATGGATCACCATCATCCAATTCGACCCGAAGGACCGTCCCGAGAACATCTGAGCAGAATTGCTTTGTTATTCGGCCGAATTGAACACGGCTTCGAGAGCATGTCCGTCGGGATCCGTGACGAACGCCGCGTAATAGTGCTCACCGTAGTGGGACCGCAGGCCGGGACGGCCATTGTCGCTTCCACCATGCGCGATTGCCGCCGCATAGAACCGATCGACCGCCTGGCGGTTCGGCGCGGCAAACGCCAGATGAAAACCCGGGCCGGGCGCACGCTGGCCGTCCGGACGATGCTTGATCGCCAGCTTGTCCCCGCCGCCGGGAGGGCCGTAGCCGACCGCCTGCCCTGTTTGCCCCGGCCTGATATCGTCCCAGACCCTGATATAACCGAGCGCCACAAGGGCGGCATCGTAAAATGCCGCCGACCGCTCGATGTCGGAAACGCCGAGGGAGGCATGGTGCAGCATTCGCTTACCTCTTGAATGAGCGCACGCCCGCGCTTTGCTGAGACTCAGTGCCCGGCATCTTCGGCCGCCTCGTTCAGCAGCCCGAAGACATAATCCGAAAACGACCGCCAGCACTCCACCCGGAACGTGTCTTCTTCCGTACGGAAAAGCACGATTTCCGCTTTGCCGAAAATCGTGCGCGATGCGGCGCCGACCGGAAAGGAAGAAAGCGACAGATCCTGCGGGCAGCCGGCCGAAAGCGTCGCCTCCGAACCCGGTCCCGAGACGATGATCGCGACATTGCGGTGGGAAACGTCGGTCGCCGAATGCAGCGTGCCGGCACCGGAAAGTGTTGCGATCAGATCGGCGCCGGCCTCGTCGATCACCAACCACTCGTCCGGCCCAATCCAGAGCGCCGATCGGGCGCCGGCCCGGCCGGATGTCTTCGGGGCATCCGGCAGCGCCAGGCCGAGAGCAGAGGAAAGTGCTGCAAGCGATTCCGCCGGCGCGCGCAACGCCACCCGGCTGGCGGCGGGTGCGGTCGTCAGCCGCACCGTTGCGGAGCCGCCGAGACGGCCGGCAAGCGCCGGTTTACGAATTGCAACATCAGCCATGGATGCGGCCCCCTTCCTTGTCAAAGAATACCAGATCCGTCACTTCGACGGCGATCGTCCGGTCCGGCATCGGCACATAGAGCGTCTCGCCCATCCGCGCCCGGCCGCCGGCGACGAGCGCGAAGGCGATCGACCGACCGCAATTTTCCGACCAATAGGCTGATGTGACGTGGCCAAGCATGGTCATCGGCTTCGGCTCGTTCGGGCTCGCGACGATCTGCGCGCCTTCTTCGAGCACCAGCTTCGGATCCTTGGTGACGAGGCCGACGAGCTGCTTGCGTCCGTCCCTGACGAGGTCCGGCCGCTTCAGCCCGCGAATGCCGACAAAATCCGTCTTTTTCTTGGAAACCGCCCAGGAAAGTCCGGCGTCATCGGGGGTCACCGTCCCATCGGTATCCTGCCCGACGATGATGTAACCCTTTTCGGCGCGAAGAACGTGCATCGTCTCCGTGCCGTAGACGCAGGCGCCGAGCGGCTCGGCATTGGCCCAGACCGCTTCGAGCACCGACTGGCCGTAATCGGCCGGCACATTGATTTCGAAGCCGGTTTCGCCGGTGAACGAGACGCGGAAGAGCCGTGCCGGCACCCCGCAGACCGTACACTCAGCGACGCTCATATGCGGGAAGGCCTCGTTCGAAAGATCGAGCCCTTCGACCAGCGGCGCGACGATCTCGCGCGCCTTCGGCCCCTGCACGGCGATGACAGCCCATTGTTCGGTCACCGAGGTCAGCCATACCTTCAGATGCGGGAATTCCGTCTGCAGGTAATCTTCCATGTGATGGAGAACCCGCGGCGCGCCGCCGGTCGTCGTCGTCACATGGAAACGGTCGTCCGCCAAGCGTCCGACAACGCCGTCGTCATAAACGAAGCCGTCCTCGCGGGTCATGATGCCGTATCGGGCCTTGCCGGGTTTCAGCGTATCCCAGGCATTGGTGTAGATGAGGTTGAGGAATTCCGCCGCATCCGGCCCCACCACCTCGATCTTGCCGAGCGTCGAGGCGTCGAAGATGCCAGCCGCCTCGCGTGCCGTCCCGCATTCGCGAGCCACCGCCTGATGCATGGTCTCGCCGGCCTGCGGATAGAACCAGGCGCGCTTCCAGTTGCCGACATCCTCGAAGACCGCGCCATGGGCTTCTTCCCAGCCGTGCAGCGGCGTCTTGCGTGTCGGATCGAACAGCTCTCCGCGCGAATGGCCGACCAGCGTACCATAGGTGACCGGCGTATAGGGCGCACGGAAGGTGGTGAGCCCGACCTGCGGGATTTCCTTGCCGAGCATTTCGGCGGCAATCGCCAGGCCATGCATGTTGGAGAGCTTGCCCTGGTCCGAGGCCATGCCGTTGGTCGTGAAGCGCTTGATGTGCTCGATCGAATGCATGCCCTCGCGCACGGCAAGGCGGATATCCTTGGCGCAGACGTCATGCTGGAAATCGATGAAGGCCTTGGCGTTGGTCTTCGGTCCGGCGCCTTCGGCAGCGCCGATCATGCCGCCCGTCCAGTCATAGGCTTGCTCGGCCGAAATTGCGATCTTCTCGCCGCTGCTTTTGCCGGTGGCCTGCGCCATCAGTTCGCCGGCGGCAAGCGATTCCTCGATCGTCCGCTGCAGGTCGTCGGTGCCGTTGCAGGCGCCGACCGAGAGGCAGTCCTGGGCATAGGAGCCGGGCAGGAAACGCTGGCTTTCGGCATCGAAGGCCACTTTGCCGCGCGACTGGGAGAACAAATGCACGGACGGCGTCCAACCGGCCGAAACCAAGAGCGCATCGACCGCAATTTTGCGCGGCGAACCGCCGCCGTTGCGCGCTACCGTCATCGATGAGATGCGCAGCCGCCCCGACGTATTGACGACCGATTGGCCGGCCAGAACATCGATGCCGAGCGCCCGTGCCTCTTCCAGCATTGCCGCTCCCGGCGCCTGCCTGCTGTCGACGATGGCAGCAATCGAAACACCCGATCGTTTCAGATCGAAGGCCGCCTCGTAGGCCGAGTCGTGCGCCGTGTAGATGCCGACCTTGGTCCCGACGGCGACGCCGTAATGATTGAGATACATCCGCCCTGCCGAGGCCAGCATGATGCCTGGCCGGTCGTTGTTCGGAAATACCATGTGCCGTTCGATCGCGCCGGTGGCGAGGATGACGCGCTTGGCCCGGACCTGCCAAAGCCGCTCGCGCGGCAGATCGCGGGTAGGCTTGGCGATATGATCGGTGACGCGCTCGGCAAGACCGACGAAATTGTGGTTGTAGTAGCCGAAGGCGGTCGTACGGAACAGCACTTCGACATTGTCCATCGCCTTCAGCCGCGCCACGGCCTTCTGTGCCCAGCTATTGCCGTCCTGTCCGTCGATCCTTACCCCGACATCGTAGCGCAATGCGCCGCCGGCTTCCGCCTGCTCGTCGCAAAGGATCACCCGCGCGCCGGTCTCGGCCGCAGCCAGCGCCGCCGAAAGCCCGGCAACACCGGCGCCGACCACCAGCACATCGCAATGGGCATAGCGGCTGGCATAATGGTCCGGATCTTCCTCCGTCGGGGCGACGCCGAGGCCGGCGGCGCGACGGATGAACGGTTCGTAGACGTGTTTCCAGGCGGCGCGCGGCCACATGAAGGTCTTGTAGTAGAAACCGGCGGCGAAGAACGGCGACATCAGATTGTTGACCGCGCCAACGTCGAAGGCAAGGGAGGGCCAGCGGTTCTGCGAGCTGACGATCATGCCGTCGAACACTTCCTGCACGGTGGCGCGCACGTTCGGTTGCTTGCGCGCCGTATCGCGGGAAACGTCGATCAGCGCGTTCGGCTCCTCGGCCCCCGCCGACAGAATACCGCGGGCCCGGTGATATTTGAACGAACGGCCGATGAGATGCACACCATTGGCAATCAACGCCGAGGCGACGGTATCCCCTTCGAGCGCCGTATAGCTCTTGCCGTCGAAGCTGAAACGCGCAGTCTTGGCCGGTGTCAAACGCCCCTTGCCGGCGATACGGTTCACGCCGCTCATTGCGCCTCTCCTTCCACGGCTTCATATGTCTCGACAGGCCCATGCTGCTTGGCCGCCGCACCGATCTCAGGTTTCGGCTCACCCGCCTTGTAGGTCACGATGAACTTGTCGCTCACCGTATCGCGCGCCGCGTTGAAGAAGCGCCCGCAGCCGTGAATATGCCGCCAGCGTTCGAAGATCAGCCCCTTCGGATTGTCGCGCAGAAAGAAATAGGCCTCGAATTCCTCGTCCGAGATCGAGGCGATACCGGTGGGTCGCGCGATATGCGCGTCACCTGCGCCACGAAATTCGAGCTCGGAGCGCTCTTCCTGACAGTAGGGGCAATAGATCAGCAGCATGTGTTACCCGTCTTAGAGTTCCGATCCGGAAACGTGGGTTCCAGGAGGTTGATTGCAGAGACGCTTTCCCATCGTCACATAGGGAATGAGGCGCTTGAGAAGCTGTTCGAAATTGTCGTAGGGCTCCAGCACATCGGTCATGCCGATATTCGCAAAAGCCATCATGGTGATATCATTGTCGATCGCGAAAGCACGTCCCGGCGTTCCGCCGACCTCAGGCACGAAATAGACGGCTGGCTTGCGCAGGATCATCGCGCAAAGTAGCGTGCCGCTCTCGGCAACGAAGGGCCATTCGCTTTCGCCGGCAGCCCTGTGAATCTTCTGCAGGCGGAAATCTCCGACGCCGGGAAAGACGTCACCGGCCGGCATTGCCGCGCCGCTGATCCCGATCGTCAGGAGAGCCGCCGTCAACATCAGTGCGCCACCGCCGCCGCCGCCGCCTCGTCGATCAGCCGGCCGCTGCGGAAGCGCTCCAGCGTCAGCCCGGCATTGAATTTGTGCGGCTCGTCGCGAGCAATCAAATGCGCGAAGAGATTGGCCGAGCCCGGTGTCGCCTTGAAGCCGCCGGTACCCCAGCCGCAATTGACGTAAAGCCCGGGAACCGGCGTCTTCGACTGGATCGCCGAACGATCCGGCGTATTGTCGACGATGCCGCCCCATTGCCGCATCATCTTGACGCGCCGGAACATCGGGAAGAGCTCGCAAATGGCGTCGAGCGTATGCGTGATGATCTGCAGCCCGCCGGTCTGGGAATAGGAATTATACTGGTCGGTGCCGGCGCCGATGACGAGCTCTCCCTTGTCGGACTGGGAGATATAGGCATGCACCGTGTTCGACATGACGACGCAGGGAAAGATCGGCTTCAGCGGTTCGGAAACCAGCGCCTGTAGAGGGCTCGATTGCAGCGGCACGCGCACACCAGCCATCTGCATGATGGTTGTCGTATGGCCGGCCGCCGAGACGGCGATCTTTCTGGCGCCGATGAAGCCGCGCGAGGTCTCGACCCCGGTCACCCGTCCGTCCGGACCGCGCCGGATGCCGGTCACTTCACAGTTCTGGATGATGTGAACCCCGCGGTCTGAGGCAGCCCGCGCATAACCCCAGGCAACCGCGTCGTGCCTGGCCGTGCCGCCGCGCCGCTGCAATGCTGCGCCGTTGATCGGGTAGCGCGCGCCGGCCGAGATATCGAGCGGCGGACAATATGCCTTCGCCTGCTCCGGCGTCAGCCATTCATTGTCGATGCCGTAGAGCCGGTTGGCATGGATATGCCGTTTGAAGGACTGCTGGTCGTGAATATTGTGCGAGAGCATCATCACGCCGCGCGGCGAATACATCACATTGTAGTTGAGCTCCTGGGAAAGCCCCTCCCAGAGCTTCATCGAATGCTCGTAGATGTGCATGCTCTCTTCGTAGAGATAGTTCGAGCGGATGATGGTGGTGTTGCGCCCGGTATTGCCGCCGCCGAGCCAGCCCTTTTCGATCACCGCCACATTGGTGATGCCGTGCTCCTTGGCGAGATAATAGGCAGCTCCCAGCCCGTGGCCGCCGCCGCCGATGATGACGACGTCGTATTCGGCGCGCGGCTCAGGCGTATTCCATTGCTTCTCCCAGCCCCTGTGGCCACGAAGGGCCTCCCGTGCCACGGCAAAAACCGAATATTTCCGCATCCGCCTTCTTCTCCTTCGGGAAAGGGCCTGTTCTCCGCGCTCATACAAATCGCAAATCCAAATGCGGCACAACGGTTGTTTTGCGACGCAGGAGAGCTTTGCTTTCGACACGCAGATGAGAATGCCCCTCCAGGCCGATGACGCAAGCGTCTGCATTTCCGCTCGGCCGCAGGCCCGGTTCTAACCCAAGAGGGTTAGAAGACAAGCAATTACTAAAATGTTAACAATCACATGTTGTGGGGTATGTGTATCATGTGGGGTTGGCGCGCAGTATCAGTCGCGATGCTTTGCATCGCGTTAAGTGGCGCATGGCCGGCACTCGCCGCCGAGCCGGTCGGCCAGGCCGTCGTCATCAAGACAGAGGTGACGGGACAGAGCGGGCCGATCGAGGTCGACACCAGCGTTCATCGCAACGAACGCATCAAGACATCGCAATCGGGGCTTGGCCAGTTCCTGTTTCGTGACGGCACAAAGCTCGCCGTCGGCTGGGGTTCGTCGGTCGTCATCGACAAATATGTCTTCGATGATTCCCAATCGGTCAAGAAACTGACCATCAGGGCGGCCAAGGGCACATTTCGCTGGGTCAGCGGCAGCTCCAACTCCTCGGCCTATCAGATCCTGACGCCGGCCGGCACGATTGGCGTACGCGGCACCGCTTTCGATTTCTACGTCGGCCCTGACGGCACGACCGCTGTCGTGTTGCTGAATGGTGCCGCCCGTTTCTGCGGCCCGGGCGGCTGCCGGCAGTTGCAGCAGCGCTGCGATTGCGTGGTGGCCAAGCCAAATGGCGATATGTCGGCGGCGCGCCGGGTCGACCCCAGCATCCTCGCGACGCTCGGAAATCAGCGCGCCCTACCCTTCCTCTCCGGCAATCAGCGACTTGCGGGCGGCATCGGCATGCTCGGTGGCTGCAATATGGCCTCCGTTGCGCCGGAAAGAAAAGACAGAACGCGGCCTCCGCCGGCAGTTGTGCCTGCTCCGCAAAGGCAGGATCCGCCACAGAGACAGGCCGAGCCGCAAAAGGAGCGGCCGAACAAGCCCGACAAGCCTCATCATGACAAGCCTCATCATGACAGGCCGCACCACGATAAGCCCCATCATGACAAGCCGGATAGGCCCGACAAGCATGAAGGCCATGGCCGGCATGACGATGATGGCAAGCCTGGAAATCACGGATTGGACCATCGGGGGCACGAGCGCCACCATGATCGAGACCGCGATCATGACAACGATCGGAACCGCGAAACGGGTCGGAATTTCAATCGCGGTCGCTGACGCGTGTCAGTCTGCAGCGCTTTTTTCGACCTCCTCCGGCACCTCGCGGAAATGATCGGCCCTGCGGGATATGCGCTCGTAGAATTCCGCCAGACCGCCGATCACCTGTGCCGCCCTCAGTTTTGCCGTGCCGATAAGCTTGCGGGTGTTTTTCGAATGCGAAAGCAGGGCCTGCGTCAGTTGCTGGTGAACGACAATAAGTGTTGCAAACTCTGCAGATGCTGCAACACGTTCGTCGCCGACGACGGCGAGAATCTGCGTTCGGCTGCTCTTGCCCTTGAGCGGAATGGCGCCTGCCTCGATCAGCGCCATTCCCCGCACTGACCTTGCCGTGCTGTCGGATACCAGAATATCGAAGCCGACCTCTTTGCAGCATGATTCCAGCCGCGCCGCGGTGTTGACGGCATCACCAACCGCCGAATAGTTGAAGCGCGTCTTGGCGCCCATATTGCCGACACAGGCAAGGCCGGTGTGGATGCCGATGCCGATGCCGACCTGTTGTCCGGGCCCGAAGCCGAAGGCGTCGCCGGCGTTCAATTCGGCCAGCGTTTCGCGCATGGCAAGTGCTGCGCGAACGGCCTTGGTTCCATGATCGGCCACATCGACGGGCGCATTCCAGAACGCCATGATCGAATCGCCGATGAACTTGTCGAGCGTGCCTTCATTGGCCACCACATGGCGGCTCAGCGCGTCGAGCAATGTGTTCAGGAACGCGACGACATCCGTTGGCGCCAGCCGCTCGCTGATCTCGGTGAAGTTCCTGACATCGACGAACATCACCGTCAGCTCGCGATCGTCGCCGCCGAGGCGCAAAGCATCTGGGGTATGCTCGATGCGGTGGAGCAGTGATGGAGAAAGATAATGCCCGAAGGCGCGCCGCACCGCGCGCCGCTCCCGGTCAATCACCAGGATCCGGAACGAGGTCGCGGCAAAATGGATGATTGATCCGCTGACGATCGGAGCCAGTGGATCGAAGAGAAGCCCTGCATAAAGAAACGACAGCCAGGACGCCACCAGCGCCATCGCCGTGATCAGCAGGCCGCAGATCAGAGCGACGGCGGGGCTGACGAATGTCGTCACCACGACGAGCAGGCAGCCGAGCACCGCGATCAGCAGGATTTCCAGCCCGTCAGCCCAGTCGGGCCGCGACAGGAAATGGTCGGAGAGAATCTGCTCGACGGCCTGCGCATGCAGCGAAACGCCGGGAACATTCTCGCCAAGGGCGGTGACGCGGATGTCCTGCAGGCCGGCCGCCGATGTGCCGATGAAGACGATGCTGCCATCGATGGCGGCCGCGACCTCGGGAGAGGCCCCTTCCGCCGCGAGCACCCGACGGGCGGATATGTATCGCTCGGCCCGGTCGGGGCTGACATAGAGCCAGAGTTCGCCCGCTGCCGTCAGCGGCACGACGAAATCCCCGATCTTTGCCGATGTCATGATGCCGGCGCGATCGGGCGCGCCCGATAGCACATAGGTCGACGCCCCCTGCGCCACGCGCAGAGCCTCGATCGCGAGATTCGGATAGAGCTGTTCACCGTCTGTCAAGAACAGCGGCACCGCACGCACCACCGGCGAGGGATTGCCGGGATTGAGGCTGATATGGCCGAGCCCCGCCGCATTGGCCTCCAATTGCGGCCTGAGCGGCGTCGAGGCGCCGAGATAGGGCGGAGCCGAGACAGGGCTTTCGCCGGTGAAGGCGAAGCCCGCCTTGACAGGCGGCCGGTAGTTGCCCTCGTTGGAAAGACCGAAACCGAGCACGACGGGTTTTCCGGCAATCGAACGGGCGAATATCTCGTCATTGTCGGGCAACTTCTCGGCCAAGGAAGGATCCACACCGGCAACGTCGCGCACAACATTGCGCGGCGACAGCCGGTCCGGCTCGGCGAAGAGAACATCGAAGGCAATGGCTGAGGCACCCATCTCCGAAAGCCGGTCCACCAGCAGGGCCATCCGGTCCCGTGGCCAGGGCCACTGGCCGAATTCGCGCAGCGACGTCTCGTCGATGTCGATCACGCGGACCGGCATCGGCTCGAAGGTCCTGGGAACCAGCCGCTGATACTCGTCGAAGGTCACGCCGCGGATCAACTTGAAGATCCCGGGATCACTTGCTCGAAGGATCGTCAGCGCAGTCACGATCGCCAGGCCGAGAACGACACCGATTTGCTGCGCGCGCGTCATGATCTCACCGGGTGTCCCCTCCCACGGCCGGCAGGGCGACCCGCACCTGCCGGCAGACAAGCTACGCCGCTTTCCTCCCAAACGCCATTCGCAGATGCATCCCGGGCGCTCTCTTTTCAGCCTCCCGCATTTCGCTTTCCGGCCAACGGCAGGGAACCGTCTTCAATCAGGCCACGCCTCCAGTTTTCGCCGGGCTTTTGCCGGGATGACAAGGCTTCAACCTTGCCCGGCGCGCGGTGAAATGCTCTTGTAACGATCGAAAATCGGATGCTTTTTCGAGAGAAGGATGAAGGTCGCCGTGATTTCCGAATCCGCCGCGCGCCGCAGCGGCTATTGGCTGATTGTCGTCGTGCTGGCAATGCTCGCCGGGCTGCCGCTTGCCGTCTGGCTTGATATCAGCGATCTCTCGGGCAATACCCTGCGGCGTCAGGCCCGCGACATGAGCTCGCTGATATCGAGCATCCGCTCCTATTATTCCGCCAATGTCGTGGGGCGCGTCCTGGCCGCGCACGCCAGCGGCGCAACCGCGGGCACGGTCGTCTCCCACAACTACGCCAATATATCAGGCGCGATCCCGCTGCCGGCGACACTTTCCCTGGAACTCGGCGACGTCATCAAAGAGCAGCAGGCCAATATTACCTATCGTTTCGTCTCCGACCTGCCGTTCAAAAGCCGCGCTTCCCACGAGCTCGACGATTTCGAGAGACGAGCGCTGGCCGAGCTGCGTGCCAATCCGCAGCAGACGCTGAACGACCTCACCCGCGTCGGACTGACTGATACCGTGCGGTTCATCACCCCCGTGCTCATGGGGCAAGCCTGCGTTGCATGCCATAACAGCCATCCGGAAAGCCCGAAGACCGACTGGAAGGTCGGCGATGTCCGCGGCATTCAGGAAGTGGTCATCAAGCAACCCTATGTAAGCAACGTCTTCGCCTTCAAATATCTGCTCTGCTATTTTCTTTTTGTCGCCATCATTGGCCTCAGCTTCATTCTGCTGCAGCGGCAGCAGGCGCGCGCGATCCATAGCGCCAACCGGGACCTTGAAGCGGCGAACGAATTCCTGGCAAGCGTTTCCCTGAAGATTTCGCGCTATCTCTCGCCGCAGATCTACAAGAGCATCTTCAGCGGACAGAAAGACGTCGTGGTCCATACCGAGCGCAAGCGCCTGACGATTTTCTTCTCAGACATCAAGGATTTCACCGCGACCACCGAGCGGCTGCAGCCGGAAGCGCTGACGGAAATGCTCAACGAATATCTGACCGAGATGTCGAACATTGCCCTGGAGCATGGCGGCACGGTCGACAAATTCATCGGCGACGCGATGCTGGTCTTCTTCGGCGATCCCGAAACCAAGGGGCCGGAGGAGGATGCGAAAGCATGTCTTCGTATGGCCGTCGACATGCAACGCCGTCTCGGCGAACTCAAGGACAGGTGGCGCAGAAACGGCACCGAAGAGCCTTTCGTCGTCCGTATGGGAATTAACAGCGGTTATTGCAACGTCGGCAATTTCGGCAGCAGCGACCGCATGGACTATACGATCATCGGGGCGGAGGCCAATCTCGCAGCCCGGCTGCAATCGATCGCTGAGGGAGGAGAGATCGTCATCAGCTACGAAACCTATGCGCTGGTGAACGAAATCGTCGACGCTCATCCCTTGCCGCCGATCACGATGAAGGGCATACAGCGCGAGATCGTGCCCTATGGGGTGGATGGGCTGACGCTCGGGGCTGAACACAAGAGCCGCGTTCTGAGCGAGCACCTCTCCGGCCTCGACCTGCACCTGGATATGAGCCGGCTTGAGCCTGCCGATCGCCTCAGGGTCAGGACGGCTCTCAAGGAGGCAATCGCCGCGCTGGATGAAGCCGCCCCCGAACCGGCCGGATCATGACCGGATCAGGCGAAGCGTGATTTTTCCGCCCGCCTTCCATATCCATCTGGACTTCCCGTACCCAATCTGCTATCCCGCATCACCAATCGCAAGGCTGCGGCCGCGCGAATGTTATTGTTTTGCCTCTGGCCGCTGCGCCGCCTCCGGCATCAACCAACCAAAGGAACGTGATTCTCGTGCAGGTACTTGTCCGCGATAACAATGTTGATCAGGCTCTCCGCGCTCTCAAGAAGAAGATGCAGCGCGAAGGCATTTTCCGCGAAATGAAGATGCGCGACTACTACGAGAAGCCGTCGCAGAAGCGTGCTCGCGAAAAGGCCGAGGCTGTTCGTCGTGTTCGCAAGCTGGCCCGTAAGCGCGCCCAGCGCGAAGGTCTGGTCGCAGCACGCTGAGCGTTGCCGTCGTTTTTTCGACGTTTTCAGATGCATTGTGGCGGGGGCGATGGGTTCGCCGCCGCCTTTTTTAGTTTGCCGCTGAAGATCGCATATCCGCGCACCGGATATGCCGCATGGGGAAAGCGAGCCCGAATGGCTGTCAATACCTTTAATCCGTCCCGCACTTTGCGCTTGCAAAAAACGGCATTCCTACCCGCTTTGGCGCTGGCGGCAATGTTCGGCCTCGCCGGCTGCGAGACGACCAACACCACGGATGCCGTGATCCGCATCGACAAGGCGCAGGGTTCGGAAGAGAATATCGCGTCGCTGACGGCGGTTATCAACGCCAACCCGAGGGATCCCGAAGGTTACAACGTCCGTGGTTCCGCCTATGGCCGCGCCGGCCAGTTCCGCCCGGCGCTGAACGATTTCAACACGGCATTGCAGATCAATCCGCGGTTTTTCCAGGCTTACGCCAACCGCGCTCTCGTCTATCGCAACATGGGTCAGCAGGCCCAGGCGATTGCCGATTACAATGCCGCCCTGCAGATCAATCCGAGCTACGACGTCGCCTATATCGGCCGCGGCAATGTCTATCGCATGGCTGGCCAGGACGACCAGGCTTTCAACGATTTCGACAGGGCGATCCAACTCGGCACTACCGATGGCCGCGCCTATCACAATCGTGGCCTGATCTATCAGAAGCGCAATCAGCAGGATAAGGCGATCGACGATTTCTCGAAAGCGATCTCGCTCGCCCCGAATTCGGCCGAGCCCTATAATGGCCGCGGCATTTCCTATATCGCGCTAAACGACGACGACAACGCCTTTGCCGATTTCAACCATGCGATCGAGCTTAACGGCAACATCGCCGAATCCTGGGCCAACCAGGCGCTCGTCTACGAACGCCGCGGCGACAAGGCGAAGGCTGCCCGCTCCTATCGCCACGCGATCGGCCTCGATCCGAAGTACCAGCCGGCTCGTGACGGCCTTGCTCGCGTCGGCGTCGCCCCAGCCGGCTAAGGACATCATTGGGCGGCCCCGAGCATCGGGCGGCTCGCAACCGCCTCTTGCCGGTGGCACCGCTCATCGGGACTGCGGCCAAGTCTCTGATGGCTTAAACGAATCTTCCAGCCGGTATAGAGACCATTGAGGTGATATCGCGCCATGCCGGGCGGAGGAAGCGACGCTGCCGCAAAGCCGGCCGTAGCGCCTTGCATAGAGAAGCCTAAAAAGCGCCTGTCATCGTCGGCGGCGTGTCATAGTATGTTGCAACCTGCTCCTGCTCCCCCTAACATGGACCTGCTTCGATAGCCTGCTATCGGGCGTTCGAACACGGGTTGAGGGCGGTTTGCGAGAGATGCGGATCTTTGCTTTCCTGGCCGCAAGCGAAAACCGTTGCGGGCCATGCGCATTACAGCGCCGCGCATCTTTTCAGGCGCATGCCATCTGGCGCAACAGATGAAGATCGTCACCCTGTTCTTTCCCAAGGCTTCGATCGGCACCTACCTCGTCGCCATGGCCGTGGCAATCGCACTGCCGATCTTCGCTTTCGTAGCGCTGCTTCTGCTGCAGCTGGAGGACAACCAGCGTTCGGCGCTGAAGCGCGAGACCGCCCAGGATGCGCTTGCCCTTTCACGCATCATCGACCGCCAGCTTCAGGACATGGCGACGACGCTGCGGCTGCTTTCGAGTTCGCCGGAGCTTGAAAACGGCAATCTCGCCTCCTTCCACGAACGCACGGAAACGGCCCTGAGAGACAATACGCTTTTTGTCATCGCCGTCGACCGCAGCGGCCAGCAGTTGCTCAATACGCGTCGGGCGTTCGGTACGCCGCTCGGAAAGACGGCGAACATCCCCGCCCTCGAGGCGGTCATGGCGTCCGGTCGCATCGAAGCGTCCGACGTCTTTCGCGGCCGGACCAGCGGCGAATGGGTCTATAACGTCACCCTGCCGCGAAAGAATGAGCCGGTCGCAGCCCTTATCATCACGCAGAACGCCCAGGATCTGCGCAAGCTTGTGACCACCGAGGGCCTTGGCCCCGGCTGGTCGGCCGCCGTCATCGATGAGAGCGGCCACGTCGTCGCGGCCACTGGCCCCGCCAATCTCGAACCCGGAACGCCCTTCGATCCGCGCATTTTGCCGGCGCTCACAGTGTCCCGCGGCGTCTTCGAGGACGAGGCGATCCTGCCGCACATGCTCCTCGGTTATGCACAGATTCCCGGCTGGTCGTGGAAGACGGTGATCTGGGGACCGATCGCCCAGGCTTCGATTCTCAGCACCTGGCGTTTCCTTATCATCGGTGGCGTGGCGCTGGTGCTCGTTGCCGTGCTGGGTGCCTATGCCGTCGCAAGACAGGTGCGCACTACCATTCGCGACATCGCCGACATGGCAAACCGTATGGGCGAAGGCCATATCGTCTCGCCGGTCGAGACCAGCGTCATCGAGGCCAACCAGGTGGCAATTGCCCTTTCGAATGCCTCTTTCGACCGTAGCCAGACCGAAGACCGGCTGCGTTTCGTCATGCATGAACTCGTCCACCGCACCAAGAATCTTCTGACGCTTGCCCAGGCAATGATGCGCCAGCTCGCCAAGCAGTCCGACAGCGTCGAGACCTTCCGCGCCGCCGTCGCCGATCGCCTCGAGGGGTTGGTGCGTTCGATCGAGCTCCTGACCAGCGAGCAATGGGGAGGGGTATCGCTGCGGCGGGTCGTCGACATCCATTTGCACGCCTTCCCGCAATCGCGCGACCAGATCGACATCAGCGGCGAAGACTTCGTGCTGAAACCGGATGCCGTGCAGAATCTCGGCCTCGCCTTGCATGAACTCGCCACCAATTCGGTGAAATACGGTGCGCTCTCCGTACCGCAAGGCCGTGTCCGCTTCGAATGGCGCGACGTCAGCGAGCCGGACAAGCCGGATGCCCTGCTCCGCTTCACTTGGGAAGAGCGCGGCGGCCCGCCAGTCACCGAGCCATCGCGCTCGGGCTTCGGCACGACCGTTATCAAGGCTCATGCCGCCTCCGCCTTTCGCGGCACGGTTGAGATCGATTTCCGGCCCGAAGGCCTGTTATGGGTGCTGACGGCGCAGCGCGCCACGCTGGAGCGGGAGTAAAAGTCCCGGAACAATCGCAACCTCCACCCGTTTCGGACAGGTCGTTCCAAAGGAGAAAGACCATGTTCAAGCAAACGATGATCGCAGCCGCGGCGCTGACAGCCGTTGCCTGGGCGAGCCCGGCGGGCGCGGAAAATTATGTCACGCTTGGCCGTCTGGTCTGCGGATCGGATGGCGGCCAGGGCCTGATCGTCACCTCGCAGAAGAACCTTATCTGCACCTATACGCCATCGGCCGGCGGCGCCAAGGCGGTCTATGCCGGCAAAATCGAGAAATTCGGCCTCGATATCGGCCAGACCGGCAAGAGCGTCATGATCTGGCAGGTGCTGGCAAAGACCGGCACTGATATCCCGCAATTCGCCCTTGCCGGCGAATATTACGGGATCGGCGCCGATGCGAGCATCGGTGCAGGCGCCGGCGCCAAGGTCATCGCCGGCGGCACCAACAAGGCCTTCATGCTGCAGCCGTTGAATGTCCAGGCTCAGGAAGGTTTAAACCTGGCGATCGGCGTCGAGAAAATGACACTCGTGCCGGGCGAGACCTGACGAAAGCAGCCGCGTCGGCCAAGGCAAACAGTAGTATCGGCCAAGGCAAACAGTAGTAGTTGCCTGCAGCCGCCCGAAGGGTGGCTGCAGCAATCAATGCGCGAGCGCCTTGTTGATATCCTCGGTCATCTTCTTCGCGTCACCGAGGAGCATCATCGTGCCGTCCTTGTAAAACAGCGTATTGTCGATGCCGGCATAACCCGAGCCGAGCGAACGCTTGACGAAGAGGCAGGTCTTGGCCCGGTCGACGTCGAGGATCGGCATGCCGTAGATCGGCGAGGTCTTGTCGTCGCGCGCCGCTGGATTGGTGACGTCGTTGGCGCCGATGACGTAGGCGACGTCGGCCTGGGCGAATTCCGAGTTGATGTCCTCGAGTTCGAAAACCTCGTCATAGGGAACATTCGCTTCGGCGAGCAACACGTTCATGTGGCCGGGCATACGGCCTGCCACCGGGTGGATCGCATATTTCACCTCGACGCCGTTTTTCTTGAGATTGTCGGCGAGTTCGCGCAGCGCATGCTGTGCCTGGGCGACCGCCATGCCATATCCCGGCACGATGATGACCTTCGATGCATTGGCCATCAGATAGGCCGCATCCTCGGCCGAGCCGAGCTTGACCGTCCTGTCTGATGTGTCGGGTCCACCGGACGCCGACTCACCGCCGAAACCGCCGAGGATGACGGAGACAAAGGAGCGGTTCATGCCCTTGCACATGATGTAGGAAAGGATCGCGCCGGAAGAACCGACGAGCGCGCCCGTGATGATCAGCGCCAGATTGCCGAGCGTGAAGCCGATGCCGGCCGCCGCCCAGCCTGAATAGGAGTTCAGCATCGACACCACGACCGGCATATCGGCCCCGCCGATCGGCACGATCAGCAGAACGCCGAGCGCCAGCGACAGTGCTACGACGGCCCAGAAGTCGAAATGGCTCTCGGTGACGGCAAGCCCGGTGATGAAGAGCACGATCAGCACCAGCAGGCTCGCATTGATCACATGCCGGTAGGGCAGCAGGATCGGCTTGCCGGACATGCGTCCGTCGAGCTTCAGGAAGGCGATGATCGAGCCGGTGAAGGTCAGCGCCCCGATCGCCACGCCGAGCGCCATCTCGACGCGTGCCTCGGTGTGGATCAGGCCGATCTCGCCGATGCCGAAGGAAGCCGGCGTGTAGAGCGCGGAGGCCGCGACCAGCACGGCGGCAAGGCCGACCAGCGAATGGAAACCGGCGACGAGCTGCGGCATCGAGGTCATGGGGATGGTGCGGGCGACATAGGCGCCGACGCTGCCGCCGATGGCAAGGCCAAGAACGATCAGCACGAAACCGCCGAAGTCAGGGGTCGCCAGCACCAGCGTCGTCAGGATCGCGATCCCCATGCCGATCATGCCGTAGAGATTGCCCTTGCGGCTGCTGGCCGGATGCGACAGGCCGCGCAGCGCCAGGATGAAGAGCACGCCGGAGACGAGGTAGAGGAAGGCTGCGATATTGGTCATCAGTCCCTCACCGGTCCTTCTTGCGGTACATCGAAAGCATCCGCTGCGTGACGAGGAAACCGCCGAAGATGTTGACCGAGACGAGCACGAGGGCGACGAAGCCGAAGCCGGTCGCAAGCCCGCTGGTCGAGATGCCGACCGCCAGAAGCGCGCCGACGACGATGACGGAGGAGATCGCATTGGTGACGGCCATCAGCGGCGTATGCAGCGCCGGCGTCACCGACCACACGACGTAATAGCCGACGAAGATCGACAATACGAAGATCGCGAGCTGGAAGACGAAGGGATCGATCGCCCCGCCGGTCGCCGCACTTGCCGCTTCCGGTGCCTGGACGGCCGCCGTGATGACGGCGGTCACCGCCTGGTCGAGCTGCTCCAGCGCTCTGTCCATCGCTTCACTGGCCATCATATGTCTCCCTTCTTCGCACCGCCGAAGGCGGGATGAACGACGTCGCCGGCATAGGTCAGCATCGTCGCCTTGACGAGTTCGTCGTCGAGATTGACGACGACGCTCCGGGTTTCCTTGTTGACCATGGTCTCGAGGAAGGTGACGAGGTTCTTGGCGTAGAGCGCCGAGGCACTGGCCGCGACCCGGCCCGGCATGTTGGCGAAACCGATCACCCTGACGCCTTCGACATCGGCGATCTCGCCGGGGACGACGCCCTCGATATTGCCGCCGCGCTCGACCGCGAGGTCGACGGCAACCGCACCTGATTTCATCGAAGCGAGCATGGCGCGCGAAACGAGGCGCGGCGCCGCACGACCGGGGATCAGCGCGGTGGTGATGACGATATCCTGCTTGGCGATGTGTTCGGCAACCAGAGCCGCCTGTTTCGCCTGATAGTCGGTGGACATTTCCTTGGCATAACCGCCGGCCGTTTCCGCCGCCTTGAACTCTTCGTCCTCGACAGCGATGAACTTGGCGCCGAGCGAGGCGACCTGCTCTTTGGCGGCGGGGCGAACGTCGGTGGCCGAGACCGCAGCACCCAGACGACGCGCAGTCGCAATCGCCTGAAGACCGGCGACGCCGGCGCCCATGACGAAGACCTTGGCGGCCGGCACGGTGCCGGCCGCCGTCATCATCATCGGCATGGCGCGGTCATAAACCGCCGCCGCCTCGATGACGGCTTGGTAACCGGCGAGATTGGCCTGGGACGACAGCACGTCCATCGACTGGGCGCGGGTAATGCGCGGCATCAGTTCCATCGCGAAAGCCGAAAGTCCGGCACTTGCCAGTGCCGCGATCGCTTCGTCATTGCCGTAAGGGTCCATGATGGCGATGATCACGGCGCCGCTTTTATAGCCGGAGATTTCCGATCCGCTGGGACGGCGCACCTTCAGCACCACGTCGGCGGAGGCTGCATCTGCAAAACTGCCGATCTTGGCGCCGGCGGCCTCGAACTCCCCGTCCGGAATACGCGAAGCCGCACCGGCACCGGCTTCGACGACGACGTCGAAGCCGAAACTCTTCATCTTCTTCACGGTCTCAGCGGAGGCGCCGACACGCGTCTCCTCGCCCGTGTTTTCCCTTGCAACGAAAACGATATTGCCCAACTGCCCCCTCCTCCGGGTCAGCCAGACCGCCGCAGGCTTCCCTGCGCGGGCCAAGCACCTCATTCAAAAAGCTTCTGAGAAGCTCTCTTCCCCTCAGAGCGCCGTGCGTCCTTTCGGACGTACAAAGGACGCTCTGACCCTCTGAATCTACGCGATCAGCGGAGCAGGAAGATGCCGGCAGCGAGTAGAATGATGAAGACGAAGAGACCACCGAGAAGGCCGGCGCCGCCGAAGAAACCGGCGGTCATTGCAAGCAGGAGGACGATGAGAAGCATCGAGCCGTATTTCGCGCTGGCGACGAACATGTCGTAGGTCTTTTCATGTTCCTTGTAGTCCATCGGCGCGCCGGTCTCGACCGGTCCGGTATGATGTTCGGCCATAAATATCGTCTCCCTGAAATGCCTCTGCGCTGCTTGATTCCCTAGCCTGAGCGAGGGAAATCCCTTCCTGCAGGAATTACACAATGACAGGCAAAAGCGCAATGCATGAGAATGCCGCGAGCGCGCCTCGCAGCGACCTCATCCGGACGAGAAGACGACCTCAACGATCGGATGAAAGGAGGTCCGGCGACAGATGCGGTTTTCGCCTGTCGTCCACGCCTCATCTGCCCTGACGGCATCGCCTCTCTATCGCGGAGAAAGAGAAATCACAGCGGCAGATCGGTGCCAAGTTCGCCTGGCGGCACGAAACGCGCCGTCGGAATGATGGTGAGCGGCGGTAGCGTGTCGTTCGGAGTGCGCGAAAACATCATACGCTGCTCGCTGGCGCTTGAGATGAAGAAGGGATAGCGCGTCAGCAGCTTGCGTCCGACCTCGATCACATTCGTCGCCATCAGCGTCACGTCAACCCCGTAACTCTCCGCCAGTCGGCCGGGCACGATGGTATCGGCATAGAAGACCCGCTTGTAGAAGGCGGCATGCGGGGGCCGGACGGACTGAATAACGCGGTCAGCTCGGAAATACGCTGCCGCAACGATGGCGGGTCTCAGCGTCAGATAGGGAACCCACGGCAGATCGGCGGTGAGCTCCGGATCGGCCGCGAAACGCGCCGGATCGATCAAGGTCAGCCCGGCATCCAAAAGCTCATCCATCGCCTCGGGAAAGGCCTCTCCGGACCGGCTGATACGATGCTCCGGCGTCACATAGTGAATTCGGATCGTACTGACCAGTTCACCATAATAATAGAGACCGAAGATATAGGCATGGCTGTCGAAATCGACATCGTCCAATAGGCCTTCCGGGGCAAGCGACAGCGCGTCGTGGGCTTTGTAGGCCTTGTAGCGCAGCCGCTCCACGTCCTCCATGTCTTCACTGCTTTCGACCCGGCGATATTCGACGTGATCTAGAATTTCTAGGATTTTCCTGCTGAAATCGCTACGCGTAAAAAGTGTGTCTGACATTCTCTCGATCCGCTCGTTAACGGATCATTAATCATACGCCGCCGATATATAGGCAAGAAAATCTGAAAATTTGGGTTGAATTTAAACTATTAAGGTTAACGGCGCGCAAGATTTTCGGCTGGGATAACCAGTCACTTGCGGGGGGCTCAGGCGACCTTGTTGCGACGGCGCTGGACGGTGCGGCGGCCGATGCCCTCTTGTAGCAGCGTGATGTTCTGGGAAGGCACCGGCCGCGAGAAGACGTAACCCTGCACGAGATCGGCGCTGCGGTGCTTGTTGAGCAGCGCCAGCTGCTCCTCGGTCTCAACGCCCTCGATGACAATCTTCAGGCCCAGTTCGCGGGCGAGATTGACTGTGCCGCGCAAGAGCTTGAGGCGGCGCGCATCCTCGACGATGTTGCGCACGAAGGACCGGTCGATCTTGACGATATCAAGCGGCAGCGTGTCGAGATAGCTGAGGCTGGAGAAACCGGTGCCGAAATCGTCGATGGCAATGGTGATGCCGCGGGACCTGAGCTCCGCCAGGATGGCGCGCACCGCCGCCGGCTCGTCGATCAGGCAGCTCTCGGTGACTTCGAGATGCAGTCGTGCCGCGGCGAGGCCGGAATGGGCAAGCGCCTCGGCAACCACCGAAAGGATGTCGGCATCGCGCAGATCCCGCGCCGAAAGGTTGACCGAAACGGCGATATGTTCCGGCCAGGTCATGCATTCGCTACAGGCCTTGAACAGCACGAAGCGGGTGATGTCGGATATGATGCCCATATCTTCGGCGAGCCGGATGAAGACATCGGGGGGGATCGAGCCCCTCTCCGGATGCACCCAGCGCGCCAGGGCCTCGGCACATTCGATCCGCGAGCCGTCGGCCCGGAACATCGGCTGGAAGACGAGATGCAGCGCCTGCGCCGAGACCGCATCGCGCAGATCCGCCTTCAGCTTCTGTTGCTCGATATAGCGGCCGTCCATCTCCCGCTCGAATCCCGAGATGCCGCCCTTGAAGCGCGACTTGCTTTCGAACAGGGCAAGATCCGCCTTGACGCTCCATTCGTCCATCGCGAACGCGTCGCTTTCGAGAATCGCGTAGCCGGCGCTGAGCGAAACGAGAAAAGTCACTTCGTCGACCTCGTAGTTACCCTGGATCGCGGCATGAACGCGGCGGATTTCGCGGTCGAGCGAGGCCTGCTCCTTCGCACGCGGGAAGAACAGAATGAACTGATCGCCCATCAGCCGGCCGAGGATGGCATTACCGGAAGCCTGTTTGATGCGGGCGGCGATAGCGCAGAGCAGATGGTCGCCGGTCACATGGCCGCGCATGTCGTTGACATGTTTGAACTCGTCGATATCGAGCACCATGAAGCCGAGCGGCCCGTTCTTCTTCGGATACTTGGCAAAATACTCCTGCACCAACTGGCCGAAATATTGCCGGTTGGGCAGGCCGGTCAGCGCGTCGAAGCGCACCATGTGCAGGATCTTCTGCTCCGCCTTCACCCGGCTTGACACGTCCTCGAAGATCAGCACGGCGCCACCGTCGGCCCTGCGGCTGGCGGAGAATTCGAGCGACAGGCTCTCGGGAAAATGAATGAGCGTGCGCGACAGGCTGCCCTCGGCGACCTGGGTGAGCTGGCGCAGGATGAGCTCCGGTTGCGAGGCATCCATGAAGCTGTAGCGCGCGCCGTAGCGCAGCACGGCGCCGAGGTCACGGTCCTTCAGCCGCTCCGGCGCACCGATCTTCAGAAGCTCGCAGGCCTTGCGATTGACCACCTGGATGCGGTTTTCGGCATCGACCATGACGAGGCCGTGCGGCATGTTGTTGAGAGCCGTATCGAAACGGTCGGCAATGATGGTGATTTCCCGGCGCGCAATGACATTCTCATAGAGAAACTCGCGCACGCCGTTCGCCATGGCCCGCGTCGTCAGCCAGAAAGGAATGAGGAAGATCGACAGAACGCCGCGATAGAAATCCAGTACCAGCAGGCTGCAGACGATCATCGGCAGGCAGCAGAAGAACGTCTGGAGGTCGACTGCGAAGCGCGAGCCGTAGTTGCGGCCGACGACGGAAACCATGGTTGCCATGGTGACGGAAATGCAGGCAAGCTCCGCAAAGGAATCGCGCACGACGAAGATGGCGTAGCCGCTGGCGATGCCGAGGAGCGCCGTGGTGCAGGCTCCACTGGCAACGAGAATCCGCTCCCACCGTTCGATTCCGGCGTGCGACAGGCTCTGCTTGTCGACACGATCGAACTGCCGGAAGATGGCCATGCGGGCGCCGAAGACCAGAAGGAAGGCGACCGATAGCAGGATGTAGATGGAGTATTGTGTCTTGGCAGCCACGGCAAGGCACGTCGCAACATGTACAATCACGCCAACAAGAAGCGTCATGCGATTCCCGGAGAGGGAACTCACAAACGACAGATACACATCTATTGGGACCCTGTTCGGGTTATCTGGCTTCATCCATACTTTCCCTGTGCGCGGGGATTCTAAGCCCAACCCTTTAAAAATTGATTTCAATGGAATCAAACATTTGGTCAAATTTTCTAAAACCACAGGATGAACCGCACAGCCTACGCGAGTTAATACAGCCTACCGGCGAGATTACTGAAATAATTTATCCACGCCTGGGTTGTTGAAATATTCGGCGGCCATATGATCCTACCTGCGCACCTAAGACTATACTCCAACGCGAGGCATTTATCCTTCCAATTTCAAAGGCCGTGGTCTACATCGATTGCAAGAGGGAAAAGCTGCCGGAAAACCGGCGGGACAAGAATAAGGGGAGGCGAATGTCGGTACTTCTGGCCGCAAGCCGACTGATCGATTCGATCAGTCAGTTCATGGGCAAACTTTCCGAATATATGGTGCTGTTTTGCTGCCTGATCAGCGCCGGTAACGCCATCGTCCGTTATGCCTTCAACTACAGTTCGAACGGCTGGCTGGAGATCCAGTGGTATCTCTTCGCCTTCGTCGTCATGCTCGGCGCCTCGCATGCGCTGCGCAACAATGAACATGTCCGCGTCGACCTGATCTATGGTTCGGTTTCCGACAGGGCGAAGATCTGGATCGACATCGTCGGCCTCATCCTCTTCCTCCTCCCCGTCTGCGTCTTCCTCACCTGGGTCTGCTGGCCCTTCTTCGCACTGTCCTACCGGCAAGGGGAAATATCGGGCAACGCCGGCGGGCTGATCCGCTGGCCCGTCAAGCTGATCCTCGTCGCCGGCTTCGGGTTGCTTTCCCTTCAGGGCGTTTCCGAACTGATCAAGCGGATCGCAGCGCTCACCGGCTATCTCAGCATCGATACGAAATACGAAAAGCCGCTGCAGTAACGCGGGCTGGGAGACACGGATTTGTTTGATTTCGGCATCATCCCGCCGGCCATGTTCCTGGGCATGATCATTTTCATGCTCTACGGCTTTCCGGTCGCCTTCTCGCTCGCCGCCGTCGGCTTGTTTTTCGCCATCATCGGCATCTTCACCGGCCATTTCGGCGAGGTCTTCCTGCAGGCTCTGCCGCTACGCTTCTTCGGCATCCTTTCCAACGATCTCTTGCTCGCCATTCCCTTCTTCACCTTCATGGGCGCGGTGCTGGAACGCTGCGGCCTTGCCGAGGACCTGCTCGAGGGCACCGGCAAGCTCTTTGGCGGCATACCCGGGGGCCTCGCCTATGCCGTCATCCTCGTCGGCGCCGTTCTCGGCGCGATCACCGGCACGGTGGCTGCCTCGGTCATCACCATGGGGATGATCTCGCTGCCGATCATGTTGCGCTACGGCTACAACCCGCGCCTTGCCACCGGCGTCATCGCCGCCTCGGGCACGATCACACAGGTGATCCCGCCTTCGCTCGTGCTCGTCGTTCTCGCCGATCAGCTCGGCAGGTCGGTCGGCGACATGTATCTCGGCGCGATCGGCCCCTCAATCCTGCAGGTGACGATCTTCGTGCTCTTCATCCTGGTGATGTCGATTATCCGGCCGAAATCGATGCCGCCGCTGCCGAAAGAGGTGCGCGGCGATTTCAACTGGGCTCTGCTCGTGAGGGTGCTGATGGGCATGGTCCCCTCGATCGTGCTGATCTTCCTGGTGCTCGGCACGATCTTCATGGGCCTTGCAACGCCGACGGAAGCAGGCGCGCTCGGCGTCGTCGGCGCCATTGTGCTTGCCGCCATGAATCGCCGCCTCACCTGGCCGCTGATCCGCGAAGCCATGTCATCGACCACGCACATCACATCCATGGTGGTGATGATCCTGATCGGCTCCACCTGTTTCAGCCTGGTCTTCCAGGGCATGGACGGCTCGCGCTGGATCGAGCACATGCTGTCGGGCATTCCCGGCGGGCCGGTCGGCTTCCTGATCTTCGTCAACATCTTCATCTTCGTGCTCGCCTTCTTCCTTGATTTCTTCGAGATCGCCTTCATCGTCATCCCGATGCTCGCACCCGTCGCCTCCAGTCTCGGCATCGACCTGATCTGGTTCGGCGTCCTGATCTGCGTCAACATGCAGACGAGCTTCATGCATCCGCCCTTCGGCTTCGCACTCTTCTACCTGCGCTCGATCGCCAGCAAGGACGTCAAGACCTCGGATATTTACATGGGGGCTCTTCCCTGGGTCGGTATGCAGCTGATCCTGGTGGCGATCGTTATCTTCTGGCCGCAATCGGTCACCTATTGGCTGGGTCACGGCCCGAAGGTCGACCCGAACTCGATCAAGATCGAAATCCCGGGCTTCGGCGGCCAGCTCGGCCTGCCGCCGATGGGCGGCGGCGGCAATGGCTCGCCGCAGATCCCAGGCCTGACCCTGCCGCCGCTGAACGGCCTGCCGGGAGCACCGCCGCCACCGGCCAAATAGTCCAGCAAAAAGCAAAACCCCGGATGGAGATCCGGGGTTTTGTTATTGCGCTCGTCTGAAGCGTCGACGGCGGAGAGCTTAAAGCTTTCCGGCCCGCTGCTGGATCATCATGAACGTATCGAAGGTGTATTCCGAGAGCTGCATCCAGAGATAGGCGTCCCGCTTGAAGGCGGTCTGGTCGTCGTAAATCTTCTTGAAATACTGGTTCGTGCCCGAGATTTCGCTGTAGATGCCCGTGGCTGCCTGGAAGCAGGCTTCCATGATCTCCTGGCTGAACGGGCGCAACGTCGCGCCCTCCGCGACGAGCTGCTTCAGCGCGGTTGGGTTCTTCGTGTCGTACTTCGCCAGCATGTTGGTGTTGGCAAAGGCGCAGGCGTCGGTCAGCGCTGCCTGATAATGCTTGGGCAGGCTGCTCCACTTTTCGAGATTGAAGAATCCATGCACCGTCGGGCCACCTTCCCACCAGCCCGGATAATAGTAGTACTTTGCCACCTTGTGGAAGCCGAGCTTTAGGTCGTCATAGGGGCCGACGAATTCCGCCGCATCGATCGTGCCTTTTTCCAATGCCGGATAGATGTCGCCGCCGGCGATCTGCTGCGGGATGACGCCGACCTTCTCCATGACGCGGCCGGCAAGGCCGGCAATGCGCATCTTGACGCCCTTGAGGTCATCGAGCGTGTTGATTTCCTTGCGGAACCAGCCGCCCATCTGCGCACCGGTATTGCCGGCCGGCAGGGCATACATGCCCTGCGTGGCATAAAACTCGTTCATCAGCTTGTTGCCGTTGCCTTCATAGTACCAGGCATTGGTCAGACGGCTGTTCAGCCCGAATGGAATGGCCGTTCCAATGGCATAGGTCGGGTCCTTGCCGACGAAATAATAGGAGGTGGTATGGGCTGCCTCGACCGTGCCGGCGGCAACGGCATCGACGGCCTGCAGGCCCGGCACGATTTCACCCGCCGCGAAAGGCTGGATCGTGAAATTGCCATCCGTCGCGGCGGCGACATGCTTGGCGATGTCCTCGGCGCCGCCGTAGATTGTATCCAAGCTCTTCGGAAACGACGATGTCATGCGCCACGCGATCTTCGGATTCTCCTGCGCGATCGCAGGCGCTGCCAATGCCGTTGCGGCAACCGCACCGGCGCCGGCGGTTCCCGCCTTCTTGAAAAACGAACGACGATCCATCAAAAACCTCCCGTATAGATGGTACTGCGCGGGCGATCTTCACCCCTACCCGCAGTAAGGGAAAACCTAAGCATGGCGGGGGCCGCGATTCAAGCTTTAGTCTATTAGCCTTTGGCATCAAGACGGCAATAAGGCGGCCCCCAGGCGCCCATCAAAATCAGCGGCTTAGCCCAAACCGGAGAGCTTCCCTATCGCTTCCGCCGCAATTTGGCCACCTCACGCAGCCAAGCGTTGACTTGACGGCCGTTCTGGCGGCAGAAACGGCAAGCACAAAGATTTCACCGGGGCTGATATGACGAAACCGATCGTTGCCATTCCTGCCGATATCCGCAGCTTCGACGGCGCAACCTGGCATGCCGTGCAGCATCAATATCTGCGTGCCGCATTGAATGCCGCCGGCGTCATGGCCTTCATGATCCCCGCCTTCGAGGATGGCTACGATACCGATGCGATCCTCGACCGCGTCGACGGCCTGCTGGTGTCCGGCTCGGCCACCAATGTTCATCCCTCACTCTACGGTACCGAGGCGAATGACAAGCACGGCCCGTTCGACCCCGCCCGCGACGCCACCAGCCTGCCGCTCATCCGCCGTGCCATCGACCGCGCCGTCCCGCTGCTTGCCATCTGCCGCGGCATCCAGGAGC
This sequence comes from Rhizobium leguminosarum bv. viciae, assembly GCF_012276115.1. Taxonomy (GTDB): domain Bacteria; phylum Pseudomonadota; class Alphaproteobacteria; order Rhizobiales; family Rhizobiaceae; genus Rhizobium; species Rhizobium leguminosarum_T. The sequence continues at coordinate 110,853 of NZ_WIEU01000010.1, read as the reverse complement.
TGAATGTCGCCCTCGGCGGCTCGCTGACAAGCGAGATCCAGGAGCAACCCGGCATCTGGGACCACCGCCGGCCGGAAGGCGTCGACCGGGACGGCATGTACGCCATTCGCCAGACCGTCCACGTCAAGGAAGGCTCCTGCATCGCAGGCATTCTTGGTCCGGGCGAGATCCGCGTGAATTCCCTGCATCGCCAGGCAATCGCCAGAACCGCCCCACGCCTGCAGGTGGAAGCGATCGCCGAAGACGGCACGGTGGAGGCCGTTTCCGTCATCGACGCCAAGGCCTTTGCCGTCGGCGTGCAATGGCATCCGGAATATTGGGCTGAAACCGACAAGTCTTCGAACCAGCTGTTCGCCGCTTTCGGCGACGCCGTCCGCAGTTATGCCGCCGCCAAGCTGCCGATGATCCCCGCGCAGGCGATCGCCTGACGGCGCGGCGCCGGCCAAGCATCGTCCGCGGAGCCAGCTACGCTAAGCCTTCTGCGGCGTCTCCGGCACCGGCGTCAGCGCCGCACCTTTCTCGAACCAGGCAATGAGATTGTCGGCGACGAGATCGGCCATCGCATTGCGTGTCGGCACCGACGCGGAGGCGACATGCGGCAGCAGCACGGCATTGGCCGGTTCCAGCATGTCGGCCGGCACGCTCGGCTCTTCATAGAAGACATCGAGACCGGCAGCACCGAGCGCCCCGGAAGCAAGCGCCACACTCAGCGCCTCCTCGTCCACCGTCCAGCCGCGGCCGACATTGACGAGGATGCCGTCAGGGCCGAGGGCAGCCAGAATATCGGCATCGATCGTCTTGTGCGTCTGCGGCGTCTTCGGAACGATGGCGATCAGCGTATCCACCGCTTCCGCGAGCCCTTTCAACGTCGGGTGATAATCGTAGGACACATCGGCATGACGCGAACGTGTGTGATAGCTGATCTTCACCTTGAACGGCTCCAGCCGCTTGGCGATTTCGAGGCCGATGCGGCCAAGGCCGTAAAGCCCGACATGCCGGCCCTTCAGCGAGAAGCGCGACAGCGGATAGGCCGTGCCCGGCTTCCAGTTGCCGGCACGCAGCCAGGCTTCGGCCCGCGGCAACTCGCGGACCGTGTTCAGCAGCAAGCCGATCGCCGTATCGGCGACCTCGTCGTTCAGCACATCGGGCGTATTGGTGACGACGATGCCTTTTTCGGCGGCATGTTTTGCATCGACGCCGTCATAACCGACACCGAAATTGGCGATCACCTCGACACGCGGCAGCTGGTCCATCCAGGCGCCCGGGAAGGAGCCGGAAACGGCGACGCCGCGGATGCGGCCGGCAATCTCGCCGTTGAGCGCAAGCGTCTCCTCGCGCGGGACGGCGACAATCTCAAAACGATCCTTCAACCTGTCGAGAACACGCTCGTGTATCTTCCCAGGAACGAGAATGGCGATGCGGGACATGGCTTTTCCTCTTGGATGGCGGTCTTGGTTCAGGCGCGCGGCCGATGGGGACTGGTGGACTGGCGAATGCGCATTTCCGGCTTGATCAGATGCATACCATCAGGCTCATGGCTGCCGGCAAGGCGATCGAGCAGCGCTCGGGCCGCTAAGCGCCCGACCTCGGCCTGACCGTTCCAGACGGTCGTTAGCGCAGGCGTGGCGATCGAGGCCTCCTCGAGATCGTCATAGCCGGTGACGGAAATATCGCCTCCCGGCACCAGGCCGGCGCGCGCAATGCCGTTCATCAGGCCGATCGCCACGAGATCGTTCCAGCAGACGGCTGCGGTCGGCTTCTGCGGCAGCGAAAGGAAATGCACTGCAGCCTCGAAACCGCCCTGTTTCGAGCGTGGACCGGGAATGCGCAGGTTCGGATCGACCTCGATGCCGGCCTTGCGCAGCGAATTGACATAGCCCTGGTAGCGATCGCGGCCGGTGGATGTCTGGTCCGTGCCGCCGATCATGGCGATCGAGCGATGACCGAGGCCGATCAGGTGGTTGGTGGCAAGCGAGATACCGTAGCTGTCGTCGCCGCGATAGGTCGGCAGGTCTTGCCCTTCCATCGAGCGCGCGACCAGGATCGCCGGCATGCCGTTGTCTTCCGCCAGTTGCACATCCTCCGGCGGCGTACCGATCGCCGGCGACATGATGACGCCGTCGCCGCCGAGCTGCAGCAGCGTCTCGATGAAGGTGCGCTGCTTTTCGACATTGTCGTAATGGTTGGAAAGGATGAAGGTGTGGCGGCTACGATCGAGCTCGCTTTCGATCGCCTTCAGAATCTCCCCGTAGAAGGGGTTCATGATGTCATGCACGACGACGCCGATGATGCCGGAGCGCGAGGTCCGAAGGCTGGCGGCACGGCGATTGTAGATATAGCCGAGCGCGCGCGCCTGTTCCTTGATCTTCTCCCGGGTATTGCCGGCAACGAGCGGACTGTCGCGTAAGGCAAGCGATACGGTCGCCGTTGAAATGCCGAGCGTTTCGGCAATAGTCGAAAGCTTGATCTTCTGGACCACGTGTCCTCCTCCAGGCAGCACGCAAGACAGCCAAGACCCCGCCGTCAAACCGGCGCGGCCCTTAAAATGTTTAATTAAAAGATTTAATCGGTGGAAGCAATTCGTCTTTCGGGGAAATTTCAGTCTTCGTCCGGTTCTTCGATATGAATGGCTTCGGCCTGCAGATTGGCATCGATCGCCTTCAGCAGCCGGACGAGATTGCGAATTTCCTTCTCGGAGAACTCCTGCGTCGCCAGCCTGTCGCAGGCCGAGGCCGCCATTTCGATCCCCTGTACGCTGCCGCGGCCGAGTTCGGTGAGATAGACCTTGGTGAGACGCGCATCCTCGGCATCGGGCTTGCGCTCGAGAAAGCCCTGCGCCTCCATGCGGCCGATCGTGCGGGTCATCGTCGGCGCCTTGACGCCGAGCTTCTGCGCAAGACCGCCTGCCGTCATGCCGTCGCTCTCGGCAAGTGAGAGAATGACGCCGTCCTGGCCGGCATAGAGCCCGCTTTCAAGCAGGTTGCGCGAGAGCACCGTCCGCATGGAACGCGCCGCCTGGGTCAGGGCCGGGGAGAGATCGACGAGCGTATATTCGGTCTGGTCCTTCTTCTTGGACTTGTTCTTTTTGCCGTCCTTGTGCTTCTTTCCCATAGCCATCCCTTTGATCTTTAAGCCCCGACGCCGCTGCGATATGACATTGCTCAGGATCTCGTCATAAACAAGAGGCAACGACCGGATGATGACACCTTCGCCGCGCTTCGAGGACAGCAACCCGGCCTTTGCACCTGACGGGCGCCATCTGATCGCCGTGCTGCCGCTCGGCGCCCATGAACAGCACGGCCCTCACCTGCCCTTCGAAACCGACACCCTGATTGCCGAAGGCATCGCCGGGCGATTGAAGATGGCCTTGCCCGCCGGCCGGCCGGTCACCTTCCTGCCCGCCGAATCTGTCGGCTATTCCATAGAGCATATGGATGTTGAAGGAACGAAGACGCTTGCCTTCGACGAAGCGGTAAACCGCTGGCTCGGCATCGCCGAGGGGCTTGCAAAGCAGGGTATCCGCAAATTCGTGATGCTGAACGCCCATGGCGGCAATTCGCCCGTCACATCAATCGTCGCCACCGAGGCGCGGGTCCGCTTTGCCATGCTGGCGGTGGCGACGAGCTGGACCCGTTTCGGCGTGCCGGATGGCGTGATCACGCCGGAGGAAAAGGCGATCGGCATCCATGGCGGCGATATCGAGACCTCGGTGATGCTGGCGCTTCATCCCGATAAGGTGGATATGGCGAAGGCGGCGGACTTTTCCTCGCGACAGACGGAATTCGCCGAGCGTTTCAAACATCTGCGCGCCTACGGGCCGCACGCCTTCGGCTGGAAGATGTCGGATCTCAACAGGCAAGGCGTGGCGGGCAATGCCGCGGCTGCGACGGCAGAAAAAGGTGAGGCGCTGATTGCCCATGCGGTAAAAGGACTGATGGAATTGCTGAGCGATGTCGATGCATTCGATGTCGCGCAACTCAGGTGAATATGGGCCATCTGCACCGGCCAGACGATGTGATCTTATAACATTATAAAACCCTTTGAACTGCCACGCTCAAGCCATTATATGAGACCAACCGTTCAAGCAGCCGATCCCAAGCCGCTCGGCCGCACGCCTAATCCTAGAGGTTCTCATGACCGACGCGATCTCCACCCAGAAGCCCATTCCCGTTACCGTGCTCACCGGTTATCTCGGCGCCGGCAAGACGACGTTGCTCAACCGCATTCTCTCCGAAAATCACGGCAAGAAATATGCGGTCATCGTCAACGAGTTCGGCGAAATCGGCATCGACAACGACCTGATCGTCGAGTCGGACGAGGAAATCTACGAAATGAACAATGGCTGCGTCTGCTGCACGGTGCGCGGCGACCTGATCCGCGTCGTCGAAGGGCTGATGCGCCGCCCCGGCCGCTTCGACGGCATCATCGTCGAAACGACCGGCCTTGCCGACCCAGTGCCGGTCGCCCAGACCTTTTTTATGGATGACGATGTGCGCGCCAAGACCGAGCTCGACGCCGTCGTCGCCCTCGTCGATGCCAAGCACCTGCCGCTGCGCCTGAAGGACAGCCGCGAGGCCGAGGACCAGATCGCCTTCGCCGACGTCGTCATCATCAACAAGAGCGACCTGGTGACTCCGGAAGAACTTGATGTGATCGAGGATATCGTCCGCGCCATCAATCCGGCCGCCCGCGTCTACAAGACCAGCCGCTCCGGCGTCGACCTCGCCCGCGTGCTCGATCAGGGCGCCTTCAACCTGGAACGCGCGCTCGAAAACGATCCGCATTTCCTGGAGCACGGCCATGACGATCATGTCTGCGGCCCCGATTGCGATCACGACCACCACCATCATGATCATGATCATCACGGTCATCAGCATGATGACCACGGTCACGATCATCATCACGGCGCTATGTCGGCGATCCATGATGTGACGGTGCAGTCGGTGTCGCTGCGCGGCGGCGAGATGAACCCGGAGCGCTTCTTCCCCTGGATCCAGAAGATCACCCAGACGCAGGGGCCGAATATTCTGCGTCTCAAGGGCATCATCGCCTTCAAGGACGATCCCGAGCGTTACGTCGTTCAGGGTGTGCACATGATCATCGAGGGTGATCATCAGCGGCCGTGGAAGGAAGGCGAAAAGCACGAGAGCCGTCTCGTTTTCATCGGCCGCGAACTCGACCGCGAGAAGCTCGAAACCTCCTTCAAGGCCTGCGAGGCAGCCGCCTGATGCCGACAGTTGCACCGCTTGATCTCGAAGGACACGTTCTGGCCGTCGAATTTTTAGGTGATGTTCCCTTCTTCGCAAGCGCAAACGGTACATTCCACCGGCTGGACGGCGGCGACAGGGTTTCTGAAGCCCACCAGGGCATGCTCACTGCCATCCGCGATCCCTACAGCGAGAGCCTGATTTCGGGCGGCGAGGACGGCAAGGTGCTGCGCATTGCCGCCGACGGCAGTGTCAGCGAGATCGCGACCGCGCCGCGCAAGTGGATTTCGCAGGTGGCAGCCGGCCCGCAGGGTGCCGTTGCCTATTCCTACGGTAAGAGTTCATTGGTGCGCCTTGCCGATGGCACGACCAAGGAATTCCCCGAGGAGCGCACCGTCGAAGGTCTTGCCTTTGCACCGAAGGGCCTGCGCATCGCGGCCGCGCGCTACAACGGTGTGTCGTTGCACTGGATCGGCATGAATGCCAAGCCGATCGATCTTGAATGGAAGGGTGCGCATACCGGCGTCACCTTCTCGCCTGATGGTAATTTCCTCGTCACCTCGATGCAGGAAAACGCATTGCACGGCTGGAAGCTCGACATCAAGCCCGGCACCGAAGCCCGCCACATGCGCATGACCGGCTACCCTTCCAAGGTGAAATCGCTCTCCTGGTCGGTCAAGGGCAAGTGGCTCGCGTCTTCAGGCGCGCCTGCGGCAATCGTCTGGCCCTTCCAGGGCAAGGACGGGCCGATGGGCAAGGCGCCGCTGGAGCTCGGTACCCGCGCCAATATCATGGCAACCGCAGTGAAATTCCATCCGCTCGAGGACATCCTCGCCATCGGCTTCATCGACGGCATGATTCTGGCCGTGCGCATCGCCGACAGCAAGGAAGCGCTGCTGCGCCGACCCGGCAAGGGTGCGATCACAGCGATGAGCTGGAGCAAAAACGGCAAGCTGCTCGCCTTCGGCTCGGAAGCCGGCGATTGTGGTGTCATCGATATTTCGGCTTGAGGCCGTTGCCGGCATGGACGACGCCCTGATGGAACCCGAAGTCATGGCGCTCACCGCCGATCACATGCAAGCCGCGGCCGCAATCAGACGTGCTTCCCTGTGGCAGCGGCTGCCCTGGCTGCCGGATGTGCATACGCCCGAGGAGGAAGAGCAGTACTGGCGCATGCATCTGCTGCCGAATTGCACCATCCTCGGCGCCACCTTGGGAAACCAGCTCGTCGGTGTCATCGCCTATGGCGACAACTGGATAGAGCAGCTTTACGTTCTCCCCGGTTTCCAGGGCATGGGCATCGGCTCTTCACTCCTCGGCTGCGCCAAGGAGGAGATGAACGAGATCAGGCTCTGGACGTTTAAGCGTAATGCAGGCGCTCGCAGCTTCTACGAACGGCATGGTTTTACCGCTGAAAAGGAGACCGATGGCGCCGACAACGAAGAGCGGGAGCCTGATGTGCTCTATCATTGGCGCCGGCTTCCGGAGCTGACTCCTCGCCCGCAGCCATCCGGTGGTTAGAATATGCTATCGGACTCAAGGCCGTAGGATATCGGGGCTTGCCAAACGCCGTGCCCGGGCGAAACATGAACCACGAGCAGGAAGCGCTTTGCGCTGCCGTGGCTGACGGAGAAAACGGAAATGTCGAAATCGACCCGCCTCGGTTTAGCCGGGCAACAGCCGCAGCCTTTGGCCGAAGCATCCGTCTGGACCGTCATCCGCGCCGAGGCGGCCGAGTTCGCCGCGCGCGAGCCGATATTGCGGCAGCTGCTTGCCGCTCAGGTAACGGACACTGCCAACAACGATGAGATCATCGCCCGCGTGCTGGCCGCGCGGCTCTCCGTAGCGCAGGTGGAAACGGGTGATCTGTTCGATCTCATCCTGTCCACACTTGATGACGATATCATGCGGAAGGTCGAGGCCGATCTCATCGCCGTGCGCGAGCGCGATCCGGCCTGCACGACATTTCTGCACGCGCTTCTCAATCTGAAGGGCTTTCATGCGCTTGAGACGCATCGCATCGCCCATGCGCTCTGGATCGCCGGCCGTCCGGAGATCGCCAGTTGGCTCGCCAATCTCGTTTCCCTGGTCTTCGGCCCGGATATCCATCCGGCGGCACGGATCGGCGCATCCATCATGTTTGACCACGGTTCGGGCATCGTCATCGGCGAAACGGCTGTCATCGAGGATGAAGTGTCTATCCTGCAGAACGTCACGCTCGGCGGCACCGGCAAGGAGACCGGCGACCGCCACCCGAAGATCCGCCACGGCGTGATGATCGGCGCGGGCGCCAAGATCCTCGGCAATATCGAAATCGGCGCCTTCAGCAAAGTTGCCGCCGGTAGCGTCGTGCTCAAATCGGTGCCCGAGCATTGCACGGTTGCCGGCGTGCCGGCAACGGTCGTGCGCATCCACCGCGCCGACGAAATCCCGGCCGAGACGATGGATCAGAATATCTAAGGTCGCCCGTTTCTACGCGGCCTGCTGATTCTCCCCGAAGGCTTCGACCCGGTTGCGGCCTTCGCGCTTCGAACGATAGAGCGCCTCATCGGCCTTCTGCATCAATCGTTCAAAATCTTCGCCGCTTTCCGCACGCGCGGCAACGCCGATGCTCAGCGTCGGAAAGACGGCCAGATCCGGCCGCTGCATGACGGCGGCGGCGAAGGCGAGACGGATGCGCTCAGCAATCGCGACCGCATCTTGCCCGGCAACATTTTTCAGCACCGCCAGGAACTCATCTCCACCTTGACGGGCAAGCAGATCGTCCGAGCGCATGATGCCTCTCGAAACACTGGCGAAAAGCCGCAGGATGTCGTCACCTGCGGCATGGCCATGCCTGTCGTTCAACTGCTTGAAATGGTCGATATCGATGATCAGCAGCGATACCGGCTGGGAGCCGAGGGCGGACAGATGCTGGGCAAGGCCGCCGCGATTGAGCGCGCCGGTCAGCGGATCGTGGTGAGCGAGTTCCGTCAGCTGATTTCGGCTGCGCTCGGCGGCCATCAGCACCATGGCCATGCTGCGCAGCATGATGAAGGCGACCGCCGATACCGCCATCCAGCTATGAATTGCACTGCCGCCGAAGGGATCCGGCCCGCCGATCTCACCGGTCGCCGCGAGAATGCTGCGAACCGCAAAGATCGCGGCAGTGCAGGCGTAGAGGCCGACAAGCAAGGCTGCCGAATAAAGCCTCTCGCGCCGGACAATGCTGATCGCCTCCCTTGCGACGGCAAGGTCGCAGAGGCAGCAGATGACAGAGACGTAGAGGAGCCTCGCCGAGACTGCCGATGGATCGCTGACGATGAGGACGACAGGAACGCTGACGAGCAAGATGGCAAGCCAGAAAGCGCGCTGGTCGAGCGCTCGTCTCGAAAACACCCGCACTGCAAAGAACATCAGCATATAGCCGGCGATGGTGACGATATTGCCGCCGTCGATCGAGACGGAGGTGGGAACGAGATTGCGCAGCGCGACGAGAAACGAGCCGACACCGACAAGAAGGTTGCTCAAGCCCCACCAGAGCGGCCACCTCTCGAAGCGACCCGTCGCATAGGCTGCAAGCTGGAGAACGCCCAGCACGAAACAGCTCACGGCAACAATGAAATAGATTGTCCTGAGATCCAGCAGCATGGCGCTTTCCCGAAATTCTCGCGGAACTTACAGCAAGCGTTTTGCGGTTTGATTGGAGCCTTCGCTAAAAATTTAACGATCGGGGTTTTTCGCCGCTGCATAATTCAAAGTCCTACAGCGCGTCTGAAAGACGCGCGGCCCTGTCGTCAGGCGGCACGCACCGAGCCGATGATGTCCGCCAACAGACTGTGCAGCAAGTCGCTGTAGCCGCTTCGGGCAGACGGACCGCTCTCTTCCGAGGTCATGACGACGGTGAGATCGAGCGACGGCACGATGTAGAGCATCTGCCCGCCATATCCCCAGGCGAAATGCACCTGCTCGCCGCCGATCTGCCGCGTGAACCAGCCATAGCCATATTCATCGCCAGAGAAACGCGAGTTGGTGCGCTGCTGCCACGACTGGGAGATCCAGTCGGCAGGGACGATCTGGCGGCCGTTGGCGGTCTTGCCGCCGTTGCGGTAGAGTTCGCCGAAAGCAAGCAGGGACCGGGCGCTCATCGCCATCTGATTGCCGCCCAGATAGATGCCCTGCGGATCGCGCTCCCATGCGCCAATGCGGAAACCTTCGACAGGACCCAGCCATTCGCGCGCCAACACCAGCGTCGGCCGCCGGCCGACCTTGGTGAGAATGGCCGAAAGCAGATGCGTGGATGCGGTGGAATAGAGCATCTCGCCACCGGGCTGATCGACGAAAGGCTGCGACAGCGCAAAGCGCACCCAGTTGCGCGAGGAGACCCAGCGGCCGTAGTTCGCCCCCGACATGCGATCGAGCCCCGCCTGCATGGAGAGAAGATTGCCGATGGTGATGTCGTTGATGCGCGGGTCTGGTGCTGCCGGAAGATCGGCCTTCAGGATCGGCGCGATCTTCTGGTCCGGCCCCGTCAGCAGGCCTTTGTCGATGGCGATACCGACCAGCGCCGAAATGATCGACTTCGAAGCGGATTTGATATTGGTCGATTCCGAGGGCGAATGACCGTGGAACCCACGTTCGCTAAGCACGCGTCCGTCGCGAGCGACAATCACCGTCTTGAGAGGCCTCATCGCGGGGTCGCTCGCCGAGCGATCGAGACGCGGGCCAATCCCACCGACGCCGGAAGCCGTACTCTGAGCAGTCGCCGGCCCCGTTGCGGCAAGCGGCAGGCAGAAGAAAAGCAAAAGGGAAAGAAGGCGGATCATGCGACGCAAGATAGGATATCGCCGCGATATGTTCGCGGGCCGGCGACCCATTTCACGCGATTGTGTTTCCGTGTGTCGGGAGCGAGCGGCCGCGCCGCTTCACCCGCCAGAAAGACAATCCGCGCCGTAACCACACCAGGCCCGCCTGCCTGCGTGGTCAAACGGCGCGGATATTACCAGCCGGGGGAAAAATTCCCAACCTGGCCGGCCGGTCGGCGCAGCCTTACAGTCCGCGCATCTTTTCGGGTCGATGCGCTAGGCTGCGCGGCGAACCGGGGCGCTGGCCAGCATGCGTCCCGAGGGGACGATCATGCCGGCCGCGCCGTCAAGCCAGCCTTCCGTGAGCTCGAGCGCCAGAAAGCGCGAGCGTTCGAACGGACCCGGCATGACAAGATGGCGAGCCTTTTCGGCAAAGAAGCCGAAGCGCTCGTAATAGGCAGCGTCGCCGACGAGCAGGACGGCGCCGTGCCCGCGCTTCTTCGCTTCGAGAATCGACGCGCGCATCAGCGCCGAGCCGATGCCCTTGCCGCCCTGATAGGGCGCAACGGCGAGCGGTCCAAGCAGCAGCGCATTGATCGGCGTGCCTTCGTCATTGACGCCGGCCTCGATGTTCCACAGCCGCACCGAGCCGATGACATGGCCGTCGCGATCGCGCGCGACGAGCGCAAGACCCTCGGCCGGGACGCGGTTGCGGCGGATCTTCTCCGACGACTTCTTGCGGCGACCCGGGCCCATGACGCGGTCGAGCAGGTTTTCACGCGCAACGACATCCGAGGGATTTTCGGCGTCGATGGCGAAAGTGGTAGGCGCAAAGAATGCGCGGACAGAATCAAGAACAGCGGCCATCTTGGCCTCCCGTACCCAATACCGTTATCAGCGGCGATGAAGGAAAATTGTGAAATTGCCGCCCCGGCTGGTTACGGGGCCGGCGGAAACGACCTTAGATGACGTAGGACTTCAACGGGTCGAAACCGTTGAAAGCGACCGCCGAATAGGTCGTCGTATAGGCGCCGGTACCTTCGATCAGGACCTCGTCGCCGATCGAAAGGGAGATCGGCAGCGGATAGAGGTTCTTCTCGTAGAGCACGTCGGCCGAATCGCAGGTCGGACCGGCAATGACGCAGGGCTCCATCTCGTCGCCGTCGTGTTCCGTACGGATCGGATAGCGGATGGCTTCATCCATCGTCTCGGCGAGACCGCCGAACTTGCCGATGTCGAGGAAGACCCAGCGGGCATCGTCATTGTCCGACTTCTTCGAAATCAGAACGACTTCCGCCTTGATGACACCGGCATTGCCGACCATGCCGCGGCCCGGCTCGATGATCGTCTGCGGGATCTGGTTGCCGAAATGCGTGCGCAGCGCCTGGTAGATCGACTTGCCGTAAGCTTCTGCGGACGGAACGTCACGCAGGTACTTGGTCGGGAAGCCGCCGCCCATGTTGACCATCTGCAGGTGGATGCCCTGCTTGGCAAGCGATACGAAGACGCGCTTGGCATCGGCGAGCGCCGAATCCCAGGCATCGACCTTGGTCATCTGCGAACCGACATGGAACGACACCCCATAGGACTGCAAGCCAAGCTGATGGGCGTAGACGAGAACGTCGACAGCCATCTGCGGAACGCAGCCGAACTTGCGCGACAGCGGCCATTCGGCGCCTTCGCCATCCGTGAGCACGCGGCAGAAGACCCGGGCGCCGGGAGCGGCGCGCGAAATCTTCTCGACTTCCTCGTGGCTGTCGACCGCAAAGAGGCTGACGCCGAGCGCATGCGCGCGGGCAACGTCACGTTCCTTCTTGATCGTGTTGCCATAGGAGATGCGGGCGGCGGTCGCACCGGCTTCGAGCGCCATTTCGATTTCGGCAACGGATGCGCAATCGAAATTGGAGCCGAGGCCTGCGAGCAGCTTCAGCACTTCGGGAGCCGGGTTGGCCTTGACGGCATAATAGATGGCGCTGTCCGGCATGGCGTGACGGAAGGCGTGGAAATTGTCGCGAACGACGTCGAGGTCAACCACGAGGCAGGGACCATCGGGACGTCGGGTTGCGAGAAAGTCGCGGATGCGCTGGGTGGTCATATCGATTCCCTCTTCCAATTCCAGAGCTCCGGCATGAACCGGAGGACAAAGGGCATACGATAGCTCGCATTGGAACCAGCCGGTGGAGACCCCGGAACCATAGCAAGCGCTCGATGCGCAGATAGTGAACCAACGCCGCGATGCGGTGTAAGTTCGGCTTTGTCTGCCATGGATTGGAGGGAGAATCCCAACCGCACTTCCGGCAATGATGGTGTGCCTCTTCAGTAACCCCCGCTGATGGAAAGCAGGGAGAGAACAAAAAGGCCCGCACCGTCGTTGCTTCAGGCGTCCTCGCATTTTCCGGTTGGCCGGAATAGCGACTGGAGGGGTTAATTCCAGGTACCTTACCGATTTCCTCACCAATTCGAGGGTTCGGCGGACACCCATGGGCACGTGCGACTTTGGGCTGAGTGGGAAATAAGAATATTCGCCTTCATAATCAAGCGATTTTTTGATCATGGGGCTAAAAAAATTATTGAACAAAACGAGCCAATTTGTTCAACATTCCGAAACAGCCTGAGGGGTGCCATGGATACCTTGACCCGCATACGCGCCTTCATCGATGTCGTCGAGGCCGAAGGCTTCTCCGCCGCGGCACGGCGCACCGGTCGCTCCAAGGCGCTGCTCTCCAAATATGTGCGCGAATTGGAAGACGAGCTCGGCGCCCTGCTGCTCAACCGCACCACCCGGCAGTTCTCCATGACCGAGGCCGGCCATACCTATTACCGCACCGCCTCCGATATTTTGAAGGAGATCGACAACCTCGCCGATCTCGTGCGTGAGAACAATGCGCAGCTCAAGGGACGGCTGCGCATCTCGGTGCCGCGCACCTTCGTCGATGCCGATGTCGGCCAGTCGCTGATCGATTTCGCCAAGGAGAATCCGGACCTTTCGCTGGAGATTGCCGCCGACGACCGGTTCGTCGATCTGATCGAGGAGAGCTTCGACGTGGCGATCCGCATCACCAAACTCGAGGATTCCGGCATGATCGCCCGCAAGATCTCGGATTTCCGCATCCATCTCTGCGCTACCCCCGATTTTCTCGAGCGTTATCCCGATCTCGATCACCCGACGGCTCTTTCCAACGTCCCTTTCATCGTCGATACCAATGCGCGCACCCAGGCGAGCATCCGCTTCCACAATCCCGACAACACCTCGTTCGCCGTTGCCGTTTCCGGACCGATAGAGGTCAACAGCCCGCATGCGACATTACGCGCGGCACTGGCCGGCATCGGCGTCGCCTTCATCCCGGATTTCATCGCCCGCAAGCCGATCGAGAGCGGCGAACTGGTAACGTTGTTCAACGATTACATCCCCACCGACCGCGGCATCTATGCCGTTTACCCGCACCGGCGCTACCTGCCGGCCAAGGTGAGGATCTTCGTCGATTACCTGCACAACTGGTTCAAGAAGCACCCATGATGCGACAACAGGTTCCATGTTGACCACGTGGCTCAGACGATCGGACGGCGACGATCGGGGATCCGCCAGTGAAGCCCGTCCCAATTCCGTCCCAATTTCTGGCAAGAAGTCAGGGTCACCGAACAGAGCAGCGGAATAGATGAAACATTCGACGATACTGATGGCGGCGCTTCTTTCGCTGGCGCCGGCCGCCGCCTTTGCCCATCCGCACATCTTCGTGGAAGCGCGCCTCGAAGTCGTGGCCGGCAAGGACGGCAGTGTCGAGGAACTGCGCAATGTCTGGCGCTTCGACGAGGTCTTCTCTTCCTCCGTGGTCATGGATTTCGACAAGAACACCGACCTGAAGCTGGAGCCGAACGAGCTCGCGGAGGTCGGAAAGACGGTGAAGCAGTCGCTTGCCGACTACGATTACTACATGAACCTGACGATCAACGGGAAGAACATCACCGTTCAGCAGCCTGACATCATCCATGTCGACTACAAGGAAGGTCAACTGCTGATGTTCTTTGCGGTGAAGCCGGTCGAGAAGATGCCGCTCAAGGGCAGGCTCAGCTTCGGCGTCTATGACCCGACGCTCTATACCTCGATCGACTTTCCCACGGACGGTGAGCTTGCGATCGTCGGAGACGGCTTCAAGACTTGCAAACATCAGGTGGTGCGGCCCGATGCCGACCAAGTGATATCGGAAAACAAACAGTCGCTGACGGACGCCTTCTTTAACGATCCTACCGGCACCAACATGTCCAAACTCTTCGCCACCCGGCTGGAGGTCACATGCTGAGAAAACGCCTGCCCCTCATCCTTTCCGCTGTCGTCCTTGCGCTCCTGGCGGCGGCAAGTCTGGCCCATGCGCAATCTCCGCTCGGCATCGGCACGGCGGAGCCGAGCTTCCAGCCGACCGGCGGGCCGTTCGCACCGCTTTTGCTCTATGTGAATTATGAACAGCAGGCCTTCTATCGGGCGTTGACCGGCGCCTTGAAGGCGATGCGCCAAGACCCGTGGCAGCTGGCATCGCTGATCGGCCTCTCCTTCGCCTACGGCGTCTTCCATGCCGCCGGCCCAGGCCACGGCAAGGCGGTCATCTCCTCCTACATGATCGCCAACGAGGTCGAGCTGAAGCGCGGCGTGGTGATTTCCTTCATTTCGGCCTTCGTCCAGGGCGTGATGGCGGTGGCGCTGGTCGGCGGCGCCTGGCTGGTGTTGCGCGGCACCGGCATCACGCTGACGGAGGCGACCCACGCAATGGAGATCGCCAGCTTCGTCATGGTCATCCTGTTCGGCGGCTGGCTGCTGTTTCGAAAACTGCGCTCGATGGCCGGCAATATGCCACGGCGCCGGCTGATGGCGACGCCTGTCGGCCCGGTCAGCATGATGCTCGACTGGAAGGATAATGCAGCCGAACGCCAGGCCTATGCCTTCAACGGCAAGGCGCAGGCTGTCGAAGCCGGCCACACCTTTGTTCCCGGCATGGTCTGCGAAACCTGCGGCAATGCCCATGTGCCCGACCCGGCCCTGCTCGGCGGCGACAGATTCAGCGTTCGCGAGGCCTGGTCGGCGATCGTTGCCGTCGGTCTGCGTCCCTGCTCCGGCGCACTTCTGGTCATGACCTTCTCACTGCTGAACGGGCTCTATCTCGGCGGCGTGCTTTCGGTCGTCGCCATGTCGCTCGGCACGGCGATTACCGTTTCCCTGCTTGCCACACTTGCCGTCACTGCCAAGAGCGCGGCCGTCCGCCTCTCCGGACGCGGCTCGCCCGCCTCGATCTGGGTCGGCAATGCCATCGAAATCCTCGGCGCCGTGCTCGTCATGCTGATGGGCGCCCTGCTGCTTGGGGCCTCGCTGCAGGGATAAGCTACTTTCCTCGGCTGCGCTGGTAACGAGCCCGCAACCAGAAGACAGCGAAAAACGCCATGATCAGGCAGACGCCGACGACGATCGCCAACGTCGGCGAGAAGTTGCCGATCCACAGAACGATGGTCGGCAGGAAATAGATGACCAGGGCAGCGCTAAGCAGGATGATGCCGGCGGCGGTTGCCTGCGAGCGGCTTTCCGGGCTCATACGAGCCTTTCCTTTTCGAGATCGGCGCGGATATCCTGCAGGCGGCGAACCTGGTTGCCCTCGGCGTCGAAATTCCCGGGCGAAAGCCAGGCTTCGAAGGCATCGTTGATCACCGGCCATTCGGCATCGATCATCGAGAACCAGGCGGTGTCGCGATTGCGATGCTTGGAGATCATGTGCTGGCGGAAGACCCCTTCGAAGCTGAAGCCGTAACGCGTAGCCGTCGTTTTGCTCGCCTCGTTCTTATTGTCGCATTTCCATTCGTAGCGGCGGTAGCCGAGATCCTCGAAGACATGCTTGGCCATCAGGTAATGCGCCTCGGTCGACAGCGGCGACCGCTTCATCTCGGCCCCGTGCGCCACCCCGCCGATCTCGACGACGCCGTTCGCCGGGTCGGCGCGCATATAGTTCGCCATGCCGACAATCTTGCCGGTGGCGTTGTCGCGGAAGATATGGGTCAGCCAACCGGACTTGGTATTGACGGTTTCCAGCCAATTGGCGAAATCGTCGATATCGGAGAAATCGTCCTGGGCAAAATAGAGAAGCAGCGGGTTGATGCCCATGCCGCCAAGCCCGTCCCACAGCGCCTCGAGATGTTCCGCGCGCCGATAGGGCTCGACAGTAACGAAACGGCCCTTCAGCGTCACCGGCTTCGGCGCCGGGCAGCCCTTGAAATTAGCAAGATCGCGCATCTTCACTCCCCTTTTCGGAAGAGTGGATAGGCCAGCCGCCCAACAAAGGCAACCGGCCTAGATGTCACTGTGACAAGGTCACCTTGGCGGAGGATACCGTCGCCTCGATATGGTCGACCAGCTGGTCGGCAAGGCCGAGGCGGCCTGCGAGCAGGTCGAGATAACCGCGCTCGGCGCGTGAATCCGGCTCGATGGTGAGCCGCGAGGCGGTGTAGAGCTCGACGCGCTGTTCTTCCGTCACCGCCGCAGCGACCAGCGCATCGATATCCGTCGGCGAGGCGAGTTCATGCTCGACGAAGGCCGCAGCCTCGCCGCTGACATCGGCGGCCCTGACCCTCTCCATGATGAGGGCGCGTTCGGCATCGTCGATATGGCCGTCGGCCTTGGCGGCGGCAATCATCGCGCGGATCAGCACCAGGGCGAATTCATTGCTGCCGGCAGGCGACGTCGGCCCGAAACCGGATTCGGCAGGCGGCGGCAGAAGCACCGGATTATTGGCGGACGGTGCATCGGAAGGGGCAGCCGGGGCCTGCCCGGCCTGGTAATTCTTGTAGGCTTGGTAACCGAGGCCGGCAATCGCGGCAAGACCACCGATCGCCAGTGCATTGCCGGCAATACTCCGACCGGTCTTGGTGCCGAGAAGCGCGGCTGCAATCGCACCTGTCGCCAGCGGATTGTTCCTGGCCGTCTGAACGGCATCACCCGCCCTGTCGCGGACCGAGCCGCCGAGACCCGGCACCTGCGAACCCAAGAACTGGTCGAGAAGCTTTTTTGCGTCGAACATTCCTCGTCATCTCCCTGTTGAAGCTGGAGGAGAACATAGGTTTGCGACGGTTGAAATACAAACTTGGGAAGCGGGATTGAGCCGTGAGGCTCACCCGCCCTTGCCGAAACTCAGGCCTTCAGCGCCGCCGCCTCTGCCGCGAGCTTGGTTATGCCGGCCCAGTCGCCGGCCGCGACCAGTTCCTTTGGCGCCACCCACGAGCCGCCGACGCAAATGACGTTCGGCAGCGAGAGATAATCATTGGCATTCTTCAGCGAAATACCGCCGGTCGGGCAAAACAGCGTGCCGGCAAGCGGCGAGGACAGCGCCTTGAGATAGGCGGCGCCGCCAGCCTGCTCGGCCGGGAAGAATTTCAGCACCTGGTAGCCTTCTTCGCGCAGCGCCATGACTTCGCTGGCGGTCGCGGCCCCGGGAAGCAGCGGCACGTCGGAATCCGCAGCCGCATCGAGCAGCTCCTGCGTCGTGCCGGGGCTGACGATGAACTTCGAACCGGCCTCGACGGCGGCTTCCCAATGAGCGACATTGAGGATCGTGCCGGCGCCGACTTCGGCGCCTTCGACCTCTGCGGCGACGGCGCGCACGGCCTCGAGCGCCGCCGGCGTGCGCATGGTGATCTCAATCGCCTTCAGGCCGCCCGCGACGAGCGCACGGGCCAGCGGCACCGCCGTCTTCGCATCGTCGACGATCAAGACCGGAACGACAGGCTGGAGTTTCAGGATGGAAAGGAGCTTCTCTGTTTTCTCGCCCATGGTCGCGCGACCTCCTTGAAACGATTGAATTCGGACCCCGAATAACGCCCCCGCGGAACCTTGTCGAGATAAAACCGGACCGCATGCCGAGAAGGGTATGAAATGCGTGGAAATTGGGCTACCGTGCCGCAATCGTCACAAAAGGTTCACCGGTATGGCGAAAGAGATCGAGCGGAAGTTTCTTGTACGCAGCGATGGATGGCGTTCCGCCGTCGAGACGAAGTCTGTCCTCAGGCAGGGTTATATTGCCTCGATGGACGACCGCTCCGTCCGGGTGCGCATCCTCGACGGCAGGAAGGCGAAACTGACGATCAAGATCGGCCGCAGCGCCATCACCCGTGACGAATTCGAATATGACATCCCGATCGCCGATGCCGAAGAGCTGTTGCAGAACGCGATCGGCGTCGTCATCGAGAAGACGCGCTATCGCGTTCCGCATGAGGACTTCGTCTGGGAGGTCGACGTCTTTACCGGCGAGCATCGCGGGCTGGTGATCGCCGAGGTGGAGATGACGGCAGAAACCGATGATCCGGCCCTGCCCACCTGGCTCGGCCGCGAAGTGACCGGCGATTTCCGCTATTCCAACCAGGCCCTTGCCACAGAATACGGGCACGACAGGCATGGCTTATCGCATTCGGCCTGACGCCGATTTTACCGAGGCGTTTCGCAACGTCGCCACCGAGCAGCTGGAACACGCCGTCACGGTTCTCGAGGAGCGGCCGGACGGCGCGCATGAGGCAATCCATTCCTTCCGCAAGAACCTGAAACGACTACGGTCGCTCTACCGCCTCGTGGCCCGCGAGGTGCCGGATTTCCAGGCCCATGAAAATGTAAGGCTGCGCGATGTCGCACGCTCGCTTTCGGCGATCCGCGACGCTGCCGCCCTCATCGGCACAGCGGAATATCTGCAGCACGCAGCCCGCGGGAAAGAGGAGAGCGAGGCGCTCGGCCGCATCGTCACCATTCTCGAAGGGCGCCGTGACTGGATGGCGGAAGCCGAAAGCGGCCTGGAACAGCGGCTGACGGAAACATCGGACGCACTGAAGGAGGCGATCGCCGCGCTGGATGAAGTCTCGTTTAATGGCGGCCATCGCAAGAATGCCCGCATGCTGGCGAAGAGCTGGCGCCGCACCGCGCGGAAGGCCAAAGCCGCGCTTGCGGCTTGCCATGGCGAGGCATCGGCCGACGATTTCCACACTCTGCGCAAACGCACCTACGACTATCGGCTCTACCATGCCCTTTTGCGCGACGTCTGGCCGGGCGCGATGAAGGCCAAACGCGATGCGGCCAGGGAGCTCGCCGAGGATCTCGGCCACATCCACGATCTCACCGTGCTCTCCGAACTGGTCGAAGCCGAACCGCAGCTCTTCACCCGCAATGACGACCTGGCGCATCTGCTCGACATCATCATCTTCCGCCAGCAGGAAGACCGGCGGCAAGCGCTGATCAAAGCCGAAGCTGTCTTCGCCGATGATGCCGACGAGGAAGCCCAGCGCATCGAGCTTCTCTGGCTGATGGCTGGAAACTGAGAGAAGGCCGCCACTGGCGAAGGCAATTGCGCGGCCCGCCGATTTTCTGTATTTCCGGCCTATGACCGACAGCCTGACACACACCAGCCCGTTCCTCGTGGCCGCACTCTACCATTTCGTTTCCGTGCCGCGCTTTGCCGACCTGCAGGCGCCCTTGCAGACGCTTTGCGAGGAGAACGGCGTCAAGGGAACGCTGCTTCTGGCGCATGAAGGCATCAACGGCACGATCGCAGGCCCGGATGCCGGCATTCACGCCGTGCTCGCTTTCCTGCGCGCCCAGCCGGAATTTTCGGGCCTGGAGCACAAGGAAAGCCGCGCCTCGAAAATGCCCTTCCTGCGCATGAAGGTGAAGCTGAAGAAGGAAATCGTCACCATGGGCGTCGAAGATATCGACCCCAACAAGGTGGTCGGCACCTATGTGGCTGCCAAGGATTGGAACGCGCTGATTTCCGACCCCGACACCATCGTCATCGACACCCGCAACGACTACGAGACGGCGATCGGAACCTTCCGCGGCGCGCTCGACCCGAAGACCAAGACCTTCCGTGAATTTCCCGATTGGGTGCGCAACAATCCCGGTCTGCACAACAAGCCGAAGGTCGCCATGTACTGCACCGGCGGCATACGCTGCGAGAAGGCCACCGCCTTCATGAAGGCGGAGGGCTTCGACGAGGTCTATCATCTGAAGGGCGGCATCCTCAAATATCTGGAGGAAGTGCCGCAGGAGGAAAGCCTCTGGGATGGCGCCTGCTTCGTCTTCGACGAGCGCGTGTCCGTCGAGCACGGTTTGAAGGAAGGCGAACACCGGCTCTGCCACGCCTGCCGCAACCCGATCACTGCCGAGGAAATGACTTCGCCGCTTTACGAGGAAGGCGTTTCCTGCAGCCACTGCTACGACACGCGCACGGAGGAAGACCGGCTGCGTTACCGTCAGCGTCAGCACCAGATCGCCCTGGCGAAGAAGCGCGGCCAGCGACATATCGGCAGCTGAGCCAGGATTCTGATTGATCAACCTTGCTGCCTGAGGATCAGGCCGCTGCTTAGGCTGCGCCGATGCGGCGCCGAGCTTCCGGCTCCGCTGCACGTCGCTCGTTCAGCATCTCGGTGATAAGGTCTGATGTCACGGGCTTTCCGAACAAATAGCCCTGCAGGCAGTCGCAGCCGAAAAGGCGCATGGCTATCGCCTGCTCCTCGGTCTCGATGCCTTCGGCCGTCACCGGAATGTCGAGCGAGCGGGCGAGCGCTACCGTCGCCTGCAGCATCTCGCGCTGGCGTTTGTCGTTGACACCCATGACCAGCGAGCGGTCGATCTTGATGCGGTCGAAGCCGAACTGCCTGAGGTAACCGATCGAGGAGAAGCCGGAACCGAAATCGTCGAGCGCCACCTTGACCCCCAGCCCCTTCAACCGTTCGATCGACTGGCGGGTGCGCTGCGGATTCTGGATCATGTAGCCTTCGGTGATTTCAAGCGTGATGCGGCCGGCCTCGATCTCCGTCTGCTTCAGCACGTAGCGCACATAGTCGGTAAAGGCGGGATTGCGGAACTGGCCGGGCGAGACGTTGACCGAGACATTGAGTTCCGGCCATTGCTTGGCCGTCTCACAGGCCTTGCGCAGCACGAACAGGCCGAGCGATTCGATGAGGCCGCTGGTCTCGGCGATCGGGATGAACAGCTCGGGCGAAACAGGACCATGGCCTGGACGGTTCCAGCGCACCAGCGCCTCGACGCCGGTCATCGCATGCGTGCTCGCATCGATCAGCGGCTGGTAGGCGAGCGTCAGGTCGCCGCTTTCGATGGCGATCCGGAGATCGAGCTCCAGCGCATTGCGCTGCTCTCGATCGGCGTCCATCGATGGATCGTAGAGCGTCATGCGCGCGCGGCCGGCCTCCTTCGCCTTGTACATGGCAAGGTCGGAACGCCGCACCAGCTCCTCACGCCCGATCGTCCCGGAAGGCGACATGGCGATACCAATGCTTGCCCCGACGACGACGACACGACGACCGATCTCCAGCGGCTCGACCAGAAAATCGAGGATCTGCTCGGCGAGCTGCAGGGCGGCGGCATTCTCACTGTCAGAGAGAAAGGCGATCGCAAATTCATCGCCGCCGATGCGGGCGAGAACCGCACCTTGCGGAATGAGTACATCGAGCCCGGCCGCGACCGCCCGGATCAACTGGTCGCCGGTGCCGTGGCCATAGCTGTCATTGACTTCCTTGAAGCCATCGAGGTCGAGATAAAGAAGCAGCACGTTGCGCCTGGTCTGGCCTGCCTCGACGACAAAACGATCGACGGCGAGCCCGAGACCGTCCCGATTGGAAAGGCCGCTCAGCCTGTCGCGTAGCGCCTCCTCGCGAGCGCTGCCTTCCTCCGCCTTCAGGCGGCGGCCGGCAAGCCAGCCGATAACCAGCAGCACCACGAAAAACAATCCGACGAGGCCGAGCGCCTGGATGACCATCGGCCGCACCTGCGCATAGGCGATATCGCCGGGTGACCGCGAGGCCCAGACGAGCTTGCCGATCGTCGCCCCCGTCGGATCGACGATCGGTACGAGATAGTCGGCAGCAAAACTCGGCGGCGCCAGCCTCAGCCCGCTGATGACATAGGTCTGGCCGAGCGCGGCCACTCTGTCGTTATCGATGTGGCGGGCGAAAATAAGATAGCGGTGCTGGCCGGCGGGCGCGTCCAGCGCACCGGACTTTTCCCGCACCAATGCCACGCCGACAGCGGCAATGCCCCGCTTGGTGGTAACGAAACCGACCGCTTGAGGACGATCGGCCGGGCCGGCCGCCTTCACCCTGTCGAGCAGGATCCAGAGCGACGGCGCGAAGAAATCCGTGAGCGGCTCCTCCATCGGTTTGCCGTCGCGATAGGTCATAATCGCCTTCTTCTCGCCATCGACGACAATCGCCATGTCGAACAGCGAGCTATTGACCGACATCTCGCCGTAATTGCTCACCGTCCAGGCCATACCGTCCGGCGCGTAGACGTTGGCGGCGGCATCGTTCCAGGCGGCATAATCGTCAAGCGTCGCGCCGAGCTGATCCTCGAATGTCTTCACCGCGCCGATCGTCGTTTCGCGCGAGCGCTCGTCATCGAGGAGATTGGCGTTTTCGGTCACGCGCTCGAGCGCAGTCAGCACCATGACGGTGACGACGGCGACGATGACCGCGAAGGAAAAAAGCACGCCCGTGACGGTGATGTGACGGCCTATTCCCGATCCTTTACTCTGCGACTTTCCGGCGGTCTGCATTACGACTCCCTGACCGGTGCACTTTGCCAGCCAAGGGTTCAAAAACGTTTAAACAACCGCCTGTTGCACGTGTCTGACGATCTATTTTTGTCCGTGCCGCCGGTGGTCGCGAAATTGACGGCAAGCAGCGTCAGCTTGCCGTGCCGCCGGACGGGCAAGTTCAAAAGGCGCCTGGATCAAGTGCCCGCTGGAGTAATTGCGCTAACCCGCTTTGTGATTGCCCTTCGGGAACTGAGCTGCCAGTTCGCGATACCATTTGCCGCTCTTTTTTACCGTGCGTACCTGGGTCTCATAATCGACATGGACGAGACCGAAGCGCATGCGATAGCCTTCCGCCCATTCGAAATTGTCCATCAGGCTCCAGGCGAAATAGCCGCGCAGGGGATAACCGTCCTTGATGAGGCCGGCGACGATGTCGAGGTGATCGCCGACATAATCGAGGCGCATGGTATCGTCGACCTCGCCGTCGACGACATCGGTGTTGTCGCAGGCGCCGTTCTCGGTGATGTAGCATTCCGGCAGCTCGTAGCGGCGGTAGAGATCCTCGACCGACAGCTTCAAGCCCGGCGCATAGATTTCCCAGCCGATATCGGTCTTGACGTCGCTTGCCGGCGGCGCTTCCACCGTCCAGGGGAAATCGCCTTTGCGTTCGGCATCATCAGTGACCCGCTCGGGCTTATAATAGTTCAGTCCCCACCAGTCGAGTTTCTGGCTGATGAGCTTCATGTCGCCATCCTCGATAACGGGCATGCGATCGCCGAGCGCCTCGACGAATTCCTTGGGATACTCACCCTTGAAGACGGGGTCGAAGAAGGCGCCGTTGTGGAACTGATGTGCACGCTCGGCGGCGGCGCGATCTGCCGGGCTGTCGGAGCCGGAAATGATCGAGGCGGCATTGAGCACGAGGCCGACCGGCACATTGGGGGCTTCCGAGCGGATCGCCTCGACGCCGAGGCCGTGGGCCAGGTTCATGTAATGCATGGCGTGAAGGGCGGCCTGCATGTTGCGCTCGCCAGGAGCATGGATGCCGTAGAGGTGGCTGAGCCAGACGATGCACCAGGGCTCGTTGAAGGTGGCGACACTGTCAAGGCGATCCCCCAAGCGGTTCATCACCGTCTTGGCGTAGCGCTGATAGGCGTAGGCGGTCGAGCGCGCAGTCCAGCCGCCGTCACCGGCGAGCAGCAGAGGCAGATCCCAATGATAGAGTGTCGCGAAGGTCTTGATGCCCCGCGCCTTGCAGCCGTCGACCAGCCGGTCGTAGAAATCGAGGCCGGCCTCGTTCACCGGACCCGTACCGTCGGGGATAATGCGCGGCCAGGCGATCGAGAACCTGTAGGCTTCGACACCCATCTCCTTGATGAGATCGAGGTCCTGCTCCAGGCGATTGTAGTGGTCGCAGGCAACGTCGCCGTTATCGCGATTATGGACGCGGCCGGGCATATTGCAGAAAGCATCCCAGATGGATGGCTTGCGGCCATCGGCCTTGCTGGCGCCTTCGATCTGGAAGGCGGCGGTGGCAACGCCGAAAGTGAAGTCGCCGGGAAAGCGCTCCGCGAGTTTCTTCGGATCGATCATCTGCAAATCCTATCTCTCAGGTTCAGCCGTTTGCGCCGGATTTAGCCAAGCCTGTGGGCAAAGTACAGGCTGGCGGCGAGAAAAACTGCAACGTTGCAGGAGGAAAAACAGGACAGCTGCAACGCCGCTGCAGCCGCCCCTCCCCCACCGCGCAGCTGCCCTCATAACAACAATGTCAGCAGTCGTGACTTGGCCGTTGAGACCGCGATCCTTACACGGGAAATGGAATCACAAATGTGAAAGGAATCCAATGCTCTCTTCGGTCCATTCGCTGCAGCCTCATCTGTTGAGCCTGTTGCGCATCGTCTCGTCACTTGTGCTTTTCAGCTACGGAACACAGAAAATCCTGCATTTTCCGGCTGCGGCAAGCGTGCCGCCCGCGGGCTCGCTCTCCTGGATTGCCGGGTTGCTCGAACTCACCTTTGGCTTCCTGGTCCTGGTGGGATTCCAGACCCGTATCGCAGCCTTCGTGCTCTCGGGCCTGATGGCCTTCGCCTATTTCATCGGCCATGCGTCGAAGGGCATCTATCCCGCTCAGAACGGCGGCGTCGCGGCGATCCTGTTCTGCTTCGTGTTTCTTTATCTGGTGGCGGCAGGTGCCGGACCGTTGAGCGTCGATAACCTTCTGAAGCGCGGCCGCACTGCTACTGCCTGACCAAATAAACAAAATGCCGAGGCGGCTTGACCCGCCTCGGCGCTTTCATGGCGCAATCCAGATCGGTAATTCAGACCTTGACCCAGGCGCCGTTCTTCTTCGAAGACGCGACGCAGGCTTCGACGAAAGCCACACCCTTCACGCCGTCATCGACCGTCGGGTAGACCACTGCCTTGTCCACGGCCTTGCCCTTCTTGCGGGCGTTGATCGCATGCGCGGCTTCCGTATAGATCGTCGCAAAGGCTTCGAGATAACCTTCCGGATGCCCGGATGGCACGCGCGTGACACGGCCGGCAGCCGCCCCTGAACCGGCGCCACCCCGGGTGATCAGCCGCTTCGGCTCACCGAAAGGCGTGTACCACAAGTAGTTCGGGTCCTTCTGGGTCCATTCCAGCCCGCCCTTGGTGCCGTAGACGCGGACCATCAGGCCATTTTCATGACCGGGCGCCACCTGGCTGCACCAGAGCATGCCCTTGGCCGGCTTCTCCGAACCCTTCGCCTTGAAGCGCAGCATGACATGGGCGTTGTCGTCCAGCCGGCGGCCCGGAACGAAACTGTCGAGATCGGCGGCGAGGCTGTCGAGCTCCAGGCCGGTGATGAAGGCGGCGAGATTATAAGCATGCGTGCCGATATCGCCGGTCGAGCCGCCGACGCCGGACTGTGCCGGATCGGTGCGCCAGGCGGCCTGCTTCTGGCCGGTTTGCTCGACCGCTTCCGTGAGCCAGTCCTGCGGATATTCGGCCTGGACGACGCGGATATCGCCGAGTTCGCCGTTCGCGATCATCTCGCGCGCCTGGCGGACCATCGGATAGCCGGTGTAATTATGCGTCAGCACGAACAGCGCGCCGCTCTCGTCGGCGATCTTCTTCAGCTTCTTCGCATCGGCAAGGTTTGACGTCAGCGGCTTGTCGCAGATGACATGGATGCCGCGCTTCAGGAATTCCTTGGCTGCATCGTAGTGAACATGGTTCGGCGTGACGATCGCCACCGCCTCGATGCCGTTCTTCAGCTTCGCCTCGCGGATTGCCATCTCGCGATAACTGGAATAGGTCCGCGACGGATCGAGGCCGAGGTCGCGGCCGGATGCGATCGCCTTTTCGGGCGAAGCCGACAGCGCGCCGGCGATGAGATCGTACTGATCGTCGATGCGTGCCGCGATACGATGCACCGCGCCGATAAACGCGCCCGCGCCGCCGCCCACCATGCCGAGCCGGATGCGTGGCTCGCGGGTCTGTTCGGATGATGCTTCGATTACCATTCTGTCCTCCTGGAATTTAAACTTGGTGCGGATATGACCCCTTGCATCCGGCTGCCGCCACCCTCTCCCCGCTCGCGGGGAGAAGGGGTATGCCGCGGCGTCTTTTCCGCTCTCGACGTTTGGTCGGGCAAGTCCCCTCGCCCCGTTTACGGGGAGAGGGTTAGGATGAGGGGCAACCAACCAATATGCACTGATTTAGGAAAGCCCCAGCATCCGCCGGTTGGCCGCCTGGTCCGTGCCGCTGCCGGCAAAATCATCGAAGGCTTTCTCGGTGACGCGGATGATATGCGCGGCGACGAATTCGGCGCCTTCGCGGGCGCCGTCTTCCGGATGCTTCAGCGCGCATTCCCATTCGACCACGGCCCAGCCGTCGAAATTATTCGCCGTCATCTTCGAAAACACCGCGCCGAAATCGACCTGGCCGTCGCCGAGAGAACGGAACCGGCCCGCCCGTTCGACCCAGCCCTGATAGCCGCCGTAGACGCCCTGGCGCCCGGTCGGATTGAACTCCGCATCCTTGACGTGGAACATCTTGATGCGGTCCTTGTAGATGTCGATGTTGTCGAGATAATCGAGGCACTGCAGGACGTAGTGCGAGGGATCGTAGAGCATGTTGGCGCGCGGATGGTTCTTCACCCGCTCGAGGAACATCTCGAAGGTGATGCCGTCATGCAGGTCCTCGCCCGGGTGGATCTCGTAGCAGACGTCGATACCATTCTCGTCCGCATGGTTAAGGATCGGCGCCCAGCGACGGGCGAGTTCGTCGAAGGCAGTCTCGACCAGACCGGCAGGACGCTGCGGCCAGGGATAGATGAAGGGCCAGGCAAGCGCGCCGGAGAAGGTCGCATGCGCCTTGAGCCCGAGGTTTTTGGATGCCGTCAGCGCCATCTTGACCTGCTCGACCGCCCATTCCTGACGCGCTTTCGGATTGCCGCGTACCTCCGGTGCCGCGAACCCGTCGAAGGCTTCGTCATAGGCCGGGTGAACGGCGACGAGCTGGCCCTGTAGGTGAGTAGAGAGTTCGGTGATCTCGATGCCGTTTTCGCGAGCCTTGCCGGCGAATTCGTCGCAATAATCCTTGGACGTGGCAGCCTTCTTGAGATCGATCAGCTGACTGGCCCAAGTCGGCACCTGGACGCCCTTGTAGCCGATGTCGGCCGCCCATTTGGTAATCGCGTCCCACGAGTTGAAAGGAGCAGTATCGCCCGCGAACTGGCCAAGGAAAAGGCCGGGGCCTTTGATCGTCTTCATGTCAGATTCCTCCCTGAATATCGACCGTAAACGTTTCTGAAGTGTTGTAGCACGCTATTTGGCGGGAGCAAGGCGCCTCCTCGCCCTTGCGTCGAATTTGGCGCGAGGCCAAATGCGATATGGCTGCGAGCTAATCATGATGGCCTTTGGCGGGCAAGAGGTACGTGCAGCATTTTCGGCTAGCCGCTGTAGTGGAAGCATAAAAAATGCGCCCATCCTTTCGAATGGGCGCTTGCCTGCAGTCGATGGATCAGAACGGCGAATCCGGGAAATAGAAGTCCTTGGCATTCTCCTTGGTGACGAGCGTCGCATCGAGAATGTAGCTGCCATGAACCGGAACCTGATCGTAGAGGGCCGCCGCCGTCAGCTCCATTGCCGTGCCGACCATTGCCGGCGGATAGAGAACGTCGACCGGGATCAGCTTGTCGCCGTCCATGACCTTCTTGACCATGTCCTTGGAGCCGGCGCCGGCGACGACATACTTGATATCGGTGCGCTTGGCCTGCTCGATCGCCTGCAGAACGCCGACGGCCATGTCGTCATCCTGGCACCATACGACGTCGATCTTCTGGTACTTGGTCAGGTAGTCCTGCATGACCTTGAAGGCATCGTCGCGGTTCCAGTTGCCGTACTGGCGGTCGAGAACCTTGACGTTCGATCCGGCGATACCCTTGTCGAAGCCGTCCTGGCGCTGCTGATCGATCGGGATCGGCAGACCGCGGATGATGACCACTTCGGCGTCCGGCGTCGTGTCCTTGATGTACTTGCCGGCGACTTCGCCGAGAGCCGGGTTGTTGCCGGCGACATAGAGGTCGCGCACGGAATTGTCGTTGTTGCTCGGCGCGCGGTCGACGAGGGCGACGAACTTGCCTTTGGCCTTGACTTCCTTGATGGCGTTGACGAGCGGATCCGGGTCCGACGGCAGGATGACGAGGGCGTCGATGCCTTGCGTATCGAGATCCTGCACGGCGTTGGCCTGGCTGGCGGCGTCCGGCGAGGTCTTGACGATGACGTTGAGACCGGGATGTTCGGCCATCAGCAGCTTGGCGACGCGTTCGGCATGGAACACGACGCCCGACGTCCAACCGTGGTCGGCGGCCGGAATGGATACGCCGATCGTGAATTTCTTGTCCTGGGCGTGAGCGGCGCCGGCGAACGTCACCGCCGCAACCGCCAGGCCCAACATCAATTTACGCATGCTATTTCCTCCCAATAAGGTCAGGGACTTTTCCATACGGGACCGGACGCCCTGTAAGTCCGGTCAATTCATGATTCGGAAATTCAAGCTTTGCGCACCAGCGAGCGCTGGACGAACATGGCGATGATGATGATTGCACCCTGGATGGCGCCGATCAGATACTCGCTGATGAAATTCGAAAGCAGCATGATGTTGCCGACCAGTTCGAGAATGAAGGCGCCGCAGATCGTGCCCCAGACCCTGCCCGCGCCGCCCTTCAGCGCCGTGCCGCCGACGACGACGGCGGTGATCGCCTGCAGTTCCCACAGGATACCTGTCGTCGCCGAGGTCGAGCCAAGACGGGGAACGTAGAGCAGCACGGCAATGGCGACGCACAATCCCTGGATGACGAAGGCAATCGTCCGCACACGGTTGACCGCGATGCCCGAATAGCGGGCGACATCGCTGTTTGATCCGACCGCGACGACGTGGCGCCCGTAACGGGTGCGGTAGAGGATGAAGGCAGCAACCGCCGTCACCGCCAGGATCACCACGATCGGCACCGGCACACCGGCGATATTGCCGAAATAAGCAGGGCGATAGAGCGTCTGGATATCGGCGGAGCGAAGTGTGATCGCGCCCCCCTGCGACAGCCATGTCGTCAGGCCGCGATAGATACCCATCGTACCGAGCGTCGCGATGAAGGGCTCGATCCTGCCGACTGTCGTGATCAGGCCGTTCGCCAGGCCGCAGAGTGCGCCGGCAACCATGGTGAAGACGACCGCGACCACCAGCATCAAAGCCGGGTTTTCGATGGCGCCCGAATTCATCAGCAGGATCATCAAGCTGGCGACGAAGGCCACCATCGAACCCACCGAAAGGTCGAGGTCGCCCGCTGATATCACGAAGGTCGCACCGACCGCGATGATGGCGATGAATGCGCTGCGCGTCGCGACATTGGCAAGGTTGGTGATGCCGATGAAATTAGGGTTGACTAAAGCTCCGACGATCAGCAGCAGCGCCAGGGCGACGAAGGGCGCGACCGCACGCAGGTCGACATCCCGCCAGGATCGGCGCCGGATTTCCCTGGTCTCCTCGTTGACACTCATTTCCAAAACCAACCTCCCGTCCCATATTTTCTGGGAATCTTATCTGTCGCCCTGATCGGTAAAGCCCTGCTTCAGCCTTCAGGCAGCCTTCTTCTTGAGCCCGGCGGCGTAACGCATGATCTCCTGCTCGGAAATCTCCTCACCCTCGAGCACGCCGACGATACGCCCTTCGCGCATCACAGCCACTCTGGTGCAGAGGCCGATGACCTCCGGCATCTCCGACGACACGACGATGATCGACCGGCCGTCCCGGGCGAGCGCCGAGATGAAATGATAGATCTGCTGTTTGGTGCCGACATCGATGCCGCGCGTCGGCTCGTCGATGATGATGATCTGAGGCTCGGTCTCCATGACCTTGGCGAGCAGCAGCTTCTGCTGGTTCCCTCCCGACATCCGGCCGGCGACGATATTGCCATCGCGAACCCTGATATCGAAGCGGCGCTTGGCCTTGGCCATTGCGGCCGCCTCGCTGCCCGGGCTGAGATAGCCGTGACGAGCGTGCCTTCCGAGCGATTGCAGTGTCAGATTGGTCACCATGCCGGAGCGCAGCAAGAGGCCTTTCGACTTGCGGTCCTTGGTCATATAGGCGAGCCCACAGCGGTTGGCGGCATGGACGTCGCCGGAGGGAACTGTTTCACCCTTGATGACCACCTCGCCCTCGAGACGGGTCCGCAACCCGGCGATTGCTTCCATCAGCTCGGTGCGGCCGGAGCCGATCATGCCTGAAAAACCGATGATCTCGCCCTTGCGCACCTCGAAGCTCGCGTCCTTCACATAGCCCGTGGACAACGACGCGACCCTGAGGACAATCTCCTCGTCGATATCAGGCTCGACCTTGGCGGGATAGAGGCTGGAGAGTTCGCGGCCGACCATCAGCTGCGCAATCGATTCGCCGTCCAGAACGGATGTCGGCGAAGTTTTGATCCATTGGCCATCGCGAAGGACGGTGACCCGGTCGGTCAACTCCATCACTTCGTCGAGTTTGTGGGACACGAAGACGAAGCTGGTACCCTGGTCGCGAAGCTTGCGAACCTGCTTGAACAGCATGTTGGTCTCTTCACTCGACAGCACTGCGGTCGGTTCGTCCATGAACACCACTCGCGCATCGCGGCTGATTGCCTTGGCGATTTCGACCATCTGCTTGTCGGCGATGGAAAGCGTGCTGATCAGCGCATTCTCATCGACATGCGAACCGAGCACATCGAGAACCTTGCGTGTCTCCGACCGCATATATTTGCGATCGAGCACGCCGAAACGCGTGACTTCGCGCCCGAGAAAGAGGCTCTCCGTCACGGTCAGATGTTCGGCGAGGTTGAATTCCTGGTGAATGATGACGATGCCGAGCGCCTCGGCGGCGCCATTGGGCGGCAGCACGACCGGCTTGCCGTCGAGCAGGATCTCGCCGGAGCTCGGCTGTTCGAACCCGGACAAAACTTTGACAAGCGTGGATTTGCCGGCGCCATTTTCACCCATGAGCGCATGGATTTCGCCGGCGCGGAGATCGAAGTTCACGCTGAAGAGAACCTGCACTCCACTGAAGGATTTGCATATGCGCCTGGCGGACAGCACCACGGGTGCGGTGTCGGCAGCTTCCACAGTCATCCGGTCCTCCCAAAACGGCATCCCATCCGCTCTGGAGGCCTATGTAAACCTTTACATACATCGTGTAAAGGTTTACATCGTTGATTTACACAGATCAGTTGAAGCCTGCCTTTGACCTCTCGACAAGTCTGTGTAGTGTCGCGGCGAAGAAGCCTAAGGCAGAGCCAAGTGTCGAATTCCACGCCCGCAACCATCGAAGACGTCGCCCGGATCGCCGAGGTCTCTATCGCGACGGTTTCCCGGGCAATCCACATGCCGGAGAAGGTCGCCAACTCCACCCGCCTCAAGGTCAACCAGGCGATCGCCATCACCGGCTATACGACCAATGCCATGGCGCGCAGCCTGAGGCTTGGCCGCTCCAACATGATCCTCGTCGTGGCGCCCGATATCGGCGATCCCAATTTCTCCAACATTCTGGTCGGGCTGGAAAACGAAGCGCGCGCGCACGGCTACGGCATCCTGATCGGCCACACGCAGAACGATGCGCAGCGCGGCCTGGAATATCTGAAATTCTTCAATTCCAACCAGGCGGCCGGATTGATCCTGTTCACCGGCATCTTGCCCTTCGGGCATCAGACCATGACAGCGCGGCTGCCGCCGAGCGTCGGCGTTTTCGAGCCCGTCTTTAACGGCGGCATTCCCTATGTCGGCGTCGATGATACCGAGGGCGCTCGCAAAGCGGTGGATCTGCTGCTGGCCGAAGGGCATCGCAAGATCGCCTTCATCGGCGATTCGCGCACCCGGCTTGCCTATACCAGGCGCCGCATGGGTTACGACGCCGGTCTCGACGCCGCCGGCATCCCGCCCGACACCAGGATCGTGCTCGAAGGCGACGGTACGATCGAAAGCGGGCGGCATGCGGTCGAACAGCTTTTCATGCGCGACACGCTTCCAACCGCCTTCATGTGCGTGAACGACCAGACGGCGATCGGCGTCATGGTCGGGCTCGGCGCGCGAGGCTACGATATTCCGCGGGATTTCTCGGTGACTGGTTTCGACGATGTGCCGCAAGCCGTCTTCATATCGCCGCCGCTGACCACGATTCGCCAGCCGAGAACGGCAATCGGCAAGCAGGCGATGGCACTGCTGCTGGAACTCCTGTCCGATGGCCGGCCGACCGAAACGGAAATCCTGCTGAGGCCGGATCTGGTGGTTCGAAACTCCGTCTCGGCGCCATCGCGCAACTGGTTGAAACGATAAGCCGATATAGGCTGAAAGCTTCCGGCCAGCGCGCGGCCAGATAGGGTTGCGCCGGCGGTCGATGACCGCCGGCACGCTTTATCAGACGTAACGGTTGACGATGTTCTCCAGCAGTTCCTGCTTGCCGGATCTCGGCTGCGGGTTGACGTCATGGCTCTCGACATAGTGGGTGATCTCATCCAGCGAATACTCGCCGCGGAAGAGCTTCTGCGCCTCGGCAGATTCCCAGCCGGCATAACGATCGGCGAGCGGCTGCGACAGAGCCTTGTCCTCGATCATCTTGGCGGCGGCCTTCAGGCCGCGGGCGCAGCAATCCATGCCGCCGATATGGCCGATCAGCAGATCCGCCGGGTCGAGAGACTGGCGGCGAAGTTTCGAATCGAAGTTGGTGCCGCCGGTCTTGAAGCCGCCGCCAGCCAGAACATGGTAATAGGCGAGTGCCATTTCGGGAACATTGTTCGGGAACTGGTCGGTATCCCAGCCGGACTGGTAGTCATTGCGGTTCATGTCGATCGAGCCGAAGATGCCGAGAGCATTGGCAAGCGCCAGCTCGTGCTCGAAGGAGTGGCCGGCAAGGATCGCGTGGCCCTGCTCGATATTGAGCTTCACCTCGTTTTCAAGGCCGTGCTTCTTGAGGAAGCCATAGACGGTCGCGACGTCGTAGTCGTACTGATGCTTGGTCGGCTCCTGCGGCTTCGGCTCGATCAGGATCGTGCCCTTGTAACCGATCTTGTGCTTGTATTCGACGACGAGGTTGAGGAAGCGTCCGAGCTGGTCGAGCTCGCGGCCGATATCGGTGTTGAGCAGCGTCTCGTAACCTTCGCGCCCGCCCCAGAGCACGTAGTTTTCGCCGCCGAGCTTCTGCGTGGCGTCGATGCAGGTCTTTACCGTCGCGGCTGCAAAAGCGAAGACGTCAGGATCCGGATTGGTCGCAGCGCCCGACATATAGCGGCGGTGGGAGAAGAGGTTCGCAGTGCCCCAGAGCAGCTTGGTGCCGGTTGCGGCCTGCTTCTCCGCGAAATAATCGACGATCTCGTTGAGGTTTTTAGTGTTCTCGGCGAAAGTCTTGCCTTCCGGACGCA
This sequence comes from Rhizobium leguminosarum bv. viciae, assembly GCF_012276115.1. Classification (GTDB taxonomy): domain Bacteria; phylum Pseudomonadota; class Alphaproteobacteria; order Rhizobiales; family Rhizobiaceae; genus Rhizobium; species Rhizobium leguminosarum_T. Next base: position 77,372 of record NZ_WIEU01000010.1, on the reverse strand, counting down.
CATCGGCGTCATGGAAGCAGTAGTAGGGCGAGCCGAGCAGCGAGAAGAATTCGAAGGCGACGTCGGCCTTGAGCTTGGCGGCCTTCATTGTGTCCTCGAACCAGGGACGCAGGAAGGTCTGCCCGCCGAAGGGATCGCCGCCCGGCCAGGTGAAGGTGTGCCAGTAGGCCACAGCAAAGCGCAGATGGTCTTCCATGCGCTTGCCCATGACGATCTCGTCCGGCTGGTAATAGCGGAAGGCCAGCGGATTGGTGCTGTCCGGGCCTTCGTATTTCACTTTCTGGATATCGCCGAAAAATCCGGTGCTCATGTTAGGTCTCCTTGGGTTCGTAATTCAGTCTTATCGTTCGTGCCGTGCAGCCCCCTCATCCGACCCTTCGGGCCACCTTCTCCCCCAGGGGAGAAGGGGAATGAGGCGCCGCTGCGAACCTCTTCTCCCCAGCGGGGAGAAGGTGCCGGCAGACGGATGAGGGGCCGCTGGCTCCAGTTCTCAACGCGCCAGCGACTTGATCGCCGGGTAGAGCGCACGGTAGCGCTTGTAAGCATCCTCATAAGCGCCGCTCAGTGCGGACACCGGCTCGATCGTGCCCGCCGTCACCGGCGGCGTGCAGACGGCAATCGGATCCGCGCCCGTTGCAGCGATCAGGCCGAGACGGGCAGCGCCGAAGGCCGCGCCAAAATCGCCGTCGGCCGGCAGGTCGACCGGAACGCCGAGCGCGGTCGCGATCGACGCCAACCAGTAACGCGAGCGCGAACCGCCGCCGATTGCCGTGACGCGGGATATGCCGGTGCCGGCCGAACGCAGCGCTTCGAGATTGTCGCGGATGGCGAAGGCGACGCCTTCGAGCACCGCCTGGGTCAGAACGACACGGCTGCTTTCATGTTCAAGGCCGATGAAGGCGCCGCGGATGACGGCATCATTGTGCGGCGTGCGCTCGCCGGAGAGATAGGGCAGGAAGGTGACGCCGGTGGGCGCCTTCAGCGTCTCGCCGAGTTCGCCGGTGAGGTCGGCGGCCGACTTTCCGGTAACACCGGAATGCCAGTTGAGAGCATCGGTGGCCGATAGGATGACGCCCATCTGGTGCCAGGTGTTCGGCAGCGCGTGGCAGAAGGCATGCACGGCGCTTTCCGGCTTCGGCAAATAGGAACCGTTGGCGGCAAAAAGCACGCCTGATGTGCCGAGCGAGACGAAGGCGGCGCCATCGCTGACCGTACCCATGCCGCAGGCCGAGGCCGCATTGTCGCCGGCACCGCCGGCAATGACGACATCCCCTGATATACCCCATTGCGCCGCCAGTTCGGACCGCAGCTTGCCGGCCTGCTCGGTGCCTTCGACGAGCGTCGGCATCTGCGCCTCGGAAAGGTTGGTGGCGGCCAGCAGTTCAGACGACCAGGCGCGCTTGCCGGTGTCGAGCCAGGAGGTGCCGGCCGAATCCGACATCTCCGAGATATAGTCGCCGGTCAGCCAGAGACGCAGATAATCCTTCGGCAGGAGCACCTTGGCGATCTTGGCGAAGACATCGGGCTCATGCTTCTCGATCCAGGCGAGCTTCGGCGCCGTAAAGCCGGGGAAGACGATGTTGCCGGTGAGCGCGCGAAAGCGCGGATCGGCATCAAGTGCCGCGGCCTCGACATAGCTGCGCGTATCGTTCCAGAGGATGCAGGGGCGCAGGACCTTGTCGGTGGCATCGATGAGCGTTGCGCCATGCATCTGCCCGGAAAGGCCGATGCCCTTGACCGCCGCCAACTCCTTCGGATGTTTTGCCTTGAGACCGGCGACAGCCTCCTCCGTGGCGCGCACCCAGTGGGCCGGCTCCTGCTCCGACCAGCCGGAATGCGGACGCGACACGTCGAGCGAACCGTTGGCCGAGCCGACGATCTTCTGATCACCGTCGATCAGCATCGCCTTGACGCCGGAGGTTCCGAGATCGAGACCCAGATACATGTGGTATTTCTCCCTTTGCCGTTACGGCAGATTGTCTTTCAGGAATATGTCGAGGCGGATGCGCTCCTGCGCTTCGATGACGGCAAGCCCGTCCGCCTTGGCTTTCAGCACGCGGATCGCGCTGCGCACCTCATGGCCGGCATCCTGGTTGAGGATCGCATCGATCGTGTTGTCGATCAGTGCTGCGCGCGTATGAGCGGTCAGTTCGTGGGCAACCACGGTCAGCACGCGGTCGACGGCCTTCTCCTTCAACGCCCGGATCAGGCCGCGGTTGCCGGCGCCGAGGCTGTAGACGCCGATGATCCCGGCATTCCTCGAAAGCGCGTCGGCAACGAGCATATGGGCGACCTCCGGGTCGTCGCGGCCTTCAAGAACCGGCAGGATCGCAAGATCGGGAAATTCATCAGCCATGACAGCGGTGAAGCCCTCCAGCCGCTCGCGATGGTCGCGCACCAGCATGGAGCCGGCGAGCACGGCTATTTCGCCCTTCCGCGGCCCGAGGAATCGTCCGAGCAGCCGGGCGGCTGTGCGGCCGGCGGCGATATTGTCGACGCCGGCATAGTGATGGCGCAGCGACCCCGTGAGATCGGAAACCAGCGTGACGATAGGAAAGCGCTCGCGCACCAGCCTGTCGACGGCGGCGCGCACGTCAGGCGCATCGGTCGCAACCAGCGCGATGCCGCAGGGCTTGTCGCGGGAAAGCTCTTCGAGCACGGAGACGAGGGCGGCCGGATCGAAGGCCGGCACTTCGATGGTGCGGATATCGGTGCGCTCCGCCGACGATCGGAGGACTGCCTGGCGGATCTCGGCATTGAGCCCGTGCATGAAGGAATTGTCGCTGGCCGGGAGGATGAAGACCAGCGGATAGGTGCGCCCCTTGGCAAGATTGGCGGCAGCCACATCTCTGACATAACCGAGCTCGCGGATCGCGGTCTCGACCTTTTCCCGCGTAACGTGGCGCACACCGGGACGCTGGTTGAGAACCCGGTCGACAGTCGCCAGACTGACACCGGCCGCGGCGGCGATATCGTGAACGGTTGGCCTCATCATTCCTCCTGACGAGACCATTAGCGCCAATTTTGATGTACGTAAATCAAAAAATCCAGCGAGCCGATTCTCGCGTCATTTTCCCGGCATTGCCTATCCGATTCGGACTGATCCAGCCGACGATCATCCGCCTGATGACACAGCGGCCGGAAAACAGCAACAAAAAGGCCCTCCGGAGAGGGCCTTTTCAGGGGCGGCAGGCCGGAGGTCAGTGGCCGCCACCGCCTCCCCCGCCTTGCGGCGCGGGTTTCTTGATCATGGCGACACCGAGGATCATGGCAAGGAAGAGTGCGGTCAGGATCAGGAAGACATCGCTGAAGGAAAGGATGATCGCTTGTTTGGTGGCAAGACCGACCATCTGCTTGATCGCAACCGAGGCGCCATCCATGCCGTAGGTGTTGAAATTGGCGGCCATGTTGTTCATCTGGTCGATCGCCGCCGGATTGCCCCAGTCCATATTCTCCCGCAGCCGCTCGTAATGCACGTCCTGCCGGTTGGTGAGCACGGTGTTGATGACGGCAAGGCCAACGGCGCCGCCGAGGTTTCTGGTCAGGTTGAACAGACCGGAAGCACCGCGGATGCGCGAGGGCGGCATCGTGCCGAGTGCGATGTTGTTGATCGGCACCATGCACATCATTAGCCCGAAGCCGCGCAGGATCTGCGGGATGAAGAGTTCGTAGAAATCCCAATCCGCCGTCAGATGCATCATGATGAAGGTGCCGGCCGCGAAGCTGACGAAGCCGATCACCATCATCAGACGCAGATCCATCTTGGTCGACAGCCGGCCTGCGATTGGCGCGGTGAAGAACATCGCAAGCCCGGAGACGAACATCGTCTCGCCGATCATCAGTGAATCATAGCCGCGGATGCGCCCGAGATAGACCGGGTAGATATAGGTGAGGCCATAGAGGCCGATACCCATGACGAAGGAAAACACCGAACCGAAGGAGAAATTCCGGTTCGCAAAGGCCTTGAGGTCGACGACCGGGAAATCCACCGTGAAGGCGCGATAAAAGAAGACGATGGCTGCAGCGCCGGAAGCGACGGCCGCTATGGTGATGTAGCTGTCGTTGAACCAGTCGTTGGAATTGCCCTCTTCGAGCACATATTCAAGCCCGCCGAGGAAGACGCCCATCGAGATCAGCCCCCACCAGTCGAACTTCTTGAAGAGCGACAGTTCCGGCTTGTCGAAATCGATGAAGTTCCAGGTGACGATCGTGACGATGATGCCGGGCACGATGTTGACGAGGAACAGCCAGTGCCAGGAAAAGGCATGGCTGAGATAACCGCCGACGGTTGGGCCGATGGTCGGCGCCAGCGTCGCAATCAAGCCGATGATCGGCGAGACGATGCTGCGCTTCGACGGCGGGAAGATGGTGAAGGCGGCCGCGAAGACCGACGGGATCATGCCGCCGCCGATGAAGCCCTGGATGACCCGGTAGACGATCATCTGGTCGATATTGGTCGCGGTCGCGGCAAGTGCGCTCGCCATGGTGAAGCCGGCGGCCGAGATCGCGAAAAGATAACGCGTCGAGATGATGCGCGCCAGCGTGCCCGAAAGCGGGATCATGATCACTTCGGCGATCAGATAGGACGTCTGCACCCAGCCGATCTCGTCGCTGCCGGCCGAAAGGCCGGCCTGGATCTCCGCAAGCGAGGCCGAGACGATTTGGATGTCGAGGATCGACATGAACATCCCGAGCACCATCGCGAAGAAGGCGATGAGCTTCTTCGGATCCATGCGCTCGTCGGCATGGGCGGGTGCCGCAGGCATCGTCCCCGCCGTTGCTGTCGCGCTGCCGGCCATCAGATCACCTCTGCCTTTCCTGAAGGCTTACTTGCTCGGCGCCGTGCGGGTGTCGACGTCGACGACGACGCTCAGGCCCGCGCGTAGACGGCCGCTGTCGAGCGCATCCTGCGGCAGCGCGATGCGCACCGGCACGCGCTGGATCACCTTGGTGAAGTTGCCGGTGGCGTTTTCCGGCGGCAGCAGCGAAAAGACCGAGCCGGAAGCCGGCGAGATCGATGCGACGGTGCCGACGATCGGATGATCGCTATAGGCATCGACCTGGACGTTGACCTTTGAGCCCGGCACCAGATGCTGGATCTGCGTTTCCTTGAAATTGGCGTCGATATAGAGCTGGCGCACCGGAACGAGCGCCATCAGGCGCTGGCCGGGAGAGACGAGATCGCCTTCCTGGACGGAGCGGTTGCCGACAATGCCGTCATAAGGCGCCTTGAGCACGGTGAAGGAAAGGTCACGGACGGCCTTGTCGCGCGAGATCTCAAGCGAACGGACCGAGCCTTCGGCTTCCTTGCGCTGGGCCTGGAGGATGGTGATGTTGGCCTGTGCGGCGGTGATGTTGGCGTCGCCGCCGGCAAGATTGGCCTTGGCCTGGTCGAGGGCGATATTGGCGTTGTCGAGATCGGCGGCGGTGCCGACCGACTTCGCCTGAAGGTCGCTCTGGCGCTTCTGGGTGATCTCGGCACCGCGAACGGCCGCTTCGAGTGCCACCTTCTGCGCCTGCGCCTGCACGAGGCTCGCATTCGCGCCTTCGATCTGCGCGTCGATACGCTGCAGCGAAAGCTTTTCGGTGACGATCTGGGCCTGGGCCAAGTCGAGGGCGTTCTGATAGTCGCCGTTATCTAGCGTGGCAAGCACGTCGCCCGCTTTGACTTCCTGGTTGGCGACAACGTTCACCTTCGCGACGTAGCCCGTGACCTTCGGCGAAATCGTTGCGATATCGCCTTCGATATAGGCGTCGTCGGTCGACACCATGAAGCGGCCGTTCGTCCACCATTCGTAACCATACCAGCCGCCGCCTGCGAGAAGGGCGAGCACGACGATCGGCAGCACAAGGCTGCGGCGCTTCTTTGCAGCCGCGGGTGCGGCGACCGAAGCCGGCGCCGACTGCGCGGGAGCTGAAGGAATTTCGCGGGCTTCCGCCGTCGGAGCTTCTACGGCCGCGACCTCGGCCTTTACCTCTTCGGTCTCGGCGTTTTCGCTGACGATACGCGCGACGTTGCTCTTCTGGTTGCTCGACATGGCTACTTTACCGATCTGGAGTAAATAATCGAACTGAACGGTTCGGTTCAGTTGACTTAAACCTGTTTTATCGTCATATCAAGATGTATAGAACCAATCGGTTCGATTTCTTTTAAAGAACATGCGAAACAGTCAACACGGTTAAGAGGACATGACGCTGACACCAGACCACGCCGCCGTATTCAGTCCTCCCGCTGCCGGAGGCCGATTTGCCGCAGGCGAAGATCCGGCCAAGCGCCAACAGATCCTCGCCGGCGCCAAGCGCGTCTTCATGAAGATGGGGTTCGACGCCGCCAGCATGAACGACGTGACCCGCGAGGCCGGAGTCTCCAAGGGAACGCTTTACGTCTATTTCACCAACAAGGAAGAGCTGTTTTCGGCGATGATCGAGACCGAGCGCGCCGCCTTCGTGGCGGCCGTGCGCACGGCGCTTGCCGAACATGACGATCCCGAAGCCGGCCTGTACGAATTCGGGATAAGCTTCGTTACCCATATGACCGATGAAAAGGTCATCAGCGCGATGCGCACCGTTCTCGGCGTTCGCGACCGCATGCCGGTGCTCTGTCAACGCTTCTTCAAGGGTCCGGAAAATCTGCGCACCATCATGCGCGACTTCCTGGAACGCCACATCGCCGAAGGCAGGTTTGAGATCGACGACATCGATCTCGCCGCCGGCCAGTTCCTCGATCTCGCCAGCGGTAGTTTCTTCAAGCTCCGCCTGTTCGGAAGCATGGAAGAGCCGCCGCCGCGTGACGAAATCGAGCGCGTCATCCGCGGCGCGATCCGGGTCTTCATGGCCGCCTACGGCGCGCGCCGACACGAGACCGTCCAACCGCATCCTTGACCACCGCGCTCCATCGGCCAAAATCCCGCAATAGCGATCAAATCCGGCTGGCGGCCTTCCTCTAAGGAAGAAGCCGCAACCACTGCAAAGTGTTACAGCGTCCTTTGCGCCTCTCAAAAAGAGGCGCGGCACTGTAGGAGAATGAGGATGAGCGCCGTCGGACGGGCGATCTGGTTCATCGAGAGCCATTTCGAAAGAGATATATCGCTGGAAGAGATATCGGAAGCAGCCGGATTGTCGCGCTACCATCTGTCGCGCGTCTTCGGGCTCGTCACCGGTCACTCGATCAGCGCCTATATAAGAGGGCGCCGCCTCAGCCGCGCCGTGCCCACACTGGTCGGCGGCTCATCCACCATTCTCGAGGTTGCGCTTTGCGCCGGCTACGGCTCGCACGAAGCCTTCACCCGTGCCTTCCGCGACCAGTTCGGCATGACGCCGGATGCGGTGCGCAGACAGGGGCACGCCCGTAACCTTGTCTTGCTGGAGCCGATCAGAATGGACCCCGCCCACCTCAACGACCTCGAACCGCCCCGCTTCGAAACCCTTCAACCGATGATGTTTGCCGGCCTGCAGGAGACCTACTCCTATGGCGGCAATGCCGCCATCCCCTCCCTCTGGCAGAAATTCAATGCCCATTTCGGCCATATCTCCGGCCAGAAAGGCAACATCGCCTACGGCATCTGCACCCATATCGATGGTGAAGCAGAGAAATTCCGCTATATGGCCGCGGTCGAAATTTCCGATGCCGGCGATCTGCCGGCGGATTTTGCAACGCTCAAGCTTCCAGGCCAGCGCTACGTCGTCTTTGCCCATCGCGGCCATGTCTCCGGTATTCCGGCGACGATGAACCGGATATTTGGCGCATGGTGGCCAACCTCAGGCCTGGAGCACGGCGAGACACCCGACATGTTCGAACGCTACGACGAGCGCTTCGACCCCTATACCGGCATGGGCGTCACCGAAATCTGGTTGCCGGTCAGAGCATGATGCCGAAAAATGTCAGCGGTTTTCGGACGACATCATGCTCTAACTCTTTAATCTGGAACAGGATTCAAATTTAAGGCCGCCCCGGCCTTAAATCATCCCGTTCAGGGGAATAAAAGTCACATCGGTTTCGTATACCCCCTTGCGGCGCTTGCCTGGCAGGCCGGCGACATTACATAGCGGGCGTCACTACGCATGTGACGCAAAGGGGATATATGCTGATGCAGGAAATCATGACGCTCATTCAGGATCCGGCCGCCTGGGTGGCGCTCATCACGCTGGTGGTGATGGAAGTCGTTCTCGGGATCGACAACCTGATCTTCATTTCCATTCTCACCAACAAACTGCCGCCCGAGCACCGCGAGAAGGCCCGCAAGATCGGCATCGGTCTTGCGCTCGTCATGCGTCTCGTCCTGCTCGGCACCATCGCCTGGATCGTGCAACTGACCGAACCGCTGTTTGAAGCCTTCGGCCACGGCTTCTCCTGGAAGGATCTGATCCTGATTGCCGGCGGTCTGTTCCTCGTCTGGAAGGCCACCAAGGAAATCCATCACACCGTCGATCCGGAAGACCATCAGGAGGATTTCATCGCCAAGTCGACCACGACAGGCTTTGCATCGGCCATTGGCCAGATCCTGCTGCTCGACCTCGTCTTCTCCGTCGACAGCATCATCACCGCCGTCGGCATGACGCCGCATCTGCCGATCATGGTGGTCGCCGTCGTCGTCGCCGTCACCGTCATGCTTGTTGCCGCGACGCCGCTTGCCAACTTCATCGAGCGGAACCCGACGATCGTCATGCTGGCGCTCGCCTTCCTGCTGATGATCGGTACGACGCTGATCGCCGATGGCATGGGCTTCCACGTGCCGAAGGGCTACGTCTACGCCGCCATGGCCTTCTCGGCGCTGGTCGAGGTGCTGAACATGTTCGCGCGCAACGCCCGCAAACGCAAACGCGACGCCGCGCATTGAGGCTTGGACGGGCGGCGCGGCGGAACTGGCGCCCTCCCGGACCGCCATCAGGCCTTTGCAGGCGTGGTTTTTCTTGACGCGCCCGGTTGAATATGGCCTAAGGCCAGCCGAACGGACGATCGGCGGATAGTGCGGGTGCATGCCCTTTTCCGGCCGGTTTGCCGATGAAGCTATCTGCATCCTTCCGACCGAACGTCGCTTTCCCATGAAAGCCGTCCGGCATTCATTGACGGGCACACACAATGACAGTTTCCGGGACAGCCACCGGCGTCCGCGTCCGCATCGCTCCCTCGCCGACCGGCGAGCCGCATGTCGGCACCGCTTACATCGCTCTCTTCAACTACCTTTTCGCCAAGAAGCACGGCGGCGAGTTCATCCTGCGCATCGAGGATACCGATGCGACGCGCTCGACCCCGGAATTCGAAACGAAGGTGTTGGACGCACTGAAATGGTGTGGGCTGGAATGGAAGGAAGGCCCTGATATCGGCGGTCCCTACGGCCCCTATCGCCAGTCCGATCGCAAGCCGATGTACCAGCCCTATGCACAGGAGCTGCTCGACAAGGGCCATGCCTTCCGCTGTTTCTGCACGCCCGCGCGGCTGGAACAGATGCGCGAAACCCAGCGTGCCGCCGGCAAGCCACCGAAATATGACGGCCTCTGCCTGAATCTTGCGGCCGAAGAGGTCACCTCGCGCATGGCTGCCGGCGAGACGACCGTCATCCGTATGAAGATCCCGGCCGAAGGCTCCTGCGACTTTACCGACGGCGTCTATGGCGATGTCAGCATCCCGTGGGATTCCGTCGACATGCAGGTGCTCGTCAAGGCCGACGGCATGCCGACCTATCACATGGCCAACGTCATCGACGACCATCTGATGAAGATCACTCATGTGGCGCGCGGCGAGGAATGGCTGGCTTCGGTGCCGAAGCACATCCTGCTCTATCGCTATTTCGGCTGGGACCAGCCGGTCTTCATGCATCTGTCGCTGATGCGCAATGCCGACAAGTCGAAGCTGTCGAAGCGCAAGAACCCGACCTCGATCTCCTATTACTCCGCGCTTGGCTACATTCCGGAAGCGTTGATGAACTTCCTCGGCCTGTTCTTCGTCCAGATCGCCGAGGGCGAAGAGCTGCTTGATATCGACGCTCTCTCCGAGAAGTTCGATCCGGAGAACCTCTCCAAGGCCGGCGCCATCTTCGACATCCAGAAGCTCGACTGGCTGAACGGCCGCTGGATCCGCGAGAAGCTCTCCGAAGAGGAATTCCAGGCACGTGTGCTGACCTGGGCGATGGAAAACGACCGCCTGAAGGAAGGTCTGCGCCTGTCGCAGACGCGCATTTCCAAGCTCGGCGAACTGCCCGATCTTGCTGGCTTCCTGCTGAAATCCGATCTCGGCCTGCAGCCGTCCGACTTCGCCAAGATCAAGTCGCCGCCGGAAGAGATCCTGGAGATCCTCAACACCGTTCAGCCGGATCTCGAAAAGATCCTGGAATGGAACGTCGAGACGATCGAGGCGGAGCTGCGCGCGATCGCCGACCGCATGGGCAAGAAGCTGAAGATCGTGGTCTCGCCGCTCTTCGTCGCGGTCTCCGGTTCGTCCCGCTCGCTGCCGCTCTTCGATTCCATGGCGATCCTCGGCCGGTCCGTTGTGCGTCAGCGCCTGAAGCTCGCCTCGCAGGCGGTCGCCGCCCTCGTCGGCTCGAAGTAAGAACAGTCAGAGGATTTCGACAGTGGCTGACAACAAGACCGAAAACACCCTTTCCTCCGACGCGACGGAAGTGCGCGCCCAGAAGCTGAAGCTGCTGCGTGAGCAGATCGGCGAGGTCTATCCGGCGCATTTCCACCGCACGATGACCAATGCCGAACTCATCGCGAAATATGAGAACCTGGAACCTGACGTCGAGACGCAGGATGTCGTCACCGTCGCCGGCCGCGTCTACTCGTCGCGCAACTCCGGCATGTTCATGGACATCCACGATGCCGGCGGCAAGATCCAGATTTTCAGTCACAAGGACACGACCCCGGAAGAAGCCCGTGCGCTGCTGCCGATGATCGACATCGGCGACATCATCGGCGTCACCGGCATCGTACGCCGCACCAAGCGTGGCGAGCTGACGATCAACGCGCATACGATCACCATGCTGACGAAGTCGCTGCTGCCGATGCCGGAGAAGTGGCACGGTCTCTCCGACATCGAGCTGCGCTACCGCAAGCGCCATCTCGACATCATGACCAACGAGGATTCGAAGCTCCGCTTCCAGCAGCGCTCGAAGATCCTCTCCGGCATCCGCCGCTTCATGGAAAATGACGGCTTCATGGAAGTCGAGACGCCGATGCTGCAGTCGGTTTATGGCGGCGCCACCGCTGAGCCGTTCAAGACGCATCACAACACGCTGAAGCTCGACATGTACCTGCGCATCGCGCCGGAACTCTTCCTCAAGCGCACGCTGATCTCGGGGCTGACCGACAAGGTCTTCGAGGTCAACCGGAACTTCCGCAACGAAGGCGTCTCCACCCGGCACAATCCCGAATTCACCATGATGGAGTGTTACTGGGCCTATGTCGATTACGAGGACATCATGGACCTCGTCGAGCGGCTGTTCGAAACCTTGGCGCTCTCCATTCACGGCACGACGGAATTCCCCTTCGGCGACAAGACCATGTCCTTCAAGGGGCCGTTCAAGCGCGTGCCGATGCCCGATGCCGTCAAGGAAGCGACCGGCATCGATTTTCTCGCCATCAAGACCGATGAAGAGGCCCGCGCCGCCGCCAAGGCTGCCGGTTTTGCGGTCGAGAAGGATTGGACCTGGGGTGAATGCCTTGCCTTCATCTTCGAGGAAAAGGTCGAATCCACGCTGATCCAGCCGTCGCATGTCACGCATTTCCCGAAGGATATCTCGCCCTTCGCCAAGGAAGTGCCGGGCGAGCCGCGCCTCGTCGAGCGCTTCGAGACCTATTGCAACGCCTGGGAACTCGGCAACGCCTTCTCGGAACTCAACGATCCCCAAGAGCAGCGCCGCCGCATGGTCGAGCAACTCGAACTGGCGCATGCCCGCGGCGAAAAGGAAAAGCAGCTGGACGAGGAATTCCTCGACGCAATCGACCAGGGCATGCCGCCGGCAGGTGGCCTCGGCATCGGCGTCGACCGTCTCATCATGCTGCTGACCAATGCACCGTCGATCCGCGACGTCATCCTCTTCCCGGCCCGCCGCAGCAAAGCCGACTGACCGGAAGACAGGTCGAAAATGCCAAGCGGAGTGCCTCCCGGCGCTCCGCTTTTTCATGCTCGCTGTTCAGTGGGTCTTGGCGGCTTCAGCCGGCGGCTCTTCGACCGGCGCCTCTGCGACCGCATCTGCGCCGTGGCCGCCTGCAGCCGGCGCGGCTTCGCTTTCGGCTGCCGGCGCTGCGCCATGCCCGCCGCCTGCGGCCTTCTTGCCCTTTTCCTCGCTTCTGGTCGAGGCAACCGCGACCGGGTCGACGCAATCCTCGGGATCCTTGAAAGCGGCGCTGATCATGGCGATCTCGTCGGACGGCATCTCTATCCGCTCGCCGAAGAACAGCCCGTTTTCGCTGGCCCTGCCGTCGTAGTAGCGCGCCGTATAGGACTTGTCGTCGAGGCCCGGAACGGACTTGTCAGGATGCGGGATATAGACGACATCGGCGCCGATCGCCCTGCCGCGAATGTCGGCGCGTAACGTTGGGCCGTTTTCATCAAGCACCACCACCTGGACCAGATCCGGCTTCTGCGCGGCATAAACCGCCTGGGCGACACGCAGCGCGGTCTTGACACGCGTCATCCCGTCAGTCGGTTCCGTCTTGATGTATTTGCGCACCCAGACGTGGTCCTGCTTGCGGATCGTCACCAGATTGACGTCGCTGCATTCGAGCCCGTAGCCACCACCAGTTGCACCGATCAGCCTGTCCTTGCCGACATAGACCGCCGCACCGCCGGACACGCCCATGAGAAGAGCGACTCCGCCAATGATGATTGCCAATTTCCGGGAAGGCCGGAATATGCGCAGTAAGGCCTTCACGCCAACTGCTCCGCCATCTGAAACTCCAACGCAGGACAAGTGCTGAGAACGCTAAGGAAATGACGTTTCCGAAAGTTTAAGTGGGCATGCGAAGCCCGCTCCATTTTAAGAAAATACCAAAAAAGGTCCGCTTTTTTCGACCGCTTGCCACGGCCCGTTCCGCCATGCTCTAAAACCCCATGGCCTTCACGCTTCGCCAGGTTCAATATTTTGTCGCCGTCGCCGAACAGGGTTCGGTGACGCGAGCCGCACAGAACCTTTCGATCTCGCAATCCTCGGTGACGGAAGCGCTGAAGGAGCTCGAAACCGACCTCGGCGTCGAGCTCTTCGAGCGCCATCCGCGCGGCCTGACAATCACCCATAACGGACACCAGTTCCTGCGTCATGCGACGAAGATCCTGGCCTCTGTTTCCGATGCGCGGACCAGCTTTTCCGGCCAGCAAAGCGCCCTCTCCGGCACACTGAACATCGGCGTCACCTCGCTTGTCGCCGGCTATGTGCTCTCTGATCTCCTGGCGCGATACCGGCGCGCCTGTCCCGGCATCGAGGTCAGCGCCATCGAGGACAATGGCGGTTACCTCGAACATCTCCTGGTCGGCGGCGAGCTGGATGTCGCCGTGATGGTGATATCAAACCTGCGCGACCGCATGGCGCTGCAGGCGGAAATCCTCGAAACCTCGCCCTATCGACTATGGCTGCCGATGGGCCATCCGCTGGTGTCGGCCGACATCATCTCGGTCGCCGACATCGCCCGCGAACCGCTGATCATGCTGACGGTCACGAAATCGAAGAGAATACCGGCAAGCTGCTCTCAGCGCTCGGCGCCCGCCCGCATGTCGCCTTCCGCACCCGCTCGGTGGAGGCGGTGCGCAGCCTGGTTGCAACAGGCGCCGGCGTAGCCCTGCTTCCCGATCTCGTCTACCGACCATGGTCGCTGGAAGGCGACCGCATCGAGAGCCGCGACGTCTCGGGATCGCTGCCGGTCGTCCAGGTCGGCATGGTCTGGCGCAAGGGCTCCAGCTTGCCGCAGGCGGCGCGCGATTTCGTCGGTATCGCCGAGAGCTTAAGATCCGGGCGTATCCGCTGATATCGGAATTTCCGATATCGCCTTTCTGATAAATGAATTTGCGAAAGCGGCTTTTTCGCGTCACCTTTCATCCGGGAACAAACCGCCACAAAAGTGGCAAACCGGGAGACGGATGATGACGAATCTGTTGAAATCCTGCACGGCAGCGCTCGCCTGCCTGAGCTTCGCGACGCAGGGAATCGCCGCCGAACCGCTGAAGGCCTTGGGCAAGGGCGAAGGTGCGGTCAGCATCGTCGCCTGGGCCGGCTATATCGAACGCGGCGAAACCGACAAGAACTACGACTGGGTCACCGATTTCGAAAAAGAGAGCGGCTGCAAGGTATCCGTCAAGACCGCCGCCACCTCGGATGAAATGGTTTCGCTGATGAACGAGGGCGGCTTCGATCTCGTCACGGCATCGGGCGACGCCTCGCTCCGCCTCATCGCCGGTAAGCGTGTCCAGCCGATCAACACCGATCTGATCCCGAGCTTCAAGACCGTCGACGAGCGCCTGCAGAACGGCCCGTGGTATACGGCCGGCGGCGTGCACTACGGCGTGCCCTATCTCTGGGGGCCGAATGTGCTGATGTATAATACCGATGCCTTCAAGGACAAGGCGCCGACCAGCTGGAACGTCGTCTTCGAGGAGCAGACACTGCCCGACGGCAAGTCGAACAAGGGCCGCGTCCAGGCCTATGACGGCGCGATCTACATCGCCGATGCCGCCATGTATCTGATGGCCCACAAGCCGGATCTTGGCATCAAGGATCCCTACGAACTGACCGAGGACCAGTACAAGGCCGCTCTCGACCTGTTGCGCGGCCAGCGCAAGCTCGTCTCCCGCTACTGGCACGATGCAATGATCCAGATCGACGACTTCAAGAATGAAGGTGTCGTCGCCTCCGGCTCCTGGCCTTTCCAGGTGAACCTGCTGCAGGCCGACAAGCAGAAGATCGCCTCCACCTTCCCGGATGAAGGTGTCACCGGCTGGGCAGACACCACCATGCTGCACGCCGACAGCGAACATCCGAACTGCGCCTATATGTGGATGGAACATTCGCTGAAGGCCAAGGTCCAGGGTGACGCCGCAGCCTGGTTCGGCGCCGTGCCCTCCGTTCCCGCCGCCTGTAAGGGCAACGAACTGATGGGTGATAGCGGCTGCGCCACCAACGGCTTCGATCACTTCGACAAGATCAAGTTCTGGAAGACCCCGGTCGCCAAATGCACAACGCAGAGCGAATGCGTGCCCTATCATCGCTGGGTGTCGGATTATATCGGCGTGATCGGCGGACGGTAATTTACGTCCTCACTGAGATGACCGTTGTAGCGTGAGACCCCTCCCCAACCCCTCCCCACAAGGGGGAGGGGCTCCGAGTGGCACCGCCGAATTCCTGCCGAAACGCCAAGGTATTTGCGAAAGGGGTACGGCAGATTAAGCCCCTCCCCCTTGTGGGGAGGGGTTTGGGGCGGGGTCTTTGTTGGCCAAGACCGAGCCCTCTCTGAACACACACGACCCGGAGCCCCCATGACGTCAGCCGTCCGCTTCCAGCAGGTATCGCGCCATTTCGGCCAGGTTCGCGCCGTCGACGGCGTCGATCTCGAGATCGCGCCCGGCGAATTCTTTGCCATGCTCGGGCCATCCGGCTCCGGCAAGACGACGTGCCTGCGATTGATCGCCGGCTTCGAACAGCCGACCGCGGGCCATATCCAGATCTTCGGCGAGACAGCTGACGGCGTTCCGCCCTATCGCCGCAACGTCAACACCGTGTTCCAGGACTACGCGCTCTTTCCGCATCTCAATATCCTCGACAATGTTGCCTATGGACTGATGGTCAGAGGCGTCGGCAAGGCGGAGCGGATGAAGGCGGCAGGCGATGCCCTCGAGCTCGTCAAGCTACCGGGCTACGGCGCCCGCCGCCCCGGCCAGCTGTCCGGCGGCCAGCGGCAGCGCGTGGCGCTCGCCCGCGCGCTCGTCAACAAGCCGAAGGTGCTGCTGCTCGACGAGCCGCTCGGCGCCCTGGACTTGAAACTGCGCGAACAGATGCAGGAGGAGTTGAAGAGCCTCCAGCGTGCGCTCGGCATCACCTTCGTTTTCGTCACCCACGATCAGGGCGAGGCCCTGTCCATGGCCGACCGCGTCGCCGTCTTCAACGACGGCAACATCGTCCAGGAGGGCACGCCGCAGGATATCTACCGCCGCCCGAAAAACCGCTTCGTCGCCGATTTCGTCGGCTCGTCGAACGTCATCGCGCCTGATCTGATGGCCTCGCTCGGCGGCGAAAGACGCTGGGCAAGCCTTCGTCCGGAAGCAATCCGGCTGGCAGGCGACGGCGTCGAGGCGCAGGTCGACAATGCGAGCTTCCTCGGCGCAGCCACGCGCCTCACCGTTGGCCTCCGAGGGGCGCGGCTGCATGTGATGCTGCCGGCGGGCGCAGATGTGCCTGTCGTCGGCGCCGGCATACGCCTTGCCTGGCAGCCCGACGATATCCACTACATGGATGACGCGGCATGACGGCGATCTTCATCACCACCAATGAGGCGACATCGATTCTTCCGGGGCGCGGCGGGTTCTTCGGCCGGCTGTCCGATGCCTTCTGGCGGCACCCGAAACTGCTGCTCTTCCTGATGCTGACGCCGCCGCTGCTCTGGCTCGGCATCATCTATATCGGTTCGCTGCTCGCCCTGCTTCTGCAGAGTTTCTTTTCGATCGACGATTTCTCAGGCCTGGTGAATTACGAATTCACCCTTTCGACCTATGCGCAGCTTCTAAACCCGACGAATTTCGACATCATCATCCGCACTTTCGTCATGGCAGCGCTGGTGACCATCGCTTCCGCCTTGATCGCCTTCCCGATCGCCTACTACACAGCGCGCTATGCGCAAGGCAAATGGAAGGCGCTTTTCTATCTCGGCATCATGCTGCCGCTCTGGTCGAGCTATCTCGTCAAGATCTACGCCTGGAAGCTGATCCTCGCCAAGGAAGGCATCCTCACCTGGATCTTCGAGAAGCTGCATCTCTCCTGGCTGCTTGACGCGACCCTGAACCTGCCCGTGATTGGCGGCAATTCGCTCTCGGTGAGCTACCTCGGCACCTTCATCGTCTTCGTCTATATCTGGCTGCCCTATATGATCCTGCCGACGCAGGCGGCCCTCGAACGTGTGCCCGGCAACCTGATCGAGGCCTCGGCGGATCTCGGCGCCACGCCGCGCCAGACCTTCCGCACCGTGCTGCTGCCCTTAGCGCTGCCGGGCATCGTCGCTGGTTCGATCTTCACCTTCTCGCTGACATTGGGTGATTACATCATCCCGCAGATCATCGGCTCGTCCAGGCTCTTCATCGGCCAGGCGGTCTATGCCCAGCAGGGAACGGCCGGCAATGTGCCGCTCGCCGCCGCCTTCTCCGTCGTGCCGATCGTCATCATGGCGCTTTATCTGTCGCTCGCCAGGAAATTGGGGGCTTTCGATGCGCTCTGACCTCAAGAGATCGCCACTGCCCCTGAAAATCGCCGCAGCCGCCGGACTGCTCTTCCTGCACCTGCCGATCCTGCTGATCTTCGTCTATGCCTTCACGACGGAGGAGAAGAGCTATCAATGGCCGCCGCCCGGGCTGACCCTGCAATGGTTTGCCGTCGCCTGGAACCGGCCGGACGTCTGGTCGGCGCTCAGCCTTTCCGTGCAGGTCGCCGTTATCGCCACGGCGATCGCGTTGGTCCTCGGCACGCTCTGTGCGGCGGCCGTCAGCCAGACGAAGTTCTTCGGCCGCGAGGCGATCTCGCTGCTGGTCATCCTGCCGATCGCCCTTCCCGGCATCATCACCGGCATTGCGCTCCGATCCGCCTTCAGCCTGTTCGATATCCCGTTTTCGGTCTGGACCATCGTGCTCGGTCACGCCACCTTCTGCGTCGTGGTCGTCTACAACAATGCGGTCGCCCGCTTCCGCCGCACCTCAGGCTCGCTGATCGAGGCCTCGATGGATCTCGGCGCCGACGGCTTCCAGACCTTCCGTCATGTCATCCTGCCGAATATCGGCACCGCCCTTCTTGCCGGCGGTATGCTCGCCTTCGCGCTGTCTTTCGACGAGGTCATCGTCACCACCTTCACCGGCGGCCAGCAATCGACCTTGCCGATCTGGATGCTCGAAGAACTCATCCGCCCGCGCCAGCGCCCCGTCACCAATGTGGTCGCCATGGTCGTGGTGCTCGTCACCTTCCTGCCAATCCTGGCAGCCTATTACCTCACCCGCGACGGCGACCAGATCGCCGGCGCCGGCAAATAACAGGGAGAACATCATGGATATCCAAATGCTGATCGGTTCCCGCTTTGAAAAAGGCACGGAAACGGAAGAGCACGTCCTGAACCCCAAGACGGGCGAGACGGTACTGAACCTTGCCGAGGCGTCGCTTTCCCAGGTCGACGCCGCAGTCGACGCCGCCGAAAGGGCCTTCACGAGCTGGTCGCAGACGACGCCGGGCGAACGTTCCGGCTACCTATTGAAGATCGCCGATGCGATCGAGAAGGATGCCGCCGGCTTCGCCACACTGGAGGCTTTGAACTGCGGCAAGCCGATCAATGCCGTGCTGAACGACGAAATCCCGGCGATCGTCGATTGTTACCGCTTCTTCGCCGGCGCCGTGCGCAACCTGCATGGACCGGCCGGCGGCGAATACCTGCCCGGCCACACCTCGATGATCCGCCGCGATCCGATCGGCATCGTCGGCTCGATCGCACCCTGGAACTATCCACTGATGATGATGGCCTGGAAGCTGGCGCCGGCAATCGCCGGCGGCAACACCGTCGTCTTCAAGCCCTCGGAGCAGACGCCGCTGACGGCGCTGAAAATGGCGAAGCTGCTCTCCGAAATCCTTCCCGAGGGCGTCGTCAACGTCATCCTCGGCCGTGGTGAAAGTGTCGGCAATGCGCTGATCAATCACGCCAAGATCGGCATGGTCTCGATCACCGGCGATGTCGCGACCGGCAAGAAGGTATTGCAGGCCGCGGCCAAGACGGTCAAGCGCACCCACCTGGAACTCGGCGGCAAGGCCCCGGTCATCATCTTCGACGATGCCGATATCGATGCCGTCGTCGCAGGCATCCGCACCTTCGGCTATTACAATGCCGGTCAGGACTGCACCGCCGCCTGCCGCATCTATGCCGATGCCAAGGTCTACGACAATTTCGTCGCCGACCTCTCCTCGGCCGTCTCGAGCATCCGCTTCAACCAGGCCGACGATACCGAAAACGAGATCGGCCCACTGATCTCCAAGCGCCAGCGCGACCGCGTCGAAAGCTTCGTCGCCCGCGCTTCCGAACACAAACACATGGAGATCACCGCCGGCGGCAAGGTCTCCGGCGACAAGGGCTTCTTCTTCACGCCGACTGTCATTGCGGGCGCCACACAGGATGACGAGATTGTCCGCCGCGAGGTCTTCGGTCCGGTCGTCTCAGTCACCCGCTTTTCCGATGCCGACGATGCCGTTGCCTGGGCGAACGACAGCGATTATGGCTTGGCCTCCTCCGTCTGGACCAAGGATATCGGCCGCGGCATGAAGACCGCCGCCCGCCTGCAATATGGCTGCACCTGGATCAACACGCATTTCATGCTCACCAACGAGATGCCGCATGGCGGCCTCAAACAATCCGGCTACGGCAAGGACCTGTCGGTCTACGCGCTGGAGGACTACACCGCCGTACGCCACGTGATGATCAATCACGGCTGACAGACGAAAAGGCAGGATATTCCGTGGGTATAAGGCGCGCCGATAGTAACCAGGCGACTTTTGTTGAAACGGAACATTCAGCCGATAAATAACGCCTGCTATTGTCTTATTTTGTTGTTGCGGCAATACGGGCACTCCATAGTCGACCTCCGGCTCGAAAGCCGGGTCGGCAATAGCTTCGGTCAGGCAGTCTTTGTTCATGGCGACGCGCATCGATATCCCCGAGCTCGAAAAGGCCATGGACGGATTGCTGGAATCCGCCCTCGCCCCGGAAAGATGGGCCGGCACGCTGGAAGCGATCTCTCGGGCGACCGGCTCAGTGGGCGCCCACATCATGCCGGCGGTCGGCAAGTTTTCTCCGGGGTTCCTGACAACGCCAAACCTGCTCGAAGCCTTCGACGTCTATTTCGCCGAAGACTGGTACAAGCGGGATTTCCGCGAACGCGGGCTTTCGGTCGCGCTTGCCAAGGGCATCGTCATCGAGCACGACATCGCCTCGGAAGACGAGTTCCGGCGCCTGGAATTCTACACCGAATTCCTCGCCCGCTTCGGTCTGCGTTATTCCGCGATGATCGGCTTTACCTCGGGTGATACGCTGCTCAGCCTCAACCTGCAGCGCCGCGTCGACGATCATCCTTTCGACCGGGAGGAGGAGCGGATCCTACTTGCCATGCGATCGAAGCTGACCGCCTCGGCCGAGATCATCCGCTCGCTGCAAGCTGCAAAGATCGAAAGCATGAGCGAGGCCTTCGAGCTCAGCGGCACCGCCTCGGTCTTCTTCGACCGCACCGGCCGCGTCAGCCATCTGAACAGTCGCGCCGAACGGCTGCTCCACGGCGATATCCGCATCGTCGATCGCGAACTCACGTCCGGCAGCCAGGAGGAGACCGGCCTGCTGCGACGGCATCTGAAGGCGGTTCTCGGCGGCGACACCTTCCTCAGTCCTGCCGTGTCGACGCCGGTGCTGTTCTCACGCGCCGGCAAGGCACCGCTCGTCATTCGTGCCCAGCTCCTGCGAGGCCTGCCGGCGGATCTCTTCGCCCATTCGCACGCTGTTGCAATCGTTACCGACCTTTCCGAACGCGCAAGAGCGGACGGCGATCTTCTGCGGCGGCTCTTCTCCCTGACGCCGCAGGAGGCGACCGTCGCACGCCTGCTGATGGAAGGTTCCTCCCCTCGCCAAATCGCCGAGATCTGCGGCCTGACCTATGAAACGGCGCGCGGCTACGTCAAGAAGGTGCTCTCCAAGACCGGAACGCAGCGCCAGTCGCAGTTGATCTCGCTTCTCTTCGGCCTGAAGATCTAATGGGAATATCTCCGAATTGAACGCCATCCCGTTTCAAACGATCTGGAACAATTTCCCGGTTGCCGCGTCTTTCTCAGGCAACCGCAAAGGATGACGTCATGCTGAAATGGGCTCTGATATTTTTCGTGATTTCGATCATCGCCGGCTTCTTCGGTTTCTCCGGCGTCTCCGCCGCCACCGCGACGATCGCCCGCGTTCTCTTCGGCATCGCCCTGGTGATCTTCCTGATCTTCCTCGTCCTTGCGCTGATGGCCGGCCAGGCGATCTTGTAGTGGTCGCGCGGCCGCTTGAAAATATTGAGGCGCATCTTGCACTTGCGGCTTCGCCGCCTGGTATGGCCAGCCCTTTTGAGCCTGCAGCCTATTTCAGCTCGGCAAGGAGAGCGTCGGCACCTTTGCGGACGCCCACCATGGAAGCATCCATCGCCGTGAAGCTTGCGTCGATATTCATCGCATTGGGATATTGCTTGGTGACATAGGAAGACAGGAGACGATTGCTCGCAGCATCATAGATCTCCACGGCATAATTCACCGAGCCGGTCATCGAACCTTCTCGGCCGAGCTCGAGCCCGGAACCGCCTTTCGCGCCGATCTGGCGAGATTTATCCACTTTGAAGAACGGCTCCAGAACTTTCGCCTTGGCCTCATCGGTCAAACCGGGGCCGTTGTCGCCCTCCGATATTCTGATCCCGCCATCGCCGTTCTCTTGCAGATCGATTTCGACTTGCTTTGCATAACGAGACGCATTGTCGATCAGATTGGTAATTGCGCGCGTAAGGGCCTGAGGTTTGCAGACAAACGCCAGTCGCCGCGGGCCGGTGAAACTCACATCGACGCCCATGTCGGAGAAGTCTGTCGCAATCGTCTGCAACAGGCTTGAGATATCGACCTTTCGATCGGTCTCCGCAGTGGTTGCAGGATTTCCGACACCGGGTCCGGCGTCAAAACTGGCTTTCGGGATCGCCACTGATTTCCACCTTGTCACCTTGGATGGCGCTGTCGATGATGACGGTGGCGATGAAACACATCCGGACGACCAGCAGGCAAAAAAACACCAGAGAGACGATCGCCGTCGTATAAAACTTCAACGCCGAGCGCTTCGGGAGCCGTGCGGTGAGTCTATCGAGACCGTTTCTGGCGAGACGACCGATCGCCACGAGCAGGAACAATAGCGTGATGATATATCCGCTTGCCGATGCTGCACCGAGCAACTGAAACATGAGAAGACACCCGCACCAAGTAAAAAGCTCTGGTCTCGGAATGATGCTTTCAAGCCGCCGAAACCCGGTAGAAATATGCTCATAGGAATCGTTCGGAACGAGGCGCAGCGTGGCCGACCGGAGAGACGGGACCGGGTCATCGGGATCTGAATCAGGCGAAGACCGGTCCGTCGGCGACGGGAATTCGGCCACCTCTAATCGGCCCGTTCTGCGCTGGGGGCGGAGCGGCGGCTTAAAAGAAGGGATGTGGCGGCACGCCAACGGGATGCCTTCGCCGTGCCTGCAATCAGCGTCTCGTTCGCAGCAGGGGCTCTCTGGACCGCAGCAATTCTGCCTGTCCTTGACTCGGTAAGGGCCGCGATCCTTCTTAGAAATGCGTCGGTGTCGAACTCCTTCGAGGAGCGGACGGACTTCGTGGCCGACTGGACAGTATGGAAGAACACCTCCAGATTGATGACCGGTATCGGCTTGATGTTTCGGACCATGTCGATATCCGATCGCATCGTTACGGCCAGAAAATATCGGTCCGAACGCAAGGCGTCGAAGAGCTCCGGCACCGAGGACACAGCCGCCGCGACATATCCGTTCTCATTCAATTTCGAGACGATATCGCAGGCAGCGTCTTTTCCGAGAAAGACGAGAATTGGCTTTTGCTGATTGTTTTGCGCGGAAGACATCACTGGCACACTCCTGACCTGTCGCCAAAAGTGTAGCCCGCATCGACGCTTCTGTTTGTTCGGTTTTATTCGGTTTTATTGCGCCAGGGCGCGCCCGCGAAATTCATCAAATTCAGCGCCGAAGACCTTCGAATTTCCGGGGCATTCACGACAACACCGCCCTGAGCCAGGGAGGCATTTTGTTCGTTCGCTTTCTCAGCAGCTTGTCGATCGATATCGATCCCGCACCCGAAGCAGCCAGGACGAACATGCCGCCGGCAATCGCCAGGTCCTTCTCGAAATGCAGCAGTTCGTTCTGGCTCGCCAAATTTGTGTGAAAGAGCAAGGCGGTCGCCAGGCAGAAGAGTGCCAGCGCCAATGCGCCAAGCCGGCTGAGGAAGCCTGCCGCAACGGAAAGGCCGGCGCCGATCTGAAGGGCAATGGTGGCAAGCGCCACCGGCGCCGATAGCCCCAGTTTTGCGAAAATGTCGACGGTCGCCGTGATATCTGCCGCGAGCGACCAACCTTCGTGCAGGAAGATCAGCGACAGCAGAAGCCTGCCGAGGAGAAGAATGAGATCGGCAAGTCGGGGCCGGCTTGAGGCGCTTTCCATCATATCCTCCGGTTTGAAAAGCAGGCAGTTAGCCGCTCATGGCAAGATGCATTATAGCAGGCTCGCACCGACATTGATCGCCAGCGCCAGGATCGTCGTATTGAACAGGAACGACAGCACGGCATGCAACAGCGTCAGCTTACGCATGCTGGTCGAACTGACCGCGACATCCGCCGTCTGTGCGGCAACGCCGATGGTGAAGGAGAAATAGAGGAAATCCCAGTAGCCGGGCTCTTCGATCCCGTCGGGAAACTTCAGCCCGCCCTCCTCTTCCGCCCCGCCGTAGAAATAGTGGGCATAGTGGATGGTGAAAAGCGTGTGCAGGAAGATCCAGGAGATCAGGATCGTCAGAACCGCGACTCCCGCCCGCGCCAGTGCGATGTCGGGCGCCGCTTCCTTGATCGAATGAAGCTCGAGGCCGATCCCGGCAATGCTGGCAAGTGCGGCACCGATCGACAGAGCCAGCAGGACGGTGTCGGAGAAGTCGAGATCCGCCGAGCGTTTCCGGATGCTTTCAACCGTCGCCCGCAGCATTTTGCGCCAACTGAGCGCGACAAAAACGCCGGCGCTGACATTCCAGCCGAACAAGATATTGCCGGCGCTGACTTCACGCGAGGTGAGAGCCAAGAAGACCACCAGTCCGGCAACAACGGCGATGATGAAGCTCACATGCTTGTAGGCAAATGCCGCAAGCGAATTTGCCCGTTCCTCATCCGCCATATCGGTCTCCGACAGCATATGCCCTTGATAACAGCATGAAAAAGGCGCGCCTGCCAGCCGGCAGCCGCGCCTCCGATTGTAGCCGGGCCTTATCAGGCGGCGGCGAGCTGCAGTTCCTTCTGCACGATGCTGCGCAACGTTCCGAGATCCTTGGCGAAGGCGCGGATGCCTTCGGCGAGTTTTTCCGTCGCCATGGCGTCTTCGTTCATCATCCAGCGGAAGGTCTTCTCGTCGACCGAGACCTTTGGATCCGGCTTGCGGCTGTCCGGCGACAGCTTGCGCTCCAGCTTGCCCTCATCCTTGGCGAGTTCGTCGAGCAGGTTCGGGCTGATGGTCAGGCGGTCGCAGCCGGCAAGGGCTTCGATTTCTCCGGCGCTGCGGAAGGAGGCGCCCATGACGATCGTCTTGATGTCGTTCACCTTGTAGTAGTTGTAGATTTCACGGACGGAGATGACGCCCGGATCTTCCTCGGGGGTGAACTCCTTGCCGGTCGACTTCTTATACCAGTCGAGGATGCGGCCGACGAAGGGCGAGATCAGGAAAACCTTGGCGTCGGCGCAGGCGATCGCTTGGGCCTTGCTGAAGAGAAGTGTCAGGTTGCAGTCGATGCCTTCCTTCTGCAGCACTTCCGCGGCGCGGATGCCTTCCCAGGTGGAAGCGAGCTTGATCAGGATGCGGTCCTGGCCGATGCCGCGATCCTTGTAGGCAGCGATGATCGCGCGCGCCTTGGCAAGCGAAGCGTCGGTATCGAAGGAAAGGTCGGCGTCGACTTCGGTCGAGACACGGCCAGGAACGAGTTTCACCAGCGCTGCCCCGACGGAGATGGCGAGGCGATCGGCAACGGCGGAAGCAACGGCTTCGGGATTGCCGCCCTGCTTCTTGCCCCAGGCGACGGCTTCCTTGACTGCGTCGGCAAACATCGGCGTACCGAGAGCCTTGAGCACGATGCTCGGGTTCGTCGTGCAATCGACCGGCTTCAGGCGGGCGACGGCTTCGATATCGCCGGTGTCGGCGACAACAGTGGTAATCTCGCGGAGTTGGTCAAGCTTCGATGTCATGGTCAAAAATCCTTTTTTGAACTTAGGCTGCGGACCGGCGCGAGTTCCGCCCGGCAAAGGTGATCTACCGACAGGTTGTTTGCATGCTGCAGGCGAAAATGCGCCCATCCGTCACGGATGATTCATAAACGTGAGGGACAGTGGCGATGTTCCCGCGGGCAAACGGCAGACCGAACGCAAACGATACCGCCTGCGGCTGAAAGGCCAGTCCTGACTTTCGGCATGCCCGCACTTTGTCCTCCTCGGACGGACAGGAACGACTTTTGTCACTAAGACTATCACTGTTCAAGCAAGGAAAAGTCAAGGACATTTGTGCATTACAATTGACATAAGTGTCATACCCGTCATTATCCCATCAATAGAGATGTCATTGCGGCTCTTCATCCGCCACGAGGGGATTTAGGGCAGGAATCACGCGGGAGGAGATATGGCCAAGCTCAAACGCGGCACGCACACGGCCTATTCCGAGGCATCCTCGCTGCGGCTCAGGGCGGCATGGCTCTACTACAACGAGGGCCTTACCCAGAAAGACGTCGCCGAACAGCTCGGCATCAGCCGCACCACCGTCATCCGCCTGCTCGACGAGGCGATGAAACGCAGCGAAGTCCAGATCTGGATCAACGACTCGATCGGCGACTGCGTCGAGCTTTCGGTAAAGCTGGAGCGCACCTACGGCCTCGACGAGGCGATCGTCGTGCCGGCGCCGGGCAATTGCGACGTCAATTCGCTGGCGAAAAATGTTGGCCTGGCGCTTGGCCAATTCCTCTCCGAAGCCATCCCCGACGATTACACCATCGGCGTCGGCTGGGGCCGCACCATGACAGCCTCGCTGTCGAGCTTCCGCCCGCCGCGCCGCTCCAATTGCAAGGTCGTCTCGCTGCTCGGCGGCATCGTTGCCGTGCACCAGACGAACCCGATCGATTACACATGGCGGCTGGCAAACCAGCTCGGCGCCGAATGCTACATGTTCCTGGCGCCGCTTCTCGTCGACTCCATCGAGACCAAGCGCAATCTGATCGAGAAATGCGGGCTGGATACGATCTACCGCCTCGCCGAGAACCTTGATCTGGCGATCGTCAGTTGCGGCGATATCGGCCCGCATTCGACCTCGCTGTCGGAGGGCTGGATCTCGAAGGCCGAGCTGCAGGAGTTGATCGATGCCGGCTGCGTCTGCGACACGATGTTCAACTTCCTCGACAAGGACGGCAATTCGGTCGACCATTCGATCAATCGGCGCGTCATGTCCGTCGATCTCGACACGCTGAAAGAGGCAAAGCACATCGTGCTCTCCTCCGGCGGCGCCCATCGGGCCGTGGCGATCCGTGCGACGATCAAGCGCATCGGCTGCAACACGCTGATCACCGATGAAAGTGCTGCACGGGCATTGCTGGAATTGGCAGAGACATAACAGCTTGCCTCTTCTCCCCAGCGGGGGTCCGAAGGACGGGTCGAGACCCGTGGCTCGACCCCGGTCGGTGCCGGCAGGCGGCTGGAGTGAGCGACGCAAGGAGCGAACGGTCGAAGGACAACCGACGAACGAGCTACGTCACCGCCCTCGTCCATCCCTTCTCGTTACCTTTGCCGCCCGAGAAGGCGGCAGGCCATCAGGCGTGCGCCGATTCCCAGCCGAGCATCGCCCGTTTGCGGGTGAGGCCCCAATGGTAGCCCGTCAGTGCGCCGTTCTTGCCGAGCGCCCGATGGCAAGGCACCACGAAGGAGATCGGGTTTGCCCCGACCGCCGCACCTACGGCGCGCTGCGCCGTCGGCCGGCCGATATCGTTGGCGATATCGGAATAGGTGACGGCCTTGCCGAACGGGATTTTCAGCAGGCTCTGCCAGACGCGCACCTGGAAGTCCGTGCCGATCAGCACGACACGCAGCGGCTGGTCCGAGGACCATTTGCCGGGCTCGAAGATGCGGGCGGCATAGGGGACCGTCGCCTGCAGGTCTTCGACATAACAGGCGTTCGGCCAGCGGCAGGTCATATCCTCGAGGCAGGCCCTCTCGTCGCCGGAATCGCTGAAGGCAAGGCCGGCAAGGCCGCGGTCGGTCACCATGATCAGCGCCACGCCGAAGGGGCAGATGTGGAAGCCGTAGCGGATGATGAGGCCGCCGCCCTTCGCCTTCCATTCGCCGGGCGACATCGCCTCATGGGTGACGAAAAGATCGTGCAGGCGGCTCGGCCCGGAAAGGCCGACCTCGATCGAGGTCTCCAGCAGCGGCATGTCTTCCTTGCGCAGCAGCCGCTTGGCGTGATCGAGCGTCACCGCCTGCAGGAAACCCTTGGGCGACAGCCCGGCCCAGCGGGTGAACGTCTTTTGCAGCTGGGTCGGCGACTGGTTGAGCCGCGCCGCGATCGCCTCCAGCGAAGGCTGGTCGCGGTAATCCTCGGTGATGAGTTCGATCACCCGACGGACAATGTCATAATCAGGGCCGTCAGGCGTGATGTCTGTCTGCAGGTTGGCAATCATATTCATCGTCTTTCTCCTTCTAACAAGGAGATAGTCAAGTGGGGGTGAGCAAACCACCCGATTCTTGCGTAGCCGCTGGATAGAGCAATGCCCGGAAAAGTGCGAAGCGGTTTTCCGTCCGGAATTGCGTAAAAACAAAAGCTAGAGCGGTTCTGCGCTTCTGTGAAAAGCTGAAACCGCAGTTCAGATCCGCTGCTTGACCGTCGCCAGCGCTCCCTTGAAGGCCTTGGCGAAGCTTTCGCGATCATCGGGATTGAGGAAGGAGCCGATATCCGTGCGCCGGCCTTCGCCGAAGATATGCATGGAAAGAATACCGATCTCCTGGTGCCGGCGAACGAGGAAGCGCGTCCAGAACGGATTGAAATGATGCTCCACCATCCGTCCCGATGGCGCAAACTTGCGCACCGACACGTCCGTGCGCGATACCGTCACCTGTTCGCGCGCTTTCCCGGAGCGGTAATTCAGCCAGAAGGCGCCGTAGAGAAGCAGAAAATCCACTCCGAAGAACAAGCCGATCGGCCAGGCCCCCGTCGCGATGAAGAACGTGCCGTAAAGCAAGCAGACGGCACCGGATAGGGCAAGCAGCACCTTGAAGCCCCGGCGGCCGAGCGACCGGTGGGGAAAGAGCTCGGCGGCGAAAACAGGCTGCTCGTTGAAGCTGTCGGCGTTGCTTTCCATCATGGCTGCTGAGTATAGAGTTTCCATGGCAAATCCGAAACTCAAATCCGTTACCAAGATGCCTCAGGACACGAATGTGATCGTCCGCCGCAAACCGGCGGCAGCGGTGCGCACGGCCTATTCGCTGGCCGAGCGCGAGGAGATCTTCCGCCGCTTCTCGGTGCAGCGGCCGGAACCGAGGGGCGAGCTCGAGCACACTAACCCCTTCACGCTCGTCGTTGCCGTCGCACTTTCGGCGCAAGCGACCGATGTTGGCGTCAACAAGGCGACGCGCGCGCTCTTCAAGGTTGCCGATACGCCGGAAAAGATGCTCGATCTCGGCGAGGAGCGGCTGCGCGATTACATCAGGACGATCGGCCTCTACCGCAACAAGGCGAAAAACGTCATCGCGCTCTCGCAGATGCTGGTCGACCAATTCGGCGGCAAGGTGCCGGAGACGCGCGACGAACTGGTGAGATTGCCGGGCGTCGGCCGCAAGACCGCCAATGTCGTGCTTTCCATGGCCTTCGGCCAGGCGACGATGGCCGTCGACACGCACATCTTCCGCATCGCCAATCGCATCAGGCTTGCCCCCGGCAAGACGCCCGACGAGGTCGAGGCGCGGCTGATGAAGGTGATCCCCAGCCATTACCTCTATCACGCCCATCACTGGCTGATCCTGCATGGCCGCTACACCTGCAAGGCGCGCCGGCCCGAATGCGAGCGCTGTGTCATCGCCGATCTCTGCAAATCGCCGGAGAAGAGTTGGGATATGCCGGCACCGCTGGTCGAGCTACCGCCGCAGGTGATCGGCGAGGCCGTTGAATAGATCGCGATGGACGACGTCTCCGCCCTGCCCGGTGTAGCTCAGGCTCGAAGACCGGGATCCTTAGCAGATATCAGCTTGTGCAGATGCACCATCATGCCGGCGGCAAAAAGCGGCGTCAGAAGATTGACGATCGGGATCGCCAGGAAAAGGGCGATCATCAGCCCGCCGAGAAAGACGGTGGAGGCGTGCTTGGCGCGAAAGAGCCGCGCCTCATCCGGCGAGCGGAAGCGCATGGCGGCGAATTCGAAGAATTCCCGTCCGAGCAGATAGCCGTTCACCAGAAAGAACGCGACCAGATTGACGCCGGGGATGAACAGCAGCAGCAATGCCACAATATTGCCGAGGATCACCACACCGAGGAACTTGATCGAGCTTGCCATCGCCGGACCGAGCGGCATGGCCGTGCCCGGAGTGTCCCTGGGATAGTCGCGCTTTTCGATGACATCGGCGACGTCGTCGAGAAACAGGCCGGCGATCAGCGCCGTGACCGGCGACAGCAGCAACGCCAGCATGAGGGCAAGGCCGATACCGGCAAGAATTGCGAAGATGAGAGCGAACCACCCTGCCCAATCCGGCATATCGGGAAAGAAGCTCGTGAGCCAGGGAAAGAGAAAGGCCATGAAGGCTCCGCGCAGCGCGAACCAGAGTCCGACAAGCACGAGGATCGTCAGGCCGAGCACCTTCCAGAAGACAGAACGCGTTTCCGATGCGAACAGATTGGCGAGCGAAAGTCGAGCGGCGTCAAGAATCATGTCTCAGGCGTCTCCGGTTGCGCCGAAGATGTAGGGAAGATGCAGGCCACCGACAAGAGAGAATAAAATTGCATTCAGTAATAGAAAACTTGTCGAAAACTAAATACTAATATAATATTGTGGGATACATGAAATACGCACGGGCCTGAGAAGCAGCTTCCGAAATAGTTGCAAAGACAAGGGGTCGCAACAGCGCATCCACGGAACGCCTCTGAGGAAGATGGGGAGGCTGCCGTGGAAGACTTTGTGCAAAAACTCAGGCAATACGCAAAAACCGGCACGCCGGCGGAACGCCGTATCGCGAAATATTTCACCGAACATCTGAACGACCTGCCGTTCGAGACGGCTGCGTCCGTTGCCGACAGACTGGATCTCTCGCCGATGACCGTCGGGCGCTTCCTGCGCGCGCTCGGTTATCAGGGATTGGACAGCGTCAAGGTGGAGATTCGCGAGACCGTGACGACATCGCCGGCGCAGTTGCAGAGCGCCATGAGCGAGTTGCATGCCGACGCCGCGGAGGGCAAACCGCTCGCCGTGCTGGTTGCCGAACAGATTCAGGCCCTCCATCATATCTATCATCTGACGGCGCAACCGAACTGGTCGGAAGCCGTCGGCTTGATCAGCACCGCCCGCGAAGTGTCGATCGCCACTCATGCGCGGCTCGCAAGCCTGGCCAATCATTTCTGTCAGCGGCTGACGCAAGCCCGCGACGGCGTACGCACGCTCGACGCCGCCGACAGCCGTTTTGCGGAACTCTTCGCCCGGCTGGCAGTCGACGACGCGCTGCTCGTGATCATCGATTGCCGCCGCTTCGCCAAGGCGCGGCTGCTTGCCAGAACGGCGCGGCGCTACGGCTATAAGGTCGTGCTCATTTCGCCGCAGCAAGCAGACTGGATGGCAGACCAGTCGAACGTCATGCTGCCTCTGCCGCCCGCTCGTGCCCCCGATCTCGACAATCTTCCGCCGCTGATCGCGCTGCTCGATTGCCTGTCGGAATCCGTCATCCTCCAAGTCGGAGAAGAGGCGGCACTTCGCCGCCGTCGCATGATGGAGTTCGCGACCGTCCTCGGCGAGACGGCTAATCACTAATTTAAAGGGATTATGCGCAGGTTCAAAGTGATGGAGCGCCCGCGTCTGAAAGACGCGCGCCGCTCTATTGCATCGTTTCCAATTCGGAGCGGTGCCGGTGCATGGCGAGAAGGCGGCGGTAGTCGCGGTCGTAAAGCGCCTGCTTCGCCTTGTTGGGAAGCCGTTCGTCGGCGCCTGGATACATCGCCTCGCCGGCCGCCGCCAGATCCTTGTACAAGCCGCAGGCGACGGAGGCTGCGATCGCCGTGCCGAGCAGCACCGCCTCGTTCATCTTCGGCACCACGACCTTGCAGCCGGTCGCATCGCTATAAAGCTCCATCAGCACCGGGTTTTTCACATGCCCGCCGGCGATATGGAGCGTATCTGTCATGTAGCCATATTCCTTCATCATTTCCAGGATATGGCGGATGCCGAGCGCAATCCCCACCGCAGAGCGCCAATAAAGCGCGCAGAGCCCGTCGAAGGACGTATCGAGCGTCAGTCCGCTGACGACGCCGACCGCATGCGGATCGGCGAGCGGCGAGCGGTTGCCATGGAAATCCGGCAGCACGAAGATCCGCGCACCGAAGGCATCGCCCTCATCGGCCCGCAATTCGGCGATGCGCGCGACGATCCTCTGATGCAGCGCCGCCGTCGGCTCACCGCCGGCCACATGCATGCGCACGATGTGGTCGAGCAGCGCGCCGGTCGCCGATTGCCCGGCCTCCACCAGCCAGGATTGCGGGAAGACGGCCTCGTAATAGGGACCCCACATGCCATGGCTCGGCTTGCGTTCGCGCGAGAAGGTAACGATGCAGCTCGATGTGCCGGCAATCAGCACCAGCTGGTGTTCGCGTTTGACAGGATCAGCGGCATAACCGCCGAGCGCGCCGAGTGCGCCGGCATAGGCGTCGATCATCCCGGCAGCGACACGGCAGTCCACA
Organism: Rhizobium leguminosarum bv. viciae; assembly: GCF_012276115.1. GTDB lineage: Bacteria > Pseudomonadota > Alphaproteobacteria > Rhizobiales > Rhizobiaceae > Rhizobium > Rhizobium leguminosarum_T. Next base: position 45,424 of record NZ_WIEU01000010.1, on the reverse strand, counting down.
GTCAACCCCAGCGCTTCCGCCGCTTCCTCAGTCAGCCGGCCGACGCTGTCTCCGACAGGCGTGGTCTCATCCGGCAGGTGGCCGCGCGCCTGGAGGTCCTCAAGGCCGATCCGCTCCAGGAAGTCCTGCTGCCAGCCCTTTTCGAGATGGGCGAGATAGTTCCACTTCGCCGTCAGCGTGCAGCGCGAACGGGCGGGCGATCCGGTCGATTTCCACGTCATGAAATCGGCGAGATCGAAGAAGAAGCCGGCCTTTTCCCATGTGACGGGCAGCTTTTTCTTCAACCACATCAGCTTCGGCATTTCCATTTCCGGCGACATCACCTGGCCGGAATGTTCGAGCACCCTGTGCCCGGTCGCCGTGCAGAAATCGGCTTCCTTCAGCGCCCGGTGATCGAGCCAGACGATCGTGTCGAAGCGCTTCTCGCCGCCTGTAGAAACGCTGAGCTGCCGGCCCTCGACGTCACGGACGACGAGCGAACAGGTGGCGTCGAAGCCGATCGCCCCGACCGAGGCGGCGGCGATGCCGGATTGCTCCATCGCCCTGCGCACCGCCATGCAGGCGGCCGACCAGATGTCTTCGGAATCATGCTCGGCATGGTTTTCGCGCGGCCGGTTCATCACGATCGGATGCTCGGCCTTGGCGAGCAGACGGCCGCGTGCATCGAAGACGCCGGCGCGCGCGCTGCCCGTGCCGATATCCACCGCAACCACATGATCACGCATCAAGTCTTGGTCCCGTCCAGCTTATGGTTGCGGACAAGGTGTATCAAATCCGGCATGGCGTCAAACACCACTTCCGGCGAAAGGCGGTCGAGTTCGGCACGATATCCGGCGAAATTCGCGTGTGATCCACCGGTGAAGGCAAAGACCGTCATGCCTGCCGCCTTGGCGGCGGCAATGCCGGCCGGGCTGTCTTCGACGACAAGGCAATGAGCCGGCTCGACCTGCATTTCACGCGCCGCATGCAGGAAGAGATCGGGCGCCGGCTTGCCGCGTTTGACCATCGTTGCGCTGAAGATGTCGGGCAGCCTATCGAGAAGCCCGGTCACCGACAGCGACAACCGGATTCGCTCCATCTGGCTGGAGGAGGCAACGCAGCAGCGAACGCCCAGCCCGTCGATCGCCGCGGCGATACCGTCGATCGGCTTCAGTTCCGTGCGAAAACGGGCGTAGAGTTCGATGCGGATACGCTCGAGGAATTCCTCGTCGGCATGGACGTTGAATTCGGTTTCCAGCGTATCGATGAGGGTCGACAGACTACGGCCGAGAAAACGCTCATAGGCCTGGTCCTCGGTGATCGAGACGCCGAGATCGTTCATCGCCCCGACGAGCACGCTGATCGAGATCGGCTCGCTGTCGACGAGTACGCCATCGCAATCGAAGATCACCAGCTGTGTTTCAGCATCAGCCATGCAAGACCCAACCTGAGTTCAATTCGGACGCGTTACCGTCCCGCTTCACTCGCAAGGCCGGATGAATGGCGGCAGTAGAGACCGCCACCGAATTCCTTACACTGCGAGCTTGCCGTCGAGATAGAGCTGCAGCGTCTCCCGCGTGCCTTTTTCCCACAGGGTTTTGAGAGCATGGGCGAAACGCTTGCGGAAAAGTTCGGATTTCGCCACTTCGCCGAAAATATCGTCGAAGACGAGGAAGGCCGACGGATCGTCCTTGGCTTTCAGCGCTGCCGCATGCAGGCGCTCTGCGCTCGCGTCGTTGACGACGATATCCTTGCCGCTATCGGTCTTGCCGGCGAAATAACGGCACCAGAGTGCTGAAACCAGCGCCAGACCGACGACGTCCCTGCCCTGACGCAGGTTGTCGAGCGTCGACGGCAGGATGAATTTCGGTTGGCGGTTCGAGCCGTCCTGCGCCAGCCGCGGAATGGTATCGGCAATCTTCGGATTGAGCAGGCGATGTTCGATCAGCGCGAAATAATCCGTCAGCGACGTGTTCGGCACCGGCGGCACGATCGGGATGATCTCGTCTTTCTCGAGTTTGGCGAGGAAGGCGCGGATCAACGGGTCTTCCATGGAATCATGAACGTAATGAATGTCCATCAACGCCGCCGGATAGGCGATCGCGGCATGTCCGCCGTTGAGGATGCGGATCTTCATATGCTCGTAAGGCGTGACATCGGCAACGAAGGTGACGCCGACCTTTTCCAGCGCCGGCCGGCCGGCGGTGAACTTATCCTCAAGCACCCATTGCTTGAATTCCTCGCAATAGACCGGCCAACTGTCCTCGATCTGGAAATTGTCCCTGAGGAAATCGATCTCGCGCTGGCTGGTCGCCGGCGTGATGCGGTCGACCATGGCGTTCGGGAAGGCGACATTCACCCGGATCCAGTCGGCAAAGGCGGGGTCCGAAAGTGCCGCCGTGCCGACGACGGCATTGGCGGTGACGATGCCATTATGGGGAATGTTGTCGCAGGACATGACGGTGAAGGGGCCGATGCCCTTGTCCTTGCGCGCCTTCAGGCCGGCAACGATCAGGCCGAACACCGTCTTCGGCGCGTTGGGGTTCTCTCCGTCTGCGGCAATGGCCGGATGGGCAGGATTGAACGTGCCTGATGCATCGATGAAATAACCGCCCTCGGTGATCGTCATCGAAACGATGCGGATCTCGGGATCGGCAAGCCTGGCGATGATCGCAACGGCATCGCCCACCGGCAGGATGTCGATCATCGGTGCGGTGACGCGCGCCGCCGTCTTGTTGTTGTCCTGTTCGACCACCGTCGTCAGAAAATCCTGCGCCGCAAGCTTTTCGCGCATCGCAACATCCGACGGCAGCACGCCGGCGCCGACGATCGCCCAGTCGTGATCCGTGCCGGCGTTGAAGAGATCGTCGAGATAGATCGCCTGATGGGCACGGTGGAAATTGCCGACGCCGAAGTGCACGATGCCGGCTTTCAGCGACGCCCTGTCATATCCAGGGATGGCAGCAGTGCGCGCCACATCCGAAAGCGTTGCCAGCGATAGTTTGCACGTCATGTTTCAGTCCTCTTGAAGGTCTTGCCGAGACGGCCGGGCGATATCGTCCGGCTCGCATGCCTGCCCCCAGCCCGGCCGCCTGCCTCAGATAGCAAGGCCGCCCTCGTTGAATTTGTGAATACGCGAACGGTCCGGCGTCAGGAAGACCGTATCGCCCGCTTTGGCGGCGAAATCGCCGCTTCCACGCGCCGTCAGCATGCCGATGCCCTCGGCATCGATATGCAGGAAGGTGTCGGAACCAAGATGTTCGGCGACCACGACCCTGCCCTTCCAATCGCCGCTCTCCATCGACAGCAGCACATGCTCGGGCCGGACGCCGATAGTATGAGCATTGAGCGCGGCGGCGTTTTGGCCGGTGATGAAGTTCATCTTCGGCGATCCGATGAAGCCGGCGACGAAGAGGTTGCGGGGACGGCTGTAGAGTTCGAGCGGCGATCCGACCTGCTCGATATTGCCCCGGTTCAGGACGACGATCTTGTCTGCCATGGTCATCGCCTCGACCTGATCGTGGGTGACGTAGACCATCGTCGTCTTCAACTGCTGATGCAACTCGCTGATTTCGAGGCGCATGTTGACGCGCAGCGCCGCATCGAGGTTCGACAGCGGTTCGTCGAACAGGAAGGCCGAAGGTTGGCGCACGATGGCGCGGCCGATCGCCACGCGCTGGCGCTGGCCGCCGGACAGCTGGCGCGGCTTGCGCTCGAGATAGTCGGTGAGATTAAGCACCCGGGCGGCATCGCTCACCTTGCGATCGATCTCCGCCTTGTCGATGCCGGCCATCTTCAGCGGGAAGGCGATGTTGTTGCGCACGCTCATGTGCGGATAAAGCGCATAGGACTGGAAGACCATGGCAAGGCCGCGCTCAGACGGCGCCTTTTCGGTGGCGTCCCGGCCGTCGATGACGATCTTGCCGCCGGAGACGTCCTCGAGCCCGGCGATCAGCCTGAGCAGCGTGGACTTGCCGCAGCCCGACGGGCCGACGAAGACGACGAACTCGCCGTCCTTGATGTCGAGATCGATCAAAGGGATGACCTTGGCTTCGCCGAAGACCTTGGAAACCTTCTGAAGGGTAATACTGCCCATGTTTCTCTCCCTTTTATGTTATTTCACAGCGCCGAAGGTCAGGCCGCGGACGAGTTGTTTCTGGCTGAACCAGCCAAGGATCAGGATCGGCGCGATCGCCATCGTCGATGCCGCCGAGAGCTTGGCGTAAAACAGGCCCTCGGGGCTGGAATAGGAGGCGATGAAGGCCGTCAGTGGTGCTGCCTTCGAGGCGGTGAGGTTGAGCGTCCAGAACGCCTCGTTCCAGGCAAGGATGATGTTCAAGAGCAGCGTCGAGGCAATGCCGGGCACCGCCATCGGCGTCAGCACGTAAACGATCTCCTTCATCAGCGACGCCCCATCCATGCGCGCCGCCTCGAGGATCTCGCCGGGGATTTCCTTGAAGTAGGTGTAGAGCATCCAGACGATGATCGGCAGGTTGATCAGCGTCAGCACGATCACCAGGCCGGTGCGCGTGTCGAGCAGGCCAAAATTGCGGAACATCAGATAGATCGGGATCATTGCGCCGACCGGCGGCATCATCTTGGTCGACAGCATCCACATCAGCACGTCCTTGGTCCGCTTGGTCGGCGAAAACGCCATCGCCCAGGCGGCCGGAATGGCGATGATCAGGCCGATCAGCGTCGAGCCGAAGGAGATGATCACCGAGTTCATGAAGTGGCTGAGATAGTTCGACCGGCTCTGCACCTCGGTATAGTTCTCCGTTGTCCAGTGGAAGAAGAGGAACTGCGGCGGCGAGGCGATGGCGTCGGCTTCCGACTTGAAGCTGGTGAGAAACGTCCACAGAATCGGGAAGAAGATCAGGATGCCGAGCGTCCAGGCGATCGCGGTGACGATGAGCTTGCGCTTGGTTGTGACTTTTCTGGCCATCTCAAGCCTCCAGATTCTTGCCGACGAGGCGCACGAGGAAGATCGCGACGATATTGGCGAGGATAACAGCCACGATCCCACCGGCCGATGCCCCGCCGATATCGAACTGCAGTAGCGCCTGGGCATAGACGAGGTAGGTGAGGTTGGTACTGTCGGTGCCCGGCCCGCCATTGGTGGTGACGAGGATTTCGGCAAAGACCGAAAGCAGGAAGATCGTCTGGATCAGGATCACCACGGTGATGGCACGCGCCATGTGCGGCAGGATGATGTAGATGAATTTCGAGATCGGCCCGGCGCCGTCCATCTCGGAGGCTTCCTTCTGCTCCTCGTCGAGCGACTGCAGCGCCGTCAGCATGATGAGGGTGGCAAACGGCAGCCACTGCCAGGCGACGATCAGAATGACGGAAAACAGCGGCGCATTCGCCAGCCAGTCGATCGGCTGCAGGCCGATCGCCTTGGCAAGATGGGCAAACAACCCGTTGACCGGGTTCATGAACATGTTCTTCCAGACGAGTGCTGCCACCGTCGGCATGACGAAGAACGGGGCGATCACCAGGATGCGCACGATGCCCTGGCCGTACATCGGCTGGTCGAGCAGCAGCGCAAAGGCGATGCCGCCGATGACGGTGATCAACAACACGCCGGCGACAAGCAGCAGCGTGTTGATCAGCGCGGCGAAGAAGGCCGGATCCGTCAGGAAGTACTGATAATTTAGAAAACCGACGAAGCTTTCCATGCCGGGGCTGAGCAAATTGTAGTTCAGCAGCGAGAAATAGATCGTCATCGCCAGCGGGACGATCATCCATGCAAAGAGCAGCAGCACGGAGGGCGCGATCATCAGGCGCGCGGAGGAGCGGGTATGTAAGGTTGCCATGGCAATCACCGATCTGGACTGAAGCGGGGAGCGGCCGCAAGGCAGCTTTGTCTGGAAAAAAGCGGCCGCCGATGCAGTTCGGGCAATCGGCGGCCCAGAGAGGCGGATTGTCAAGGATCCGCCTCTTGCTCAGGAGGCTTTATTTAATGTAGCCGGCCTTGGTCATTTCGCGGGTGGCCAGCTGCTGTGCGCTCTGCAATGCCTGGTCGACCGAAAGCTGGCCGGCAAGAGCTGCCGAGAACTGCTGACCGATCGCCGTGCCGATGCCCTGGAATTCCGGGATTGCCACGAACTGGACGCCGACATAAGGGACCGGCTTGACGGTCGGTTTGCTTGGATCGGCCGAGTTGATCGAGTCGATCGTCGTCTTGGCGAAGGGAGCCGCCTTCTGGTATTCCGCATTCGCATAGAGCGAGGCGCGGGTGCCCGGAGGTGCGTTCAGCCAGCCGTCCTTCTCGGCGACGAGGTTGGTGTAATCCTTGCTCGTCGCCCAGGCGACGAACTTCTCGGCGGCTTCGGCCTTCTGCGAACCTGCCGGGATGGCAAGGCTCCAGGCCCACAGCCAGTTGCCGCGTTTGCCGAGACCCTTGTCGGGAGCCAGCGCAAAGCCGACCTTGTCGGCGACGGTCGATTCCTTCGGGTTGCTGACGAAGGACGCAGCGACGGTGGCATCGATCCACATGCCGCACTTGCCGGTCTGGAAGAGCGCCAGGTTCTCGTTGAAGCCGTTGGAGGAAGCGCCCGGAGGGCCGGCATCCTTCATCAGCTTGACGTAGAAGTCGAGCGTGTCCTTCCATTCGGGCTGGTCGAACTGCGGCTTCCAGCTTTCGTCGAACCAGCGGGCACCGAAGGAGTTGGACATCGCCGTCAGGAAGGCCATGTTCTCGCCCCAGCCGGCCTTGCCGCGCAGGCAGATACCGTAAACTTCCTTGTCCTTGTTGGTGATCTTGCGGGCAGCGTCGGCAATGAAGTCCCAGGTCGGGGCGTCCGGCATCTTCAGGCCGGCAGCGTCGAACAGGTCCTTACGGTACATGACCATCGAGCTTTCGCCGTAAAACGGCGCCGCATAAAGCTTGCCGTCCATGGTCAGGCCACTGCGGATCGCCGGCAGCAGGTCGTCGACGTCGTAATTGGCGCCGAGATTGTCGAGCGGCACCAGCCAGCCCTGCTTTGCCCAGATCGGAACTTCATAAGTGCCGATCGTCAAGACGTCGTACTGGCCACCCTTGGTCGCGATGTCGGTCGTGACCTTCTGGCGCAGTACGTTCTCTTCCAGGGTTACCCATTCAAGGTCGATACCGGGATTCTTCGCCTTGAAATCATCCGTCAGCTTCTGCATCCGGATCATGTCGCCGTTATTCACGGTCGCAATCGTCAGCGTTTCGGCCGAAGCCATACCGGCAAACGCCAGTGCTGAGCAGGCGCCCAGCAGAAAAGTTCTCAATGTCATAATCTTCCTCCCAGAAGATGGGGTGTGAGCATTCGCTTCGCTCATGGGCAATTACTCAACAAACAACAGAGAATGTCAATCGACAATCGTTGCTGCGATGCCGAAGGCGATAGTCATCCATTTGATTTTATTAGAATATTTTTTGCTCAATTCCTGAGCAAAAACTCAGCAGTCTCTTCGTCGGTGATCAAAGCATTGATTTGATGGCCGACAACGGCCGCCCTGATCGCCTTGAATTTGCGCTTGCCCTTGGCAAGCCCAATGACCATCGATGCGTCGCGGGACGGGATCGGCGCCGACGCGACGCGTTCGTTGATCGGGTTGTCGATCAACCTGCCGTCGACATCGAAGATCCAGCCGCAGATTTCGCCGACAGCGCCCCCGCGCATCAGCTCCATCATCTCATCCTTCTCCAGAAAACCGTCGACGCAGAGCGGCCCATCGATGCCGAGCTCGCCGATGCCGACGAAGGTGACATCGGCTTGCGCGCTCATGTTAAGCGTCGAGCGCACCAGCTGTTGGCCATGCAGCAGCTCCCGCTCCTCGGCCGAGGTGACGAGCACCGGCAACGGCATCGGATAGTGCCGCGCCTTCACGGCGTCGGCCATGCTGAAAATGACGTTGTAATAGGCCGCCGATCCGTCCGGGGCGATATTGCCGGTCAGCGAAACGATGCGATGATTGGGACATTCGATCGCCGGCAGCTGGTCGACGGCCGCCTTCAGCGTGCGGCCGGTGCCAATGGCAAGCACGATCGGCTCGGCCCGTTTCAGCCATCGCTCGATCTCGGACGCGGCCGCCTCGGCGATACCGACCGTCGTCGACGACGACGCGGGATCGCTCGGCACCACCTCCACATGTTTCAGCCCGAATTTCCGCCGCAGCTGACTGCCGAGCTCCAGGCAGGCGGCGATCGGATGATCGAGCCGCACCTTGATCAAGCGCTCGGCGACCGCCAGCGACACCAGCCGCTGCGCCGATTGCCGCGAGATGCCCATCGCAGCGGCGATTTCATCCTGCGTACGCCCGGCGACGTAATAGAGCCAGCCGGCACGCGCCGCATCGTCGAGCCGTGCAGGGGTCTCGGATCTTTTTACCATCTACTGCCTACCGCGCAAAATGAGCCGGCGTGCCGCCGCCGAACGTGATTTAAGTCTGTATCACGCCAGATCAAAACAAAATTCCGGCAAATGTCGAGCCTGTTGCAAAGAGGTCGGCCAAATAATCGCCATCACCCAAGCAAACTCCGTTTAGGCAAACCATTGTACGACGAGATAGATCGCCGCCTTCACGAGACCGTAAATCACCCCGCCGGCAACGACGAGCGACACGGCCGTCATCACAAAGCCGATGAGTGCGAAGAGCCCGTCACGGCCCAAGATCCCGAACGCGAAGACCGAGATCGTGAGCGCCGGCAGGATATTGCCGAGCGGGACCGGCAGCAGCAGCACGATCGACAGCAGCAGGCATGCCGCCCCGGCAAGATATTCCGCCGGCGGTTCGGCGAAGATCGCAAGCCTCGGCTTCAGCATGCGCTCGGCCCAGGCGAGCCAGCGGTGGATGCGGCCGACGATGGTCTCGAAATCCTCCCGCCGCATCGAACGGTCGGCAATCACCTTCGGAAGCCAAGGTTTCAGCCCGAAGGTCAGCTGCGCTGCCAGGAAGACCAAGGGCGCGCCAAGCACGGCAGAAGTGCCGGGCGGAGTGGGAAAAGCGTTCGGCAATGCGAAGATCAGCATCAACGCGCTGATCGCCCTGTCGCCCATCGTTTCGAACAGATCGCCGATCGAGATCCGCTCGCGGCTCTGGTCGGCGGCCATCTGCCGCAGGATGGATGAGAGGCGACGGCCTTTGGGACGTGGTCTTCGGCTTCTGCGTCTGTCGGTGTCGGCGTTTTCGATCGTCATGGGTCCGGGAACTGATGGAAGTCTAGGGTCGAATTCTGGCGATGCAATATGCCATTTGAATGACTTGCCGGGTTAGAAATTGGGCTGCCACACGACACGACCCTAAACCCGACGACACCGCAGCCGAATGAAGGCTTGAAATTCCCCGCCAACAGTGCGAGCAGACGCTCGAAGACCAGAAAAACGGCAGGGTGGCAATGATCATTTCATTCGACATCGGCGGCACCGCCATCAAGGGCGGCATCGCCCGCTCCGAGACAGACATCCTTCCCCTCGGCCGCCGCCCGACGCCCAGGGATGATTTTGCCGCTTTCGTCGAGACCCTGCGCGGCATCATCGCCGAGACCGGTGAGCAGCCGAGCCGCATCGTCCTTTCCATCGCCGGCGTCGTCGATCCCGATACGCAGCGCCTGATCTGCGCCAACATTCCCTGCATCCACGAACGCACGCTTGGCGCCGACCTCGAAGCCGAGCTCGGCCTGCCGGTGCTGATCGCCAACGACGCCGACTGTTTCGCGATGGCCGAAGCCGGTCTCGGCGCTGGCCGCGGCCACCGCATCGTCTTCGGCGCCATCCTCGGTACCGGCGTCGGCGGCGGCCTGGTTGCCGACGGACGCCTCGTCAATGAGGCCGGCGGCTTTGCCGGCGAATGGGGTCACGGGCCGATCATCGCATCTGCGGCAGGCAATCCGCCCGTCGCCATTCCCGCCTATGCCTGCGGCTGCGGCCAGAGGGGCTGCGTCGACACCGTCGGCGGCGCCCGCGGCCTGGAGCGCCTGCACAAGACGCTGCACGATCTCGACCTTGCCAGCGAGGAGATCATCGCCCAGTGGCGCCATGGAGAGGAGAAGGCGGCCCGGACGATCGACGTCTATATCGATCTCGTCGCCTCGCCCTTAGCGCTGACGATCAACATCACCGGCGCGACCATCGTGCCGGTCGGCGGCGGGCTTTCCAATGTCGAGCCACTGCTTGCCGAGCTCGACCACGCCGTGCGCGCCCGCATCCTGCGCAAGTTCGATCGCCCGCTGGTGGTGCGCAGCGAATGCCGCATCGAACCCGGCCTGATCGGCGCGGCGCTTTTGGGACTGAAGGCGGAAGCAGCGGCTCCTTAAAGTGTCGGCCACATCCGTACGATCGCGGCGAACCGATCCCAGTCCTTGCGCACCAGGGGCGTCCAGGCAGCCTCGGCGATTGCCGGGAGCCGCGGAAAAACCAACCGGTTGAAATAGGCGCGGGACAGGAAGTTCTCGGTCCAGATACAGGCCTGGATGCCGCGCATCTTCTCCTTTAGCGCCTCCGGCAGCTCGCCCTCAGCCTCGTAAGCGTAGGTGTGTTCCGGCGGCGCGTAGCCCGCCCAGCTGGCGCCCGGCTCGGCCCAGGCTTCTGCCTGCGCCATGTCGAGATAATAGGCTTGCCCGGGTGTCATCACCACGTCGTAACCTTGCTGCGCGAGCTCGATGCCGACGGCGGGCTTTTCCCAGGCCATCAACAGCGTGCCGTCGCGATCGACGCCGCCGCCGTGCGAGACCTCGTTCCAGCCGGCGAGTTTCCTGCCGCGCTCCGACAGCATGGCTTTGATACGTTTCAGGAAATAGGATTGCAGCTCGGCGGTGCCGGCCAGTTTCTCCCGCTCCATCAGTGCCTTGCAGAGCGGCGAGGCAAGCCAGGAGCCATGCGCCACTTCGTCGCCGCCGATATGGAGATATTCGCCGGGAAACAGCCTCACCATCTCGTCGAACACCTTGCCGAGAAATTCATAGGTGAATTCCACCGCCGGATTGAGGGCGTTGTTCGGATAACCCTGCGCCGAGCGGTAACTGTCCGGCGCCTCCTGCCCGTCGACAAGCTCGGGCAGCGACAACAGCGTCGCCATGCTGTGGCCCGGAATATCGATTTCCGGCACCACCTCGATATGCAGCGAGGCGGCATGCGCAACGATCCGCCTGGTGTCCTCCTGGGTGTAATGGCCGGAGCGCGTTTGCGCCCCATCGCCGAGCTGCGGCACCAGCTCTTCATCCGGCCCGCGCTGAGCACCGATGTCAGTCAGCGCGGGATAGGCCTTGATCTCCAGCCGCCACGCTTCGTCATCCGTCAGATGCCAGTGGAAGATGTTGAGCTTGTTCCAAGCGAGAATATCGATCAGCCGCACGACGTCTGCCACCGGATAGAATTGCCTGGACACATCGAGATGGCAGCCGCGCCAGTCATAACGCGGCTGGTCGGCGATCGTGCCGAAATTGGGGAATTTGAAGCGCTCTCGATCGGCGCGGGCGCCGTGCAGCAGTTGCGCCAGGCTGATCAGCCCGTAATGCCGCCCGGCCGCATCCGCACTCGAAAGCACGATCTCATGCGCGGTAAAACGCAATTCGTAAGCAAAGGCGGCGATCGACGATTCGGTGACGAAACGAATGGCCCGCCCGCCTTCGACAGCACTGAGGGAAAACGGCATATTGTCGGCCGGATAAAGCCGCTGGTAAAGCGCAAGAACCAGCGAGAGCGCCTTGACCGCATCAGGCCGCGTCCGCTCGGCCGGATAAAGGACGACCGGCAGCTCTCCCGCCTTCAGCCCGAGCGCCAGCGGCCAAGGCAGCAGCGAATAAGGTTCCTCGGCCCGGCCCGGCGGCAGAAGCGGCGGCGCCACGCCACCATCCCGGCCTTCGAGCATGAGATCGCCGAAACCAACAGGAACGTGGCGTCCGTCGCCAAGTGTCAGATAGGCCGATTTGACGCCCGATGTCATATGTTTCGGCGCCCTGGTCAGCCCCTCGACGCTGAACCGCCAGCGCCCGCCGGGCGGCACGCTCAGGTCTTGGGGCGGCAGGAATTCGTGGAAATGCGCGACCTGTCGCTTGAGGCTGCCGCCGTCGCAGACATGTTTGTCGGCAACCCGCGTCTCTGACGTATAGGCGAGCAAGAAGCCGGACAGCGGCTCGGTCGAAAGATTGAAAAGCGTGAAGGTGAGGCGCCCGAAACTGCCCTCGATCGGGCTCCAGCTTGCTTCCAGATGGTAATCGGCCATGGTCGTGCGCTGCCTCGTCGCTGAGGCCGGGATCGCGGTTGGTCTCCCGGCATGCTTTCGCAGCTTAGCTTTTTCGAGGCGGCAATGGAATCGGCGCGCAACTCCAAGACGGCAGCGACGCGCTTTGATGAGGAAGCTTTGACCTGCAAGGAAAACGGCGCGGCTTTCGCCGCGCCGTCCTCACTCTGCTGCCAACGCCGGCGGACGTCTGTCATCCGCCTCTTCCTGGATGGCGTCGGCATGCTGGCCTGGCTCGTCCTTTGTCTTCGGCTCGCGGCCGAAGAAAAGGGCGTAACCGGCGGGCAGAACCAGAATGGTAAGCACGGTCGCAACCAGGATGCCGCCCATCATCGCGTAGGCGAGCGGACCCCAGAAGACACCGCGCGAGATCGGGATCAGCGCCAGCACGGCGGTCAGCGCCGTCAGCATGATCGGCCGGAAACGCCGCACGGCCGCGCCGACGATCGCCTCCTGCCGGTGCATGCCGGCCTTGATATCCTGGTCGATCTGGTCGACCAGGATGATCGAATTGCGCATGATGATGCCGAGCAGCGCGATGACGCCGAGGATCGCCACGAAGCCGAAGGGCGCGCCGCTGATCAGCAATGCGGCCGCCGCACCGATGATCCCGAGCGGACCGGTGGCGAGCACCAGCATCGCCTTGCCGAAATGCTGCAGCTGCACCATCAGCAGCACGATGATGACGGCGAGCATGATCGGCGCCTTGGCGGCGATCGACATCTGGCTTTCCGCCGCGTCCTCGGCGCCGCCCTGGATTTCGACATTGTAGCCGGCAGGCAGGCTGTCGCGCAGGTCCTTCATGTCGGCATACATCTTCATCACCACGTCGTTCGCCTGCACATCGTCAGGCAGCGTGGCGCGCACGGTGATCGTCGGCAGGCGGTTGCGCCGCCATTCGATGCCCTGCTCTATGACGGGCACGACCTTGGCAACCTGCGAGACCGGCACGAAGCCGCCGAAATCCGTCGGCACATAGACCGAGTTGACCGCTGACAACAGCGAACGGCTGGCATCCGGCTCGCGGGCGACGATCGAGACCGTCTCCTCGCCGTCGCGGAAGTCGTCGAGCGCAGTGCCCGACATGGCGGTCTGCAGCATCTGGCGCACGCGCTGCGAGGTGACGCCGAGTGCCCGGGCGCGGTCCTGGTCGATCACCAGCTTCATCCCCGGCACCTCTTCCAGCCAGTCGTCATGGATGGCGCCGAGCATCGGATTGGCCTGGAAGCGCGCCTTTACCTGATCGGCGATCTCCCTGACTTCCTGGCGGTCAGGCCCCATGACGCGCATCTGCACCGGCCAGCCGGTCGGCGGACCGAGGAAGAGGCGGTCGACCTTGCCGCGAATGTCGGGGAAGTCTTCCGCAAGGATCGTCCGCAGCTTGACGATCAGCCGCTCGCGTGCCGGTTCGTCATTGGCCATGACGAGCAGCTGGGCGAAGTTCGGATTGCGCAACTGCTGGTCGAGCGGCAGGAAGAAGCGCGGCGCGCCTTCGCCGATATAGGTAGCGATGAACCGCTTGTCGGGATCATCCATCATCTTGGCTTCGAGCGCCTTTGCCTGTACCTCGACTTCCTTGATGCTGGTGCCCTCGGGCAGCCAGAGATCGACGAGGATTTCCGGCCGCGATGATTGCGGGAAGAAATTCTGCGGAATGAACTGGAAGGCCCAAAGGCTAGTAACGAAGGTGCCGAGCGTCAGCAGCAGCACGATGACCCGGTGGCGCACCGCCCAGCCGACCGTGCCGCGCAGCCGGCGGTAGAAGCCGGTGTCGAAGGCATCGTGATGCTCGCCGGCGTGATGGCGCTGCTTGAGGATCATATAGCCGAGCCACGGCGTGAAGTAGACCGCGACGAACCACGAGGTGACAAGCGCGATGCCGACGACATAGAACAGCGACCGCACATATTCGCCGGCCGTCGAGGCGGCGAAGCCGACGGGAATGAAGCCGGCCGTGGTGATCAGCGTGCCCGTCAGCATTGGGAAGGCGGTCGAGGAATAGGCAAAGCTTGCCGCTTCGATCTTGACGAGCCCCTCCTCCAGCTTTCGCTCCATCATCTCGACGACGATCATCGCATCGTCGACGAGCAGGCCGAGCGCGATGATCAGCGCGCCGAGCGAGATGCGCTGCAGGTCGATGCCGAGTTCGTACATCAGCGCAAAAGTGGCGGCGAGCACCAGCGGAATGGCGATGGCGATGACGAGGCCCGATCGCCAGCCGATCGACACGAACGAGACGACCAGCACGATGATGAGAGCTTCGCCGAGCGCATGCATGAATTCGCTGACCGCATCCGTCACCACGTCGGGCTGGTTGGCGATCTGATCGACGGCGACGCCGTAGGGCAGCGCCTCCTCGAAGCGCTGATACGTCGCCTCCACGCCCTTGCCGACATCGGTCACATTGAAGCCCTTGGCCATCACCACGCCGACCTGAACGCTGTCGTGGCCGTTGAAACGGTACTTGCGCTGGTAGGGATCTTCGAGACCGGAACTGACGGTGGCGATATCGCCAAGGCGCGTCACCTGGCCGCCGGCGCGAAGGCGTAGTTCGCGGATATCGGCCGCCTTCTTCACGTCGCCTTCGACCGATATGCGCACCGAGCGCAGGCCGGTATCGACCGAGCCGGCCGGATCGACATTGTTCTGGCCCTTGATGGCGTTCTGCAGATCGAGGATCGTCAGGCCGCGCTCGGCGAGCGCCTTCGACGAGACGTCGATATAGATCTTCTCAGGCTGGTCGCCGATGATGACGGCTTTCTCGACGCCCGGCGTCGTCAGCAGCATGTCGCGCGCCTGGATCGCGAATTTCTTCAGTTCCGGGTAGGAATAGCCGTCGCCGCTGATCGAATGCAGCGTGATGAAGGTGTCGCCGAACTCGTCGTTGAAATAGGGGCCGAGCAGGCCCTGCGGCAGCTCGCTGGAGATGTCGCCGACCTTCTTGCGCACCTGATAGAAGGCATCGGCCACTTCTTCCGAATTCGTGTCTCCCTTGACCTGCAGGGTGATGATCGCGCTGCCTGCTCGCGTATAGGACTTGACCCAGTCGATATGCGGCGTTTCCTGCAGCTTGCGCTCGATCTTGTTGACGACCTGATCTTCCATTTCCTGAATGGAAGCACCTGGCCAGATCGCCTGAACGACCATGACGCGGAAGGTGAATTCGGGATCCTCGCGCTGGCCCATGCGCATCAGCCCGAGCACGCCGGTGATGATGATCAGCCCGAAGAGGAAGCGGGCGATGCTCGGATGTCCGATCGCCCAGCGCGACAGATTGAAGGGCCGCTTTTCGTTGGTGGTGGCGTCCATGGTCTTGTTCCCTATCCTATGGCGCGTTCAGCGGACGGTCTGGTCCGTGGCAGCCAGGGCCGACTGCTGGTCCGGCACCTTCACCTTCAGGTTTTCGCTCATGAACTGCGTGCCGGCCGAAACGACGAGATCGCCGGTATCGAGACCCTCGGTCACATGCACGCCATCTCCGGTGAAATCGGCGACCTTGATGTCGCGGCCATGCACGGTCGCCGTGTCGCGGTCGACGGTCCAGACCATCTGCTTGCCGTCCTTTTCAGCCAGTGCGCTGAGCGGGATCGAGACATAGCTGTTGCCATTGCTGACGTCGGCCTCGATCGTCGCCGTCATGCCGAGCAAGACGAGCGGATCGTTCGGCAGGCTCACGCGGACCGCAAAGGTACGCGACTGCTGGTCGGCGCTTCCGGAAACCTCGCGCACCTTGCCGTCGAGCACCAGCCTGTCGTCGGCCCAGAAGCTTGCCTTGACTGTCTTGCCCGGCTTGAATTCGGCAATGTCATTTTCCGGAACGGCGATCTGCACTTCCTTTTCGCCGTCGACGGCAACGGCGACGACGGGAGTGCCCGACGCAACGACCTGGCCGACATCGGCATTGATCATCGTGACAATCCCGTTGTGATCGGCCTTCAGCTCCGCATAACTTACTTGGTTCTTCGCCTGATCGAGCGCCGAGACGGCGGCATCGCGGCTTGAAACGGCCTGATCGTAACTGAGCGACGCTTGCTCCAGCTGGGATTTCGGCGAAACATTCTTGTCGAACAGCTGCTGATTGCGCTTGTTCACGAGATCGGCGGTTTCCACGCCTTTTTCAGCGGCTGCGAGATTGGCTTCCGCCGTCTTGACCGCCAGCTGGTAATCGGTGGAGTCCATCCGAGCGAGCACGTCGCCCGGCTTCACCTTGTCGCCGATATCGACGAGGCGTTCGGTGATCTTGCCGGCGACGCGAAATCCGAGGTTCATTTCCGTACGCGCCTTGACCGAGCCCGAATAGTCGAGCTTGCGGGTGTCGCCGGCCTTGGCGATCTCGACGACCTTCACCGGCCGGATGACTTGCTTGACCTCAGCCTTCTCTTCCGAGCAGGCGGAAACGCCGATGCCGATGGCGCCGAAGAGCATGAGACTGGCGACGGACGGCATGCGATGGCTGAGCGTCTTGAGCGAAAACATCTTTCGCACTCCTGGATCGTTTGGGGTTTCGGTGGCGGCTGCCGTCCATTATTTCTTCAGCGCCCTGATCACATAACTGATCAGCTCGTCGACGCTTGCGCGGTTCGTTTTGGCAAGACATTGCGCCACCATTTGCGGATGGCAGAGAGTGTTCGTCGCAGCACCAAAGCAGCGCGAGGCAACCACCGGGTCCTGCTCGGCGAATTCCCCGGCTGCAATGCCTTCGGCGATAATTTCGGCAATGAGATCATGAACACGATCCATATGCTTTTCGATAACATGCCAGTCGCGCTCGATGGCGACCACGATCATCTCGTGCACCTTCATCTCATCCAGCATCAGATCGAGCGTCAACTGATGCTGGGTCTCGACATAGCGGCGCAGCCGCTCGCTGGCACTGATCGGCTGATGGCGAATGTCGTAGGCAATTTGATAAGCGGTGGCGAGCATGCGCCCGCAGAGCGCCTGGTGAATTTCGACTTTGGAGGCGAAGAAACGATAAATATTGGCTGGCGACATGCCGAGATCGCGGGCAATGTCGGCCACCGTCGTCTTGCTGTAGCCATAGTGCCGAAACAGCCGCTCGGCCGCGTCGAGAATGCGGGTCACATTCTCCTGCCGCGTGACGTCGAGCGTATTTTCCGCAATGTCGTTCATGAGTTTCGATACCTCGAGTTACGACTGACGATTTGTGAATTTCGTCAGTCGTAAAATATCAGACGTCATTTGTCAACGTCTCGCCATTTTCATTCAACTCATCTTGAATATTTAGGAGTCCTATGTATATTGGGCGCATGGAAACGCCGAAGAACCCTTTGTCTCTAAACTACCGCATCCGCGAGGGCCTCTCGCGCCTGGCGATGGCAATGCGCGTCGACGAATGGGAGAGAGCAAAGGCGATCGGCCTCAACCCCACCCAGCTGGCGATCCTGACGCTGCTGGAAGGGCGCAAAGGCGGGCTTGACGTCAAGGAGATCGCCGCCCATCTCGGCGTCTCTCAGCCGACCGCGACGGATTCGATCAACGCGCTTGGAAAGAAAGGGCATGTGGAGAAGCGGGCGGGACAAGGTGACCGCCGCTCGATCGGGGTCCACCTGACCCCGGCTGGCCTCGCTGCACTCCGGCACGATACGGAAGGCCAGCTCGCCGAGCAGGCAATTGGCTCCCTCGATGACGGCGAGCAGCAGCAATTGCTGATCACGCTGGTGAAGATGATCCGCCACCTTCAGGAAAAGGATGCGATCCCGGTCCAGCGGATGTGCGTGACCTGCCGGTACTTTGCCCCCTTCGTCCATGCGGATGAGGAAAGGCCTCATCACTGTCATTTCGTGAACGCGTCGTTCGGCCAGCGGGAGCTCCGTGTCGATTGCCGCGACCACGAACTAGCCGATCCCTCTTCCCGGGCTGCCACCTGGGAAACATTCGAAACGGGATAATTCAGACCCTCCAGGCAAAACGAAAGGAAGACAAGCCAATGCTTCGGAAACTATTGACCGGGACGCTCGTCGTCGCCGGAACGGCCTTGCCGTATCTTGAAACAGCCTATGCGCATTCCGTTGAAGCCGCACCGAACGAGGTTGTCCAGGCGTCCTTCGACATCGTCGAAACGAAGATCACCACGAAGGGCGATACCGCCCTGTTCACCACGTGGGTGCGCGGCGAGGCGGGCAAGGACAAGCCCGATGCAACGGGCAAGTTCGAGGGCTCCAGCGTCTATGCCTATGTCTGGCCGACGACCCTCGACAGCGGCGAAATCGGCTTTGAGAAAAGCCAGGGCATCGTCGCTCTCGCCGTGACCTTCCATCCCGATTTCGACGATGCCGCGAACGGCGGCAAGAACAAGCACGTCTGGCATCCGCATTGGGTGGTGCTGGCAAAAGACGAGGCCTGCGGCGCCGGTCTGAAGGTGATCGACATTCCCGATGGAGCAAAACCCAAAGTGCCGAAGACATGGCCGGGCGTACCGCTCCTGATCGACAGCCCGGACTATCCGACGAATTTCAAGGGCGACACCGTCGACGTCGAGATACCCCTGTCGCTGATCAACGGCATCAAGGGAGCGTCCTTCGACGGCGTGACAGCAGGCCTCAAGGTCAATGGCAACCTGCATGCGCCGCTGCTCTGCGTCAGTAATGTCTTCAAGGTCGCTTCCGGCAATCTGAGCCTTCCCGGCAAGGTCGAGCCGGCCAAGTAATCGCCGAGCCGGTTCGCCGACTGCCATCGACGAACCGGCATTCTCCCCTCCAGGCGAATGAAGAGAAAGAACATGAACAGAATTACCCTCATTGATCGCACATGCGCAACAGGTAGCGCTGGCGGGCGATGCCGGCGGATCAAGGGCGCACAAGACAGACGCGAGCTATCGGCGCCGTCAACGGGCCTTCGGAGGCAAGCATGAACAAGACGGCTCTCATCCTGCGTCATGTGCACTTTGAAGACCTGGGATCCTTCGCTGAACCCTTGACGGCCTCCGGATACACGATCCGCTACAGCGATGTCGGCGACATGGATTTCTGCAAAGGCGATCCGTGCTCGCCTGACCTCCTGATCATCCTTGGCGGCCCGATCGGCGTTTATGACGGCGCCTACCCGTTTCTCGGCACCGAAATGGACTTCGTTCGCGCACGTCTGTCGGCCGGGCTGCCGACGCTCGGCATTTGCCTTGGTGCGCAATTGATCGCAGCCGCCCTCGGAGAGAGGGTCTTTCCCACAGGCATCAAGGAGATCGGCTTTTCCAAGCTGGCGTTGACCGAGGCAGGGCGATCGAGCCCCCTCAGGCGCCTCAAGGATGTCGCCGTCCTGCATTGGCATGGAGATACCTATTCGCTTCCGCTCGGAGCAGTAGACCTCGCCTCTTCCGATCTCGTGGAGCAGCAGGCTTTCTCGATCGGTTCGAACATTCTCGGATTGCAGTTTCATCCCGAAGCGGAGACCGATAAGAGATTCGAGCGGTGGCTGGTCGGCCATGCGGTCGAACTCGCAACCGCGAAGGTCAATCCCTCCTCACTGAGGCAGGATGCACGGAAATATGGACCGCGTCTTAGAGAGGCCGCGCGGCTGATGCTCCGTGATTGGCTTGACGGGCTGGAGGCTCGCTCATGACGGTCTTGCCGCTTCTCAGTCTTCGGGTCGGGCCGGTCGCACCGCTTGGAGCCCGTGGAACCCCAAGCGGGATTGCGAAATTCGAGGTTCAGCGGGCAGTCGAGCTTTCGCAGACAGGTTTCAGCGGAGACATGCAGGGCGACACCGCAAAACACGGCGGCCCTGAAAAGGCAGTGCACCACTATCCCCATGAACACTACGCCGAATGGGCGCAAGACATCGGGCAGCACCCGTTGTTGTCTTCGCCAGGTGCGTTCGGTGAGAACCTCTCCACCGCCGGCCTCACCGAAAACGACGTGGCGATCGGCGATGTTTTCAGGCTGGGATCGGCCATCGTCGAAGTCAGCCAGGGCCGGCAACCCTGCTGGCGCCTGAACGAGCGCTTCGGCAGGAAGACGATGGCGCGCGACGTGCAATCATCGGGGCGAACGGGATGGTATTATCGCGTGCTGCAGCCCGGCAACGTCGAGCCCAGGAACGGTCTGACGCTGGTTGAGCGATCCACGCCGGAGTGGAGCATCGCCCGCATCTGGCGGATATTTTTACATCGATCCGTTCAATCGCGACGAACTCGCCGGGATAGCGGCGCTTGATCGCCTGGCTTCAAGCTGGCGCGACTATGCTGCTCGCCGGCTCCAAAGCGGGAGAATCGAGGATTGGGCGAAACGCCTCGAGGGCCATGAGGCAGCAGGAGACTGAAAGTGCCGCGACGCAGAAGCGCGCGGCACTCCGTTGAGGCAACAGGAATCAGGCGACCTTGACGTCGAGTGTGATCGGAACGGAGGCGAGAGCCTTGGAAACCGGGCAGCCGGCTTTCGCCTTGTTGGCGAGTTCGGTGAAGGTCGCTTCATCGGCACCGGGAATACGGCCGGAGAGCGAGAGATGGATGGCGGTAATAGCAAAACCGCCCTCAACGCTTTCGAGCGTCACCTTGGCGGAGGTTTCCATATGCTCGGCGGTAAAGCCGGCTTCACCGAGGATCAACGACAGCGCCATCGTGAAGCAGCCGGCATGGGCGGCACCGATCAGCTCTTCAGGGTTGGTGCCGGGGATGCCTTCGAAGCGGCTTGCAAAGCCGTAGGGATAGTCCTTCAGGGCGCTGCTCTGCGTCGAGATCAGGCCTTTGCCGTCCTTGAGGCCACCCGTCCAATGGGCCGAAGCCGTGCGATTGATCTGCATGCCGTCCTCCTGTTTTCGATTGGGTTTTCAGAAAGCGGCGGGGCGCCAGCCTTCCCGATGGGCAATATAATGCTCTATCCCGAGAAGACGACAGGCATGTAAAAATAGCGGGGTCGAAACCCGTTCAAACGGGATGCTGCAGGACGCTGAGGCCGCCGTCGATTGTCAGGCAGGCGGCATTGATGAACGGGCACTCGTCAGAAATCATGAAAACAGCCGCCATGGCGATCTCCTCCGGGTTCGCGATGCGTCCGCCGGGATGCAGTTTCATCGTCTCGGCCTTTGCCGCCTCCGGATCAGGGAAGCCGTTCCAGTAATCGATCACCTTCTGCGTCGAGACATAGCCCGGCGCCAGCGCGTTCACGCGGATATTGCGGGCGGCATATTCGAGCCCCAAGGATTTCGTCATTCCGAGCAGGGCGTGTTTTGCCAACGGATAGGGAAATGTATGCGGGATGATGGTGAAAGCGTGCGTCGATGCGATGTTGAGGATGACACCGCCGCCCTGTTCGATCAGGCCCGGCAGCACCGCCTTGCAGCAATTCCATGCGCCCTTCAGATTGATGTCGAAGCAGCGGTTCCATTCCTCGTCCGTCGTCTCGAGCGGTTCGGCAAAGACATTGACCCCGGCATTGTTGACGAGCGCGTTCAGCTGTCCGATTTCTTCATTCGCCTGAGCGACCAATGTGGTGATCGTTCCGGCATCGGTAATATCTGCCGGCAGATAACCAAGCCGGCCGCCGCCGCTCTGAAGCTCTTTTGCCGCCTGCACCAGCAGCGCCGCATCGCGATCGACGAGAAAGACGGCAGCATCCTCCCGCATGAAAGCCTTTGCGATCGCAAGGCCGATACCCTGCGCAGCACCTGTTATCAGGATGTTCTTGCCTTGCAGGCGGCCGCTCATTTATCCCTCCTCCCGGTAAACCGGCAGCGCCGACATCAGGATCGTCACCGTGCCGGCAAGAGCCTCCCCCGGCACAAGCGGCGCGAGCCCACCGAAATCAGGCAGGTGATGGCCGTTCGGCAGGTGGCTCATCGGCTCGAGGCAGAAGAAGTCGCTCCGGCTGACCGGCATATACAGCATGAAGCGATCGAGCGCACCGTCGGCTTCCAGCGCCGCCTGAATTCCAAGTTCCGGCCAGACGATCGCAGCCCGCCCATTCCAGCCCTCGAAGGCATTGTTCATCCATCTCTGCGGCAAAAGCTTTTCGGATCTGAAATCGAAATAGTCCGGCAAAGGGCCAGGCATCTCCGGCAGATGGTCCGGCCGCTCGCTCCAATAGCGATCGGCCGCAATCGTCAGTCGCGTCTTTGGCGTGCGCGCGAAGAAGGGATGTTGACCGAGCCCGAAGGGAAGAGCGGTTTCGCCGCGGTTTTCCACGGAAAGTGTCAGCACCAGAGCATCGCCGGCGAGACGGATCTCCTGCCGGGTGAGATAGGCATAAGGTGAAACCCTGTCGGCGCCCCGGGAAAAGCAGAATTGCGCATGCTCCGCGCTGACATCTTCAAGCTGCCAGAGGCTGAGCCAGCCGTCGCCGTGCCGATAGAGCGGATCGGAAGTATTCGGCTGGAAGGCATAGTCGTATCCGGCAAAGGACATGGCGTTGCCTTCAACGCGGTTGCCGAACGGCACCATCGCGAAATTCGCCATCATTCCTTCAGGACCGCCGGCCGCCACGAGAAAGGGGATGCCTCGATAGGTCGCGGCGGTGACGGCCGCACCCCGACGGCTGACCCGGACGGCGAGATCGCCGTGCCTCAGTTCGATGTCATCGCCGATTTGTCCCTGGTTCATCCGCGCCGTCCCGCAGCCGAAGACCTCAAATTGTCGAGCAACACTGCGATCAGCAGGATCAGCCCACGGACCACATACTGATAGAACGCCTGGATATTCAAGAGGTTCATGACGTTTTCGGCGATGCCCATGATCAGCACGCCGACAATGACGCCGCTCATCGCCGCCCGGCCGCCGGCCAGCGAGACGCCGCCGAGAACGCAGGCCGAAATCACCGAAAGCTCAAGCCCCGTCGCCGCATTCGGCTGGCCGGAGGTGATGCGCGAGGCAAGCAGGATGCCGGCAATGCCGCAGACGAGCCCCTGCAGCGCAAAGATCCAGATGCGCATGTTGACGACATTGACGCCGGCAAGCCGCGAGGCCTCGGGATTGCCGCCGATCGCCAGGGTGTTCTTGCCGAAGACGGTGCGATTGAGCACGAAACCGAAGAGGATGAAAAGCATCAGCATGATCCAGATCGGCGTCGGCACGGTCAGGAAGCGCGACAGGGCAAGCTGGTAGAAGGCGGGATCGTTGATGCCGACGGCGCGGCCATCGGACGCGATCAGCGCCAGCCCGCGCACGATCTGCATGGTCGCAAGCGTGGTGATCAGTGCATTGATGCGAAAGCGCGCGATGACGATACCATTGACGAAACCGACGACGGCGCCGCACAGCAGGGCGGCGAGCAGCCCGACGGGAATGGAGCCCGTCGCATTCGAGACCATCACCGCGATCATGCCGGAGAAGGCGACGATCGATCCGACCGAAAGGTCGAAATCGCGCGACGCCAGGCAGAACATCATCGTGCAGGCGACGATGCCGATCGTGACGACCGACTGCAGCAGCCCCAGCATGTTTCGCTCGGTCAGGAAGTTCGGAACGAAGAGCGAGACGATCACGAAGGCGGCAGCAAAGATCACCACCAGCCCCTGTTCGCCGAGAAGAATTTTTTTCAACGAAATCATCGTCCGTATTCCTGGTCCTAAATAGTGCCTGCGGCGTTCTTGTCGGGAAGCGCTGCCGTCAGGATGCTGCGCTCGTCGAAGTCCTGGCGGGCGACGTTGGCCGCCACCCTGCCCTGGCACATCACCATGATGCGATCGGAGATGCCCATGACTTCGGGCAACTCGCTGGATATGACCACGATCGCCATGCCGCCGGCCGCAAGCTCGTAAAGAATTTCGTAGATTTCCGACTTCGCCCCGACATCGATGCCGCGCGTCGGCTCGTCGATGACCAGCACCTTGATCCCCTGCTCGGACAGCCAGCGGCCGAGAATGACCTTTTGCTGGTTGCCGCCCGAGAGGTTGATGATGTCCTGCTTGCGCGACGGCGTCCGCACCCGAAGCTTGGCGATGAACCGATCTGCCAGCGCCGCCTCTTGTCTCGGACTCAGAATGCCGAAGGGCGAAAAATGCCGGCGCGACGAGATCGCAATATTCTCCTCGATCGATCGTCCCTGGACGATGCCGTCGAACTTGCGGTCCTCGGGGCAGAGCACCATGCCGGCATTGATTGCCGCTTTCGGATTGTTCGGCGAAACGGCAACGCCGTCGATCGTCACCTGCCCTTGATGCCTAGTGTCGGCGCCGTAAAGCAGCCGCGCCATCTCGCTGCGGCCGGCGCCGATCAGGCCGAAGAAACCGAGGATTTCGCCCTGGCGGACGGAAAAGCTGATCGGATGGCGCAGCCTCGGCCCCGACAGGCCCTTGACCTCCAGCCGAACGTCGCCGAGCGGACGTTCGCGCCATCCCCAGACATTGCTGATCTCACGTCCGACCATTTCCGAGATGATCTGCTCGCGCGTGGTTTCGGCGATCTGAGGATGGTGGGCGGCAAGCTTGCCGTCGCGCAGCACCGTCAGGCTGTCGCAAAGACGAAAGATCTCGTCGAGACGATGGGAGACGTAGAGAATGACCGTTCCCTGCGCCTTCAACCTGTCGATGAGTGAAAACAGGATTTCGCTTTCACGCGAGGAAAGCGAGGAGGTTGGCTCGTCCAACGCGATCACCCGCGCATCGAGCATGACGGCCTTGGCGATCTCGACCATCTGCCGCGCACCGATCGAAAGCGAGGCGACCTTGGCCGACGGATCGACATCGATGCCGATCTCCTCGAGCTTCGACCGCACCGTCTCGATCAGCGCCTTCGAATGGATGACGCCGCCCTTGGCCGGAAAGCGTCCGAGCCAGAGATTTTCGGCGACCGTCAGCTCCGGAACGAGTTGCAGTTCCTGATGGATGACGATGACACCGGCATGGAAGGCGTCACGGACAGACGCATATTTCTGCTCCTCGCCATCAATGAGGATGCTGCCGCCATCGGCGGCCTGATCGCCTGACAGTACCCGGATCAGCGTCGATTTACCGGCGCCGTTTTCACCCATCAGGCCGTGGACGGCACCCTTCTCGACAGTGAAGGACACATTCGCCAGCGCCTGCACGCCGGGATAACCCTTGGAGATATTGCTGAATTCGAGGAAAGCCATCATCGCTCCGCCGAGAAGAGCCAGCGGCGCGCTGAGCGGCCGCCGGACGATATCATCTTGGAAGGACGATCACTCGATGCCAAGATCCTTGCGGACCTTTTCATAATCGTCGCGCAGTGCTAGGGAACCCGAGGTCAGCATCAGCTTTGCCGGCTCCTTGTCGTTGGCGATCCAGTCATACATGTTGAGCGCCGTCTCATAGCCGTGACGCTTCGGCGAGATGATGACGGTGCCGAAGAAGCCAGTCGCCGCCGGCTTCTTGAACTCGTTGATCGCCGATTCCGCCCCGCCGATGCCGACACCGATGACGTTGGCCGCCGGAATGCCGACCGATTCGGAAGCACGGACGGCGCCGAGGACGGCTTCGTCGTTGAGGCCGAAGGCGACCCAGTATTTCACGTCGGCATGTTTGTTGAGAACGGTGGTCGCCGCGTTGAGCGCTGCTTCCGTATCCGTCTTCGCCTGCGGCGCATCATAGATGTTTTCGGCCGGGAAGCCGGCGGACTTCAGCACCGAGATCGCACCATCGACGCGGTCGACGGCCGTTGGCAGCTGGTCATAGGAGACCCGCACGGCGCCGACATTCTTCATGTCCCAGCCGCGCTTCTTGATTTCGTCGACGATCGCCTGGCCGACGGTGTCGCCGATCTTGGTGGCTGAAATGCCCATATGCGGCACGTCTTCCAGCGGCTTGCCATCGGCGCTGACGAGGCGGTCGTCGACCGTCATCAGCTTCAGCTGGTTGGCTTCGGCCTTGGCGACGATGCCGGGGCCGAGTTTGACGTCGGGCGTGCAGATGATGAAGCCCTGCGCACCCTGGGCGCCGAGATTATCGATCGCCGACTGAACCTTCTCGCCGTCTTCGGCACCGATCTTGACGACGGTGAAGCCTTTTTCCTTGGCGGCTTGGTCGGCGAATTTCCATTCGTCCTGGAACCAAGGCTCCTCAGGCTGCTTGACGATAAACCCTATCTTGACGTCCGCGGAAAATGCCGAGCCGGCTGCCAGAATGGCGAAAGTGCCAGCCAGAATGGCTGCTTTGAACAAGCGCATGTCTCTCTCCCTAAACTCTCAAAAACCGAGCGCTGCCTCCCAGGCAACGTCCAATGAATTATGATAAATCATCATACCAGTCAATTGCCAATGTATGATGATTGGAATAATAGGATTATTGACGAGATGCCGGGAGGAAGCGTCGCAAAGCGGATCGAATTCGGATAATCAGGTTCGGTTGCCTAGCGCGCGAGACAGAGCGGAGAGGTGAGTTGGAAACAATCGAGCGACAGAGCGGGGCCGAAAGCCGCCGCATCGAGCGCCGCCCGCGCGTACGCCGCAACGTCACGGCGGCGATCGCTCAGGATATTTGTGCGGACCGCTATCCCGCGGGCTCGCCGCTGCCGCGCGAGAACGATCTCTGCGAACTCTACGGCGTCAGCCGCACCGTCATTCGCGAATCGCTGAAAGTGCTGGAATCCAAAGGCCTTGTCCGCGGCAAGCCGCGCATCGGAACCACCGTCTGCGATAAGGACGACTGGAACATCCTCGACGCTGACGTGCTTGAATGGATGGGTCCCTATATCAAGGATTTCGACCTGCTCGGCTGCATTCTCGAAGCCCGCCGCACCATCGAGCCGGCAGCCGCCGAATATGCCGCCGAGCGCGCCAGCGCCCAGGAGATCGCCGATCTCGACAATGCCTGGCGGCAGATGCGCGACAGCGCCCGCGACCCGGAAAGCTTCACCGATGCCGACGTCATGTTCCACACGGTGCTGCTCACCGCCAGCCACAATCAAGTCTTCCGCCGCCTGTCGAGCGCCATTCACGCGGCGCTGAAATATGCGCTGCATGCCTCCAATATCGGCGTCGAGAACCGCGAGGATGCGGTGCTCGTTCACGGCCAGCTGGTCGAGGCCCTGCGCATGCGCGACAAGGCTGGCGCCCGCGAATGCGCCAACCGCATGCTCGATCTTGCGGTGCGCGATCTTGCCGCCGCCGAAAAAGCGATCGGCAGAACGAAATGACCGATCACGACAAATCTGCGGACGTGCCGCCGATCGCAAACCCGGGAAGAGACTGAAAGAACAGCGATGAAGATCACCAAGCTCACCACCTATATCGTTCCCCCGCGCTGGCTGTTTTTGAAGGTCGAAACCGATGAAGGTATCGTCGGCTGGGGCGAGCCGGTCGTCGAAGGCCGTGCGCTCACCGTTCAGGCCGCCGTCCATGAGCTGGAAGACTACCTGATCGGCAAGGATCCTTTCCTGATCGAAGACCACTGGACCGTGATGTATCGCGGCGGCTTCTATCGCGGCGGCGCCGTCCACATGAGCGCAATCTCGGGCATCGACCAGGCGCTGTGGGACATCAAGGGCAAGGCGCTCGGCCAGCCGATCCATTCCCTGCTCGGCGGCCAGCTCCGTGATCGCATCAAAGTCTATTCCTGGATCGGCGGCGACCGTCCCTCGGATGTCGCCAACAATGCCAAGGAAGTGGTGGCCCGCGGTTTCAAGGCGATCAAGCTCAATGGCTGCGAGGAAATGCAGATCGTCGACACCAACGAAAAGGTGGAGAAGGCGGTCGAGACCATCGCCATCATCCGCGAGGCGATCGGCCCGCATATCGGCATCGGCGTCGATTTCCACGGCCGCGTCCACAAGCCGATGGCCAAGGTCCTCGCCAAGGAGCTCGATCCCTACAAGCTGATGTTCATCGAAGAGCCGGTGCTTTCCGAAAACAAGGAAGCGCTACGCGATATCGTCAACCACACCTCGACGCCGATTGCGCTGGGTGAACGGCTCTTTTCGCGCTGGGACTTCAAGCAGGTTCTGTCCGATGGCTACGTCGACATCATCCAGCCGGACCTCTCTCATGCCGGCGGCATCACCGAATGCCGCAAGATCGCAGCCATGGCCGAGGCCTATGACGTGGCGCTGGCGCCGCATTGCCCGCTGGGTCCGATCGCGCTTGCCGCCTGCCTGCAGGTCGATGCCGTCAGCTACAATGCCTTCATCCAGGAACAGAGCCTCGGCATCCACTACAACAAGGGCAACGACATCCTCGACTACATCTCCAACAAGGAGGTGTTCCACTATGCCGATGGTTTCGTCTCGATACCGCAGGGTCCGGGTCTCGGCATCGAGGTCGACGAGGCCTATGTCATCGAGCGCGCCAAGGAGGGCCACCGCTGGCGCAACCCGATCTGGCGGCATGCCGACGGCAGCTTCGCCGAATGGTGAGAGCGCATAACCCCGAAAATCGGAACCGATTTTCGGAAAGGATTGTGCGCAATTCAAAGTGATAGGTTCACGCAAGCGGCCCTTTTTCATTCACCGTGTAGGATATCGGGGGGCTCCTCCGTCATAATGGAAACTCAAAGAGGAGATTTCAGGATGGCCAGAGCAATCGCAATCATCGTCGCCCGCATCATCTTCAGCTTCGTCTTCTTCATGGCCGCCGGCTTCAAGTTCGCCGATATCGGCGCAACGGCGGGCTATATCACTGCTGCCGGCTTTCCGATGGCGACATTCCTTGCCTGGGTCGCCGCCTTCTTCGAGATCGCGCTGGCACTCGCTTTCATATCAGGGGCCTTCTTCACCGAGGCCAGCCTGCTCGCGGGCATCTATGTGATCTTCCTCGCTTTCGCCTTCCACGGCCCGTCCCATTGGCAGCAGAACCAGGCCGAATTCGGCTTCTTCATCGATCACTTTACCTTCCTCGCCGGTCTGCTCTTTGCCGCCGTCCACGGACCGGAGAGATGGGCGTTGAAGCAAACGCTTCTCAGATAACCGCGACGGCCCGCCTCCTTCC
Organism: Rhizobium leguminosarum bv. viciae; assembly: GCF_012276115.1. Classification (GTDB taxonomy): domain Bacteria; phylum Pseudomonadota; class Alphaproteobacteria; order Rhizobiales; family Rhizobiaceae; genus Rhizobium; species Rhizobium leguminosarum_T. The sequence continues at coordinate 16,400 of NZ_WIEU01000010.1, read as the reverse complement.
GGAACCAATTGCCGCGCCGAATAGTTGGCATGTCGGCAAAACCGCAAGGAGAGGCCGCCCATGGAGCTGAAGGGAAAGATCGCATTGGTGACAGGCGCCGGTTCCGGCATCGGCAAAGCGGCCGCGTTGCGGCTCGCTGCCGAGGGTGCAAAGGTCGCAGCATTGAGCCGCACCGCCGACGAGGTCGAAAAAACTTGCGCCGAGATCAAGGCCGCCGGCGGCCATTCGATCCCGCTGACGGCAGATACCAGCGACGAACCTCAAATGCGGGACGCCGTCGCGCAACTGACCGACACCTTCGACGGCCTCGACATCGTTGTCGCCAATGCTGGGATCAACGGTGTCTGGGCACCGATCGACGATCTGAGGCCGGATGAATGGGACACGACCATCGCCGTCAATCTGCGCGGCACCTATCTGACCCTGCATCTGACGGTTCCGCATCTGAAGCGCCATGGCGGGTCGATCATCGTCGTCTCTTCGATCAACGGCACCCGTACCTTTACCACACCGGGCGCCACCGCCTACACCGCAACCAAGGCGGGCCAGGTCGCCATGGTCCAGCAGCTCGCCCTCGAACTCGGTCGGCACGGCATCCGCGTCAATGCCGTCTGCCCCGGCGAGATCGAGACCAATATCGGCGCGAATACCGACAGCCGCCATCGCGAGGAGACGGAGGTTCCGGTCATCTGGCCTGAGGGCGACATCCCGATTGCCGGCGGCAAGGCAGGCAAGAGCGAGGACGTCGCCGAAACCATCCTTTTCCTCGCCTCCGACCGCGCCCGACACATCACCGGTACGCCGATCTGGATCGACGGCGGCCAGGGTCTGCTGCGATAGCCTTTTCAGTCGGGAACTCAGCCGTTCAGCCGGGCGCTGTCGAGAGTATACAGTTCCTGCGCGCGCTGCACGCCGCGCAACACATAACGCCCGATGCAGGCGAGTGATGCGCGCTCCTCCTCCGGTATCGCGGCGGCGAAATCGGAGGACATCAAGACGTTGAGATCGACCGAGCGGCAGATCGAGGCGATGCGGCTGACCTCGTTGACGGCAGGTCCGATGACGGTGAAGTCCAACCGGTCCTGGCTGCCGATATTGCCGTAGAAGACGTCGCCGATATGCAGGCCGATATAGACGTCGGTCGTCGCCCGGCCGTCGGTCGCACGCACAGCATTCAGCGTGGTCAGCTTTTCCCGCAGCAGCGATTCGGCGCTCAGCGCCGCACGACATGTCTCCGCCGGCACCGCACCCTTGAAGATGGCGAGCACACCGTCGCCGATCAGCTTCAGCACGTTGCCGCCGGACTCGTGGATCGCCGTGATCACCGCCTCGCTATAGTCGTTGAGCAGCGGGATGATCTCCTCCGGCGGCACGCTGTCGGAAATTTTGGTGTAGTTCAGCAGGTCGGAAAACCAGAGTGCCGCGGAAATCCGCTCCGATTTGCCGCGGCTGATCTTGCCTTCCATCACCTGGCGCGCGGCGTCCTCGCCGAGATAGACCTCGGCGATGGTGCGGGCGATACGCCCGAGCGCGATGCATTTGATCGCCAGCCCCAACACCGGCACCAGCTTGCGCAGGATGGCGAGGTCGTGATCGGAAAAGCCCTCCGGATGTTTCGTCGCGAAATGCGAGAAGAAGCAATCCATCTCGCCGATCGTGCCGGCCTCGGAAAAACGATGCATCATCGCCACATAGTCGGTGTGACCGGCTTCAGCGATCGTATCGAGCATGGAGAAATCGATCGGATCGCCGAAGCCAAGACGCCGGCGTATCTCCCGCTCGTTGCGAGACCAAAGATGATAGAAGGCCGAACGCTGCCAGTTCGACGCCGCTTCGCCCGAGATCGTCGGACCATATTCGAATTCGGTCTCGACTTCCTCGACGCTGTCCCAGCGGAAGGCGCGGCCCTCATGCACCGGATGCAGCGTATCCATCAGCGCCAGACCACGGTCGAGCGGCAGGCCGGCGTCCCGGCAAGCCGAGCAGAAACCGGTCATCAACTCGGCCTCTGAAGCGCCTTTCAGTCCCTGCTCCGTGATCCAGGCTGCAATCGTGCTGACGTCGCTGTAATCCATGCCGCTCACCTATACTCGCTTCAAAGCTGTAGCCCGAATTCGGCATCGAAGGAAGTCAATTGGCTCAATCGGCCGCGGGCATATTGTAGGGCGTGATGATTTCGACTGATGAAAGCGTGGGCGTAACCGCGCGCGGCAAGGCAGTCGCCCGGCTCATGATCGCCCGGAAGGCCGAACGCGCATCGGTTCTGAGATCATGATGCAGCACGAAGCCGATCCGACGCGCAGCAAGCAGGGCGCGATTATCCGCATCGAGATCATGGGCGACGAAGACGCGCACGGGACGTTTGGCCGTGTCGAAGGCCGCCAGCACCGCCCGGTTGCCGCCACCGATCGAATAGACGGCGTTGATGGCGGGGTCGGCCGCAAGCGCTGCCGCGGCAAGCGTTCCCGTCGCAGCATCGGTGCCGTGCCCCTCGCTGATTTCGGTAATGCCGATGTCGGGATAACGGCCGCGGATGACGCGACGAAAGCCGATTTCGCGCTCCTCCTCGCCACGGAACCGCCCGCTCGACAGCGTTACCAGCACCTTGCCGCCGCCAGCCCCGAGGAATTCGCCGATCAGATGGGCGGCGGTCTCTCCCGCCGCCCGGTTGTCGGCGCCGGCATAGGCGATGCGGGCCGAATTCGGCAGGTCGGTCACCAGCGTCACGACGGGAATGCCGGCCGCATCCGCCCGCGCGACGGCGGCAGCCACCTCGGCGACGTCAGCCGCCTTGAGCACGATGCCGTGCGTGCCACGCAGCCGGATGCGATCGAGAAGCTGCACCAGTTCGGCCGGCTTCATCACCTCGGCAAAATGGAACCGGCAGCGAAAAACATCCGGCAGGAAGGTCGCCATCTCCGCCTCGAAGGCGGCCCGCACCGCATCGCTGAAACGCTGCGGCGTCTCCATGACGATATCGATCGCCAGCATGCGGCCGCCGCCCATCGCCCCGGCTTGCTGCTTCTCCAGCTCCGCGATCGCCGCCTTCACCCGCATCTCGGTCTGCCGGCGCACACCCGGCCTGCCGTTCAGCACCCGGTCGACGGTCGCGGTGCTGAGCCCTGCCTGGAAGGCGATATCCTTGACGAGAAAGAGGTGTGCCATGCGATCGGCCTGATGGTTTTTTGATGGATTTCTGATCTATATCACCTGGCATCGCGGCGTATAGTGCCTCCATTGGAAAGAGGGAGGAGCCCCCCATGAAAACCGACAACCAGCAGAAACTGCGCGCCGACCGCGTCTGGCTGAGCGAAGACGCCTGCGATCTCGATGAGTTTCGCGCCCTTGCGGAAAAGACGACCACGCTTGCCGATTACCCCTCGGCGTCTGCGGTCGAAAAAAACGTGCTGATCTATGACAGCCGCAAGGTGATGACGGCGGCCGCGACGCCAGAAGCCCGACGCGCCATGTTGGCGGAAATCTGCGACGCTTTCGGCGAGGGTCCTGGTGTCGTCGTGTTCAAGCGCGCCTACGAAGACACCGGCATCATCGACCGCGCCAGCACGATCTTCGATGCGATCATCGAGGAACAGCATCGCACCGCGACCGGCGGCGGCGACCACTTCGCCAAGCCTGGCGCCAACGACCGTATCTGGAATTCGCTGGAAAAACATTGCCTCGCCGATCCGGCAAATTTCGCCGAATATTACGGCAACGTCATCATCGCGCTGGCCAGCGAAGCCTGGCTCGGCCCGAGCTACCAGATGACGGCGCAGGTCAACCGAGTCAATCCGGGCGGTTCGGCGCAGTCGGCGCATCGCGACTACCATCTCGGCTTTCAGTCCTCAAAGGTGATCGAGCAGTTCCCGGCGCATGTGCACCGGCTCTCGCCGGTACTGACATTGCAGGGTGCGGTTGCCCATTGCGACATGCCGCTCGAAAGCGGCCCGACGCTCTTCCTGCCGCACAGCCAGACCTATGTGCCGGGCTATCTCGCGCTGAAGCGGCAGGAGTTCCGGGATTATTTCGAGACCAACCATGTCCAGCTGCCGCTCGAAAAAGGCGACGTCGTCTTCTTCAATCCCGCCCTCTTCCATGCCGCCGGCACCAACCGCTCGGCCGACATCAAGCGTGTCGCCAACCTCCTGCAGGTCTCCTCCGCCTTCGGCCGGGCAATGGAAACCGTCAACCGCGAGAGGATGAGCGCCAGGCTGTTTCCCGCCTTGAAGGCCCTGCAGGGCAGGCTCTCGCCTGACGAAATCGCCAACGCCGTCGCCGCCTGCGCCGAGGGCTATTCCTTCCCGACCAACCTCGACCGCGACCCGCCGCTCGGCGGACTGGCGCCGAAGACACAGGCGCAGCTGATGCATGAAGCGCTGCGGGAAGGCTGGAGCGATGAAGCCTTTACGGCAGCACTTGCCGAGCAGGCGCAGAAGAAGCTGAGCTGATTTGGAGGCTGGAGCCCCCTCATCCGCCCTACGGGCACCTTCTCCCCGAGGGGAGAAGGGGAAATCGAGACGTTGCCGCGAATCTCTTCTCCCCAGCGGGGGTCCGAAGGACGGGTTGAGACCGGTGGCTCAACCCAGGCAAAGGTGCCCGTAGGGCGGATGAGGGGGCATCCGCACTGACATAAGCCTCTCGCACCCGCGGGAGACCATTCGTACGTCATCACAAAGGAGGAACCTCATGAGCACAGAGCACGGCCGCCTCGACGGCAAGATCGCCATCGTCACCGGCGGCACGCAAGGATTGGGTGCAACCATTGCCCGTCTCTTCGCCGAACGCGGTGCAAAGGGCATCGTCATCTGCGGCCGCAACGAAACCAAGGGCAAGGCGAAGGCGGCGGAGATTTCGGCTGCGACCGGCGCCAGGATCGTCTACGTCAAAGCCGACCTCGGCAAGGTCGAGGATGCACAGAATGTCGTGCGCGCCTGTGACGAGACCTTCGGCCGCGTCGACGCGCTGGTCAATGCCGCCGCCATCACCGATCGCGGCACCATTCTCGATACCAGCCCGGAACTCTTCGACGCCATGTTCGCCGTCAATGTTCGCGCGCCGTTTTTCCTGATGCAGGAGGCGGTGAAGGTCATGCGCCGCGAAAAGATCGAGGGTACGGTCGTCAATATCGGCTCGATGTCGGCCAAAGCCGGCCAGCCCTTCATCGCCGCCTATTGCGCCTCCAAGGGCGCGCTGGAAACGCTGACGAAGAATACCGCCTACGCGCTGCTGCGCAACCGCATCCGCGTCAACGGCCTGAACATCGGTTGGATGGCCTCCGAAGGCGAGGACCGGATCCAGCGTGAATATCACGATGCCCCCGCCGACTGGCTGGAGAAGGCGGCGGCAAGCCAGCCCTTCGGCCGCCTCGTCGATCCGCACGAGGTGGCGCGCGCCTGCGCTTACCTGTCGTCTTGCGAATCCGGTCTGATGACCGGCTCGGTCATCTGCTTCGACCAGTCGATCTGGGGCGCTTACGACGGCTCGCCGCATCCGGTCGCGGCTCTCTGACGAAACCGGAGTCCGGCATTTCCATCGCCGGGCTCTGGCACCTCCAGGTTTTTGCCGCTAGGAAAAGAACGGCAGCATTCAGGGAGGAAACCGGCATGGGCGACAATCCGCTTTACGACATCCGCGACGAACGCTTCGGTGCAATGGTCATCGGCAGCGCCGCCCTTGAGGAGCTTTACTCCGGCTGCCGCTGGACGGAAGGCCCGGTCTGGTTTTCCGACCTGAACTGCCTTCTCTGGAGCGATATCCCGAATGAACGCATGATGCGCTGGACACCGGATGGGACGGTCTCCGTCTTCCGCTCGCCCTCCAACTACGTCAATGGCAATACCCGTGACCGGCAGGGCCGGTTGGTCTCCTGCGAACATGGCGGCCGCCGTGTCACCCGCACCGAGACGGACGGCACGATCACCGTTCTCGCCGACAGCTACCAGGGCAAGCGGTTGAACTCGCCGAACGACGTCGTCGTGCCCTCCGACGGCGGGATCTGGTTCACCGATCCGACGTACGGCATCCTGTCGGATTACGAGGGCCACAAGGCCGAGCCCGAACAGCCGACGCGCAACGTCTACCGGATCGACCCCGCAAGCGGCGCGGTCGACGCCGTCGTCGAGGATTTCATCCAGCCGAACGGCCTTGCCTTCTCGCCTGATGAGACGAAGCTTTATATTGCCGATTCCGGCTCCGCAAAACATGACGTGCCGCGCCATATCCGCGTTTTCGACGTCATCGACGGCAGGGCGCTTGCCAACAGCCGCTATTTCTGCAGCCTCGAGGTCGGTCATCCCGACGGTTTCCGTTTCGATGTCGCCGGCAATCTCTGGACGAGTGCCTCCGACGGCGTGCACTGCTTTTCACCCGAGGGAGCGCTGCTCGGCAAGATCAGGGTGCCGCAGACGGTGTCCAACCTCACCTTCGGCGGCCCCAAGAAAAACCGGCTCTTCATCACTGCGACGCGTTCGGTCTATTCGATCTATCTCAAGACGACCGGCGCACAATATCCATAGATCAGGCCTTCGCTTTGTCGGGGCGGCCGTGCAGCGGCTCGGCCCGGTGCCAGTTTTCCAGGATGCGGCCATCGGTGTGTTTCTGCTTTGCCCAGCGGACGCCGTTCGAGATCACCTTGTGCACGGTCTTGTCGTGATAGATCGGATAGGTCTCGTGGCCGGGGCTAAAGAAGAAGATGCGCCCACGCCCGCGCTGGAAGGTGCAGCCGCTGCGGAACACCTCGCCGCCGGAATACCAGGAAATGAACACCAGCTCGTCCGGCTGCGGAATATCGAAGGGCTCGCCATACATTTCCGAGGCATTGACCTCGAAATAGGGCGGCAGCCCCTCGGCGATCGGATGCGAGGGATTGACCACCCAGACGCGCTCCAGGTCGCCTTCCGGCGTCTCCCGCCAGGACAGGTTGGCATTGGTGCCCATCAGCCGGCGGAAGAGCTTGGAATGGTGGCCGGAATGCAGCACCAGCAAACCCATGCCCTTCAGCACGCGCTGCTGCACGCGGTCGATCAGCCCGTCGCTGACCTCCTCATGCGCCATATGCCCCCACCAGAGTAGCACGTCGGTATCATCGAGCACGCTGTCCGGCAGGCCTTCATCAGGATCATCGAGCGTGCCGCGGCGAATTTCGAAATCGGGATGGGCAATGCCTGATGCGATCGCTCCATCGATACGATCAGGATAGATCTCCTGAACCTCTTTATGGAGCTGCTCGTGGCGTCCCTCGTTCCAGATGGTGACCTTGATTGTCATGGCATTCCTCGATGTTTGGGCCTCGATGTTTAGGTCTTGATGTGTCGGGCGAAATTGTCAGGCGGTTGCCGGACGGATGACCCGGCCGGCGGAATCGAACAGGTGGCAGGCGGCGGGATCGGCCGTCAGCGGCACGCGGTCGCCCGGCCGCACCGCGATATCGCCTTCGGCGCGCACCACGATCGGCTGCTGCTGCGAACCGACGGTCATGTAGGTCTCGACGCCGAGCCGCTCGACGATGACGACCTCGGCGGTGAAATGTCCCTGGCCCTCGGCTGCGATCTTCAGATGCTCCGGCCGGATGCCGAGCTTGGCCTCGCCCTGCGGCACCGCGCCGTCCGCATCGGCCAGGTCGAGCGAAAGCCCGATCGGGCTGTCGAGATGCAGCTTGCCGGTCATGGGCCGCGTCGCGGCGACGGGAATGATGTTCATCTTCGGCGAGCCGATGAAGGTCGCGACGAATTCATTGTCCGGCTGATGGTAAAGCGACATCGGCGCGCCCTCCTGTGCCACGAGACCCTTGTTCAGCACGACGATGCGGTCTGCCATCGTCATCGCCTCCACCTGGTCGTGGGTGACGTAGACGACGGTCGCCTTCAGCTCGCGGTGCAGGCGTTGCAGCTCAGCGCGCATCTGCACGCGCAGCGCCGAATCGAGGTTCGACAGCGGCTCGTCGAACAGGATCAACGCCGGTTTCTTGATGATGGCGCGGCCGATCGCCACGCGCTGGCGCTGGCCGCCGGAAAGGGCGGCCGGGCGGCGGTCGAGGTAATCGGTGAGCTGCAGGATTTCGGCCACAGCTTCCACCTGCCGGCGGATTTCCGCCTCCGGCACCTTCTTCAAGCTGAGCGAAAAGCCGATGTTTTCGGCAACGCTCATATGCGGATAGAGCGCATAGGACTGGAACACCATGGCGATGCCGCGCTTGTCGGGCGGCACGTCGTTGATGCGTTTGCCGTTGAGGATGAGGTCGCCCTCGTCGATGCCTTCGAGGCCGGCGATCATCCGCAGCAGCGTGGACTTGCCGCAGCCGGACGGACCGACGAAAACCGCGAATTCGCCGTCTTCCACGGTGATGTCGACGCCCTTGATGACCTCGAGCGCGCCGTAGAATTTGCGAACGTTTCTGAGATTGATCATCTGTTTCTCTTTCTTGATCTCAGCCCTTCACGCCGCCCGAAAACGTCTGGACGAGGAAGCGCCGCGCAAAACCAAAGGCGACGACGGCGGGCAGCAGATAGATGAATGCCAGCGCGGTCAGCAGGCCGTAATCGATCTCGTTGACGCGCAGGAAGGCGCGGAAAAGACCGAGCGGCAGCGTCTGCAGCTCCGGCGACGACAGGAAGATCAGCGGCAGCAGGAAATCGCCCCAGGCCGACATGAAGGCGAACAGCCCGGCAGCGGTAAGCCCCGGCAGCGCCAGCGGGATCAGCACCCGGCGGATGCGCTGGATGAGCGTCGCTCCATCCATCAGCGCCGCCTCCTCGTAGTCCCTCGGCAGCCCGTCGAAGAAGGTCTTCATGATCCAGAGCGCCAGCGGCAATTGCATCGTCGCCAGCACCAGGATCAGCCCGAGATAACCGTCGATGAAGCCGGTCCAGCGCATGATGTCGCGCGCATAGCTGCCGAAGATCGGCCTGAGCACTGCTGCTTCCGCATTGTTCAGCGTCAGCAGGAATTTGTAGAGCGGCACGACCAGCGCCGTCGGCGGCAGCACCCGGATGAGCAGGATCGCGTAGAGGAAGGGTAGCTTCCACCAGGCCCGGGTGCGCGACAGCGCATAACCGCCGAGCCCTGAAAGCACCATGACGAGCAGCGTCGCGCTAGCGACCACGAAGAGCGAGTTGAACAGCCACTTCGCCCCGTCTTCCTTGGCGAAGACTCTGATATAGTTAGCGAAGGTCCATTGCTCCGGCCAATGCAGGAAGAGCTGCGCGTTGCCGTCGAGCGAGGCGAGCAGCACCCAGAAGAAGGGCACGGCGCAGAAGATCGAGATCAGCGACAGTGTCGCATAGGCAATGAGGTCGGAGCGACCCTTGTTTGCAGTTTCGCTCGGGGAAACGACGGCCATGTCAGACCTCCACCTTCATGGCTCGGACATAGGCGATACCTAATATCAGCGAGATGACGAGCGCGACGACGGCGACCGCAGCACCATAACCCAGCTGGAACGCCGTGAAGGATTGGTTGTAGATATAGATGCTGACGACCTCGGTCGCCCCGCCCGGCCCGCCGCGCGTTAGCGCATAGACGAGGCCGAAGACGGCGATGGTGGAGACGGCCGAGATCAGCATGTAGAGCAGGATCGTCGGCATCATCAGCGGCAGGGTGATGCGGCGGAACATCTGCGATGGGGTGGCGCCGTCCATGCGGGCCGCCTCGTAGATCTCCGCCGGAATGGTGCTGAGGCCGGCCGTCAGCAGGATCATCGCCGTGGCGATGCCGCGCCAGGTGTTGACAACGATGATCATCGACAGCGGGAAGACCTGCAGCCAGTCGGCCGGCGTGATGCCGAAAAAACTGACAATGCGGCTGAGTGTGGCATTGTCGCCGCCCGCCAGCATTGAGATCCACATGAAACCGGCGACGACTTCAGGGGCTGCATTCGGCAACAGGATGATCGACGAGAACACCCGCCGAAAGCGGATCGGCCGGCGCAGCGCAATTGCCGAGATCAGGCCGAGCACGAACTGGCCGATCACCGCTGAACCGATGACGAAGACGAAGGTGACGAACAGGGAATTCCAGAACTTCGCGTCGTTGAAAAGCCGCGTGTAATTCCTGAGACCGACGAAGCGGGGCCGAAGGGCCGCGGCCCCGGTCAGCGCTTCATTGGTAAAGCTCAGATAGATCGAATAGAGGGCCGGATAGATGACGAAGGCCAGAAGCAGCACCAGCGATGGCAGCAGGATCAGCAGCCATTGCCGCTCGGCGCGCTTTTCATGAGAGTTTCGGGCCATGGAAGCTCACAAACCTTATCGATGGAACCGGCTTATCGAATGAAAGCGGGAAGACGCGGGCGTTGGCGCCGCGTCCCCGTCGTGGCGGAAGAGAGGGTGCCGGAACTTACTTGACCATGTCGTCGCCGAGCGTTTCCTTGACGTAGTCGACAAGGATCTTCTGGGCGCCGGCGGCATCGGTTTCCTTGCGCAGCAGCGCTTCGGTAGCGCGCGCCACACCTTCCGAGACCGTGCCGAAACCGGAGGCCTGTTTCAGAAACACGCCGTTTCCGGCGGCGGCATGGATCGGAACCAGTTCCGCCAGCTTCTTGAACTCGGCATTGTCAGCCGCATCCTTGCTGGCCGGGATGTTGCCGATGCGGGCGGCGTAGGAAACCTGCGTCTCGATCGAGCCGATCTCCATCAGCGCCTTGATCGCCAATTCCGTATTGGCCGACTTGGAATTGACGGCCCACGGCGCAGCGAGATTGGCAAGTACGTACTGGCCGCTGCTCTGGCCGGGAACCGTCCAGGTTCCCACAACCTTCGTTACGTCAGGGATCGGGTTCTTGCTCTCGCGACCCCAGTCGAAAATATAGCACCAGGAGCCGCAGGTGGTCGCGGCGAGCTTGCCTTCCGGGAACATCTGGTACTTCGGCACGACCCAGGGCTCAGGTCCGAGCAGCGGCTGCGTCGGCATCAGATCCTTGTCGATCAGTTCCTTGTAGACGTTGAAGACATCCTTGATGCCTTCGCCATTGAGATCGAGCTTGCCGTCGGCATCGACGAGCTGCGGCGTCTTGGAACCGACGAGCAGGTGCTGGAAGCCTTCGTCGAAGGCGCCGCTTCCCCAGGAGACGCCGGCCGGGAAGAGCAGGCCGTAGGCGCCGGTCTTCTGCTTGATCTCGACCGCGCGGTCGAGAAGTCCTTGCCAGGTCTTCGGCTGTTCGGTGGAGATGCCGGCTTTTTCGAGAACGTCCTTGCGGTAATAGATTTCCTGAATGCCGAGCATGAACGGCATCACATAGGTTTCGCCATCCGGGCTGACGGCAAGCTCCTTGGCGACGTCATAGAGGTTGGCGTAGCCGTCCCAAGCCTTGAACTCCTTGGTAACCGGCGCGAGGTAACCGGCTTCCACCATGTCGGCAACGGCAGCCGTGGTCGGGATGGAAAACAGGTCGGGCGCGTTGCCGGCGCCGAGCTCGGTCAGGAGCTTGGTAAGATAGTCCTTGTCGGGTGCCGGATATTCGATGACCTCGACGGTGACGCCATATTTCTTTTCGATCCGCTCGACCGTCGACTTCATCGCGTCGATGCCGGCCTGACCATGGTTTGCAATTCGGATTGTTTCTGCCTGTGCCAGCGTCGAAACCGCGCTCAGCAGAATGGCGCATAGGCCGCCAAGAACCATTTTCTTCAACGGAAGTCCTCCCTTGTGTAGAGACACGGCGCCCTCCAGCACCGGTTGTGAAAATGTACACGCATTCTTAGCACTGACAAGATGGTCTTTGAAAAGAATCGAAGGTGAGCTTTAATATGCTGATATTCCTTGTCTATTTAGATATTGCCATCGCCATATGGTTTGTGTAATCGTGTGCACAATGTATTCAGGGAGGAATTTCATGTCTGAGAAATTGCGCCTCGGCGTCATCGGCGCTGGCTTGAAGGCGGCAGAATATGCCGAGAGCTGGGTCAAGATGCCCGAGATCGAATTTGCTGCACTCGCCGACACCACGGCGGCGTCGCGCCAGCGCCTGATCGACGTCTGCCTCGCCGCCGGCGCACCCAAACCGAAGGGCTTCGAGGATTATCGCCAGATGCTTGCCGAATGCCGGGGCGAACTCGACATCGTCTACGTCTCGACCCCGCACGCCTTCCATGCCGAGCAGGCAACCGCCGTCGCCGAGGCTGGCCTCGACCTCTTCCTGGAAAAGCCGATGGTGACAACGGTTGCTGAGGCCGAGAGGCTGATCGCTGCGCAGAAAAAGAGTGGCGTCACCATCGTCACCGCCTTCCAGGGCGGCCTGTCGCCGCTGGTGCTCGACACGCGCCGGCGGGCCCTCGCCGGCGAATTCGGCGCGTTGATCGCCATATCCGGCATGATCTGGGAAAGCTGGTCGTCCAACTACGACGGCCATTGGAAGCAGCAGCCTGGCATCTCCGGCGGCGGCTTCATGTTCGATACCGGCGCCCATATGATGAACACGGTCTGCCTGCTCGCCAATTCGGATTTCGACAGCGTGTCGGCCTATATGAACAACCACGGCAGACAGGTCGATATCGCCACCGCCGTCTCCGCCCGGCTGAAAAACGGCGCGCTGGCGACATTGACGGCCGCCGGCGAAGGCCCTCCGGGCTGCGCCTCCTACATCACCTTCTTCTATTCGAAGGCGATCGTCCGCATCGACGCCTGGGGCGGCTGGCGCGAGATCAGTATCGGGCGTACCGCCGAGCCGCGCGAGGAAGCTGAGATTCTCGGCAACCCTATGAAGAATTTCCTCGCCATTCGTGAGGGAAAGATGGAAAACTCCGGCTCCGTTGAAATGGGCCTCAGATTCGCTAGGCTATGGGATGCAATTAAGGAATCGGCAGCGGCCGACGGCGCTTCCGTCAGGATCGTCGCCCAATAGGCGCTGAAGATGAGCGGTATGAGCAGACGGCGGATCACCTCGAAGGAACTGGCGAAACTCGCCGGCGTCTCCTCCGCCACCATTTCCCGCGCCTTCTCGCCGGATTCACGCATCGGCAGCGCGACGCGCGACCGCATCCTCGCCGTCGCCCGTGAACATGGCTACCAGCCGAACGCGATCGCCCGCTCGCTGAACAACCAGCGTTCGCGGCTTGTCGCGCTCGTCGTCAATGCGATCGGCAACCCTTGCGAGGCCGAGGAGCAGCAGCTTCTCGTCCACCGTCTGCAGGCGAGACAATTGCTGCCGATCATCCTCTGCTGCGCCGATCATTCCGACCGGCTGCAGCTGATGCGCCTTGCCTCCACCTATCAGGTCGATCACGTCGTCGTCTTTTCCGACATGGTGTCGATGCAGGATGCGGTCGACATCTTCCATACGACGAAGCCGATCATCGTCTCCTTCGAGCCGCTCGACAACGAAAGCGTCTCCAGCATCCGCATCGACGGCGCTGAGGCGGCCGACGAGATCATCGATAAGATCGTCCGCGACGGCAAGAAGCGTTTTGCCTACCTCTCCGGCACCAATTCAAGCTGGATCGACAAGCTCCGGCGAAAATGGTTCGTCGATGCGCTAGCCAAGCGCGGACTTGCTTTCGAGGCACAGGCCTTCGGTGACTACTCCTATGATTCCGGCTTCAAGGAAGCCGTGCTCCTGCTGCACCGGGATAAGGTCGACGCCATCATCTGCGGCAACGACGTCATGGCGATCGGCGCACGCGATGCGGCCCGCCGGGTGCTCGGCAAGAACACCCCTGATGATATTGCCATCGTCGGCCAGGACGGCATTGCCATGGCCGCCTGGGATTGCAACGACCTCACCACGCTGAGCCTCGACCACGTCGCCTTCATCGATGCCGTCGTCGAATTGATCGAACGCCATGACGCCGAGATCGAAGGCCCGCACAGCATCACGCTCACCTGCACCGCCCGCTGGGGCTCAACCGCCTGACCGCGCACATACCCATTGCATCAAGGAGGAATACCATGACTCAATTTTCACGCGCCGAAAGGCGCCGTACCGTCCCTGATGCCGTAACCGGGAGAGCCTGAATGCGTTCCGTCGTTTCCTTCAACGAAGGCTGGAGTTTCCATGAGGGCTTCGGCCAGCGTTTGCTCGAAGCTTTCGATGCGGCCAAGTCGGTCAGTCTGCCGCATACCGCCGTCGAACTGCCCTTCAGCTATTTCGACGAGACCAGCTATCAGCGCGCCTTCACCTATCAGAAGGTGCTGCGCTGGCTGCCGGAATTCGAGGGCCGCGAGGTCTCGCTCGTCTTCGACGCCGCCATGGCCGACAGCGTCGTTTATCTGAACGGCGAAGAAATCATTGCCCATAAAGACGGCTACACCCCCTTCGAGGCCCGCCTCACCGGCAAGCTCGTCAAGGGCGAGAACCTCGTCACCGTCAAGATCGACGGCAGCGAGAACCCAGACATTCCGCCTTTCGGCGGCCGCATCGATTATCTGACCTATGCCGGCATCTACCGCGACGTCTGGCTGAAGGTCACCGACCCGGTCTCGATCCGCAATCTCAAGATCGAAACCACTGACGTTCTTCGCCCGGAGAAATCGGCGACCATACGCGTCGACATCGCCAATCCTGAGGGCCGCAGCTTCTCGGCGACCGTCACCGCCACGCTGAAACAGGCCGACGGCACGGTGGTCGCCACTGCCGCGACCGAAACGATCGGCAGCCGCACCACGCTCTCGTTTGGCGGCCTCACCGGCATCGCCCTCTGGGACATCGCCGATCCCACGCTCTATGACGTCACCGTCGAGCTCAGGACCGAACACGGCTCCGACCGTGTCTCGACTAGGTTCGGCTTCCGCACCGCCGAATTCACGCCGGAAGGGTTTCTCCTCAACGCCAAACCGCTGAAGCTGCGCGGCCTCAACCGTCATCAGGCCTTCCCCTATGTCGGTTATGCCGCCGGCCGCTCCGCCCAGGAGCGCGACGCCGACATCATGAAGACGGTGCTGAAGTGCAATATCGTCCGCACCTCGCATTATCCGCAGTCGAAATGGTTCCTCGACCGATGCGACGCAATCGGTCTGCTGGTTTTCGAGGAGATCCCCGGCTGGCAGCATATCGGCGATGCCGAATGGCAGCAGGAATCGATCGAGAACGTCCGCCGCATGATCGAGCGCGACTGGAACCATCCCTCGATCATCATCTGGGGCGTGCGCATCAACGAATCGCAGGATAATCACGATTTCTACGCCGAGACCAATCGCCTCGCCCGTGAACTCGACAGCACCCGCCAGACCGGCGGCGTGCGTTATCTCACCGAGAGCGAGCTGCTCGAAGACGTCTACACGATGAACGACTTCATCCTCGGCAATGAAGAGCTGCCGGGCGCCAACCGCCCGCGCACCGCGCTGCGCGCCCAGCAGGAAAATACCGGACGGTCGCACAAGGTGCCGTACCTCATCACCGAGTTCAACGGCCACATGCACCCGACGAAGATTTATGACCAGGAGCAGCGTCAGGCCGAGCATGTGCGCCGGCACCTGGAAGTGCTGAATGCCGCCTATGGCGATCCCGATATCTCCGGCGCCATCGGCTGGTGCATGTTCGATTACAACACCCACAAGGATTTCGGCTCCGGCGACCGCATCTGCTATCACGGCGTCATGGACATGTTCCGCGAGCCGAAATTCGCAGCTTTCGCCTATATTAGCCAGTGCGACCCTTCCGAGGAGATCGTCATGAAGCCGGTGACCTTCTGGGCGCGCGGCGAACGCAATATCGGCGGCGTGCTGCCGCTGATCATCCTGACCAACTGCGACGAGGTGGAGCTGCAATATGGTTCGCTCAGCAAGCGCATCGGTCCGGACCGCGAGAACTACCCGCATCTGCCGCACCCGCCCGTTGTGCTCGACCATCGGCACTTTACCGCCGATGAGCTTGGCACCTGGGGTCTCGAATGGATCGACGGCACCTTCACCGGTTATATCGGCGGCGAGCCGGTGGCCAGCCTGACGCTGATGGCCGATCCGCTGCCGACGACCCTGGAAGTGGTTGCCGATAGCCTTACGCTGAAAGCCCGCGAACGCGACAGCACGCGCGTCATCATCCGCGCCCTCGACCAGCGCGGCCAGCGCCTGCCTTTCATGAACGACAGCATTTCGCTGAAGGTGCACGGCCCGGCAAGGATCGTCGGCCCGACCAATGTGCCGCTGCAGGGCGGCACCGCCGGCTTCTGGCTGGAGGCGACGGGCTTCACCGGCGAGATCACCGTCGAAGCGGTTTCGACGCGTTTCGCGCCGGTGTCGCTCGGCGTGACGGCCGCCTGACCCTCACGCGATCCGCGCCTGGCTATTGGGATCGAAGAACACGGCCTTGTCGAGATTGAAGGCGAGGCGGGTGTTTTGTCCTGGGGCGATGCCGGTATCGGCGCGCAGGCGGGCGACGACGGATTTGCCGCCGAGCTTGGTGACGGCGAAGGTGTCGGAGCCGGCGGGTTCCACCACCTCGATCAGGCAGTCGCCCTCGGTCAGCGAGCGCG